>NZ_CAXBBX010000002.1:0-474214 GCF_963974365.1 uncultured Algoriphagus sp. | reverse complement strand
GTGCACTCGGAAGGATTCGAACCCTCAACCCTCAGAGCCGAAATCTGATATTCTATCCAGTTGAACTACGAGTGCAGAAAGTACTGAAGATTGCTCTTCAGTACACTTTTATATTATGATTCAAGTACAGACTGTACTTTGTCAGCAGCTTCTTTCAGCGTGATTGCAGAGAATACTTTCAATCCTGAATCATCAATGATTTTTGCTCCTTCTGCAGCATTAGTTCCTTGAAGTCTTACGATAATAGGAACTCTAATGTCTCCAATAGATTTGTAAGCTTCTACCACACCGCTAGCGATTCTGTCGCATCTTACGATACCACCGAATACGTTGATAAGGATTGCTTTTACATTTGGATCCTGAAGAATGATTCTGAAACCAGCCTCTACAGTAGTAGCATTTGCCCCTCCTCCTACATCTAGGAAGTTAGCAGGCTCACCACCTACCAATTTGATCATGTCCATAGTAGCCATTGCTAGCCCAGCACCATTCACCATGCAACCTACGTTTCCGTCAAGTTTCACATAGTTCAATCCTGATTCACCAGCTTCTACTTCCAATGGATCTTCTTCAGCCACATCTCTCAATGCTGCCAATCCTTTTTGTCTGTAAAGTGCATTGTCGTCGATGTTCACTTTAGCATCTACTGCCAAGATCTTATCGTCAGACGTTTTCAATACTGGGTTAATCTCAAACTGAGAAGAATCAGTTCCTTCGTAAGCATTGTAAAGAGCAGTGATGAATTTCACCATTTCTTTGAACGCAGTACCAGAAAGACCTAATCCGAAAGCTACTTTTCTAGCTTGGAATGGCTGAAGACCAACTTTAGGGTCGATCCACTCTTTCATGATTTTCTCAGGAGTGTTTTCCGCAACTTCCTCGATGTCCATTCCACCTTCGGTAGAGGCCATGATTACATTGCTACCAGTAGCTCTGTCCAATAGGATAGACAGGTAATATTCCTTTGGCTCAGATGCACCTGGATAATATACATCCTCAGCAATCAAAACTTTATTTACAACTTTTCCCTCTGGGCCAGTCTGGTGAGTCACCAAGGTGCCACCAAGGATATTTTTAGCCTTTTCAGAGACATCTTCCAATTTCTTGGCTAGAACAACTCCGTTGGATCCGGTTTCGTTGACTTTGCCTTTGCCTCGACCACCCGCGTGAATCTGAGCTTTGATCACATACCAGCTAGTACCGGTTTGCTCGTTCAACTTAACGGCTGCTTCATGAGCTGCTTCAGGTGTGTCGGCGACTATACCTTCCTGAATACGAACTCCGTAACCTTTTAATACTTCTTTAGCCTGATATTCGTGAATATTCATGTGTGTATGATTTTTTTCTCAAATGTCACTTGGAATCTCTCATGGGTGGGGTTTCTAACCCTTTGACCTTTCAGTCATGATAGATTCCATCCTTGGGAAATTTTTGCCCGAAGTTAAGCCCTAAGACTCGATAAATCAAACCCGAGTTTTTCCTTTTTCTGTAAAAAAAGCCGTTAATTCCCTACAGAGATAGGCATTTGTCCTATTTTTGGAAGGATAAAAAATGTTAGCATGCTGAAAGCCAACGGAATCCATAAATCCTATGGAAACCTACAAGTATTAAAAGGAGTAGATCTGGAAATTTTAACTTCTGAAATTGTTTCCATAGTCGGTTCCTCAGGAGCAGGGAAAAGTACCTTATTACATATTCTGGGAACGTTGGATCATCCAGATCAAGGAACGTTGGAGATGGATGGTAAAATGCTCCTGAATCTGAAGGGCGATGAATTAGCCAAATTCAGAAATGAGCGGATTGGCTTTATTTTTCAATTTCATAATCTTTTGCCGGAGTTCACGGCGCAGGAAAATATCATGATTCCTGGATTAATCGGAAATTCTTCCCCTGAGAAATTAAGCAAGAAATCTGGTGAATTGGCAGAATTGCTTGGAATCTCACATCGCTTGGATCACAAACCTTCCACGCTTTCAGGCGGAGAGCAGCAAAGAGTAGCTGTAGCTCGGGCATTGATCAATAGTCCAGCAGTGGTTTTTGCAGATGAGCCTAGTGGAAATCTGGATACCCAAAATGCTAAAGGATTACATGAATTGTTTTTCACCCTTCGCAAAGAACTTGGCCAAGCCTTCGTGATCGTCACGCACAACGAGGAACTAGCTGAAATGGCCGATCGGAAGGTTGTGATGAAAGATGGGTTGATTCTTTGAGATTTTAGACGTTAGATTAGGAAGGGAGATTCAAGAAAAAGAGAAAAGAGATTTCTCAGTTCCCGAAAAAGCTGAATTGAAAGTTCCTTCACCGAAATGATTCTTTTGCCTCGGTTTGTGTCTCCACAAACTGAAATGTATTACAGAAATTAGCCGTTCGTGACTCGAGCCTGGGTTTGTGTCTCACAAACCGAAATAAATTATGCAAGCTTGCCATTCGTGAGCACGAATGGCGGCATTGATTTCTCCCTTTGTTACGAAAGTCTTTAGACCTATACCTCTGTTAGTCTGAGCTGAATCGAAGTCTGGTTTTCTCAAGCTATAAAAGAGATAACACAGAATCTTCGAGGTCAGAAAAAGCTTTTAGAGGTTATAAAATGTTGCGACTTGGCGCCTTTGCGGGAGATTCAAATACGTTGGCCCCCCCCAAGAATTCCTTACTTCTCCAGACTCTTCAGCATCGCCTCGATATGTCCCTTGGACTCAAACATATCAGAAAACACAGCTGCAATCTTATGATCCCTATCTATCAAATACGTAATCCGTTTTGGCATTTTGATGAGAGGGACAAGTGCGTCATAGGCTTTGCAAACTTCACCGGCTGGATCAGAAAGTAGGTCAAAAGGAAGTTTATGTTCTTTTTTGAATCGCTCGTGAGTTTCTATATCGTCCCTGCTGATTCCTAGGACGGGGATATCCAGATCCCGAAAAGCTTCAAACTGATCTCTGAATTCACAGGCTTCTGCAGTACATCCTTTTGTGAAGTCCTTGGGATAAAAGTAAAGTATGAATGCTTTGTTTTTCAAATCCTTGGAAGAATCTATTGATTTTGCTCCTGTGGATTTCAGATTAAATTCCGGTGCTTGTGTTCCTGTTTTCAATGCCATAGTGAATAAAACCAAAGTGTGATAGAATGGTTCGTGACGAAGGCGAGATTTTGAAAAGTTTTTGAACTATTGACCAGCTAATTTCCTTAGAAAAACATCACCTTGAAAAGCAACTATTTTGAAGATTAACAGTGTCCAGGCCATGCTTATGGCTGGAATATTTTTCGCTCTGATGAATGTCTCAGTCAAGTACATTCCTCATATTCCCGCCATAGAAATCATAGTTTTTAGATCTATTTTCTCTTTGGTATTCAGTTACTTGGTTCTGAAAAAGCAGAAGGTAAATGTGTTTGGGAATAATAAAAAGTGGTTAATTATCCGTGGTGTGGTCGGCTCGATTGGGCTGATTTCCTTCTTCTATACCTTGCAAAATATTCCTTTGGCGAGTGCGGTCACCATTCAATATTTATCCCCGATTTTCACTACACTCTTTGGCGTTTTCTTGCTAAAAGAAAAAGTTAAGCCGATTCAGTTCTTGTTCTTTGCCATTTCTTTTGCGGGAGTTCTGGTGATTCAGGGTGTAGATGCGCGGGTGGATCTATTTTGGGCCACGATTGGAATTATCTCTGCCATATTCTCAGGCCTTGCTTACAATGTTATCCGCAAATTGAAAAATACGGAGCATCCTCTGGTGATCATTTTCTATTTTCCATTGGTCACCTTGCCTTTTGCTTTGATCGTTTCAGCATTTGGCTGGGTGAATCCAGTAGGCTGGGACTGGGCGATATTATTGTTCATCGGGATTTGTACACAGACCGCACAGTATTTCTTGACAATTGCATATCAAAATGCCAATGTTTCCAAGGTCGCCAGCCTTACCTATATAGGAATAGTTTACGCTTTGATTTTCGGTTTCTTCTTCTTTGATGAGACATTCAGCGCGCTGGTTTATGTAGGAATGGGACTAGTACTACTAGGGATTCTACTGAATATGCGGGTGAAGCAAGTTTCTTAGGTGAATTGGACAGGAAGGGAAAGCAGGTTATTTTTGAATTAAGCTAATTACAACTAATGAAAATCACGAAAGACCTATATCAAGGCTCACTGGCGCTTCTTACAGATTTTTATCAACTCACGATGGCCTATGCCTATTGGAAATCTGGAAAGGCGGAACAGGAAGCTGTGTTCAATCTTTTTTTTCGCAAGCATCCCTTTCAAGGTGGATTTACCATAGCTGCTGGGCTGGATTATATAGTCGATTATTGTAAAAACTTCCAATTCTCCGAAGAAGACCTGAGCTACTTGGCTACCATGCAAGGAAAAGACGGAGAACTACTTTTTGAAAGTGGCTTTTTGGATTATCTGAGAAAAATGAAATTCAGCTGCGATATAGATGCAGTGGAAGAAGGAACGGTAGTTTTTCCAAATACACCTTTGGTACGGGTCAAAGGTCCCTTGATCCAATGTCAACTGCTGGAAACTCCACTTCTCAATATCATCAACTTCCAAAGTTTGATAGCCACCAAAGCTTCTAGGATTAATCTGGCTGCACAGGGTGAACCAGTTCTGGAGTTTGGATTGAGAAGAGCTCAGGGAATTGACGGGGGACTGGCAGCATCCCGAGCTGCATATATTGGAGGTTGTTCTTCTACCAGCAATGTGATGGCGGGAAAACTCTTTGGAATTCCAGTGTCAGGAACTCATGCGCATAGCTGGATCATGTCTTTTGAGACAGAATTGGAAGCATTCGAAGCTTATGCAGATGCTTTTCCGGATCAGTCCATTTTCCTTGTTGATACTTATGACACGGTCAATGGAATCAGGAATGCCATCAAAGTTGGAAACGCTTTGCGAAGCAAAGGCAAAGAAATGGTAGGAATCAGGATAGACTCCGGTGACTTAGCTTATTTCAGTAATGTGGCTCGAGAAATGCTCGATGAAGCCGGGTTTCCAGATGCCAAAATCGTCGCGTCCAATGATCTGGATGAGCATATCATCACATCTCTGAAAGGTCAGGAAGCTTCAATTAATGTCTGGGGAGTTGGTACAAAACTGGTAACTGCCTTTGATCAGCCAGCACTCGGAGGGGTTTATAAGCTATCGGCCATTAAAAATGAAAATGGGGAATGGATACCGAAAATCAAGCTTTCGCAGCAATCCCTAAAGATAAATATTCCAGGCGTTCATACGGTGAAGCGTTTTTTCTCCAAAGGAAAAGCAGTAGCCGATATGATCTACTTGGAAGATCAGGAGCTAAATCCACAGGCGGCCTTGATCATAGATCCAAATGATCCGACCAGAAGGAAGCGCATGATGCCGGCTTTTTATCAGGAAGAAATATTATTGAAACCAATATTTAACCAAGGTAAGTTGATCTATAAACTGCCGACCATCAATCAGATCAGGGAGAAGGTACAAGCGCAATTAGAATCGCTGGATAAAACGCATAAGCGTTTGGTGAATCCGCATTTGTATCCCATAGGTTTGGAAGAAAATCTCCATCATCTACGGATGGAATTGGTACTGAAAGCAAAACAAATTGACAAGGACAATGAATCTGAAAAATAGTGCGCTGCTCATAGTGGATGTGCAAAATGACTTCCTTCCAGGTGGAGCTTTGGCTGTAAACCAAGGTGATGAGATCATACCTGTGATCAATTCCCTTCAGGAGCAATTTACATTTATAGTCGCTACTCAGGATTTTCACCCAGCTGATCATGGAAGCTTTGCAGCAAATCATGAAGGCAAAAAGGTGGGAGATACCATAGAGCTAAACGGCTTGCCACAATTTCTATGGCCAGTTCACTGTGTGCAGGGATCGGAAGGAGCTGAGTTTCATGAGGAATTGAATCCCGTCAAATGGACGGCGATTTTCCAGAAAGGCACTAATCCCGAAGTGGATTCTTACTCAGGTTTCTTTGACAATGCCCGAAGAGAAGATACTGGGCTGGGAGATTTCCTGCACAATGAAGGGATAATGAATGTGTTTGTGACTGGACTTGCGCAGGATTACTGTGTGAAGTTCACTGCGTTGGATGCTGTAAGTCTAGGCTTCAAAACATACCTGATCACAGATGCGACCAAAGCCGTGAATGTAAATTCAGTCGACGGAGAAAAGGCGCTGGAGGAACTAAAAGAAGCCGGAGTGATATTAATTGACAGTAAAGCTATACTTGACTAACCATGTTTGAATATAACCCAGAGAAACATTACCCCAAGGAGACAGAAAGCAGAGTGCTGATAAGATTTCAGGACTGCGATCCACTTCGTCACCTGAACAACGCTAAGTATTTTGATTACTTTTTCAATGCCCGGGAGGATCAGGTTCCTAAGCTATACGGAGTGGAGATGATGGATTTCATCAAAAAATATCAGGCTGCTTGGGTGATTTACAATCATAATATTTCCTATGTAAAGCCAGCGATGGTGGGTGAGTGGGTTCGTATTAAGAGTAGAATCATCTGGCATAATCACAACACGGTGATTTTGGAATACTACATGACAGATGATAGTGAGACACAACTGAAAACGCTCCTGTGGACTACTATGCGCTATGTGACGCTGGCTGAAGGGAAATCCACTGATCACCAAGGTGCCGTCAATGAATTCCTCCAGGCAACTTCTATGAATCTGGATATTTCTGATATTCAGATCAAAGAACGGGTAAAATCACTCTCCCAAGAGCTAAAAAAAGTTTGATATAAATCAAATTTATGTATCTGTGCGAACAAGACCTGTACACGAGCGTACAGGTTTTTGTTTTTTAAATTAGTTAGATTCAGGTACTTACGATTTATTGTAAAATTAATTTTTACTAACATTCACAATAAAGTGTAACCTGCTTTTTTCCTAAATCTATGCTCAACTGTTCGGGTGCAATACAATTTCATAGTAAATCGATCACTTACAAGGCAGTTTTAACCTAGTCACATGTTCACAAAGCAAATTATATTTTGCTTGGATGTTAATTTTTGTAAAATGAAATTCTGCTCAAACTAGGCTGAATGGGGCTTTCTGGCACTGTTGGTACGCGCTTCGCAACAAGGAGAAGCATAACTCTAAACCAACATTATTATGAAAACTCTATTCACTTTCGCACTAGCCGGACTTTTAGCTACAAGTACTTTTGCTATTGATGCTGAAGATTTGAAAGCAAATTCATCAGTTCATACGAACTACAAAAAGATTGCTGTACACCTAAATGAGGGGGTGGGCAAAGCAAAAATTGCCATTTATGATATGAATGGTAAAAAACTGCACTCTCGTAGAGTCAAAGCAAATGAAGATCTATTGGTTCCTTATGATTTGAATAGCTTGCCTTGCGGAGAGTATCAGGTGATGATCTCAACTGAGGAGGAGGAAGTGACCTATACAGTAGAAACTGTAGAAAAGGTCGAGCCAAAACCTACTGTTTTACCGTTGATGGCTTACGGTAAAAAGATCAATGATTATACCGTCAATCTATTAGTTATTGGATTGGAAGAAGCTGGAACGGAGGTTAAAATTAAAAGAGCAAGCGACGATAGACTAATCCATAAGGAACTTGTAGATCAGGAAAGAGGCTTCCGTAAAGACTATAGATTGAATGGCGTAAGTCCTGAGGATGTGTACTTCGAAGTAACAGACGCAAAAGGTAGAACACGTAAAATTTACATTTGAATTCTAAACCGACCTCTTGTGCACAAACCCTGAATCGAAAGATTTGGGGTTTTTTTATTTTTAATTCAACCACAAAGTTCACTAAGGTAAAGTCTGACATCGCAACGATTTATTTGCTTGGTCATTGAAGTGGAAATTGTAAATTAATCATTCAAAACTATTTCCCCAGCATATGCGCTGTCAGCTCATTTGAGATTTGCTCTAAGTCTATTCCTAACAATTCCTTGTTCACCTTTATTACTTTTTCCCGTTCTAGTTTCGGCAAATTGTCAAAACCATAGTAAGCTCCTAAAATCCCGCCAGCAAGGGCTGCAGTAGTATCATTGTCTCTACCATAATTCACTAAAAAAATTAACGTACCCATAAAATCAAAATCAGAATAAATCATAGCTGTGAGAGTCTGAAGCCATATTTCTCCGGCATGAAAGGGCATGTCCTGCAGGTGTTGGTCTAGCTGCGCAAAGGCAAACTGCAAGGCCTTACTTTCTTCTTTAAGTTGATTTCCCAAACTGTCTTGCTTTGCTGCTTCCGCAGAGATCCAAAGTGCATTTTTTAAAATAGAATAGGCAGTTCTTCCCACTAAGCGGCTTTCAAAGTACTTAGCTGGGTCTAATCGGAGAGAGGCTAGTAAATCTTCTTTGGTAGCCTCCAACTTCATGCCCGCTGCCGTCATCGCCGCTGCTTGGGCAGAAATGTCTTTGGCATAGCCTAGGTCATAAAACGAAAGCTTGTAAGCTTCCTGATAGGCCATCTCCGGACTTCCGGGGAAGTAAGCTCCTAAGGCAGGAGCGTAGAGTAATCCTGCGCAAACCATCTCTCCGCCGTAGAATTTTCCTAATGAATCCGCATATCCAACTAAATTTTCATCGATAAATGGCTGGCTTACTTTAGCCCATTCCTGTAGCCATCCTAACTTTAGGTAAACTGATTCAAATAGTTCTGATTCAGTACCTTTTATGGATTTTAATTCTTCGGTGTATGATTCATAAGTGTTTAAAATTTCCCTAGCAAAATCTTTGGCATTTAGTTCATCGCTTTTTTGAGATAGAAGATAATCTACAGTTAATACTTTCCAGCGTGTGTCGTCAGTGGTGCCACCTGCTGGGAGATTTGGTAGCCATATTCCTTCCGGAGAAACATCCCGAATCATAGAGTCAAGACTTTTCACAAAACCATAGTGCAAGTTGATATCTTCTCTGGACCACATTTCTGTAGGCGCTCCCATAGCATCTCCCAAAGCTGAACCCACCAACATACCTAGAACTTTGTTGTGCAGTTGAGCTTCTGTCATGCCAAGTTCGGGCACTTCCCGATCTGTAAATTCAATTTGTTCTTTGGGGTTTCTAGTGCATGCTGTGGATAGAAGTAATGCTAAAAGAGGGAGAAATAAGCTTTTCATTAGGACAAAATAAGTGTTCTGGCTTTTTCTAACAGGTGTTTTTTCTCCTCTAAGGAAAGAGATAATGGTAACTGTGCGATTCCTATGAGCCTTCTCATTATTTCCATACCTCTGTATTTATCCACTAATTTTTCGTTGAAAGTGTGCTCATAGTGCAGCAAGAATTCTTCGTTTAAATCAGAGTCAATTTTTGCCAAATCAAAGTGTGCGAACATCACTCCCAAATCAAATTCACAGTCTCCCATAAAAGCAAATTCGGTATCAATGATTCTGACTCCATGCTCAGTTTTGAGCCAAGAAGCAGGGTAGAAGTCTCCATGAACTAATGTGGTTCCGTGCGATAAATAACGCTTTCCAAGCTGTCCCAGAGCAGATTTTAAGTTTTCATCTGTTTTGTACTTTAAGCTCACATTTTGTAATCCCGGCTGAATGGTATCTAAATCAAACCCATTTTCAACTTTAAAAGGAAATTCAAAAAGGTGCTCATGATTTAGTTTTTTCATTTTTATGTTATCAGGAAAATTACTCACCTGTAATTCGTGGAGCGCAGATAAATAACGACTGATAGACTGTAAATCATTCTTGTTCCAAGAGAAACCATCTGCATATATTTCACTGTAATCTGTGCCGTTTCCTAGATCCTCGAGTAAAAGAATATGATTCGCTCCGTCATACAGAATCACCGTTGGGCTGAATTTCCTTAGTACCTCATCATCTTCCAGCAACTGAAAAAAGCACATCTCAATTTCAATTCTTTCGATGGGAGCTGGAATCTGAGGGAATTTTCTTACAAAAGGTTTAGACTGCTTCAAAATAACTGATCTAAGATTTGTAGTAATTCGCAAGACCAAATTCATATTGCTTTCGCCTGCGGGCTCTGCTTTTATCAACATCTCATTTCCTTCCCAAATAGGAAGAGAGCGAAGGGTATCCAGGCTAGAATGCTCGTTTAAATCAATCATAAAAATGCTTTTCCGTATATACGTGTCGAAACTAGCCATTAGTTTTTAAAGAAAAACAGGTTTTTATATAACCTGTAAAAAGTATTGCAAAAGGTCTTTTCGATTACAAATGAAGGGCTAAGGAGTAAAAATTCTTATTTTTGGTAAGAATAAAAGCCTAAAATATAGACATCATGTTTGGATTACCCCGAACCCTTTTTAGTGAAGAGCATGAGCTTTTCAGAAATAGTGTAAGAGATTTCATAGCCAAAGAAATCACCCCATATAATTCCCAATGGGAAAAAGATAAGATGGTTTCTCGTGAAAGTTGGCTCAAACTTGGTGAAAACGGCTTTTTAGGGATTCAGGCTCCTGAGCGCTTTGGAGGGATGAATATTAAGGATTTTAGATTCAATGCTATTTTTATAGAGGAACTTGGCTTAAGCGGTTGCTCAGGTCCAGCGATCGGATATCCACTTCACAATGATATTGTGATGCCATACATTTTGCATTTAGGAACTGATGAAGCTCTTGAGATGTATATTCCAAAGATGATTTCTGGAGAATATATTGGGGCTGTTGCCATGACCGAACCTGGAGCTGGAAGTGATTTGCAGGGAATTAGAACAAGTGCTGTGGATAAAGGAGATTACTATCTAGTGAATGGAAGTAAGACTTTTATTACTAATGGTTATTTATCTGATGTAGTGGTTGTTGCGGTGAAGACAGATCCTGGAAAAGGAGCAAAAGGAATCAGTTTGCTTTTGCTTGACAATACGATGGAGGGCTATACCAAAGGCCTTCCTTTTGATAAAGTTGGACTTCATGCACAGGATACCTGCGAGCTGTTTTTTGAGGATGTGAAAGTGCCAAAGGCAAACCTACTAGGCAAGGAGGGGGAAGGCTTCAAATATTTGATGACTGAACTGGCTCAGGAACGCTTGGTAGTCGCGCTTGCAGCAGTTGCATTAGGTGAGTACATGCTTCAAGAAACAGTGAAGTATGTGAAAGAGCGCAAGGCATTTAATCAGGCTATTTCTGATTTTCAAAATACACGGTTCAAGTTGGCAGAAATGTGTGCAGCTTTAGAGCAAGGAAGAATCTATTGTGATTATTTGGTTCAGCTTCATAATGACGGAAAACTCGACTCCGCAATGGCCTCAGCGGCTAAATATAACATGACTGAATTGCAGTGTAAAGTAGCTGATGAATGTGTGCAATTGCATGGAGGATATGGATATATGTGGGATTATGGGGTAGCCAGAGCCTATGCAGATGCCCGCGTTCAGCGAATTTATGCAGGTACAAATGAGATCATGAAGGAATTGATTGCAAGAAAAATTTTGAAATAGGAAAGAAAACTTTTGACCTAAGCCAAGATTTTGATTACTTAAAGAAAATTATAAACACCCAAAATAACGCATCACATGACTGAATTCCCTTGGTTTAAGTTTTACCCTGATTCTGTACCTAAGGAGGTAGATTGCACAGCCTATTCCAGTGTTGTAGATCTTTTTGAAGAAAGTGTAAAGAAGTATGGTGATTCGATAGCCTATGAATGCATGGGAAAAACGATGAGTTTTAATGAGTTGAATAAACTCAGTGAAGATTTCGCGTCCTATTTGACCAATGTTTTAAGACTGAAAAAAGGGAATAGGGTAGCGATTCAGATGCCAAATACCCTCCAATATCCTGTTGCGATGTTTGGAGCGATCAGAGCTGGTATGATCGTGGTGAATACGAATCCGCTATACACTTCTTCGGAGATGAAGCATCAGTTCAAAGATTCTGGAGCAGATTTGATCATTATCGTAGCAAATTTTGCAGATAATTTGGAGAAAATCCTACCAGAAATTCCGGCTAAGCATGTGATCGTAACAGAGCTTGGCGATTTACTAGGTGGAGTAAAGGGGTTGATTGTAAACCTGGTGGTGAAGTACATTAAAAAGTTGGTTCCCTCATTTTCTATCCCAAAAGCAGTTTCTTTTAAATCAGCTTTAGCCCAAGGAGCTTCACATAAATTCAAACCAGTCGATCTTTCATTAGACGATACTGCATTTCTCCAGTATACAGGAGGAACTACAGGTGTTTCTAAAGGAGCAGAATTGTCCCATGCCAATATCGTGGCAAACATGCAGCAGATTTCGGCTTGGATGAAGCCAAAATTGAAAGAGCGTGAAGAAATTGTCGTAACTGCTTTGCCTCTTTACCATATTTTTGCGCTTACTGTGAACTGCCTCGCGATGCTAAAAATCGGAGCTCACAATCTGTTGATTACCAATCCTCGAGACATGCCGGCTTTCTGTAAGGATCTCTCAAAGAAGAAGTTTACGGTGATTACCGGAGTAAACACTTTGTTTAATGGAATGCTTAACCAAGATGCATTTAGAGCATTAGATTTCAGTAGTTTGAAGATTTCAGTAGGAGGAGGAATGGCTGTTCAAAAAGCGACAGCTGAGAAGTGGTTGGCAGTGACAGGAACTCCACTTGCCGAAGGTTATGGACTAACAGAGACTTCTCCAGTTGCCACTTGTAATCCAATCGATGGAACAGAAAGAAACGGCACGATAGGATTACCTCTGCCAAATACGGATATCATGGTGATAGATGATGAAGGTAATAAATTACCAGTGGGAGAACGTGGAGAAATCTGCATCAAAGGCCCTCAGGTAATGAAAGGCTATTGGCACAGACCGAAGGAAACAGCCGAGGTGATGTTGGGAGAATGGTTTAAAACCGGTGATATTGGAGTAATAGACAAAGACGGGTTTACTAAGATTGTGGATCGTAAAAAAGAGATGATTCTTGTGTCTGGGTTCAACGTCTATCCAAATGAAGTTGAAGATGCCATAGCATCCTTTCCAGGAGTTTTGGAGGTGGGAGTGATTGGTATTCCTGATACTAAATCCACTGAGCGCGTAGTGGCTTATGTAGTAGTGAAAGATAAATCAATAACTAAGGAGCAAATCATCTCACATTGCCATGAGTACCTAACGAATTATAAATGCCCTAAGGAAGTTCATTTCACAGATGAATTGCCTAAATCCAATGTTGGTAAGATTCTGAGAAGGAAGATTAAAGAGGCGCATTTGGAGAAGATTGGGAATTAGGGAGCAGTCTTCAGTTTTCAGTCGCAGTTGGTCAGTTTATTGACAGCATGCACTGAAGACTGGGACTGAATCAGTGCTATTCTTATTTTGTTGTATTCTATCTTCTTCCAATATTTTAACTTTATAGGCTCTTTAGGGTGTTTTGACAAGAATTAAATCCACTGAATTCTATTCCCCTCATCACATTACTTTTTTGATTTTAAATCTTCTTGACCATCTTAGTTTCTTCAAATAACAATACCTTCCAATGCTGAAGAAATTACTACCTGTGGCTGGGCTTTTGCTCGGATTTTATCAGGCTTTTGCCCAATCTGCTGACAAGCCCAATATTGTATTTATCTTAGTGGACGATTTAGGGTATCATGACCTCAGTGTGACAGGAAGCAAATACTATGAAACTCCGAATATTGACGAGCTAGCTTCCCATTCCTATCAATTTGTTCAAGGATATACCGCTTCGCCTGTTTGCAGTCCAGCTAGAGCCAGTATTATGACTGGTGTAACTCCTGCGGTTCACAAGATTACAGATTGGATAGGGGCACCGGAAGGGGAGGCTTGGAGAGATTACGGTAGGCATACCAAGCTTTTGCCACCTACTTATTCACATGATTTGCCAGCATCGTATGTGACGCTCCCTGAGGCATTGAGAGATTCGGGTTATGAGACATTTTTTGCGGGCAAGTGGCATTTGGGAGGCGAAGGTTCTTATCCTGAAGATCATGGTTTCCAAACCAATATTGGAGGTTTCGAAGCCGGGAGCCCGAAAGGTGGGTATTTTGCTCCTTACGATAATCCCAAGCTGGAACAAGGGCCTGATGGTGAAAACCTAAGTATGCGTCTCGCCACTGAAACGGCCAAGTTTATCGGTCAAGAGCATGAGAAACCGTTTTTTGCCATGTTGTCTTTTTATGCAGTTCACGGACCTATTCAGACTACTGAAGAAAAATGGGCAAAGTATAGAGCAAAGGCTGAGGCTTTAGGGATAGCTGATCATGGATTTGAAATGGAAAGGAGACTTCCGATCCGGAAGTATCAGGATAATCCAGTCTATGCAGGACTAGTGGAGGCCATGGATGATGCAGTGGGAGTAGTGACTGCAGCTTTGGCGAAAGCAGGTTTGGATGAAAATACCATTATCGTATTTACCTCAGATCACGGCGGAGTAGCGTCTGGAGATGCCTTTTCCACTTCAAATTTTCCGCTAAGAGGCGGCAAAGGATATCAGTGGGAAGGTGGCCTACGCGTGCCGTATTTCATCAAAGTCCCAGGACAGAAGGAATTGATCACGTTAGATGTTCCTGCCAGCGGGATAGATTTTTACCCTACTCTTTTGGAACTTGCAAATGTGAAGATGCCCGAAGGAGTGTATATGGAGGGGGTAAGTTTGGCTCCGGCGATGCAAGGAAAAAAAATTGCTTCTCGTCAGCTTTATTGGCACTACCCGCACTATGGCAATCAGGGTGGAGATCCAAGTTCTATTGTGCGTGAGGGAAATTGGAAATTGATTTACTATTGGGAGGATAAAAGTGTGGAGCTTTATGATCTAAGCAAAGACCCAAGGGAGGGAAATGATGTAGCAAAGCAAAATCGAAAAGTAACTACTAAACTTGCTGGTGACTTGCTATTTTATTTGACTGGTAAATTTGCAAATCAGCCATTGGATGATCCTGAATATAATGCAGCCTTGCATCAGGAAGTTTTGGATAGAAACAAAAATGTAAGAATGCCAAATTTGGAAGCAGAGCGAGTGAAAATGTTGAGTCCGGGTTATACACCAAATGCTGACTGGTGGGGATCTAAAGTGACGAAGGATTGAGGGGAGACGGTTGTCGGTTTTCAGTTGACAGTTTGGAAGGTGGTAAAGTTGTAATGTGGTAAAGTTTGAAGTGTGGAGGGTGCGATTGGTAGTGGTTGGAAATATGAGGTTTAATTAGGTGTTGTTTAAATTCTAAATAGTGAAAAAGTATATAGTTCTGTGTCTTTTGCTGGTCGGTGGGCTTGGAGATTCTTTTGCGCAGCTTAAATCTGAGAAGCCAAATGTTGTGCTGATCAATGTGGATGATTTGGGCTGGGCTGATTTGGGATTTATGGGTTCGGAGTATTACGAGACGCCTAACCTTGATAAACTCAGTAAAGAAAGCAAGGTCTTCATGAATGCCTATGCAGGAGCTTCTAATTGTGCTCCTAGTAGAGCGACTATGATTACGGGTCGTTATGCTATGACTCATGGGATTTACACGGTAGACCCAGCAGATCGTGGTGATAAGAGAACTCGGCAGCTGTTTGCCTCACCAAATGCAAAAGTTATCCAAGATAGTCTTTACACTTTGGGCAAGTTTTTCAAAGATCAAGGTTATACAACTGGTACGTTTGGGAAGTGGCATATTTCGGATGATCCGGCTATCCATGGATTCGATGTGAATATCGGTGGAAGCCATAGAGGCCATCCTGGAAAGGATGGGTATTTTAGCCCGTATAATATCAGTTTGGAACCTGTGGTAGAAGGGGAATATTTGACTGACCGCCTAACCAATGAAGCGATCGCCTTTGTAAAGAATAACCAAAAGAGCCCATTTTTCCTTTACCTGCCTTTTTATACAGTTCATTCTCCTTTGCAGGGAAAACCGGATTTGGTAGAAAAATATCAAAACAAGAAAGGTAGCAAAGGCCAAAATAATCCAGTCTATGCGGCCATGATCCAAAGCATGGATGAAAATGTAGGGAAACTGTTAAGTGTATTTGATGGCTTGAATCTGACGGATAATACGCTTATTATCTTCACTTCAGATAACGGAGGCATTCGCGCTACCAGCTATCAAGATCCGTTGAGAGCTGGAAAGGGGAGTTACTACGAAGGTGGAATTAGAGTGCCTATGCTCATCAAGTGGCAAAATCAAGTTAAACCGGGAATAGAAAACACCCCCGTGACACAAATGGATTTTTATCCTACCCTCCAAGCATTGATTGCCCCAAATACAGGACTGGAGCTGGATGGGCAAAGTATTTTGCCTCTGCTTTTTGATCAGGAATTGGATGAAAGGGATCTGTACTGGCATTTTCCAATATATCTGGAGGCCTACGATCCGAAGGAGGATGGTTCTAGAGATCCGCTTTTCCGTACTCGACCTGGCTCAGTCATTCGTTCAGGAGATTGGAAGTTGCATCAGTATTTTGAAGATGGAGGATTAGAACTTTATAATCTAAAGGATGATCCTTCCGAAGGGAATAACCTAGCGTCTTCAAATCCTGAAAATACTAAGGAGCTTTTAAAGAAATTGGAAAAGTGGAGGTTGGAAAATGGAGCTCCTATTCCCACTACAAAGAATCCTGACTACGATCCTGCCTTCGAGAAAGCAGAGATTGAAAAAGCTTTGAACTAGAAAAAGCCATCATTTGATTGCTTTTTCTAGTTTGATTGATGGATTTCTCAGATTATTGATTCGAAGTATTCTATCGTTTTGGTCAATCCTTCTCTAAGGTTAATAGTAGGTTCCCAATCCAGTTCTTTTTTAGCCAGATCAATAACCGGTCTTCTCTGCATAGGATCATCTTGAGGAAGTGGCAGGAAGATCATCTTACTTTTACTGTTTGTCAGATCAATAATTTGCTGAGCTAACTCCAGCATAGTGAATTCACCAGGATTACCGATGTTAACAGGTCCGGTAAATCCATCACGGCTATTCATCAAGCGGTACATTCCCTCAATATTATCGTCCACATAGCAGAAAGAGCGGGTTTGCATACCGTCTCCATACATGGTGATGTCCTTTCCTTGAAGGGCTTGTACGATAAAATTACTTACAACGCGCCCGTCATTTGGATGCATTCTTGGACCATAAGTATTGAAAATACGCATGACTTTGATGGCAACTTTATGCTGTCTGTAATAGTCAAAAAATAGTGTTTCAGCACATCTCTTCCCTTCATCATAGCAAGCTCTTGGGCCAAGGGTATTTACACTTCCCTTATAAGATTCTGGCTGGGGATGAACTTCAGGATCACCATAAATCTCAGAAGTACTCGCCTGAAGGATTTTGATTTTCAATCGCTTTGCCAAGCCCAGCATATTCATCGCTCCAATCACGGAAGTTTTGGTAGTCTGAACTGGGTCAAACTGATAATGAACAGGGGAGGCAGGACAAGCTAAATTATAGATTTCATCTACTTCTACATAAAGTGGATGCGTAACATCGTGGCGAAGCAGTTCAAAATTCTTGTTGTCAAGCAAATGATGAATGTTTCTTCTATTTCCGGTAAAAAAATTATCTACACACAGAACTTCATTTCCTTCTTTCAGAAGTCTATCACACAGATGGCTACCAAGAAATCCTCCACCACCACTAACTAGTACTCGTTTCATATGATTATAATTGAATTTTTAGGCCATCCCGATAACTATCGGGAGGAATCTAGCTTGCATTCTATTCTTCTATGCATGTGACGTTTTAGTCATGCCTGACTTCCTCAGGCAGGCTAGATTTCATTCACTTAATACAAAAGGGTTAAAAATACTTGTAGTCAAAAATACGCAAATGTTTTGCGAAATAAAGAAAAAGGAGTTGCAGCTAAGTTTATAATTCAGGTAGGCTTAATTAAATGTATAGAACAACTTTCTGACATTCAGGCACTCTTGATGTTGTTAGTGCTCGTTTGCCAGAAAGTATTCTTTTTCTGTTATTTTTTCTGGCTATAAAGTAAGCCAGCTTCCACACCTCTGATTTCAGCCAATCCTTTCAATCTTCCAATAGCTGAATAGCCTGGATTGGTTTTTTTATTCAAATCATCCAGCATCAGATGTCCATGATCTGGTCGCATCGGAAGGCTTTTGCCTCGTTTCTGCTGCACTTGGATGATTTCATCGATCACTGCCACCATAGGTACATTTCCTTCCAGGTGATTATCTTCGAAGAAATTACCTGCCTCATCTCTTTTGGTGCTTCGCAAATGGATGAAATGAATGTGATCCCCAAATTCCTTGACCATAGCAGGAAGATCATTGTCAGCTCTTACACCGAATGAACCTGTACAGAAAGTCAATCCATTGTATGGACTTGGTTGATCTCTCAAGATTCTTCTTGCGTCATCTGCCGTACTCATAATTCTGGCTAAGCCAAAAAGCGGAAAAGGCGGATCGTCTGGATGAATAGCCATCGAAACTCCATTCTCTTCTGCAACTGGAATGATAGCATCCAGAAATAATCGGAGGTGATCCGCAAGCTTAGCAGCATCTATCCCGTCATAAGTCGCTAGCATAGATTTGAATTCCTCCAATGTATAGCCGATCTCAGATCCAGGAAGTCCTTTCAGCATATTGTCGAAGATCATCTGACGTTTGGCAGGACTGAGAGCTTCGTAGTAAGCTTTTACCTCAGCATATTCTTCTTCGGAATACTCGGCTTTGGCTTCTTCTCTTTCCAGGATAAAAAGATCAAAAGCCTGCACAGCTTTTTTCTCATAAAGTAAGGCTTTCACGCCATTGGGAAGTTCGTATTCTAAATCTGTTCTAGTCCAGTCCAGAATAGGCATGAAATTATAACAAACCGTGAAAATGCCTTCTGCGGCTAGATTCCGAAGAGTTTCCTTGTAGTTTTCAATCACCTGAAGGTAATTTCCAGAACGGGTCTTTATTACCTCATGAACTGGAACAGACTCTACCACTGACCAAGTCAAGCCTGCAGCTTCGATCATATCCTTGCGTTTCTTTATTTCTTCCCTCGACCAAGTATCGCCATTGGGAATATGGTGGAGAGCCGTCACGATTCCTGATGCGCCAGCTTGGAGAATATCTCTCAAACTTACAGGGTCATTTGGGCCATACCAGCGCATGGTTTGTTCCATTTTATAGGTCATAATATTGGGGTTTAATAATTATACAATTTGAAATTTGAAATCTGAAATTTCAAATTTTTAGACTCCTGCGTAGGCTCCGAATCCTCCATCCACTGCCACAATTGTTCCAGTGACAAATGCAGATGCCTCAGCGCAAAGCCAATGCAAAGCTCCATTCAGATCTTCTGGTTTGCCAAATCTATCCATTGGCGTATGGCTGATTATTTGATTTCCTCTTCCAGTTAGACTTCCGTCTGATTCGGTGAGTAGGGCTCTGTTTTGCTCAGTCAGGAAAAAACCAGGAGCAATAGCATTTACTCTAAACGCCGGGCCATGTTTGGTACATAATTCCACAGAAAGGAATTTAGTCAGATTGTCAATTGCAGCTTTTGCGGAAGCATAACCCATTACTCGAGTCATCGGTCTAGATGCTGCCATAGAGCTGATGTTGATGATGTTTCCTTTGCCGTTTTTCAGCATCAGCGGAAAAAGAATTTTGGAAGGAATTGCCGTACCCAGGTAATTCAGATCCATTACTTTCCGTAGTGCATCTAATTCTAAATCCTGGATTGTTTTATCCGGTGTGATAACTGCACCTGGCATATTCCCGCCGGCAGCATTGATCAGGATATCAATGTAGCCATGTTCTTTTTCTATTTCAGAATAAGCTCCCAGTATGCTGCTTTCGTCCGTCACATCACAGATATATCCAAAGGCTTTTCCACCAGCATCTGCTATTTCCTTTACCAATTCTTCGACTTTCGCAGGCGTACGGCCCAAAATCAGGACTTCAGCGCCTTCCTTAGCAAGGTATAAACTCATGGATTTACCAAGGACTCCCGTAGCTCCTGAAAAAGCGATTTTTTTCCCTTCAAGAGAGAACAATGCATTACTCATAATTATACGTTGATATTTTTTGGGCTAAAGTCAAAATAGCCTTTTGCGTTATTGTAACATATGTCGGAAATGACTCCACCAAGCCATTTTTCATCCCAAGGAAGCTCACCATTAGCTACGTCCTGGCCAAAAAGATTACACAGTATCCTGCGGAAATATTCATGTCGCGGAAATGAAAGGAAGCTTCTGGAATCGGTCAGCATTCCGATAAAGCAGCTGATCAAGCCCATATTTGAAAGGGTGTTGATTTGCTTTTCCATGCCGTCTTTTTGATCCATATACCACCAGCCTGAGCCGAATTGGATTTTCCCTCTCACCGAGCCGTCATTGTAATTGCCGATCATAGTTGCAAAAACCTCATTGTCACGAGGATTGAGGTTGTAAATGATCGTTTTGGTCAGTTGATCGTCAGAATTCAATTCGTTGAAAAAGCCACACATCGCTGTTGCCTGATCAAAATCCCCAATGGAATCGTATCCCGTATCGGGCCCAAGGATTCTCAATGAGCGTTCATTGGTATTTCTCAGTGCACCCAAATGGAATTGCTGCACCCAGCCTTTTGCCTGATACATTTTGCAAAGTGCCAGTAAGGTAGTGTATTTGAAGAAATCAATTTCTTGTTTGGAGAGTTCTTGGCCTGAAGTCACCTTTCCAAAAATTTCGTCTATAGAAAACGCATCCTTTTTAAAGAAATACAATTGCTCCAAGCCATGATCAGAAAGTCTACAGCCACGCTCGTGGAAGTACTCTATCCTAGCACTCATCGCTTCCAGTAGTTTTTCGAAGGATGTTATTGCAAAGCCTGCACGATCTCCTAGAGCAGCGATATATGCATTGTAGGTCGCAGGGTTTTCTACTCCATATGATTTGTCCGGTCTGAAAGCAGGATACATTCCTAGGTCTTTGCCTTTTTTATGAAAAGAGACATGCTGATCCAATGAATCTATCGGGTCATCTGTAGAGCAAACTACCTCCACTTTCATTTGTGCCAGTAGGCCTTGGGTAGAGTAGGAGTCCTTTTCCAAGATGGTATTGCAATGCTTATAAACTTCGGCGGAATTTGCTTCAGAGAGTAATTCGTCAACACCGAAATACCTCTTCAATTCGAGATGTGACCAATGATAAAGTGGGTTTCTCAGTGTGTGAGGTAAGGTTTTAGCCCATTGGGTAAATTTTTCTTCATCAGAAGCATCTCCGGTGATGAACTTTTCATTGATTCCGAAGGTCCGCATTGCTCTCCATTTGTAATGGTCTCCTGCAAGCCAGATTTTTGAAATATTTTCAAACTTCCTGTCCGCATTTATCTCATTTGGAGGAAGGTGATTATGATAATCTATAATAGGTAAGTCCTTGGCGTACTGGTGGTAAAGAATTTTGGCATAATCATTTTGTAATAGAAAATCGTCAGATAGGAATGACGCTTTCGTCGTTGAATAGGACATCGGTTATTTAGGCTAAATTTCTATAACTTATTATTGACCTAAAAATACCCTGAATCGGCTGGATTTGGGCAATAAAATGCGGAAACGATTTCGAAATTATGCAAGCGGTATAGGCCTAATACGGGCAATGATTTGTAATTTGGCTGCATAATAAAACCCAATAACTATGGCCGGAGGTATTAGTCTAAAAGAGTTGGCAGCTGAATTAAAGCTGGCCCCATCTACGGTTTCAAGAGCATTGAATGATAGCTATGAAATCAGTGAAGCCACTAAGAAAAAGGTGATTAGCATGGCTGAGAAGCTAAATTATCATGCTAATCCTTTCGCAAGAAGTCTGCGGGAAAATAAGAGTAAAACTATTGCAGTGATCATCCCCGAACGTATAAACAACTTTTTTGCGCAAGTGATGGATGGAATTGAAGAAATTGCACAAGATCAAGGCTACCATCTCTTGATTTATAATACGCATGAAGATATAGAGCGGGAGCGAAAAATTGTAAATCTGCTATTGAATGGCAGAGCTGATGCAATAGCTATGTCTGTTACCAGCCAGACGAGTGATATTTCTCATCTTAAAAAACTGCACGATCGAGGACTTCCTGTTATATTTTTTGACAGAATCCGAGCAGAAATCCCCACTACCAAGTTTATCACGAATGACTATGACAGTGCATTTGAAGGAACAAAGCATCTTATTCAGCAAGGTTGTAAAAAGGTAGCTTTATTAATGTTGAGTAAAGATCTTTCGATCAGCAAAGAAAGACAACGTGGATACAATGATGCCATACGAAGTGAGGGCTGGGAGGTAGATCCGGCTCTGACGCTTTATTGCAGTCATGAGGAAGAGAGCAATGTGAGGTTGATTGAAGAACTGTTGAATGCTCCCAATCGTCCTGATGGAATACTTGCATCTGTAGAGAAATTGGCTTTTGCTACTTACATGGCAGTAAGGAAAACCAATCTCAGCATTCCTAGAGATTTGAAGGTGATTAGTTTTTCCAATGCTTCAATTGCTGGCTTGCTGAATCCATCTTTAACCACGATTACCCAGCCTGCCTTCTCCATAGGAAATGAATGCGCCAAACTATTGATCAAGAAATTGACCAAGCCAAAACACTATGACTTGGTCGATCAAGTGATCACAATTCCTTCTAAGATTACAATTAGGGAATCGACTATGGCAAATTAGATTCTGAGAAGGCTAGTGACTCATAAGTCAAAAAAAAAAAGCTGTTCCGATATCCGGAACAGCTTTTTTACTTTAGGTTAATTTATCTTTAATACCCGGGGTTCTGAGGGAATGCACTTGCATTTCCTTCAGCTCTATCTATTTGGTTTTGAGGTATAGGCCTTAAGGTATGGTAGTCTTGAATATTTGGTGCCGCCTGAGGATTGTATTTTTTCACACGATCAATCAATATTCCCCATCTTTTAAGATCTAGCCATCTAGTCTGCTCACCAATAAGTTCTCTTGCTCGTTCTTCAGTGATGAATTCGAATGTTAGTTCAGATTCTGAAATCTCCATTTCAGCCTCTTTTCCAGGGAATGCGGCTCTTCTTCTTACCTTATTAATATTCTCAGTAGCCAGGCCAATTTTTCCTTGTCTGAATTGAGACTCAGCAAGAAGTAAGTAGGTATCAGCAAGACGCATAGCAATGTAATCTCTTCCACCTTCAAATTGAGTTCGATCCACACGTCCCGGATCTTTCTGCTTCTTCATAGCAGGGAATAATCTCTCTGTGTAAAGTTCTGGAGTCAGCACTTGATATGGATACTTCGCTCGCTCTGCCTCAGACATATTGTAGCCAGGAAGCCAAATTGTGGTATCTCCTGCTGCAAAAGTTACGGAAGCTTTAGACTTATCAAAGGTAGTATTAAAGGTGCCTGGATTGTTTGATAGAAAGAAATCCACATACGTGTTTTTATATCTAGAATCATTTACACGGTCTGCAAAGATTGTATTCAGTGTGTAATCAGTGGATTTGTAGCGTTTGAATGGTCTTCCGTTTTCTATATCCCGGATCATCCCTGGCTGCACATCATATTCCATAAGGAAGAAAACGTGAGCGTTATTTCCTCCTCCATTAGTCAATGGGTCTCGAGTATACTGAGTAGACCAAATCACCTCATTATTGATTTCGTTTCCGAATGCATGTACATCACCAAAATTAGAAAGCAATTCAAAACCATAATTATCAATCACACTTTGCAGTAAAGGTTCTGCCTTAGCATAGTCACTTGCCTCTCCAGCTTCAGAACTACCTTTAGTCAGATAAACACGTCCTAATAGGTGTTCGGCTGCTGGCCTAGTAGCTCTTCCGTAATCAGACGATTTTGCTTTATCTTCCAAATCTGGTATTGCTTCTTCCAGATCTTTTATGATTGCTGCGTATATCTGATTTACAGGAGTACGAGTTACCTCTTTGGTAGGCACGGTGGTTTCGCTCAGTTGTAGATCAACAGCGCCGAATAATTGTACAAAAATGAAATAGTGATGAGCACGAATGAATTTAGCTTCAGCGACTCTTTGATCTATCAGGTCTTGTGAGATACCTGTAAGGTTGACAGATCTGTCAATCACCGCATTACAGGTGTTTATACCTCTATAAAACTCATCCCATAGTTCACGCACATGGCCATTTTGAGAATCAAATTGATTGGTATAGGTATTCATGAATTTCCATGACCCATCAGCACCATTGGTAAAAATATCGGTACCGAAAATCGTAAAATTATTTCCACGCTCGGTACCATACCATGCTCTCATAGTACTGTATGCTGCGTTGATACCGTCATTCATGCCTTTAGGAGTGTTGAGGTAATCATTTCCAATCGGTGAAATAACATCTTCTTCTAGAAATCCATCGCAGGAAACTGCAGCTGAAAGTCCAAGGATAAGGGCGGTTGACTTGGCCCAATAGTTTATATTTTTTGCTAGTTTTTTCATGATTGATTAGAATTTAGCATTAATACCAAATGTAAATGAAGTGACAGCAGGTGAGACGTTTGAATTGACTGCGCCAGCACCTACACCTTGCTCACCATCCAAATAAACTTCTGGATCAATTCCTTTATGTTCTTTTCTGTAGTTAGCAAAAATAAATGGCTGCTGAATGCTTGAGTAAAGTCTCAGGCTTGACAATCCCATTTTCTTTGCGGTCTCAGGAGTGAAAGTATATCCGAAGTTGATATTTCGGACTTTGATGAATGTTCCATCAAAGTACTCCATTGAGCTTGCATATTTTGCGCTTTCCTGATTCACGTTTGGTCTAGGATAAGAGTTGGTAGGGTTGTTTGGAGTCCAATAATCAATATCCAAGTTATTGTATCTACCTGCTAGTGAGTTATTTTGAGTGTGGAATTGAGATCTGATCATATAGCCAAAGCGTCCATAAAGGAAGAATGAAAGATCAAAGCCTTTGAAATTAAATCTGTTGGTAAATCCAAGTGCAAAGTCAGGCACCGCGGAACCAAGGAATTGTCGATCTAGTGAGTTGATTACTCCATCTCCATTAAAATCTTCAATTTTAATTTCGCCAGGAACGCCACCGAATGATTTGGCTTCATCTACTTCATCCGATTGCCAAATTCCAATTTTTTTCAAATCGTAAAATACTGTCAGTGGTTGACCAATAAATCTTCCTGCTGAAATGTCATCTCCATTCGGTAAAGAGATTATTTCCTCTTTATTTTTAGTGAAAACGATATCAGAAGACCAGATGAAGCTACCCTTTTCTATGTTTAAAGTAGATAGTGTTAGCTCGATACCTCTATTTTGTGTTTCACCAATATTGGTAGTGAATCCACCGAAACCTATAGAATTTGGAAGTGGTTGTGGCGCTAGCAAATCAGAAGTATTCGTGATGTAATACTCCAAGGAACCAAATATTCTACTTTTCCAAAGCGCGAAGTCCAAGCCTATGTTCAGCGTAGTAGAGGTTTCCCATCTCAAATCAGGATTACCGATAGTACTTGGCCCATATCCAAATGCAGCTGTATTATCATATGCATAGCTAGTTCTGCCCAATAGCGCTTGCGTCTGGTAAGGGTTGATCGCCTGGCTACCGATAGAACCATAGGAAGCTCGTAGTTTCAACTGATCTATGGATGATGAGTTTTGCATGAATGATTCGGAGTGAATATTCCAACCTACAGCGACAGAAGGGAAATAAGCGAAACGATTGTTGGCTCCAAATCTGGAGCTACCATCAGCTCTCAAAGTAGCAGTAACTAGGTATTTGTTTTTGTAGTCATAATTCGCTCTTCCCATGAAGGACATCAGTGACCATTTCACAAGATTGGTATTGGCTCCTGTTATTTGAGAAGCGTCTCCTAGTCTATGGAATAGTTGAGATTCAGCAGGGATACCAAGTACACTGATGCCAGTCTGTTCAAGATTATCTTCTTGAATGGATTGTAGCGCAGTGATATTGATGTTATGGTCTTCATTGAAAGTCTTCGTGTAGTTCACGATGTTTTCAAGGGTGTAATTGAATCGGAATTCTTCAAATACACTGCCAGTAGGCGCTCCACCACGTCTAGAGTTTGTCTGAGAACCTGTGAATCTACCATTTCTGCTAATGGTGATATCCGGACCAAAAACCATTCTATAGCTTAATCCAGGCAGGATATCATACTGTGCGAAAATACTATTGAAGATCCTATAGTTTTTTGTTAAATCCATTTGTGCTCCATCTACGATCTCTGCAAATGGGTTGGTTCTCAATCCATCCTGTGTAGGTAAGAAAATAAGATTTCCATCTTCGTCGTAAGGTTTTCCGAGTGGATTTTCAGCTAAAGCACCTCCAAGTGGATTGAAATTTTCTCCATTTCTTTCACTGTAAGAAACCAAGGTAGATGTACCGAATTTGATGTTTTTACTGATCTTATGATCTAAGTTTGCCCTGAATGTATAGCGGGTATAATCCTGGTTGATGATCACCCCTTCATCTTTAAAGTAGTTAGCAGACACGAAGAAAGTAGTCTTGTCACTACCACCGCTCACACCTAGCTGATAGCTTTGAATCGAGCCATTTCTCATTAGTCCAGCAGGATAGTCGGTTGTTCTTCCCTGAGCAATCCCATCAAGTTCCACTGGTTCAAAAATAGTAGCATCTGCTTCAGGAGTAGCCGGTCCGGCAGGATATCCTTCACCTGCTCTTCGTGATTCTCTTTTGTATTCAGCAAATTCAGGCCCGTTAAACACATCGATTCTGCCCAATGATTTATTTATACCATAATAGGCATCAAGAGATACAACTGTTTTGCCTACAGTTCCTCTTTTGGTAGTGATCAATACAACCCCATTGGAGCCTCTAGATCCGTAAATGGCTGTAGCAGAAGCATCTTTCAAAACTTCCATTGAAGTAATGTCCTGAGGGTTGATGTCGTCAATTCCTCCAACTAGTGGAATTCCATCAACAACGTAAAGAGGTTCATTTGATGCTGTGATAGAACGTCTACCTCTAATTCTAACTTGTGGGGATGAGCCTGGCTTGGAACCTGGTTGGGTCACATCCACGCCGGCAGCACGACCTTGAAGTGCCTGCCTCGCATCCTTGATAGGTAGTTCAGTGATTTCTTTAGAGCCTACAGAGGAGATTGCTCCAGTCAATTGACTTTTCTTAGCGGTACCATATCCAACCACTACGACTTCTTCCAAGTCATCTATATCTGGTGTTAGATTAACATCTACTACGGTTTGATTGCCAATAACTTGTTCTACAGGATTGTACCCTATAAAGGAGAAAATCAGTGTTGAGTTACTAGCTGCAGAAATGGCATACTTTCCGTCTAGATCGGATGTAGTTCCATTGGTGGTTCCTTTTACGAGAATGGTGGCTCCAGGTAAGGGTTGTCCGAGTTCATCGTAGACAGTACCCCTCACTTGTACATCTTGTGCGTATCCATTTGAAATGGAAATTAGCAGCAAGAATAGCACACTTAAATAAGTGTAAAGTTTTGCTTTCATAATTTTGGGTTTTTGTTAATAGAAAATTGGGATTGGTGCTAATTTTCAAAATAATGCCTTTGGTATATGACGCAATTCGAAATTTATTACCATCAATTAAGGTATAACATTAGTGATAAATTTTAAAAAAAGTTAAATCCTATCTACGAAATCGATTGCGCAGTTAAACGGTTAAAAGGATTTGTGTTTGGTAAAAAATACCCAGTGAATGGCTTTAGGTTGTGTTTTGTCCTCAGTATCTGGCTGTGCAACTAATGTGCTGTTTGCTCTAAAAATGATATTTAGGCTTTATGGCTAAAATTTGTTTATACTAAAACTATCAATTCTACATTTAACTAGAATTGATAGTATACTAAAGAAGGCCAGTTTAGCTGGCCTTCTTTAGTATAACTTTATAAAATTTTTTGAAAAATTATTTTTCTAAATCAATAGACTTATATAAATAATTTAACAAACAAATTAAACCTTCGGCGGCTCCCAACCTTTCTCATATGCTCTAGTCCAAAGTGCCGAAGCCTTCTTCGAGTTTTTGATATGCCCATTGCTTGGGTCACAGATTAGATTTTCTCCCGTTCTATAGCTGATATTGGCAAGATGGCAAAGTAGAGTACTTACTGCTCCTTCTTCAATATTGGAGTTTTGCTTTTCTAAACCTCGAACAGCATTAAAGAAATTGACAATATGTATGGTACTCATATCTCCACCGCCTCCCAGCGCAGTACCAGCTTCATTGCCTCCGGATAGATTTCTTTTTACTTCTTTTCCCGATCTGTCAAATTGCTTGTAGCCTCCTCGGTCTACATAAACTGAACCTTCAGTGCCATAGATGATTGTTCCTCTGTCTGACCCGTAGGTTTTATAACTATTTCTGCTTTTTCCATCCCATTGAATTACCGATCCATCTCCGAATTTAAATGTAGCGTCCATCGTATCATACATCACCCAGCCATCTTCAGCAAAGTGGCGCTTGTCAGCTGTAACCAAAACTTCACTTGGGTAATCTACCTGAAGCGCCCACCGCGCTACATCAAGTTCGTGAGTTGCATTATTTCCCGTTTCAGCCGTTCCATATTCCCATCCATACCAGTGCCAATTGTAATCCCATGTGTCATGGGTATAGGCTCTTCTTGGTGCTGGTCCTTGGAACATGTCCCAATCTAAACCAGCAGGGGCAGGCGCAGCGACTGGATTTGGGACTGCACCTCGGTTATTACTATAAAATGCTTTTGCCATGAATGCTTTGCCAATAGCTCCTTCATGAATGGCTTTTATGATTTCCCGGCTTTCAGGAGCTGAGCGCTGCTGATTTCCCATTTGCACTACTTTGTTATACTTCTTCTGCAGAGCAATGAGCAATTCACCTTCATGAGGATTGTGGGAACAAGGCTTTTCTACGTAAACATTTTTCCCTCGCTCTAAAGCTAGCCAAGTGCCTGGTGCATGCCAGTGATCGGGAGTAGCGATGATCATACAATCCACTTCTTTGTCATCCATCACTTTCATGACATTCTGCTCCAATTTGGGAGTATAGTCTATATGCTTCTGAAAGTTCTTTGCTGCCTTAGGCATTTGAGATTCCATTGCATCACAGAGATACATAAGATTCACATTGCTGGATTTCAGTCCGATTGGTTCATAATACGCACCTAATCGTCTGCCTAATCCGGCTATCGCGACATTTAATCGATCATTTGCCCCGATAATATTTGCATACGATTTTGCTGTGAAAGCAGCAGAACCCAAAGCTGAGAAGCCTAAAGTAGCAGCAGTAGATTTTTTGATAAATTCTCTTCTGTTATTTTTCATGATTATTTTGGGTGTTTATTTTAACTCCTTGATCTTGATGTTCTTGAAGCTAACATCGTTTCCATGATCTTGAAGCAAGATATGACCTTCAGGAGCTTCCCCAAAGTTTTCCCATTTCGCATACTTACTAATGGCCACTAAGTCACGGAATTCCTGAGATCCACGTACATACTCTACAACTTTCACTCCATTTAGGTAATGAGCCACCTTATTGTCTGGAGTCACAACCACCCGTCCTTTATTCCATTCTCCGATTGGCTTAATAAATCTCGGCTGTTTGTCCGCTTTGATCAAGTCATAAAGAGAAGCTAAAGTACGATTGCCATCTCTGCCCATTTTTGCATCTGGATGCTTTTCATCATCCAAAACCTGATATTCAAGACCAATGGCAGAACCTTTATTTCCTTCTGACAACGTCACAAAATACTTCACTCCAGAGTTAGCACCTTCTGTTAATTTGAAATCAAAAGCTAAGTCAAAAGCAGAAAATTGTTCCGTAGTGACGATATCTCCAGCATTAGTGGATTCCCCACCATCAGAAGCAGCAATATTCAAAACTCCTTCGTTTACAGACCAGCCAGATTCTGGGAATGTTTCCTTATAGGCTCCTCTCCATCCTTCGGAATTTTGACCGTTGAAAAGCAATTTCCATCCATTGCTTGTCTCATAATCAGTCAAGGAGTTTAAACGATTGTTTACAACAAAAATATCTTTGTCAAATGGCATAGATTCAAGGTTCTCAGTTTGAATCTTCACATTTTTAAAGGATGTCTTTCTGCCTGCATCTTCAGCATTCCGAATGCTATGTACCTGTAGACCGATAAATCCTGTTTTGTCCATATCATCTACTACATAGGCTACAGGCTGACCGTTGATCCAAGTTTTAATCTCATCACCTATAGCTTCAATTCTGTAATGATTGAATTCCCCCATTTTAAAAGCTGATTTTGCTTCAGGGTTAAGATCCAAAGGGTATAACCATCCTCTTCTTGCTTCATCATATAATCCACCTGACCATGCTCTTTCCGAAGGATCGGCTTCTATCTGATAACCATATACAAGACCTTTACCTTCTCTTGCTGCTGGGTCATATTGTCCACGGGTCATAACTCCAGAGTTACTTGAAAGATGCTCGATCTTGAGATCAAGTTCCAAAATATAGTCTCCGTAAGTTTCTTCTGTGATCAGGAATGTGTTAGGGGAATCGGCGACTGATGATCCCACAATAGTACCATCAACTACTTCAAATGTTGCTGTTCCAGCTACTGTTTTCCAGCCAGTTAAGTCGGTTCCGTTAAATAAATCAGTCCAGCCATCATCTGCCTTTTGTTCGCCAGCGCAACTGACAAGAGCCATTGATGTAATTAAAACCGCGAGCATATTTCGGTTGTATTTCATAAAATTGAGGTGTTGTTTTTTCATTCTAAAATTCAAGATTTACTATCAGTGCAGCAAACCCAATTCTGTTAAGTTACGCAATCGTTTGCGAGTTTATCCTCCGAAATTGATGAATATCAACGCTGAAGGATCAATGAATTCATTCCCTTGATCTTTCCTCTTCTTATTTTTTGATGATTAGTGCTGAGGTAGCTTATGCCGAAATTGATTCGGGAGAATCTCGCTGGGAATAATCATTACTTCGCATCACTTTTAGTTGTGCTCGATTTGTTACTTTTGCGCATGCTTGATTTTAATCTCAAAGGAAAAGTTTTTGTTACCTGTAAGGATCGCTCAGTTTCTTACTTGGAAAAGGAAGTTCGTGAACTTGGATTCGTACCTGAATCTGTCACCAGAACAGGCATAGAACTTAGGGCTACCATGGAGGAATGCATGGACCTTAATTTATACCTGCGCACAGCTTCCCAAGTATTGTATGAAATCAAATCTTTTTACCTAAGAAATGCCGATGATATCTATCGCAGATTCAAAGCGATTGCCTGGGAAGATTACCTGGATGTTGATGGGTATTTCTCGGTAAATTCTGTTGCAGAAAATGAAAGTATCACGACTCCATTGATTGTAAATGTCAAGGTGAAAGATGCGATTGTGGATCGTTTCAGGGAGTTGAAAGGACGCAGACCGGATTCTGGTTCAGATTTTAATGGCTTGGTTTTTCAGGTTTATTGGAAAGAAACCCAGTGTTCGGTATACATCAATACTTCTGGAGATACCTTAGCCAAGCATGGCTATCGTAAGATTCCTGGAAAAGCACCGATGATGGAAGCTTTGGCGGCAGCGACGATTTATGCTACAGAATGGAATACCCGAGTTCCTTTTATCAATCCTATGTGTGGGTCCGGGACTTTGGCAATCGAAGCTGCGCTGATGGCAACTAAACGTTATCCGGGGCTTTACAGAGACCATTATTCGTTCCAGCATATTTTGGGATATGATGAGCAGGCTTTTTTAGCAAAGAAAAAGAAGCTCGAAAGTAAAATCATGGAGCTTCCTGATCTCAAGATCATAGCCTCTGATATTTCTCTTCAAGCGATTTCTTTTGCACAGGAAAATGCAATCACAGCAGGAGTGGATCACATGATAGAATTTCAGGTTTGTGATTTTGCAGAAACCGAAATACCTGAACGACCACGCGGCGTGATCATGTTCAACCCAGAATATGGCGAAAGGCTAGGGGAGAACGATGAATTGGAAATTACTTATAAGAGAATGGGGGATTTCCTAAAGCAGAAATGTGCTGGATATAGAGGGTATATTTTTACAGGAAATCTAGAATTGGCTAAAAAAATAGGTTTAAAGGCGAACCGAAGGATAGAATTCTGGAACGGAACTATTGACTGCCGCTTACTAAAGTACGACTTGTACGAAGGGAAAAAAGAAGAGTAAATTCAGAAAGCTGAAAGCTGAAGTCTAAAATCTGAAAATTTCAGATTTTAGACTTCAGCTTTTTAACTTTTATTGATGTTCGTCTCTTAGAAGATCATTCACTGTCTTCACAGGATTGAAAGTAATCAGCGGAACTTCCACGAAGATGGTATTCCAGCCTGACATAGCACCATTCCAAAGTCCAGGTAGTTCCAGGGCTTTAAGGTCTTTGCCACTTTTGGATTTCTCCGTGATAAATCCAGTCATCATATCTCTGTATTGTAGCAAGTCAAAAGACTCACCTTTGTAATTTCTGGTAGCACATACCAAATCAACCGGATTGAAGTGCGTTGCTGCGTTGAAATGCTCTTTTGATGCTGGATCATTCAGGTCGATCTGGGCAGTTTCTAAGATTTGAAGTGATTGGAATCCATCTTCTTCTTTGACCCAAAAAGGACCTCCGCCAGGCTCTCCAGTATTTTTCACCATTCCACATATACGAATTGGACGGTTGAGTTTGACTTTTAGAAAGGCTGCTTTTGCTTCAATGGAGAGGTGTGAAAAATCTTCCGGTACTTTCACTCCCAAAGCTTGTGTCAATACGTCTTCTGCTTTTGACACTGATTCCTCATTTTCTTCCTTATCCAGCGCATGTAGGGCCTCAAAGACTTTTTCCTGAGCTTCCAGCAGCATTCCACCTATTGCCATTTTGTAGGTTTTAGTTTCGTCTTTTAAGCGATCAGGAACTACATTATCCACGTTTTTGATAAAGATCAGATCTGCAGAAACCTCATTTAGGTTTTCCAGTAAAGCTCCATGACCAGCTGGTCTGAAGAGTATACTGCCATCCTCTTCAGTAAATGGGCTGTTATCTGTATTTACGGCAATGGTATCCGTAGATTTCTTCTGCTGAGAGTAGCTGATTTCGAAATTTACTCCGAATTCTTTCTCAATTCCAGGTAGAATTTTCTCTATTTCAGCTTTGAATTTTGGAGCATGCTCCGGAGAAACTGTGAAATGTATTTTTACTATCGATCCTTTTCCAATTGCATATTGAACTCCTTCGATCAGATGCTCATAAGCAGGAGTTCTTCGTCCATCTTTATAACGATGGAATTTCAATAAGCCTTTCGGCAAGTTTCCATAGCCTAAGCCTTCATCCAAAAGTAGCGCTGCCAAAATGCTTTTATAATCTTTGGTGTCTAGCGCATGATATATGCTACTTCCCTGACTTTCCAAGACTTCATCCAGATCCTCGTAGAAGGCAAATTTCTCGATGTTATTCATGAATTTCTGTACAAACGCAGATTTGCTTATATCCCCATCTCCTTCTAGAAAAGCGAAAAGATCCTTGAACATCCGTGAGGCAGCTCCACTCGCAGGTACAAATTTCAAAACCTCTATCTGAGCAGCCTTCTCAGGATAAGTCGCAAGATGATGGTTCAACTCTTTATCAGTCAACACCTTGATGCCGTCTCCTGGCGTGGCAGGGGCGGTGATTTTTAAAAAGGGAAAGCCGTTTTCGAAATGTTGAATTTGTTGTGCTACGGTATCAGGGTTCATTCCCTGTCCAATAATTTGTTCTTTTAAGCTATTATCCATCTGGTCTATTGTCAAAGTAAAAGTGTAAGATAATAGGGAAAATGACTTTCCTCAAGAGGGAAAGCCGTTTTTTTAGGAGAATGTTTTCAGGGAAAACTTTATTTTTTCCTGTGGTTTTTTTTGAGCGAGAATCGAAATTGCCTGTTCTTCGAGCTGTAGAATTCTGGGATATCCTCCAGTGACTTGCGCGTCTTTCATCAGGACAATCAGTTTTCCTCCAGAAGTTAATTGAACTGTACCTGGAAAAACTGGTGCTGTTGCCATTTCAGGCAAAGAATTTGGCAGAAGTTCTACCAATTGAATTGCCATCCTATTTTTGAGGGAAGAAATGCTGAACTCTTTAGGTTCCAAGAATTCTTGAGAAATAGTAGGTAGTAATTCCCATTCAGGGCCAGGATATACTTCTATGACTTTGCTCTGAGTCCAATTAAAATCCCATTTTACTTTTGAAGCTGTATTTTTTGGAACCTCCTGATTGGTGAAAAATGGAATTTTTAGTCCTTTTTTAGCAAACCCTTCTTCGGTTATTCCTTGATACCAACTTCTGGAATTCATGATTTTTTCAGTTTGAAAGCCATGCTTAATCCCTAGATAAAGAATAGAACCTTGATGAAATGTTCCAATTTCTAATTCATCATTTCCCCTTATTTCTATGATCCCGAAGCTTGATATTAAACTACCATTGAGCCTGATATCAGACCTAGCTCCAGCTAGGCAAATTAATGTAGGTGCATCAAAGAGAATTTTTAATCCTGGCTGGCAAATTTCCAAAGCAGCAGCATCTTTTTGGTTTTGAAGTAAGTGATTCACCCAATTGAAAGAGCGCTGATCTAATGCTCCGGAAGTGGGAACACCATAGGATGCAAAACCTATTCTCCCTCTATCTTGAATAGAAGTTCCCGGTCCAGATTTTAAGATTTTCAGATAGCCAATATCCCGTATCATCTGAATTTTGGATGTTGTGGATGCCTTTTCAGGCGTTCAAATTCCAAGAAAGTTATTGGTGTCAATTCGATCCTTTCTCCAACTTCCGCAAAGACAGGCTTGTCAAGTTTAGGATCAAAAAGAGCAACTGGAGTCTGTCCAATCAAATGCCATCCGCCGGGACTCGACGATGGATAAATGCCAGTTTGTGAACCGCCGATGGCAACGGAACCAATGGGGACTTCTCGATCAGGCACACTTTTTCTCGGAGTATTTAGGGCTTTGGGAAGTCCATTCAAATACATGAATCCTGGTAGAAATCCATAGAAATGAAGTCGGTACAGTGGTTGGGAGTGCAAGTTTATTAATTCTTCGATCGACAAGCTTTTTGCTATTGCCAAAGCTTCCAGATCACGTCCAGTATCTTTAGAATAACAAACCGGGATTTGCCAGATTTTCTCAGGTAGCGATTTGGTTGATTTTTCCAGATTTATTGACCCCAAAGACTTTTCTAGATCCAATTCTTTTAGAGGTGTTGAAAGCAAAATCGATAAGGTTTTGTATCCCATTCGAAGCTCCAATATTTCTGAGCTGTAGTTTATCTCCAGCAATGATTTGAAGGCTAATTGCTGTTGTAGAAGATGATCTGAAATTTCGGCATCCCATTCAAATTCACCAATCAATGGGGAGATTTGCCGGAACTTGGGTTTCATGTCCAGAATTTTTTTCTGATGCTCGGTAAAAATTCATGTATTCCTGGATTGTCTCCATGAAAGCATATAGTATCTGGATTGAAGGGAAGCTTTTTTCCCGAGTCAGATAGCAAATAGCCATTTTCGAGAAGGGATTTCAGCGGAGGTGAGATCTCACTTTCTGAAATCAAATGAGATCCAAATACAGACCTTGGAACCAATTGGTAATTATCCAAGTACCTTCTGTCCCCAAAAACCTCTACTCGTTGATGCAAATTCTTTTGCTTGAGGTACTTTTCCAACTGAGAATGTGGAGGCGCGAATATCGGGGTATTGTGGAAGTGATTGGCTATGAAATCAGTTAGGGTATCTGCCATTTCGGGGTCAGCAGCAGCTTCATTATATAAAGCTCCATGGAATTTGATATGATCCATTGGAGTCCCGGATTTCTCTGCCAATTGCTCAAATTTTAGTATTTGAATCAAAATTGACTTTTTCAACTCTTTCTCGGAGATCTTCATTGTCTTCCTTCCAAAATGCTTTTGGTCTGGATAGGAGGGATGAGCACCTACTTTTTTCTTGTATTTCAAAGCCAATTCTAAACTTTCATTTATAGTGTTCTCATCCCCAAAGTGCCCTCCACAGGCGATACTGGCAGTATCAATGAATTGAAAGATCTCGTTCTCGTTTGGCATGCCTTCACCTAAATCACAGTTTATTTCTGGCAGTTTCTTCATTATAGGGGAAAAATTGAGTAAAGTCTAAAATACAAAATGTCAACTAAGGCATCGAATGATTCCTATAACTTATTGTAATATTTAATTAATTCGTTGAGTTGCTTGTAATCTAGCTTTCCTTTAGTGAGTTTGAGATGATGAATAATTGCCAACGCTTTCTTCATTCTACTTTCCGGGCTTTTAACTTTTGTGACAGTATACACCATCATGCGTTGCTTGCCAGGTGTTAACTTTTTAAAATAAAGAGCGCCTTCCTCATCTTGGTCCATGAGTACTTGAAGTTCCTCCGGCATTTCATGGCCGTATTCGCTGTGATCTCTATCTATTTTAACTGGAAAAGAGTTCTTTTCATCTAGCTTCAAGCGTGTTCGGAGTTCTTGATTTACCAAGACGTACCAATATTCTTTTGCTTTCATCAAGGCCATATGAAATGGGCCTTCATTCTTTATCCATACTAAAACCCGCCGATGGTTTTTGTCCATCATCTGGCTAGAAATATCATCCGAAATGGGGATGTGGAATTGCCAATGGTTAAACTCAAAAGCTGCTAATTTCCCTTGGAATTCTATCATTTCCTTGCCATAGCTAAATGAACACGGAGAACTAGTTCACCATTTTGAAGCGTGATAGGAATAGTTATTTTTCCATTGGTTACTAGCGATGAAGCTGGTAGGTTGTTGATTTCTCCTGTCCTTGTATTCATCGTCTCAAAAGTATAGATTGTTCCATTTGATGCTTCAATAGTGATAGTTGATTCGGATTTACCTGCTTCGACTAGATAAATAGCGTAACCTCCACTGCCATCTTTTAGAGTAAATGAAAGCATTCCTGGACTTCCGATAACACTTTCATTTGAAGGCCTAACTTGGTTTAGATTCAAACTATGAATAAAATCAGAAAGGATTTTCAATTCTTTTCTCAGCGTTGTACTTCCTCCTCCTGGAGCCTCATTGTCGCCAGTTCCATCTTCTTTTCCTACAAAAAAGGAATAGTCCAGATTATTGAATAACCCACCTCCAGAGAGCATAAATGCCCAAGCTTGTCTTCGGTAAACCATATCCTCGGAGCCAGCAAATCCTGACTCATCAAATCCAATAACCTTATTATAGTGGTAGTTCCAGGTAGCTGACTCAGGCCAATTGTAGTGAAAATTTAAAATGGATATGTGTTCAGATACGGTAGGTATTGGCGCTTTGAAATTGGAGTAGTTTTGCGCGATCAGGTGTTTTTGTGGAAGTGTAGCTTCGGTATTCACGATCGTTTTAGCAATTTCATCCTGCCATTCAAGTGATTTATCATCTGCCAAATCCACCTTGACTTGCCAGTTTGGCCCATCCAGGGCATAGGTGTTTGCAATATTTACAGCTGCGGTGGGTCTGTCGGACCAAGGTTCATTTTGGATTTCGAAGAAGAAATTGTCGAACTCATTTAATTCTTTTACCAATTTAGAAACGTAATCTTTTTGCAATTCCAATAATGCTCCATTTTCTAGGGTATGGACTAATTTTCTGTCTAGTGTGTTTTTTCCACCTACCCGATTTTTTGGGTTTTGTGGGTTCATTACCCAGTGATCATCATTGTAAATGGAAGAAAAAAGCGTGACTTCGATGATAATATCCAATTCCTCAGCGAGCTTCATGAATTTTGCCAAGCGCTCATAATATGCAAGGTTGGTTGTGCTCCAGTCGTATTTTAAAGTGCCGTTTTCTGTTTTGGATAACCATGGAGTTAGGACTTTATTGATGTTAGGTGCGAGGGTATTTTGCTTTATGGAGAAGCTCTTTGAAGGAATTTCGAAATAGCTCCCCATAAAGATTCGCGTATAATTCATTCCCTCCTCATGAAGTGTGCGGAGATATTTTTCATAGTCAAAATCGGCATTCAACACTGCTCCATAATGCTCTGCTGAGGTGATGAGGGCAAGAGGTTTTCCTTTATACTCAAAATAGTGAGGGTTTTCCGGAAGTAGTTTGATGGGCTTGTTCTGTGAGAAACAGGTAAACTGGGAGCCAAAAGCAAGTACAACACACGCAAGAACTTTTAAACAATACATAAGATTAAGTTTACTGTTGCTTTAAAGTAAAAAATCCTTTCAAATTATCGGTTTGAAAGGATCATAAATCTAAAGAATACTTTGTCTTAGCTCGGCAGATTAAATAAAATGGTAAAGGAAGTTCCTTTACCCAACTCACTTTTTACTCGAATAGAACCTCCGTGACTAAGAATAATATTCTGAGTGTTTATGAGTCCAAGGCCAGAGCCGGTAGGTTTGCTGGTAAAGAAAGGTTCAAATAGTCGCTCCAAGTTCTCCTTAGGAATTCCCTCTCCATTGTCTTTAATTTCGATTCGGCATTGAGTTCCCTTTACACTTGTTTTAAGTATAAGCTTTCCAGCCTTATCCTCCATAGCCTCTATTGCATTTACGATAAGGTTGATCAATGCAATTTTCACTTTTTCACCATCTACTTCTATTGAGCAAATATCGGTTTGGTATTGTTTGATTATAGCAATTTCCTTCAAGTCAATTCTATCCTGAACATGCTCTAAAGCTTGATCCAACAGGTCATTAATCGAATGGCTTTTGGAGTCCAATTCCGAGAACCTTGTGCTATCCAGCAATTGAGTGACTAGATGATTGATCCGATCACAGTTTCTGCGGATGACATCTATCAAGTCTCCACTTTCTGCTAGCACCTCTTCAGGAAGCTCTAAGGTAAGTTGGTCCGCAGAAAGTAGTATCGTAGTTAGTGGATTTTTCACTTCGTGCGCCAGTATTCTTGCAATTCTGCCTGTGGAGGAGAATTTTTTAAGATTCAATTCTTCCTCTTCTTTTGCTTTGATTGCACTTAGATCCTTGATAAGGACTTGAAATATACTGGTGTCTTGTTTTACTATACTAATTAAACTATTGATAGTCTGACCATTTTCTATCGTCATTAATGCCTCTAAGTCGTAGATTTCTTGCCCGTTGGCAAAAAGGGTGTCTAATTCCTGGCGGGAAGCGTCTTCGGTCAATAATTTTTTAAAAGAATAGCTTTTCTCAGAATTCGGTTCATAGGCAGAAAGACCAAATTTCTTCTGAAATGCAGGATTTACTTCTAAGATTTCTCCCTCATCATCCATCAAAAGAAAAGGATCACTAGCCAGCTCAAATATGGAACGGAACTTAACTGCGGCGCTCGCCAAAGATTCCATCAATTTGGCATCTCGGATAGCGTATCTAAGTGTTCTGTCCAAAGAATTCGCATCGAATTCCCCTTTTACCAGGTAATCTGATGCGCCGAGATTGAGCGCTTCGCGATCTATATTTCCTGAATTCATACCTGTGAGCATGATCACAGGTGCATGTTTTTTGATGGCTTTTATCTCACTGATTAGCTCTAGACCTGTATCTTTTCCCAGTCTATAATCCACCAGAAAAAGATCGAAACTCTGATCCAGTTTGGGTATGGCCTCCTCTATACTAGTGGCACCATCGATTTCATAATGTACGTCGTTGATTCTTTTCAGTAAACTCGTTACCAGAAATAAATCATCTGGATCATCATCTACATATAGAATCTTTAATTTTTGATTAGAGAACATGGCAATCTTTACTGAGGCAACAAAACGGTTTTAGACCAATAATTTTCAATTTCTTCTGTAACTCTGACAAGTTCCTCAAACGAACCAGGCTTGGTAATGTAACTGCTAGAGCCCATTTTATAAGTTACCTGAATATCATCCGCACTATTTGATGTAGTGAAAATTATCACAGGAATAGATTTTAGCTCGTCGTTACTTTTAATTTCGGCCAAAGCTTCTCTGCCATCTTTACGCGGCATATTAAGATCCAGAAGAATAATATCGGGTTTGGGATATTTAATTAAATCGTCGAAAGGGGGGCATCTCTTAAGGTATTTTATAAGAGCTTCACCATCTTCTACACATGTAACCTTCTCCTTTGGTAAGGTTCGTTCAAAAGCTTTTAGAATCAAAAGCTTATCATCTTCGTCATCTTCTGCGACAAGGATTTGTATTGGTTTCTCGAATGACATGAGCATAGAGTCTATGACGAAATACTGTTAAAATAAATGAAAAGGTAACTATGATTTTGTTAAGAAAATAATGAATTCAAAAGTTGAACCCGCTAAGATTTAATTTTTTAATTCTGGTAAAATAATATTGAAAACGGATCCATTTCCAGGGCTGCTTTCTGCGAAAATGGTTCCACCGTTTTTCTCAATGATTTTACGTGTTATAGAAAGACCAATACCAGTTCCTTCGTATTCCATCTTTCCGTGCAAGCGTTGGAAAATGGAGAATATCTTTTCTGAATGTTCTTTTGCAAAGCCTATACCATTATCACTCACCTTTATTAAATGGTATTTTAAATTTTGATCCAGCTTGGGGAAATTTTCAAGAAATTCTTCACTTGCACTTTCTGAAGAAATAGTGATTTCGGGACTTGAATCTGGGTTGGAAAATTTAAGTGAATTGGAGATGAGATTTTGAAAAACCTGTCGATATTCTGTGTCAGTTCCTTTGACTTTTGGCAGCTTATCCACTGTGATTTTTGCGGATCTTTCTTCTATTGCTATTTCATAATCTTCTAAAATTCCAGAAATGATAGTTGAGAGTTTTACAGTAGTTATTTTATCTACTTCCACTCTTCCTGCTCTGCTGTATTCCAGTAAGTCAGTAATCAATCTTCTCATTCTTACAGAAGCAGCTGTGATCCGCTGGAGATACAGGGTTCCTTCACCTTCTAATTTGTCAGCAAATTGCTCATTAAGAAGATCTGAAAAAGCAGAAATCTTTCGAAGTGGCTCTTGCAGATCATGTGAGGCGACATAGGCAAATTGCTCAAGCTCTTTATTTGAATCATCCAGGAGTTTGATCTGGTCCTTCATCTTGTTTTGATAAAGAGATATCTCTTTATTTGCCTCTAGCTGGGCTTTATTGTACTGATATATAGAGAAGAAAGTCACAATTCCTATAGTAATAGAGAAGACAGAAATGAGTCCAACTATAAAGGGAAGAGCATTGATATTGTTAAGTAAGCTCTCGTTTCTTTCTCTGAATAGTTCATTTTCAACATCGTTAATGTGCCTGACTACTTCTTTTACCATTTGGTAACCTACAATAGCATTATTCACACGTGTACTGTCTAAGAATCCCTCTAAGTCACCGTGCTCTTGCATATAAGATATAGTTGCATCAAAAGTTCTCACTCGGGCATTTATGAGGCCTCTAAGTTCTTCAATATTATTTTGCTGCTGAGCGTTATCCATGGTTAATGCTTGCAGCTGAGTTAGCAGGAGTTCAGCATCGATATTTGATTGACTATAGTATGTCAAAAACGCTTTATCTCCAGTAATTACGAAACCTCTAATATTTGTTTCCCTTTCCAAAATACTGGAATAGAGTTCATCCGTCCTTTGAAGTACTTCTGAAGTGTGCATTACTGCCATTGTATAGTACTCGATTCGATTTGCCGTCCAATAGGAAATTCCACTTCCTACAATTATAAGAATGATTGTAACTATTGAATAAACTTTGACTTGGTGAATAGATGGTTTCTTGTCGTTTTTCATTTTTATTTCCCATAATTGGGGAATTAATTACTCGTATATAGTGAGTTTTTGTTTTGATCTGTATAGCTAAACAAGCTTTAAATGCCTAATTGACTCATTTAGGCTTGATTTTACTAATTATTCTTTTTTGAGGCATAGGTGTTGGTTAATATCTTCTAAATAAATCACACAACCTAAACATCAAAACTATGAGTTCTTTATTGTATTTCATCGCCGTAATTCTTCTTATTGGATGGCTAGTAGGAGTTTTTGCTTACAGTGCCTCAGGATTAATTCACGTGCTATTAGTTCTAGCAGTGATCGCTGTATTATTCAGATTGATCTCAGGTAGGGGAGTCTAGAAGGTGAATTCATGAATTAATTTATTTTGGATCAAAGTAAGTTGAAATTCTAAACCAACCAACTAGATAGAAAATTCGCAGAATTTTAGAAGATCAAAATTTTCCTTGATTTTAGAAATTAATTTAAATTGATCTTCACAGCTTAATGTATTTACAACCACAAAACACACGACAATGACTAAATCAGCAGCAAATAAAACACTTTGGCTAAGCGGACTTGTTACCGGCGCCCTAGTAGGAGCGTATCTTTATAAGAATAAGGACGATTTTGGCCCACAAAAAGAAAAATTGAATAGCCTCCTTGGAGATTTTCAATCCTTGCTTGGCGATTTGAAAGTAAAAATTTTAGATGCAAAATCTGAAGGTCTGGATGCTACAAAAGCTGCCCTTCAGTCAGCGAAAGATAAAGTAGATAAAGTGAAGTAAAGTAATAGGTTTAGAAAATGAAAAGGTGCGGCCTTTAGCGGCACCTTTTCTATTTGCCAATTTTTAAACCAATTCGATTTTCAATTTAATAAATGAATCCGATTTTCAATATCAAGAGAGTAGATGACTATGTGATGAAGAATAAACAAATTCTAGTGATAGATGACGAGCCAGAGATAAGAGCCCTTTTATCCAGGTTTCTAAGAAAAAATGGCTTTTCTGTTTTATCTGCGGGTACTCTTGAAGAAGGAAGAAGGTTATTTATTCAATCTAAACCCGAATTGGTATTTTTGGACGTAAACCTTCCGGATGGGAACGGTTTACTCGAACTCAGACATATTAATTCTGGTAAACTCAAGTCCAAGGTAATTATGATGAGTGCTTTTGATCATGAAGAAGTGAAGATGGAGGCTATACAATATGGTGCCTTAGATTTTCTAAGCAAACCTTTTAACATTGCGCGTCTGGACCAAGTGGTTCAGAAGCAATTAATCAATTCAAACAATACCAATTAATATCATGGCTAAGATTCTAGTAATTGATGACAATATAGATATCTGTCAGCTTTTAGAGCGATTTCTAACTAAAAAGGGGTATGAAGTAGAGACAACCATCTCTGGGAAAAATGGCCTAGATATGGTTAAAAAGACTTTTTTTGATCTGATTTTCTGTGATTTCAAATTGCGGGACATGGAAGGTAGGGATGTACTGATGAAAGTAAGAGAAATCTCTCCTGGGACTCAGGTAGCAATCATAACTGGATATGCAGATGTGAAAATTGCGGTGGAAGTGATCAAAAATGGTGCATTCGATTATGTAACCAAGCCACTAATTCCTGATGAGATTATTAACCTGATAGAACGAGCATTAACGGCTTCAAAGGCTGGTAAATCCAATACGCAGACCTTCACCAAAGCTTCTGAGCTGAAGAAGGAATCAGATTCTAAATCACAAAAATCTGATTCTAAATACCTCAAAGGAAGTGGAGCCGAATCTAAAAAACTATATAAGGAAGTTTCATTAGTTGCACCGACAAGCCTTAGTGTGGTAATCTATGGAGAAAGTGGTGCTGGTAAGGAAAATATTGCGCGAACTATTCATGATCAAAGTGAGCGTGCAGGTAAGCCTTTTATAGCGGTGGATTGCGGTGCACTTACAAAGGAGCTTGCTGGTAGTGAACTTTGGGGGCATGAAAAAGGCGCATTTACAGGAGCATTGGCTGAGAAGCCAGGGCAGTTTGAACTTGCGGACGGTGGTACAATATTTTTGGATGAAATCGCCAACTTAACGTATGAAACTCAGGTTGGTCTGCTTAGATTGGTTCAGGAGCGAAAACTGAGAAGAATAGGTGGAACCAAAGATAAATCCATTGATGTGCGAATCTTAGTTGCATCCAATGAAGATTTGAGAAAGGCTGTTTCTGCGGGTAAATTTAGAGAAGATTTATACTTCAGATTCAATGAATTTAGTATTACAGTTCCACCATTGAGAAATAGGAAAGCAGATATCGAAGCCTTTTCTTATCATTTCTTGGAACTTTCTAATGCGGAATTAAATAAGAAGGTCTTTGGCTTTGATGAGCAAGTAATGGAAGTATTTAAAGAATATCCATGGCCTGGTAACCTGCGAGAAATGCTCAACGTGATCCGAAGAGCAACTCTTTTAACAGATGGTGGTAAAATGTCTGTTTCTGCGCTTCCTCCAGAAATTGTTTATGCACAGAAGTTTAATTCTTGGGACTCTGATGCAGAAAAATCTGAAAGTAAGGCCGGCAAAATGCCATTAAACTTGAAAGATGCCGCTGCAGAAGCCGAAGCCGAAGTGTTAAAAAAAGTACTGGAAGAAGTTAAGTATAACAGGACTCAAGCCGCTAAGCAATTAGGTATTGACCGCAAAACGCTCTTCAATAAAATGAAGCAATACGATTTGTAAAAAAGTGGATGAAAGATGCACCCAACCCGGACTTTGTTCCGGGTTTTTTTGTGCCTTTTCTTCAGCGAAGTGGGGAATTTTTTTCTGACTTCCTTTTTTGCTTCAAAGACTGAAAAACTGTATTTCCAGCTAATATTCGCTGTATTTTGTATAAATCAAAAGAGAATAGGCTTAAGAGCATCTCATGAAGTGTATCCTTTGGAAGTGAGTTTGATGGCACGCCACTTGGTCTTATAGTAATGTAATTTTAACTTAAACAGAACTATATATGAGTACCACTAACAAAGCAACTCTGGCGAATCATTTGAAGTTGGACACTAAATCCATGAAAAATGTATCAGATAAAATGAATGATCTTCTTTCTGATTATCATATCTTTTATCAAAATGTAAGAGGATTTCACTGGAATGTGAAAGGTGAAAATTTCTTTGACCTACACGTCAAATTCGAGGAATTGTATACGCAGCTCTATGAAAATATCGATGAACTAGCTGAAAGGATTGTAACTATAGGTTTTAAGCCTTTGCATGCTTATTCCGACTATTTGAAAAACACAATACACAAGGAAATTACTGATGTTTCCAATGGAGATGAATGCGTAAAGCATGTCATCGACGGATTAGGAAGCTTGGCTCAGTCACATAGAAAAGCAGCTAAAGTAGCAGAAGAAGCAGATGACATTGCTACCGCTGATTTGCTTACCAAGTTTGTAGGAGATATTGAGAAGAGAATGTGGATGTTTACTATGTTCTCTAAGTAATACTCAAGAATAGTAAGTCCAACTGTAAAAGACCGTGGCGAAAGCCGCGGTCTTTTATTTTTAGATCCTTGTTAGATATTTTAAAGCAATAGCTAGTTTTTAAACCATGCAGCGATACTTTTTCTATCCCTAGTAGATGATGGGTGTACTTCATGCTCCATTTCATCACTTCTGAAAAAAACAATTCTACCTCCGACAGGAGAGATAGTTTGTGCTTTTCCTTCTTCGGGATATAAAGATAACTGACCGCCATCCTGATCCTGCCAGTCTTGATTTAGGTAAACGATGATGGAGAATTTTCTGCCTTTCTCACTTTTGAATTGGTCAATGTGTCTCTTGTAGAAACTCATTTTCTCATAATTCGCGTAATGGCTTTCAAAACTTTTAATAGAGGTGAAGCAGGTTTTGTTCAAATGTTCAATGAATTTCCCAACTTTCTTTAAATAGATGATTTCAAATGGGTTAACGCTTGTATCCTGTATCCAATTTATTTTATCTCCTCTTATTTCATTGTCCTGCTTTTTACTAGATGCATTGCCTACGCCAGCAAGTTTCATTTTACCCATTTCTGAGAGATTTTGAATGGTGTCTCTTAAGCCAGTTACGGTACTTGGTAAAATGAAATTATTACTACAGCCATATTTACGATCAATAAGGCCTTGAATTAGCTCTTCAAATTGATTTCGCTCTAGAATCTCTTCTTCTTCCATTATGTACTTGATATGTTTTTAGCCAAGCACGTTGAATTCCAAAATGAGCTGCCGAAAGTACACCATTAAAACCCGTATTCTAACCGATCACCACTAAATTAATTTTATTAGAGATTAAGTGTTGAGAGCAGGATATTTTATTTGAAAGTATTTTTTAGTTGAGACTTATTAATTCTGATTGAATAGTCCATCTAAAGTTAGAGCTAGGTAATAGAATCCACCGATCTCCGGCCCCCCTGTGTATTGTGTATATTTTTTATTCAGAAGGTTGGTTCCCCCAAGTTTTAAGACGGTTTTAATTGCTTTGAATTTATAAGAAATTTGCGCGTCAATAGTATTGTAGGTTGGAACTGTTCCATTGGCCAGTGGCGCATTCCATTCAAAAGCACTTTGCCATCTCCAAGCGATACTATACCCCACATTTTTCATCAATTCTCTGTCTGAAATAGTAAGATTCAGAATATTTTTAGGTGTGTTAAAAGGTGTTTCCAGTCCATTATCCCTGACATCAACCTTATTCAGCTGTGCGAAACTGTAATTTCCTGAAAGAACCATTTTCTGGAAGAAATTGTAGGAAAGCCCAAGGGAGAATCCGAAATTTTGGTAAACGCTCTTTGAATTAGTCCACATACGATATCGGGTATGCAAGGTGTTGTTTTCCATTTCAAACCAGGTTTGGTCAATCCCACCTTCGTCCGTCCCAATTTCCCCTACCTTGGGAACTGCAATTTCAATTTGATCTATGAAATTCTTGTATTGGTTATAGTAAAAGTCAGCATCTAGATACAATCTGTTGCCGAACATGCTAGCCTTGTATCCCACATCAATTGCTTTAATTTCTTCCGGTACCAAATAAGTATATTCGTTTCTGATCAACATTCCTGAATTATTTATTACCGCATCTTGACTTGGAGTTCCATTGTTGATATCTGCTGTGTTTTTTTGCTGAAATGCATCGACGGAACTGCGTAAGTATGAATTTTCAAAAAGTTGCTGATCCTTTGACATCAACTCCAAACCTCCATAACGAATCACTCCACCATTGTTTACCGTACTGAATGCCTCAAAAAGAGTAGGGAATCTGAATCCATTTTGAATAGATGCTCTAATGTGATGCTGTTCATTCGGGGAAAAAACTGCGGCTATTCTGGGGTTGAATTTCGTCTCGAAATACTGAGTTTTATCCAATCTTCCAGAGGCAATAACCTTCAACTTTTCTTCCCAAAACCGCTTGCTAATTTGCGCAAAGCCACCAATTTTTTTGTAGTGAAGTGTAGCGAATGGATCTTCACCAATTGGATTACTAAAACTGTTGCCCTCAGGATGAATGTTGAAATCCCTGAAATCAGCTCCAACCAAAATATCCACGGATTTTACGAGATTTTTGAAATCATATTGGCCTTCAACATGGTAGAAACTATGCTCCATGATCAATTGAGCGCCTGTATCCCAGTTATTTATGTGCGACAGTTCATTTAGTTTTTGATCAAATTCCAGGGTGCCTGATTGCAATCTTCCTGCATCTGCTGCTGCGCGGGCTAATGAGTGAGATTTGGCTGGATCTTGATTTTGAAGATATGATTGATTATACGCATTGGTGTAATCAGCATACCAATTTTGGTCAGACTTGAAGACTCTATCCATATTCTCTCCAATTGGGCGGAGGTTGTAGGAATCAAGGGTATGCTCTTTGGTGAGATAGCCTTGTAAAAAATAGTTGTCTCCTTTAAGCGCCAGTTTGTGTTGCTGTATTTGATAATTGTCAAGTCTGATTCGGTTACCTCTTTGGTATATCGCGTCTGTAGAACCGATTCTGTAAGCATAGGAGGCTTCAGTTTTTTCATTAGGTTTGAAATGGATTGCTGCATCAGCTTTGATGTTACCTACCTGATAGTCTTTATTTACAAGATCTATTTCATAATAGCCTGTTCTCCGTACTTCGTATCGTTTACCATCTGCCAATGTTAGATTTTTGCGGTTTTGGTTTTCATTTCCATAGGAATTCAGTGGATCGGAGCCTGGATTTTCTTCGCCAAATAATCCAGTGGATTGATTGGAGTTGGGACTCAGTTCCTCGGAGCTATTTGCCACCCAATCTGTACCTCTAATCCATCCAAAATTTACTTTGTAGGCCCATTTTTCATTGATTTTATGAGCATAGCGAAGTGCAGTTTGATTAAATGTTTTTGGATCGAAATCAGAGCTATTTACATGATTTAAACCGACTTGCTGATAGAGACTGAATCCGGTGTATAGAAAAGGAGACTTAGTGATCATATTGGAGGTACCATTAAGTGCATTCAATCCATATAATGCTGAAGAGGCCCCAGGAATGATTTCTATACTTTCTACGTCCAACTCTGTCGGACCCACCGTATTTGCGATCGAGACTCCCAGGCCAGGAGCTTGTGTGTCAGCCCCGTCCACCATGGAGAGGAACCGGGCATTGGTAGTATTGGCGAAGCCTCGCGTGTTAGGGACTTTGAAGCCCATACTTAAAGTAGTCATTTGAACCCCTTTTACCGCTTCAATGGCATCAAAGAGCGAGGGGGCAGGAGATTCTTTAAGATCCCGGATTGTTAATTTTTCTATGGCCACGGGAGATTTCATGACAGATTCTTCTACCCGCGAAGCCGTGATGACTACTTCATCTGTGTTCAAAACTGAAGGACGTAGCAGCACTTGTATCTCTTGGTTTATTTCTGCAATGGCAAATTCTTCTCTTATATAACCTAAGCCAGCTATCACTAGAGTGAGAGGTACACTATGTGTTGATCTAAGAGTGAAATTCCCATCTATATCTGTTGCAACACCTTCCTGACTACCTTTTATCAGTATTGCTATACCCACTAATGGCTCATTGGATTCTTTGTCAGTAATTTTCCCTTTAATCTCGATCTGTTGTGCAAGTAAAGAACTGGAGAGAAGCAACAGTACTATCGAAGAATAGAAAAGTTTTTTCATTTTATATCATATTATATTGGTAGGATAAGAATGATACAAATGAAAAACTTAAACCTGACAAATCCTATAAATCCTATAATATTGGTAGGAAATAAAATATTTGTGAATTAATTTTGGGACTCAAACTTTCACTAATCACTTCTATGCAGCGGATTTTACTTAGACTTAAGACCGAGCCTTTTTGGGCCATGTTTTTTGGGTTTTCACTAATGATTTTTATGCTAGTCGTGACGCAGACATTTTCGCAGGCTATCAATAGCTGGGAGCTGGATGTAGAAATGTTCCTCTGGTTTCTTTTGGTGGGCTTTATAGCACAAAGTATAGATGGCGCCTTGGGTATGGCCTATGGAGTAAGTTGTAATTCAATCTTGCTTGGAATAGGAGTACCCCCGGCATCAGCTTCTGCTTGGGTTCATTTTGCACAGGTTTTTACAAGCTTAGCTTCTGGTATTTCTCATTGGAAGATGGGAAATGTGGATTGGAAGCTAGCCAAGAAACTTTTGATACCCGGGGTCCTTGGCTCTGTAGCTGGAGCATTTCTACTCTCTAATATTGATGGGAATTTGATAAAGCCAGTGATTGCGATTTACTTATTTGTGATGGGAATTGTGATCTTAAGTAAAGTCTTCAAGAAGAATAAACCAAAATTTGACCCTAATAGTAGAAGTCTGCCAGTACTGGCTAGTACAGGCGGATTTGCCGATGCTATTGGTGGGGGAGGTTGGGGTCCCATAGTAAACAGTACTTTGCTTAGTAAAGGTAAAATCCCGAGGTATGCGATTGGAACGGGTAACTTTGTTGAGTTCTTTGTCTCATTGGCTAGTGCAAGTACCTTCTTGTACTTTGTGAAGGAATTAAGTCTGGCTCCAGTGCTTGGATTGATACTTGGAGGAGTCGTTGCTGCTCCCTTTGCGGCTTATATATGCAAATTAATTAAGCCTAAATACTTGATGATCATGGTCGGACTGTTGATCATTTTCCTAAGCATTCGTACTATGTACCTTACTGTTGCCTGAAGACCCCTTTGCTTCTAAAGGATTTTTGTAATTTCAACTACCAAAAATTCTCAGATGCTATCGAAACGAGCGAAATACGCCATTAAAACTATTCTTTATCTTCAAGATCATGTGGAAGACAGACCGCTTTCAGCTAAAGTGATCTCGGTTCATGAAAATATCCCTTATAAGTTTTTGGAAAATATACTTCGTGATCTTAAAACCCATCAACTCGTGAAAAGTGTGCGTGGTGCAGAAGGAGGTTATACACTCGCAAAGGATCCTGGGGAAATCACCATAGCGCAGATTATGCGGGTGGTGGATGGACCAATTGCATTAATCCCCTGCGTATCCGAACGATTTTATGAGTCTTGTGGAGAGTGTACTGATGAAGAAACCTGTAGAATTAGAAAGCTTTTTTCCGAGCTTCGAAATGAAATGCTTCCTATTCTGGAACGTCCGATCACCACACTTGCTAGCGACAGTAGTCTATCTTAATCGTTATTCGAGATTTAATTAATGAATGATTAGTTGAGTCATTTCCGATAATCACTAAAAACGTAAAGCGGCAGAGTGTAGGCTGCCGCTTTGAAAAATAGTTTGAAAAGCTAAATGGAAAATCGAATCTCAATACTAAGCTAATGCTTTTTCACAAAATTCAACACACTTCTGAACTTCTTTTACGGCGTCAGATTCTTCTGGTACCTGATACTCTAACTCGATGGTTGCTGGGAACTTATACTTGTTTTTTGCGATCAGATTTAATAGTTCGGGGATAGGAGTATCTCCAGTTCCCCAAGGTAAATTTCCTTTGCCATGCTCAGGTGTTTGACGGTCTTTTGTATGCATACTTAAGATTCTGCTATGTTGCTTTTCTATAAGGGTAATTAGATCCGTATTGCCAGCAGCGATGTAATGACCTGCATCTAGATTTAGGCCGTTTCTTTTGCTTTGCTCTAGCGCAGTATCCCAGAATGTGAAGGTCTCTTGCTCATGACCATGGTAGCCTACAGACATTTTGTATTTCTCGCCAAGCTTTCCTAGTCGAAGTGTATGCGCATCATTGGAAGGATGCTCAAGTGTCACATGTGTCGCGCCCAATGCTTTTGCTGCTGTCATTCCATAAGCAATCTCTTCATCCGTTGCATTCACCCCAAATGCATTAGGCTTGAATGCATATATGGTTACACCAGCGTCATTATACATTTTTCGCAGCTTCTCAAATGGCGCCGTACCAACTTTGTTTCGCCATTCTGCAGCGACTTTGGCATAGGACTCAGCCTGATCTGACATGTCTGCAAGTTTTGCTTTCTCTTCCGATGTCAGCTCTTCATTCCTCCTCTGCTTGGCAAGAAGAGGATACATTTCCCTCATATTTACAGGATTTGCTGGTTTTCCAGCAAAAGACTCAGCGGGATCGCCCATTAGTTCGATTGCTGAGAGTCCAGAATCTAACACATATTTCAAGGTGGCTTCCGCACTTTGATCAGCCATAGTTCTGAATGAATAAGTTATGCAGCCTATCTGAACACCATTGATTAGGGAATTTGGTTTGTTATACGATTTGATCAATGCTGGCGCTCCTTGAAGCCAAGCTGGTGCAGCGACCAATCCTGCAGCGCCAAGTGCCGATTTGATGAGGAATTCTCTTCTATTTTTCATTTTATTTTGAGTTGTTGTTTTGGGTTTGAGTGTTAAGTCAAACTTCAAATTAGTATTTACTTTGTTTTCTTTAAAGAAAAGTTTACGCCTAATTCCATTTTCAGGCTGACTGGTCAAATACTAGTTTGGATCTGGAAGGGTATTTGAAGCTACTAGAATATGACTATTGACGATAATAATATACAGGTAAGAATAAGTAGGGGAGACTTTCTGAGTGAGCTGCAATTCATCACTTCCCGTAGCGGTGGAGCAGGGGGGCAAAATGTAAATAAAGTGGAAACTAAAGTTCAGCTCAAATTTGATATTCCAAATTCCCGAAACTTAAGCGAGGAGGAGAAAAGCTTACTTTTGGAGAAGTTAAGGACGAAAATCGATCAAGATGGAGTGCTCCAGTTGCAGTCTCAGGAAAAGCGCTCACAGATCCAAAACAAAGAGTTGGTGATCCGAAAGTTTGAAGATTTGATGAAGAAGGCCTTTCACAAAAAGAGAATCAGAAAAGCAACCAAGCCTAAAAAAGGAGCCATAGAAAAGCGCCTAAAAGCAAAAAAAAATCAAGCGGAGAAGAAGGCAAATAGAAGTTGGAAAGAGTAATGAACTTTGGCAATTTATTGTTTCAAAGAAAAGAGCTCAATATTTTTTGATAAGAAGTGTGTAGTTTTTGGTAGAGTCGGGCTCATAGATTTTCAGATGATAATTTCCTGTAGGCTTTACGATGCGTAAAGAATAAACTTTTTCTGGGTTTGGTACGAGATAAATTTGATCTTGATTGAGATCTAAATTTAATCGTTTGTGCAGGTGAATATTAGCCTCTAGCGTATCAGGCATCTCAAGTTTGAGATTGTTTGGTGGTGAAAAATAAAACTTCCCAAAATCAATCGTATCTCTTTTATCTAAATTTCGCGGAATAGAATCCAGCTCCTTACTTTTCAATTCAGGACTTAATGATTTTGGAATGAATCCCTGAGCATGTGTACCAATGGATATCATGCTACCTATCAAAATCAACAGTAAAAGCTTTTTCATATTAACCGATTTTATGTTTCATGTTCGAGATAAGTCGAAACCTAATTTATTAAATTCAGGTCAATTTGTGGCTAAATAGCTTGTTAAAAGATGTTTAGCTCTAACTCATGATGATTTTCAGGGATATTCGATTGCTAGTTTTTGGTAGGAGTTGAATTCATTTTTTTAGAAATATCCCTCAGCGCCGCGTCTAACTCTTCACCAGAAGTTTTGAGATGTTTAAGTAATTCTCCTTTCTCAGATGATTTTAAATCCACAGCTTGAATCAGCTCAATAATACCTAGAATTCTCGCCAATGGGGCTCTTACCAAATGTGATTGATCCGAAGCTAGTTCTCTAAGCTGTTTGTTTTTAGACTCCAGTGACTTTAGAAATTTCTCCTGATCGGTGATGTTTTGGAACGCAGCCAAATAGCCAGTTACCATTCCTTCTTTGTCTTTTATGGCGATTCCGTAGGTTTTTACGATAATCACCTTGCCATTTTTTCCTTGCAGGTACTTATTGAAGATAAAGCTGTTTTTTGAGTCCAATTCAGATATTTCCAAAAGCTTTCTTTGATCTTCTTCCGTAAACTCACTCGGGGTAAGTTCCAGTAGATTTTTCCCTATAATTTCCTCTTTGGAGTAACCAATAATTTCAAGGACATTTTGACTGGCATAAGTAAAAATGCCTGCTTTATCTACTTTGAAAATACCGAGATTTGGATTTGTAAAGAGCAATTCAATTTCTTGTTTTCCACCATTGATCTTATCATATAGCTTTTTGATCATGTAGTAAAGCAATAGCCCTGTAACTAGGACATAAAAAAGTCCTTTGATCAACTGAAACCGTGACATCTCCTGCATATCATCGCTGAAAATATAAGAGGTCAATTTGTCACTGAAAAAGATCCAAATTATTCCCACCAACAGATATACTAATGTGATAGACCAGGGCTGATTAATGGATAAGAACTTGGGTTTTCTCATACGCACATTGATTTCAAATTCATTTCCTTTAAAAGTACAACTAGTTCATTAAAGTAAGATATGAATTATCTGAGTTAGAATACAATTAGGTGTTTTTACATTAACTACTAGATACAATTTCTGTTTTCGTGATTCTATCTGAGCCTATGATCACCAAATCTGCTAGATCAATAAACAGTCCATGGCAAACTAGACCTACAATACCATTGAGAGAATCGGAAAGGGTGCGAGGATCTAAAATGTGTCCAAAATCTACATCCAGGATCCAATTTCCTTCATCAGTAAGAAAATTTTCTCCTGACAGCGTACGGATTATAGGTTTTCCTCCTAATTGTTTAAGTTGATTTTCCACATGTTTTGTTGCAAAAGGAATTACCTCTACCGGTAGTTTAAATGCTTTTCCAAGTTGAATTACTTGCTTACTTGAGTCTGCGATTATGATTTGCTTTCGAGTCATCGATGCCACGATTTTCTCCCTCAGCAAAGCTCCGCCACCGCCTTTGATCAGGACATAGTCTTCATTAATCTCATCTGCCCCATCAATTGTCACGTCGATGTGATCCACACTATTGCTATCAATGGTTGGTATAGAAAAGGATTCTGCTAACTCTTGAGTTTTCTTTGAAGTTGAGATTGCTTTGAGCTGCATACCCTTCTGGACAAGCTCACCAACTTCACGAATGGCATAATAAACCGTAGTCCCAGAGCCAAGTCCAACTATGTGATGATCTCGAATATGGGTGACAGCTTCTTTTGCTGCCATTACCTTTTCAAGTTCTATCGATTCTTTATTCTTTGAGTTTGACATGGAGATTTTTCAGTTAACACATGGGATAGGATTGAATTGGAATACTTCTGATTTTAAATGGTTTAATAAATAATAAATCACTCCTTTTTTACATTTTAGGTAAACTTTCCATGACCAATCTCACCAACTCATTTTTGTCCCCTCCGGGAATCCATCTAGCGACGATCACTAAGTCATTTTCCTCATCTACATAGATCATATTCGTTCCAGCTCCAATATGGGAAAAAGCAGTCTTTGGTGCGGCAGGAATATCGTTTTGATCGTAGTTCAAAAAGTAATTCATAAATCCATATCCTTCATTTGCCGGAGTAGGAGTTTTAGACTTTTCGATCCAAGAAGTGGGAATTAACTGTGCGTCTTTCCACCTTCCATTGTTCATGGTGAGGTACCCAAATCTTGCTTGATCGTAAGCAGAAAGCATCATTCCACCTCCCCAGTGGGAGCCGCCGGAAACAGATTGCATAATCTGACCGTCGATGATCACAAATGAATTTTCATATCCAGTCCAACGCCAAGTATCACTTGCTCCTATAGGATCCATGATTTTCTCCTTCAGAACTGCAGGAAGCGGTTTTCGCCATATATTCATCAAGGCCAACGCCAACACATTGACTCTAGTGTCATTGTATTCATAAACTGATCCTGGCGTATTTTGTGCTCTTGCCCGTTTTTCTTTTGCCCCTTCGCGAGGTCTATCTGCCCAGTCGGGTTTGCCCCAAAGTGATCCTTCCCAGTCGGAAGTTTGTCTGAGGAGGTGATCCCAGGTGATGGTGCGATTGTGCTCCGTGTCGAATAGCTCGAAGGTGTCGTCTTGCTCAAAATGATCCGCTTTGTTTATGCTGAGTTTACTGGGGTCATAGGGGTAAATAGGAGCCATGTATGGGTAAACTGCATCATTTTCTGACTTGATTAGACCTGCTTCCACAGCAAGTCCTGCGGTTGTAGAAAGGAAGCTTTTTGCAACTGAGAACGTCAGATCTACACGATTTGGCTCTCCCCATTTTCCTACGACGTAACCTTTGTAAATAATCAAGCCAGTTGCAGGACCGCGGGTTTTCATGGGACCAACAGGGTAACCAAAAGGCTCACGACCAAACCCACTCTCGTAATGTGCAATTTTTAAGTTTGGGTCTTCCTGACTTTCATGGCTGATAGCAAATTCTATTGCTTCTAGGATTTTATTTCTGTTCAAATTAAGTTCCTCAGGTTTTTTAGTTTCCCAGTTGCCTTTTTCAGGGAAATAGTTCTGGCCTGATAGATTAGTGTAAATAGAGCCAAAAACCAGAGCAGTGAGTATAAATTTTATCATAGTCTTATTTCAATTAAAAATTATTTGATTATCCGCAAGCTTGCCAGTCATCCTAGAATCTTTGCTTATCTGGTCGGAAGACCGATGACCGAAGACCGGAGTGGCCTCAATTTTAAATTTTAACACAAACTAGATTGCTTTTCCCTTTTAACTGGTAGAAAAGTGGATATACATAAAAAATTATTTGATTTGCAACAATTGCATAAAATAATGAACAATACCTAAATAAATGGGTTAGCACTACATAGTTAAACAAAATACGAGAAATAGTTTTTTACATAGCGTCTACTTTCATGACTGAACAAAACATATATATAATTGGGGCTGGTGTTTCAGGGTTGGTTGCAGCCATAGAATTAGAAAATGCCGGCTATGCACCAGTGATTTTAGAAAGTAGTGATGGAATTGGAGGTCGAATGAAAACTGATGAAGTTGATGGGTTTTTATTGGATCATGGCTTTCAAGTACTGTTGACGGCATATCCTGAAGCTAAAAAGTACCTGGATTTCTCAGCCTTGAACCTTAAGTATTTTGAACCTGGAGCTGTGATTTTTGGATCCAAACAGACGTTTATCATCTCAGATCCGCTTCGTAACCCACTCAAGGTAGTGAGTATGGCATTCTCTCATGTAGGAAGTTTTTTGGATAAGGTGAAAATGTTTAACCTAACTCAAATGCTGAAAAACAAGAGGATTGAAGAAATCTTCGCAGAACCTTCTGTTCCTACACACGAGTATTTGCTTGATTACGGCTTTACAGATCAGTTTATATCGAATTTTTTCAAACCTTTCTTTCGAGGAATATTCTTGGAAAAAGACCTGAATACTTCGTCAAGGATGTTTGAATTTGTATTCAAGATGTTTTCTCAGGGGATGGGAGCAGTACCTGAAAAAGGCATAATCCAAATTCCCAATATGCTGAGGCAGCAGTTGAAATCTACAAAGATTATTTTCGGTAGTAAGGTAACGGCTATTCAAGGAACAGAGATCCAACTGGAAGGTGGGGAGGTAATTCATGCAGATCGACTGATCATCGCTACTCAGCCGGATAAGTTTATGAAGCAACTGGAAGGGCAATTTGCCAAGCCAAAGTCTGTGATTACGCTATATTTTTCACTTCATAAATCATTTATGTCTAGGGCAATGCTTGGGCTGGTTCCACGAGAAAATCACCTCATCAATAACCTGGTGTTTATGAGTGATGTGTCAGCTGCTTATGCTACAAATGGGCGAGCTTTACTTTCTGTTTCAATACTTGATAGTGAGCTGAAAGAGAAAGAGTTAATAAAAAATGTGCAAAGTGAATTGGAATCACTTACTCGCATTAATGCAGAGTATTTTAAGTTTGTGAAATCCTATTATATTACCTATGCCATCCCTACAGTGGACGATATGAAAAATAGCATTCCATTTACAGAATGTAAGATTGCAGATCATGTGTTTTTGGCGGGTGATTATCTTCTAAATGGCTCAATCAATGCAGCGATGGCCTCAGGCAGAATTGCCGCTGAAGCAGTGGTCCATAGTTATCAGCCGATGTATTGATTGTTGTTTGGCTGAGTCAGTTTCGCACCTTGCTAGATCTATGCAGGATTTGACAAAAGTCATATTCCTCATCCTGCCATATTTCCCTAACTTTGCCGCATGCAAAATATACCTCCTTGCCCCGCCTGTAAATCGCCCTATGGCTACGAATTAGATAGTAAACTGATCTGTCCAGAATGCAGTTTCGAGTGGACTTTTGAAGATTCCCAAGAAGAAGTAGCTGAAGGACTAGTAGTTAAAGATGCAAATGGAACTGTACTGGCAGATGGTGATGCAGTGACCATCGTAAAAGATTTGCCTGTAAAAGGAGCTCCCAAACCAATCAAAGCGGGTACAAAAGTTAAGAGCATTCGCTTAGTTGAAGGTGATCATAACATTGACTGTAAGATAGATGGCTTTGGCTCTATGGCGCTGAAAAGTGAGTTTGTGAAGAAAGCCTGATGAATGCCAATTTTGGATACTTGATTTCGGATTTTTGGAAATAAAAAAAGTCCAGTAGTTAAATGCACAATTCAACTACTGGACTTTCAAATTTTAAATTTCAAACTTCAAATTTTTCACTTACCAATCGGCGTTTCATCCACTTTTACATCTCCAGCCACATACTGAAGTGCATCGAGGAAGTAGGCAAGAATAGCAGAATTTTCAAAGCTTTGGGCATTGTGCGAAGTGGAAATATACATTGCTCTACCTTTGCCGTCTTTTCTGATCCAAGACACATAGGTCTTGCCCGATGTCTTCTCCTGACCTTTTTTCTGGCCTTCGATCTCAGCATTGTTGAAGTAAGTCAAAGGATGAAAATCCAAGTCATCATAAGCATTCTTGTAGAAATATGGCTCATCGACGTGGTTATATCCTTCAGCTGGAAGTGACTTAGTCAATGGGTGAGAAGGATCTTCAATTCTTACCTGGAAAGCCTGCTGCTTGGTGTGGTAATCGAAGCTACCTCCCGTAAGTTTTGAAAACTCCATAGAGTTATTCAGCATGGTATTTCCTCCGTGTACTACGAGAATTCCTCCTCCTTTTTTCACGTATTGGATAATGTTATTCTCTAGTTGGTTTGCTTTTTTCCATACGGCTACGCTATCCATAGAAGCGTCTTCACTGAATACATCAACAAATAGATTTCTGTATTTGGGTTTCGAATTGGTATTGTCAAATACAACCGCATCAAACTCCTTTAGCTTGTCTTTTTCCATCATAGCGATGTCCGTACTTGTAGTCACATCAAAGGCACCACTTTTCTTTCCGAGGATTTCAATCATTGCAGCAGTATGTGGATTTACCCAGTGCCAAAAGCCAGTGTGAAGGGAGAAAACAAGAATTTTCCTTTTCTTTTTGAATGGGAAAGTGGCTTTTTCTGGAGCCAAATCAGTGATTTTATCTTTCCAAACTTGATCCAATGGGATCTCGGTAGGGTTTTGTGCAAGTGCAATATTGAAACTGGCAAGGAAAACGATTCCGTAGATAATAATCTTCTTCATGGGGTATTTGGATAAACGGGGTTAGTCATTATTTTAGTTTTTCTATCTTTAAAATTCGAACCCAATAACCTGAATTTTATATGATATTCAAAAGAATTTTCTGCGTACTAGCTGTTTATCAATGCTTAATGGTAGTGGCTTTTGCGCAAAAAGTAACATTAAAAGAGACCTCCAACGGAATTGATTTCGTGATTGGTAATCAGTCAGTTCTAACCTACCAAACAGCCATTGAGGACGTCCCAGAAGGGATTAAAAAAGATTTTGCAAAATCTGGATTTATTCATCCACTAAAATCACCTTCAGGACAAGTTCTCACCAGAATTCAACCAAAAGATCATTATCACCACTATGGAATATGGGGCCCTTGGACTCGTGCTACCATAAGTGGAAGAGAGGTTGACTTCTGGAATTTGGGAGATGGAAAAGGTAGAGTGGACTTTTCTCATGTCCTTTCTCAAAAAGAAGCAGGAGGGGCCGCCGAGCTCAACGTGCGACAAAATCACCTGGATCTAAAAGCCCCAGAATCTGAGAGATTAGCAATTGCAGAAGATTTGCGCATCAAAGTGAAGCCTGCTGATAAAGGTCGGTACATGGTAGATTATACCAGCACTATTGAGACTGAGATACCAGGTGGGATTTTGCTGGATGATTACCGCTATGGTGGTGGAATTGGTTTTCGGGCCACAGAGAAATGGGGCTCTGACAACAGTAAAATCCTAACTTCTGAAGGTAAAACAAGAAAAGATGCAGATAGTACAAATGCCAAGTGGATCATTGTGCAGGGAGAAACTGATGATGTCTCCGGAGAAAGCGGAATATTATTCCTAAGTCACAATACGAATAAATCCTACCCTGAGCCGCTGAGAGTTTGGCCGGAGAATAACTACAATGGTATTGGAAATGTGTTTATAGAATTTACTCCTATCCGACATGAGTCTTGGGAGATTTTACCAAATAACCGCTATACATTAAAATACAGAATGATTGTATATGATGGAAAGATGACCGCCGAGGAAGCGGAGGCTTATTGGAGAGCATTTGTTAAATAAGTTGAGTGGATTTTAATCAGAACCCTATAGTAAATAACCCCCTTTAAATATGAAAAGAAGAGAATTTATTAAAAGCAGCGCCCTTGCAAGTGCAGCAATTGGTTTTCCAACCATAGTACCTTCATCCGTTTTTGGTAAAAATGCCCCAAGTAATAAAATTAATATTGGTCAAATAGGCTGTGGTAGAATTGCCCGTGACCATGATTTACCAGGAGTAATGCGTCATGATATTGCCAGAGTAATTGCAGTTTCTGATCTGGACAGTAACCGTATGGCTGACGGTAAAAAACTTGTGGAAGATTACTATACCAAGAAATTAGGTTCAGCTTACATAGATGTAGCTCAATATGGGGATTACAAAGATATGCTTCAGAATAAAGATATAGATGCAATTGTAATCAGCACTCCAGATCATTGGCATTCCCAGCCAGCTATGGAAGCTTCTTTAGCTGGCAAGCATGTGTATGTACAAAAGCCGACTTCTTTGACTATACGTGAAGGACGTCAGCTTGTAGAAGCTGTTAAGAAATCTGGAACAGTTCTTCAGCTAGGTACACAGCAGCGTTCTAGCGAGCAATTTAGAATTGCGGCGGAACTGGTTCGCAATGGTAGAATCGGAAGACTGCACACCGTGAAAGTAGGCCTTCCTGGAGATCCAGCAGGTCCAGAGGCAGCGCCGATGCCAATTCCCAAGAATTTGAATTACGACATGTGGTTAGGTTCTACACCAGAAGTGCCATATACTGAAATTGGAGTGCATCCAGCTACTGGATATGGCAGACCAGGCTGGTTGAGAAGAGAGCAATTTGGTGCAGGTATGATTACTGGCTGGGGACAGCATCACTACGATTCAGCGGCATGGGGAATGGATACAGAATTAACAGGTCCTAGATTTATTCAAGCTGTAGCTGAGTTTCCACAATCAGGCCTATGGGATGTACATGGAGATTTTTATGCAAAAGCTGAATATGACAATGGCATCACCATGTATACGGGTGGTGGCTATCCAAATGGTATTCGCTATGAAGGTACAGAAGGTTGGATTTGGGTATCGAGAGGCAATTATGTAGCTTCTACCTCTGACCCTGTCGCGCAGGGAAATAGTGCTAAAGCGTTGGATGCTTCTGACCCTAAGATTATGAAATCAGTAATTGGTCCAGATGAGATTCAGTTGATCAGAAGTGATGAGCATCACGGGAACTGGCTTGGGGCAATTCAAGGAAATAACGAATTGCTATCTCCAGTAGAAATAGGACACCGATCTTGCTCCGTATGTCTATTGACTCATATTTCTATGAAGTTGGGTAGAAAACTTGAATGGGATGCAAACAATGAGCAATTCATAGGTGATGCTGAAGCAAATTCTATGTTGGAAAGACCACAGAGAGCACCTTACGGTACTAATTATGTGAAATTTTAATTCTATTATATTTTGAAAAATACTGCTCTAGTGGCATTTGCGGCAGGATTGTTGTTTTCTTGCGAAAATAAAGAAACTGTGACTGAAGCTCCTGAATCCAAAGCTGAGATTACGATCATGTCTCTCGATCCTGGACATTTTCACGCTGGATTGATTCACAAATCCATGTATCCACAAGTGGATTCTACCGTCTATGTTTTTGCTCCAGAAGGTCCAGAATTGAAAGACTATATGAATAGACTTTCTGGCTACAATAATCGTCCAGAGGATCCGACTGCGTGGAGTTTGCAGGTAAGTACTGGGGAGGATTATTTGGATCAAATGATCTCTGCCAAACCAGGTAACGTCATGATGGTGGCAGGGAAAAATGACCGAAAGATTGATTACATTTCTGCAGCTATCTCTAACGGAATCAATGTCTATGCAGACAAGCCCTTGGTAATTAATAAGGCTGGTTTCAAAAAGTTGCTAAATGCTTTTGATGAGGCTGCTCAAAAGGATCTCTTGCTTTATGATATCATGACGGAGCGTTTTGAGATTAGCACGATTTTGCAAAAAGAGCTTTCTATGGTGCCTGCCGTTTTCGGAGAATTGGAAAAAGGCACGCCTGAGAATCCAGCCATTACAAAGGAATCTGTGCATCATTTCTTCAAGTACGTTTCTGGAAATCCTCTAGTAAGACCTGATTGGTTTTTCGACACTGATATTGAAGGAACAGGTATCGTGGATGTGACTACGCACCTCGTAGATTTGATCCAGTGGGAGGCTTTTCCAGGAGTAACTTTGGATACTTCTGACGTTCATATGCAAACAGCGAAGCTTTGGTCTACAGATTTGGATTTGGAACAATTCAAGTTGGTGACAGGTAAAGCCGAGTTCCCCGATTTTCTTCAGAAAAACGTGTCTGACGGTAAGCTGAGTGTCAATAGTAATGGCGAAATGAATTACACACTGAAGGGTGTACATTCTAAAGTAAGTGTAATCTGGAATTTTCAGGCACCAGAAGGAGCTGCTGATACGCACTATAGCATGATGCGAGGAACCAAAGCCAACTTGGTAATTCAGCAAGGTGCTGCTGAGAATTATGTCGCTACTTTGTATGTAGAACTATTGGATGGACAGGATGAAGCTTTGACTAGCTTGGTTAAAGAGACGCTTCAGGATCGTTTTCCTGGTCTTGATTTAGAGAAAATCAGTAATGGAAAGTACAAAGTGATAATCCCTGAAGTGTATCATAATGGGCATGAAGCGCACTTTGCACAGGTGACTGAAAAGTATTTGGAATATTTCACCAATAAAAATATGCCGGATTGGGAAGTGCCAAATATGATCGTGAAGTACTTCACTACGACTGAAGCGTTAGAAAAAGCCGAAGAAAAATAGATTTATCCTGAACAGGACCACCAATTAATAGGTTGGTTAGTTAAGCTCTAAACTTATGGAATTAACTAATCAACCTATTTCTGTTTCAAAACCTACTGTCGCCATTGCAGGCGCTGGAGGATATGTTGGGCGCTGGTTTATTCACCATTTTCGCCACAAATACAATATCATCGCCTTAAGTAGAAAGGAGGTCAAGGATAACCCTTATCCTGAAGTGACCTGGAAGCAGGTTGAATTATATTCGATTTCCAGTACAGTTGAGGTTTTGAAGGGAGTGGATGTTGCCATTTACCTGGTTCATTCAATGAATGCTTCGACTAGACTTAACCAAGGAAGTTTTGAAGATACCGATTTGCTTCTGGCTGATAATTTCAGTCGGGCAGCACACCTCAATAAAGTCAAGCAGATCATTTATCTAGGTGGACTTTTGCCGAAGGAGACGGGAGAAAGTCTATCCAGACATCTTAGAAGTCGCCTAGAAGTGGAGCAGACGCTAGGCTCCAGATCTGCCAAGCTCACAGCTATTCGTGCTTCGATTATTGTTGGCCCGGGAGGTTCCTCTTTTGACATGATCAAAAATCTGGTCAAAAATCTACCAATTCTAATGTGTCCTCAGTGGACTGAATCATTGACGCAGCCTATTTCTTTGCAGGACACATTGGACATTATAGATACCTGCGTTGGCAATAAAAATGTATTTGGAGAGGCAATTGAGATTGGAAATCCAGAAGTGATTTCTTACCGAAATATGCTTGAATTGACTTCCATTCAACTCGGAAAGAAACGCTTGGTTTTCTCTGTTCCAGTATTTTCTTTAGGGCTTTCTAAGCTTTGGGTTGGTTTTTTTGGCGAATCTCCACCTCAATTGGTTTCACCCTTAGTGGAAAGTTTGAAGCATACGTTGACGGTGTCTGAGGAATTGAAATTTAGAGAAAAGCAGATTGATTACCTTACTTATAAGGAATCTGTGAGGGCAGCTCTTGATTCCGATATCGAGTTGAAAACGCCAAGTTTTTATCCGTTGGACAAAGTCAAAAATACGGTGAGAAGTATTCAGCGAATGGCAAATACTCACGGAGATACAGCTACATGGGTAGCTCAGCGCTATAATATTTGGTTGCCTACCTTCTTTAAATTTTGGATCAATGGAGAAATGTTGGATAGCGGGGAAATCGTGTTTTATCTTCTGTGGACCAAAAAACCTATGCTTCAGTTGACGATGATTCCGGATAGAAGTGAGGAGAGTAGACAACTTTTTTATATTTCCGGTGGTTGGCTAGTGAAGCGATTTGATCACGGCTGGTTGGAGTTTCGAGGAGTTTTAGATAATAAGTATATAATAACTGCTATTCATGAGTTTGTGCCAAGATTGCCATGGCTGATCTATGTGAATACTCAGGCTAAAATTCATCTTTGGGTAATGAATAGATTTAAGAAATATCTAGCGAATCGACAGAACTAACCTGTAGTATTTTTACTTTTATCGAAAGACAAACTCAACATTTAAATTTTTGAATCTATGAAACCTTGCATGACTTAATACTTCCTACACTGCTGGGATTGTAATACTGCTTGCGAGATTTCAAACAGCTTTTAAAAGACTAAATTATACTCATATGAAAAACTTAAGCTTTAAAAACGGAGATAAACTCCCAATTATCGGATTAGGAACTTGGAAAAGTAAGCCTGGAGAAGTGAGTCAGGCTGTTTTCTGGGCAATTGAAGCTGGGTATCGTCACATTGATTGTGCGGCAGTATATCAAAATGAAAACGAAGTTGGGGAAGGAATTGCAAAAGCGATCTCTGAAGGACTTGTCAAAAGAGAAGAGCTTTTTGTGACTTCCAAGCTTTGGAATAACTCACATAAGAAAGACCAAGTGCTTCCCGCACTGCAGAAGTCACTGTCAGATTTAAAGTTGGATTACGTGGATTTATACCTAATACACTGGCCTATTGCTTTTAAATCTGGGGTGGGATTTCCAAAGGATAGAGAAGACTTTTATACTTACGAAGAAGTGTCCATAGGTGAAACTTGGACAGCCATGCAGGAGGTGAAAAAAGAAGGACTCGCTAAGCATATTGGGGTTTCCAACTTTAACCAAAATAAGTTAGCGGAGATATTGAAGATAGGGGGGCAGATTCCAGAAATGAATCAAGTGGAAATGCAACCGTATTTGCCACAGGAAGGTTTAGTGGAATTTTGTGAAGAGCAAGGGATTTTGATGACAGCATATTCGCCCCTCGGGTCACCGGATTCCAGAGCGGAGAAGCATGCAGATGATCCTAAGCTTTTGGTGGATCCTGTGGTAAAGGAGATTGCTAACAAACATAATGTAGGCCCAGGGCAAATTTTGATCGCTTGGTCAATAGCAAGAGACATTGCAGTGATTCCAAAGTCTGTAAATAAGGATAGAATTATTGGAAATTTAGCGGCTGCTAAAATTAATTTAGACGATCACGATTTGATGGAATTAAGAGATATCGGAGTAAGCCACCGATTTATCGATGGGTCATTTTTCACAGGTGATAACAGCCCTTACGAATCATCTGATTTATTTGATCAAGCCTAAAGCATTCAGGATTTGATACAAAAAAGGCTATTGGATAAGTTCCAATAGCCTTTTTGCTTTTTTGAGACCTTGCTTAATCCTCTACTTCTAATTCTTCAAGAATATCTGCTAGTTCATCGAAGTCCTTTAGGCCAGTTTTAATTTCTTTTCCGCCAGTAAGTGAAATGCCATAAATTCCCAGTTCAGCAATAAGATTCTGAACGTTTTCTGCAGAAATCCCAACGCCCAAAATCACCCGGCAATTCTCACTTAATAATTTTATTGCATTCTTATCCTCATCAGTAAGCTTTTCGTGGATGGAGGTGACGTGAAAAATGATTCCTGATGCATTTAATTTCTCTGCAACTTCCAGTTCAATGTGTCGAACTTCCTCTAAATCCATTTTATAAATCAAGCCAAATCCCTTGCCTTCCAAATCTACTAATGGATCAATCCTATCATGCTCAACCCACTTTATAGTAGGGTAGTTTTCTAACGTTTTTAGAACTTTATCTGAATCGTAACTCAGAAATTCTCCTACAAATTCAAGTCCGGAAACCCAACCTGTGATTTCGTTATACTGCGTGGGGTTGATGAATTTTTCGGATTCTTCTTCCAGGGAAAAACCTAACAAATCCACATACATTCCCGAGCAATACCTGGCATCTGAAAGATTGGTGATGCCGCTTATTTTTACAAAAGTGCTTAAAGCCATGATTCAAGTTTTAAAGGTGCTAATTTAATCAGGATGATTGGCTTGAAAAAAGTATTTCGAAACTGTCTGTAATCTCCCTAGTCTATCTTTAGGAAAATACTAGTATTTTTAGTCATTGAATAGTAAATATGAAAAGAAAGCTACCGCTTATTTTAGTATTAGTACTTAATCTTTTTACTTCTTGCGATCGAGAAATAGAAGAGCCGAAAATGGATTTTGGATTTGACTTTCAACCGCTGGAAGTAGGCTTGTTTTGGTTATATGAAGTGGATGAAACCATCTATTTTGGTGAAAATGATTTCGAGCAAGAGCAATTTTTCTATAAGGACCGGATTAGGAGCTTTTATACAAATGAAGAAGGAGAGCAGGTTTTTGTAATCGTGCGTACCAAATCCTATGATCGGATTGAATGGGATATAGCCCTAGCATACACATTGATCCAGCGGGATCTTTCACTTGTGAGAACGATTGAAAATCAGCCATTGGTTACCCTGGTTTTTCCACCTAAGGACGGCACCGTTTGGAATGGGAATATCTATAGAGATGAGTTAGAAGATGATTTCGAGTTAATTAATTCGGGGAATTCTATCCGGGTCAATCAAGAAGATAGCGATGATCAAGTAACTTACAGAGATATTCGGTTTGAAGTTTATGACTTGGGTATAGGCTTGGTGGAAAAGTACGATGAGGTGTTAACCTACTGCTCAAGAAATGATTGCTTAGGTGATATGTTGATAGACTCTGGATTTAAATCTCAAATGAAGTTGATAGGGAATGGAAAGGATTAAATTTTTAGCGTGTTTTTTACTTGGACTAGCCTTTTCAGGAAATTTGGCTGCGCAAGATCGCTTTGCTGTTTTCTATAAATATAAGCCACAGGAAACACTTTCGCTGGATAAACCAAATGAATTCCTTTCTCAAAAAGCGCTGGATCGAAGAAGCAAAGAAGGAGTAACACCTGATAGTTTGGATCTTCCTGTTTCACAGAAATATGTGGATGAAGTGTATAAGAAGTCTAATTATATCCTTTATTCAAGCAAATGGTTTAATGCCACATTATTGGTTACTGATGCAAGCAAGGTTAAAGAGATTGAAGCTTTGCCTTTTGTAGATAGGGTAGAGTTGGTAGGAAGAGGATTTATCCCAAGTCCAAATGCCAGAATCGGAAAGAGAATTTATGCTTCTGTAACGAATAAGTATTGCCCTCCTGACGCTGAAAGTGCCCGATTATTAGCTACAAATGAAGAAACTTATGATTTTCAGAATTCCCTGTTAGGAATTGATTTGATGCATGAAGAAGGTTTCACTGGCAAAGGTGTAATAGTTTCAGTTTTTGACGCTGGTTTCCCTGGCACAGATGTAGCCAGTCCTTTGGTGCATTTGCAGACCAATGGACAAATTCTTGCGACTAAAGACTTTGTAAGACCTTGGAGTAACAACGTCTACACCGACAATCAGCACGGTACCAATGTACTTTCTTTAATTGCTTCAAAGGAGCCAGGAAAAATGCTTGCTGGTGCTCCCGATTCAAATTATTTTCTAGCGATGACCGAAGAGATTGCTACAGAATATTGGGTGGAAGAGTACAACTGGGTACGCGCAGCGGAATACGCAGATAGTCTAGGGACTGACATTATCAGTAGTTCGGTGGGCTATTGGGACTTTGACGATCCAGAGATGAATTATACCCTGGAAGATTTGGATGGAGAAACTACAATCATTGCCCGAGGTGCAAGCTTCGCAGCTTCCAAAGGTATTTTGGTTGTCAATAGTGCTGGTAATGCGGGGCCATCGACCTCATCATTGAATTCTCCTTCAGATGCAGCAGGTATACTAGCAATTGGCGCAGTCAACAGAGAGTTGGAGGTGGCAAGTTTTAGCTCCCGAGGTCCTTCAGGAGATGGAAGAATAAAGCCTGATTTGGCAACGTTTGGAGAAGGAGTAGCATTGATTCGTTCGAATGGTGATGTCGGCTATTCCAACGGAACTTCCTTTTCGGCTCCACAGATTGCAGCTTTGGCTGCGGGTCTTTGGGAAGCCAAACCAGAATGGAAAAAGGATCAGTTAATAGAAGCACTATTAAATAGTGGGACCCAAGCTGAAGATCCTGATACTATATTGGGATATGGGATCCCAAATTTCTTCAAAGCATACTATGGTGAGATCCTCGCAGTGGAGGATAATGAGGAAGCTTTAGTTTGGAGTGTTTATCCAAATCCAGTACTAGGCGATCAATTGAATATTTATTTTGGAAATAGCCTCAGTGCAGAATTTGCGCTCATTGACTTTAATGGAAGAGCCTTACAAAATGAAACCTTAAACAGAGCTACAGTTAAAGAGCCTTTCCGAATTCTATTGCAGGGCGTAAAGCCAGGCTTTTATGTCATACAAATGCAGGACGGATCTTTAATCAAGCAAAGCAAATTGATAAGACAATAGGAATTTGTGGCCTGAGTAGTAATTTAGTTTTTTCACACCATCAATAAATAATCCATGTCTCCAATAATCGCCCCTTCAATACTAGCAGCTGATTTTGCAAATATTCAAAGAGAAGTGGAGATGCTCAATTCCTCTGCAGCTGATTATATCCATGTGGATATCATGGATGGGGTGTTTGTTCCCAATATTTCTTTTGGTATTCCGGTGACAGAGGCAATACATCGCTATGCAAAAAAGCCACTGGACGTTCATCTGATGATCGTGAACCCTGATAATTACCTAGAAGCATTTAGAAAAGCCGGAGCGGAAGTGATTTCAGTTCATTATGAAGCATGTGATCATTTGCACCGCAGTTTACAGGCTATAGCAAATCTAGGGGCGAAAGCTGGAGTAGCGATCAATCCACATACTCCTGTGGAATTATTGACAGATGTAATTCAGGATATAGACCAAGTAATAATCATGTCTGTAAATCCTGGGTTTGGAGGCCAAAAGTTTATAGAAAATACATATTCGAAAGTATCCCGTCTGAAGGATTTGATTTTAGCAAAAGGAGCGAAAACCAAAATTGAAATTGATGGTGGAGTGAATATTCATAATGCACCAAATTTGCTTGCTGCTGGGGCTGATATCCTAGTTGCAGGTAGTTTTGTTTTCAATTCTTTAAATCCAGCTCAGACTATAAGTGAGCTTAAGGAAATCTCTCTGATTTGAGGGTGATACTTACCATTTATCATAAAAAACCTTAAAATTGCTCCTTAATTCTTGATTTTTTAGCTTGTGAGTTTTTAATTGAAGATTATACAGAAATTAAAATCACATAGTTTATGAAAAAAGTATTGCTTTTCGGAGCGTTGTTCGCGTTCCTAGGATTTGCTGCTTATGCACAAGATGAGGAGAAAGTCACAGATGAAGACTTGGCTAAATATGCAAATGTTGAGGTGACATTTGATAATTATGTAAATTCAAAAACAGAAGAATTAAAGGCTATGATTTTGGAAAATGAGATTTTCCAAGGCGGTGCAAGATATAATGAAATTAAAGCAGCTTGGGGTGACGAGGCTAAAATGACTGAAGCTAATGTCACTGACGAAGAAAAAGCAGCTTTTGAAGAAGTTAAAGAATTTCAAGGTGGACTTCAAGATGTCTTGAAAGAGTATAAGACAGGTCTAATCATGGACGAGGAGATTTTGGGTGCAGGTACTTATAATAAAGTATTGGCAGCAACAAAAGAAGATCCAGCTGTAAAAGAAAAATTGGATTCCATGATCGCTGAAATGAAGGCAAAACAAGAAGCTGAGAAAGAAGATACGGCTGAACCTACAGACGGAAAATAAGAATTTGCAAAGTTAATATGAAGATGCCTCCCAATTGGGAGGCATTTTTTTTTAATTTCACACCAAGAGTACACTGCCAACGTTTAGAAAAGTATGAATATTAAAAAGCTTCCCCTCTGTTTTATTCTTTGTTTTGTGATAACGTCAGTTTCTGCACAGCAAGAAGACATTTTTGGAATTTCAGATAAAGCCAAAAATCCTAAAAGTGAATCAGGACTTGGAAACGTGACGCGTAACATTTTGGAAATGTTCAGTGCAGAGATTTCTGGGGGAGGAGGTTATCAGCAATTTGGAACAAGTTTTTATTCTGCCAATCCCGGCTTGTATCCGTTTTCTAGATATCAAAACCTAGATGGAGATCCGTTGGATATATCAGAAGAAAATCCATTGAAGATGCAAGGTGGTGACTGGGTGTTTCCGAATTGGAATGGCGGTATTAGAATCAACCTTTTCAACCTATTGACTATCGGTGGAGGCTTTGGTCAAGAATGGGGAAATCTTGCTCCTATGCAGGGTGGAGATTATCAATTTGATTTTGAAGGAGCCACTTATCAAGTCAATAAATTGTATGGAACGGTAGGCTTGGTCCTTTACGATGCGAATAGAAGAAGGGCTTTTTTAAATTGGAGATATAGAAATTATTCTTCGTCGAACCTCTACATGCAGTCTGAACTTAGACAGCGAGCCAGACAGAATTATCCGTGGAGATTTATTGCTGAAGCTGAATTCGGAACATTAACTCTAAAAAAAGCATACGATGCAGCTTTGGATGATGCTGTTACTCCTTATGTGCCGAGGTTAGCTGTTTCTGATAAAAACTACTACGGTATAGGCCTACGAATAGAGCGTGATTTCTCTGAATACACCAAGATGTTTGTCAAGGGAGGAGCAGATTTCAGGAAATTCACCTATGCAGCGGCAGACTTCTCAGAAGTGCAAGACCTTGACCAGAAGGTATATGCAATGCAAGTAGGACTTGCAGTTCGCTTCCCGGGAACCAAGCGATGTAAAATCGGAGGATGTGGTGTAGTGATGAAACATATGCACAACGGAATTGAGTATCGAGGAAGTGGTATTTTCAATTTTCAGAACAGGAAAGTGGGGCAGTGGTATTAAAGTCTTGATTATCCTCTTCGGTCTTCGTAATCTCTTTTCAAATCGAGTAGGTTTTTACTATCTTGCAAGCTTAATCGACCCCGTGAATAGCATTATATGGCTCAAGGAGAAAACGAGAACATCATACCCATTAACATTGAAGAGGAAATGCGTGGTGCCTACATCGATTATTCGATGTCGGTTATTGTTTCAAGAGCGCTTCCTGATGTCCGTGACGGACTAAAACCAGTTCACCGCAGAATCCTTTTTGGAATGCAGGAACTGGGTGTATTACATAACAAATCTTATAAGAAATCTGCCAGAATTGTCGGGGAGGTACTCGGTAAGTATCACCCACATGGTGACTCTGCTGTTTACGAAACGATGGTTCGTATGGCGCAACCTTGGTCTCTGAGATATCCTATGGTGGATGGTCAAGGAAACTTTGGTTCTGTCGATGGAGATAATCCTGCAGCGATGCGATATACAGAAGCAAGACTGAAGCGTATCGCTGAAGAGCTTTTGGTGGATATCAACAAAGAGACGGTAGACTTTCAATTCAACTTTGATGATTCCCTAAAGGAACCTGTTGTTTTGCCTGCAAAAGTACCTGCACTTCTTTTGAATGGAGCTTCGGGTATTGCGGTAGGTATGGCAACGAACATGGCGCCTCACAATTTGGGTGAAGTCATAGACGGTATTATAGCCTACATTGACAACAATGAGATCACTGTTGAAGGATTGATGGAGCATATCATTGCACCTGATTTCCCTACTGGTGGTATTATTTACGGTTATAATGGAGTTAAATCTGCTTTTGAAACCGGCCGTGGTAGAGTAGTAATGCGTGGAAAAGCCAACGTAGAAACCAAAGATGGTGGAAGCAAGGAGATGATTGTCATCACTGAGATTCCATATATGGTGAATAAGGCGAACATGGTGGAGAAAACTGCCGCTTTGATCAATGAAAAGAAGATCGACGGTATTTCTGCTATTCGTGATGAGTCTGATCGCTCAGGAATGCGAATCGTATACGAATTGAAGCGAGACGCGATTTCCAGTGTTGTTCTTAATAATCTTTATAAGCATACGCAGTTACAGACTTCATTCTCAGTGAATAACGTGGCCTTGGTGAAAGGTAGACCTCATACCTTGAATTTGAAGGATATGATTGTTCACTATGTAAATCACCGCCATGAGGTAGTGATTCGCAGGACTGAATATGAACTGAGAGAAGCTGAAAAAAGAGCTCATATTCTCCAAGGTTATTTGATCGCTCTAGATCACTTGGATGAAGTGATTTCTTTGATTAGAAGCTCTGCAGATCCTGAGACAGCGAGAAACGGCTTGATTGAGAGGTTTGAGTTGAGTGAAATCCAAGCAAGAGCGATTCTCGATATGAGATTGCAGCGATTGACAGGAATGGAGCGAGAGAAGATCATCAATGAGTACAATGAGATCATGGCTTTGATCGAAGAACTCAAAGAAATCCTTGCAAACGAAGATAAGAGAATGGAAATCATCAAAGAGGAGCTTGCAGAAATGAGAACTCGCTATGCTGATGACCGAAGAACTGAAATCGAGCATAATGCGGAAGATTTCAGCTATGAAGATATGATTCCGAATGAGGAAGTGATTATCACTGTATCTCATGAAGGATATGTGAAGCGTACTGCGCTTACAGAATATAGAACTCAGGGTAGAGGAGGAGTAGGATCACGTGGTGTAAGTACCAAGCAGGATGATTTTACAGAATATTTATTCACAGCTTCTACACATAATTACCTATTGATCTTTACAGACAAGGGGAAATTATTCTGGTTGAAAACCTATGCTATTCCTGAAGGATCCAAAACTTCTAAGGGGAGACCAATCCAAAATTTGATCAGTATCCAACAAGATGATAAGATCCGTTCTATTATTCAGGTTGCGGATTTGAATGATCAAGATTACCTGAACAATCACTTCCTAGTGATGGTCACTAAAAAAGGTATCATTAAGAAGACTACGCTAGAGCAGTACAGCAGACCAAGAACAAACGGAATCATTGCATTGAACATCCGTGAAGATGATCAGCTAGTAAATGTGGAGATGACCAATGGAAGTCAACATATCGTAATCGCAGCTAAATCAGGCAGAGCTATTCACTTCAATGAAGAGGCTGTAAGACCAATGGGGCGTACAGCTACAGGTGTAAGAGCGATGAGGTTAAATGATGATAACGATTATGTGATTGGCATGGTATGTGCATCTGAAGAAAATGCAACGCTACTCGTAGTTTCTGAAAAAGGATACGGCAAGCGCTCCAACCTTGACGAATATAGAATCACCAATCGTGGAGGAAAAGGAGTAAAAGCAATGAGTGTGACGGAGAAAACCGGTGCTCTAGTCGCAATCAAAGAAGTAGTCGAAACTGATGATTTGATGATCATCAATAGATCAGGTATCACCATTCGTATTTCTGTAGATGGACTTCGCGTCATGGGAAGAGCTACGCAAGGAGTAAGATTGATTAAAATAGGGGAGAATGACGAAATCTCCTCCGTAGAGAAAATATCAAAAGAAGAAGAGGAAGAATTGGCAGAAGATGCAACAGTAATTACAGATGAAAATGCTGAAAATACTACTGATGAAGCTTCCACTGACGAAGCTGATGAAGCTTCAGATGAGCCAAATGAAATTAACGAATAACCAACCAAACAAGAAAAATAAAAAGAAATGAAGAAGCTAATTCTATCAATGGCCTTGATCGGTGCAACGACCTTGGCTTTTGGACAAAAAAAAGTGGTTCGTTCTGCAGAGAAAAATTTTAAATCTGGAGATCTAACTGAAGCTATGGCTGATATAGAAGCTGCTAGCAAGGATCCAGAAACTGCAAATGACCCAGGAACATACCTAATTAAAGCTCAGATTGAAACCAAAATGTTTGGTTATGATTCCACAAATACAGCTTCTACTGTTCAGACAGGTCAAGCTGCATTTGATACTTATAATAAGGCTTTCGAAATGGGAGGAAGCAATAAGGAAGATGGAGTAGGAAAAGACATTTATGCTGATGATATGCCAGGTGTTCCTGATAATCTTCGACCTTATTCTATCTTCACGCTTAAAAATATGGCATTTGACAAAGCATTGGAAAGATATAATGCTGAAGATCAAGAGTTGGCATATGAGTTTTTCGATTTGGCTGGTCAAGTAGATCTTACAGATACTACGGTACATTATAATGCAGGATTCATTGCGCAGGAGTTGGGAAAATTCGAAGAAGCTAAGAAGCATTACGGATACCTACTTGAAGTAGAAGAATACAATAAATTGACTGTATACTATCTAATGGTTCAGATCTTAAGTGGAGAGGACGAAAATCCAGAAGCTGCTTACGATATGATCATGGCAGGTAGAGAAGATTATCCTGAAGACAAAGTTCTTGCAGAATATGAAATACAATTACTTCTTCAGCTGAATAAAATGGATGAGGCTATGGCTTCTATTCAGGATGCTTTGAAGAATGATCCTAACAATGCTGGAATTCTATTGAGATCTGGATATCTGAAGGAGCAAGCTGGTGATATGGATGGTGCATTGGAAGATTACAAAAAGTCTGTGGTAGCAGATCCTGAGTTTTATGATGGTAACTACTATACTGGAGCACTACTTTTGGAGAAATCTAGAGAAATTGTTGTTGCAATAGGAGCCCTGTCTGATGAAGAGTGGGAAGCCAAATCAAAATCAATGACAGACGAGGCAAATGTTCATTACAAGGAAGCTATACCATATTTCGAAAAAGCTTTGGAAATCAGACCTGATAACACAGATATAATGGCAATTCTTTATCAAGTGCACACGCGTTTGAAAAATGATGCTGAAGCTGAGAAATACAATAAAATGCTAATCGAATTGAAAGGTGCGAACTGGATGGAAAATAACTAATCTTCGGATTTGAAGAATTTTAAAGCCTCTGAATGCGAATTCAGAGGCTTTTTTCGTTTCTGTAAGTACTAACAAATTGTTGTATTTGCAGAAATATAGTTCTTCATTAACCCGCAATTGAGTTACATTTTAAATAGGCTGGCTTTTACAATATTTTTATCTTTGCATCCAGAAATCCAAATTAGCGATGCGATTGCAGATAGTACCAGTTTTAACTTTTATAATTTTTGGAGTAATTTCTTTTAAAGTAGATGCCCAATCGAAAAAATTCATTGAATTTTCCTACGACCAAGGGCCGATAATTGGTAATAATAAGGATTGGGCTGATGAATTAATCGATATAATCGATTACTCGGGAGTCGATGTGAGAATTGGCTGGAGGAGTGGGAAAAATATCTACTACAATTATATCAATAGATATCCGAGTTATGGGCTTGGCTTTACTTCAGCAGTGAATTATTATAAGGAGATAGGACGACCAATGGGCGTTTACGCATTTGGGGAGTTTCCTTTCGGAAAGAATGATTTTGACAGAAAACTGAATTTCAGTTACTACGCTCAAATAGGTTTGGGTTTCAACATGAATCCTTATGATGCAGAGACAAATCCAATAAATGGTTTCGTAGGTACGGCTATAAATGCCCATGTGCATTTTGGGTTGAAGGCTTCTTACCAATTTTCAAGCACTCTAGAAGGTTTCACTTCCATTGGCACTAAGCATTACTCCAATGGATCCATCAAAAAACCGAATTCAGGGATAAATTTTGTGCCCATAGCGCTGGGCCTGAGAGTAAATCTCGATAAAGAAAAATTTAACCCTGGCACTAAGCCTGATTTTCCTCCCTTGGAGAAAAGAGGCATTTGGAATATTGCGGCTTATACAGGCTTGAAAAGTTATGATGTAGGTGAGAAAACCTATTTCCGTGGAGGTTTGGGAGTGAATTACCTTTGGGAGCTTTCTTACAAATACAGGGGAGGTTTAGGTATAGATTGGTTTTATGGGGCTGGCGCCAAAGAGCGGTATCCAGACGAGAACATTGGATTTTTCGATGTAAACTCTTTTGCGATCGTAGGTTCCTGGGAATGGAAACTCACTGAGCGTTTATATATGCCCATAGCACTCGGAGTATATCTAAGCAGAGCGCATTATAACCAGGAGGTAAATGGTTTCTACGAACGGATAGGCGTGCGCTACAGAATGAAAAATAATGTTTTTGCAGGAGTTCAGATCAAGGCTCACAAAGCCAAAGCCGATTTTTTTGAGTTCACTCTAGGCTATACAATTCCTGGGAAAGTCAGGAAAATTGTAAATCCTTAACCAATTCTAGATCCTTTGATCAAATAATATTTTTATTTCAATCTGGCTTATTCTAGCTTGTGCATATAAATTCCGCCCAATTATGACCAACTCTGATTTGATCAAGTGTTTTTCTTTACTTCTTATATCGATTTACAGTTTTACAGGTTTTGCACAGACAGTGCCTTCCTCTGAGATATATCATCAGCTACTGCAACTCCATGAAACCAAGCGAGTATTATATGTGGCGGCTCACCCGGATGATGAAAATACCCAACTAATAGCAGCGCTACGAAATGGCGAACATGCTCAGGTAGCATACTTAAGTTTGACTCGAGGAGATGGAGGTCAGAATTTATTGGGTAAAGAACTCGGAATAGAATTGGGACAAATCCGGACTCAGGAACTGCTTCGAGCACGGGAGACCGATGGCGGTAGACAATTTTTCACCAGAGCAATGGATTTTGGTTATTCTAAGAATCCTGATGAAACGCTACAAAATTGGGATAAACAGAAGGTGCTTTCTGATGTAGTGTGGGTGGTGAGAAAATTCAGGCCTGATATCATCATCACACGATTCAATACAATTCCGGGTGGAAATCACGGACATCATACTACTTCTGCTATTTTAGCTGAAGAAGCTTTTGATTTGGCTGCGGATCCGAAAGCTTTTCCAGAGCAGCTGAAGTATGTAGAAACTTGGCAGCCCCGAAGAATGTTTTGGAACTCTTACAATTTTGGAGGAGAGTTCAAAGCTATCGAAACAGAGAAATATGCAGTCATCCCGGTTGGAGAATTCAATAGCTTACTAGGAGTGACCTACAGCGAAATTGCTGCGAATAGCCGTACAATGCATAAATCCCAAGGATTTGGAGCAACTCCTAGAATTGGAGCTTCAGATGATCATTTGCAATTCATCAAAGGAGACTTTTTTGAAACCTCAGCTTTTGAAGGAGTCGCTGATCGGTGGCTCGAGCTAGAAGGCGGTATGGAGATTGAGGCGATGATTCAAAGTGCAATTGAGAAGTTTTCCTTTGTAGATCCTCTTGTCAATTTAAAAGCTTTAACTGAAATCCGCTCCAAACTTACGCGGCTTTCCAACAAACCTGATTGGGTATCAGAAAAGGCGAAGATGCTGGATCAAGTGATTTTTGAAATACTTGGTTTGAAAATTGAATTTGTGACCAATCAGGAACTAGGGTTTGCAGGGGAGACAATCAAAGCCAGCCTTGTAGTGAATAACCCTTCGCCTGTTTTGCTCACGGACGTTTCTTTACAGCTTTATGACAGCGATTATGCTGCTGATAATAAGGCGGTAGCTAATAACATTCCTGCTGTAGTTCCTGTAGAATTCAAATTGGCAGAGGATACCCCCTTGTCTCAACCGTATTGGCTCTTGAACCCTGTGGTTACTGCAATATACGATGTGAAAGACCAGCTAATGATCGGCAAGCCTTTTAACGACATGAAAGCAGGTGGAGAATTGACTTTTAAAATTGATGGGCAACTATTTAAATCCGCCATCCCTTTGGAATACAAATACAATGATCAGGTAGATGGGGAAGTAAAGCAGCCATTTACCATTGTTCCAGAGATTGATTTGCAAGTATCAGATCTGAACGTGTTTCTGATTCCGGGTATAAATCCAGTAGTAACCGTGACTGTTAATTTCAATGGTAACCTGAAGAAAGGAGATTTGACTTTCAAAAACCTTTCTGATTCTGAATTTGAAATAGTGGGTGTAGAGGATAATGTCACTCAGAAGAAAAGGATCTATCAAGTTTCTTTCAAATTGGATAAAAATGAAAAGCGAGAAGTTGTAGCTCAATTTAAAACGGCTGATGGAAAAACGTTTGACCAGGTAACTCACCGGATTTCCTACAAGCATATTCCTAATTTGACCTATTTCTCTCCGGCTTCGATGAATCTGATTCAGGAAAACTGGCACGTGTCCGGTGCAAAAATCGGATACATCATGGGAGCTGGAGATGATGTGCCAGCAGTACTTTCATCCCTAGGATATCAGGTCAATGAAATTACAGACTTCTCTTTGGAAAACCTTAGCCAATACAAGAGCATTGTAGTTGGGATCAGAGCTTACAATACGAATTCTGAGTTGGCTGCTAATCAGCAAAATCTACTGGCTTACGTAGAAAATGGTGGAACGGTGGTGGCCCAATACAATGTGAGCAGACCGCTTCTCATTGAGAACCTAGGGCCATATCCATTTACTATCAGTAGAGATCGAGTGACGGTAGAAAATTCTCCATTCACAGCAGATTGGGCACACCCTATTTTGTCTGGGCCAAATCAGATTGTAAAGGAAGATTTTGATGGCTGGATCCAAGAAAGAGGATTGTATTTTGAATCTGACATTGCTCCTGAGTACGCTACGCCACTTACTTTCCAAGATCCAGGCGAAAAACCGTTAAATGGATCGTTGATCTATGCAAAGTATGGAAAAGGGACATTCATTTATACTGGGATATCATTCTTTAGAGAGTTGCCCGCAGGTGTACCAGGCGCTACTAAATTATTCATCAATTTGATCGAGCAATAATTTTGGAAGAGAAACAGATTCGCTGGAAAAACCTATATGCAGGTCTAATTGCATGCTTATTGATACTAATGGCTATTTTTTATTGGCTTAAAGTAGCATACGCATGAGCACGTTAGATTGGGTAGTCCTTTTTGGAACTTTGGCACTGATAGCCACCTATGGGGTGTATAAAACCTATGGGCCAAAGAGTTTAGACTCTTACTTGCGTGGAAAAAACTCCATGAATTGGTGGTCGATTGGATTGTCTATAATGGCTACTCAGGCTTCTGCCATTACCTTTTTGAGCACTCCTGGACAAGCTTATGAAGACGGAATGCGATTCATTCAGTTTTACTTTGGGTTGCCGTTAGCAATGATCATTATTTCGGTTGTCTTTATTCCGATTTATTACAAACTGAAAGTTTATACAGCATACGAGTTTCTCGAAAATCGATTTGACCTGAAAACTCGAACACTAGCAGCTTTACTATTTATCGTTCAGAGAGGTTTGGCTGCTGGAATCACTATCTATGCTCCGGCGATTATTCTATCTACATTGCTTGGCTGGAACCTTACTTTTACTAATATCCTCATTGGCTCCGTGGTCATTCTTTACACCGTGTCTGGTGGCACTGAGGCTGTATCTATCACCCAAAAACAGCAAATGGCGGTGATGATGGGAGGGATGATTTTGGCTGGGATTATCGTTATCCAAATGCTCCCAATTTCTTTCCAAGAAGCTATGCACGTAGCTGGAAAAATGGATAAATTGAACATGATCAACTTTGAATTCGATATTTCTGATCGCTACAATGTCTGGTCAGGAATGACTGCGGCAGTTTTTCTATTTCTTTCTTATTTTGGTACTGATCAAAGTCAGGTGCAGCGATATCTCTCGGGTCAGACACTTTCGCAAAGCAGAATGGGATTGATCATGAACGGATTCTTAAAGATTCCCATGCAGTTCATTATCCTATTTATTGGAGTGATGGTATTTGTTTTTTATCAGTTCTTTTTGCCTCCAGTAGTTTTTAACAAAGTACAAACTGACAAGCTTCGCCAAAGTGAGTATGTTGGCGAATTTGAGGGTTTAGAAAGCCAATACGCTGAGAATTTCGAAGAAAGTAAATCCTCTTATCTGGAAATGCTTGATGCGATTGAACAAGAGGACAAGAGCAAGGAGACTGAAATTCGTTCGAAATTAAAAGTATTGAAATCTGAACAGCAAGCTATTCGTGATGAAGTGAAAGAACTGATCGTCATCAACGATCCAGTTGCGGAAACCCGCGATACAGATTACGTATTTATGCGGTTTGTGATGGATAATTTGCCAAAAGGTATTATAGGGTTGCTATTCGCAGTGATCTTCTCAGCGGCGATGTCCTCCACGGCATCTGAACTTAATGCGCTCGGGTCTACAACCACAGTTGATCTTTATAAACGGTCGATTAAAAAGGGTGCGAGTGACAAGCATTATTTAACATCATCCAAATTATTCACGGCATTTTGGGGAATGGGGGCTATACTCTTTGCTACTTATGCTTCTCTATTTGAGAACCTCATTCAGGCAGTTAATCTGTTAGGTTCTCTATTTTATGGGACGATTCTCGGTATATTTTTGGTGGCATTCTTTATGAAGTGGGTGAAAGGTCAGGCTGTATTTATTGCTGCTTTGCTTTCGCAGGCATTGGTTTTATTTGTCCATTTCAGCAACGGCGATGTAATGGATGGTAATCTTTGGGACATTGGATTCCTTTGGTATAATCCTATCGGTTGTCTTTCTGTGATGTTTTTTGCAGCAATGCTTCAGATGATCATTCCTTCAAAAGACACGAGTCTATCATAAATATTAAAAGCCTCCCAACAGGAGGCTTTTGTAATCCAAGCATCTAGCATCGTACATTCAACTACCTCAATGATTTAATCAATCGTTCGTTTAGTCCAACATAGTCTGGATTTCCGGCTTCCTCAGCCAAGTCAATTGCTTCCGTTGCTGTCTCTACCGCTTCTGTTTTCTTTCCCAAAGCAGCTTCTATTTTTGCCTTCAAGTGCATGGTCCAGTATTTCGGATCGGCATCTACAGACTCATTTATCCAGCTGTAAGCTTGATTGATGTCCTTATTATTTGTGTAATAATAGCTTGCAGCAGAATAAAGCAGACTTGGGTCTGAACTATCGCCATCTATTACAAATTCTTTGATTTGAGCCATCACTAGTGGATCTACTTCTGTTTCAATTCTGAAATCAACTCTCGTATTTTCCCATTTCAGAGAAATGTCAGAACCGGTATCAGTCATATTTGCAAAACTGATCTCAAAGGTTTCCGCCTTCTTGCTAAGTTTTTCGGGCTTAGTATTGAATCTGATAAGGTCTTCATTTTGATCGTAACCGATCGCTCCCCAGAGTTTGATGTTCTTAGAGAGAATCATCGTCCACTCAGATTTGCCTGGAATGGCATATAGCGCATATTGACCTGCGGGAATATTCTTACCGTCAATGATTACATCGGTAGAAAAAGAAAGAACTGTTGCGCCATTGGCACCTGTTCTCCAAACCTGTCCATAAGGAACAAGCTCTCCAAAAATCTTACGATCCTTGGTGCTGGGTCTGCTGTAATCTACGGTCACATCCGTCAAGCCAACTTTTTGGGCAATTTTAGCCGATGGGGATGCCTGAGGCATTTGGATTTGCTGGGCAAAAGAAACAGCGCAGCAAAGTAAAAAGGCTAAAGTGAAAGCTATTTTTTGTTTCATTGAAATTGAATTTTTAATTTTAGTAATGAGTTACACAAGCGTAAAAGCTGAGATTATGTTCTGAATATCGCTGCAATTTGATGCTTTTTAAGGCAAAATAACAACGAGCATTGCTCATTTTTCCACATCAAATAGAACGTTTATTGTTGTTTCCAATCTTCAACCTTTTTCACCCGTATAGAACAATATGAGTTTAGCTATTATAAGTCCTGGTAAAAATCCTGAGGTTTGGATCAAAGAGTTTAAAGCACTTGCGCCAGAGTTGCATATTGAAGTTTATCCAGAAATCACCTCCCCTGAAAAGGTAGAGTACGTTTTCCTTTGGCAACATCCTGAAGGAATTCTTTCTGACTTCCCGAATTTGAAGTTGATTAGCTCCATGGGAGCTGGTGTAGATCATATTTTGAGGGATAAGTCAATTCCTGAAAATATTCCCATTGTACGGATTGTCGATGAAAAGTTGACATTTTCGATGACAAACTATGTGGTGATGGCTGTTCTTAATTACCATAGAAGATCACCTCGATTTCAAATGAACCAGACTAGGAAAGTTTGGGATATGAGCTATCCTGAGCTTGATGTGACCGTAGGGGTGATGGGAGTGGGAGCTTTGGGGAAAGATGTGATGGATAAATTGAATTACATGGGATTCTCTGTGGTTGGTTTTGGATTCTCGGAGAAGAGCGATTTTGAATATTCCTATTACACAAAAGATAAATTAGAGGAATTTTTGAAGGAAGTGAACGTATTGGTTTGCTTACTGCCGCTTACTCCAGATACAGAAAACATATTAAACACTTCCCTTTTTGAAAAATGTAATCCGAATACCTACCTAATTAACGTAGCTCGAGGTAGGCATTTGGTAGAAGATGATTTGATAAAAGCGCTGGAAGTGGGGCAGCTTTCAGGAGCCATGCTGGATGTGTATAGAGAGGAGCCGCTCCCAGAAAGTCATCCTTTTTGGGAAAACTGGAAAATAACCATGACGCCACATATAGCGAGCGTAACGAACCCGCAAGCAGCAGCACCTCAGGTGATAGAAAACATCAAACGTATACGGGAGAACAGAGAGCTCGTTAATCTCGTTAACCGGTCCAAAGGTTACTGATTTTTATATGGAAAAGATTTTTAAGATTCTTTGCCCCACAGATTTTTCGGAGTGCTCATTGAATGCAATTGAGTATGCCGCAAAAATGGGTGAAAAATATAAAGCTGACTTGATTCTGTTTCATGTGCTGAATAGGGAGGATTATGAGAAATTATCTCCTTCAGATGTCACTGGAAAAAATCAAATGGACTTTGTGCTAGAAAAACTTCAAAATCTTCAGGAGGCTGTTCTTAAAGAGAGTATTCAAAAGGGCCTGAATACATGCATCTCCGTAGTGAAAGAAGGGAATATTGTCAAGGAAACCCTAGCATATGCGGAGGAAATGAATGCCGATATACTCGTAATGGGCACCGAGGGAGTTAATGATTTCAGAGAAAATATCATAGGGTCCAGAGCTAGTAGAATAGTTGAACAAGTGGACAGGGATATTTTAGTTGTTCCTAGAAAAGTGTATTTCAAGTCGCCAAGAAAACTTGTCTATGCGAGCGATTACTTGGAAGAGGATAAAATTGCGATTCAAAAAGTTGTTGAGTTTGCACGATTTTTTGATTCAGAGATAGATATAGTCCATGTCAGTAGTACGCATAAAGCGTTGGATAAATCACTGCACGAGACAATGGTGGAAGAGATTGAGCCATTTATCAAATATGATAAAGTCAATTTTGTGTTAAAGTCTTTCCGAGATGATATTGCCTTGGGATTGGAGAATTACCTGCAAACTGCCAAAGGTGATATTCTAGTGACGTTAAGTGAAAAGAAGTCCTTCTTTGATCAGATTTTTTCAAAAAGTTTATCAAAAAAAATGGCCTATTTCATCAATAAGCCATTGTGGGTGATTAAGTCTTTTTGAGTGATTTTTTGAACCACCAAGTGCATGAAGAAAGACAGAGAGGTCGCAGAAGCCAAATCCTTATTTAGATAAATCTCCACTTCGTCCCATCTGACATGTTTGGATATTGCATAGATGCTAATCGCTCTTTTTCCCACCAAACAATCCCTTCAAATAGTTACCGAATTCTTTTCGGGTATGTGCATTATTGAAAACAGAGCCTAAGGTGTTCAAAAAATGGTTAAAAGTCATTTCCTTTTTTTGAACTGGTGCAATCGGCTCTTCTTTTGGTATCGAACCAACTTTCGGAAGCTCCGAGTTTTCCTCAGAAGAGGTAGAATTTTGCTTCGAACTCTCGGTTGGTTTGTAGCCTACTAGATCATCGGCTTTTTCAAAGCTCTTTTTTGACTTGGCTTGATATCCCAATTTCTCTTCTACCAATCCTTTGTTGTTGTGAGAAACAGCATCTTCAGGATCTAATTCGATTGCTTTTTCATAATCTGCTATTGCTCCTTCCAGATCTCCAATTCGATCTTTTAGATAGGCGCGACTGCTGTATCGATAGGGGTTTTTAGGATCCAGATTTGCTGCACGATCCAATTCGGATAGTGCCTCTTCATTTCGTTTGAGCAAGTGTAAAACCACAGCTCTGTCGGAGATAAAATCGGTATTGTATGGCTCAAGAGAAGTGATCAGATCAAAATCAACCAAAGCTTCTTCAGTTTTCCCAAGTCTGGAGAGAATTCTTCCCCGGTTCAAATGAAGCTGGGGATGATTAGGAGTCTCCTTGACCAATCCATTGAAAATGGTCAAAGCTTCCTCAAACTTCCCTGATTTATATAATTCTATTCCTTTTTCGAAGCTCATGATTTCTTATTTAACCGTAGTGCGCGGAGGTTTCGCAGAGGGTGCAAATTGTTATTAATGATCAAACTTCCTACGATCAATCAATTTTCCCTTATATCTTATAACTTAAAACTTTAACACCTTTCAAACTTCAAACCTTTCCACTTTCCAACTATCTACACCTTTAAATACAAAGTTAACGCCTGAATAGTTTACCAAAGAATCTTTCTTAGGTTTTTGCACGCAAATGGATAGGCCTGTTATCTTTAAGGCTTGAGATTACTTCTGATTTATGCCCCAACAACCACAAGCTGTACTTAAAGAACTGAAAGCGAAAAAGTTTGCTCCAATTTACTTTTTGGATGGGGAGGAGCCTTTCTTTATTGATGAGATTGTAGACTTCATTGAGAAGAATGCGATTGCTGAACATGAGCGTGGTTTTAACCAAGTGGTGCTATATGGAAAAGATTCAAATGTGGGATTGATCCTTAATAATGCTCGAAAATTCCCAATGATGGCTGATCGCCAAGTTGTGATTATCAAGGAAGCTCAGAGTTTGTCGGATCTTACCAAAGAGGAATCACAAAAACTATTGATTAGCTACGTGCAAAATCCACTTCCAAGTACAATTCTGGTTTTTGCTCACAAGTACAAAAAATTGGATGGTAGATCTGCTCTGTATAAAGAACTCGATAAAAAGGCGGTTTATGTGCGTTCAGATAAGGTCAAGGATTATAAGTTGACAGATTGGATTGAGGGTTTCATCAAAGAAACTGAACACTCGATAGATAAACGCTCAGCTCAACTATTATCTGATTCTATCGGAAATAATCTGGAAGTGCTTTCCAATGAAATAGGGAAGATGCTGATTAATTTCCGAGAGCCGACAAAAATTACTAACGAGCACATTTCCAAGTATATCGGAATAAATAAAGACTATAATAATTTTGAATTTTTGAATGCAATTGGATTTAAGGATGTGGTGAAAGCGAATAAAATCATCCATTATTTTATCCAAAACCCGAAAGCAAATCCAGTGATTCCTATGTTTTCGCTGTTGTTTAACTACTTCACCAGAATTGCTTTGATTCACCAGGCAAAGAGAAATGGCGCAGGTGAGCAGCAATTAGCAAGCCTTTTAGGGCTTCCACCTTTTGTGGTGAAAGAATATTTAGTAGCGTCCAGAAACTACAATTTGGGCAAGGTAATTGATGTGTTCGCATACATCAAAGAGGCTGATCTTCGTTTCAAAGGAGTTGACTCCGGAAGTATGAGCGAAGCTGAAAACCTCCGTGAGCTTGTTTACAAGATTTTGCATTGATTACCTAAGCCACACTATGAAATCGAGTATACGTGAATGTCAGGTAATGACATGATTTTCACTTTTCGAGATTCCATCTGGCCATAATAAATAAAATACAGACAGATGAAATATCACCTTGTGCTCCTTGCGAGCCTTGGACTTAGTTTGGAGGCGTATTCCCAATCTAGCCTCTATCAGACAAGTCCACAACAGAAGCTAGACCACAATCTGGAGCTTTTTGATAAGCAGCTTTTTTCTGCAAGTATTTATGATAATACAAGGCTGCTGGCAAAACCTATAAACTCTGGACAAGCTAAAGCCGCAGAACTAAACCGAGCCATGTCGGCACTTCAGATAGAAAGCCCGGATGGTGCTGGCTTGATGAAGCAATACATTTATGATCACGGAAATGATCCTTCAGTGACCACTGCAGGTTTGTATCTCGGTGATCATTTTTTCTTCAAAAGAAATTTTGCCGAAGCGGTTGACAGCTATCAATTGGTAGATGCTGAAAAATTACCTGTGGAGCAACAGGCTGAAGTACTTTTCAAGCAGGGATATTCTCATTTTCAGTTGAATCAATACACAGAGGCTGCCCCATTTTTTGATAAAGGAAAAGCACTAAATCAACAGGCTAGTTTTGATTCCTACTATTACAGCGGTTTTATCGCTATGGAAAATGGGAATACTGCCAAAGCAATTGCTGACCTTCAAACAGCTTCGCAGTCTCCATATTACGCCAATAAGGTACCCTATCTACTGGCAGCACTATATTATAAGCAAGGCAGCTATGATCAGTTGATCAGCTATGCAGAGCCTAAGTTGACGAATGGTCAGAATTTGGAGAAAAAGGATTTGATCTATTTATATCTTGCTGAAGCGTATTACGCAAAGAAAAACTTTCCAAAGGCTGCTAATAACTATGACGCTTTCATCAATTCTCGTCCGAGTGAGGAGCTAGGAAGAAATGAAATTTATAAGGCTGGGATATCTCAGTTTGAAATCAAAAACTACCAACGTGCTACAGATTACCTGAAAGTGTCCGCATCTTCCACAGATGAGATTGGCCAAGCTTCCAGTTATTACTTGGCTCATTCGTATTTGAAGTTGGAGAATTATCAATTTGCGTCTACTAGTTTTCAGTCAGCTGCCAAATCTGATTTTAATCCTGCGATCAAAGAGGAGTCAATTTTCAACTATGCGAAGGTGAACTTGCAGAAAGGAAGCTTTCAGGATGCAATCACGGCATTAGATGAATATGTAGAGAATTATCCTTCGGGAAAATATAGAGCTGAAGCGGAGAATTTACTATCTGAAGCACTGGTAAATACCAATGACTACTTACGTGCCATCGATCAGATGGACAGAATTACCAATAAGTCGCCGAGAATTCAAGAGGCTTATCAGAAAGTGGCTTTCTATCAAGCTATGGTTTATTACCGTGACCAGAAATGGAATCCAGCTTTAGCTTATCTAGATAAATCATTGAAGTTTCCAGTTGATAAAAATCTGGTTTTAGACTCGCATTTTTGGAAAGGGGAGATCAATTCTGCCGCGAATAATTTACCACAGGCAATCAAATCCTATGAATCCGTACTTGCCAATCGTCCCTCTGGAGCCAATGGCACTGTTGCGAAGACATATTACGGACTTGGCTACGCTTACTTCAACTCTCAGCAATACCCTAAAGCAGAAGATCAGTTCAGGAAATTTACCGAAAACAGACAAATTATTGCAAACAAGCAGCAATACGATGATGCTGTTTTGAGATTGGGGGATTGTTATTATGTGCAGAAGAGATTTGGTGAAGCCGCCTCTACTTTCCAACGGGCCATTAATGAAGGGAATTCAGGAGTGGATTATGCTTACTACAGATTGGCAGTGGTACAGAATTTCCAGTCAAGAAATCAGGAGGCTTTAGGACAATTGGATGTTTTGATCTTAAGATATCCGAATAGCCTGTATTTAGAAGATGCGCTTTATCAACGTGGACAGATCTACATGGAAGAGACGAGCTACCAAGCTGCTTCAGTTTCTTTCTCAGATTTGTTGAGTTCTAAGCCGAATAGCCCATTTGTTCCTTATGCATTAGAGGGTAGAGCTGTTGCAAATTTCTCACTTCAGAATTACGATCAGACGATTAAGGATTACAGTACTATCTTGAATGATCACCCAAATGCTCAGAATGCTGAAACTGCACTGAAAGGTCTTCAAGAGACTCTTGCACTCCAAGGTAGATCAGGAGAGTTTTCTGATTACTTGACAAAATATAAAGGTTCTAATCCTAGCAGTGGAAGTGTCCAATCCTTGGAATTTGAAGCAGCAAAGGGAGCTTTCTTTGATAAGAATTATACTCAAGCTATACGCAGTTTAGAAAATTACCTTAAAAGTTATCCTCAGTCAGCTCAGCGGGCAGATGCTTTATATTTCTTAGGCGATAGCTACTTGCAGGTAGGTGATACGGAAAGAGCCTTGGCTCAATTTAAGACTTTGGAAAGAGAGCCTGCCTCTCCTCAGCGTATCCGCGCAATGCAGAAGATCGGAGTGATCGAGTTGGAGAGAGGGAATTTTGCGCAAGCAATTCCATACCTAGAAACTTCAGTTCAAAATGCACGCAGTAAGCCCGAAGAGGCAGAGGCAGTCCAGGGCTTAATGATTGCGAATTTTGAAACAAGAAAATATCAACAAGCGATTACGCAAGCTGAACGCTTGGCAACACTAGATGGTGTGATTCCGGAGACTTCTCCTAAAGCATTGCTAATCAAAGCAAAATCTCAGATTGGCTTGAATCAAAAACCACAAGCAGAACTGACCTTAACCGCGCTGGTTGCAGATTACAAAACAGAGCAAGGTGCCGAGGGACTTTATCTTTTGGCTTTAGCCTCTCAGGAAAAAGGTGAAATCCAACAATCGAATGAACTGATTTTTGATCAGTCAGGGCCTTTTGTCAATTACGATTATTGGTACGGGAGGATCTTCCTTCTTTTGGCAGACAACTATTTGAAAAGCGGAGAGGAGTTCCAAGCAAAAGCGACCTTGGAATCTATCGTAGAGAATTCTACCAATCCAGAAATTAAAGAAATGGCTCAATCCAAACTTCAAACCCTTAAGTAAACCATGAAAAAGCTAGCGAAAACTATCCTTTTGACAGGATTTATCGGTTTGACATCCGGATGGGCAATGTCACAAACGCAGCAAAAAGGAGCTGTGACTGATCAGGAATTTGTCATCAGAAAAGACAGAGTGCTTACTGTTCCTGTACAGCCAAGAATGTATGAGAAACTTCCCGTGCTTCCTAAGCCTACAGGATTGAATGAGTATAACTATTTGGTGACGAGCTATCCTTTAAATTTAAAACCTTTGGAGTTAAAGCCTGAGCCATCTCAGAAAGTGTATTCTCCCGAACGAATGGATCTCTATCGAGGTTATATCCGAGCTGGGTATGGTAATTTTGCTTCCCCACTTTTGGAAGCACGATACATGGGTACGGACATCGCGGATTTTAATTATTCCTTGCAGTTGAATCATCAGAGTTTTGGAAAAGGACCTGTACTGGCTGAAGAATCTAAGGAGGCCCATACAAATCTTGGATTTGATGGAAGTTACTTCACAGATCAAGTCGAAGTCTTTGGAGGCTTAAGTTGGAATCAGGATAGCTATCAGTTCTATGGAGTTGATCCTAGATATGTATCAGATACAGAAGTTGAGGGAGGCTTTGAGGGAAATGTCCTACAAGCAATTGAGGCAAAAGCGGGGATTCGTGAGATCGAGAAAGTAGGTCCTTTTTCCTATGAAGGACAACTGAGTTTCAGAAACTTCACTGACAGCTACATGGTGAAGGAGAATCAATTCGGAGTGGAAGCCAGCGGAACATTTCGACCTACCGAAGATTGGGCAGGCAAGGTTGGTTTATCCTATTTTTCTACTAGTCCAGAGGATCTAAATTATTCGTTAAAACGAACATACTTTGCTGTTAGACCAACGGTGTCTTATCAGTATGAAGCATTTAATTTCACAGCAGGTTTGAATCTTGTGTCTGAAAATGACTCCTTAGAAAACAAATCAAGTGATTTTCATGTGTTTCCAGTGCTTAAAGCAAGCTATCAATTTGCGGAAGAGTTTGGGTTTTTTGGTGAGTTTTCAGGCGATGTGAAGCGTAATACCTATTACAGCTTTGTGATGGAGAATCCTTATTTAGGTCCAAGTGAGCAATTGCTCAATACCGTTCAAAACTATAAGATCGAAGGTGGGATAGAAGGTCAGTTTCAAGGAGCATTCAGCTATCGTGGTGCGATCAACATGAGTCGATACAATCAGATGTATTTCTTTGTGAATAACTACACTTCAAATACACTTGATTCTGAAACCGAGAAATTCCAGTTGGTATATGATGAAAAGACGACCGTCTTCAATATCAATGCTGAACTAGGGTATAAATTCTCTGATTTGTATTCGCTCAACAGTAGATTGGATTTGTACCAATACGATTTAAGTACACAGGCTGAAGCTTGGAGTAGGCCTGTTTGGGAATTGAGAATCAATAATCAAGTGACTCCGATTGAGCGTTTGATTGTGCAGGCTAATCTGAATCTAATGGGTGGAATCAAAGCCAGAGGTGAAGATTTAAGTGATGTTGTGGGAATTACGGGACCTTTTGAAGTAGTAAAATTGAAAACTATTGCTGATTTACAGTTGAAGGCAGATTACGGTATTACGGATAGGATCTCAGTTTTTGCCGAAGGCAACAATCTACTTAATGGAAAAAATATGCGGTGGTTAAACTATCCTACAAGAGGAATTCAGTTTATTGGCGGAGCTTCTTTTAAATTCTAAGATTTGTTTGATGCTTTGGGTTGGGGTTTAGGCTCATTTCGTTTAGTTTCGTAACATTCCCCGATAGAGATGACTGAAAAAACTACAGGTAATAAGCATTGGACAGATCCAAAAGACTATGGGCTTCCTTATGTAGAAGTTGTGCCTCTGACTCAAACTGAGGCAGCTAAAAAAGAGGAAGAAGTTATAGCTCCAGTTGATGTAAGTGAAGTTAAAAAGAGAACAATACAAGCTGTAAAACCTTCTTTTGTCGAAGCAGAAAAAGTCTCTAAACCTGAGCAAAAAGCACAAAAAGTGGAGCAAAAGAAATCCAATAATTCCTGGGTTTGGATCGCAGCTCTTTTAGCTTTGGCAGTAGTTGTAGTTATTATCTGGCAAATGAATAAATCTGTAGTGCAAGTTCCAGAATCTACAGAGTTAGTTGCTCAATCAAAAGAAGATGCAGCAATCGAAGAAAATGATGAAGTAGCTATCAATTCTACCACAAGTGAAGAAACGCAATTAACTGATAATCAAGGAAATATTTCAGATTCTATAACTTCTGTTTCACCTGTCGCAGAATCAGCTCAAACTGGTACAACTATTGCGTCAGAGGTATCAGGAACTTTGGTTCGAGTTGAAGAAAAAGCTGATCGACCTCAATTCTATATTATCGTAGGAAGCCTCCCAAATGAGGCTTTGGCTTTGGAAGAAGCAGAGCAATATAAGAATAGAGCAGAGACAGTTTATCTGATTTTGCCATACGAAGATGTAACAAACTATCGTTTGGCAATAGGAACTTCAAGAGGATGGACAGCCATCAATGAAGAGCTCGCTCGGGTCAAGGACCAATACACAGAAGATTTATGGATTTTGAAATATTAATATGATTCTACTTCAAACGCTCTCTACAGATACAATTTCTGCAGCAGATAGCCTGGCGATGGGTGCCACCAACAATGATATCGGACTTCTTGACCTTCTAATCAAAGGCGGATATATGATGGTCCCACTTTACCTTTTGTTCATACTTGCTATTTTCATCTTTGTCGAACGATTAATCACACTAAATAAAGCTTCAACTACCTCTTCGCATCTGATGGACCAGGTGAAGGTTTTAGTACAAAGTGGACAAACTGAAAAAGCAAAAATTCTTTGTGCAGGTGAACATACTCCGGTAGCAAATATGATTGCCAAAGGAGTGGAACGTATTGGTTCTCCATTGAAAAATATTGAAGTAGCAATTGAGAACGTTGGTAAAATCGAGATTTATAAGTTGGAGAAAAACTTGAATCTTTTAGCAACGGTATCTGGAGCGGCACCTATGATTGGTTTCTTGGGGACGGTTGCAGGTATGATACAAGCGTTTATTGCTATAGCACAAGAAGAAGGAATGGTTTCACCAAAACTTCTTTCTGAGGGTATATATGAAGCTATGATCACTACTGCAGCAGGTTTGGTGGTAGGTATTATTGCTTACTTGGGTTATAATTTTCTAGTATCGAAAGTGTCGAAGCTTGTCCACAATATGGAGTATTCTTCGATCGAATTTATTGACTTGTTACAAGACAAATAAAATGGGACTACAGGCTAAAAATAAAGTAGATCCGGCATTCAGCATGTCATCCATGACAGATATCATCTTTCTGTTGTTGATCTTTTTTATGCTAACATCTTCCTTCATTACTCCATCTGGATTGCCTGTGAATTTGCCTTCCAGCGAAACTTCAGACATCGTTATGCAGGAAGTTACCGTTACAGTTACTAAGGATCTTAAATACTCAGTGAACGATCGAATCGTACCAAGGGAACAAATTAAGGATGAATTGACTTCTTTACTTAAAGATAAAAATGGTCAAGTAGTACTTCACATCGATAAAGATGTTCCAGTGGAATATCTAGTGGAGATAGGAGGAATTGCAGCAGGATTGGAAGCAAATGTTTCAATCGCAACAAAACCATTCTAAAGCAATGGAATACTGGAATGCAGATAAAATAGAGAGCGAAAGCAAAAAGAAATCGTGGATAATCACCATTATCTTCAACGTGTTGCTTTTGATTGCGGTCTACTTTATTGTGGTTTGGAAGCAGCCCGTTCCTCCATTACCTACTTTTGGTTTGGAATTGAACCTAGGATTTACACCGACTGGCTCAGGTGAAAGAAATAGCCCTGCACCTCCATCAGAAACTCCAACTCCAGTAGTAGAAGATGCTGCTCCTGGCCAAGTCGCTGAAGTGGTAACACAACCAGCTACACCTCCTCCAAGTCCAAAAACTGAAACGGCTAAGCCTACAGCTCAGCCAAAACCTTCTGTGAATAAGGCTGTCACTACGAAGCCTTCTCCGATCAGAGGAGAGGAGAAAGCTACAGAACAAACTAAAAAACCTGAGCCAGTTAAGAAAGAAGTGGCTAAACCGGTGGAAACTCCAGCAAAAGCTGAAGAAAAAGAAACTGTGCAAAAAGCTCCTGAAAAACCGAAAATTGACCAAAGAGCAATCTTTGGCGCAGGCGGAACATCAGGAAAAGGAACTACTCCAGCATCTGGAGGTGCTCAAGGTACGTCCAACGAAAAAGGCGATGAAGGTGATCCAAAGGGTACAGTTGACGGAAGAGCTATTATGGGTGTTGGGTCTGGAAAAGGAGCTAACTCAGGAGATGGTTACAGCTTAGATCTTGCTGGATGGGATTTCGCACAGCGACCTAATATCAATGATAGAGTATCTACTCGAAATGGTAGAATAGTTTTTAAAATTACCATTGACGATTTGGGAAGGGTTGTACAGGCAGTTCCCTTGGAGTACAATGTTTCCAATGATGTGCTTGCTTATTACCGTCAGGTAGTAAATCAGATCTCTTTCAAAAAACAAGGTGGTGCTGCAGCTGAATTTTCCACTGGGAAAATCACGTTTGTTATTAAGGTTGATTAAGAACAATTTATCGTTCTCTTTCTTTAAATTTGATTAGAATAATATTCTACAATCACTATGGAGGCGCTCAAAATTGAAATTCTAAATCCAAAAGCTCTAAAACTAATTAGAGATATGGAAGACTTGAATCTTATTAAGGTTAGTAGCGATCCTATTTCTAAAATGAAGGCCTATTTGATGCGAATGAGAAAAGATTCTGATTCTGCTCCATCCATTGAAGAAATAGCTAAAATGGTTGATGAAGTAAGGACTTCTAGAAATGAAGAAAAATAAACAAATCCGGGTTGTTATTGATACCAACCTTTGGATAAGTTTTATTATATCAAATCGTATTAATCAACTTGAGCCAATATTATCATCCAATAAAATAAAGCTTCTGTTTAGTGAAAAATTTATTGAAGAGATTCGGGAAACAATCAAAAAGCCTAAACTCTGTAAATATTTTGATGAATATTCCTTTAACGAAATGTTAGGTGTTTTTGAACCTTTCATTGAATTGATTGATGTTACGAGCAAAATGAAAGTTTGCAGAGATTCAAATGACGATTTTCTCTTAGAATTGGCAAAAGACGGGAACGCAAACTATCTAGTGACAGGAGATAATGATTTATTGGTGATTGAAAAGTCGGGCTTAACGGAAATTCTGAAAATTTCTGATTTTTTGGATAAACTCACTAAAGAGTGATTTTAGGAATAATGTATTTTTTTCATAAAACTTCAATTCTATAAATTGTAATTATTAATGAATTACCAGGAGACGCTGGATTACTTGTTTAACTCCCTTCCTATGTTTCAGAGAGTGGGAGCATCTGCTTTCAGAAAGGATCTAAGGAGTACAATTGCACTTTGTGATCACCTAGGAAATCGCGAAAAGAAATTCAAATCAATTCACGTAGCAGGTACAAATGGGAAAGGAAGTTCCTCCCATAGTTTAGCTGCTATTTTTCAAAGCGCTGGTTATAAAACCGGACTTTACACTTCGCCTCATCTGAAATCTTTCACTGAGCGAATCAGAATTAATGGACAGGAAATAAGCCCTGAGCTAGTAGTTCGGTTTGTGGAAGAAAACAAGAGCTTTCTAGATGAACTCAAACCAAGCTTTTTCGAAATGACAGTTGGAATGGCATTCTGGCATTTTGCAGAGCAGGAAGTAGATATTGCAATCATTGAAGTGGGCATGGGCGGCAATTTTGACAGTACCAATATTATCACCCCCGAGCTTTCTCTGATTACCAATATAGGTTTTGATCATGTGCAGTTCCTCGGAGATACTTTGCCATTGATTGCAGGGGAGAAAGCTGGAATCATTAAAAAAGAGGTTCCTGTGGTGATCAGCGAGACGCATGAAGAGACGAAGGCTGTTTTCTTGGAAAAAGCCAAGACGATGAACGCGACTATCACTTTTGCGGATCAAAATTGGAAAGCTAATAAAGTTGCTGAAGAGGAAGGTAAAACCAAATATAAAGTTGTCAATAGTGAAGAGTCAGAATGGTCTGTGAAGACACAGACCACGGCACAGGGAGAAGAAACGATTGATCTGATTTTTGGTCTTAATGGGAATTATCAGAAGTACAATCTTCCGGGAATTCTTGAATCCGTAGCTCAAATGAGGCAAATGGGCTGGAATTTGCCAACTGGGGCAGTTTTGGAAGGTTTGAAAAATGTGACAGAATTAACTGGCTTGAAGGGAAGATGGCAGATGTTGTCCTCCAATCCGACAGTCATTTGTGACACAGGACATAATGAAGCTGGATTTCGAGAAATCCTTTCCCAATTAGAGACATATAGTTTTGAAAAACTATGGCTTGTCTTGGGCATGGTTCAGGATAAAGACATCTCCAAAGTGCTATCCATGCTTCCAAAATCGGCAAACTATGTTTTTTGCGAAGCAAAACTCCCAAGAGCTTTACCTGCCGATCAATTGGCTGATAAAGCGGTTTCAGCGGGTTTGAAAGGTGAAGTTATTCCTGGCATAAATAAAGCTTTAGCATTTGCCAGAAAAAATGCAGCGGAAGATGACTTGATTTTTGTAGGAGGGAGTACTTTTGTGGTTGCAGAAATCGAAGAGCTTTAGATGAGTAGAAAAAAACTGGTTCGCTTCCAAGAAAATGAGGAGAATCCAAATGTAATCCAGGCTGGAAAGCCAATTTTTGAAACAATCAAAGGAAACTGGAATGAAGTACAGTTCCAAAATCCTAACCCAATCGTAGTAGAGCTCGCTTGCGGTAGGGGTGAGTTTACAGTAGGGTTAGCCCGTAATTTCCCAAATCAAAACTTTATTGGTGTAGATATCAAAGGAAGCAGAATCTGGAGGGGCAGTTCGACAGCTACCAAAGAGGGGATTCACAATGTGGCATTTCTAAGAACCCAGATTGAACTTCTCGAAAAGTACTTCGCTGCGGATGAGATTTCTGAGCTTTGGATTACTTTCCCAGATCCATTTCCTCGGGATGGAGATGAAAAGCGTAGATTGACATCACCACGTTTTTTGGATATGTATAAGCCTATGTTAAAGAAGGATGGCTTTTTGCACTTCAAAACTGACAATACGGATCTATTTAATTACTCATTGGAGCTATTCCAAAGTAGAGAAGACATCGAGGTGATTGGTTTTACGCATGATTTCTATCAGTCTGAGTGGAAAGATGACCACTTTGGCATACAGACGCGATACGAAAAGATGTTTTCTGATAAGGGGGAAAAGATCAAATACCTCAAGTGTAGGTTTATTTAAGATTTACTAGATTTCCCGCAGAGCTTCGCGAATAAATGATGCAGATTTGCTCAAATGACTCGTTGAATTTACTTTGATCGCTATAGAAAAATCTGCGATTATCATCGATCCTTTACAGTATTAATTTGCGTGGAATTAGGTAGATTCAACTGTGGTCATTCGAAATTTACAAGATCCAAAATCCCAATAAACCATGAGCAAAAAGATGCATTTGGTTGTACTCAGCGGTGCTGGAATTTCTGCAGAAAGTGGGATAAAAACCTTCCGCGATTCTGGAGGACTTTGGGAAGGTCATGACGTGATGGAAGTGGCTTCACCAGAAGGGTGGAGAAGGAATCGGCAGCTAGTTCAAAATTTTTATAATCAACGTCGAAAGCAATTGCTGGATTGTGAGCCTAATGAGGCACATCTTATTTTAGCGGAGCTGGAGAGAGACTTTCAGGTTTCTATCATCACTCAAAACGTAGATGATCTTCACGAACGTGCAGGATCTACTAACGTCACTCATCTACATGGTGAGTTGAAAAAAGCTCAAAGTACTTTGGATCCAACATTGGTTTATGACCTGGATCACTGGGAATTAAAAGAAGGGGATAAATGTGAAAAGGGAAGTCAACTTAGACCGCATATAGTGTGGTTTGGGGAACAAGTTCCTATGATGGAAACTGCTATAGAAATTGCCATGAAAGCGGATGTTTTTGTGGTGATTGGGACTTCTCTTCAAGTATATCCAGCTGCTAGTTTGGTGGATTTTGTGGCAGATGAAAAGTTGATTTATGTTATTGATCCAAGAAACCCAGAAGTAAATTTTAGAAGGAAAGTGATTAATATCCTTGAAAATGCCACAAAAGGCATGAAGACTTTGGAGAAATTGTTAAAGTCTGAAATTTAATTTTTGTTCAGGAAGGAAAACCTATAAATTGAAGGATAAACTTTTACCTATGGCACCTAAAAAGAATTCTTGGCCGATATTTCAATTTGAGGAAAATAAAGATACCATTTATTTGCTGCATCAGTGGACTCAGATTGTAGGGAAGGTAAGGCTGAAAAAATCTCCATGGCAAAATCATTCCTGGCATGTTTCCTTATATGTTGATGCGCAAGGATTGACAACGGGGAATATTCCTTATGAAGTTGGCGTGTTTGAAATTAAGTTTGATTTCATTCATCATGAGTTGAGGCTGAAGACCAGTAATGGCACTCGTGATCGCTTTGCTCTTGGAGGACAGACTGTTGCTAGTTTCTATGAGCAGTTGATGGAGAAATTGAAGTTTTTGGGGATAGATGTGAAAATCCACGAGAGTCCAAATGAAATTCCTGATCCAATTCCATTTCCCAAAAACAAGAAAAGAATCATGTACCAGGCAAATACGGCCCAAAGTCTTTGGAAAGTGTTGGTACATATTCAGAACGTTTTTGGCTTTTTTAGAACGAAATTCACCGGGAAAAATAGCCCTATTCATTTCTTCTGGGGATCTTTTGATTTAGCTTATACACGTTTTTCAGGAAATAAAGCACCGGAATTTAAAGGTCAGGTTCCAAATATTCCTGCTTCCGTCATGCAGGAAGCGTATTCACATGAAGTGTTTAGCGTTGGATTTTGGCCAGGTAGCGAAGCCTTCAAAACTCCGGTTTTCTACGCATACAGTTATCCAAATTATGATGACTTCAAGGATGCTAAAATATCTCCTGAGAAAGCGTATTGGAACAACGACATGGGTGAGTTTATGCTGACCTACGAAGATGTACAGAAGTCTGCCGACCCGACTATGATGCTTCTTGAATTTTTGCAGAGTACCTACGAAGCTGCTGCTAAATGTGGGAATTGGAACCGTGAAGATCTTGATTGTGATTTTTCACACATGGATAAATAGGTTAAAAAAGGCAGAAATTCTCTTTTAGAAAGTAAGATAGAGGATTGTAAACTGTGTACGTATTTAGTCTAAACTGAAAAAAATAATTTTTTCTATGAGCAAGAAAATCAAAATTATATTGGCTGTTTTGGTTTTCTGGGTTGCGCTGTTCATTTCATGGGAATGGTGGTATAGCTTCCCCAAACATGTTTTTAAGCCTGCATTACAGGTTTCTTCTGAGAATGATGGAATTGATTCAATACTGAACCAGTCCATGGCCACTTACCTTTTGCCAGGGATATCTCTAGCTGTAGTGAAGAATGGCAAGGTTTCTTACCTGAATGCGTTTGGTTTTAAAAATTTGGAGACTAAAGACTCTTTAACTATCGAAAGTCAAATCTTGGTAGCCTCAGTCTCAAAACTGTTTACAGCATTAGCGCTGGCAAATGTTTTCCAGAAGTTGGAGTTACTTCCAGAAGATAATTTGTATGCGCTGGGACTTTCCAATAATCTCAAATCACCTTCATTAGTTACACTAAGGATTCAAGATTTTTTATCCCATCAAACTGGTATCCGAGACAAGAATTTTTCTGAGGAGATTTTTTCTTCTTCAAAACTTCAATCGTTGCAAGAGTGGGGAGATGAGTTCATAACAAATGCACATGACTATCAAAAAGGTTCTAAAGCCTATAATTATGCCGATGCGAATTATGATTTGTTAGGTCTGTTTTTGAGTCAGTCGGCTGGAATTGACTTTGATTCAGTGCTTCAGGAAGAAGTTTTAATGCCTTCAGGAATGTTTAATTCCAAGTTTATTTCTACTTGGCCAATAGATGAAAATGGACTTACAGGCTATCAGCGAACTTTTCTCTGGAAAAGAATTGTGGCCAAACGAATGAGATTCCCAATACTTCCTTCTCCATCTTCGGGTTTACTGACTACTACAAAAGACATGAGTTTGGCTTTGGTTCAATTACTTCGCGGGGACAATGGAGCACATCAAAAAGCGCTGAAATGGCTTACTATTGAAGGCAGAGATACCCCCTTAGGCTTTCAGAAAACTCAAATTAATGGAAGAGAATGGATAGGGCATTTTGGAGGCCAAGCTGGTTATTCCAGTCTTTTGTTTTTTTCTAAAGATGCAAAAACAGCCATTTTTTTATTCTCTAACGCTCGTGATACATCGGATTTCAGAATTGAAATCGCGAATCAAGTCATCTCTTACATTTCTCCATGAAACTATCTTTTCCACACCCTATCATCATTCTCCTAGGTTTTATTATTCTAGCAGCATTATCAAGCTACTTTATTCAATCGGGAAGCTATGAACGAGTTTTAGATCTGGAGTCTGGAAGAGAAATAATTGTTCCAGGGAGTTTTCATAGGATAGCTGATCGCAATGCGAGTATTTACGATATCGCCCTTTCTATACCTGAAGGAATCATCCTAGGTGCTGATGTTGTAGTCTTAATCTTGCTTATTGGGGGCGCTTTTTATGTTATAGAAAAAACTGGAGCACTTCAGGAAGGCATCGCGTCTTTGATTTATAAATTCAGGAATAGGCAATATCTTTTACTTTATATCATTGGGTTAATTTTTGCCTTTTGTGGAGCAACCATTGCAATGCAGGAGGAACTCATTGCTTTAGCCCCAATTTTAGTTCTTCTGGCTAAAAAAATCAATTATGATATACGGGCAATAGTTGCAATAGCACTGGGCTCAGCGTTAGTTGGAGCTAGTTTTTCTCCAGTCAATCCATTTGGTTCTTTACTTTCCCAAACCATCGCTGAACTTGATCTCAATGAGGGTTTTGCCTATCGAATGGTTTTCCTCATTTTAGCAATTTCGATTTGGTGTGGTTATCACATCAAGTTTGGCAAACTCAAAACACCCTCCGCAGAGGCTGTTGAATTAAAACCTTCAAAAATATCCTTACAACATTCATTGATTCTCTTTTTGGCTTTTGGAGGTGTAGTCGCAATGGCATGGGGGATTGTCTACAAAGATTGGGGCTATAATGAAATGAGTGCTTTGTTTTTTATAGTTGGGATAAGTTGTGGACTGGTTGGCAAAATGGGAATCAACGGTACTGCAAGAGCGTATACAGAGGGTTTTGGGGAAATGATCTTTGCTGGAGTCATAGTAGGATTAGCACGAAGTGTGTATTTAATTTTGCAGAATACATCGATCATTGATCCTATTATTCAAGGTATGTTTCAGCCGCTGGAAACTATGCCGACACAAATTGCAGCGTTGGGTTTATATCTCAGCCAAGCGATCATCCATTTGCCTGTTCCAAGTACTTCCGGTCAGGCTGTCTTGACTACACCTCTCGCTGTACCACTAATGGATTTGTTGGGAGTTAGCCGCCAACTAGCTGTTCTCACCTATCAATACCCAGCAGGATTGATGGATCTGATTGCGCCCACAAACGGAGGGATGATGGCTGTGGTAGCAGCAGCTGGAATTAAATACAATGGCTGGATCAGCTACTTATGGAAAAGTTGGCTACTTCTTATGGCGTTAGGTTTGATTTCAGTTTTTATCGCTCTATTTTGGTTCGCTTAATCAATCACTCAAACCTGAAATAATGGATATTAACGATCATTCCCCACTTTTACCTTACCAACCTGCCGCAGACCGCTATCATCAGATGAAGTATCGAAGATGCGGAAATAGTGGCTTAGTATTACCGGAAATCAGCCTAGGCCTGTGGCATAATTTCGGACATAATGCAGATTTTACACTTGGCCGTTCCATTCTTCGAAGAGCATTTGATCTTGGGATTTGTCACTTTGATTTGGCAAATAATTACGGTCCTCCGTTTGGATCTGCTGAGGAAAATTTCGGTAGAATCATGAAAAAAGACTTTTCATCACTGAGAGATGAATTGGTGATTTCTTCTAAAGCAGGTTGGGATATGTGGCCAGGTCCCTATGGAAACTTTGGCTCTAAAAAATATTTGGTTGCAAGCTGCGACCAAAGCTTGAAGCGCATGGGCTTGGACTATGTGGATATTTTCTACCACCATAGACCGGATCCAGATACGCCACTTGAAGAAACTATGGGTGCACTTGACCTTTTGGTAAGACAAGGAAAGGCGCTTTATGTGGGTATTTCTCAATATTCTGCAGAAGATACAGCAAGAGCTTATGAGATTTTGGAAAGACTTGGAACTCCACTTTTGATTCATCAGCCTAGATATTCAATGATTGATCGCTGGGTAGAAGATGGTTTGATGGAAGTACTGGGCGAAAAAGGGGTAGGTAGTATTGCTTTTTCTCCTTTGGAGCAAGGTTTACTTACTGATAAATACCTTAAAGGAATTCCAAAAGATTCCCGTGCAGCCAAGGATGGGCGATACCTGAATGCATCTCAGATTTCTGAAGAGAAGATTAATATGATTTCCAAACTAAATGACATAGCACTTGGACGGGGACAAACTCTTGCTCAAATGGCAATCGCTTGGTTACTGAAAGATCCACGTATTACTTCTGTACTTGTTGGGGTGTCTAAGCCTGAACAGTTGGATGATAACGTAGCAGCAGTTAAAAATTCTATTTTCAGTGAAGAAGAAGTGACAACGATTAGAGGAATATTGGGAGCTTGAATTCTCAACTAACATCTAGAAGTGCCCTGATTTTGATCATCATTGCTCAATTTTTGGGCACTTCTCTTTGGTTTGCAGGTAACGCTGTAGCACCGGAAATCAGTTTTCTGTTGGGACGAACTGAGATTTTGGCTACCATCACTTCGGTCGTTCAATTTGGTTTTATTTTGGGCACTTTGGTTTTTGCAATTTTTTCAGTTCCGGATCGATTTTCACCAAGCCGTGTTTTTTTTATCAGTTCCATTTTAGCGGCAACTTTCAATTTATTGATTATCATTTTGCCACTTCAATTAAGTACTGTTTTAGCATGCAGGTTTATGGTAGGCTTTTTCCTGGCAGGAATCTATCCTGTGGGAATGAAGATTGCGGCTGATTATTTTCAAAAAGGGCTAGGATCTGCTTTAGGTTTCTTGGTCGGTGCTTTGGTTTTGGGGACTGCTTTTCCTCATCTTTTAAAAGGCTTGGATTTAAATTTGTCTTGGAAGCTTGTGCTTGGATTGACTTCTGCATTAGCTTTATTGGGCGGGCTTTTAATAGGGTTAATAGTACCCATTGGCCCTTTTCATAATCGTAATGCTAAATTCGATATCGGGATTTTACCCAAACTCTCCAAAATCAGAGAGTTGAAAAGTGCTGCTTCTGGATATTTTGGGCATATGTGGGAGTTATATACTTACTGGGCTTTTGTGCCTGTATTGATTTTATATTTTAGTCAGGGTGAAATTATGGATTCTGAGGTGAGTTTACTCTCATTTTTCGTCATTGCCATAGGAGGAGTTTCGTGTGCAGTTGGGGGAATTATCGCTCAGAGAAAGGGAAGTAGGTTTGTAGCGCAATTTGCGCTTGTAGGTTCTGGGGTTTGCTGTGTATTGGTGCTATTTGTTGGTGGTATGCCAAGCTGGATTTGGATTGGACTCCTATTGATTTGGGGTATATTAATTACGGCGGACTCACCGCAGTTTTCTACGCTAGTCGCTCAAAGTGTGCCTTCGGAATACCGTGGGACTGCTTTAACATTGGTTAATTCAATAGGCTTTGCGCTTTCAATAGTAAGTATTCAAGCTACTCAAGTTCTTCTACAATGGATTGAAATTGATCAAACATTGGCACTGCTATTTGTTGGTCCTGTGGTGGGAGTCGGGCTTTTTAGAGTATATCACAAAAAAGCTAGCTTAGAAATGGCTTGAAATCCATCGCAAATTGAAAGGAAGGCACAAAAAAAGAGGCTTTTTTCAAAGCCTCTCCACGTAATTTTCAACCGGACTATCGAACTACGTTTTCTAATGTTGCTAGGTAGACCCATTTTTGGTCCCTAGAGTTTAGACCTTCATTTACAGCTTCTCGTTGTGCCGCTGTCTGATTCATGTCTTCATAGGATTGAGCATTGAAAAACTGCATGTAATCCTTGTAAACATTCATTGTTAAGTGAGTAGATTTTGCCTCAGAACCCAAAGGCAAAGCTGTTCTCAACAAGCTCCAATGTCCCATCAATCCCTGTTCCACGAATTTTTGGTGAATAGGCTTGAAAATCTCAGATTCAGCTTTTTCGTAAACTTCAAAGTTTCCTTCCCGCGCTTTCATCAAGTCAAAAGAAGCCAATACTCCAGGTTTCATCTGGAAATTATCATTGGTTTCTGAGATTTGTCTCATGTAAAGTCTCATCGGCATATCACGCATAGAAAGCGATTCTTGGAATAAGTTGCTGATCTGAATGCTGTTCAAATGTGGATAGGCAATTTTTGTGTATTCCATCATTGATTGTTCATCCAGACCATTCATCATTTGTACCGGATCATTATAGTATGTCACCATGATGTACTGAAAGTCCGAGTGATCTCCACCGGACTGAAGTGCCCAAAAATCCCAGCCTTTGATTCTTTTGTCGTTTAGCGCTTGCCTGTAAACTTTCTCCATCAGGTCTTTAAACTCGATATAATCAAAAAGTTGATCGTTTTCAACCTTGACAAATTCGAATACCATGTACTCTGTTTGCTGAGCTTTGAGACTATTTACCCAAAGCAACCCGCAGACGAGGAAAAGTAATAGCTTTTTCATTTATATATGGGTTTAGGGTTAATTTCGCTTTTGTATAATTTAAAAAATTATTTTGTTGATATTCATAATTGAGAGAGATAATTTTATTGCATGCTATTTTTACCAAATATGCTATAGTTAATAGAATTACAGATTGAATGAAAATTTAATAATAGGGTAGGCAAAACATTATTATTTTAACAATCAAATAGAAAAATCATGTCAGGAATTTCAAGAAGATCATGGTTGAAAAAAGCTTCTATCGGAAGTGGCTTAGCAGCTTTTGGGGCGACAGGGATAGTCAATTCGCTGTCAGCCGAAGAAATTAGAAAGTTTAATCCGCGGACCATAGATGGACCTATTCGTATGGGATCCAATGAAAACCCATATGGACCGTCCGAATCCATGCGAAAGGCGATGGTCAATGGGTTTGATAATGGTTGTCGTTATCCTTGGGGATACAATGCTGAGTTGGTTAAAATGATCGCTGAAAAGGAGGGAGTGCCTGAAGATCATATAGTTCTTGTAGCAGGATCGACAGAAGGGTTGAAGATAGCTGGAATCACTTTTGGAGGTGGTGGAGAGATAATATCCTGCACGCCTACATTTCTTACGATGATGAGCTATGCCGAGCTTTGGAATACAGGGATCAATTGGGTTCCTCTGAATAAAGACTTAGATTTTGACTTGGAGGAAATTGAAAAACGCGTTTCCTATAAAACCAAGATGGTTTTTCTATGTAATCCAAATAATCCTACTGGCAAACTGCTTCCTGCAGATCAGGTGTTTGATTTTTGTAAAACTGTTAGTAAACAAGCCGTGGTCTTCTCTGATGAAGCATATTACGATTACATCACTGAGCCGAATTATCCTTCTATGGTTGAGCTGGTGAAGCTAGGGTATGATGTTATCGTATCCAGAACATTTTCCAAAGTCTATGGGCTTGCAGGAGTTAGAATGGGGTATTTGATTGCAAGGCCAGAATTAGCCAATCTCCTTTCAGACCGCGTCGTCGCCAATACGAATATAATGGCAATCGAGGCCAGTAAAGCTGCACTTAAGGACAAGGAATTCTATCAGTTTTCATTGCAAAAGACCAAAGAGGCAAAGGCCATGTTGACTAAAACGCTTGATGACTTGAAATTACCCTATTTGAATTCACATGCGAATTTCATTTTTTTTCAATCAGGCAGAGATATCAAAGAATTTAATAAAACTATGTTGGCTAAAGGATTTATAGTGGGTAGACCTTTTGAGCCTTTGAATGATTGGTGCAGAATATCTACCGGAACCATAGAAGAAGTAGCTCTTTACAATAAAGCAATCCAAGAAATATTAGGTTGATGTTAGATCAGAATTTGATTTTAGAAAATGAAAAAATCCTTCTTAGACCTATTTCTGAGCAGGATTTTCCTAGTTTAATTTCCTTGGCAAATGATCCTTCACTTTGGATCTATTTCACTTATGATCTAAGTGTCCCGGGTGAATTTGAAGAATGGGTAAAACCAGCTTTTGCAGGTCAGCGTTTGCAATTCATAGTTTGGGATAAGCGAATTAATAAAGCGGTAGGAAGCACTGCATTTGGAAATTATTCGGAGAGAGATGAGCGCATAGAAATAGGCTGGACTTGGCTCGGAAGGGAATTTCACGGTTCAGGTGTCAACCAAATGATGAAATCACTGATGTTTGAGTATTGCTTCGAAAAATTAAAACTGAAACGAGTGGAGATTAAAACAGATGTGCTGAATATGCCAGCAAGAACTGCACTACTGAAGGCTGGTGCAGTAGAAGAAGGAGTTCTGAGAAGTCATACACTACTTACGCATGGCAGAAGACGAGATACGATTTATTACAGTGTTTTGGACAGTGAGTGGAAAGAATTAAAGAAGTAACAATTCTACCCAAACTGAGGTCTAAATTCCGGCACACACCCAAGGGTTTCCAATGAGGTAGTATTGTGTTAATACTTCATTAATTTCTTTGGAATTCTGCTTAATGAGCTTCAAAAGTATTTCAGCTACACAGATTCCTTGTTTTGATTGAGCTTCAGCTAGCCAAGCTTTGGACAAGGCAACATTCGCATCAGTTTTCACCTTATCTGGACTTGCCAAAAGACATTTAGTTGCACCACTTAGATACCAGCTCAAAGCAATATTCTCAGGTACAGCAGCGTCTAATGTAGAGCAGGTAAACCAAAGTGTTGCATTTAACGGGTTTTTAGGCGCGTAGAGTAATAATTCAACTTTTTCTAAATGGCCATATCCTCTGAGATAACTTCCCCCTCCATGTCCCCAATAGACCCAGTTTCCGGTCATTATAGCTATTGCATTTAGAATTTCAGATTTGAAATAATCTCCAGGATGATATTCTTCAGCTCCTGCATCTGCCCATAGTTTTAGCGTAGTCGTGTAAGGAGGTTGGTATTGACAGGTAAGATGAGTCTTAGGGGATTTATCTACTTTCTCTTCCAAAAACTCCTGTAATAGAGTTTCAACCTCATGCCATTCATCAGCAAAGAATAGCGAGCAAATTACTGGATCATTGGAGTCATTGCATATGACGGTTTGCCAATGCTTCATGAATTCAACTTTTGCCCAGGATTTTGGCACTACTATTAATGCAGACTGAGCGCCCGATTGTGCTAGCAATTTAGATTGCAATTTCAAAAAAGAAGGTGAGTCTTCGTATGATCCACAAGGTATTGCAATAGAGAAAAAACAAGGCTGAATCTCATTCAACCTTGCCATAAAATTCTCAGCTTGCTCTGACCATGCACCTGGTAAAACAATTGCTTTATTCACTTCCAAAAATCAATTAGTAGCAAAAATCAGTTTAGAGGAAAGCTGCAAATCCTTTAGAGCGAATTTATTGATGACAAACTTGCCTTTGTATACTTGCTTTGCAAATGGGCGAAGTAGCTCTACTGGGATTTTTGTTCTTTGCTGGTCGAATTCGGCTTTCCAATACTCTTCCACTACAACAGCCTGCTGCTCTCTTTCTAAGTTCAGCAGCTTACCATTAGCTTTTTTCAAGTCATCTTCTGAGAGATTGTAAGCTTTTCCGAAGAACTGAGAATGTAACGCCTCGATCATGTAGACTCCGCCGGAAGTAACTGCCTGCCACACGTGAGTTAGTTCGTGGATTAGGGTTGCCATTGATAGCGTGGCGCCTGATTTATGGTTGATCACATACATCGTAGTAAACGGACGGTTTTTGTTCATCCACATGATCAAATCTGCCGCAAGACTAGCATCAGTCAGCTTCACGCGGTTCAGATCAATAGAGTTTCCAAAAATCTTCTCAGCCTCTGCTCGCTCGACGGCATTAAGACCACGATGCGAACCAAAAATGTCCATCAAAATCGCAAAAGTAACAGCTGCTATGGAAGCTCCCAATTTGGTTGCTTCGATCATTAACATAACAGCTGATTTACCAATTTCTATCAAACCTTTAATCAGACCTTCTCTAAATGCATCACGAACATTAGTCAGAATTTCCTTCAAAACTTCTCTCCAATGATTGACCGTTCCTACAAGAGCTGTGATTAGCGTTCGGATTACAGAGACAGATTTCTGAGCAATGACTTCCAAAATATCTTTGATTCTAGTCCAAATTACCCGTAAGGCTTGCATTAATTTCCGGGCTTCAGCAGCTACAAATCTGGCAATGTCATTGATTATGGCACTCAGGGAAATAGCCATGTCTTTCAAAGCACCAATAAAAGCAGAAAGTTGTTGTGAGGTTCGCGAAATTACTTCTTTCAACATGCTGAAAACGGTAGTGCCTAATTCCTTAAGCGCCTGGATTACAACTCGGATCATTCCACGAGTTCGATTGATCACTGCCAGCATAATTTCTCGTACTGTTTTGCCTAATTTCTTTAATTCTTGTACCAATCTTTTCCCAAAATCAAGTGCAAAGCGATTTAATCGTGAGACAAAATCTACCACCCTTTTGCCGGCACTTACTAATGCTCTCACAATTGCGGTTAATTTGGAAGCAGCCATTTTTGTAATTTCAAGCAAAAGAGAAGTGAATGAACCCAAAAGTTCCTCCAACTTTTTCAGCACTTCTTTGAGCATACTTTCTACTTGGCTAATGGCCCAGTTTAATATATCCAAGGCTTTCTTGCCTGCTTCAATAATTGCCTGAACAAATTTCTTTACTGCAGCAGCTCCTTTTTTAACTGCTTCGGATAAAAGTTGTGAGATGGATTTGCCAGCAGCCAAAACTGCTTCTACAAAATCATCGATTTTGGACTGGGTCCAGCTCAACACTTTAGATACCGCATCCGCTAGATTTTTGCCAGCCGCTGCTATGGCATCTGCGACAGTATTGATAGCTCCAACTACAGCATCTACTACCTTGCCAGCCGTATCTTTGATCCAGCCCCAAAGTCCATCGGTATCATCAGGTACAACACCTGTTTTTAGGATTTTTCCAGCTGCACTTAGCCACTCAGCCACGTCTTTGAGATCTCCGCCTTCACCGAAGTAATCTTTCATCAAATCTCCGGCCTCGGATCTTTTCATTCGGGCTATCTGGTGTACTAAAAGTGGAGCCTGCTTATTCTTGATAAAACTTTTGACAACTACTTTTCTGGATGCAGGTTTTGCTTTGGAAGACCAAGAAGCCAATTCAAACGCTTCTTCAAAATCGCCTTGCTGGCTCCTTAGTAAAATAGTTTTAGACGTTAAGTCTAGATCTGATGCACTCTTATCCTCGCTACCTTTCAGTACTTGTGAAAGGTTTTTTCTGTCTACCTGCATCACTTGCATGGCCTGAAATCTAGTCTTTAAGCTACGACTGGATTGTAATTTTTTTAGTTGAGTATCATTAAGATTTCCCATTGTAATAAAAGTTTAACTAGTAAAAATTGAAATTAAATAATAGGACAAATCTAGATTGTCATCATTTTAAAAACAGGAAATCACGCTTCTGAAATTATTGAATCAAGCAATTTCAAGATTAAAAATTTGCGCAAAATGCCTATTGGGTTTTTAATAAATAGAATTCAGGCCAAACAGATTTAGATAAGATTCTTCGAAAAAAAATGTGATTATAGGCTTCATTGCCAATAATATGTGTTTTGCCAAATGGCCTCGGCAAGCCCATCTGTCGCCGGACAGGCTCGGCCACCGAAAATTGTTTGTGAGAAGGAGGTGAGAATTAATTTCCCAGTAAATCGAGCTAACCGAGGTACTTAAAGAATATAAGGTGGTTAGTTCCAAGATTCCGTATAGTCATAAAAAAGATATAAAATGGTTCATACAGAAGTTATACTTATAAACTTATTCCAAGCACAGCCAACACACTTTTCAATCCTAAAACTACGGTTACCAACCAAATCAAGACTGCAAGAATTGTATGTCCAGTTTTATTGCGGAAGTCTCCTAAAATGGTTTTTTGTGAAGCAACCCAAATAATCCAACCACTGATGAGTGGAAGCAAAACTCCATTTGCCAACTGAGCAAGCGTGATCAACTGAATAGGTTTGATCCCTAAGGAAGCGAAAACTAAACCTAGTCCCATAATTACTCCCATAGAGGCTCTCATTTGTTTTGAGCGAATATCCTGATCCCATCCCAGTATTCCACAGATGACCAATCCAGCTGCAAGCGGAGCGGTGATACTTGAGGTAAGCCCAGCCGCCATCAATCCAAAGCCCATCATGTATTTGGCGAAGCTTCCAAAAACTCCTTCTAATCCCTTACTAACATCTAATGCGCTATTGATTTCGGTGCTGACATTTGCAGCTCCTACCATCAAAATCGCCATGGAGACGATTCCTCCAAAGACTATGGAAATCACAATATCTCTTCGCATCCAAGGAATCCCATCAGCGCCTGACCATCGATTTTTCGCCAAACTAGCGTAGAGAAATAAATTGTAAGGGACAACAGTAGTGCCGATTAAGGCGACTAGGGTAGGTAAGTTTGCATCATTCCAACTTGGGATAAAACCAGCAAAGACCGCGGACCAATCTGGTTTTGTGAGGATGGCAGTCGCTGTAAAAGCAATTGACATAAAAATCACCAATCCGACCAATACTTTTTCAAGTGCTTTGTAATTGCCTAACCAAAGTAAAGTGAATGCGAGAATCCCGAGGGTTAGATTACCTAACAGAACTTCCATTCCAGCCAAGCTTAGCGTAGGGGCGTCCCAAAATACCTGAAGGCCTAGGTTAGTTCCAGAAATATTACCGGATTCGTAAGCGGCATTTCCTAATCCAATTGCTACAAGTACCAATCCCATGGAAAAATATCGTAGAACTGGATTTCCTTTCTGATCTCTAATCAACTGACTCAAGTCTTTGCCAGTAATCAAACCTAATCTGCCTGAAATCTCCTGAAGTAAAATGGTTGATATCACCGAGATGCCCAAAGCCCATAGTAGCGAAAAACCAAAATTGACTCCTGCTAGGGTGCAGACTGTCACTGTACCTGGACCGATAAATGCGGCGGCTATGATCGGGCCTGGGCCTAGGTTTTTGAAAACTGAGTTATGATTCAAGGGTTATCTTTTATGCCAAGCTAGAGATTAGAGCAGAATTTTGTACTTTTTCCTTTCAGGCTGGATTTTACACAAACTCAAAAAAGCCAATTTTATGCATTGGATCAAACGAATTTTGAAAGTATTAGCGGTTATTGGTTTGGCTTGTGTTTTCTTTTTACTGTTGCTTTTTAGATCCGATATCGCACCTGAAGAGATTGAACAAAAATACGCTACCCCTCAATCGCACTTTATAGAGGTAGATGGCATCAATGTTCATGTGAGGATTATGGGGGAAGGTGATCCTGTTTTTCTTTTGCATGGCAGTTTCTCTTCACTTTATACTTGGGATGTCTGGCAACAGGAGTTGAGTCCCTATTTTCTGACTATTTCCCTCGATTTTCCTGGACATGGATTGACTGGTCCTGATGAACTCAAGCGCTATAGTTTGACAGACTACTCCCAGCTCGTACTCCAGTTATCCGAGAAGCTAAATTTGGATCATTTTCATCTGGCGGGAAACTCAATGGGAGGAGCTGTAGCGATGCAGATAGCCTCTACGCGTCCTGATAAGGTCATTTCTCTAAATCTGATTGATGCAGCAGGCGCTCCGCAAAATTTGAATTCTTTTAATGCAAAAGATTCTAACCAAGACAAAGCTTGGATTTTCAAACTTGCTGAAAGCCCAGTTTTTTCATCAATTCTTCTTAAATGTACTCCGAAGTTTTTGTTCTCAATGAATATGAGACAAGTCTACTCAGATGATCAAAAAATCACTGATGAGACAGTAAACCGATATTATGAACTGATGCTACGAAAAGGGAATCGAAAGGCAACGTTGGATCGATTGGGCGCTCCAAGGGAATCAAGAATTGACTTTGATCGGCTGACTATGCCTACTTTGATTATGTGGGGAAAAGAGGATTCCTGGATTCCAGTGGATAGGGCTTATGCGCTCGAAAAGTTGATCCCAGACGCTAAATTGGTGGTTTTTGATCATGCTGGTCATGTTCCAATGGAAGAAATACCGACGGAATCTGTCGCTAAATATCTCTCGTTCTTAGGGGTGGAAGTTCGAAAGGATTACTTTCATGCACCTCAAATGATCACTTATGCCGACTGATTATATTTTAATAGCTATTGCCTTTTTGCAGGTGATTTTACTGGTCTTGTTTTTCTTGAAAAAAGGAAATGACCAGGAAAAAGCTTTTCTGCAACTGGAATTGGCCCGAATGAGTAAGGAGCTGGAATCAGCTTTGTCTCAATCCCGCAAGGAAGCCAATGAAAATCTGACGAATCAATTCCAACTGGTTTTCAATAGCATTAGAGCCAACTCAAAAGATCAAAATGAAGCGTTGAAAACCTTTGGGGAGGTATTTCGACAGAATGTACAGGATTTCAATACGCTGCAGCGTGAGAAGTTTTCGGAGCTCAATCGTAGACAGGAAGATCTTATGAAGACTACTGAATTGAGGTTGGAAAAAATCCGTGAGACAGTCGATGAAAAGCTTCAAAAAACGCTAGAAACGCGCCTTGGCCAATCGTTTGAAATGGTTAGTAACCAGCTTCAGGCAGTGCAAAAAGGTTTGGGCGAAATGCAGAATCTAGCAACGGGAGTTGGAGATCTTAAGCGAGTTCTGACAAATGTGAAAAGTCGAGGAGTACTTGGAGAATACCAACTTCAGGCAATTTTGGAAAATCTGCTTTCTCCTGATCAGTATGTGCTAAATGCCGAAGTAGGAAAGGGAAATCGAGAGCGAGTGGAATTTGCTGTGAAAATGCCTGGTCAACATGAGCCTGTATTATTGCCGATTGACTCTAAGTTTCCTCAGGAATCTTATTTAAGATTAGTGGATGCCTATGAACTTGCGTCAAAGCCTGAGATCGAAATGAACAGAAATGAGTTGTTCAAAGCGGTGAAAAAAGCAGCTCAGGATATCCAAAATAAATACATAAATGCCCCCCATACCACGGATTTTGCCATACTTTTTCTACCTGTAGAAAGCCTTTATGCTGAGATCCTTCGCGAACCTGGACTTTCCCAGCAGATTCAGCAAGACTATAAAGTGCTGGTAACAGGTCCAACCACGCTTTCAGCTATCCTGAATAGCCTTCAAATGGGCTTTAGAACACTTGCAATTCAAAAGAGAAGCTCAGAAGTATGGCAGATTTTGGGAGCTGTGAAGACTGAATTTGGGAAGTTTGGTGAGCTGATAGAAAAGACACAAAAGAAGCTTTCAGAAGCAAATTCTGAACTGGATAAATTGGTAGGAGCAAGAACTCGGGTGATCCAACGGAAACTGAAGGATATCCAAGAAATGCCGGATTCTGAGACTACCAAGCTATTGGATGAATAGGAGAGGGAGCTGGTTTTAAAGCTGAAAAAACCTTCCTAAAATTGAATTTTTCAAAGTTACCTTTGTTACTTTGGCCTGTAAGGCATAAAAGAAATAGCTTATTAGCTGATTACCATTTAGAAAGCTATTATTTTTGCCAATTCAAAAATCACCTGAATTACCTCTATGGGGATGAATATTGTGATTGCCGGTGCTGGAGATATGGGTTACCACCTCGCTGAGCAATTAAGTTTCGATAATAAGGACATCACGCTGATCGATACTGACAGAGAAGTCCTCGATTACGTCTCTTCCAAACTTGATGTATTAACAGTACAAGGCGATGCTACTGCATTTGAGGTTCTCAAACGTGCCAATGTTAATCGTGCAAGTATGGTATTGGCGGTTACTACCTCCGAAAAAACCAATATTGTTACAGCTGTTTTAGCTAAGCAATTGGGGGCAAAGCGTGTGATGGCCAGAGTGAGAAATCACTCCTACATGGATTCTGAAAACCTATCGTATTTCCAAAATCTTGGGATTGATAATTTGATCTCGCCCACCATGCTTTGTAGCAAGCATATTTTCAATATGATTGAGAACTCCAGCTTTACGGAGGTTTTTGATTTTGAAGGTGGCAAGCTAAATATCGTGGGTATCACTTTGGATCAAAGCAATCCTTTGGTGAATCAACGGATCATGGATACCAAGTCCAATCCGATCTTTGAGGACATCAGAATCATCGCTATTCTTCGCGACCAGAAAACGATCATTCCGCGAGGAAGTACGATCATCCGAAATAATGACCACGTATTTTTCATTTCAAATAAGAAAAATACGCAGACCATCATGGAAGTTCTTGGTCAGGAAAAACACACGATCAAAAATGTAATGATTATTGGTGGTGATGATATGGCTCTGACTACTGCGTTGAAGCTAGAAGATCATTTCAGAGTGACGCTGATCAACAAAGATAAGGAGCGTTGTAAGTGGCTTGCTGAGAATCTCAAAAGCTCACTAGTAATCAATGGAGATTACAAAAACGTGGAACTACTTATAGAAGAAGGTTTGGAGCAGATGGATGCATTTCTTGCGTTGACTGAATCTTCGGAAACTAATATTATTGCGAGTTTGACCGCCAAAAATCATGGGGTCTATAAGACTATCGCACACGTAGATACGCGTGAATACATTCATATCTCGCACAGTATAGGAGTAGATTCGCTTATCAACAAGAAGCTTGTGGCGGCGAATGAGATTTCAAGATTCTTGAAAAAAGGCACAGTAGAGGCTGTTTCTGGTATATATGGAGTGGATGCTGAGTTTATTCAGTATTCTGTGTGCAAGAATAACAGATTGATAAAAAAGTCATTGCGGGAACTACATTTTCCAGATTCTGCAATTGTGGCCGGTGTGATCCGTGGAGAAAAAGTATTTATTCCGGACGGAGATTTTCAGTTGGATTTGAATGATAAAGCGATTGTATTGGCTTTGCCTGAGGCGAAGAGTGCACTCGAAAAATTGTTTCATTAAGGTATGATTCATTTCAAAGAAATCGGGAAAATCATGGGAGCACTCTTGGTGCTTATTGCCCTATTGATGCTTCCTGGTGTAATTTTTTCAATTCATTTTGACGAAGATCCTTGGCCTATATTGAGCTCAGTGGTTATTACCATGATTATCGGTGTGACGCTTTTCTTTTCATTTTCCAAGCAAGATCAAAATATTCGAAAGCGTGAAGGATATTTGATAGTAGCGCTCAGCTGGATCTTTATGGCAGGTTTTGGGATGCTACCCTACATTCTCAGTCATCAGATTAATGGTTTTGCAGATGCTCTTTTTGAGACTATGTCTGGCCTTACCACTACCGGAGCATCTATTTTAACTGATATAGAAGCAATGCCAAAAGGCTTGCTTTTTTGGAGAAGTATGACGCAGTGGATCGGTGGTTTAGGTATCATTGTTCTTACCGTGGCAATATTTCCATTGCTGGGAATTGGCGGGATTGAGCTTTTCGTGGCTGAATCTCCAGGTCCGACTTCAGATAAAGTGCATCCTAGAATCTCCGAAACAGCCAAGCGACTTTGGTACGTTTATGTGGGACTTACAGTCGTGGCGACTTTGCTGTATTGGGTAGGGGGAATGACCTTTTTTGATGCAATCAATCATGCACTAACTACAATGGCGACTGGTGGATTCTCTACCAAAAATGCCAGTATGGCATATTATGATTCTGCTTTCATTCAGTATGTAGCCATATTCTTTATGTTTTTGGCGGGGACTAACTTTACGGTGATCTATTTTGGATTAATAGGGAAGTTCAAAAGAGTCTTAAAGAGTGATGAATTCAAAACGTACGGTCTTGCTTTGCTGGCTATTGCGATTGTTTTGTATTATCCAATTTTTGCAAATGGAGGCGTGAGTCATGAATTGGCTTTCAGAAAGTCATTATTTCAAGTAGTATCTATTGTGACTACTACCGGTTTTGTCACTGATGATTATACTCAATACAGCCAAGGAGTGACATTTATCTGCTTTATGCTGTTGTTTTTGGGAGGTTGCGCGGGATCTACTGCAGGTGGGATCAAGTTTGTACGTCACCTAACCTTTATTAAAAATTCTTGGTTGGAATTCAAGCGCCTAGTCCACCCTAGAGCAATTGTACCTTTGATTATAAATGGGGATCGAGTAACTGGGAGGATCATCACGCACATAATGAACTTCCTTCTGATTTATTTACTGACTTTTGTTTTGGGAGCTTTAGCTCTTTCTCTGATGGGATATGACCTCGCTACCTCTTTAGGATCTGTAGCTACTTCTTTGGCAAACGTTGGTCCGGGAATAGGTAAGGTTGGTCCTGTTGATAACTTTGCATTCTTCTCGCCAGCAGCCAAAATCTTCCTTTCTATAATTATGCTTCTTGGAAGATTGGAGCTATTTACGTTATTGATATTGTTTACTCCATTCTTTTGGAGAGCCAATTAAATTTTAACGAATATTGGTAATCTACCCCACAGATTTTTAGGCAAAAAGATATATTTGGGAGAATAGAGAACAGAGTTCTTTAATTTTGCGTTGAGCATTGAAAGTCAATCTTATGAGAAAATCACTTCTATTTCTGATTGTATTACTAGCAGCATGGTCTTGCAAGGAATCTGATCCAGAGGTTTATACAGGTCAGCAACTTGAATATCCGCTTTTCAAAGCAAATGACTACGACTACACTGGAACACTTACCATTAGAGAGTTAACTGATAGAAACTTGGAATTGACTCTTCAGCTATCCGGACCTTCGAGCAATGCCTCAACTTCTTTTCCCGCACATTTACATTATGGTAACTACTCCGAACCAGACGCTCCGATGGCATTTATGCTAAATCAAGTAAATGGGGACAACCTCAAAAGTACTACCGTTCTAGGCGCATTGATGAATGGGGATAAGCTAAGCTTTGACGATATGAAGAATTTTGATGGACATGTCAAAGTGCACTTGGCAAGTGAAGGGCCTGATTATAAAGTGATATTGGTAGCAGGAAATATTGGATCCAATCTCAATGATGCTTTGGAATTTGATGCTTCAAAATTGACTAGTTGCTCACCCAATTTTTAGAATTTCTGATTGACAGTAAAACAAAAAAGCAGCTCTAAGGCTGCTTTTTTGTTTTAAATGATGTTGAAAATTACTCAACTACTACCGGGAATGTGATGTCCAAATCAGATTCTCCACCAGCTTGAGCATAATTTGTGAAATTTGGATTATCCGCTCCAGGATAGTTTTTGTCAAGTGCATGACGAAGCAAAATCTGCATATTGGCATTGTTGAAACCAGGACTTTGCTGCACGGTTACAATTCCTTTGAGTCCGATCAATTCCTCTCCATTATCATCGTATGCATAGGAGAGGAATGGCGAGCTTGTGAAAGCCGAACCAAGGAAATAGAACTGATGCTCGTCACCTTCGGCTTCAATCTCTTCCGTGATATCTTCTCCTGCCACAGCATTGTAAACATCAATCGTCATCTGGTAGGTTTTTCCTTTGGCCAGCATTACAGTTTCTACCGTAGGAGTAGAACCGATCTCGATTCCTTCAGCATCTGAAGCAGTGAAGTCAAAAGGAGCGCCTACTGAATTGCCACTTGCATCAATTTCCTGAAAAGTAAGTGTGACATCTGTGATCAATTCTCCGTCATTTTCTGGCACTGGATCTTCACTGGTACAGCTAGAGAAAGTACAAGATGCAAATGCAAGCGCGATGAGGTAAACTTTGTGTTTTGTGTTCATAAATAGTTGGTTAGAATTCGTAATTGATTTTTAAAAGGAAATTTCTTCCCATATCATAAGTGAAATATCGGAAGCGGTTCATGTAATCTTTGTAGTTGGTATTGAGGATATTTTGAACTTGTAATCCTAGGTTCAGTTTGTTTGTACCGATGTTCAATTGCTTAGAATATGCTACATTAAAAAGGGCATAAGCTGGCGGAGCAGGGGCGATATCAAAATCAGGTTCCCTTTTTTGCTGAGCAACCAATACATTACTAAGCGTTAGCTTATTGGTTCTTGCATCCACATCCTTTGCAAAGTCATAAGAGATTCCCCAATCCATTCTATTTGGAGGGATAAAAGGAAAATAGTTGTCTTCTACAGTATTTTTCGCTTGAACGATTGAGCCTTTCAAATAAGCACTGAGTTTATCTGTGAATTCGTAGCTACCTGCAAAGTCAAATCCATAGAACAAGGCATTTGCCTGTAAATATTCATAAATATTATACGTTCCTCTTAGGCTCACATAGATTTCACCCGTAGGATTTAAGTAAATGTAATCATTGATAGGATTGAGGTATGCGGTGAACTCTAAATGTGTTTTTTGTCCATCATACTGTAGTTCATTGATCCATTTGAATGATTTCTCTGATTTCAAATCCGGATTGCCAATCTCTACAGCTGCAGCGCCATGATGTAGGCCCTCACTGAATAATTCATTTACATTCGGAGGTCTCCATGCCGAGCCTATGTTAGAATTGAAAGTAAGATCTGGACTGATATGGTAAAGTCCGCCGAGGAAGGCTGAGAAATTTTGGTAGTCCAAATCAGCTGCTCTGAGCTCTTCATCTATGTATCTGGCTGTAGTTACATTGCTAAAGTCATATCTCACTCCAGCTTCCATCTCAAGTGGTCCTTTGGAGTATTTCTCCATTGCATAAAGACCAGTATTCAGCATGTCATAGTTTGGGATCAAGGGAGTGACTCCTGTGCCCGGTACATTACTATTTGCCTGTTGAATGAAGTTGATTCCCCAGGTACCGCTCAATTCATTTTTGTGTGTATGGTTGACGTATAGATCGATTGTATTGGTATAGAGCTCCAGGTCAAGACTTGCTTTTTCATTGAGGTTTCCTCTTCTCTTATCAAATTCCTGGCGGTGGTTGAGTTGAAATCCATACTGGAAGTTCAATTTCCAGCTTTCGGAAATATGATAATGCGACTTCAGTTTTGCCAATTGATGAGTGACTCGTTGCTTTGGGTTGACTATCTCATACGAGAATTCACCATCGGCGAAAGGACGACCATTTTCAATAATATTTTCAAGATCAGAAAGATTTCCTGTGTGAGAATCGCTCAGAATTCCCAATTCAGTGTGGAAAAGGCTATAGTAGGCTTCTACGCCAAGTTTGGAACTGCTATAACCTACCGAACTGCTTAGGTTTAATTCGCTTACCCCAGTATTTACTTGGAAATAATCTGGAGACTTCACGTTACCGGATCTTTTGGCGGAGCCTTGAATTCTATAGCCTAGGCCTTTGATTTTTTCCGAGCCTCCTACATGAACTAGGTTTGCGTTGCCCATTCGTCCATTTAAACCACCCACGAGAGTAAGGCTAGTCTTGCTTATTTTTTTTGTAGGAAGAGGAGCAGGGTTTACCAGTATGACTCCTCCCATCGCTTCGGGACCGTACCGCACTGTTTCAGCGCCTTTTACCACGGTGATTTCATCGGCTAGAAAAGGGTCAATTTCAGGCGCATGTTCTGCTCCCCATTGCTGTCCTTCCAATCGGATTCCATTATTCATAATCATAATCCGATTACTATGCATGCCGTGGATCACGGGTTTGGAAATGCTATTTCCAGTAGAAAATGTAGATACGCCAGAGATTCTTTTCAGGCTTTCACCGAGATTCTCACCTCGGGATTCTAGAAGATCTTCTCCATACAGCGCCGAAACCGCAGTGGTAGTTTGTACAGCATCCCGATGCCCATGTACTTCTATACTTTGAAGACCGAGCGCTTCCTCCTCCATTCTATAGGTCTTGCTGAATGTGCTTGATTCTAGATTTATAGTATCTTTAATTTCCTTATGCCCAAGATATTGAATAGTCAGAGTGTAAGTTCCACTGCAAAGGTTCTTCACCGTAAAATTCCCATTCTGATCAGTGATTGCGCCTTCCTTAGCTTCGAGCACCCACACGTAGGCAGCTTCAATAGGTTCGTTGTTTTCCAAATGGATAATTTTCCCCCGAATTGAAAGGTTGCAATTTTGAGCTTGAGTTTTATAGCCAAGCAGTAGCGTAAGTGTTACTAGTATTCCTGTTTTCAAATTCACAATGCAAACATAGATCGAGTTGATTTTATTAACTAGCATATTTGTAACAAAGTTGCATTTATAGGATAAATGGTAAAATAAAAGAGAGGAATGAGGGTTTCTGCTGTTTTTTTGGAGCAGAATTTCAGGTTCAATCTGGTCATTCAAACAGAAAACTGATTCAATTCTTGTCATTCTGTGACATCTAACTCATAATAGAAATATCTATTTCATACTTTTAGCCAATGGAATTTGCCATAGTAGATATTGAGACCACGGGCGGAGCGCCGAAATATGGTGGTATTACAGAGATTGCCGTATTGATTCACGATGGCGAATCTATCATAAGAGAATATCAAACACTGCTTAATCCTGAGCAAGCGATACCTACCTACATTACTGGATTGACTGGAATCGATAACTTCATGGTCCGACATAAGCCGACTTTTGAAGCTATACAGGAGGAATTATGGGAATTGCTCAATGATCGTGTATTTGTAGCACATAATGTTAGTTTTGACTACGGCTTTATTCGTGAGGCATTTTTGAAAGTAGGGAAGGAGCTGAAAACCCCTAAACTTTGTACTGTTCGATTAAGTAGAAAAGTCTATCCTGGGCTGGGTTCTTACAGCTTGGGTCGCTTATGTGAAAGTCAAAAAATAGAGATAGAAGCTAGGCACCGTGCTATGGGTGATGCTAAGGCGACAGCGATTTTGTTTGACAGAATGATCAAATCTGACTATCAGATCATCAATCAATCGCTGAAGAAAAACACTGGAGAAGCTTTTTTACCTCCAAACTTTCCTCATTCCAAATTCAAGGAAATCCCCAATGCTTGCGGAGTCTACTACATGCTGGATGAGCGGGGTAAAGTAATTTACGTAGGCAAGGCAATTAATATCCGGGAGCGTTTTAAAAGTCACTTTTCAGGGCAATTACTTCCAAACCTGAAGCAAAAACTGAAGACTGAAGTATTTGATTTGAAATGGGAATTGACTGGAAGTGAATTTATGGCACTTCTATTTGAGTCGTTGGAAATCAAAAGATTATGGCCAAAATATAATTCAGCTTTGAAACTGCCTAAGCGTATGTTTGGGCTTTTCCATTATGAGGATAATTCTGGGTATGGGAGATTTCAGGTGTCCAAGATTACCAAGTTTTTCAAGCCGATTGAATCCTTTTTTTCTATGGAGGAGGCAAATACTTTTCTCAAAACTGGCATTAAAACCTATGGGCTATGTCCGAAACTTTCTGGCTTGAGAAAAGTGAATTGCGAACCGGAAGACGAATTTAGTTGTGAGGGCGCTTGCAATTTCACAGAAAAACCAAAAGTGTATAATACCCGCGTGTCAGAGTTTATGGAAAAGATCAAGGAAAGTCAAAAGGAAATCCTGATCAAACTTGACGGTCGGAATCCAAATGAATCCGCGTACTGCATGTTTGAAAGTGGCATGCTAAGTAAGTTTGCCTTTTTGGAAAACGATGTGCTATACGATGATATTCCGTCTAAACTCGATCTTGTAGCCCAAGTTCCTGAGACGTACTACATTCTTCGACAATTTATTCATCAGATCCACCCAGCCCAGATTTCGGTTCTTGAATCCAATTGAGTTAGTCTACAGGCTATTCGTGTTGAACGTATCTCCTTGATTGATATCTCCAGTCTCAAAACCTTTTTTAAACCATTTCATTCGCTGAGCTGAGGTTCCGTGTGTGAAAGAATCCGGGGTCACCCGTCCAGTTGCTTGTTTTTGAAGGCGATCATCTCCTATAGCATTTGCTGCATTGAGCGCTTCGGCCAAATCACCTTTTTCCATCCATCCAGCGGACTTTTGGCTGTGATTTGCCCATACGCCAGCTAAGAAATCAGCTTGTAATTCCAATTTTACAGAGAACTGATTGTACTCTTTCTCACTTACCTGACCACGGATTTTATCCATTTCAGCAGTGATTCCGGAGATTTTTTGAATATGATGGCCAACTTCATGCGCGATGACATAAGCCTGGGCAAAGTCCCCAGGTGCATTCAGTTTTACTTCCATTTCTTTGAAAAAGCTTAAGTCTATGTACAGTTTTTCATCTCCAGGGCAATAGAATGGGCCTGTTGCACTTGATGCCATGCCACATGCAGAGGAAACTTGTCCGCTGAAAAGCACCAAAGTGGGCTCTCTGTAATTATCTAAAAGCTGATTCCAGACATCTTCTGTGTCTGCAAGAATAACCTCGCTAAACGCTGCCAAACGATCTTCCTCGGCAGAAGGAGTATAGTTGGTCTCCGTGGTGAATCCCTGACTACCACCGCCACCCATGAAATTCCCTAGAAAAGTAAGGGGATTGGTACCAGTGACTACTGAAATGGCAATGATTATTCCAACGATTATCAGTCCAGTTTTGGAAAATAGCAACCTAAGTAATGGGCCAATCAGCATGGGGCTAAATCCTCCTCCGGAACCTCCAACTCGTTGACCACGTCTATCTTCTACATTTGAGCTACGTCTTCTTCCTTCCCATTTCATAGGTGTAATATTTAAATTTTAAGGTCTTATATCCGTGCTTTACCTGCTAACCCAAAGAAAGGATGCAATTACTCTTCCTTTTCCTAAGTACAGATTAAGCTCAATTTCAGATAATAAAAAGTTTGATTTTGTTTAAAATTAACCAAATTGAACAATTGCACATTGACTTATAGTTATTTTTGATAAAATAAATAAACCTAAAATCTATGAATAATAAAGTTTTTCAAAGACTTGCATTGACTCTTTCACTTGCCTGTGTCTTCACATTAGTACAAGCTCAAACTGGCGTAGGAGCAAAGCCAGAGAAAGGAGCGAAATTATATTTAGATGGATCCAAGAAATCGCTTGTAAAGAACTGGGAATATTGGGAAGGACCTAGGTTTGGAGCGGAAATGCCTATCAAATGGGCTGAAGTGGCTGATCCAGTAGATGGAGGAAAGGCAATTAGTAGCAATGATCCTGCTTCGGCTGGGGGGTTATATGGAGCTGCAGATATTGTTACTAAAGATAAATTTGAAGATTTTCGTGCTCACGTGGAGTTTTTTATCAAAGATAAAGGTGGTAATAGTGGGGTCTATTTACAAAACCGGTATGAGGTTCAGATTTTGGACGGTGACTACGGAGATCATGGTTTAGGTGCATTGATCAATGAACATATTCCAACCTCTGAGGAATATTATGGTATTGGAAAGTGGAATGCCTATGATATTGAGTTTAAAGCTGCACGGTTTGAAGATGGTAAATTAGTGGCTAAGCCAAGAGCAACTGTCTATCTAAACGGAGTCAAAATCCATGAGGATAAAGAAATCCAGCAAGTTTGGGGAGGACCAAACTCTGGTCTTGATGGAGGAAATGATGGCGGCAAAGGAATTACAGATAGACCAGGCGGATTAAAGTTACAAGCAGAAGGACATGATGTCTACTATAGAAATATCTGGATCAAAAAGCTTGACCTTGACGGAAAATCAACAGATTTTTAATCTTTAAAGTCCAAATGAAAAAGCCCTGAATCGTAAGATTCAGGGCTTTTTCGCATTAAGCAATTAATGCTTTTTGTAAACTATAAGGAGGCTGTTTGACCTCCTTAAGTTCTTTTGAGCTACATCGATTTAGATGTAGTGGTGAATAAAGTGGCTTAGTTACTAACGCAATGCAGCGTTAAAAGCAAGAGCTTTAATCGGGGTAATCGAAATTTGGGTAGTTATATACTTTAAAGGGTACTCAATGATTTAGCCATTTGATTGAAATCAAACTTGGTTCCATGGCAATGGATTCTTCTGAATATTTTGGGCTAGACTTCGGTGCTAAAAACACGAATTTTAAGGGTTTCTCAAATTATAGGAATTGTAAAATTAAAATGTTTGAATTATAAACGTCCTATTTTTAAGAAACAATATGCGAATATAACGTGGGTTGGGTGTAAATAGATCTCTGATTAGGATAAAAAATGTAAAAAATTAGAAATATGGTTTAAAATTGGTTTGAGATGTTCTCTTCTTATTTCGCTTTACTGGATAATCTCCTTTAGAATCCCAGTTCCAAAACCGATCATTTTCCAATCCTCTATTTCCAACTCAATGATAGCCATCATTCCAGGCTGCATTCCTAGGTAATTTTCGCTTGAAATATGAGAAAGCAGTAAGCTTATCGTAGGATTGTGCCCTACAAATAGGCAAGATTCTACGCTCGGTGAAGTTTTTTCTAAAATAGAAATCATATCATTTAAGTCTCCTTGATAGATATCTTTTGTGTAGATACTATCCTTGACTGTGATATTCTTCTGTATCAGATCAGCAGTTTCCATGGTTCGTTTTGCAGGTGAGCAATACATCAAATCCACCGAATTCAGCTTTCCTAACAGGCTTTTTCCCATTCTAATAAGGTTTTCTCTTCCTTTTATGGTTAGCTGTCGTTGAAAATCTGAATCTTGAGAAAAACCTGCTTCTCCGTGTCTGAGTAAAAACAATTGCTTCATGATAAGTGGTTTATACCCTTAAAAGTATCTGATACTTTAATCAAAAATCCCTCCAAATCAGGGTTCCACAATTTTAATTATTTGGACGAGACAACAATGCCATCTATTTTTAGCTTTTCTTATCGGGCTTGAAAACCCAGAAAAACTGCTTTTCTATGTCAAAAAACCTTGTTATCGTCGAGTCACCTGCCAAAGCCAAAACCATCGAAGGTTACTTGGGCAAAGACTATAAGGTAGCATCCAGCTACGGTCACGTGCGGGATCTGCCAAAAGGCGATAAAGCGATCGATATTAAAAATAGATTTAGTCCTACGTATGAAGTCACCGCCGACAAAAAGGAAGTGATCAAAAACTTGAAGGCTTTAGTAAAGGATGCTGAGACCGTGTTCCTAGCGAGTGATGATGACCGTGAAGGAGAGGCGATTTCTTGGCATTTGAAAGAAGTATTGAAGTTGAAGGATGAGAATACTAAGCGGATCGTTTTCAGAGAAATCACCAAAAATGCAATTACAAAGGCAATCGAGAATCCGAGAGGAATAGACATTGATTTGGTAAATGCACAGCAGGCTAGACGAATTTTGGATCGTTTGGTAGGTTTTGAGCTTTCCCCAATTCTTTGGAAGAAAATAAAAACTGGCCTTTCTGCGGGACGTGTTCAGTCAGTGGCCGTTCGTTTGATCGTAGATCGTGAGCGGGAAATTGAGCAGCATAAAGCAAAATCAAGCTTTAGAATTACAGCTATTTTCGAAGTAGAAGGAAGAACCTTCCAAGCGGAACTCCCAAAGAAATTTGATACAAAAGCTGAAGCTGAGGAGTTCTTAAAGAAATGCCTTGACGCTACTTTCTCTGTGGCTAACCTTGAGAAAAAGCCAGGGAAAAAGTCTCCAGCCGCACCATTTACTACCTCTACACTTCAGCAGGAGGCAAGTAGAAAGCTGTACTTCTCAGTAGCTCAGACGATGTCTGTGGCGCAGAAACTGTACGAAGCTGGTAAGATAACTTATATGAGAACAGATAGTGTGAATCTATCGGATGATGCGATGGCTTCTGCCAAAAATGCCATTCATGATTCATACGGCGATAAATACCATAAATCAAGAAAATTCACTACCAAGTCTGAAGGTGCTCAGGAAGCTCACGAAGCCATACGACCAACGGACTTTGGTGTTGCTAACTTCACTGGTGAGCGAAACGAACAGCGTTTATATGAGCTGATTTGGAAGCGGGCAATTGCTTCTCAGATGGCTGACGCTGAACTTGAAAAGACGATCATCACGGTTGATATTTCCAATCAACCTCAAAATCTGGTGGCAACTGGTGAAATTATCAAATTTGATGGTTTCTTGAAAGTGTATTTGGAAGATACTGACGATGAGCCGGAAGAGGAAGAAACGAATGCAGGTAAGGCATTACTGCCTCCTTTGACTGTAGGTCAAAGTCTTGCACTTCAAGAAATGAAAGGGCGTGAGACGTTCTCTAGAGCCTCTCCAAGGTATACAGAAGCATCCTTGGTGAAGAAGCTGGAAGAACTAGGAATCGGCCGACCGTCTACTTATGCACCTACTATTTCTACAATTCAACGTCGCGAATATGTGATCAAGGAATCCAGAGATGGTACGCCTAGAGATTATGTAGAAATGATCATCGCCAAAGGAGATTTCAAAGACTCAACCAAAACTGAGAATACGGGAGCAGAGAAACAAAAGCTTTTCCCTACGAATATTGCGATGGTGGTAAATGACTTTCTCGTAGAGCATTTTCCCAATGTGATTGATTTCAGCTTCACTGCAAGAGTAGAAAAGGAGTTTGATGATATCGCTGCCGGTGGGCAGGTTTGGCAGGACATGCTGGATTCTTTTTATGGTAATTTCCATAAGAATGTAGAAGATACGGAGCAGATTGCAAGACAAGATCTCAATACTAGTCGTGAACTAGGAAATCATCCAGTGAGTGGCAAGCCTATGATTGCTAGACTTGGGAAATTTGGACCATTGGTTCAGATTGGAGATTCTGAAGATGAGGAAAAGCAATTTGCTAGTTTGAAAAAAGGCCAATTCATCGAAAATATCACGATGGAAGATGCATTGGAATTGTTCAAATTACCTCGAGACATTGGAATGTTTGAGGATAAAAAGATGGTGGCTGCTATTGGGAGATTTGGTCCATATGTGCGTCATGATGGCAATTTTGTTTCCCTTCCAAAAGAAATGGATCCGCTGAGCATCACAGAGGAAGAAGGAATTCAGTTGATAAAGGACAAGAGAGAAGCTGATGCCAAAAAGCATATCAAATCCTTTGATGAAAACCCTGAAATCCAAGTATTGAATGGTCGATGGGGACCTTACATCAAGATGGGAAAGAACAATTATAAAATCCCTAAGGATAAAGAAGCCGAAACACTTACCTACGAAGAGACGATTCATATCATAGAAAACCAGCCTGAACCAAAGAAAAAGGGAGGTCGATTCGCCAAGAAAAAGTAAAGAGTAATCAATTCCTGATTGAAAACATATGAGCAAGCCTAATTCAATTTTATTTAAGATTGTTTTAGGCTTTTTTTTGTCTTTGGTAGTAAATATCGCTTTTGCGCAGCATGTCTTTCAGGGTACCGTAGCAGATTACGATACAGGAGAGGGTATTCCTTACGCTACAGTTTTTATCACGAATACGACCTTTGGTGTTTCTGCTGATGACAATGGGAAATTCTCTCTATCTATACCTGAAGGAAACTATGAAGTGATTATTCGTATGCTAGGCTATAATGGTTTGGTATTCAGTTTATCAACTGATGATTTGAAGCCTCAAGGATACAGGTTTTTACTTAGCCCAAGTGAGGAGGAGTTGGACGAGGTAGAGGTGAACGTAAACCGTGACCCAGCATGGTACAGGAATTTGGAGAGTTTTAAAGCTTATTTTCTTGGAACTTCAAAAAATGGAATCCAATGCAAGTTTCTCAATGAAACGGTGTTAAGACTGGATGATCAAAGCGAAGCAGGAGTGCTAAAGGTGACTGCAGCAGATATTCTGAAAATTGAAAATCCTGCTCTAGGCTACCGTCTTGACTATTTGCTTGAAGAGTTTAGGTTTCAAAGTAAGGATAGCTATGTTTTCTATGCTGGGTATCCGCTTTTTGTACCTGATACAACATTATCTCGAGGAAAGCAGAGAAAAGTCGAAAAACAACGTGAAAAGGCCTATAGAGGAAGTTTGCAGCACCTTATGAGGTCTATCTTTGATGGGAGCGTGGAGCAAGAAGGCTTTATTCTTAGGAAACTGTACCGAGTTCCTGATCCAACAAATCCTGGTAAATTTGTCAATCAATTGGACAGAAATCCCATTTCTGCACAGGAAATTATAGTGAGGAATACGGAAGGAAAAGTTCTCCTAAGTTTTAAGGATTACTTGCATGTCACTTATACTAAGGAATTGGAAAGCATTGAGTTTAAAGGTCGAGCGAATTCTGAAAAGTTGGGAAATCAGGTTTCTATAATTCATCTCGAAATGGAGGAACTAGAAATATATGCAAATGGTAGCTATGCTGATCCTTTTGGGATTTTGGTCGAAGGATATATCGCCTGGGAACGAGTTGGTGATTTGCTGCCAATGGATTATAAGCCAGAATCTAGCAATAAATAAGGATTAGGTGTTTTTGTGCTGACTCACACTTTCTGATTTGCGACTAAATATCAAGCGTGATTTTTTCTAGATAAAGTGCTTTTTCCACACTAGAATAAAGTAATTCCTGGTCGATTGGCTTGGTAATGTAATCGTCCATTCCGATGGCAAAAACTCTAGCTTTGGTCTTTTCGGTTGTATCTGCAGTAACTGCAATAATTGGAATGCTACTTGAATTCATTCCCGAATTCCCTGATCGAATCTGAATTGTAGTCTCATAACCATCCATTTCTGGCATTTGTAAGTCCATGAGTATTACATCATAAGCTTGCTTTTTCATGGCTTCCAGTGCCTCTAGCCCATGGTTTGCAAAGTCAAAACTCACACCTTTCCACTTTCTGAGGATTGACTTGATCACGAGCTGATTGACTCTGTTGTCTTCCACAACTAGAAAATGCTTACCAGACATAAGCTTTTCCGATTGAGCAGGAGTCATTAGTGCTTGATTGGCAGATTCAGATTTTTCTAGGGGAATATTAATTCGTACCTGAGTGCCTTGATTTTTCACACTAGATACTTCTATGTTTCCATGATGCAGTTCCACCAATGCCTTCACAATACAGAGTCCAATTCCAAAACCCCCATATTTGCGTTTGTCATTTATCTGCTCCTGATTAAAGGACTCAAAAATTCGGTTGAGCTTTTCAGGTGCAATGCCAACGCCAGTATCTTCAATTTCCAAGAAAAGTGTTATTCTGTTTCGCTGGCTTTCTTCCGTATTCACCTTCATTTTGACTTCGCCATTGTGAGTGAATTTCGTGGCGTTGTCAAGGACATTTGAAATGATCTGCTTCAAGCGAATGGGATCACCTATCAGCTTATCATTGATTGAATTACTTTCCTCATAAATGAATTTCAGGCCTTTTTCGCGGGATTTTTGATTGGTCACCACCTTTAATTCCTGTATGATTTTCTGAAGATCAAAATCCACATGGGCAAGTTTCAGTTCTCCTTTTTCTATTTTTGAATAGTCCAGAATATCATTGATCGATCCAAGTAAAGACATGGATGAATATTGAATGACTTCCAGGTTGTTTTTAATTGTAGGGTCCTCGGTATTACTAATTATTGACTTAGAAAGTCCTAAAATCGCATTCAATGGAGTTCTGAGTTCATGACTCATATTTGATAGGAAATAGGATTTCATATCGTTGGATTCCTCGGAACGGATCAAAGCAAGTTCTTGCATTTCTTCCTTTTCAGTTTTGAGCAGACGAATTCTATTTGCCATGGAAAGAGATAGAAAGATAATTTCCGCTCCAGTTCCTATTTTGGAAGCATTTGCTGTGAAAAATGAATTGGGTATCACCGAGAAATTATTCAAAATGAATATCACAAAACCAATGACCAAGCAGGCTATACCTACCGTAAAAAAGAAATCGACGTAGGTATTGCTTAGATACCTTGTGAAAATGGCAATGATGATCAAAACAAGCATCAAGACACCCAAAATATTGATAGCTGGATAGTAGAGAGGCTGACCTGCCGAATACAGTAAGATGAATGCAAAGAGAATTGCATGAACCACAATCAGAAAGTAAAACGCTCTATTGAGAAGAGTAGAAAGCTCTTTTATTTTAAGGTACGAATAACTATACCCTCCAAGTGCCATTGAACTCAGAGTAGCAAAAATCAGAAGTGAACGATTTGCAAACCAGCCTGGCTCCAAGGTGATGTATTGAAAAAAGTATCCATCCAAATTCAGGTGTAATAATGCAATAGTGACTACGTAAGCAACATAATAAAGAAAACTACTTTCCCTTATTCCAAAATAAAAGAAGAGATATGTAAATCCAGCTAGGAATAGAATCCCATAGAAAAACCCAAAAATCAACTGAGTGAAAAAAGAGGAATTTACAAGGGAAGACGTATCATTGAGTAGGAGAGGTAAGCTGATTACTTCACCATCACTTTGGTATTTGATGTAGAAATTTGAATGGGAATTTGCTTCAAGGGTAATAGGAAAGATCATTTTCCTATGTTGGAAAGGCCGGTCTTCAAATTTTACTTTATCACCACTTAATTGGTCAGAAACCAGCTTGCCTTGAGTTAACTGATATAGATGCACTACATCTGTGATGGGTCTCGCCGTTTCGAGGAAATAAGTCTGAGGCTTGTCTTGCTTGTTTTCTAAGGAAAATCGCACCCAGTAGGTGCCATCTGTAAATCCAAGATCCGTAATCGGGTTTTTTAAGAATTGGAATTCCAATGAATTCTCAATCGCTAAGAATTCTGCCAAATCATAGTCAGCAGAATCCACCTGAACAAACTCAGCTTGGGCATGAATTGAAATTGGAAACGCTACTTGCTTACTCGTGATGAGCTGGGAGTAACCACTTCTGGCAAGCAGAAATAGCAAGCCAAAAGCAAGTTTGAAAATAAGGGACTTCATCGGGGTGATTAGGTGAAATGGGAATTACGAGGCGATACTTAATCTAGATCTAATTTGGAGCAAAATTGTTTAATTTATTTCAAAAAATCCTGATGCTGGTAGCTAGGGTTTGGGTAAGAATAGAACCCTTCTCCGGCTTTAGTTCCTAACTTTCCTTGATCCACATAAGTTTTTAGAAGTGCTGCGAATGCACGTGAAGAGGGGTTTCTACGTGAATTGGTAATGTGCCAAGCTGTATCTAAGCCTACATTATCCAAAATCCCGAATGGTCCAGCAGGCATATTGAAATTTATCATCCAGGATTTATCTATTGCTTCTATTTCTGCAATTTCTCCAGTCAATAATCTTCCTGCTGCATCGATCCAAGCTATCAGCAAGGTATTGAAGATATAGCCTGAATGTTCTTTTTTTACTAGAATGGGGATTTGATTGAGTTTTCTACTAAGATCTCCTAAAAATTCTACAACATCAGGAGAAGTTCCCGGATGAGGCATGATGTCCACTACTCTGGAGTGGAACACGTCATGAAAGTGAAATGCGCAAAATTTTTCCGGTCTACCTGAAATTTCTGCAAATTGTGAAGGGAGGAGATAGGAGGTGTTGGTGGTGAAGATAGTGTGTGAAGGAGCAGTGTTACCTATTTGCCTCCATACTGTGGTCTTGATTTCGGGGTCTTCTGTTACACTTTCACTGATGATATCTGCATTTTGAAGAGCATCGTCAAGCTTGGAAGTAAAGTGAATTTTAGCAAGTACGATAGCATCTTCTTCTATAGAAATACGCGCTGATTTTCTCAATTGAGAAAGAAGCTTTATCATCGAACTGGGTGATCTTTGCAGACTTTTTTCATCTATATCATAGACGCTCACTTCAAAACCAGAAATAGCAGCTTGGAGCGCAATTCGGGTTCCTAGATTTCCTGCACCTATAATTCCAATTTTAGAAATATTCATAAAACTTAGATTTCCAGTAAATTAAATAGTGAATCCTCCATCTGCTGTAAATACTGATCCAGTAGTGTATGAAGCTGCAGGTGAAGCAAGGAACAAGGCCATAGCGCCAATTTCTTCAGCAGATCCTACACGTTTGATCGCGAGCTTCTTCATCACCATGCTCATGATTTTGTCATTTGACCAAAGAGGTTCGGAGAATTTAGTTTCGATCAAACCAGGGCAAATAACATTAACCCGGATTTTGGCATCTCCCCATTCTTTAGCTAAAACCTTGGTCATGGAAATCAACGCAGCTTTACTCACACTATAAATTCCTAATCCATGCTCAGGGGTAATTCCACCTATAGAGCTGATGTTGATTACTGAGGCATTGGAAGATTTTCTAAGGTGCGGCCAGCAAAGCTTTGAGAGTTCGAAAGGTGCTTTGAGGTTCACATTCATTATTTTGTCAAATGCCTCTGTGCTCGTTTCATGAACTGGGCCGAAAACTGGATTTGAAGCAGCGTTATTCACTAAAATATCTAGCTGTCCGTACGCTTCAATTGTTTTCCCTATCAAAATAGGAAGTTCATCCATGTGCCCGACATTACAGGCTATACCTATAGCTTCGTATCCTTTAGCCCGAAGTTTCGCAGCCATTTTATCCACAGCTTCCTGTTTACGACTACATAGAACGACTTTGGCTCCAGCAGCAGCAAAAATTTCAGCTATACTAAAACCGATTCCTTTGCTCGCTCCGGTTATGAGTGCAACTTTTTCTTGCAGGGAGAATAGAGTGGATAGATCCATAAGTAGGTTTGTTTTCTCTTTTCAAGTTATCAAAAGATAAAGAGGAACCCTGAACGAATGGCCATTATTCTTAGTTTATAAGAGTATTAATTGCAAATCTGAAATTTTAGAGAACTATGATAGAAGTAATTTTTGAAAAAGTGGGGCTGCCTGAGGAGGTTTTGCAGGTAAAGGAATCTCCTGCTCCAGAGCCACAGCCACATGAGGTTCAGATCCAAGTAAAAGCCAGAAATATCAATCCTTCAGATCTGATGTTTATTCAGGGGAGATATGGGATTCAACCGAATTTGCCGAGTAGTGCAGGTTTTGAAGCAGCTGGAATTGTAAGTAAATCTGATGCTGAAGGGAAATTCCCGGTTGGAACCCGAGTAATGTTCACTGCGCAAGGTACTAATACTGGCACTTGGAGGGAGTACATTACCCTGCCAGCCAAGCAGGTGATTCCAATGCCAGAAGGGATGTCTTTTGAGATAGCCTGTCAGGCATTTGTCAATCCCGTGACTGCAGTAGCGATGGTGAATAAATCTGATTTGAAAGCAGGAGAATGGCTGCTACTTACCGCAGGAGCTTCAGCTTTTGGGAAATTCGCAATTCAGGTAGCTAAAAGTAAAGGGATTAATGTAGCGTGCACCGTACGTCACGATGAGCAGAAAAAGTATCTGTCTGATCTGGGGGCTGATTTGGTGGTCAATACCGAGAAAGAAGATTTGAAAAAGGTGGTCAGTGAGGTTACTGGTGAAGGTGTTTCTGCGGTATTTGATGCAGTAGGAGGAGAATTAGCTGCCAAAGCTCTGACTTGTCTCAAGCAATTTGGGAAGATGTACGCCTTTGGTTTGCTGAGTGGAGAGGCTACGCCCCTAAATACTGGATTGATGATATTCAAAGAGATTACTATAGAAGGATTCTGGCTGAGCAGTATTTTACAGCGGATCAGCAATGAAGATAGAGCTAAACTTTATGAGGAAACCCAGGTTTTTCTGATGGATGAAGACTCCAAAGTAGAGGTAGAAGCGTCATTCCCTCTTGCAGAAGTGAAGGCTGCTATTGAGGCTTACAATAAACCAGGCAGAAATGGAAAAATCCTTTTGGTAAGTTAATTTCTTTGAAATAGTTCTTCATAAAAAAAGGGATTTCCCATCTTTGCACTTCAAATCAAAAAAACAGAACGGAATGAATTGGGATACGCTGGATAAAGAGCTTACCGAAATAGTCGAAAAAAGAAATCAATTAGCCGCTATGGATTATAGCGACGAGAGTTATGACGATCTTGAAGAAGCACTTCATGACTTGGAAGATGATTTCAACGAAAACTATGAGGACAGACTTGAAACTGAAATTGAGAAAATTCAGGATAAGCTGAAGTCTGATACAGATATTCTTTTGCCTACAGCTTACATAGCAAATGCTTACAAGCCGCTTCTTCCTGATGCAAATGGCATTATTAGTTATGAAGTTTCAGGTCAGCAGGGTGTGCCGATTGAGTCTGAGCAATTTGATAAGCAAGATGTCCGAATTGTTTTGATCCCAAACCCAGCGCGCTTTGTGATGCTGATTAACGGGAGACAGTTGAAGGATCTTTGGAGAAGCAGATAGACTAGTATCAAGACATAAGTATTAAGATGTTAGATTTTAGAAACAAGAGTCTAGATAAAAAATAGGAGTAAAGTAAAGAACCTGGTCAATAGCCGGGTTTTTTCATTCAAACAGGAGTTTTTTCAGATATAGTAAAAGATGAAATCAAAAAGAGTAGTAATCACAGGTTTGGGAGCGTTGTCTGCGCTAGGAAACGATGTAAAGTCCAATTGGCAGAATGCCAAAGAAGGAAAAAGCGGAGCAAGTCAAATCACCTATTTCGATTCCGCAAAATTCAAAACTCGATTTGCCAGTGAATTGAAAGACTTTGACCCTACGGTCAGATTAGATCGTAGTGATATCAAGCGTTCGGATCTTTACACTCAATATGCCTTATATGCCGTTTCGGAGGCAATGGAGGATTCCGGATTGGATGTATCTAACTTGAACTCCCCCTTTGATGCAGGAGTAATCTGGGGATCGAGTCAAGGTGGTATGAACACACTCGAAAAGGAGATGAACGAATTTATAGTAAATGATCGCTCACCTCGATTCAATCCCTTTTTCCATCCAAAATTCCTAGTGAATATGGCTTCGGGAGTGATCTCAATGAAGTTTGGCTTGATGGGGATCAATTATACAGCGGTGACGGCTTGCGCTTCCTCGAATAGTGCGATCATGGATGCTTTCAACTATATCAAATGGGGAAAAGCCAAAGTGATCATCACTGGAGGTTCAGATGCGCCAATCACAGAAGCCTCAATGGGAGGTTTCAATGCCTTGAAAGCACTTTCTACTCGAAATGATAATCCAATAACTGCTTCAAGACCTTTTGACATGGATCGCGATGGTTTTGTGATGGGAGAGGGAGCTGCGGCTTTGATTCTGGAAGAGTACGAGCATGCTAAAGAGCGTGGTGCAAAAATCTATGGAGAGGTAGTCGGAGCGGCAATGACCGCTGATGCTTATCATTTGACGGCTACACATCCAGAAGGTGCTGGCGCTCTGCAATGCATGAAGTTTGCTTTGGAAGAGGCAGGATTGACAATGCAGGATGTCGATTACCTGAATGCGCATGCGACTTCAACGCCTACGGGTGATTTGAGTGAAATCAAAGCAATTTCTACACTGCTTGATGGAAACTATAAAAACTTGCATATCTCGGCTACCAAATCTATGACTGGTCATTTGCTTGGAGCAGCTGGAGCGATAGAAGCGGTCTTCTGTGTTAAAGCTATCAATGAAGGAGTGGTACCTCCAACGATCAATACGGAAACGCTGGATCCTGCCATTCCTCAGGGAATTCAGATTGTTACCAAGGCTGCTATCAAGAAAAAAGTTTCTGTTGCCTTGAGTAACACCTTTGGCTTCGGCGGACATAATGCTTCGGTGATATTTAGGGAATTTGTGTGATTCCATTAACCTTTGAGGTCTCATGGACCTCGGAGGTTTCTTTCATTTAATCTGCCAAATCGCAAAGAGCCCAAAGAATTCCGTTAAGGTTTGTATTGTGGTATGTTTTTTAATCTAGAGGAATACTGATCGTGCCGTTGGCACTCTCTAAGTCCTCACTTCCTTTAAAACCCAGAATTCCATTCTGGGCTACTACTGACCTTGCCTTTGGCAAGGAGATTTTGAATGCTTTTGAAAAGTTGTGCCAACGGCACTAAGTGTATAAGCCCTGAATACAGCGCAGTGAAATTCAGGGATAAAAGCAAAACTGGATATGATGAGTGCCAAAGGCACGATCTGTACTTTAAAAAAATTGGCTCCGTTAAAACCTGACGGAGCCAATTTAATTTTTGGATTCCAAATCCTCTGATAAATTTTCATAATGACAAATACAGAATAGCTCGTAAAAAATGGGATTTAAACCTTAGACGAGATTTCTACTTCGTGCTTCAGTAGTAGTTACACCTCAAAGGATTTTGATTTATTTGAACCCCAACTTAACTCTCACTTTATCCAACAATTCTGCTCCGACAGCTTTAGCTTTTTCTTCGCCTGCGGCTAGTTTTCGTTCGATTTCTTCTGGGTGATTCATATAGAAGTCAAAAAGCTCACGCTCTTTCCTGTACTTATCCAGGATCAGTTGCATAAACTCCTTCTTTGCATGCCCATAGCCGTAATTACCACCTTCGTAATTTGCTCGCATCTGCTGAGTTTGCTCTTTTGAAGCGATCAAACTATATAACTTAAAGACATTATCAGTATCAGGATCTTTTGGATCTTCCAGTTCCTTGCTATCTGTTACGATGCTGTTTACATTTTTCTTCAATGCCTTTTCCGGAAGGAAAATATCAATGAAGTTATTGTAGGACTTACTCATCTTCTGGCCGTCTGTGCCTGGAATGGTTTTTACCACTTCGTCGATTCTAGCTTCTGGAATTGTCAGGATATCCTCGCCTACGATTCTATTGAACGTAGAAGCAATATCACGTGTCATTTCCAGGTGCTGCATCTGGTCTTTTCCTACTGGAACCAAATCCGCTGAATACAGTAAAATATCAGCTGCCATCAAAACCGGGTAGGTGAATAGTCCTGCATTTACATCTGAAAGTTTCTCTGCTTTATCCTTAAAACTATGTGCATTTGCCAGCATAGGAAAAGGAGTGAAGCAGTTCAGGTACCAAGTCAGTTCCGCTACCTCGGGTCTTCTGGACTGTCTATAAAAAGTAGTGTGTTCAATGTCCAATCCGAAAGCCAGCCAAGCAGCAGCCACAGCGAGTGTGTTTTGCTTGCGAACTTCGCCATCCTTTGAAGTGGTAAGTGAGTGCAAGTCTGCAATAAAAATGTAAGATTCTTCCTTGTTCTGTTTGATCAATTCAATTGCAGGGACGATCGCGCCTAGGATATTTCCTAAGTGTGGTCTGCCGCTGCTTTGAATGCCTGTTAATACTCTTGCCATTGGTCTGATTTTGGTGCAAATTAAGTAAAACAGTCCTGAATACGTTTGAAATTATGCGTTAATTGCGAGTATGATTAGAATAGAAAAGACCCTTTATATTTTACTAGTATTCTCTTTTTTCTCCCAACTCACACAGGCTCAAGAAACTATAACTCCCAAATTGATCTGGGCTGTCAATAAGGTGGATTTGGGTACAATCTTGGAAGAGCAAGGTCCGCAGGTGGCAGAGTTTGAGTTTACCCATACGCAGGATTCTCTTTTTTATATCGAGACCGTGGTGACAGATTGTGGTTGCACAACCGTAGAATATACTAAGGATACGTTGCAGGTAGGAGAAACTGGTAGGTTACAGGTTTCTTTTGACCCTTCCTCCGGAGCTGGATTTTTTTCTAGAATGATCGTAGTAAAAGGCAATCTTCAAGGGGTACAGGATACGCTATATATTGAAGGAAATGCTATTCCGAGGGCTAGTGATCCAACTCTGGCTTACCCCACTAGAAAGGGAGATTTGGGTTTTAGACTTGCCAAAGTGAATGTGGGGGAGGTTTTTACTAATGAGCCTAAACTGAAGCAGGTTGAGGTTTATAATTTTGGGGAAACTCCTTTCTACAGGGATAGCTTGGAGTTTTTGAGTCCAGAATACATCCAAGTGAGTCAGCTGACAGATTCTATAATGCCAAATGATCGAGGTCTTTTGCAGGTATATTATGATGGTGCAATGAAAGCTGATCTTGGCTACTTTGAGGATCAAGTTTCTTTGAATTGGAAGGATAGCACCACTTTCATACAATTGGATGTGTTGGCAGATGTTTTTGAATATTATGCGCCCTTCGCGAAAGATGACTTGAATCTAGTTCCTCAGCTAGTCATTGATCCAAAAGAAAAAGATCTTAGAACCATTAAAGCAAGTGAAATACAAGTTGAGAATGTGGTTTTGAATAACAGAGGAAGACAAGTTTTAGAAATTAAAAAGGTTCAGGGTAATTGTGAATGCCTCAGACTTGAATTGCCTAAAACGTCGTTAGACCCGGGAGAATCAATCCTATTAAAAGTGGTATTTGATCCGAAAGGAAGACAAGGAATAGATCAACGAAATATTTACATTTTCAGCAATGATCCATTGAATCCTGTTCAGTTGTTCTTGTTAAAGAGTAGAGTGGAGTAATTTTTCTTAGTAAAAGTACGCTATAAATATGCTCATCTATTCACTTGATTATTTGTAGCTTAGTAAGCATTTTTCAAAGAGTTTGAGAAAAATGAAAATGCTATTTTTCTGAATTTAACTATGAAAAAACAGGTACTATTTCTTGTAGGATTTTTGGTTAGTTTGGTCTTTACTTCGCTAAAGCCAACAGCTGTAAATCCATACCGTGTACTTCCCTATTTACAAGTTTATGATCAAGGAAAAATTCAGCTGACCTGGATAGGAAGTACACTTTCTACTAGCTCAATCACAATCAAGAGTCAGGAAGGAGTAATTCTTTTCTCCCAAGATGTCGTAGGACAAGCTTTACCGGAGGTTTTTTATACAGAAGCAGAAAAAAATCAAAGTATTCCAGGTTTGGAGAAGGGGAGCTGGCTACAATCTGACCAAGCATTTAAATACCAAGCCCAAGTCACTTTGCCTCCTGGAGTTAAAGTTTCCTACCGGGTTTTATTGGGAGGTTTTCCTTTTGAATCTTCTTTCAAAACCCCAAAGGATAAAGACAAATGGGAGAAAATTAGGTTTGTTGCTTTGGCAGATTCTGAAACGGAGCCCAAAGGAAGAGTGACTTATAGGGAATGGCTTCCAGGCCAGCCTTTATTTCGACCATTTACGATACCTCAACTCTGGAAACAAAAATTCGGGACCTCAACTATTCAAGGATTTGAGATACCGAACTATGTCCTCTCTGAACAAAAGGGGTATGCCGAAAATTTGAAGATTATTAATTCCCGAGATATTGACTTTATGGTTATGCCTGGGGATTTAGTTCAAGGTGGAGGGTATCAGCCAGGTTGGGATGAGTTTTTTCGTCACAATGCAGGTGAATTTGATCAGGGATTTACTGAGTATCCCGTTATTCCATCATTTGGGAATTGGGAAAATTTTGGTGCCTTGAATGGCGGTTATGGAGATGGTGAAGGCGGGGAATTCGCTCCTTTTGTTTCTAGAAGACGTTATCAGGCCTATTTTAAAACTCCCGTTTCAGATCCACTTCAAAAACACGGACAAAGTTATTATCGGTCAGATTATGGTCCAGTCACTATTCTTACTGTTGATTCGAGCAATGGTACACCTGATCAGCTTGCCTCAGATTTTGACGGGACTACTAAGTTGAAAGGAAAGGAATTTACCACTCCAGGCACAGATACTCAAGAAAACTATACCGAAGCAACCTATAAGGCGCGTGGAGGAAAGGATTTGAGCAGCTTTGGTCCAGGATCTGATCAGTATATCTGGCTGGAGGAAAATCTGAAAGATGCCAGTGAAAATTGTCAGTTAATCTTTGTACAGTATCACCACATTGCTTTTTCATCAGGCGAGCATGGTGTGCCGTTGAATCATGAGCTTTCTATTGGCCAGGTTGGAACGCCAATGCGTGTCTTAAATCCCATGCTGGAAAAATATGGTGTAGTAGCGTTTTTTCAGGACATGATGAATTGTTTGAACGAAGCTTTGTAGATGAAGATAATGACGGCAAAGGCATTATGTATTACGATGTAGGTGTGGCTGGTGATGGTCTTCGGGGGGAAAAGAGAGATTGGTTGGGTAATCCATTTAATACGCTCGATTACAATCCTTATCGAAAATGGTCCGCAGACCAGAGTTCTGTTGAGGTATGGAATACCTCGGGCGCTAATCCCGTTTTGGTTGATGGAGGGAAACACTATGGGCATTTAGAAGTGAATTTGGAGAAAAAGGTGGAGGGAGATCAGGAGTTTGCTATAGTCAATTTTACACCCGTATATATTTTTCCAGTATTAGATCAAAACTACAATCTGCAGAAGGTAGAACGTCGGATTTACAATGATGAAGTAAGCCTGAAAATTCCATTGAGAAAAACTGATACTAAGCCTGCTGTGAAGGATAGGGTCGAGTTGGTGCTTAATGCTGAAGGGAAGGCTACCTTAAAACCAGAGCAGGTTTTCACGAATTGGCCCATAAGTTCGATTTACACCGTAACCCTGAGTAAGTCAGATTTTTCCTGTGAAAATCTAGGAGCTCAAGAAGTAACGGTAATAACCAAAGATGATAAGGGGAATACTTGGGAGGATAAAATTGAAGTGGTTGTTCAGGATAAATCAGCGCCTGTGGTGCAAACAAACAATCTGGAAGTTGAACTTGATTTAACAATTGGTCAACTCGAATTGAATCCAGAGGATTTTATTCAATCAATATCTGATAATTGTGCTGTAAAAGAGGTGACTATCAGCAAAACCAAAGTCACCTGTGAGGATGTAGGAAAAGAGATTGTTGTAGAACTTCGGGCAGTAGATTTTTCTGGCAATGTCACTGAAAAAAATGCCCTAGTAATTGTAAAAAGCTTTACTTCCAGCCCTGTGAAGATCACAGGTTCTGAATCCATTTGTGGTGGCACAAAGCAAACTCTGACTTTGAATTCGGAAGCTCCATTTGAAGTAGTAAGATGGAGAAAGAATGGAACAGAGATTTCAGGTGCTACAGGAAAAACCTTGGAGATAGAAGGAACTGGAACTTACAAGGCTGTTATCAGATACGCTGGAGCTTGTCTTTTTGAGACGGATGAATTCAATGTAAAAGAAGCCAATGCCACTCCAGTGATCATTACAGGTTCAGAATCTATTTGTGGGGGAACTAAGCAAACGCTAACGTTAAAGTCTGAAGCTGCATTTGAGGTGGTGAAATGGAGAAGAAACGGAACGGAGATTACTGGAGCCACAGGAAAAACTTTGGAAATCGAAACTGCAGGAACGTATCAGGCTATAGTAAAGAATGGTGGAGGATGTTTAGTTGAAACTCCGAATTTCATTGTAAAAGAAGCTAGTTCCACTCCAGTGACCATCACAGGTTCTGAGTCTATTTGTGTTGGTACTAAGCAAACGCTTACACTCAAGTCAGAAGCTGCATTTGAGGTGGTGAAGTGGAGAAGAAATGGAACGGAAATTTCTGGAGCAACAGGAAAAACTTTGGAAATCGAAACTGCAGGAACGTATCAGGCAATTGTTAGAACTGCAGGTGGATGTCTTGTTGAAACAGCAGATTTCATTGTGAAAGAAAGCGCCAGTGCAGCAGTTTCAATTAGCGGTCCTGCTGCTATTTGCGCTGGAGACAAACAGATGTTGACATTAGCCTCAGAAGCCGAATTTGAGGTGGTTAGATGGAGAAGAAATGGAACGGAAATTTCTGGAGCTACTAATAAAACCCTTGAAATAGAAGAGGGTGGAAGTTACCATGCGATTGTTCGATTAGCAGGTGGTTGCCTTGTTGAAACGGAGAAATTTGTTGTGGAATCAGCTGCTAAACCTAGTGGAGAGATCATAGTGGACGGAAATATTCTGAAAGCTCCAGAAGGTAATTTTACCTATCAGTGGTTTAGAAATGGAGAAAAACTGGAGGGAGATACGAAGCAGAAACTCACAGTGAATCAAATGGGTGAATTCACTGTGGAGTTGACTAATGAGGCTGGCTGTGCGACTCGCCTTTCGTCAGTGACTATGACTATTTCAGGCATTTTCAATCCAGGGATCCTAGTGTCTGAGGAATTGAAAATCTATCCTAATCCTGCTTCATCCCAAGTTGAAATCCAAGCCTTAGGAGATTTGAAATTTGCCGAGAATTCTATGCGAATTTATGATAATAGCGGCAAGGAAGTGAGTTCCAGTGTGGAGGTGATCCGTCAGAGTTCGAGATCTGTCACCCTAGCGATAACTAGGCTTTCAGCAGGAACTTATGTGATCATGGTTGAAAGTCAGAATAGCGGAGTGTTTGTAGGAAAGATGATTAAACAGTAGGAATACAAATACCATTTAAAAAGCCTCACAAAATGAGTTTGTGAGGCTTTTTTCGCCATGATTGATAACCTATTTATGATTTTCCCAGTATTCTTTTGGCGTAACTATTCTAGTGTCTTTAAAGCTTTTCATTGTAAAATCATTTGTGTTACCCGTTATCAAATAATCTGCTTTTGATATCTGTGCCAACTCTAAAAGTCGGTTGTCAGGCTCATCCTTGATGATTTTCAATGTGTCGTTTGGATCAGAGATTTCTGATATTTCGCTCAATCTTGCAATTAGAAAATCGACGTTTGTTTTAAAATCATAAAATCTTGCGAATTTGGGACGACTAAGGACTTCAGTATATTCTTGAAGTATTTGACTTGATAGACAAATTATAGCATTTCCTTCAATGCAATGCTCAAGAATTAAATAAGGGTATTTTTTTTGGATTAAGGCAGAGACGATTACGTTCGTATCAAGAATTACTTTTTGCATTCCTGTGAGCGTTTATTTCTTCATCAATTTCCTCCAGTGTCATATTGGAAAGCCCATATTTGTTAGCTAACTGCACGCTTTTTTCTAATGTCTGCTTTGTAATCTTTTTTCCGACGATTTCGATAAGTTCAGAAAAAGACAACGTGTTTTTATCAAGACCTAATTGGTCGAATTCAGAATCAGATATTAGGAGGTTTAGAGATTTCATAACACTTAGGTTTAAGTTCTAATTTACGTTTTTTTTCCTTACAGGTTGACAATCTATTCTTCTCTGTCCTTCCTCACTATTTTCACAACACGGTTATAGATGATTTCTGCCAAGCTCCAGTCATAGCCATCAAAGTTGGTGGTATTGTTAAACTGGATAATGACGGTATCAATGTCTTTGTGGTATTTGGCTATACTCTGATATCCAGGAAGCAAACCAGTATGTTCATAGACATAAATCTCTGAATAGATCTCCTGTTCGCCTTCTTTGAAAACGGAGCCATCGTTTAATGCCCGAAGGAAAATGCCCACATCTTCCGCGGTAGCGAGCATCAAACCCGTGTCTTCCGTCTTGAAGTCTTGGTCAACTCCCACATAATTCCCACTCATTACTTCATCCATATCCACCTCACTAAGCGAAGTGTAGGTGTTCTTCAGTCCAAGCGGAGTCAAAATCTCCTCTCGGATAAATTGCTGATGAGGATAGCCGACTGTTTTATCAATGAGATCAGAGATCAACATGTAATTCGTATTCGAATAGCCATAGCTTTCACCGGGTTCAAAGTCAGCGGGTAAATCCAATCCGTAAGCCAAAGTCTCTTCCTTATTCTTGGGAGGATTAGTCCAGTAGTCAGGATGATCTACAAAGTTGGGAATGCCAGATCTATGCTGAACCATCATTCTCAGCGTGATTCTATCCGAATTCTCAATCCTTCCTGCCAGTTCCGGAAAGTATTCTGCTACCGTTTTATCCAAGGATAAGCGCCCATCCTTGGCCAGTTTGGCAACAGAAACTGCAACATAAAGCTTGGTGATACTGGCTATCTTAAATAATGCTTGTGGAAATGCAGCTATTTTCTTTTCCCGATCATGCCAGCCAGCGGCATAAAACTCCGGGGACTTCCCGCCTTGATCCACGTAAACAATCATTCCATCGAAACCCTGCTCAACACCCTCTTCCAACTGTTCCTGAACAGAGTCCGGTAGAGGTCTTATCCATGCTTTCAGCAATGGCCAGGGAACGAAATACAGGGAACCAATGCTTGCAAGAATAAATAGGATTCGGAGAGTTTGTTTGATTTTGGGGGAGGGCATTTTTTTAATGAGGCTTGATTAATGTTTTGGCGCATGGCGCATTGGGGGGCGGAGAACTTCACTGTCAACCAAGCAACAATGTTGATAGAAGCACTGCATTTGAATTAAAAATATCAGCCCCCATTGCGGCAAACGAGCTTTTAGTGGCTGTTTTTTAAATCTTTATATTCTTTCAATGGTTTGTAATTGATGTAGCGAATGTAAACGTCTTCAGGATTTATTTTGTCCTTTCTAAGAAGCTTTTCTTCTCCAAATTTATCAATTTCATAAACTGTACGATGACTGTCATTATGAACACTGGCAAACTGTTTTAAACTGTCACCTTTAATTCTTGCATAAATCGTTGAACTACCTCCGTGAATTAAAAATGCGTCAATACAGTTTAGTTCTTTATTGTAAAGCATATTTGGATAGTCTTCTGCGTTTACGATTGATGTCAATTCTCTTTTGTAGTCGTCATAAATAAAAAGTCGTCTAACTTCATTTGCACTTCTTGCCGCTTGTGCTGAAATAAATGTAATGTCATTAAAGTTGTCATTGTTGAAGTCTGCAATGTTTGGCTCTAAGTCCATAAGTGCATTACTCTTAACTATGTATGTGTTTTGAATATACCAACGATTATGTTGAGGTGCTTTTGTGTAAAATTTCAGGATTACATAATTTTCGTCAAAAACTCTGTGCTTTATTAGTTGAATTTTGTTTTTTCCTTTTTCACCGATGTTCAAACTGTCCGCAAATGTTTCTATAATTTCTGTATTGGCAATTGTAGTGTCGGTAATAGTAGTTTTACTTGCTTTAGTGTCAGCAACAGAAACTTTTTTTTCGTTGTCAGTAGGTCTTGCGGTGCAAGAGGAAAAGTAGATTAAAATTAAAAGAGTATTCAGTTTCATACGGCCTGTCTAAAATTACCACTAACGTGTCGCTATACGCAACCAGTTAGGTATATTTTTCATAGATTTTTCTTTTCAAGAACTCTTATTTTAAAATTAAATCTCTACTCTGCGCCCTCCGCGTTTCCCTCCGTGACCTCCGCGGTAAAACCCCCTACACAAATGCCGGTATCCCAGTAATCTCCTGACCCAATATCAGCAAGTGAATATCATGTGTTCCTTCGTATGTGATCACCGATTCCAAGTTCATCATATGGCGCATAATCGGATATTCTCCTGTAATACCCATTCCACCATGGATTTGTCGGGCTTCGCGAGCGATATTTAGCGCCATTTCCACATTGTTACGCTTTGCCATGGAGATATGGACAGTTTTGGCTTTTCCTTCATTCATCATCTTTCCGACTTTCCAGGCTAAGAGTTGAGCTTTTGTGATTTCGGTAAGCATTTCAGAGAGCTTCTTCTGCACCAGTTGAAAACCCGCAATTGGTTTACCGAATTGGATACGCTCAGCGGCGTACTTTCTCGCAGACTCATAACAGTCCATCGCAGCGCCGATCGCTCCCCAAGCGATTCCAAATCTTGCAGAATCCAAGCACATCAGTGGAGCGCCTAAACCTGATTTGCCAGGAAGGAGATTTTCTTTAGGAACTTTTACATTATCGAATACCAATTCTCCAGTACAGGAAGCACGAAGCGACCACTTACTATGAGTTTCAGGAGTAGTGAACCCTTCCATTCCCCGCTCCACGATCAAACCATGAATTCGGCCTTCTTCATTTTTTGCCCAGACCACAGCAATATCAGCTTCTGGAGAATTTGAAATCCACATTTTGGCGCCATTCAGCAAGTAATGATCGCCCATATCTTTGAAGTTGGTCACCATGCCAGATGGATTTGAACCATGGTCTGGTTCTGTGAGCCCGAAGCAGCCGAGCATTTCTCCTGAAGCTAGTTTTGGCAAGTATTTGTTTCGCTGTTCTTCCGAACCGAATTTATAAATAGGATACATTACCAACGAACCCTGCACAGAGGCCGTCGAGCGCATACCTGAGTCACCCCGTTCGATTTCCTGCATGATTAAGCCATAGGCAATATAGTCCAAGCCACCACCTCCATATTGCTCAGGAATTTGCGGTCCAAAAGCTCCCACGTCACCGAATTTCTTGACGATTTCGCTAGGGAAGTGAGCCTTCTGAGCCCAGTCTTCTATGTAAGGAGAGATCTCCTTTTTGACAAAATCCCGGATGGAAGATCTAATCAATTTATGCTCATCAGTAAGCAAATCATCAAGGTCTAAAAAATCAACGCCCTCGAAGGTATCTTGCTTTAATGACTTTCGGATTTCAATTGACTCCATGGTTTTTTTGGTTTTATAGAATGAATCTGTGACTTTTGTCGGGATTTTAAAAATCCAGAGCTGATCCTAATTAAACGGATCGCTCACGAAAATACTACCTTTTTGTCCTAAAAGTACTTATGGAAGAGTCCCAATTTGACCCCAAGATATTAGATAAAATTGAACTGCTTCAGCAGAAATTTAAAGCTTCTGGACAGGATATGCTTTCTTACCTAGAAGGTTTGCAGTATGCGGATTATTTGGCCTATTGGGATTATATCAATTTGGATGTGTTGCTTTCTCTGCAGCAACCTAAGACTTCTTTCAAAGACGAAAAGATCTTCATCATCTATCATCAGATCACTGAGCTTTATTTTAAGTTGATTATTTCTGAAATGGAGCAAATTTCAGATTTACAGCCGATTACAGAGCAATTTTTTAAGGCAAGACTGGAGCGGATTAATATGTACTTTGATCAGTTGATCGGTTCTTTTGCTATGATGTGGAAAGGGATGGAGCAGGAGCAATTTTTAAAGTTCCGCATGTCTCTGCTTCCTGCGAGTGGTTTCCAAAGTGCACAGTATAGAGAGATAGAATTGATGGCTGCGGATGCATTTAACCTCGTTGCATTGGATAAGCGAACTGATCCTGATTTCCATACGCCAACGGATGAGATTTTTGAAAATCTATATTGGCAGCAGGGAGCGGTTGAATTGGCGACTGGAGAGAAAACGCTTACACTTAAGAATTTTGAAGCGAAGTACAGTAAAAAGTTGATGGATCTCATCGATGATTATAGACGCAAAAATCTATGGCAGAAGTACATAGATCTTCCTGATCCTTCAGCTGAATTGACGGAAGAGATGAAGCAGTTTGACCTGAAGGCTAATGTGTTTTGGCCACTGGCTCATTACAAATCTGCTGTGAGATTTCTACAGAGAGATCCTGTGGATATTGCTGCGACAGGTGGAACCAACTGGCAGAAATACCTTCCTCCGCGCTTCCAGAAGGTGATTTTCTACCCGGAACTTTGGACTGAGCAGGAAAGAGAAGACTGGGGCAAAGGTTGGGTAGTTAAGGAGATTTTTGGGGAAGAGTAGATTTTAGAGTAGCATGATATAAGTAGCAAGAAGCAAGACGCTAGAATCAAGAGGTTTGCAGAAGGTGTCAATTCTAACATGAGTGAAGCCTGAAGGGATAAAAGGAAAATAGCTTCATAGATGCTTTGTTGGGAATCCTCGTTGGTGTGAAATTTTTAAGGGGGATTTGTCCTATAAGATTTGTGAAGAGCCTCATGGATTTCTAAGCGTTTAAATTTTACATGATCTTAAGTCTAATGAAGTTGGGTGTTTTATAAGGATTTACATTCTTCTGACGGTTCAAATTTCTGATTCCAGAATTTTACTAGCATCTTAGGATATCAAGTGAAAAGCTAGATTTTGGATTCATGAGTAAAAAGTCAGATTTGTCCCAAGGGAATTTAATACGGAGCCTTTTTACCTTGGCTTGGCCGATTATTATGGCAAATATTCTGCAGACTGCATATCAACTAATTGATACTTTTTGGCTGGGGAGATTAGGCGCAAACGCTGTAGCTGCAGTGAGTATTAGTTTTCCGATTTTATTTCTGGTGCTATCTCTTGGCGCTGGACTTACCTTGGCGGGAACAGTTATCGTTTCCCAATATAAAGGAGCCGATGATCAGCGGATGATAGATTTCAGTGCTTCGCAAACCGTTTTAGTGATCTTTTTTGTGTCTGCCATGCTGGCAGTTTTAGGCTACGTTGGTGCTTCACCATTAATGAATTTGGTTGGTGCAGGGCCAGAAACGCTGGATGATTCGGTTAAGTATTTCCAAGTTTCATCCTTTGGGTTCGTCTTTCTCTTTATGTTTTTCACTTTCCAGTCCCTGATGCGAGGCATTGGAAATGTGTTGATGCCGATGTATATCGTTTTGGGTACCGTTCTGCTAAATCTGGTTTTGGATCCACTTTTCATTTTTGGTTATGGATCCGTTGAGGGCTATGGAGTAGCTGGTGCAGCTGTGGCGAGTATTATCACGCAGGGCTTATCTGCTCTCGTAGGAATTGTGATTCTGTTTCGTGGTAAAAAAGGGATTAAAATCCGACTTGCTGACATGAAACCAGACTTCCAGTGGATCAAGCGAATGTTTGAATTGGGTATTCCAGCCAGTTTGGAGCAATCCTCTCGCTCCGCAGTCTTGACGGTATTGGTGATGTTGGTTACGAGTTTTGGTAGTGGGGTAGTTGCTGCTTATGGAATTGGAGCAAGGATTTTGAGTTTGGTAATTGTTCCGGCACAAGGATTAGCCATGGCGACGACGACCATGGTAGGTCAGAATATTGGAGCTTCTAAAATTAAGAAAGCCGAAAGTATTGGAAATCTAAGCGTAAAAGTCGCCTTTTTTGGCCTGACTGGAATTGGTCTGTTATTATTTGTTTTTGCGGAGAATCTAACGGCATTCTTCGTCCCAAATGATCCTGAAGTGATCAGAGATGGAGCAACTTTTATAAGAATTATGGCACCTAGCTTTGGTTTACTTGGTGTCAACCAAGTTCTGAATGGACTCTTCAACGGAGCAAGATTTACCCAAGCTTCCTTATTGATTTCCATCTTTAGTTTGTGGATCGTGCGCTTTCCTACAGCATTTGTGCTTTCTCAGAAAACAACGCTGGCTTTCGAGGGGATTTGGTGGGCTTTCCCAATTTCCAATTTTATAGCAGCATTGGTTGCCTTTATTTATTTCAAAACCGGCCATTGGAAAATACGAACGATCAGACATCGAGGGGATTGGCTGGGAACGGGAATAGGTTGAAATTTTGAACTATCAGGATCACCTCAATTGAAAATCAACTTATTTTAGTCATCACTTACATTCATTTTCACATACTAACCCTAGATCATGAAGCTACATAATTGCAAAAACTACCAAGAAATGTCACAGCTAGGAGCTGAGCTCGTTCATGCAGAGGTTGAGATCAATCCTGATTTGCTTTTTTGCGCAGCAAGTGGAAATTCCCCCGCTGGATTGTATGAATTGATGGTGGAAAAACAACTCGATTCACCTGGCTTTTTCGATTGGATGAATGTGATCAAACTCGATGAGTGGGTGGGATTGCCCAAGGATTCCACATTTACTTCCGAATATGATATTCAGGAGAAGTTGGTCAAAAAATTGGGGATAAAGGATGATAGATACTTCTCATTTGATGTGGAAACAGATGACCCGGAGTCAGAATGCGATAGGATTCAGGATAAAATTGTTGAATTCACTGGCATAGATATTTGTATTCTGGGGATAGGTATAAATGGTCACATCGCGTTAAATGAGCCTGGAGATTATCTCCAACCAGATTGCCATGTAGCCAATTTGCATCCGGTTACTTTAGCGAGTGGAATGATTGAGAAAGTAGGAATTCCCTTAACTCAAGGAATGACAATGGGAGTGGGAAATATTATGGCTTCGAAAATGGTCATTCTCTTTATCACTGGAAAGGGCAAAAAGCAGGCTTTGGATTTATTAATGGAAGGGAAAATCCGGACAGACCTTCCCGCTTCAGTTCTCTGGCTTCACCCAAATGCGCATGTAATCGTGGATAGGAAGTCAGTTCATTGATAAATCTCGATACCCGCAAAGATGGCTTCAGCCAAAATCCCTTTGCTCATTCTGTTAGGTGACCGAAGACGGGTGACTCCCGCACTGGCGGGACAGGCTGAAGCGGGCTTAGCGATAGTTTTGACCAATACTTATAGTGCTTTGGCCTCTCTGCTTGCAGAAAAGCAGATACTCAAATTATGGGATAGAGCTGTTGATTGAAAAATGGGAAGCCCAGGCTAAAAGCGACAAAATGTGTCTGAAATGCGATTAGTAACTGTTTATTAACTCTTGCTGCTTTTCGATCAGCGGAAATTTCCTTTTATTTCACCCCTCATTATTTTTCCAATTTTCAAATGACCTGGCAATTAATAAAAGATGCCCTGCGTGGCAAAGAGCAGGATTTCACTAGTCTTTCCCTCAAAACAGCAATTTTTGTACTTGCTATTCCCATGATCCTCGAGATGATGATGGAGTCAGCTTTTGCAGTAGTTGATATCTTTTTTGTAGCCAAACTTGGCGAGCATGCCATTGCTACGGTTGGATTGACTGAGTCCGTTGTGGTGTTGGTTTATGCCATGGGATTTGGTATAAGCATGGCAGCGACTGCCTTAATTTCCAGAAGATTTGGTGAAAAAGAATACTTCGAGGCGGGAGCTGCAGCTTTCCAATTGCTAATTGTTGGTGGAGCTATTTCTATTGTACTTGGAGTGCTAGGTTGGATCTTTGCCCCAGACATTCTGGGTTTGATGGGAGCAGAGCCAAAAGTGATAGAAACCGGAGTCAATTATACCCGAATTATTTTTGCCGGAAATACTGCCATTATGCTCTTATTTCTTCTGAATGGAGCATTTCGAGGGGCAGGCCAAGCACATCATGCGATGCGATCACTTTGGATTGCTAATGGCCTGAATATGATTTTGGATCCAATTCTGATTTTTGGAGTTGGAAATATTGAAGGTTTTGGCTTAGAAGGAGCAGCAATTGCAACGACTCTTGGAAGAGGAGTTGGTGTTGTTTATCAGTTGTATCATCTATTCAACGGAAAGCACAAGCTGAAAATCCTAAAGGAAAACATTGTGATCTCCTGGGAAATCATCAAGAGAATCATGGAAATCGCTATAGGCGGAATGGGACAATTTCTGATTGATTCCGTGTCATGGATTGCGCTAACTCGTATGAACGCAGAGTTTGGATCTGCCTCTTTAGCTGGATTTACTATAGCATTTAGAATATTGATCTTTACACTGTTACCTGCTTGGGGTTTATCTGGAGCTGCATCTACTTTGGTGGGTCAGAACTTGGGTGCCAAGCAACCAGATCGTGCTGAGAAAGCTGTTTGGTTAACCACCAGATACACGGTGATTTTCATGGCATCAGTCACAGGCATTTATCTGCTTTTTAATCAGCAATTGGCTGGATTCTTCACCTCTATTCCCGAAGTGCAGTCAGTAGCTGCTCAGGGACTTTGGGTGGTCGCGCTTGGTTACGTTTTCTTCGCTGTTGGCATGGTGCTGACACAGGCTTTCAATGGGGCAGGAGATACCAAAACACCTGCTTGGATCAACATAGGTGTACTTTGGTTTATAGAAATTCCGCTAGCTTATGTGTTGGCTTTTCCTTTAGGGTTGGCTCATTTGGGAATTTTCATTTCCATCGCATTTAGCCATAGTTTCCATTCTGTAGTTTCCCTTTATTTCTTTAGAAAAGGCAAATGGAAGCTAAAGGAGGTTTAGAAGCAGGGTCAAGTCAGGTGATTTTGTTAAATTAAATGGCCTCTACAGCAAAATCTACAGCTATGGAATTTGAACGACGTATTCTACAGAAACTTGTCCTTGCTCTTAGCAATGCTAGTATTGGTCCACTTCCTACTAATGAATATTTGATCGAAAGAATCAGGGTTAGAATGAAGGACTTACAAAATCCTAAAGTTGATAGTAAAAACAACGAGATAAGCTTAGACAAATTTACCTCTCCTGTTTGTTTTTCGGCGGCTGATGAAGTGCAGGCAGATTACCGAACTGTTACTACTTTCTTATCTCAAATTGATATTTACATTGACGAATTAATTCAAAAACAGTGCTGATAACCTTCAGCTAAACAGCATTAAAATTTTATCCATTATAACCCTAATCACTATGACTACTTTAAACACTTATCTGACCTTCGAAGGAAACTGTGAGAATGCCTTCAATTTTTATCGCTCTGTTTTCGGAGGAGAATTTGCCCATGTGGGAAGATTTTCTGACATGCCCGCAGACCCCACTTATCCTATCGGAGATGAGTTTAGAAACCAAATCATGCATATCAGTTTACCTATAAGCAAAGAATGTATTTTGATGGGATCTGATACAGGAGGGCATGGTGGTCCTTTAACTGTGGGTAATAATTTCTCTATTTCTATTACCACTGATTCTAAGGAGAAAGCTGATGCCTTTTTTACAAAACTTTCCGCCGATGGAAAGGTGACAATGCCTATGGCAAGTACTTTCTGGGGAGATTATTTTGGGATGCTTACTGATCGATTTGGAATTAATTGGATGATTTCTTTTGCTGAAGCTGCTCCTCAGAGTTGATCAGGCGTTCGATATCTAATCCAATCCAGCTCGGCACATGACAATCCTACAAACCTGTATTGATTTAATTTAAAGATATGAGTCTTCAGACCTGCCTGCAGCAGGCAGGCTTGTGCCTATTTTATTGCAGTCTTCAGATTGCTGTATGAAACTGAAATAGAAGTCAGAAGACTTCATTATTGTGGGTCCAAATCGGGAGATTTGAACCAGAAATCATCCCAGTTTGTGGCTTTTAAGTCATGCTAGATTTTATCTGACTGAATTTTTGAATAACATTTCAATGCTAATTTCCAGGCAGCAATTCCTAATTCATCCTTACCTTTGAGTTACACTCAGCAAAGAGCATTCATGACAAATTCAGATATTTTACGGACCATTCGGTATATTTTCAATTACAAAGACCCTGAAATGGTAGCCATTTTTAAAGCCGGAGGATTGGATCTAAAGCGGGAGGAGGTTGCAAATTTTTTGAAAAATGATGACGAGGAGTATTTTCAAGCTATTATCGATAAGGATCTGGCGGCTTTTTTGAACGGTTTTATTATTGACAAGAGAGGGAAAAAAGATGGTGAAGACCCAAAGCCTGAAAAGTCCTTAAATAACAATATCATTTTCAGGAAACTTCGAATAGCCCTGAATCTGAAGGAAGACGATGTGCTTGAAATTCTCTCTTCCGTAGGCATGCATATCAGTCCACACGAGTTGAGTGCCTTCTTTAGAAAGCCTAGCCAATCCCAATACAGACCTTGTAAAGACCAAATTCTCAGGAATTTCTTGAATGGATTAAAAAAGAAATATCGTCCAACGGTCTAATTAGTCTTCGACAAAGACGTCTACTACTCTTCCCACTTCTCCGGTATCCAGCATTACTTTGATTCCATGGTGATGTGTTGGAGAGGAGGTTAAGATTCGCTTGACGAAGCCTTCGGTGAGTTCACCAGATCGCTGATGGTGTTTTTGTACAATGGTGACTTCGCTGTCGATTTGGATATTTTTCCGGATGGTTCCGGGGAGAGTCTTCTTTTCCATGAGAATTAATTTCTTAAATGAAATTGCAATTTACTTATGACTTTGCTCCTAAAATAATTTTAAGCAGTTCTCTAAGTTGTAGCGTTTTGTTAGGCATTTCCGTTATAAATTAACGTGTTGATTTTCTTTTTGTTAATCACATATTTCTTCTGTTCAAATCTCTTTCTATATGAAAGCAAATGTATTGTGTTTTTTATTAGTTGCGTTTCTGGTCCTTTCCTGTAATAATGAAGATAAGAATCCGGATAAAACACTGATTGGAACTTGGGAATTAGTTAATAAAGGTTCGGAATTTGACGGGGCAAGTACTTTTGAAATCAGTGCTGATGGAACTATCAAAGGAATGAATACTATCAGAAAAAAAGACTCCCGCACGGTTTTAGGGTATCAGAGCGTATTTTCAGGAACTTATAGTATTGAAGGGGCTAATCTAATAATTATAAAAAATGAGGCTGCTTACTTGACTAATCCTGATTTGGACTATGTAGATAAGGAGAATTTAACCAGTATTGAAGGCGATTTAGGTGAGGATTGGTATACTATAAATGATTCCTTTACAAAATTATATTATAGCTGTGGTCCCGGCGATATTTGCTCTCCACCAAAACCTTATTTGAAAATCAAATAAACTCTTCAAAAATTATAGTACTATGATGAATAAAAAATTACTTTATCTGATCGCAAGTGTTTTATTCCTGGTAGGCTGTAGTGATGAGGAAGTAACTCCAGAGAGAACTATTACAGGGACATGGCAATCTATTTTGCATCTCGAAGATTATGACCAAGTAAGCACATTTGAAATTATTCCTGCTGGTACAATTAAAGGAAGTGTGACCCTACGCCAAAAAGGTTCGCGGGTCGATTTGGGCTATTCAAGCGAATTTATAGGAATCTATCGTGTAGAAGATTCTAAGCTGATTATTACAAGAAACCAATTTTCCCTTCCAGCAGATTCTAAACTTCAATATTCGGATAAGGAACTCCTAATGTCGGTAGAGGATGGGGGAACTATAAGGGAATATGTTATTGAAAGTGACTTCTCAAAGTTCTACTACATATGTGGAGTGAATGAGAGTTGCCCCCCACCAAAACCTTTTATTAAGATTGATTAGAAAAATTATGAAAATCAACTTATTTCCTGCCGTATTTCTTATGCTATTGCTCCTTGGATGCAAAGATAATGATGAAATCAACCCCGAAGTATTGACTCAAAACCAATGGCAAAAGGTCATTGAATATACAGATGCTTATCAGTCCTATGATATAGTGTATTCAATTGATTTCAAGTCAGATGGTGAAGTTTATTCTGAGGTTTCTGTTAGAGATATGGAGACCAAGAATGTGTTAGGCTTTCTGGAATATTTTATTGGCAACTACCAAATCGTTGAAAATAAAGTAGCTGTTTCGATTACAGAGCATTACATGAACTTAGGTGGAACGATGTATTCGGACAAGGAAGGTCTAAGTTTAATCGATAGAGAAAACGAAACCAGAGAATTTCAACTCAGAAATAAGAAATCAGAGCTCCATACCATTATGCCTCTATATGCTAGCTCCTTGGGAATTATTTATACTAGAGTAGAAAAATAATGTTTACAGTTTCTTTACCAGAACAAAAAAGGGCTGATTTCCAATGGAAGTCAGCCCTTTTAAGTTGGTTTAGTTTTCAAAACACCCATCAATTGTCTTGGGGGATGTTTACAAGTAACGCTATCAAATCCTTCGGCGTATGTACAGTACCTAGTTTTTCATCCTGAAAAATCACCTGAAGCTGATATTCCAATTCGAAAATCAGACCATTAATGAAGACTTGATCCATGTGCAATTGCTGTACAAAGTCCGCATTTTTCTGCTGACCTGTCAAAGTGATACCATAGGAGTGAAAAACTTCAATGGCTTTTTTTAGTAGTGTAAAGTGTTGGTTCATAGGATTATATTTTAGGTGGTAATAGTTTATACATCACTGGAGTTACGATTCTTGAGAGTAGTGTAGAGCTGATCAAACCGCCTATTAAAACTATAGCCAAAGGCGAGATTAACGGATTGGTAGAGATTGCTATTGGAATCAAACCGCCTATTGCAGTAACTGTAGTCAGCACAATAGGTAAGAAGCGAACTTCACCAGCTTCACGAATCGCTTCATTCAATGCTTTTCCTTCTAATCTGAGTTGGTTTGTAAAATCCACTAGTAATATTGATGTCTTCACTTCTATTCCTGCTAACGCAATCAGGCCAATAATCGCTACAAAGGATAAAGAGTTCCCAGTTACCCAAAGTGCAATTAAAGCTCCTACCATTCCCAGAGGGATGACAGACAATACGATAATTGTGCTCTTAAAGGTTTTGAAAAGCAAAATTAAAACGGCAATGAATAAGAAAACGGTGACAATTATTACTGTATTAAATCCTGCGAAGGATTCTTGCCTTGTTTCATATTCTCCACCCATAGTGAAACTGTATCCTTCCGGTAATGATATTTGATCCATTTTTGAATTAACGTCTGCTATCACTCGGTCATTCAGGTAATTAGGATTTACGAATGCAGAGACGGAAACGGATCGTATTTTATTGAAATGATCTATGGAAAGGTTACTACTTTCCAATTTTAAGTCTGCAATCTGAGATAAAGGGATTGCTGCTCCCTGTTGGTTATTGATGTGTAGGCCATCAAAATTAGCCAGAGTAGCCTTTGCAACACGTGGGCTTGTGACTACGATGTCACGTTCTGATCCTAACTCGTCAGTAAAAGTCCCCAAGGTTAATCCTGCTATTGCCAATCTCACCGTCCGGTCAATATCTGCAATATTGATCCCCAGTTGTCTTGCTTTATCCTTTTGAATATCTACTCTGATGTCTGTTTTTAGATTTGATATTGGGTTGTTGATGTAGAGTGTTCCTTCAGTGTTTTTGAGGAGATTTTCAACCCGTGTGGCTAGATTTCTGAGCGTGTCCAGGTTTTCTCCGCTAAGTCTTACTTCCACTGGAGCTGTCACAGGAGGGCCTTGTTCGAAGTTTTTTACTTCTATTTTTGCGCCAGCATACCCAATAAATTTATTTTTAAGATCTTCAATAAGAGCCATTTTTTGGGGTGGGGAAGTACTTGGATCAAGCTGAACAAAGATTTGGGCGTAATCCGTGCGCTCATTCTCTGGGATTTCATTGTAATAGATCCTAGGGTTTCCCTTTCCCACATTGGTGGAAAAATTCATTAGCTCAGGTACTTTGCTGAGTTCAGCTTCTACCTCCTGAGCTACCTGATCTGTCGTTGCCAGGTTGGATTGTAGAGGAGTGGTAATGTTGATAAGGAATTGCGGCTTTTCGGATGGAGGAAAAAGACTAAAACCAATAATAGGAAATAGAACCAATGAAGCAGCGAATATTCCTCCTGCAATCGTCAACGTGCGTACAGGCTTATTTAAAGCTTTCTCTAAAACCGGCGCATAGCTAGCATGTATCGCTTTTTGGACGAATGTTAAAACTCGATTTTCGCTCCCACCATGTTCTTTTAGGATTCTGGATGCCAAAAATGGAATAATGGTAAGAGAAACTAGCATGGAGGCGAGCACACTCATGATAACCGCCAAAGGCAAACTGCGAATGAAATCTCCGGAACCCTCGGGCAAGAATACCAAAGGCATAAAAGCAATGATCAGTGTAATGGTACAGCCTATGACAGAAACAGATATCTGTTTGGTGGCCAAAAGTGCCGCATCAAGTCTAGAGTGGCCTTCACGTATCCATCGCTCAATGTTCTCAACCACCACGATGCTGTCATCTACCAATAGCCCAAGCGCGACTACCAACCCAACAATACTCAGCTGATTCAGTCCAAACCCAAAGGCGTTTAGCAATACCAAACCTATGGCAAGTGAAAGAGGAATGGAGATCATCACTATCAGTGAAGCTCGATTTCCAAGTGGCAAAAGCGTAATGAAAACCAATCCTATGGCTATCAGAAAATCTGTACCTAAGCCACTCAAACGTCGGTTTACATAGTCTGCCTGATCAAAAGCTGTGACCAAAGCAATATTTTCAGGTAATTCGGATTTGAAGGATTCCAGTACTGGAAGATACTTTTCTTGAAGAGAGGAAATGTTGTTTCCTTCCTTCATGGCGGCTGTGATGAAAAGAGACCGATAGCCATTCAGTCTGGTCAGATGCTTTTGATCTTCAAAGTCATTTTGTACCGTGGCTACATCTTTCAATGCTATGTTTTTTCCCTGATAGGAGAATATAATAGTCTCGGCGATTTCTGATGCAGAAGTATAATTTCCGCTGGTTTTTACATTAAAGGATTTGCTTCCAGCTTCCACGGATCCTCCGGGAATATTCGCCAATTCACTTTGGATACTTCCGATGATTGCATTAATCGGAATATTCATTTCGGAGATTTTATCCAAGCTTAAGTCAACTCTGACGATTTGATCTGGAATCCCATGAATTTCTACTTTCTTCAACTCGTTGATTTTCTCTAAGGCATCCTGAAGTCGGTCGGAATAACGATTCATTTGTTCTTTCGAGGCATTTTCTGAGATCAAAGCAAGCTGAAGGATATTTACATCAGAAGGCCTGACTTTTCGGATTTCTATGCTGTAAATATCAGCTGGAAGATCAGGTCGGAGGGAATTTACCTCTCGTACCAATTCCTGATACTTTTCATTTACATCCTCATTGTAGTTGTACTCTACAAAGATCACAGCCACACCATCCTGAATCTCCGTCTTAACTCGCTTAATATCCTCCAGCCCATAAATCACATTTTCAAGCGGATCCACAACCAACTCTTCCATGTCCTCTGGACTAGCACCGGGATAAACGACTACAACGGGGAACTGAGGGGCTTCAATTACAGGGTCTTCACTTCTCGGCATGTTGAGAAAAGTCGTCACGCCAACGGCAATAGCCATCAGGAAAATGATCAGTGTGAACTGATAATTTTTTACAGCAAAATCTGATATTCGCATCTTAGTTCTGAATTTGGATTTGAGACTGATCTGTGAGGTAGGCTGATCCGGAGATAATCAAAATGGGATATTCTGCCAATCCAGCAGTTACTTGCACCGACTGGGAAGAGATTTTGCCCAGCTTTACTTCCACCTTTTCGGCCGTTTTCTTGTCTTTGGTGACAAATACATAGCCTTGATCACCTTGTGCGTCTAAGAGAGATTCGTAAGGGATTTGCCATGCTTCAGTTCGATTACTTGGGAAAATAGTTGCTCTTCCAAACATGCCTGAGGCCAATTTCATATCAGCAGGATAGTCTGGAGAAATTTCTATCCAAAAAGCGCCAGTGACTGGATCAGCAGCTTGGCTCTTACGGATGATTTTTCCAGAAAAAGAGTTTTTCTCATCAGTATCTGTAACAATACTTGCAGAATCGCCCAAGGAAATAGATGCCCAATTCTGATCATTTACACTGGTTTGATACACCCAATCACTAGCATTGGCTCCGTTTATTCTTAGGACAGGCGATCCAGAGGTCACTTGCTGGCCTTCATTTACAAATTTTGTCAAGACAAAACCACTTTGATTTGCTCTGATCTGAGAAAAATCCAGATTGAATTGAGAAGCGTTGAACTGCTGCTTGGCTATTTCTAGTGCGGTTTCTGCATTTTGCTTTTGCTCTAAAGTAGCTACACTGTCCGCAAAAAGTCTGGAAGCTCTGTCAAAGTCTCTTTGTGCCTTTTCCAAACTGATTTTGGCTTGATTTAAGCCTGATTGAATTTCGGTCAGGTTTAGCGTGGCTAGTAATTGTCCCTTCTTAACCTGTTCACCTTCTTGCACATACACTTTAGAAACAATCCCGCCAACCTTAAATGAAAGTGTGGTTTCGTTTTTTGTTGTGAAATTCCCACTTGTGGTAATGGGAGTAGAAAAACTTCCTTTTTGGAGAGCTTGCACTTTGACTGGGATCACCTCACCTTTTGGTGGAATCAGACTTTTTGTTTCTGCTTCACTGCAGCTATAAAGCAATCCTGCGAAGAGAAAAATAGCGTAGAGTTGTGTAGATTTTTTCATGATTAGTAAGTGTCAGTGAGCAGTTGTCTTTCAAGTGTCGCCTGTGCCTTCAGCAAAGCGTAGGCGTTAATGGTTTTCTGTAAAGCGGCTTGCGTGTATTGATTTCTAGCGTCTATAAACTCAATCAAAGAATTGGCGCCTTCCTTAAACCCTCGATCAACCAATCTGAGATAGGCACTCGAGGATTCGGTCTTTTTCTCTGCGGATCGGTACGAAGCCTCACTCGTTTTTAATTGATTTTTGGCAAGTTTGAGGTCTAGATTAAGCTTGTTTTCCAATAGGTTTTCCTGGATAGAAATAGTTTGAAGTTCCAGCTGAGAGCGCTGTATTTGGTTTCTATTTCTACCGCCTTGAAAGACAGGCATAGAAAGATTAATGCCGAAAAAGACATAGGCGCTGTTTTGGCTACTGAATTCAAAGTTGAAAGCCTGGCTTCCCAAATCTGCGAATGTATTTAGTCTTGGAATCCAGAAATTCTGACTGGCTTTCAATTGAGTTTCCTGAATAGCTTGGTAAGTTGATATCTGCAATAGCTCGGGTCTTCCTGAAAGGTTTTCATCTTGTGTGAGCGTACTGATCAAATCCCAATCAGGAGCCTGTTCTTCGAAAACTAACGGGCTGTCCAATGGTCTATTTAGGAGAAAGTTGAGGTAGTAGATTGCATTTTTCTCTCTGTTTTCAGCCTCAATCATCAATGCATTAATGTTTTCAACTTCACTTTCTGCACGAAGTACTGAAGCGTGTAGTCCAGTTCCATTTTGGAGAAGTGACTCATTGTCTCTCAGGTTATGCTCTACCAGTTCTTTTGAACTGGCTATTACCTCAATTGCAGTGTGGGCTGTACAATAATCGTAGTATGCCAGCTTAATGTCCTGTATAAGTGTGGCTTTATAAATGGCTAAGTCATACTCGGTAACCTGTACCTGTTTTTCGCGAATGTCTTTTTGGTAGGAGAGGTTCGGATTAATGATTGGCATGGAAACCCGGAATCGGGCATCATAAAAATTATTTGGAAGAAAATTCACATTGACGTTATCCAATTGAGGAAATTGAGAGGATTGTGTCAATTCATTTAGCGTGCTGTAGGCTTCATTAAGCAAATCTCCCACAGGGAAATTTATCTTTCTTCCTCCTTTTGCCAGGTTATAAGTCATTCCAAAATCAACTGCAGGCAAAAAGTAACTTTTGGCATCCTGTAGTGCCAAAATGCTTTTCTCGATAGAAATGTCTTTCTCTTGAAGGACCAAGTTATTCTCAATTCCCAGTTCAATATATTCCTTCAAAATGCCTTGTGCTAGTAGTGGCTTACTGACTAGAAAGCTGAGAAGAAAGAGTAAAATCCAAGTGTTAATTTTCATTTTAAATACAACGTTAAATTAATGAACAGTGTTTAATATATGGGCAAAAAAAAGGGAGTTATCCCAAGAGTTTTAAGAAAGCGTCCAAGCCATCTATTACAATGTTTTCTCTTCGTGGTATATCAATGACTTCGCAGCGTTTTCTGATATTCAAAGAAACCAATCCATGAACCGTTGACCACACCATATACGCAAGAGCCTCCGCATCATGACCCGGGAAGTAACCTTTTTCAAGGGATTCTATAATGGTCATTCTAAGCCCATTAAATGCAGACCCGCCTTCTTTCCATTCTTCTTTTTCAGAATCGTAGACGTGACACATAGGAGCGTCTTTAATAAACATAAGGTCATACATATCAGGGTTTTCCAATGCAAATTTCACATAAATTTTGCCCATGGCCTTTATTCTTTCCATAGGATCCTGAATGACCGAAAGAACTTCCATCTTTTCACTTAAGGCTTTGAAACCTTCTTGATGAAGCGCATGGAAAATCTCATTTTTGTCCTTGAAGTAATGATAAATTATCCCAGGACTGTACTCAATTTTATCAGCAATAGTTCGCATTGATGTTTTTTCTATTCCTCTTTCAAGAAACAATTCCTTTGCTGCTTTTAAAATTATCTCTCTTAGTTCTTCCTTCTCTCTTTCTTTGCGATCTGTAATTCCCATAGTATTTCCTTGAACGTTCAAATTTAATTAAACACTGTTTAACTTTCCTAATCTAATTATCTTTTTTTTCTGACTTTGCTGCATCTTTGATAGAATCGCTGTCCCATGTATGATCATTCACTGAAAACTTCCGCATCAATTCACCATTTAATAGACTTTCCTGCATTTCTATTTGCTGTCTACTTTTAGAAATATATTCATCAGTATTATCCTTAAAGTTCACCAACACCTTCAAAGCACCTTCATCGTAATCCCGGAATTGTTTTGCCAATCGATGAACTGTATGCGCACGGAAACCAAGCTTTTTCAGCACATCTTCACCCATTCGAATAGAAGTATCCAAATGTTCTCTATATATATTTTTCACGCCCATTTCCATCAGTTCAAATGCATCGAATCTATTTTTGGCCCGAATCATAACTTCCAAATGAGGAAACTCTTCTTTGCAAAGCTCTACCAGCTTGATGCTGTATTCAGTATTGTCCAAAGCTGAGATCAAAATAGAGGCTTCTTCCGCTCCGGCAGAATGGAGTAGCTCGGCTCTGGTTCCATCACCGAAATATACTTTGAAGCCCATTTTTCTCAGGTATTCTACCCGATCAGGATCAGCATCCAGAATGGTAGCCTCGACTCCATTTGCTCTGAGAAAGCGTCCCAAAGTGGACCCAAAATGCCCAAAGCCTACCAAGATTACCTTATTGTGCTCGTCAATACTATCCATTTCTTTCTCGATCGCCTTGGCGGATTTGTTGATCATAGGAATGATTGCTTTATCAAGGATCACCATAAGAATAGGAGTGATAGTCATGCTCAATGCCGTCACAGCCATTAATGTATCGGAGATTGATTGGTCGAAGATCCCAAGCTGCAATGCAAATGCGTAGGTAACAAAGGAAAATTCACCGACTTGAGAAAGGCCGATTGCAAAGCTGAGATTATTCGCAAGTCTCATCTTTTTGGTTTTGCCAATTACCAGTAAAATGATAGTTTTCAAAGCGATAATCCCGAGTGTGATGGAAATTATTGTTGTAGCGTTTGAAGCGATTAGACTGAAGTTAATTGTAGAACCTACCGCCATAAAAAACAACCCTAAAAGTAGCCCTTTGAAAGGTTCTAAATCTGACTCAAGAGCATGTCTGTAGGGTGAGTTTGCCAGGATTACTCCCGCCAAAAATGCTCCTAAAGCAGGGCTGAGGCCCACAAGTTCCATCAAATAGGAGATTCCCACAACGATCAACAGGGCAGAAGCTGTAAATAGCTCTCTTTGCCTCGTCTTAGCAACCCAATTCAAAAGCGGGCCAAATCCGAACTGTCCTAGTAGAATCACGATACCAATTGCAGCAAAGATCGATAGCGTCTGTGCCCACCCGGGAAAGTTGTCTATCAGTCCGTGCATTCCGGAAGCTTCGGTAGCTACAGGAGCAGCGTCGCCGAAAATCAAGAGTGGTAACAAGGCTAGGATAGGAATTACAGCCACATCTTGCATCAGTAAAACGCTAAATGAAAGTTTGCCATTTGGGCTGTTCATCTGATTCTTCTCTTTGAGAGATTGCAATACGATGGCAGTTGAAGATAGCGCAATAGATAGACCAGCAGCTAATGCTATTTGCCCGCGAATATCTAGGAGTAATCCGATGGCAAATACGATAATAGTAGTTACCAAAACCTGGCTCAGGCCAACTTGAAGAATCAATTGCCTCATCTTCCAGAGGTTTTTTGGTTCTAATTCCAAGCCGATCAGGAACAACATCATCACTACTCCAAACTCAGTTGCGTGCATGATATCCTGCCCTTGCCCTTCATTAGTAATAAACCCAAGTAGGTAGGGACCGATAAGAATACCTGCAAATAAATATCCCAAAACAGACCCCATTCCTAATTTCTTGGCTACAGGAACGCAAATGATTGCTGCCAAAATGTATAAGATGGCGTTTGCTAAAAATCCATTCATAAGCTTAAATTTTAGCGGTTTTGGTAGGTAGTAAGGTCATCTTCATCTCTAAGTTTCAGTAAGAACTCTCGGTATGAATCTGCTTTTTGGGTGAGTTCGGAATCGGAAATTTTATGAGTTCCAGCTACATGAAATGGAATCAAATAATTCATGTGACATAGTCTGGCTGTTTGCTCAAATGGTCTCAGGAATTCTTCAATCTTATATTGATTTCTACCTTCATGCTGGTAGGCTTCTTGCGAACCTCCTGAGGTGATTGCATTCAGAATGTATTTTCCCTTGAGATAAATTCCACCGGGCCCATAGGCCCAGCCGAACTCCAATACCAGATCTATCCACTGCTTCATAAGTGGGGGACAGGAATACCAATAAATGGGATGATGCCAAATGACTACTTGAGATTCAAAAAGTGCTTCCTGCTCAGCTTGAATTGAAATATTGAAATCAGGATAGAGCTCGTATAAATCTCTTATTTCGATATTCTCTAATCCATCTATAGCCTGAATTAAAGCTTGGTTGGCCTCAGAATGCTCAAATTTAGGGTGAGCAAAAAGAACGAGTACTTTACGCATGTATACTGCTTTATCCTTGGAAATTTATTTTCTTGTGGGTGCCATCGCAAAATGGTTTATTTTGACTGGAACCACATCTACAGAAGGCAGAGACTTTACTTTGATTCTTGATTTGTCCATTTGGTAGTTTTACTTGGAGATTTCCATAGACCATGAGTGGACCATTTGCGACTACCTCTACCAGTTGCTCAGCCATCACATCACCAGAACTTGTTTCTTTCTGCTCAGCAAAATAATAGCCTAATGCCCCGCTTGGGCATTTATCTATTTGCTTAACAATTTCCTCCGAACTTGCTCCTTCTGCATTGACCCAAGGTCTTTTTTCAAAATCAAAAACTGATGGAAGTCCCTTGACACAATTTTTGGAATGAATGCATTTATGTGGCTCCCAAGTAATGGTGACCTCGCCATTTGTATATTCTTTATGGATAGGCGTATCCGGCATAATCTTTTATTTAGTGGTTTGACCTCTTTTTAATATTACAAATTAATCCTCTTAGCAAAGAAAAAATAGCCCGTAGAATATAAAAAAAGACTCAGTTACCTAACCGAGTCTTTTGCAACCAATCAAACCATTGTCTACTAATTAATTTTATTGGGGAGAGTCAAAATGAAAATAGTCAAACTAATCTTTAAGCTGCTCTTCTAGTATTTTTTGCCATTTTTCTGCAATTCCGCGTTCTCCAGCCACATCAGTGAAGAGCTCTCCATCATAGATTTCAATGGTTTTTGGAGCGTGAGTGATATCTTTAAAATGGAATTGTAAGGCCAGAAAATCCAAGATGTAGCGTTTTTCTTTGCCTACTTGTACACGTCGAATCTTCTCCTGAATACTGACTTTGTTTACATCTCGCAAGTCAATTAGGCTTTGCTCAGGATAGGTTCCAAATCGGTGATAAATCAACTTTTTGTACTGGCTGTCCAAGCCTATATGGTAGTGATTTCTCCACCGTTCATGATGCGTTGGAATCACATTATTTGTGGTGGAAAATTCTTCAAAAGTAGCAAGGTTTATACTGCTAATTTTTTTGAGTTTGTAGCTATAGTATACAAACGGGGAAGCAGATGCCATTATGGCAAAAGAAGTCACAGCTAAGGTGACAGGATCAATTGAGATCATAAGAATGGAATTAGAATGAATAGATTTTTAGGCGATTGATGATCGCTAGACTAGTTTCTATTCAAGTTTACCAGGTGTAGAAAAAATGGATGAAGGTATCTTTGACGTCAAAAAGTGGGATTGACTTTTTAAAAAATGAAGGCGACAAATAGGCCTTACTTGGACTAAGTAAATCAAAATACCAATCAGGATTTAATTTGGAGTTTAAGCTCCAATCAACTTTAAATTCTGGGATTTCTAATAATTCTGGTCCGGAATTGAATTGGATCTTGGCTAGCCCATTGATATTCGAGACAGAATGTACTGAGTAGTCTATTGAAGAGGAATCTTCGGAAATAGGAAATACAAAAACAGCTACCAGCCAGGCAACCCAACTTAGGGAAATCATACCAAGTGAAAGCTGTTTTTTCATATTACTTTTTCAACGAATGAATGTAAGATAAAATATATCTAATAGTCAATACGCTAGCGATCTTATTTTTTCAAATTATAAATTTTTAAGGAAGTCACATTTTCTGAAACCTCAATATTTTTCCAAGCTGAATTGGAAAATACAATGGATGTGATAGCTAATTCCCCGTCGTTAACAAACAATTCAATTGATGCTGCATCTAGATAGATTCTTAAATCTTTTGCTTCCCAGCTCATCGGGGCCGAATGTATAGCCGCAAAATCGCGCTGAAAACCGCTCTTACCGGAATTTCTTCTGTCTATACTCACTAGCCCATTTTCTTTGGAAATAATCAGACTTTCTCCCAATTCATTTGATAAGGTCATAGAGAAAGAATCGGTACTAATTTCTGCTGTAATTTCCACTGCTTCTGATGGCAGTCCAGATTTTTTGTCAGAGATATTAAACTCTTCGGCTCTAAGTTTTTCAAGTTCTTTGGCTGGTGCTGATTTCAACAGCAACGTGCCATCCACATCAAACAAATTCAGCTCGCGAGGAACAGTCATTGCAGATCTCCAAGCTTTTGTAGGAACTTCATTTGCATAAAGCCAGTTACTCATCCATCCCATAAAAAGGGTTCTGTTTTGCTCAGCAGGAAGATTACTCCACGTGACGCCAGCGTAGTTGTCAGGGCCGTAGTCTATCCATCGAATTATAGCATCATCAGGAGTAAATTGACCATTGACGAAGTCTCCGATGAAATATTGAGTTGCAGAGCCGTTTTGTGGCCCACCTGGATTGATGCTAACTAGCAATACCCATTTGTCCTCTCCAGAAGGTGTTTTGAAAGGAAGTAAATCAGGACATTCCCAGACTCCTCCATGTGCCCCAATTGTTTTTCCAAATTCACTCAATAATGACCAGTTTATTAAATCCGGAGAGCTGTAAAAATTAATGTGATCAAGCACAGCTAACGTCATTATCCACGAGTTAGAACCATCGGAATTGGTAATTTGGGAAACTTTAGGATCACGGAAATCTCTAATACCAGGATTCTTCAAGACAGGATTCCCCGAATACTTTTCCCAAGTTCTTCCTTTGTCCAGTGAAAAAGCGATTGATTGATTCTGAAAAGTATCGGATGAAGTGTTGGCATCTTCAGCATTATGATGAGTGAAAATTGCCACCATTGGTGGGGTTTCAGATGTTCCTAATCCAGAACTATTATCCGCATCAAAGACTGCACTTCCTGAGAAAATATATCCTAGACTATCTGGATACAACGCGATTGGCAATGACTCCCAGCTTGCTAAATCTTTGGAAACTGCATGTCCCCAATGCATAGGGCCCCAAACAGTAGCCTCTGGATAATGCTGGTAAAAGAGATGGTATTCTCCCTCAAAGTAAATTAGGCCGTTTGGGTCATTCATCCAGCCTGATTCTGGAGTAAAGTGATAGATAGGCCTATATTCCTCCGTTACAGTAGAGTCAAAGATGATTTCAGGATCTGATTTGCAACCTAAAAATATCAGGAAAGTAAATAGGAGAAGAATAATAGAATAGAGTTTCATTTAGCTGGATTTTGGGTTCAATACTAAGTTAAGGACAGTGTCTCTTTTCGCTTCAAGTTTTATCTTGGAAGCGATCTCTGTTGCATTTACAGCATATTCAGGATTTGTCCAAAAGTCCTTCAAAGCTATCTCAAATTTGCCTGCATCCAAATTATGAATACTTGTGCCTAGAGGTCCCAGTTTTTGATTTTCTATGATTCTATTCCAAAAATATTGGTCAATGATATGGGATATAATCATCTGAACACAGGAATGGGAAGCGCCTTGATGAGTTGTGCCTGAGCCTCCATGATGGATAATGCCGTAAAGTTTAGGGAGGATCCAATCGTAAGGAATTTGATTCACATAGATTATGGATTCGTCGCTACCTTCCACTTTTTCCAAGCCTCCCCAAGAAGTATTGACTATGGCCGGTATTCCATGTTTTTGTAGCAAGTCAATTATTGTTTTGGAATGCTCTTTTGGTTTGGTATTGCTCATAGATCCAAACGTGAGCAAGATTGCTTTGGGGTACTTTGCTAACCAGTTTTGAAGATCAAGTGAAGGTTGGTAATCTTTTATTTGATCTCTAAAATAGTATCCAATCAAATGCGCAGTGGCAGGCCAGGTATTAGGTTTTGGGAATAAGGAGGGAGAGATAGTATAGATCGTTTGAAGCCGGTTCAATTCAAATTCCTTTTGGGCTTTGGAATTAAATTTTAGAGTTGGGAAATCTGAGGAGTATTTTCCAATAAACTTCTTTATAGTAAGATATCGTGCTCCATTCACTAAATCATAGGATTTCAAATTCCATTTTGGACTAAAAGGCTTCCATTTCGCCAAACCCATATGAGGAAAATCCCTAGAAGGATGAGTTAGGCAAGGTAGGGGAGTGAGAAAAGTAAAACGTGCTGGTTCTGCCATGGCCGCTACATAATAGTAGATGCATTTGGCATGGAATATTACCCTGTCAGGTTTGTAAGTAGTGAGCGTGTCCCGCTGCTGGTCGATGAGCAATCGCTGAAGGCTCAGGGAGCTTTTTGCCAGTTTGAAAAAATTTGAAAATTGACTCCAGGAACTTCCGCCGCCACCCATGATGACTTTTCCGCTTCGAGAGCTAAGCAATTCCAAAAACCTAGGATCAAAGCCGATGAATTGGTACCCAAGTTGGGACACAGTTTCACGAAATTGCTCAGGGAAAAGGCATATCACCTCATGTCCAGCCTCCGCGAAAATCTCTGCTTGCGCCAAAAATGGCTCTATATCTCCTCGAGAACCCAGGGAAGCAAAGAGAGTTTTCATATCTTATTTTTTTAATAATTGTGCTTTAAGTAGTTTTAACCTATAATCTAACACTATTTTCTTTCTTCAACCTCTGATCTTCCTAGTTAGGATCCTTGGGTTTATGATTTAGTAAAATCAGAAAAGGAGAGATTTGGATTCATTTTTGGATGCAGAAGGAGGTTTAAAAATTGAAAATTATATAACAAAAAATATGAAGGGAATTATTTTGGCTGGAGGATCCGGCACTCGCCTTTATCCTTTGACGATTTCAGTGAGTAAGCAACTCATGCCGGTTTATGACAAACCGATGATTTATTACCCGCTGTCAGTTTTGATGATGGCAGGGATCAAAGAGGTGCTGATTATTACCACTCCTGATGACAGTGAGGCGTTTCAAAGACTTTTAGGCGATGGCTCTCAAGTTGGATGTTCTTTCGAATATGCGGTCCAGCCAAGTCCTGATGGCTTGGCTCAAGCCTTTATTATTGGGGAGAAATTCATTGGAAATGACAAAGTCGCATTGATTCTAGGTGATAATATTTTCTACGGTTCTGGTCTTCATAAAACGCTGCAAGCTTACACAGAAACCGAAGGTGGGGTAGTTTTTGCTTACCATGTTAATGATCCTGAGCGATACGGAGTCGTGGAATTTGATAATAACCAGAAAGCAATTTCTATCGAAGAAAAGCCTGAAAATCCAAAATCAAATTTTGCTGTTCCTGGGCTTTATTTTTATGATAATAGAGTGGTGGAAATCGCCAAGAAAATCAAACCAAGTCCTCGTGGTGAACTCGAAATAACGGATATCAATACGGAGTATTTGAAAATGGGTGAGTTGCAAGTTGCTATCCTAAATAGGGGAACTGCTTGGCTAGATACAGGCACCCATCAATCTCTATTGCAAGCTGCTCAATTCGTAGAAGTAATAGAAGAGCGCCAAGGTTTGAAGATTGGCTGTATAGAAGAAATCGCCTATAGAGCTGGGTTTATTGGGGAAGAAAAGCTACTTCAAGCAGCAGATAAATTAGGAAAAAGTGGCTATGGAGGTTACCTAAGAAAATTGGTGAAATAAGAGCTGCTATTTCTTGATAAGTTCCTCAAGGCTTGTTTTCATGATATGTCCCATATTCTTGCATTCCAGGAACTTATCATTTCCATAATGCTTTGCCAAATCCACTTTCAATGAAGCTATATTTTCGGGAAGTGAGATCGTATCGTGCTCCATTGAGCGCAAAATATCAAGAATACCTTGCCGGGAAGATTTGAGCCGTGTTGCGATCAATGCACGCTCTTCTTTCTGGTATTGAACCATTGATTCGGGGGTGATATACTTCATCCCCAACTGAATCAACACATTGTTTTCCTTAAAATATTGGGGAAGATAAATCGATTTTTTGCCCTCATAGGATTGCTGATCAAAGTCAATCGCTCGGATTCTATAATGCGTCTCCTCGAAATCGGGCGTAACGTCAATCACGAAATTGGAGGAATGCATATCTCCCAGAAGTCTTACGAAGCAGCGCTCGTTGAATTTGACAAATTCCTTGGCTAATCGAATGGGATTCAAATGCGGATCCGTCATGTGAGCACGCATGAATAAATCGCCAGGAATACCAGCAATATGCTCCTCGATCAGCGTGTTTTGATGAACTAGGTAGGAAATCCTATTGGGTGATAGCAAATGCTCGAACTCCAATCCGTAAACCCTCGAAGCATCTGCGTTTTTGACATAGAAGTAATCAAAGTTATCGTTGATTCTATTTACGATTCTCACCCGAAATGGCTGTGTGTTTCCATATACACAGAGATCAATTCTGTCTACATAAAGATGCTCCATGACAGACATATCTCCGCCAGCTTTCAATAGCGCATAGATTTTTTTGACATTCAGGTGTATTTCCTCACGATCGGATTGATCGTAGAAAACTGTTTCCCAAAGTGTGTCTTGTTCCTTAGAATCGTAAAGTGCAATAGAACTAGAATAGCGTAGCAATTCATGGTAGTGAATTGGGATATCCACTTCCCGGGAATACTTAATCAGGTAGCGCCGTAGTCCAGTACTGATCGGGTAGATGCGCTTCTTTTTACTGATTAAGGCCATGATTTATAATTCCACGTGCTGACTTCTCTTCAAATATCTATCAAAAATAAATGGCCCAAAAGGGATAACCGATGCGATAAGTGCAAATAAAGTTCTGGTGAAATTCCATTTAAGTGAATGAGCTGTAGGAAATACAGTATAGATGTAAATAATGAAGAGTACTCCATGTATCCAGCCTACATAAGTTACCGCCAACGGGTATTCAAATATATATTTGAGTGGCATGGCAATGAAGAACAAAATTAGAGTGGAAATACCTTCGATAAGAGAAATCCAACGAAAGCGCTTCGCCCAAGTGTGTTGTTGAGGAGTAAGACTCATTATTTTTTTGCTATGTTAAATAGTACTTTAAGTGTGTTCCAAAGCTTTCCTTTGAGTGCTTTGTCTTCTGAAATTACAGATAGAGCATCCGCGAAAAGGTATTCAGTTTCCTTCTCCATATGGATCTGGTAATCTGAAGCAGGTAGTGCATTGATCGGGTGTTTTATACGACCAAACTTCAGAACGATGTGTGCATTCAGATCATAGAGCTCAGCTAGTGTTCTACCTTCTAGTTCTGTGGAAGAAAGCATCCCAACTTCATTCATGGAATGTCCTACAGCGTTAATCATATTTACCAGCATTTCCATCACTTCCTGTTTTAACTGCGGCTCTTCATGCAGGACAAGAATACCTTTTTCGAATTTGCCGCGAACTACCAAAGGCTCCGGTTTAAGTTCTTCTTTGGGAGGTTTAGCACCCGCTAGATGTACAGTTTTCGGAAGAGTCTTTGGTTTTTCTGTCTCTGCTGAAAGATTTGAATCCTGTTTCGCCAGATCGGCTTTAGGTTCTTTTTCAAAGAAAAAAAGTTCCTCGGTGATGATGTGCTGGAGCTCCTGAATGCTCATATTTTCCATGTCGGAAATTGCTCAAAATTCGCCTTAACACAAAAAAAGAGGGGCAATATCTCTATTGTCCCTCGAATATTTAATGTCTTTTAATTAGATCAATCCATATTGAAAATAGACTTCAGCTCCACAGCATCTTCTGGCTTCATTCTTTTTGCCAGTACTAGTCTCAATTGTCTTCTTCTCAATGCACCTTCAAAGTTTTCAATCTCTTCGGGAGTTTCTGGAACTAACTCAGGAATTCTTGAGGGTTTATTATTCTCATTTACCGCCACAAAGGTGAAAAAGGCTCTGTGGGTCATCACTTTTTTATTGGCAGGGATATCTTCTGCGGTCACTTCTATGAAAACCTCCATGGAAGAGTTAAATGCACGGGTAACCTGTGCTTTTAGCGTCACTACATTACCCAGAGCTATTGGTTGCTGGAAAGAAATATTATCTGCTGAGGCAGTCACTACAATGCTATTCGAATGCTTTTGAGCAGCAATTGCAGCTACCACATCCATCCAATGCATCAGTTTACCACCCATGAGGTTGTTCAATGTATTGGTGTCATTGGGAAGGACCATTTCGGTCATGATCACTGCGGACTCTCTTGCAAATTTCTTGGTGCTCATAAATCTAAATTTTAACAAAAATAGAAATAAAATTTGGCTGAAAAACCATTTAATTGATTTTATCGAAATATTATATTGAAATTTATTTATTAAGAATCCGTTTAAATATAAGCATTTATCAGAGGAACCTATTTCAATTTCACTATTCCTATCATAGGGTTTAACTCTTCCGTATCTCCATTTACAAATTCTGATGACTTGGTATAATAGAAAATGTTGTTTTCTAGATCTAAGGGGTGAAGTACCACAGGGTTTCCATCCTGATCTAGAATTCCATCCTTTAAATTGAATCCTTTCTCATTTATCTTATCATAAATGAAAAGCATTTTATATTTTCCTCTTGTGTATTGGCAAATCACATAGGAAAAAGCGTTCATGATATTATAGATTTTCACGATTTTTTCTCCCTTATCATCAAAATGAGGTTGACCAAATTCAAGTTTAAAAGCAGGCGTTAAGTTAGCTTCACTAAGTTGGTAAAGTGTATCTCGGAGAAAGTTTTCTGGGGTTAGAACAGGCTTATATAGAAATGTTTCTTCACTGGTAATTGAAATGAAGTGTCTGTCGGTAAAACCCATTAAAAGTTGCTTTTTCACAAAAGCATTTCTTAAAAGTAAACTGTCCTTAATATTTAGTGATTGATCCAATTGAAATAATATGGATTGAGTTTCATAACCATTTTCCACAGGAATAAGACTTCTGTCGGTTATGATTACTGGCGCTTCATTTACTATACTAAGATAATCGACAAAAAAGGAAAACTTCTTTTCGCTCAAGAATTCGTGTTCACTCGAATAGACTAAAAGTTTATTAAACGATCCTAAATAGATTTTGCCTGATTTTTTATCAATTGCAAGAGAATAGGCACTTCTATACTCACCTGGGCCTTCACCTAAAGTTCCTAATGTTCTTAGAAAATTACCTTTCCTATCAAACACTAAAACTTTATCTCCTACATCTCGCACATATAGCTTTTCATTATTTTGTTGGAGTTCCAAAATGGCTCCTATAAAGGATCCTTCTTTAGTTTCAAGTTGAATTTGTTCAACGGATTTTGCTAAATCGGACAAATACAATTCAGAATCACTGCTCTTTGGGATTTCTATAATTTGTAAACCTGGATCAGTAGTTTGAGAGCAACTTATTGCCGTGAATGCAATAATTAAAAATGTTATTAAACTCCGAATTAGACTTAAATCGTAAATCGATGTACTCTTTAAAAATCTCTCCATCTTTAAAATTAACGGAGTTTGACTAAAAAACTAATTTCGTTGTTTTATAGTTTTAATTATTAACAATAATTAGCAATTTGAAATAAAGATGTTTAGTGCCATTAAATCCTAAATCAACTCATCCCCATCCGTCTTTTCCCAAAAGTGGTACAAAAGCAAAACCTTCGAATTCTTCTTGCTCAACTTTGGTACTAGATTTTTTGGTGATTTTCAGCATAGCTTGCTTGCGCTTATCGCCCACTGGGATGACCAAGATTCCACCAATTTTCAATTGTTGAATCAACGCTTCCGGGACCACTGGAGCACCAGCAGTTACAATTATTTTATCATATGGAGCATAGGCAGGAAGACCACCAGTACCATCTCCGTAGAAGAGATGCATTTCTATTCCCAATCTGGTTAAGAATCGCTTGGTGCCTTCGAATAATTTCTTCTGATATTCGATCGTAAATACTTCTGCACCAAGTAGATGTAAGATACTTCCTTGGTATCCAGAACCGGTTCCGATTTCCAATATTCTATCTCCTTCTTTAATTTCCAAGAGTTCCGTTTGGAATGCTACGGTATAAGGTTGTGAAATAGTCTGACCTTCTCCTATTGGGAAGGCTTTGTCCTCATAAGCATGGGAAATAAGCGCCGAATCAAAGAAAAAATGTCTGGGTAACGTGTTGATAGCCTGAAGAACACGCTCGTTTTTGATTCCCTTTTCCCGTAGCAAAGTTACTAGAGCTCTCCGTTTTCCTTTATGTAAATACGTGTCTTCGAGTTTGAGTAGGGGCATGGTTTTTTGTGGTTCTGCGATCGAAGATAAAAGAATATTTGGCTTAATTTGAACTTGAATAGGGCATTTGTTGCTTAGTCATTGAATCATTGAAAGTTAAATTCACCTCCATGTTTACAGGAATAATAGAAGCTTCGGGTACCATAAATACTATAACTCAAGATGGCAGCAATGTTCATTTTGACTTGGACTCTTCACTTGCCTCAGAATTAAAAATAGATCAATCATTAGCTCATGATGGGGTTTGTCTCACCGTGGTGCAAACTACCCCTGAATCTTATCGCGTCACAGCCATAGATGAGACGATTCAGAAGACAAATCTATCGCAATGGAAAGTAGGGAAGAAGGTTAATTTGGAGCGGTGCATGCCTGCAAATGGTCGTTTTGATGGACATATTGTGCAAGGTCATGTGGATCAAGTGGGAACTGTTAAAACTATTACTGATCAGAATGGCTCATGGGTTTTTGATCTGGAGTTTGATCATAGTCTTGGAAATGTCACTGTAGAAAAAGGGTCAATCACAATCAACGGCACCAGTTTAACTTGTTTCAATTCCGCTCCCGGTAGATTTTCTGTAGCTATTATTCCTTACACTTTTGACCACACCAATTTCCATCAGTTGAAGCCTGGAGATTTGGTTAATTTGGAGTTTGATATTCTAGGAAAGTATATCCAGCGAATTACTAAAGGATACGATTTGCCTTAAAGCAAAAAAGGAGGTTTCTCAATAAGAAACCTCCTTTTTTAATGTATAATCGGAATTACTTCATACTGATCGTTTTCTCTTCAGCATCTTTTACCAATCTGAAGCCTACATTGGAAGTACCGCTATCAAATGCCTGACCTTGACGGGCTGATGGGCGATAATTCACACAGTAGTTATCAGCACAAAGGTAAGAACCGCCCTTGATCACTCGTTCCATAGCATAGGGATTGTCAGGGTTATAGCATTGCTTCATGTTAGCATCCAATTTCGGAGCTTGTCCAGCAAGTCTTGCGTATTTCAGTGCATCGTACCAATCTCCCGTAAGTTCCCAGACATTTCCTATCATATCATATAGCCCGAAAGTATTTGGAGCGAAAGATTTTACAGGCGAAGTACCTGCGAATCCATCTAAGATTTGATTGTCATTTGGGAAATTCCCTTGGAATGTGTTTGCCAAGTATTGACCGTTAGGAGTCAACTCATCTCCCCAGGCAAAGCGTTTGCCTTCAGCACCGCCACGGGCAGCAAATTCCCATTCATTTTCTGTAGGAAGTCTTTTTCCTACCCAATCTGCATAAGCTTCTGCGTCTTCAAAAGCGATATGAACTACAGGATGATTTTCTCTGCCTTCCAAATTTGATTCAGGACCTTCAGGGTTTTTCCAGCTGGCACCTTCGACCCACACCCACCACAAGGAAATATCCTGAGTTGGGACAGCGTAGGGTGGTGGACTGAATACCATGGATCCAGCCACTAAAAGCGATTCATCTGGTTTTGGTGTGCCAGGAGGTAATTGTTTCTTGAGATCCTCCCATTCAGGCTTTTTCTCTGCTAACGTCACATAGCCAGTAGCATCAACGAATTTCATGAACTCCGCATTAGTGACTTCATGTGTATCCATCCAAAACCCTTTTACTTTCAGGTCTACGGCAGGTTTCTCAGCAGAATAGGCATCAACTTCATTGGTTCCCATGACGAATTCACCACCGGGAATCCAAGCCATTCCTTCCATTTTTTCGGTTGGTTCAGGCATGCTGGCGATCACCATTTTATTCTCATCGATTACTTGCTCAGTTGCCTTCTCCTGGCAAGCGAAAAAAGACGTACTAACCAAGGCAATGCTGGCAAAACTGTATTTTATTGAATTGTTCATAATTGGCTTACTTCAGGTTTAAAAGTAGTGGTTTCTTTCCTTTATTCGAAAGAATAGTAGATCTAAAGGGAATTTACTCTTCTTCCTGTGGGATAGCATTTATCCTTTCTACAACTTTTTTGCGCAATTTATTGAAGAACTGTTTCCGCTCTTTTTCGCAAACAATGCTGATTTGAGTTGATTTTTTGATCAAATTATCCAAGTTCCTGAACATCGCATTATTGAACGCGGGATCTGATGTGCCATGGAAATAAATCACGCTGTGATTGAGGTAGGTCACTTTATTTTCATCCATCGTGGCAAAAAAGGTATTGTCCCCAATAATGAATTCGTTGACAAAAAAGCTATAATCTGCTCCCACAATATCAGGATGCGAAGGCAGTATTTTTTTACCCTTTTCTGCCATTTTTTCCAAATTATCAATCACTTCCATCATACAATGGTATAGAAATAAAGTATCCTCAGTAGAGGTCATTATCCCCATTTCATGATACAATTCTATCTGCCGAAGGGTGATATTTATCCCTTCAATATTCCATATTTCTGTGGTAGGAATCTTATGGTAGGCTTTGAGAATCTTGTCTGTAATCTCTGCAAACTGATCGTAGGAATTATCCTTAATAGAGAATTTTGTATCCTTAAGGCTGTCTGTGAAAAGGATAGATTTTCTCCAAAAAAAGAATTTGAAGGAAGCTAATTCCTTGTGGTAATAATGGTGAAATGGAGGCATGTCCTTCACTAGCCAATAGATATGCTTTTTGGAAAAACTATTGACCAGATTTAACTGGGCGTATACATCTTCCATCCATTTCATGAAACTGTTTTCCTGGTAATCATTTTGATTTCCCTGGAAGAGAATGCTATTAGAGTGAAGATTGAAAAACGTGTCTACCGAGGTATTGAACCGATTGCACAAAATTTCCAGCTCACTAAAGTCTAATAATTTTTCACCTCGGATTCTTCTGTACGCACTATCGATACTGATTTCTAGGATTTCAGCTATCTCATCCACTAAGGAAGTATAGCTTGGTAAGGATAATTTGAGAGTTTGGAAAAATGCCGCTTGGCTTTTATTGAAACTCATAGCAACAAGTTAGGTTAGTGGACTGGAGTTATTAAATCTTCATTAAGATAAAATAAAGAAGAATAAGAAAAAATCTATGTAAGTAAAAGTATTTGTGTCAAAACCCTAATAGTCAAACTATAGTATGATTACATTTTGTTTTGACAGCTAATAATATGGTAAATGAGCAAAAAAAAAGCGACCCGAAGGCCGCTCTACAACTTAAGCAGTAGGATGGGCTGCGGCATGCAGCTTTCCAAGTTCTTGGTCGATAGTCCAAAGTCCAACTCCTTCTTCTCCGATGATATCGAAAAGTTCAAGAGCTCTTCTTGACATGGTCTCTTCTTCTCTTTGCTCTGTCACATACCATTGCATAAAGCTAAACGTGGCAAAATCCTTTTTAGAAAATGCATGATCCACAATATTATTGATAGATCTGGTCACGTTGATTTCATGTTCAAGGATCAATTCAAAGATTTCTCTTAATGAATTGAAATTATGTCTAATTCCTGTAATCTCGGGCTGAATGGCATGTCCACCAGCTTCATTGATGTACTGAAATATCTTCATCATATGCATCCTCTCTTCGTCGGCATGAGTATAGAGGTATTTCGCCGAATTTTCATAACCCATCATATGACACCAAGATGCCATGGATAAGTAATAGGCAGAAGAAGTACCTTCCATTTCTACCTGTTTGTTGAGCAATTTCTCTGTATCGACAAGCAATGAACGTTGTAGCGTTACGATTTCTTTAGCTTTCATAGTTTATGGTGTTTCATGTTATAAACTAAATATAACCATTGAGGTTCCGTATGCTATCTTTTTTGCTGAATTTGGAATTAATTTAATTAAGAATTCTTACTACCTAGAAAGTGGAGTTGGAAATACCGGAAGGCTTTCAGCTCCTGATTCAGAGACAGATTGCACAGCAAAGAAATAATTGTCTTTAGAATATGGCAAGGTCAAAGAAGTTTCTGTGGTCCAAAACTTCTTTTCCCACATAGCTGATGAAGTTTCTCTCATGAGCACATAATACCCTTTTGCTTTGCCTATTTCTGGTGCTTCCCAAAGTAAGGTTGACTTATTACTCAAGCCTCGTACATCTATTTTAACTTCTTGGGGTTGATCTGGCGAATTAGCTAAGGAAGCCAACGAAGCCAAATTTACCGCTGACACTTTTCGCAGGTATTCAAAATCCATGTATTCAGGCAAATCGCCATAATGAATTCCATTTTCCACTCGGACATTTTCATGCTGATGGATGAAATTCTCATTCATTTCAGACATGCGAACGGCTGTGAAAGCATTTCTAGCAAATGGAGTCTGATCTCCACCTCTCAAAAATCTATCTGCTCTATAAATTAACTTTACCTCAAATTGGTCTACATAGCGCTCGCCTTGCTCCTTGATATAGCGAGCAAGTTGACGGGATTTACTGTCGTTGTCGGCATTGGTATAGCGACGGATATTTCCTTCTTGTTCTGTTTCTGCTGCAGGAATAGTTTCTGAAAACACACGCATTTTTAGATTGTCCTTAATCAGTGTCTCAGATGAGCTGCTGTTACCTACTATATCGTTATTCAAAACTGCTGCAAGATTCCATTCTTCATTCTTAGCTTTATCTGCCAAGTAAGTCGCTCCTTTTAAGCCCTGCTCTTCGCCGGTGAAGGCAACGAAAATGATGGTAGCAGAAAACTCATGAGATGCCATCAATCTGGCCAATTCGATTACGGCAGCCGTTCCACTACCATCGTCATTCGCTCCTGGAGAATTACCTTCTGCATCCATCACATCCTTATTACGGGAGTCCATATGCGCAGAAAGGATAAATATTCTAGTGTCCGACGGATCAGTTCCTTTTAGTGTTGCAATTACATTTGCTCCTGGAGAGTCTTCTAAAATTCTTCTTTTATCAGCTGGAATAGTGAATTGCTCAATTTCAGCACTCATTCGACCGCCTGATTTTTTTGCGAAATGCTGAAACTTTGAAAGGACATACTGCTGGGCAGCTGGCATGCCATTTTCAGTATTGGTGCTTAACGTGTGGCGGGAATTGAAGGATGCTAATTTTCTCACGTGATGCTCAAGAGAATCTGAAGAAATCTCTGAGATCATCTGCGCAATTTCGGGGTTTCTTATTACGGTAGTTTGTGAACTAGTAACATGGCTATAAAGCGCCAAAGATAGAATCAGTAAATATTTATGCATGATATAAGGGTGGTTTATTCATAAGACTTAAATTTATTGCATTAATCATCATCCCAAAGAATTTTTACATGAAAACCCTAGAACAACCGAAAGAAGGTGAATATGCAGCTTTTTTCTCTACCTACCTGAAGCAGCTTTCAGGGAATAATTACGAAGAACAGGTAATAAAACAAGCTGATATGCTTTTATCTCTATTTCATAGTAAAGGAGAAGAATGGGCTGAGAAACCCTATCAAGAGGGTAAATGGACTCCGAAGGAGGTTTTAGGACATATGATAGATACTGAGCGGATTATGACTTTCAGGGCCCTTTGTTTTGCAAGAGGAGAGAAATCTTCGCTTCCAGGCTTCGACCAAGATCCTTATGTGTTGAATGCAAGATTTGGGCAAGTTCCGCTAAATCTGTTGCTTGATGATTTTGTAGCTCAGCGTCTTTCGTTAGTCTCTATGATTAAAATTCTGCCAGACGATGCTTTTGATTTTGTGGGTAGAGCCAGCGGAAATCCTATTACACCTAGAGCATTGTTCTGGATAATTCCTGGGCATTTTATCCATCATTTGAATATCCTTAAGGATCGATATTAACTATGAAACAAGCTATAGCTATTATTGACGCTTTTACAGAGAGTCCATTTTCAGGCAATCCCGCTGCAGTTTGCTTATTGGATCAGGAATTTACCACTAATCAGATGCAGACCATCGCTATGGAAATGAATCTTAGCGAAACTGCCTTTGTGCAAAGAACCTCAGAATCAGATTCCTTCGGTTTACGGTGGTTCACTCCAGCAGTAGAAATAGATCTTTGTGGACATGCAACATTGGCTTCAGTATATTGGATGGTGAATTCAGGGTGGGCAGAATCTGACCAAACGGTTAGATTTCAAACCAGAAGTGGAGAACTGCAAGTAAAAATTGATGGAGAATGGGTTGAGATGAATTTTCCGTTGATTTCTACTGTAGTTGAGCAGCATCCATTTTTTGGAATTGACTTCTTTGGATCAAAAATCATTCGTGCAGCAAAGTTACAGAAGAACTGGATTCTGGAATTGCAAAATGCGGACGCTGTAGTATCCTGTAATCCAGACTTTTCACTTGTAAAAAAGCATAGTGAAGAAGGGATTATTATTACCGCTGAGGGCAAAGGTTCATATGATATTTACAGTCGCTACTTTGCTCCTAATATAGGGATAGATGAAGATCCAGTCACAGGATTTGCACATTGTGCTTTGATGGATTATTGGTTTCAGAGAGGTGGAAAAAATAACTTAAAAGCCTATCAGGCGAGTAGAAGAGGAGGAGCACTTAATTTGGAGAAAATAGGTGATAGGGTAATCATAAGAGGGCAAGCAGTAAAAGTCATGTCTGGTGAAATGGAATTTTAGATGAATCAATTCGTAAACAAAAGAGGACGTCAAGTAAAACATGCTTTCAATTCTTTTACAGATTATTGGTTGACAGATGCGAGTTTCGCTGTGCTACTTTTGATTTTAATTTTCACGGTTTTTGTATTGCCGATTTTGATTGAGTACGGGCATGTGCATGCACTTTTTGTCAATACTGTTTTTCTATTTTTATTCTTTACAGGCATTTGGTCTTCCAGATACAGACTTTTGGTAGTGCTGACTACTGTGCTTTTTATGACTCAGTTAGGTCTTAGAATTTTAAGGTTTTCAGATTACGATTTCGAATTCTACCTGATTGAACGAATTGTTGGTATTTTAAATATGATGGTATTTATTTTTCTCAACATCAGGCTTTTATTTAGGAATGATGAAGTAAACATTTATAGAGTAATTGGTGCTATCAACGTTTATTTACTTGTTGCCATATTAGGCGCGTTCATCTTTGAAATCATTTATTTGACTACAGGCTCGGGGATTGGTGGAGATGTAGCTCTAGAAGGAATTGACAAAGATTTCGCTCTCTACATTTACTTTAGCTTAGTCTCACTTACTACAGTTGGTTTTGGAGATCTTTATCCAGTTCAGGTGATGTCTAAGATGCTTTCTGTTTTTCTTTCCACAATTGGAATTCTTTACCCAGCCGTAGTTATTGCGCGTTTGGTATCTGCTGGCAAAGGATGAGATATGTTCCATCCATATAAAATTTCACTGAATCCAGTTTAGTATTATTAGTTTCAATACTGAATAATTATACCCTACACTTTATGAGAAAATTAAGTTTAACATTACTCTTTGCGATCTGCTTATCGGCTGTAATAGCACAAACTGAGCGGCAAATCGAAGTAGAATCTGCGGTGGTTACGACCCACGAAACTACTATCAAGGGCAAAAAAGTCCCATATAAGGCGACGGCTGGAACTCAGCCTGTTTGGAATGAAAAAGGAAAGCCAATAGCTTCTTTGTTTTACACCTTCTATGAAAGAACAGATATCTCGGACAGGACTACGCGTCCATTAGTTATCTCATTTAACGGCGGTCCAGGTTCAGCTTCCATCTGGATGCACATCGCCTACACTGGTCCAGTGGTTCTGAATATTGACGATGAAGGCTATCCACTTCAGCCATACGGCACCAAGTCAAATCCACATTCTATTCTTGATGTAGCTGATATCGTTTATGTAGATCCTGTGAATACGGGTTATTCCAGAATTGTAGATGAAGAAGTAGATCGCTCCACTTTCTTTGGGATCAACTCTGATATTAAGTATTTGGCAGACTGGGTAAATACATTTGTGACTCGTTCTGGTCGTTGGGCTTCGCCAAAGTACCTGATCGGAGAGAGTTATGGTACTACTCGAGTGGCAGGCCTGGTAGCTCAGCTTCAAAACTCCCACTGGATGTATTTCAATGGCGTCATTATGGTTTCTCCTACAGAGTTAGGGATCGAGCGAGGAGCACCAATTCATACTTCTAACTACCTTCCATATTATGCAGCTACAGCTTGGTATCATAAAGCATTGGACGAATCACTTCAAAGCCAGGATTTAGAAGATTTCCTCCCGGAAGTGGAAGCATTTACCATCAATGAACTGATCCCAGCTGTAGTGAAAGGCGGTTTGCTCAGTGATTCAGAACGTGATGCGATTGCTACCAAATATGCCTTGTACTCAGGCCTAAGCAAAGAGGTGATTCTTGAGCATAACTTACTGATTCCTACCAATTTCTTCTGGAAGGAACTGTTAAGAGATCAAGGAATGACGATAGGCAGACTAGATAGTAGATATAAGGGATTTGATAATGCAGGAACAGGTTCTAGGCCTGATTTCGATCCTGCTCTATCGTCTTGGAATCATGCTTTTGCTCCATCTTTCCAGATTTATGTGAGAGAGAATTTGAATTACAAAACTGATCTTACCTATAACCTTTTCGGTCCTGTTCATCCTTGGAATCGCTCCAACGAGAATACAGGGTATGATTTGGCGGATGCCATGCGCCAAAACCCTTTCTTGCATGTCATGACTCAATCTGGTTATTTCGATGGAGGTACAGATTTTTTCAATGCAAAATACAATCATTGGCAAATGGATCCTTCCGGTAGAATGGCAGATAGACTTTCCTGGAAAGGATACAGAAGTGGTCACATGATGTATCTGAGAGCAGAGGATTTGGAGACTTCCAATGAAGATATTCGTGAGTTTATTAAGAAATCTATGGTAGCGCCTGATATGCCTGCGAAGTACGATTAAGTTGAAAAACAGATGATGGAAGCCCGAAAGGGCCTCAATTATCGAGTTTTTCCTTATGCGATGCTTTTGTCACTTTACTGACAGAATGATTTATATGAATAATTAATACGAAAGCCGGAGAATTAAATTCTCTGGCTTTATTTTTAGAAGGAAAGCGAAGATTTGAAGGATTCAAGATCCTGAATTAGTTCTTTTGATCCAATCATGTCTCCTAGAATCTGATAAACGTCCTGAGGCTTCTTTCCTTCTTTTCTTAAAAACTGTATAGAAGTGGCACCTTCTGATTTCGAGAGTTTTTTGTTTTTCGGACCTTTCAACAAGTGGTGATGGTGGAAAGTAGCTTCCTGAAAAGAAGTTAAACCTAGTGAAGTAGCTAAGATTTGCTGGTCTAACGTGGATCCCAACAGATCATTTCCTCTTACAATCAAATCAACACCATAATGCACATCATCAATAACAGATGTCAATTGGTAGGCTGGTAGTTTATCTTTTTTTCTAACGATAAAAAATGCTGAATCTTCAGGAAGCGTGTAGGATTTAACTCCCTCTGAAAAGGTTTTGACTTTGATAAAGTCAGTATCAAAAGTATCCATGCGCCAGCAAGTTTCAGCTCTTTCCAAGGGAATATTTCTGATTTGGCAATGTCCTAAATAATAACCTGAGGAGTCTAGTTGTTGGATTTTCTTCCGGGTACAATCGCAGGCGAAGACTAATTTCTTTTCCCGGATTTGCTCCAAAACTTCTAGATAGTTATTCATTCTATGAATCTGCGACCACTCTTGCTCAAACTCCTGAACAGTTTTTGGCCCCACATCATAACTGATTTCCATGAACTCCAGCGTGTCAAAAATATCCTGAACGTATTCAGATTTGTAGCGCTCCCGATCTAAGTCATCAATTCTCAACAAAATCTTTGCACCTGTCTTTTCGGCTAGGGCTTTGGTTACTAAAAAAGAATAAAGGTTTCCCAAGTGTAAAAATCCACTGGGAGTAGGGGCGAATCGTGTAAGCTTAAAATCCATTGCGTGAAATTAAAGAGATTACAGCATAAAATGTGTTATCATTCATCCTTTCACTTTTGGGAGGACTCTTAAGCATCTTTAACTTTCATAAATTTAATACCTACGAAAAGCCTTCTTATTTTTGGGCTTTATGAAATTCAAATTCCTCCTGTTTATCTATTTCGCATTTGTTCCAGCTATTTTGGCCCAAAGGACTTATTCGGGAAATGTCCTAGATGCTAACGATAAAAAATACATCGAGGGAGTTTCTGTAGAAGTATTAAGTACTGGACAGGTAGAAATGACCAATATCAGAGGTTATTTTTCGGTCAAAGGTTCACTCGGAGATACACTTCAATTGAATTTTCCTGGGTTTTTGGAACAGAAAATAGTGTTGGCCGAGGAGACTTTTTTAATACTTCAGCTTCAGGATAGGGCCCGTTTTTTACCAACGTTTGAAGTGAAATCTGAACCCTATACGTTTCGATTTAAAGACGGGAAACTGACCCTCATAGATCCAGATGAGGAAAAGGAACCTTCCAAAAAAGGTGGAATTAGTGCTGGATATCTTGATTCTCCCAATGCAACAGGAGGAGTAGCAATAGCAGGAGTGCTTTCCTCGCTTACCAAACGAGCACGACAAGAGCGGGAATACCAGAAAAAACTAGAGTGGGATAGAAGGAGAGCCGGATATTACGCTGTGATTGAATCGGATTCAGTTCGGCAAAATTTGATGGTAAAATATCAACTAGAGCGCTCAGAGTGGGATAGATTAATTATCAGATTCAATGAGGGAAATGCCTATCATGAATTTCTGGACTGGAGCAAGGACCGCGTTTATGCAACGCTAAGTGAATTTATCAACAGAGAGAGTAGCTGGATTAATTAGGTCTTCCTGTAGAAGGACCAACTCACAATGAATTCGATGCCGTGGTCTGTGGCTCCAAAGTCCAATTAATGAGAAATCTATTATTGTGATTTAGCACATTATTTTATGTCTTCAGAATTAAGACTTCCTCTTAAATGACCAAGTCACATAAAATTTCGCTACTTCTTCTCCTTGTGGGTTTTTACCAGAAGATACCATTGTCAGCTTCCCTGTGTCATTTTGCTGTAAAGATTCTAGAATTCTAAACAGTTCTTGACCTTGTAAACAGGTAAACGTGATTTTTTGATTAGCTTTTTTGAAGTATTCAGCTCTGAAGTCCACTACAAGCATAGAATATTTTCCCAGCCCGCTGATTGCCAACTGACATAGTGCGCCGGTACTTAACTCTGCCGCTCCAGCCATGGCTGCGAAGTATATCGATTTGAAAGGATTCTGAGTTCGCCAGGAATAGGGAATAGTAACAACGCATTTTTCACCATCTAATTCTTTGATCCGAAACTTCCAAAATATTGCTGATGGCAGCTTAGCCAGCATACCGAACCAAAAATAGAGCGGATTGCTCATTTTTCTTTGATAAGCTAAAGCTTCTGGTTTTAAAGGGATTCCGTCTTTAACAGTATTCATATTTACTTCAATTGGAATCTTAAAGTAGTGAAAAATGCTTTCTGGTATTTAATTTGGAACAATTGATAAAAAAAAACCACCATGAAAAAAATAGCACTAGTGTTTTGCGCCGGACTAATACTTTACTCTTGTGCAAAAGTACCTTTGACAGGAAGAAATCAACTTTCATTGGTTTCTAATGAAGAAATACAACCTATGGTCGATGAACAATACGATCAAGTGTTAAAAGAAGACAAAGTTGTAACGAATACAGCAGATGGGCAAAAAGTTCTCAAAGTGGGGAAACGCATGGCTCAGGCGGTAGAAAGTTATTTGACTTCTCAAGGTTATTCGGAATTGGCTAATTCCTTTGATTGGGAATTCAATTTACTTCAAAGTGATCAAGTGAACGCTTGGTGTATGCCAGGCGGTAAAGTAGCTTTCTATACTGGGATTATGCCGCTCACCCAGACTGAAACAGGAATAGCAGTAGTGATGGGTCATGAGATTGCCCATGCTGTAGCATCTCATTCAGCAGAGCGTATGTCTAATGGAATGGTAGCCAATTTAGGAGTTAGCGTGCTTTCCAGTGCAATCGGACAAAATCCTTCTATGACCCAGGCCATATTCCTACAATCAGTTGGTATTGGCGGAGAATTGGGAATGTTAAGTTTCTCAAGAAAACATGAATTAGAAGCTGATGAACTTGGGTTGACCTTTATGGCTATTGCAGGATATGATCCACGTGAGGCGCCAATTTTCTGGGAAAGAATGCTAGCCAATGAAAACGGTCAAGCTCCACCGGAATTTCTTTCCACTCACCCTGCTTCCCAGACCAGGATAGACAAACTTAATAAACACATGCCTGAGGCATTGAAATTTTATAAAGGAAACTAATAAGAAAACCCGGAGTCTTCTCCGGGTTTTTCTTTTACATATTTCAGTTTATAAACAAAGGATAACTTTAGGTTGCTTCGTTCTTCGGGCTCCCGTCTTCCAGCCCACCAACCTACATATTAAAGCCTCGCAACTTAATCTGAGTAAGCTTTCTTTTGGTATCCAGAGGAAAATCGCCACGCATCATCCAGTCGTAGTAACCAGGTTCATCTTTCAATACTTGAGAAACAGGAGTTCCTTTTTGCTTTCCGAAGTTAAAGACCTCAACTCCGTCGTTATTGAAAACAAATCTTCCGGCTAGATCTACCATTTTCTCATTGAGGAGATCATGAAGTTTCTTCATATCATTTTCGATGACTCCCAATTTGTTGCCTTGCAGATCTTCCATTTCCTCACCCTGATAGCGTTCTATTTGTGCTTTAAAAACATCAAGTGTAGCTAACGTGTCAGCTTCGGCACTGTGGGCATTTTCCAGAGCTTGGCCACAATAGAATTTGTAGGCTGAAGTCAGATTGCGCTTTTCCATCATGAAAAAGATTTTCTGCGCATCTAATAAATTTCGCTTATCTAGATCAAACTCAATTCCTGCTCTTAGAAATTCTTCCACAAGTAAAGGAATGTCATATTTCAGAACATTGAAGCCCGCCAAATCTGACTGACCAATAAACTGATAGATGTCCTTCGCTAAATCCTTGAATGTTTGTTCATCTTTCACATCCTTGTCGTAGATGCCGTGGATCAAGGAAGACTCAAGAGGAATAGGAATGGTAGGATTGATTTTTTTGGTGTAGATTTCCTGACCACCATCTGGCTTTACCTTCACGATGGAAATCTCTACGATTCGGTCTGTTGAGATGTTGATTCCAGTTGCTTCCAGGTCAAAAAATGCAACGGAATTCTTCAAGTTTAGCTTCATGGTTAGTTAAATTTAGCTTTAATCGGCTCCAAATCCATTTTGTCGTAGGATCCAGAACTCATCAAAAGTAGGTTGGAATTTGTATAGTCTTGTGCCAAAAGGAATTCTTTTAGGCTTTTACTATCTGTAAATAATTTTAAATCTGGCCGCTGGAAGCCTTCTCTTAGCGTGTTTTCATCCATCAATTCGAGCTTTTTCAAAGCGACTGCATGAGGATCAAGATACACAATTGCCAGATCAGCAGCTTCCATTGATTTGGCATAATTTGGTAAAAACTCCTTGTTCAGAGAGGAGTAGGTATGCAATTCTTGAACTGCGATTAGCTTCCTGTTTGGGAATTGAGTTTTCACAGCGGAAACTGTTGCTTTCAATTTGGAAGGAGCGTGCGCAAAGTCCCGGAAAAGACTTGAGTTAGTTGTTTCCATCAATAGTTCTTGACGTTTTGCCGCACCTTTAAATGACTGTATGCTTTCGTAGAACTCCTCCTTCGTCAATCCCAAAGCTTGGCAAATGTCCATCGCGCCTTGAAGATTTTGCAGGTTGTGCTCTCCGAAAATATATATAGGAATCAAACCATTCTCTGTTTCCAAGAAGGTTTTCCCGTCCTTAATGATAGCTGGATGAGCTTTATAGGAAGTTCTCTTGGCTGAAATTGTGGTTTTCTCAGCAGCTTCTTTTACCAAAGGATCAGCTTCGCAATAAATCAACTCACCAGAATCTGGAGTCAGATTCATCAACTTACTAAACTGCTCTTTGTATTCGTCGAAGTCTGGGAACACATTGTAATGATCCCAGGCTATTCCGCTTACCAGCGCTATGTCATGCTTGTAATGGAAGAACTTCGGCGTTCTGTCTAGGGGAGAAGTTAGGTATTCATCACCCTCTATGATGATCACAGGCGCATCTGACAGCTTTACCATCAAATCAAAACCTTCAATCTGAGCACCAACCAAGTAATCAAAATCTACATTTTGATCTTTCAAGACATGAAGTATTACCGAAGTAATAGAGGTCTTTCCATGAGATCCAGCGACGATAACCCGCTTTTTATTTTGACTTTGATTGAAAATGAATTCTGGAAAAGAGTAGACATGAATTCCCAATTCTTGGGCTTTTACTAGCTCAGGGTTATCTATGCGAGCATGCATGCCTAAAATTATACCCTCCAAATCAGAGGTGATTTTCTCGGGAAACCAGCCATATTCAGCAGGTAAAATGCCGGCTTTTTCTAATCTTGTACGTGAAGGCTCATAGATTTCATCATCGGAACCGGTGACCTGATAGCCTTTTTGAACCAGAGCTAAGGCTAGATTGTGCATCACTGCTCCACCGACGGCTATAAAGTGATATTTATTCATTGGGTAAAATAACGAGTGGGAATTACACTTCAAACTTAAAAATAATTATTGGCAGCTTGGGGGCATAGCAATTCTAATTCAAAAGATTTTATTTGATTGTTTAGTTTTGTCAGGTTAGTTAAATGGATTTTGAGTTTGTTATTCCAATGAATGCAACTAGCTGAGGGTCTGAATTATTCTCTAATAATCGGAGTTAAGGCTGGATTTCTGTAATAATTAATAGGTTGATTTCCTTTTCGAGGCTTGGTTATTGAGGAGTTTAAATGTTGATAACTCTGGCAGAAGTTGTTTAAAACTCTTGCCTTTTTCACAATACATTTGTTCTATGACCGAGAAAAGTAGCAATCCCCGTATCACCAGAAATAAGCCAACTCATCAAAATTCTAGTATGCTAGGGAAGGTGCCGCCACAAGCCATTGATCTTGAGGAGGCTGTACTTGGTGCGTTGATGTTAGAGAAGGATGCATTGACCAATGTGATTGATATTTTGAAGGTGGAGAGTTTCTACAAGGATTCTCACCAGGTTATTTTTCAGGCGATTCTTGATCTTTTTACCGAAAGTCAGCCGATAGATTTGCTTACCGTTACTTCTCAGCTTCGCAAAAGTGGTGCATTGGAGATAGCCGGTGGAGCTTTTTACGTAACAGAACTTACTTCCAAAGTAGCCTCTGCTGCCAATATTGAATACCATGCTCGGATTATCACAGAGCAATCCATTAAGCGTGAGATGATTAGGATTGCTTCGGATATTCAGAGGGATGCTTATGAGGAGACAACGGACGTTTTCGAGTTGCTTGATAAAATGGAGCAGAATCTATTTGAGATTTCTGAGAAAAATATCCGAAAGAATTATTCCGACATGAAGTCCATCATGCGCGAGGCAATTATTGAATTGGAGGCGAGGAAAGGTCAAACGGATGGTTTAACTGGTGTTCCTTCCGGTCTGACAGCTTTGGATCGTGTGACTGCAGGCTGGCAAAAATCTGATTTGGTAATTATAGCAGCTCGTCCGGCGATGGGAAAGACCGCCTTTGTACTTTCTGTTTTGAGAAATGCAGCTGTGGATCACAATAGACCAGTTGCTATTTTCTCTCTGGAGATGTCGGCTATTCAGATGGTGAATCGTCTGATTTCCTCGGAGGCTGAACTGGATTCAGAGAAAATAAAGAAAGGAACATTGGCTGAGCACGAATGGGCCCAGCTTGTTCATAAGACTGCAAAACTTTCCAAAGCTCCACTTTTCGTAGATGATACTCCTGCACTATCTATTCTGGAATTGAGAGCAAAATGCAGAAAACTGAAAGCACAGCACGATATCCAGATGATTGTGATTGATTACTTGCAGCTGATGTCAGGTGACTCCAAAAGTGGAGGTGGTGGAAACCGGGAGCAGGAAATTGCGAGTATTTCCAGAGCCTTGAAAAAAATCGCTAAAGAATTGGAAGTACCTGTTATTGCTTTATCTCAGCTTTCCAGAGCGGTGGAAACTAGAGGAGGAGATAAGCGACCACAACTTTCGGATTTGAGGGAATCAGGAGCCATCGAGCAAGATGCCGATATGGTTATGTTCCTTTACCGTCCGGAATATTATGGGATCACCGAAGATGAGGATGGGCATTCGACTCAGGGAGTTGGTGAGGTGATCATTGCAAAGCACAGAAATGGTTCGTTGGATAATGTGAAACTGCGCTTTATAGGTAGATACACCAAGTTTCAGGATTTGGATGGATTTGGTAGTATGCAAGATCCTCAAGGAGGAAATGCTGTTTACCGACCAACTTTTGCCTCTCAGTCAAGTGGTGTTTCTGAGTTTGACTCAGGGAATACCATTAAACTTCAGAGTAAAGCGAATAGTGATGACGGGGATGATTTATTGAATAGAAATAACTCAGAAGATGCATTTTAATAATATATGAAATCGTGCACGACGAGAAGGAAACACACACTGGGATGATTATAATTGCGAGATTCTCCCGAAGAAAAATCAGGACAGGCTATCTGACCTTTTAAAAACAAATTATAAACGGATGAAAGCAATCACTCTTACCAGCACTCAATCATCAAAACTTTTACTGACTGAGGTTCAGACTAGACATTTGCTTCCTGGAGAAGTACGGGTACTGATTAAAGCTGCTGCGTTAAATCACCGGGATGAATGGTGCAGGCAAGGACTTTATCCAAATATTAAAGATGGTGTTATCCTAGGTTCTGACGGAGCTGGTATAGTTAGTGAGATAGGAGAGGGAGTTGATTATGAGCTATTGCAGAAAGAGGTAATTATTAATCCAGCGTTAAATTGGGGTGATAATCAAAAAGTCCAAAGTGCTTCTTTTGAGATTTTGGGTATGCCGAGAAATGGGACTTTGGCTGAATCTGTAATTGTTCCGGTAGATCGACTATATTCCAAACCAGCACATTTGACATGGGAAGAAGCCGCGGCTTTGCCACTAGCAGGATTAACAGCATTCAGAGCACTTACTTACCAAGGTGAGATTCAGCCTGGAGAGAACTTATTGGTAACTGGATTTGGTGGCGGAGTAGCTCAGTTTGCTGTACAGTTTGGAATGGCTCTTGGCGCCAATGTGTCCACAAGCAGTAGCAGTCCTGAGAAACTAGAGAAAGCTAAATCATTGGGTGTTTCAAATACGTTTAACTATTTGGATCACAATTGGATCTCAAAAGCGAATGAAGAGACCAGAGGCTTTGATTTGATTATAGATGGAGCTGTGGGCGATACCTTAAATCATCTGATTCAAGTCGCCAAACCAGGAGGTAAGATCGTGTTTTATGGCGCTACTCTTGGCAATCCTACAAAGTTGGAAGCTCGAAAAATATTCTGGAATCAGCTTAAAATAATGGGAACCACGATGGGTTCAGATACGGATTTTATGAATATGGTTTCTTTTGTTAGCGAGAAGAAAATACAGCCTATCATAGACCAGGTTTTCAAATTTGATCAAGCTGAAGAAGCATTTGATCGCATGCGCGACGGGAAGCAAATGGGTAAAATCGTTTTGATACCTTAAATCTCCACGTAGGTTTCACCGAATTCCTTTTTAGCTATTCTATAGATTTCATCCTTGTCTAGAGGCACAACCAGCATATCGCCGGGTTTGACCACCATTGAATCTTTCCAAGGTGCCTGAAATTCCATAACATTTGTTGCTTCAAAGGAGTCTAAATGCGCATCGACCACTACGACACCCAGAATTTCTCCTTTCGGCTGATAGCATCCCCAGCCTTGCTCCAGAGCTTGAATTAGGGAGTATTTTTTCTTGAAGGTTTCAGCTTTTACCAGGTAAACTTCATTTGTACTTGTTTGATTTTCTACTAACCAATCTCCTGCTTCAGCAGTGTTTTTAGTCTCTTCTCCATCTGAAGTTTTAGTCACCACCACTAGTCCCGGTACCGCTTTTTTAGCTCTAACCATGCTTTTCTTTTTATAGCGTTTGCCGCTTTTTTCTAGAATTGGAAGAAAATGGGCAAGCATTTCTTGTTGGGTGATCATGGAATAGAGGATTATATTATTTGATATAGGTCATATAAAACTAAGAATAACAAATTAAGGATTGCTTACTTTTAAGATGATTTTAGTACAGTTTCTTAATTTTTGTAAGTCTTAATCCAGGTCATTTTCAAAAAGGAAATTCTGATAAGCATTCTGCAATTCCTGCTGAGCTTTTATGTTTTTTTGCTCACGGGCAAGGGTTATTCCGTTTTCAAAAATCTCTTTAGCTTGCTCTATATCACCCATTTCTGCATATAAATGGGCAGCTGGGAAATAGGTGGGCAAGTAAGTTTGGTGATCGGATAGTAGTTTGGCGAAAAGACTATAGGCCTCTTCAGGATCCGATTCTCGGAATTCAATGGCCAAAGCATACCAGTTGAATGGATTCTCAGGTTCTTCTTCGGTAAATTGTCTAAGTAGCTGTATCCTGTCCAGATTGCTCATCAATAGTTTTTTTAATTAAGTGCTTACTGTTATTTTCACGAGAAATAAATCTAAAATAATCTAATACTAAACCAATGAAGATTCTTGTTTGTATCACCCACGTACCTGATACTACCTCCAAGATTCAGTTTACGGCCGACAATACTAAGTTTGATTCTACTGGTGTTCAATACATTATTGGCCCGTACGATGATTATGCTTTGGCTAGAGCTGTGGAGCTTAGAGATCAAGCGAGTGGAAAGTTAACAGTTTTGAATGTAGGAGAAGCGGATTCTGATCCAACTTTGAGAAAAGCTTTGGCAATTGGCGCTGATGAGGCTATAAGAGTAAATTCTTCACCGAAGGATTCTTATTTCGTTGCGCAGCAGATTGCACATTACGCCAAAGAAGGAGCATATGATTTGATATTGATGGGCAGAGAATCCATTGATTTCAACGGAGGAATGGTTCATGGCATGGTTGGAGAGTTGTTGGGTATGCCTTCATTTTCGCCAGTGATGAAACTAGATGTCGATGGATCTACCGTGAAAATGGCTAGAGAAATAGAAGGTGGTAAGGAAATGCTGGAAGCAAGTCTTCCGCTGATTGCTGGCTGTCAAGAGCCTATCGCAGAGTGGAAAATCCCAAATATGCGTGGGATTATGTCTGCTAGAACCAAGCCTTTGAATGTAGTAGAGCCAGTTTCTCAGGAAACTCAAGCTGAAGCCACCAAGTACGAGCTACCACCTGCCAAGGGAGCTGTGAAATTGGTGGATAAAGACAATGTAGCAGAGCTTGTCAGGCTTTTGAAAAATGAAGCGAAAGTGCTTTAATGAAACCCAATAACTTGTTATAAATTAGGATATTATGTCAATTTTAGTATATATAGAACAAGCTGAAGGAAAAGTAAAAAAGACGAGTCTTGAGGCGGTCTCTTTTGCCAATGCTTTAGCGGCGCAAACTGGAGAAGGAGATGTGGTGGCAGTAGCACTTGGTACCATCGGTAATGATGAACTTGCTGCAGTAGGAAAAGCTGGCGCAGCGAAAGTAATGCATGGTGCAGAAAGTAAGTTAGATGCTGGAGTGATCCAGGCACATGCGTCTGCGGTAGCTCAGGCTTTCAACCTCATAGGAGCGAAGACCTTGGTCTTAGCTAAATCATCACTGGGTGACGCTGTTGCAGCAAGACTTGCAATTAAACTTAAAGCAGGCTTGGTATCCAACGTGGTAGAATTACCAAAAACTGATGGGGGATATGTGGTGAAAAGAAGTATTTATACAGGAAAGGCTTTTGCAGAAACCTCTGTGACGACTGAAAATAAAATCCTTGCAATCAAGAAGAATGCAATTGATTTGAAACAGGATGGAGCAGATGCTCAAGTTGAGACTTTTGATGTGGCTCTGGAAGACGCTGATTTTGCTTCTAAAATCACATCTACTGAACGAGCTACGGGCGACGTATTACTTCCAGAAGCAGATATTGTGGTATCAGGAGGTAGAGGTTTGAAAGGTCCAGAAAACTGGGGAATGGTAGAAGAAATGGCAAAGATTCTTGGTGCAGCAACTGCCTGTTCCAAGCCTGTTTCTGATTTGGAATGGAGACCTCATCATGAGCACGTAGGGCAAACTGGTGTAAAAGTAGCCCCAACTTTATACATAGCGATAGGAATTTCAGGTGCTATTCAACATCTTGCAGGAGTCAATTCTTCAAAGTGTATTGTGGTCATCAATAAAGATCCTGATGCTCCTTTTTTCAAAGCTGCGGATTACGGAATCGTGGGCGATGCTTTTGAAGTTGTGCCAAAACTAAACCAAGCATTTAAAGCTGAATTATAAATTTTTGTGGAAAAACTCATAGAACTTGAGATTCTGGGACTTTCGTCCAATCATTCCCAATCCGGGTCATTTACCTTGGTATTAGGGGAAGTTGGTGGAGCAAGACGTTTGCCGATCGTGATCGGTATGTTTGAAGCTCAGGCGATCGCCTTAGAAATCGAAAAGATTGTTCCAAATCGTCCCATGACGCATGATTTATTTAAGTCATTTGCATCTGGGTTCAATTTCGATATTGAAAGGATCGTGATAACTGACATGAAAGAAGGTGTCTATTATGCTAAAATCCAGTGTAAAGGAGACAAAATTGAGACAGATGTAGATGCTCGGCCTTCTGATGCTATAGCAATTGCGATACGGTTTGGAAGTCCTGTTTTTTGTACCGAAAAAGCCATGTCCGAAGGGGCAGTTGAGCATTATGAAGTCGAAAGTAAGGACGAGAAAAAGGAGCCAAAACCTTCCACTCAAAAGTTCGCAACTAAAAAAGAACCTTCACTGAAAGACTTCAGCTTAGATAAGCTCAACCAGATGCTTGATAAAGCGATAAACAATGAGGATTATGAGCGAGCTGCTCGTATTCGAGATGAAATCAATAAGAGAAACTAATTCCATAATGGCCCGAGCTAGCTCGGGCTTTTTTTTTGACGGCAGTATTCGAAATGGATTGCGCCAAGAGCGCAGTTATTCTGCTTCTCCAGAAGCCGGACATTAAGCAAAATTAGGTACCCATAACAACTTATTTATCTAATATTGAAAGGTAGCGAAATGTGAACTGCGACTGATCACTGCTCACTATTTTCCCCTAATTCTCAATTTATAGCTTAACCTCGTAATGCAGGATTGTTTTATGATCCTGTGTTCCTTATTTTTAGGCCTTATCTGCAATAATTACTGAATGGATTACTTAAGAGGGGTCTTTGGACTGGCCGTCATCGTTTTGGTGGCTTTTATTTTTTCAAGCAATAGGAAGAAAATCGACTGGAGATTAGTTGGGATTGGGATTTTACTTCAATTGGTGTTTGGCTTTTTGATTACCCAAGTTCCTGTTGTGGAAAGTGCTTTTGCGATGGTTAGTCGTGGGTTTGTAAAGTTTCTAAGCTTTAGTCGTGACGGGGCAGCATTTATTTTTGGGGACTTAGCTGGAGATAGCTATGGTTTCATTTTTGCTTTCCAGGTACTTCCCACCATCATTTTCTTCTCCACTGTTTCTGCTGGATTATATTACTTAGGAATACTTCAGAAAGTAGTTTTCGGAATTGCTTGGGTAATGGCTAGAACTATGAGGCTTTCTGGACCTGAAAGTTTGTCCGCTGCAGGAAATATCTTTCTAGGGCAAACAGAAGCTCCTTTGCTCGTTCGTCCATTTATCCCTCAAATGAGTAAATCTGAATTGATGTGCTTAATGACAGGCGGAATGGCGACTATTGCAGGTGGAGTTTTGGCTGGATATGTGGCCTTTCTAGGCGGTGACAGCTTAGAGGAGCAAAGTAGATTCGCAGCTTATCTTTTAGGTGCAAGTATCATGAACGCTCCAGCGGCGATTGTGATGTCCAAGATGTTTATTCCAGAGGTAGAAAAGGAAAGAGTGCAGGATAAGCTTGAGGTAAACGAAGAAGCGATGGGTGTAAACTTGATTGATGCCATGTCGATTGGCGCTTCTGAGGGTCTTAAACTTGCGTTGAATGTGGGAGCAATGCTTTTGGCATTTATCGCAGTGATCGCAGCTGTCAATTATTTGTTGATGGGAATTTTAGGTGATGTTACAGGATTAAATGAGTTTGTAGTAAGAACCACTGGAGGCCAGTTTCAGGGATTTTCTTTGGAATATCTTTTTGGCCAGGTCTTTCGAGTATTTGCTTGGGTGATAGGAGTAGAGTGGGCAGATACGCTTCAAGTAGGGAGTTTACTAGGGCAAAAAACTGTGATCAATGAATTTGTTGCTTACCTCAGCCTTTCGGAAATGAAGGAGATGGGTAGCTTGAGCGCCAAGTCAATAGTCATCGCTACTTATGCGCTGTGCGGATTCTCTAACTTCAGCTCTATAGCAATTCAGTTAGGGGGAATAGCGATTATCGCTCCAAATCAACAAGCAAATATTAGCCGATTAGGACTCAAGTCACTACTTGCCGCTTCGCTTGCTTGCCTGATGACCGCGACGATTGCGGGGATGCTGTTTGGGTAGATAAATAAAATTAGACTCAAGTATCAAGACGCAAGACTTTAGAATCTAGAATCAAGAATCATGATATGAGACAAGATGATTTATTGTGGAAGTGAAGTTTTGATATAATAATGCTTGAGATCTTTGTTATGAATGCTATAGTGCAGATGGGATGAGCCTTCAAATATACCTGTAACACAAAACAAACTTGTCAGTATATGAGGAATTTGGTAATGTGTTTACTTATTTTTCTTATGTGTAGCTGTAATGGTAGAACAGTACACTTTTATTCCTTGGACAAATCACAATGTGTTACAGTTATTGACAGAGGTGATATTAGGTATGTTGTCAATGGTAAACATAAAAAGATTCCTAATTCAGATTATATTAAACTTGATATGAGTAATACAGATCGAATAATGAGGGACTTCCGTATTTGTTGGAAAAATGAGCTTTATCAATGGAAATTAGTAGTTAACAACGCTAAAGTTGTTGAGTCCAAAATAGACGAGAGTCGTTTTGTTTTTAGTTCCGAATTACCTAATGATGATAGAGGAATACCAACAGAAATCGAGTTCAGACAGGATAATTGTGCAGTATTTTCATTTTACTTAATGAAGTTATCGCCCGAACGAGGCGCAATAGTAGAAATATTATGAGAACAAATAATTCATTAATCGTATTCCTAAATGTCGTATTGGTTGTTTTAGGAATTGGTATCTTATTCTTTGCAGCTTTGATTTGGATGGGTACTAAAGATGATTTTGATGAGTTGGTTAACAATTCGTATTGGAAATTTTTCACGAATAGATTGATTTTTAATTTGATAAATGGACTTGTGATCCTTGCAATGGTTGGACTTATTAACTATATAATAAAAAATATTTTAAAATTAGAATACAGATCAGGAGAATACTGTTGATAGATTTTATAATATTTACTAGTTTCTCAATTGTCTTCATAGCTTTTATGCTTAATAGATAATAATGCTTTTGAAGTTTTCGTCATGATTAATAATTCTGAGTTAAGGTTATAAATTTAACAGAGGACATTAGCGTATAGCTTGAGTGAGATTTTACATAATCTATTTTTCACTTGATTATTTGAAATAAAAGAGGTTAAAAATGAGATGCGTTTACATTTCATTACATATAGCATTTCTTACCGATCGTGCTTTTAGCACTCTTGCGCACCTAATTTCTTGACCAAACCCCGAATTTCACTTCGCTGTATTCGGGGCTTTTATTGTAATTGCCTTTGGCAATTTCTCGGAATCTGAATTAGTTGAAAGTGGAATGATATTACTCAGAAAGTATGATGAGTATTGGGCTGAAGGCACAACCTGTAAAAGCCCAGAATGAAATTCTGGGTTTATAAATTATCCAAAGATTCTCCTGAGTGCCAAAGGAACGAACCGTAAAACAGTCTATAATCCATAAAAAGAGGCGGTAAATTGAATCCATCAGGATCCAACTTACCACCTCTCACTTTTAACTTCTTACAAAAACACTACTTACAAATCATACAACTTACAGTAGTTACTTATCCCCGTATAGCTTTTTACCTGCTTCCTCGTACTTATCACCTGCAACCCACATTGGTTGATTTTCGGCGTTGGCGATATTTTGCGCAGCAAGGATAAATGATTTCCAATAAAGCGTCACATAATCCAAATCCATGGAATCCACATGGTCACCAGCTTTGTGATAGTATTTGTTGATCTCATCATCAAAAGCTGTGAACCCAAGGCTGAAAGTAGGAGCAGGGATCCCTTCTTTGGCGAAATTTACGTTATCTGATCGGTCGTAAAGTCCTTGCTCTGGAGCTGGATCTGCGATGGCTTTCAAACCAAAATCTGCAACAGCCTCAGAAACTAAGTCATCTGCGGTAGTTCTGCCCAATCCGATCACAGTAATTACTGAGGTATCATTGTAGCCCGCACCGTCGATGTTGAGATTGTAAATGATTTTATCCAGAGGAATCAATGGGTTTTCTGCGAAATAGGCTGAGCCTAAAAGCCCTTTTTCCTCTGCAGTCCAGAGTGCTAAAAGGATAGATCTTTTTGGAGGGTTTTTAGCGAAGAATTTAGCTGCATTCATCACTGCTACCGTACCTACAGCATTATCACGAGTACCGTTGTAGATGGAATCGCCACTTGCATCTGGTGTTCCAATTCCAACGTGATCGTAATGCGCAGATAGCATTACGAATTCATCTTTCAGCGTTTTGTCTGACCCTTCAATCCAGGCGAGTACATTTTTACCTTCCACAGGAGTATTTTTCTTGCCTTCTACTAAAAGATTTGCCTCAACTTTTCCTGCAGTCAATTGATTTTTAAGCATGTTTTTCACATCCTCGATCCAGATGTATGGCATTTTGCTTGATTCGCCATTATCTATGACCATCTGACTTCGATTGAGGTAGTTGACAATTAATGGCCAAGGAATAGATGGAATATTGAAGCGCTCAATGACTCCAATCGCCCCAGCAGCTTCGGCAAGTTTAGCTTTCTCGCTACCTAAGGCAAACAAATCAGCGGGACTCATACGATCTGGAGCGCCTACATTGGTCAGTAGGATTTTGCCTTTCAGGTCTTTCCCCTCCAAATCATCAGCAAGCCCAAAACCAACGTCCACTAACTCGTATTTCCCGGAAATCGCATCACCATTGATGACAAGCATGTTTTTACCTTGGGAATAAACCGAATCTTTCAATTTGATTTCGCCTTTGCTTGGAGGAGAAGACATCATGAAAGGAATATTTTGGAAATAGCCATCGCCACCTGATAATGGTTTAGCACCTGCAGCTTCAAGTTGCTTAGCTATAAAATTATAGGCCAAAGCCATCTCTGGAGCTCCAGGATCTCTTCCTTTCAATTCATCAGAAGCGAGATAGGTTAATTCAGCAACAGCAGCTTTTTCATTGAATTTTTTATCAATTTTCTTTTGTTGAGCTTCTGCTACAAAAGACACAGAAAGTAAAAGGCTAAGGCCTAAAAGTGATTTGTTCATAGGGTTAATTTAATGTGCTTTCTAAAGTAATTCAATTTTAGGAAAAGGAGGCTGTTCACCTTATAAATCAAGTTCTCGCCAGCCCAGATCTGTAATTGTTTTTTGGAAATGGGTTGGAAGTTCTGCCACAACTGAGATTCTATCTTTGGTAACTGGATGAGTGAATTCTAATTTTCTGGCATGCAAAAGTAGGTTCATCATCCTAAATTGTTTCTCGAAAAACTGGTTTTGCTTGTTGTCGCCGTGCTTTTTATCTCCCAAAATATAATGTCGAATATGAGCCAGGTGACGTCGGAGTTGATGCGTGCGGCCGGTTTCAGGTTTCAATTCCAATAACGCATATCGACTGGTAGGATATCTTCCTGTGGTATCAAAAGGAATTTCGGCCTCTGCAAGCACATTATAATGAGTTTGAGCTTCCTGAAGCTTGTTAGAGCGCTCGCTTGTCAACGGATGATCAATCAAATCTGATTTTATGGTAGGAATCCCACGTACAATTGCCAGGTAAGTTTTTTGAACTGATCGATCAGCAAACTGCTCTTTCAAAATGGGCAGAATTTCTTCCTTTTTTGAGAAAAGCAAAACCCCACTGGTCGGTCTGTCGAGTCTATGAACTGGATACACATGTTGACCAATCTGATCGCGAAGCATTTGCAAAGCAAAAATGGTTTCTTCCGCTGCGATGGAAGTTCGATGAACCAGCAAACCAGCCGGTTTATTAATGGCAATAAGGTATTCGTCCTCGAATAGTATATCTAACACAGGGGAATTTAAAATGAATGAATTAAGAATTTAAAATAATGGCTAATGAATAACTATCTGTAAGTAATTATTGATGTTCAGGTTTGGCTAATCCTGCTTTACAGTAGGACTAGAGCGGTTTTTTAAACGTAAACTAAAGAGGCTAATGAACTGAACTTAAGGTTTCACATTTCACTAGCCCCGTAAATCGTAAATCGTAAATCGATTATCCTAAAATATCGTCCCTGATCCTATACTTTCCTCTCCATCATACCAAGCTACAAACTGGCCAGAAGCTACTCCTTTTTGAGGTTGATCAAAGATGACATAGAGGCCATTTTCTTTTTGAATCAAGGTGGCTCCACTTAGCGGTTGACGATAGCGAATGCGAGCATCATACCTTCTGGTCTCACCAACGTTTAGTTTCAGGTCCTCGCGGATCCAGTGGATATCTTCAGTCTTCACAAATAAACCATCACGAAGAAGCCCAGGATGTGTTTCTCCCAAGCCTGTGTAAATAACATTTTCTTGCGTGTCTGTAGAAATCACAAACAAAGGCTTTCCTGTGCCACCTACATGTAGCCCTTTTCTTTGGCCAACAGTGAAATAGTGGGCACCGTTATGTTCACCCAAAACTTTGCCTTGATCTTGAGTATAGTGAGTAGGAAGAGAAATCGCGTTCAAGGTTTCCTGATCGTAGTCTTCTGGTGCAATTCCAGCAGGAATTAGCTGTTTTTTATAGATTGCCAAGTCCTCAGGAATTTGAATGATTTGGCCTTTTTTTGGTTTCAGTTGCTGCTGTAAAAAGTCCGGTAACCTCACTTTTCCAATAAAGCATAATCCTTGACTGTCTTTTTTATCAGCAGTGATCAAGTCCATTTCTTTGGCTTTTGCTCGTACATCAGGCTTTTGCATATGGCCTATAGGGAAGAGCGCTTTTGCTAACTGACTTTGGTTCAATTGGCAAAGGAAATAACTTTGATCCTTATTCGGATCTGCTCCTGCAAGCAGCTGGTATGCTGTTTTTCCATCAGCTCCTATGGTTTCACCTTTCTGGCAATAGTGACCAGTTGCCACGAAATCAGCCTTAAGCTTTTCGGCAGCTTTTAGAAAAATATCGAATTTGATTTCTCTATTGCAAAGAATATCAGGATTGGGAGTTCTGCCGGCTTTATATTCTGCAAACATATAATCCACGATTCTATCCTTGTATTCTTCACTGAGATCTATGGCTTGAAATGGAATTCCCAGCTTTTCTGCCACTAGCATTGCGTCGGTGGAATCTTCCATCCATGGACATTCATTGGAAATTGTGACAGATTCATCGTGCCAGTTCTTCATGAACATCCCGATGACTTCGTAGCCTTGCTCGATGAGTAGGTGAGCGGCGACGGAACTATCGACCCCTCCGGAGAGGCCGACTACTACTCTTGGTCTTGTCTTCATGCGCTGTAATAAGTAATGGATTCAAGGTCCATTAGGTTACAATGTGGTCAGAACATAATTTCTTCTGAAAATGGTTCTGATTGGGACAAAGTTAAGGAAATCTACTGTTCTCTGATTGTTTAAAGTACTCAAACAAAAAAGTCGTTCGTGATGATACGAACGACGGCAAGAGAAATGTAATGAGCAAAGATTTTATAACGATCGTGATGACTTGAACGGTGGGTTAGCTGATTTTAATTAGAGACGCTAGGCTGATATTTACCATATACAGCATCTTTAAACTTCTTATGAAGCTTGATCTGATCGTAAGGAAAAAGCTGGACGAAAAGTACAGCTGTGATTTCATTCACTGGATCTACCCAGAATAGCGTACTGGCAGCTCCATCCCAAAAGAATTCTCCTACGATACCATTCATTTCCTCGGCACTTTTTGGTGGTGCAACTCGTACTGCGAAGTCAATTCCAAACCCCACATTCCCCTTGCTTGGAAGCCAGGATCTCTCTGAGACTGAATCGGGAAGTTGATTTGTACTCATTAGTTCTACTGTTTCTGGCTTGAGGATTCTAGCTTCCCCAAATTCCCCTTTGTGAACCAACATTCTGGCAAAAGTCATGTAATCATCCAAAGTAGAAGTAAATCCAAATCCACCTGGAGTAAGAGGCCATTCATTTATATTGAATTTATGGGCTTCCTCATTTGGCATTTGCTCGAGTTGACCTTCACCGGTTCTTCTATAGGAAGCAGACATTCTTGCTCTGTCCGATTCAGGAACGAAATATCTTGTGTCGTTCATTTTAAGTGGATCAAGAACATGAGTTTGTACATATTCTTTATAGGGAACTCCAGCTATTCTTTCTACCAAAAAAGCTTGAACATCTACCGATTGACCATATTCCCACTGCGTTCCAGGCTGGAACCAAAGCGGTATTTCACCGATTCTTTTGGCCATTTCGTTCAAATCGATCTCAAAACTTCTTGGGTCTTTTTCTGCCAAAATCTCACTCAAACCAGGAATATCAGCTCGGTTTGGAAAGCCAGCGGTATGGCGTGTAATATCACGGATGGTAACCGGTCTGTCTGCATCTACGAGTTTGATGTTTCCATTTTCATCTACACCGTCATACACTTTCATATCAGCAAACTCAGGTGCGTACTTAGAAAGCGGATCATCCAATTGGAATTTACCCTCTTCGTAAAGTGTCATTAATGCCGTGCCAGTGATCGGCTTAGTCATGGAATAGATCTGCACAATCGTATTTCTATCCATTTTTACCTGATTTTCCCGATCCGCATAGCCAAATGCATTGTAATAAACCTCCTGGTCTTTTTCAAAAATCAAGGCAGAGACTCCGGCTAGATTCCCGCTTTCTACGAAGCTGGATAGGGTAGAGTCAATTCTTGCCCGGACCTGCTCATTTACTAGGAGAGTTTCAGTGGTATCTTCTGTCTGCTTTTTCTCACAACTTGAAAAAATTAAGATCGCAAAGGCATAGAGGAATAGATGTTTCATAGGTTTGGATTTTGGGATTAGGTAATTGATTGTTTAAATCCAATCAGATAGAAAAATACGAAAAAACAAACGGCAGACGAAACAGTAATTAATAGCTGTTGACTTTGCTCAAGCTGATAAAAACATGTGTATCCAAGGATGGACAATGTAAGGCGTTGTGCTTTCTTACTGCGATTTTGAGTTAAGTCAAAATCTTACAACTTAAAATCCTCTTCCCAGAACTTGAAACCGCCTTTGAAGGCATTTTCATTTGTACCCAATCTACATCCCTCAGGAATTGTCGTTAATAATTTTGAATTTCCACCGCCTAATAATACGTCATCAGGTTGAAATGCTGCTCTGAAATATTCCACGGTTTTTAGCACGTTTTTCTCCCATCGTTTAGATCCGCTCTTCGTCAGATACTCCTTTCCAACATATTCTTCAAAGGTCTTTTTCTTGAAAGGAAGATGTCCGCCTTCTAAGGGTAATATCGTATTGTGAATGACCATGGCGGTGCCTAATCCAGTTCCGAAGCCTAAAAAAAGTAACTTTTTACCTTCGTAACTACCAAGAGCCTGCATGGCTGCATCATTTATAAATTTAATAGGGCAGTTAAATGCAGCCTGAAAGTCAAATTTATTCCAGCCCTCTCCAAGGTTTACTGGATCGGATACTATTCTGTTTTCTTTGACTACTCCCGGGAAACCCATTGTGATCCTGTCGTATTCCCATTCTGAAGCGTTTTCTTTAACCAGTTCCACCATTTGTTCAGGAGAAAAATCGGAGCCTGAAGGGATTTTTATGCGTTCTGAAGCACCTGTTGCAAGTATTTTGACATTAGAACCGCCAATATCAATGACAAGAGTTTTCGGGTTATTTTTTTTCATCCATTGAAACTAAATAGAAATGTTTACTTACCGAAGAAGAAATTGATTCAATTCTGAATTTTTGATAAGAATTAGCATTTTGATAAAACAAATTAAATGTTGGGTTGATTTGATTTTTCTTTTATCAAATGCTGTGATCTCTCAATTCTTACTTTAAATTACAGGTAATACCAGCGCCCAGATAACCCAAATCATTTTTGACCACGTCATGATTTGAATCTTTTTGAAACAGCATATTAAACCTATCCTATGTCTATCAAAGTTGCCATACGGCATTATACCAAGTACGAATACGAAAAGAATATAAGTTTGGGGCCTCAGGTGATCCGTTTGCGACCTGCTCCGCATTCACGCACACATATCAAAGGTTATTCTTTGAACATCAAACCAGAAAATCACTTTATCAATTGGCAGCAGGATCCTTTTGGCAATTACTTGGCTAGGATTGTTTTTCCTGAAAAGGTCAAATATTTTGAAATTGATGTGGAAGTAATCGCTGATATGGTGGTGATTAATCCTTTTGATTTTTTTGTGGACGATTATGCTGATAAGTTTCCATTTGAGTACGATGAGAGTGTGAAGAAGCAGCTGGGCCCATATTTGGAGATCAAAGAATCGGATCCGCTTCTGATGAAATTGGTAGAAAAGGCCAAAGCTTTGATGAGAAAGGATATCATCACGGTGGATTATCTGGTAGCGATCAACACTATGATCAATCAGGAATTGCGCTATAATGTGCGAATGGAGCCAGGTGTGCAATCTTGTGAAGAATCATTGACTTTGGGGTCAGGCTCTTGCCGTGATTTTGCATGGTTATTTGTACAGGTTTTGCGACACGTGGGATTGGCATCAAGATTTGCTTCTGGTTATTTGGTTCAGTTGAAATCAGATGAGAAATCATTGGATGGTCCTTCTGGTCCGGAAGAGGATTTTACCGATTTGCATGCTTGGACGGAAGTTTATGTGCCGGGAGCTGGCTGGATAGGATTGGATTCCACTTCTGGATTGTTTGCAGGGGAGGGGCATATACCATTGGCTTGTACACCAAGTCCTCAGGATGCAGCACCTATTACAGGCATGGCTGAACCTGCGGAGACTGAGTTTTTCTTCAAAAATGAAGTGACTCGAATAGAAGAAACACCTCGGGTGACTAAACCTTATTCTGAAGAGCAGTGGCAAAAAATACTATCAGTAGGAGATAAGGTGGATGAGGATTTAGAAGCAAATGACGTGCGGCTGACCATGGGAGGTGAGCCTACTTTTGTGTCTGTAGATAATCAGGATGCTCCTGAATGGAATACAGACGCTGATGGCGAGCACAAGCGGAGTTTATCCAATATACTTTTTCACAAGCTAAAAGGAGAGTTTGGTAACGGAGCTTTGATGCAATATGGTCAAGGAAAATGGTATCCCGGAGAGCCTTTGCCTAGGTGGAAATTAGCTTGTTTCTGGCGAAAGGATGGTATTCCAATGTGGAAAAATGATGCGTTGATGGCTGATTTGTCAAAGGATTACAAGCTGACCCACAAAAAGTCAAAGACTTTCATCAATAATCTGGTCAAAGAACTAAATGTAGATCCGCTCAATATTACTCCTCTATACGAAGATCCTTTTTACTTTATCTGGCAGGAGGGAAAAGTCCCTGTGAATATCAACCCTGCAAAATATAACCTCAAATCTTCTTTAGAGCGGCAAAAGTTAGCCAAGCTTCTCAAAAAAGGACTGGGAAAGCCTGTGGGCTATTCGATTCCATTGGAGTGGGAATACGATCAAAATAGATGGCAAAGTTGTCGCTGGAAATTCCGTTCTAAAGAACTTTATCTAGTACCAGGGAATTCTCCTGCAGGTTTGAGATTGCCCTTGGACTCCATTGAACATACGGATCCAAAAGATGAGCCAATCAAGCCACAGAATGATTTGTTTGCTGAAGTCGGTGCACTTCCTTCCAAAACACGTTCTAAAGCGGCCAAACTTAAGCCTATCAATTCCAAGCGGATTTTCAAGACGACTTTGGTGGCGGAAGTTAGAGAGGGAAAACTTTTCGTATTCTTACCTCCGGTATCTTACCTAGAGCATTACCTGGATTTGGTGAATGCGATAGAAAGGGCCGCTCAGAAGCTTAAAGTACCGATTCTAATCGAAGGATACGATCCTCCTTCGGATAAGCGTATAGAAAAAATGATGATTACTCCAGATCCTGGGGTAATTGAAGTGAATGTACAGCCTGCAAAAAGCTGGAAAGAGGTGACACATAATTACGAAGTGCTTTATGAAAAAGCCCGTGAATCCCGTCTCATTTCTGAAAAATTCAATGTAGATGGAAAGCATACCGGTACTGGAGGGGGAAATCACATTACGCTTGGAGGTTCCTCGCCTGAAAACAGTCCTTTGCTGAGAAGGCCTGATGTGTTGAAGAGTTTTATCACGTATTGGCAACATCACCCTGCATTATCCTATTTATTTTCTACTCAATTTATTGGTCCAACTAGTCAGGCTCCAAGAGTAGATGAAGGACGAGATGATATGCTTTATGAGTTGGAATTGGCTTTCCAACAAGTTCCCAATGGTAATGAAAATGAGATCCCATTCTGGATGGTAGATCGGATTTTCAGAAACCTGCTGGTTGATATTACCGGAAATACGCATCGAGCTGAGTTTTGCATTGACAAGCTTTATTCTCCCGATTCCAGTAGTGGTCGCTTGGGTATTTTGGAATTCAGAGGCTTTGATATGCCGCCGCATTATCGGATGAGCATGGTGCAGTTGCTGTTAATCCGGGCCTTGATGAGCTGGTTTTGGAAACAGCCATACGATCACAAACTCGTGCGATGGGGGACTTCATTGCATGACAAATTCTTGCTTCCACACTATTGTGAAAAGGACATGCTGGAAGTGGTCAATGATCTAAAAGGGGCTGGTTATGATTTTGATATTGCTTGGTTTGACCCATTCTTCTCCTTCCGTTTTCCTTTTATTGGAGAGCTTCAATCGGGTGATATTCATATAGATATGAAGATGGCGATCGAGCCTTGGCATGTGTTGGGAGAGGAGATGTCGAGCTCCGGAACAGCTCGTTATGTAGATTCATCATTGGAAAGGTTACAAGTCAAAATCACAGGCTTGACTGATTCCAGATATCATTTGCTTTGTAATGGATATAGAATTCCACTGAAAAATACGGGAGTGCAAGGCGAGTTTGTAGCGGGAATCCGCTATCGGGCTTGGCAGCCTTTTTCTGCGTTGCACCCTACAATTGGGATCGATACTCCATTAGTGATTGACTTGTATGATACCTGGACAAAGAAATCTGTGGCAGCCTGTCAGTATCATGTAGTGCATCCAGGAGGCAGGAGTTATGACAATTTCCCTATTAATAGCAACGAGGCTGAAGCGCGGAGAATTTCCCGGTTCTTCGATTTTGGCCATACAATTACGCCTACACCAAATGAAGCAAAGACTGCTGTACAAGAAGACCATAAATCAGGTCGATATATTACTAAATCAGAAGGCCAAAGTCACTATGAAGCTACTGCTGAGATTATTAATCCTGAATTCCCCTACACTATGGATCTCAGACGGTATAAAAAACGATAATTGTTTATTATTTCACCCCCAATAAGTTCATTTTTGCGATATGATTGAGTCCTATCTTATTGACAAAATGTTCAATAATGCGCCATTTTTGGATGAAATGGCAACCGACCAAGGTAAAATCCATCCTCATTGGGAGAAAATTGCCAAATATTACGATCAGATAGGAACTGAGCGTATGGGGCAGTTTCATGAAGAGGTTGGTCGTCAGTTGCGTGAAAATGGCGTGACTTACAATGTCTATGGTGATCCCAATGGGATGAACAGACCGTGGATGTTGGATCCTGTACCTATGGTTTTCAGCAATGAAGAATGGGAAGGAATAGAGAAAGGCTTACTTCAAAGATCAGAACTTTTGAATCTGATTTTAAGTGATTTATATGGAGATCAAACTTTGATAAAGGAAGGTCATATTCCTTTTGAATTGATTTATAATCACGGCGGTTTTTTGCGACAGGCTCATAACATCAAGCTAGATGGTGAGCAGCAACTTATCCAGTATTCTTCCGATCTAGCTCGTGGTCCAAATGGCAAAATGTGGGTGCTTCACGATAGGACAGACGCTCCTTCTGGTTCTGGATATACTTTTGAAAATAGAGCTGCGATGACACGGGTTTTTCCTGATCTAATCCGTGAAAATCATGCCCGTAAAATCACCTCCTATTACCAAACGTTCAAAAACACGCTTAGTAACCTTACAACTAATAATAAGGAAAATCCTAGGGTAGTTTTGCTTTCACCTGGCCCTACTAATGAGACCTTTTTTGAGCATGCTTACATTTCGTCCTTTATGGGATTTACGCTTGCTTTTGGGGACGACCTCACTGTAAGTGATGGCTATGTGTGGCTGAAGACTATCAAAGGCCTTGAGAAAGTAGATGTAATTATCAGGAGAGTTGATGATGTCTTTTGTGATCCTCTGGAGTTGAAAAATGACTCTCACTTGGGAGTAGTAGGATTGATGGAGGCCGTGCGACAGCGAAAAGTATTGGTGATTAATCCATTAGGATGCAGGGTATTAGAGAATCCGGGCTTAATGGCCTTCTTGCCGAAAATTAGTAGGCATTTGCTGGGACAGGAACTTCTATTGCCTTCGGTTGCTACCTGGTGGTGCGGTCAGCCTTCAGCGTTGAAATACGTTTTTGAAAAGATAGAAACGCTCGTGATTAGAAATATCTATCGTGGTACCCAGAAAAAATCTGTTTTCGGAGGGGATCTATCCAAAGCCCAATTGGAAGCTTTGAAACAAGAAATTCGTCGTAGCCCGTACATGTATGTAGGACAGGAGATGGTTGAGTTTTCTACTTCTCCATCTTGGATAAATAATAAGTTGGAAGCTAGAAACGCCGTATTCAGAAGCTATGTGGTCGCTGATACAGAGAATAAAACTTACAAAGTTATGCCTGGTGGCTTGTCCAGAAGTTCACCTGAAAAGGGGGCCTTTTTGGTTTCAAATCAAACCGGTGGGATTAGTAAAGATACCTGGGTGCTTGGGAAAGGGAAGGATGTAGCTGTTCCTGTGACGAGAGCAATAAAATCTCAACCTTTGGTTAGAAACGTCCTGCCAAGCCGTACTGGAGAGCGATTGTTCTGGCTAGGGAGGTATCTAGAAAGATCGGCGTATTCCGTTCGACTGATGCGGATGACCCTACTTTCTTACAATGAAGCCGATGAGGATATTCATATAAATGAAAATCCTGTATTGAGCACATTGCTTCAAACACTCACCGTGATGACAGGTACCTTGCCTGGGTTTACCGTGAGAAAAAACCTGAAGAATCCAGAGAATGAATTGCTCGCACTCGTGCATGATGTGGAGAAATCAGGTAGTCTGGCTTATTCTATTCAGTCATTTCTTACGAATGCTTATGCAGTACGTGATAGATTAAGTCTGGATACCTGGCGGATATTAGACAGTATATCTGAAGAGCTTACTCAGATGCGTAAATCAGACACTTCGCTCATGCAGGCGTATCAGAGTTTGGATAATATGGTGGTAAAGCTGATGGCTTTTTATGGGTTGAATATTGACAACATGACCCGTGAACCTACTTGGCACTTGCTCAATATTGGTCGATTCATCGAGTCTGCTGCAAATAACTGCTTGATTTTGAAAGGTATGCTAGGTCAATCTTTCGACTCCGAATCGAATAAGGAGCTGATGGAAGATACACTACGATGCAATGAAAGTTTGGTGACTTATCGATACCGATATAGATCAAATCTGGAAATGCATGGCGTTTTGAGTTTGTTGATACTTCACGAAGACAATCCTAGATCATTGATTTACCAATTGTTGGAAATAGATAATCACTTGAAAACACTTCCGAATCAGGATGAAAAAGAGTATTTCAGCATAGAGCGTAAAAAACTACTCAAGGCAATAACCAAAATCAGGCTTTGTGATATTGAAGTTATTTCTGTTCCAAATGAGATGACTCAGGAATTTGATGAGATGACGGTTCTTTTAGATCAAATTATCGTGCTTCTTCATGAAACTTCAGATGCTATTTATGAGAAATACTTCAGTCATACAGACACGCGATATAGTATGATACAATCCTCAGTAATACCTGAAATATGATAGCTAACATGACTCAGCTAATCGAAGGCCGGATTTCCTATAATAGGACTAGTAGAAACAGATGAAATATAAGGTAACACATATCACAGATTATATCTATGAGTTTCCAGCGACACTATGTCACAATCTCATGTTTCAGATTCCGCCGGAACTTTCATTTCAAAAAGTACTGGAGTATACCTGCGATATTAGCCCAAAACCTAGCTCAGAGATCGAGCGGGAGGATTTTTTCGGGAATAAATACTTGTACTTTTCTGTAGAACGATCACATAAGAACCTAAGTGTGACGTCAAAAAGCGTGGTCGAGCTTTCATCTCCACCTTGGGCTTCTATCAAGCCTGCCGATACCATGCCTTGGGAAGAAGTAGTAGAATTGCTGCATTCGGTTAAATCCACCGCAGATATTCGCCAATATTACCTTGAATCGAATCATGTTCAATTCATTGAAGGCATAAGTGCATATGTCTTAAAGTCATTTACTCCAGGTAGACCAATTTTGGAAGCAGCTTTAGATTTAAATACACGAATCTTTAATGATTTTGCTTTTACTCCGGGCTTTTCTGACATCAGCACCCCACTGGAAAAAGTCTTTAAACACAGGAAGGGAGTTTGTCAGGATTTTGCTCACTTTTCACTCGCTTGTTTACGCGCGATTGGACTTTCAGCGAGATATGTAAGTGGTTATTTGGAAACCCTTCCTCCTCCTGGAAAGCCAAAGTTAGTAGGAGCAGATGCTTCCCATGCTTGGATAGCAGTCTATGTACCAGGACATGGATGGGTAGAATTGGATGCCACCAATAATCTTTTGGTGAATGATAAGCATATTCGGGTAGCTGTAGGGAGAGATTTCGCAGATGTAACACCTTTAAAAGGAATAGTGTACAGCGGTAGTAAGCAGGAAATGAAGGTAAGTGTTGATGTGAGGAATATAGAGGAAGGATAGGGAATCTTCACTTGAGGTAGTGACTTTATGAACTTTTCAATAGTATAATCATCACAGATCCAGCTATCATAATTGCAGAACCGATAACCTTTTTCTTAATATCCTTTTCTTGAAAAACTCGATAACCGAGAAGGACACTCACCAGAATGGAGAGTTGAAAGAGGGATAGTGCGTAACCAACATCTATTTTTTCGAAAACTAAGTTGGTTGACAGCTGCATAGTTCCAATACAAACAACCAAGAAAGTAAGCTTGCTGATCGTGTTCAACGTTAGATTTGAAATCTGATTTTTTTGATCAACCCTGAAAAGGAAGACCAAGAAATACGAGAATATTGCTCCAAAAATACACCATGAGATAAAGGCGATTGCCGGTGAAGAAGCTAGGATGACTTTTTTTACAAAAACGGCTTCAATCGCTGTAAGAACCATCGCTCCAATCCGATATTGTATTTCTTTGTTTTTCAGCAAAGCAGGAGTAAAACGCTCTTCTGTAGTATCTAGAACCAAATAACTTCCGAAGATGATGATTGCGATTCCAATAATTCCCCAAATATTTGGGATTTCTCCCAGTAGAACAAAGCCGAAAATCAAACCTACAATAGATTTATAGGAGTTGATTGGGCCTAGAATAGAGAGGTTTCCCTCTTGAAGCGCTTTGACCAAAAGTCCATTTCCTAGGGCTCCAAATATTCCTCCGAGTAGAGAATAAAACCAAAAGTCGTAACCAAGTTTACCAACTTTCACATAGCTGAAAGCAAGCAGGCAAATGCAAGAAAGTAGGAGGTAGGTCAGAAAATTGACCCAAAGCGGATGAGAACCTTCTTGAGTGATTTGTTTTTGAAATACATTTCCAACCGGGTTTGAGACAACCCTTAGAAAAACTGCAAGTGAAATGAGTAGTATTTCAGCCAAAAAGTTCTCAGTTTATCTAGATACGTGTTCATTAGAAGCTTTAATCCAATCGCTGCAGATACGAATTAACTCAGGTGACTGGGCGCTTATTTCTGCCTTATTATTAAAAGTTAGTACAGCCCTATCATTTGTTTTCCAGGACATCAACTTGGTGGGATCTTCGACAAGTCTATTTTTAGGTTGGTCCAAAACTTTTGCTCCCCGGTGGAGTATAAGCTGAATTTTAGTGGATGGATGAATTTTCATCGTGAACCTGTCCAGTCCTTCATGCATGAAGTTTGGGCCATTCCATTTGATGTTTTCTGATAATCCTAAACCCGATTGAAGAAATAGATTCCGCAAATAATCAATTTCTACTCTCATTGGATGATTGAGGGAATCCAGGAAATCCGTAACATCAGAATTAAATTGCATGAGAAGAATCGTTGAAAGTTATATCAGGATTTTATCCCCCAGACTTTTTGGCTTTGTACCCTGCGGATTGAAGGACTTGGACTACCTTGTCTCTGTGATCACCTTGAATCAGGATTTCTCCATCCTTAGCAGATCCACCGACACCACATTTGTTTTTCAGCAGTTTCCCCAACTCTTTCAAATCTTCCTCACTACCTATAAAACCTTCAATTAAGGTAACTTTTTTGCCCGCTCTAGCCTTTTTGTCAAGCAACACTTTTAGGTTTTGCTGATTTGCAGGCAGTGTATCTTCGTATTCATCATTTCCAGTTTGAAACTCAAAATCATCGCTAGTAGAGTACACGACGCCATCGCGCTTTTTCCAGTCGTTATTTTTTTTCGCCATATCAAATGAAAATACCCACCCCGAAGAGTAGGTATTCGTAACTAAATTTTTGAATTATTTTACTTTAAATGTCCAAACAGGACGCTTGGCATGGTTTACCACATCCTCGGCAATACTGCCGGTAAATAAATGAATAAGACCTGTACGACCATGAGTAGCCATTGCGATCAGGTCGGCATCGATATCTTCTGCAAATTCTACGATTCCAGATTCCTCGGAATCTGAATTGTATATCTCTGCCACGGCGTGCTTTATTTCGTATTTGTTGACAAAATATTTAATTCTAGCAGCCGATTCCCGAGTAGTTTCAAAGCTTCCAGGAGTATTGATCACCACTAAATAAAGATCAGCGTCAAACCATTCCTGAAGATTTTTTATACGTTTGGCTAATTCGTCCTGACCTTCTCTGAAATCATTTGCAAAAACTATTTTCTTGATTTTCTCTGGATTGGTAGTTGCTTTTATGGTCATCACAGGGCAATGCGAGGTTCTGACTACTTTTTCAGTATTACTTCCTATCAATACCTCTTCTATTCCGTCGGAGCCTTTTGATCCCATAATTACCAAATCAGGATCTTCATCTATAATAGCCGAAGAAATATTTTGAAAAGCATTTCCCAATACGATTTTCGTATTGAAGCCATACTTGCTTCCTGCATGCTTATTTTCCAATTCTTTGAATTGTTCCTTACGTCTATCCATCAGCTCAATGAAGAACATTTGGTTTTCCATTTCTGGCATTACTTCGCCTCCACCCATTGTTCCCATACCCGAAGAACTAGGCACTTCAACTACGTGTAATACTATAATTTCCACATGATCAAATTTGGATGATATCGTGGTAGCAAAATTCAGGGCGTTATTAGCTTGCTCTGAAAAGTCGTAAGGCACAAGTACTTTTGTCATGATAGTTGAGTTCATTGGTTTACCCCAAATTAGCCTTATTTAAAAGAATAGAAAAGGACTTTTATCAGCTTTTTCCTAAAAAAACTAAACCAATTCCGAATAATATCACCCAAACCAAGGTGCTGAGTGCCATTTTTTTGAGATTGGGATCAATCGCTTCTGAATTCTTTCCTTTCTGTACACTTATGCCAATGCGGATCATTAGCGGGAAAAGCGCTAACGCCAATAAAGTAGTCCACTCTTTGGTGACAAAGGCAAATATCAACAGGCAATAATTGCCCCCTAAAATCAAGAACCAATTGTAAATATTTGCAGCTTTTCTTCCTATTCTCACAGGAATAGATTTTTTACCAGCAGTGGTGTCTGACTCAATATCACGGATGTTATTGATGTTTAACACAGCTGTGCTGAATAATCCCAAAGCAATCCCGATCCAAATGATGGAATCATCCCATGTCAAACTATGGAGGAAAAAGGTGCCAAAAACACCGAGCAAACCAAAGAATATAAACACCGAAATATCTCCCAATCCTGCATATCCGTAGGGATTATTTCCTGAAGTGTAAGAAATAGCTGCCCAGATGGCGGCCAATCCTAATCCCAAAAATATCCCGAAAAGCACCCAATCCTGAACAGCAAAATAGAGCAAAAGCAGACCTGAAATCAATGCCAAAGCCCCAAAGAGATACATGGCTTTTTTCATTTCAGGTAAAGTAATCAAACCAGATTGTACTGCTCTCATCGGGCCTTGGCGATCCTGATGATCAGCCCCATGAACGGTATCTCCATAGTCGTTGGAAAGATTTGACAGGATCTGCAAAGAGATGGTAGTCAAAGAAGCGAGTAATAAGATTTCCCAACGAAAAACCTCTTTGTATACTGCCAAAAAAGAACCTGCAAAGATACTTGCTAGGGCTAGTGGTAATGTACGAAGCCTGACCGCATGCAGCCAGGCTTCTTTTTTTGTTTGAATAGCTTGTTTCACTCAGTTCGAAATCTTCTATTAGGCATTTATAAGATCTAGTATTTCCTGATCCAATGGCGATACTTTGGAAGGGAAATAGTTGATAAGCTCGCCTTCTTCATTTAGAATGTATTTGCAAAAATTCCAGCTAGGTTCTTCGTTGTTCCAGCCATTCTGCTTAGCATCTGAAAGCCATCTGTAGATAGGGTGCTTGTCGTATCCTTTTACAGAAACTTTCTCAAACATTGGAAATGTCACACCGTAGTTTTCAGAGCAGAAAGATTTGATTTCTTCATTTGATCCAGGCTCCTGACCGCCAAAATTGTTAGCTGGGAAGCCTAAAATCACGATTTTGTCGCTGTGCTCTGCATAAAGTTTCTGCAATTCTTCGTATTGCGGCGTATATCCGCATTTGGAAGCGACATTGACTACCATCACTTTCTTTCCCTTGAAGGAGCTAAAATCAACTACCTCACCATTTAGATCTTTCATGGTGAATTCATAGAATGATGGTGCCATAGTTTCTTCGGATAATGAGGGCGATTTTGCCTTTGAAATATGTGCCTTACTAATGGTATAAGCACCCACAAGTAATACAAGGCATCCTAGAAATAATAACTTCTTCATAATTACATTCGTTCTGGTACAGCGATTCCAAGTAGTTGCATTCCTTTCTTGAGTGTTTTGGCAGTGTGTGCAGAAAGTGCCACCCGGAAAGCAAGGATTATAGGATCATTTTCAAGAAATATAGGAAGATCCGCATAGAATCTATTGTATTCCTTCGCTAAATCGAAAAGGTATTGTGCTAAAATTGCGGGGGAATAATCCAATCCGGCTTGAGATATTTTCTTTTCGAAATCATTCAATAAATAAATCAAACTGGATTCTGATTCCTCGATTTTCGAAATCTTAGAGAAATCAGCGTTTTTGAAGTCTACACCTATCTGTTCCGCTTTTCTCAAAATAGAAGCGATTCGTGCATGGGAGTATTGGATAAATGGCCCGGTATTTCCTTGGAATTCAATGGATTCCTGCGGGTTGAACAACATTCGTTTTTTAGGATCCACTTTTAGCAAGAAGTATTTCAAAGCACCCATTCCTAGAGTTTCATAGAGTTCAGCTGCCTGTTCCTCATTGAAGCCGTCAATTTTACCAAGTTCTTTGGTGTGCTGAGCGGCAGTGTCCACCATCTCTTGCATCAAGTCATCAGCATCTACTACGGTTCCCTCTCGGGACTTCATTTTACCTGTTGGCAAATCTACCATGCCGTATGATAAATGGTAAAGTCCTTCTCCATATGGACGGCCTAGTTTACGCATAATCTTAAACAAAACATCAAAGTGGTAATCTTGCTCATTACCAACTACATATACTGACTTGCTTATTCCAAAATCATCGTACTTCAAATCAGCTGTACCCATATCTTGAGTGATGTAAACAGAGGTTCCATCACCGCGAAGAACCAGTTTTTCGTCCAGTCCCTCATCAGTTAAATCCACCCAAACCGAGCCATTTTCTTTTTTGAAAAATACTCCTTTTTCTAACCCTTCGGTAACTATGTCTTTTCCTAGAAGGTACGTATCAGATTCGTAGTAATACTTGTCAAAGCTGACTCCCATACGTTTGTAGGTCTTTTCAAAACCAGCGTAAACCCAGGTATTCATTTGCTTCCAAAGTGAGACAACTTCCTCGTCATTAGCCTCCCACTTGCGAAGCATTTCCTGAGCTTCAAGGAATAGAGGAGCGTTCTTTTTTGCCTCATCTTCAGATTGACCTTTCTCCTTCAGTTCAGCAATTTGCTCTTTGTATTTCTGGTCAAAGATCACATAATATTTTCCAGCTAGATGATCACCTTTCAATCCGGAAGACTCAGGAGTTTCTCCATTCCCGAAATGCTGGTATGCCACCATCGACTTACAAATGTGAATTCCTCGGTCATTTACCAAATTGGCTTTTATGACTTCGTACCCATTTGCCTCCAGGATGTTTGCGACCGAAAATCCCAAAAAGTTATTTCTGAGGTGACCGAGATGGAGTGGTTTGTTGGTATTTGGCGAAGAATATTCCACCATCACCTTTTGACCGTTTGCAGGAAGTTGGCCTATGTTTTCGTTGGCAAATAGCCTTTGGAAAACATCCACCCAGATTAGGTTATTGAGTTCTAGGTTCAGAAAACCTTTAACAACATTGAAACCAGCAACTTCAGCCACGTTTACTTTCAGGTATTCACCGATTAGATTAGCTGTAGCTTCTGGGGTTGCTTTGGAAACTTTCAGGTAAGGAAAAACCACAAAAGTGTAAGTTCCTTCAAATTCCTTCCGTGTAGGAGCGAGGCTGATCTGATCTATTGGTAGATCGTGATTGAAGATATTCTGAAAGGCAAGCTGTATGCCGTTATGTATTGATGCTTGTATGTTCATGTTTTTTTTGAGCCACAAAGAGCACGAAGGTTCGCAAAGGTATTATTTAAAAAGGTCTTGGGCCTTTAGTGTTGATTACTCTTTTGATACCGTATTTTAATTTTGAAACATTAAAGTTTATGATCAACCCTAACTTGTACTTTCCCATTTTTAAGTAATTAATAGTTTGGGCTACGTGAACGTCAGAGATTTCTTTGACTGATTTTAACTCAATAACCAGTTTGTCTTCAATCAATAAGTCGATTTTATACCCTAGGTCAATTGAAATTCCGTCAATCAAAATTGGCATATTCTTTTCCACTTCCACATGCAAACCTAAGTTTTGCAGTTTTATTGCTAAAACTTTTTTGTAAACATTTTCGAGCAAACCTGGACCAAGCTGGGTATGAACATCAATTGCCGCACCTAGTACAATGTTTGATAGTTCGTCTTCATTCAGATCTTTCATTAGCTCCATCTTTGTGTCACTTTGTGCTCTTTGCGGTTAATAAACTTAAAAATTATCTACCAAAGACTTTACTGTTGCTTCGAGAACTTCGAAAGCGTTTTCGGCCATCAGATTCTCCGAGTCAAGGGTAGGATTCACTTCTACGATCTCCCAGCAGCATACTCGCTTATCCTGAATCAGTTTGACATTAAGTTCTATCGCTTCCTGTACAGTCAAGCCATCTGGAACGGGAGTACCAGTACCCACAGAGATGGAGCTATCCAAACTATCCACATCAAAGGAAATATAGATTTGATCGCAATCTTTCAGCGTTTCCAACGCTTCAGCAGAGATTTGATCAATCCCCTTTGAACGGACTTCCTGAGTACTGAAATTTTTGATTCCGTAATTTTTGATCAGATGATCTTCCGGTGCTTCGGTATCGCGTACCGTGATGAATACGATATCCTTGGGATCAATTTTTGGAGATTCACCGCCGATAGCCTTGATTCGTTTCCAGAGAGCCAAAGTCTCTTCTGAGGGTTCATTCACCTGACAATCCATGTTGTCCAACTGAGAAACCATCGCCAAGGGCATTCCATGCATATTTCCGGAAGGAGTGGTGAATGGTGTGTGTAAATCTGCATGCGCATCTATCCAAATCACTCCTAAACGCTTGTCCGGGTCAGCAGCTTTGATACCCATGATAGTGCCTGCCGCAGTGCTGTGATCTCCCGCCAAAACGATAGGAAATTTCTTTTCCATCCGTAGTGATTCGATGGTGGAATAGACATTTTTCAATACCTGATAAACTCCATCGATGTATTTAGCATGGGGAAAATTGTTGCCTTTCCATAGGTAATTATTCGCGTCAGGAACGTTGATAGGATCAAACTGAGTGAAGAAGTCAGACTTCTTATCCAAGCTGGCAATTTTCAAAGCATCAATCCCCATACTTGCTCCACGGGTTCCTGCTGCTATCTCAGATCGTACTTCTACTAGTTTTATATCACGCATTCTCAGGGGAATTTAAAGTTATATTGGGTTGGGTAAAGCGAGGCAAAAGTAGTTAAAAATGCCTTTAAATGATCAATAATCAAAGTTCAATTGACACTGGACAAAGTTCAAATTTTAAAATTATAGAAATGCCAATTTATTAGATTCTAGTTTTTCCCGCAGATTCTCGGGGATAAGGGTAGAAGATTTCTGCGGATCTGATAGTCTAGTAAGTGTTAATTTCCCATTAGTTAAATCCGCGTAAATCTGCGGTATTTAGTTGCGCACATCGGCGGGAAATCAAGACGAATTATAAGATTTTACCTCAAAATCAATAGTTTTGAACTATGCCTATTTCATCTAAACTTCCCAACGTAGGGACCACGATTTTTACTGTAATGTCCAAGCTTGCAAGTGATTGTGGAGCTATTAATCTTTCTCAGGGTTTCCCTGGCTTTGATTGTGATTCTGGATTACTTGATTTGGTAGATAAATACATGAGAGCTGGACACAATCAATATGCTCCCATGAGTGGAATACCTGTTTTACGTGAGCGAATAGCTGAGAAAACTAAGTTGGTCTATGATGTTGACTTGAATTCAGAAAATGAAGTAACCGTTGTTTCGGGAGCTACTGAAGCACTTTATGCGGCGGTGACGGCTGTAGTGAAGCGGGGAGATGAAGTTATATTATTTGATCCAGCCTATGATTCTTACGCCCCAGCTATAGCATTGAACGGAGGAATTCCTGTTTATGTCTCGCTTGAAATGCCTGATTTTTGTGTGGATTGGGAAAAGGTGAAATCAGCAATCTCAGATAAGACACGCTGTATCATGGTGAACACCCCGCACAATCCAAGTGGCTACGTTTGGACACAAGAGGATTTGGACACCTTAGCAGATTTGATTCAGGACAGAGATATTTTAGTTGTTAGCGATGAAGTTTATGAGCATATCACGTTTGACGGGAGGAAGCATTTATCACTTTTGACTCACCCAGTTTTGAAGGAAAGAACTTTTGTCTGTGGCTCTTTCGGGAAGACTTTTCATGTGACGGGGTGGAAGATTGGTTTTTGTTTCGCTCCACCTCAACTCACAGCAGAATTCAGGAAAATTCATCAGTTTTTGACATTCAGCTTGGCTCCTTCATTACAGTATGCTTTGGCAGATTACTTGGCTGATCCAAATCGGTATTTGAGTTTGCCAGATTTTTACCAGCAGAAACGGGATTTGTTCTGTCAAGGACTTAAGGAGAGCCCTTTTAAGTTTACCCCAGCCCAAGGAAGCTTCTTCCAAATGGTGTCCTATGCACACCTTTCCAAAGAATCAGATTATGATTTGGCTGTTCGCCTTACCCAGGAAATAGGAGTGGCGAGCATCCCTATCTCCGTGTTTTTCTCTAATAAGAAAGATCACAAGATTCTTAGATTTTGTTTCGCAAAGAAGAATTCAGATCTTTCTTTGGCTTTGGATAAAATTAAAGAAATTAAATTATAGTCTAATAATCAATCTGTTATGGATAAATAGATTAGCATTATTTAATAACCCTATAAATATTATAGGGAATATAGGATAATATAAAAATCACCTCTATATTTGGCTTATAGTTTAATTCTAAAACTCAAAACAATGAGCGCATTACCACAAATAAAACCTTCATCCATAGAACAGGTGAATGTATTGGCCAATGGATTTTCTAAAGTATCTGCTAATCAGAAGGAAATCGTGAAGATTTTCAATCAAAAAGCTGGAATGGTAATGCAAGGGATGTGCAAGTTTGAGCAGGATTTTGAGTATTTATACCCGTTATTTAGGGGCTTAAGTGAAGCAGGAAAGCCAGCTAGTTTGAATTTGCGGTTTTCTTCTTCTGAAAAATCGGTTTATTTTCACTATCCATTATCCAGCCAGATTGAGGTGTCTCTTTTCTTTTCACAGTTGATTTTGCATTTACAAAATGAAGTGAAATTCAAAAAAGTACTGAAAGAGGTGATTGTGAACAGAAATCAATTTAAATCCGAACAATTTTTGCTACAAAATGCGATGATGGATTCAGCAGTAAATTAAGAAATCATTACGATTCATTAATAATAGGGACAGTCTTCAGGGATTTGTCCCTTTTTCATTTGAATTCATCCGATAAAAAGCAATTTTTGTAGGGCTTTAACACCAATTATTTTTGCAAATGAATACATACAAGGATCTGATTGAGCAGACATTTGATTTTCCAACTAAGGAATTTAAAGTTGAAAACAATGAACTGCATTTCAATGGAGTGAATATGATGGAGATCATAGAAACCTATGGTACTCCGCTCAAACTTTCTTATTTGCCCAAAATCTCTGAAAGTATTCAGAATGCGAAGACGTATTTTAAGAATGCGATGGAGCAGCATGATTATAAGGGTAATTATACTTATTGCTATTGCACCAAGTCTTCTCATTTCAGCTTCGTGCTGAATGAAGCGCTAAAAAATGACATTCATATTGAGACTTCCTCGACTTTTGATATCCCTTTGGTGAGAAGTCTCTATGCCCAAGGAAAAATCACTAAGAATACGTTTATCGTTTGTAACGGTTTCAAGCGTGAGCTTTACAAGCAATACATTACTGAGTTATTGAATGACGGTTTTGTAAACTGCGTGCCGGTTTTGGATAATTTGACAGAGATCGATTATTACCTGGAGCATGTGAAAGTTCCTTTCCAGGTGGGGATCAGAATCGCTGCAGATGAGGAGCCAAAGTTTGGGTTTTATACTTCTAGATTAGGTGTGCGATACAATGATATCATCAAACTATACGAAGATAAAATCAAGGATAATCCGAATGTAAGCCTGAAAATGCTTCATTTCTTTATCAATTCCGGAATTAGAGATACAGCGTATTACTGGTCGGAATTGACACGTTTTATCCAGAAATATGTGGATTTGAAAAAGATCTCACCAACATTGGATTCCATGGATATTGGAGGCGGTTGGCCGATCAAGACGAACGTCTTTTTCGACTATGACTACCAATACATGGCGGAGCAAATCGTGAAGAATATCAAGTGGATGTGTGGTAAAAACAACACCGACGAACCTAATATTTTCACGGAATTTGGAAGCTATACAGTAGGAGAGAGTGGAGCAGTGCTTTATTCTGTTTTGGAGGAAAAGCTTCAAAATGACAAGGAGCTTTGGTATATGATAGACGGCTCATTTATTACGCAATTGCCTGATAGCTGGGGTCTTAACCAGAAATACATCATGTTAGCCGTAAATAACTGGGATGCTGAGTATCATAACATCAATCTCGGTGGCTTGACTTGTGATAGCATGGATTATTATAATTCGGAAGCTCACCAATTCAATATTTACCTCCCAAAACCGGAGAAGAAAGTTCAGTATTTAGGCTTCTTCCATACAGGGGCTTATCAGGAATCGCTCGGAGGATATGGAGGTATTCAACATTGTTTGATTCCTGCACCTAAACATGTGTTGATTGATAGAGATGAGGACGGAAATGTTACCCATCGACTTTTCGCAGAAGACCAAACTGAGGAGAGTATGTTAAAAACTCTGGGATATTAAAATTTAAAACCGCTCCCGAAAGAGAGCGGTTTTTTTGTGCCTATTTTTCAAAACCCGAGTTGTCCTGCTTCTCCAGAAGCTGGACTTTTTTTGGATTCAGCTGCTTCTGGAGAAGTAGCATAACAACAGATAGATTTTTTATATGGTATATCCTATTTCTCTAAAATCAAAAATGTATCCATGTGATTTTTGACCAAAACTTTTATCTTAGTGGACTAACCCAATTTTAACCTAATGACTTCATTCGCAGCTAGATTACTGTGCTTTTTGCTTGCTATAGGTTGTATTCATTTTTCTAGCTACTCTCAAACAATTTCCGGAACAGTAAAAAATGCAAAAACTGGAGAGGCTATGCCTTTTGCAAATATTTTCATCAATAATACCACCTTAGGAAGTACCACAGATGAAGAGGGTAATTATCGAATTGCAGGAAACCTACCAAGAAATGTGGAGCTTGTAGCATCTTTTGTAGGGTACGAGACTGCTACTAAGACACTGAATCTTTCTGGTTCTGTCACAGTGAATTTTAAATTAGAACCATTGGAATCTATGCTTACAGAGGTTCAGTTAAAAAGTAAAAGGGATAAAAAATGGGAACGTGATCTACGTCGATTTAAGGAAGTGTTTTTGGCATTACCGGATGACCCTTTTGCTTCTCAGCTTGATATTAAAAATCCTTGGGTGCTGGACTTTGAAACTGTAAAAGCAAATGGGCCTAACTATGTTCACGCTACTGCACAGGAGCCATTGAAGATTGTAAACAATGCTTTAGGCTACGAGGTGACTTATTATTTGAAGGATTATCGTTTTTATCACCACCAGTCTAGCTACGTTGGATTTGTGTTTTTTGATTCTCAGGATTTAACTGATTCAGTTGATCAAGCCAAAGTGGAAATTAATCAGGTAAGTAGTTATATGGGGTCAATTAGACACCTGTTAAAATCAGTTTTGTTGGCGAAGGTGTATGAAGAAGATTTCCAGATTTTTGAATTACTTCCTGTAAATCATTTTAGAGTGCGTACAAATGTGTTTTCCGAAGAGCTTGACCAATCCATAAAACGGGTGTTTGCCGATTCTATTCAACGGATTCCTTTAGAAAATGGGAATTATAGAGTCATATGGCCTTTTGATGCCGAAATTATTTATGGAGGGAAATCCTGGGTAAATGATTATTATTCTGATGTTTATTCTCCAATTAGCTGGGTTTCTGCTCCTTTAGGCTACTTTGATATTGATCGTAATGGAATTCCAGTTAACCCATCTCAAGTAATATTGTCCGGATATATGGGTAGGCAGCGAATGGGAAGGTTTTTGCCACATGACTACATGCCTTCTGAAGGATTAGATAGATATAGATACCTAGCAGAAGTTGATAGTACACAGTTGAGGTTTACTCGGTGGAATAATCTGAGGGAAAAGCCTTACATCACTACCAATAAGCCTTATTACTATCCTGAAGAGACGGTTTGGCTAGGAGGACGAATGCTCTATCAAAACCCAATCATGTCAGATACCTTGAGCAGAGTATTATATGTGGACTTGATGAATGAAAAATTGGAGTTGATTCAGTCTCAAGCTTTTCCGATTGCGAATGGAAAGATTTCAGGTGCTTTGGTTTTACCTAAAGAACTTGAATCTGGTGATTACTTTCTTCGGGCATATACTGAGTGGATGCGCAATTATCCTGAACGGGATATTTTTCTAAGAGCACTTCCAATTTTGGATAAAGAAGAAAATGTTCAAGCGGTGGCAATTACAAATCCTGATCTTTTTGGGGACCTCACTATCTATTTGAAAGACACTGTATTTTATAGAGATCCTGTAAAAGAAATGGAATTTCAACTGTCGTTTCTGGATGAGACGGAGGAATTGACAGATGTGCAGTTTACCATTTCTTTGACAGATGCCGACTTGGTTTCGACGGTTCCGGATCAGACTACGATTTTAAAAGCAATAGAATGGCTGGATGAAAAAGATGCTCCAAGGAATCTAACGCTTGGCAACCATCAGATAGAGTTTGGGATTACTGTAGAAGGCCAATTCACCAAAGACAAAAAGCGTGATCCTGTGATCAATCCCATCACCATTGTCAGAGATGATTTATCGGATTACGGAATAGTGAATACTGATTCTTCGGGGTATTTCCGTGCCACAGGATTGTATTTTATGGACACGGCGACGATTTCAATAGCAGCTTTGGATTCAAAGCAAAGACATTATGGATCGGTGACCCTCAATGAAAAAAGCAAACCCGCTTTTAAAGGCTCCATTCCTAAACTCAGCTATGATACCTATGTGAGAAAAATAGATGATTTAAGATTTGATGTTTCGGGGGATTATGTGCTGCTGGAGGAATTTGTGAAAGAGGATGCGATAATGGAAACGATGGAAGAAAGGAACTATGGTTATGGAACACCTGATAGAGAGATTGGGGAAGATAGGTTAGCGACGATTTCACCAGAAGCGTTGGCTGGATACTTAGGATTAAAGCGAGGAGGGAAAAGTATTGGGAATTATAATTTTGGATTAAACGCTTCAAATCCCCTGTTAATAATCGACGGAGCTCAGTATCCTTTCTTGAATAATGAACAGTTTGATGCGATTATGAGCTCATTTATTCCAGCGGAATTGGAGTCAATTAAAGTATATACTTTCAATGCCACCTCTTTTGGAATGGCAGGATTTGGAGGGGTAATTATGATTACCACTAAAAAAGGCCACAGATTCGAAGCTACGGAACAAACAGCATTTAACTCTTCCGAATTTCAGCAGTTTAAGATTCGTGGCTTTTCCAGAGAGATACCTTTTCCTGATAGCTATGAGAACGATCAAGCACTAGAAATCAAACCTACACTGTTTTGGGATGCAAATGGAGAAACTGATAAAGGCATCTACACTTTTAAAGTAAAAATCCCTCAAGCTCTCAAGCAGATGAATTTGAGGGTTGAGGGAGTTACAAAGGACGGTATGGCCTTTGAAAAGACATTTGAAATAGCGGTGAAGTAATAGTACTTATTCCGGCAATCTGCTTTTGAGCATGTTGATTTGTCCCATGTGATTAGCCTGATGCTCCATCACATGGAACCAAGCCCAGTGATTATCTGTCTGACCTCCTTTTGCAAGCTTCGCAAACCATTTATCGTCTTTCTCTTTAAGGGTTTCCAGGGTTTTTTGGCGAACCTGCGCCCATATATCCAAGTAATATTGGATTGGTTTTCCTACATATTCAGCTCTTGCCTCATCGCCTAGGTTCAAAGCAGTTTCCCATTTCTCTTTTTCTTCCTCATTAAATCCTCTGCCTTCAAAAGTATAAGTTTGGTAGTAAACTTCCGTAGCGGCCAAGTGCATAATCATTGCTCCGATTCGGTTGGCTTTCTCATCTAAGAGGAAATCTGTCTGATCTTGATTGAGTCCCTGGGTACTATGAATAATTCTTGCTCTAAGGTTTTCTAGCATAGAAACCATTATTCCTGTATCATGATCGTATCCTTTTGGAGGGTTCATCGTGTTTTGTGCAAAGAGCAAGGTTGAGCTAAGCAAAACCAAGGAGAATAAAAGAGAAAGTTTTTTCATAAGGATAAAAGTTTGTGAGTCAGCAAAATGCTTATTAAATGAGAAATCCTAGAATGGAAAGGTCCAAACCAGTGATTCCTAACTTTCTGTATTCCATAAATAAGGTTATAGTAGGTTTTTTTACTTTACAAATCCAATATATGGAGATTTTGTGAGGAGGGAAATTCAATTCATAAGGATCAGGGGATTGTTGCAGAGATGATCTCAATAGAACATATAAATTAATCTGGTAGCTAAAAATTCTCCAAGGTTAGCTGAGCAATATCTCTAGTCAAAGTAGTAGGCGAATTGCAGTCGCAATTGCTCAATCCGATCACATAAATATCTTCTTCGGGTAAATAGACTCCCATGGATTTGAAGCCGAAAATACTTCCACCATGCTCTAAACTTGGGGAGTTAGCTATATTGCTGATATGCCAGCCGTAGCCGTAATTGATCTTGTCGCCGTTGTTCAAGGTGTGATTTTCAAAAGCGCTGGCCTTGGTTTCTGCTTTGATAAGCGAATTCTTTTTGAGCACTTCATTCCATTTGAGCATGTCATCTACGGTGGACATCAGCGAGCCGGAAGAATAAGGCAAACTCAAACTGATGTAATTCTTATTTACATACTCTTCTTTTTGGTGATAACCATAGGCTCGGTTTTCTATGACCTGGGAATGGCTGGCGTATTGGGAAGAATTCATTCCGAGTTTTTGAAAAATATTGTCTTGGACAAAATCAGCAAAAGTTTTTCCCGATAGCTTTTCGATGATATATCCCAAAACCACATAGCCTGAGTTGTTGTATTTGAACTCCTCTCCGGGCTCAAAATCCATGGGTTCGTTTTTGAAAAAATCAATCAATTCTGCTGGTGTAAGATCTTGCCTTTCGATAGCTCTTAAAGACTTCATACTCGTGAAGCTTTTTATTCCAGATGTGTGAGTTAACAGATGATGGACTGTGATTCTTTTGCCTTGAGTAGGGTAGTCTGGGATAAATTTCGTGATTTCATCATCAAGCTGAAGCTTTCCTTGCTCCAGTAGCATCAAAATAGAAATGGCAGTAAACTGCTTGGTCATGGAACCAATTTCGAAGACATTTTCGGGAGTCATGGAGACATTGAGTTCTAAGTTTGCCTTCCCAAATGCTTTTCTATAAATAGGTTCGCCAGCTTTTGCCACCAAGAAAACTGCTCCTGGACCATCTGGTGTAAAAGTGGTTTCCAGTAAAGAGTCAATCTTAACTTCTAGTGATTGAGAAAATGCAGATGGAGAATTGAGTTGTAAGAGGAAAAATATTCCTAAGAATAGCTTAAATGCTGAATTAAAGGGCTTCATAATGAAAGTCAGTTGATTATCCTTAGGATGCATAATGTTCCTTATTGGTTACAATTTTGTGAGCCGAGTAATCAGATTTTACCTGAATGACATTAGCGTGAAAAGTACTATTTAATGAGTCCTAGCAACCTATCGTGTATTTATCCCTGCTTTTTACAGCTAAAAATAGTATCATCGCAACTAGAATAAACTTAACCCGAATAGTATATGAAGAATAAGTTCTTCCTTACAATGGCTGCGGCTTTAGCAACAACCATTTCAGTTTCACAGGCACAGGACAAGCTGAAGAGTATGCCTGGCTATGAGCAATATCAAAAAATAGCCCCTCAATTGAGGTCTGCAGTAAAACCTGGAAGCCTAAATGTAACTTGGGCTGAAGACAGCAAATCGTTTGAATATGCCGAAAATGGCAAACTTCAGTCCTTTTCTGTAAAAACAAAAAAAGCGACGGAAGTTGGAGAAATTCCAACTCCTGAGCGAAGAGCCTGGAACCGTCCAGCCAGAGGGCGTCAGTTTGATTCAGCAGAGTCTCCCGATGGCAAATACAAAGCATTCACCAAGGACCGCAATATGTACCTTAGCAATGCTGATGGAAGCAATGAAATCGCTATCACTACAGATGGTAACGAGGAAAACCAAGTGAAATACGGTATCGCGACTTGGGTTTATGGGGAAGAGCTTGGCCAAAACACTGCTATGTGGTGGTCTCCTGACGGAAGTAAAATTGCTTTCTACAGATTTGTAGAGAAAGATGTGAAGAAATATTATGTGCTTTTAAATCAATTGAGTCTATATGATTCACTTGAGATAGAAGCCTATCCTAAAGTGGGCGAGCCAAATCTTCCAGTAGATCTGATGGTCTATGATGTGGCTACTAAAAAGATGACCGAGTTGGATATCAGAGACGGTAAGCCATACGACGACGGAGATTTGGGAACTTACATTTATGATCTGTCTTGGACTCCTGATGGTAAAGAATTGCTTTTCCACAGTACCAATAGACGTCAGAATATCCTTGAGCTTCGCGCTGCGAACCCGGAAACTGGTAAAAGTAGAACCGTGATCCGTGAAGAGTGGCTTCCAAGTTTTGTGGAGAATTCTCCTGAAATGAAAGTTTTGGAAGATGGTGAGCACTTTATATGGGCTTCCGAGAGATCAGGTTTCAATAATTACTACTTGTATAATTTTGATGGAACACTGGTCAATGCGATTACCACTCATCCTTTTGAAGTATCCAATATCGTAAAAGTGGATGAGGATGCTGAGTTACTTTATTACATGGCTCGTAGTGGAGACAATCACATGTTGATGCAGCTGCACCGAGTACAATTGGATGGTAAGAAAGATACTAGATTGACTGATCCTTCACTAAATCACTCAGTCTCGATTTCTCCGGACGGAAAATATTTTGTGGATATAGCCCAAACTCATGACATCCCTCCATTCACTAATTTGGTGGATGCCAAAGGTAAAGTGGTCGCTGAGTTGGCGAAAAGTGACATGAGCAAATTTGAGGAGCTTGGCTTGAAAAAAGTTGAGGTATTCACCTTTACTTCTAAAGACGGTGTGACGGAATTACATGGAATGATTCACTTCCCATCTGATTTTGATCCTAGCAAAAAGTATCCTGTTATCTTAAGTAACTACGGTGGACCAGCTACAAATGCATTTCGCGAGAACTTTACACTTCCGGATCCATTGACAGAATATGGCTTTCTGGTATTGAATATCGATGGTAGAAATGTAAAAGGTAGAGGTAAGGAATTACTAGATCAGTTATACGGAAATCTCGGTTTGGTTGAGATGGATGATTTTGCCGAAGGCATCAAATCACTTCATGACAGATCTTATTTCGATAAGGATAGAGTAGGAGTTTACGGGACGTCATATGGAGGAACTACCGCAGCTTCCATGTTGCTTAGATTCCCTGAGCTAGTTCACGCTGCTGTTGCCAATTCTTCGGTGACTGACTGGAGGTTATATGACAACATCTACACAGAGCGCTTCATGAGCACGCTGGACAACAACGAAGAAGGATACAATAGATTCAGCTTGATGAATAAAGCGGATCAACTGGAAGGAGAATTATTGGTTTTCTTCGGAACTGCTGATAATAATGTTCATCCATCCAATTCCCTGATGTTGATTAAAGCATTCCAAGACGCTGGTAAAAGCATAGAAGTGCAAGTAGCTCCCGATGGAGGTCACACGGCTTTGAACAGAGACAGAATGATGGAATTTTTCATTAAGCACTTGGTGACCGATTACAAAAAAGTAGTTCGCTAACCTTATTTAGATTTTCATACAAAAACCACCTGCTGAGCGATCGGCAGGTGGTTTTTTGCTTTTTAGGCGTCTTGTGTTTCAGGAAATGAGGTAGGTGACTTTCTTTTTGAAATATTTGAAAAAGTTCTATTCAGAAGCACTCATAAAATTAGTTAAGAGCCTGATTTTCGTTTCCTTAATTTTAGATTTTCACCTATTTTGACAAGGTAATTTATCTAAACTATGAAGAAAATAACTGTTTTAAAGGGCTTTTTGATGATCTGGGTAGGTCTCTATATTTTTATTTATGGATTTCCTTTTCCTCTGGATAACATCCCTTTTACTTACGAATTATTCAGCAAGTATTTTATTCAGTTAAAGACCAGTTTTATACTTTTTTTCGGCAAATCTATTCTTGGAATTGAAACTCTTGAAAAAATTGAGATGACTGGAAGTGGTGATACTACTTTTGATTATGTAATGATTCCAGCAATGATCATCGTGTCATTCGTCATTAGTTTGATCATGATTTTCATAAAGAAAGTGCGGGAAAATGCCAGTGGTTTCTACAAATGGTCATTGGTGTATGCACGTTATTTTGTTGGGCTAACGCTCATTTCCTATGGAGTAGCCAAATTTCTGGTTGGTCAATTCCCTGGACCAAGTCTATATAGTATGGACGTACTTTACGGGGAAATGTCGCCTATGGGCTTAGCATGGAGGTTTTTTGGTTATTCTGATACCTATAAGATATTCATGGGTGTATCTGAAATCCTTGCTGGATTTTTATTGCTTTTCAGACGTACCGTTGTATTAGGTGCTTTAATCTCAATTGCCGTTTGTACCAATATAGTTTTAGTGAATTTCTCTTTCGACGTACCCGTAAAGCTATTTTCATCGCATCTTCTCGTTTTCTCCATTCTGGTATTATTACCTAGTTTGAAAGCAATTTTTGATTTTTTTCTTCTTCAAAAGACTACCAGTTTGGGAGAGCTAAAGCCGTATTTCACGAAAAGGAAATACCAGATTATCTGGCTTTTAATCAATATCTACTATGTTGGTGTTATTCCAATTACGAGAATGGTTGGTCATTATCAAGGGCAAAAATTTCGGGTACACCAAAATGAGTGGGAGGGAATCTATAGTGGATTCGAGGCTGATGAGGCTATAGCTTGGGACAAAGTAGTGGTGGAATCTAACTACTTAATGTTAATAAGAAAAGATGGAGAAAGGGAGTTTCTATCTATTCAAGAAATCAATCCTGATGGGAAAATCAGCATTAAAAACCTTGAGAATGAAGAAGAGCCGGATGAGCTATCCATAAGAGAACTCTCTGATCAGGAATATGAACTTGAGTTGAGGATAGGCGAGAATATCAGCAAAGTAAATGGTACTCGAAAACTGGTGTCAGAATATCCACTTGTCGCAAGAGGGTTTCATTGGATTAATGAATACCCTTACAATCGATAGTTTAGAAACCTATTTAAAACTGCTGACATCAAGCTTGAATAATTCAGCCGCATTTTTCCACAAGATCATTTCTTTCTTTTCCTCAGGCAGCTCTAAGTTTTTCATGAAGTTTAAATAAGATTTCATAGAAGAAATTGGCCAATCCGTTCCGTAAAGGAGATACTTGGGATTTCCTGCATAAGTGATCATTTGCTCCAGTTCATTTTTCATCCAGCGCTCAAATTTCTCTGAGAAATCTCCTAAGACTAAACCAGAAAAATCCGCATGAACATTCTTGTTTTTGTAGGTTACTTCCATGCAGTCTTTGATCCACGGATTTCCCACATGGCAAATCACAATTTTCAAATCCGGATAATCCACAGCTAGGTCATCATGATGAATAGGGTGGGAATATTTTACCCGTCCAGTGGGAGCATAGGTGTCCCCGGAGTGAAACATGACGGGCACATCATATTCTATCGCCATGTCATACACGACTTTCAAACGAGCATCACTTGGGTAAAAGGGCTCATAGCCAGGATAAAGTTTCAATCCTTTAATGAGGCCAGCCTCCAGGTATTCTGCGATTTCTCGGAGATCATGGTGATTGTAATTAAGGTAACTGATGCCAGCAACCACGCCTAAGTTTTTCCTGTCAGCAATAGCTTCAACCACCTTTTTGGTACTAGGTCTGTGTTCATTGACTTTGTATGAAGTCAATACCAAAGAGTAATCCACCTGATTTTCGGCCATAGTTTCAGTCAACTTATTTAGGCAGTCCTCTAAGGAGACAACTCGCTCTTCATGATAATTATTGATGTGGGTGTGTACGTCTATGATCATTTTTCAAAAATTGTTAGGGTCAAAATGTAACAATTATTTGACCAAGGGGGAAATGTGAGTGGGTGATTTGGGAAGTTATAAGTTTCCAGCTCAATAGTTAACCGAAAATGTGGAAGTGCAATAGGTAAGTAGTATTTTTCATATTCATTTTATACTTAACAATTCTATTGTTTCAATTTTTCAAAACATGAGCAAATCATCCAAATCAAACAGTAAAGGTTTCATCGAAATTGTCGTTGGTAATCATCAGATTCTTCACGGCTTCGATGACGATAATAAGGAAATCATAGAAGAAGTAGTCGTAGAGAAAGCAGCCAAGAAATTTGTTGCGATCGAACGGATTCAATCCGTCAGTGAAAAGTTTATTCTTACCACTTATGCCTTTGGGAGGTTGGTTTATTGGGAATACGAAGGGAGTTATGAGGAGCTCTTGGAGAAACTTAGCTAGGTAAGTCCGTTCAATGATTACCACTTTGAACACGCAATTTTCTTTTTTTATCTATTTAATTTCCTTTTAGATGAAAACGTAAATTGTCATTGTTTTTTTGAGACAAGTAAAATGCATGTACTAAAATCAGATTTTTTCAAAAATTAAATACTCACAAAAATCTCCGTAAAATCAGTAAAAATTGAAATTGTAAATTCTGATGATTTTCTACATTTGACACTGTGCCGCGACACAGATTTTTAAGTAACTGATTAATTTTTAACTAAATAGGATTATTAGATCTGTTTAGGAACGGATGGCCGAAACCGCTAAGAGTAGGCGAAAATTTTATTAAAATTTCAAAATGAAGACAATAAAACTAGGCAAACTAACCTTACCAGAGTTTGCTGCAGAAAAAGCAATTGGCGTGCGAGGTGATGGTTCCCTGATGTACGCGAAAGAGGTGATATCTGGAAAAATACCGCCAAAGTTTGGAATAGATCTTAGCTCATTGGATAATAAAGCTAAGCTTGCAATTCAACGAATAAAGCTTGAGCCAGATTTGAAGATTGGTGTGATCAACGAAGGTGTTTACAACAAAGCGGAGATAATTTCTCACATCGAAAATCAAACTTCCTTCGGAAAACAGATTGCAGATGCCGAAGTAAAGTATGCCGAATACATGCTCAATCAGATGTTAGGTAAAATATCAGTAGTACCGCTTCGATTTGTGATGCCAAAAGCCGAAGCTTTACCTACCATTCCTACTGAATGGAAAATAATACCAAAAAATCAGTGGAAGCTATTTTCCAACAAGGTTTTGTTTTGTGAGAACACGACTGACAGTGTCACGAGTGAAGTAGCTACTTACAGACAAAACAATGTTCACCCTGTATTTGAGAGTCGAGGTTTCCAGGTAATCAAACTAATGGGCGTGAATGATAATCGAACTAATTTCGCAGCAAGAGCAAAGGAGTCACGTGTCACCTACATCAGTGGAATTGGTCATGGGAATTACGACAATTATACTGGTCATGGTAATTCTAGCCTGATCCGAGTTGGCTCCTATGATCCCACAGAAGTCGATCACAGTTCCATCCACTTTTTGAGCTGTAGAACAGGAAGGGATTTGGGGCCAAATACAGTCACTAAAGGTGCAGTTTCCTATATGGGTTATACTGAAAATTTCACATTTACTTGGGCCAATTCAACTCTCTTTTGGAAGGCTGACTCCCAATATGACATCAGTATGGCGCTTGGGCGTACAGTTCAGCAGGCTGTCGCTGATTCCGTTGCTCAGTTTAATGCTGGAATGGCTACTGTTCCAGGGACCACTACTGCAGCTTTATTGATGCAAGACCGTGACTTGATGCGCTCCGCGATGTCAGGAGCTGCTTGGGGAAGTAAAACCGCTCGAATACAGCCTTATGTATTTTACAATATGACACTGTCAGATTTCACGATGAAACGCTTATAGGAATTCAAATAGCAGCTGTTTAAAAAAAGAACAGCTGCTATTTTTTAACTTTATCATTATGGAAAAAATATCCCTACCGCCCATTGCATTAGAAGCAAAACCTAAACCTCTTAGCTACAACCCCCAGACTTGTGAGTTTGCTTATTACGATAGAGTGGCAAATGGTGAGCAGAAAATATATCCATCAGATAAATGGGATAAGGATTCTCGTATCCGACTTGCCATTAAGCGATACGAATCTTCGGAGGAAAATATGATGGTTTCAACACTGAATGGCGAAACGTATTCTAAAGAAAAAATTGTTCAAGAGATTGAAAATGGAACTCCTGTTGGACAGAGTTTTGTGTCTCTTGACCTCAATTACTTAGAGTATTATCTCAGTACATTTCCAGAGAATGCTTTTCTAAAGTAAAATCCATGCACTTTTTGCAAATCATAGATTCCTAGAATATTATTACTTTAATAAACCTACCCGATCACTCTTACTAATAACCTCTCGCATACCTTCTCGCTTAGCGTTTCAGTTGGATGATTAGCATAAGTGACAACCATGCTTTTATCATAGGACTCAACAGAATTGATTGTTAATTCGGTCCCCAAGCTTAGACTCCTGCTATTCAGGAATTCCAAAAATTCAGTAGATGAATTCGTCAGTGCTGCTAGAATTACCGTCTGTCCAGACTTACAATCGGATAAACTGAGGTAATGAATTTCCTGAATTCGACCTTGTTTGTCTGGGATAGGAGAGCCATGTGGATCTATAGTAGGGTGTCCCATCATTTCATCCATTCTTTCAAAAAACTTAGGTGCATGAATATGCTCCACTTGCTCCGCGATTTCATGTACTTCTTCCCAACCGAACCCCATTTTATTCACCAAAAACATTTCAGTTAATCTGTGCTTTCGGATAATTAATGCTGCTTCTTTTTTTCCATTGGAAGTAAGGGTGACTGGCTTATATTTTTCGTAAATCAGCCAGCCATTTTTCTGAAGCGTTTTCACCATGCTATTCACTGTAGGCATACTGACTTGCATCTGTGCGGCTAATTCAGAGATATTCACCTCATTTTTTTCGTTTGCGAGGTTGAAAAGTGATTTGAGGTAGTTCTCTTCTGTCTGTGATGCCATATCCTATTTCTTTAGTATTCAAATATGATGAATTATTTATTAAAACAATTTTGTTAGATCAATCTAACAATTTATATTTGTCGTATCTAATTTTAAATCAACTCCCAGAATATGAGCTATAAGTACCTGCCATTTTTGTTTTTTAGCCTGTTGTCTTCTGTATCTTTTGGGCAAAAATATGTGCTCAGTGGTAAAGTTATTTTCCAGAATGAGCCGGTAGAGTTTGCTAATGTCTTTGTGAAAGGATTGGCTACAGGTGCAGTGACAAATGTGAATGGAGAATTCACGATTTCAATAACTGAAACTGGAACATTTACTGTTCAGGCCTCAATGGTTGGATTTCAAACTGCACAGCAGCTAATAAAAGTGCCAAGTGAAGTATCAACTGGGTTGGTATTTACATTGAAAGAAATGGATGGGGGATTGGATGAGGTGGTAGTCAGTGGTACAATGCAGGAAGTGTCCAAATTGGATAGTCCAGTGCCAGTAGAGGTTTATAGCGCCAATTTTTTCCGGGCAAATCCCACACCTTCAATTTTTGAATCCCTACAAAATGTAAACGGTGTTCGACCTCAGATCAATTGTAATGTTTGCAACACGGGCGATATACATATCAACGGTTTGGAAGGGCCATATACTATGGTTCTGATCGATGGGATGCCGATAGTGAGTGGCTTGGCTACAGTTTATGGATTGACGGGGATTCCTCAGGCGTTAATAGATAGGGTGGAAGTAGTGAAGGGTCCAGCTTCCACGCTTTATGGCTCGGAAGCTGTAGGTGGTTTGATTAATGTGATCACTAAAAAACCGGATTTGGCGCCATTAGTTTCTACTGATTTCTTTGTCACTTGCTGGGGAGAGATGAATCTGGATTTAGGGTTGCGGTCTAATTGGGGTGAAAAAGTTCAATCTCTTACGGGCGTGAATGCTTTTTACTATGATAATCCAATTGATAATAATGGAGATGGTTTTACAGATGTGACCCTTTCTAAGCGAATATCTTTTTTCCAGAAAATCAATGTAAGCCGACCAGAAAATAGACTTTTTACGGTTGCCGGAAGATATGTCTATGAAGATCGCTGGGGAGGAGAGATGAATTGGACAAATGAAGAAAGAGGTGGGGATCAGGTATACGGCGAGAGTATTTATACCAGCAGATGGGAGACTTTTGGTACTTGGCAATTGCCAACTTCAGAGACGATGAACTTTCAATTTTCTGTAAACGGGCATAACCAAAATTCGGTTTATGGCACGACCATTTTTAAAGCTGATCAATACATTGGTTTTGGTCAGTTGACTTGGGCGAAATCTGCTCAAAAACATGGTTTATTGCTTGGAGTAGCTTATCGATATACATTTTATGATGACAATACTACGGCTACTTTCTCCTTGGCTTCGGAAGAAAATACACCTTCAGTCATTCATTTACCCGGGTTTTTTGTTCAGGACGAAATTAAATTTACTCCCAACCAGAGTTTACTATTAGGAGCTCGATACGATTACAATTCCATTCACGGGTCAATTTTTTCTCCCCGGGTGAATTACAAATTGGCTTCTGACGACAAGAGTATGGTTTTTAGGCTGTCTGCTGGAAATGGGTTTAGAGTGGCAAATGTATTTACGGAAGATCATGCGGCACTGACTGGTGCTAGGGAAGTGATTTTTACTGAGGAATTGAAACCGGAGCAAAGCTGGAACGTAAATGCGAATCTGGTGAAGAAATTCTATACTGATAAGGGGACTTTCATAGGATTGGACGGATCAGCATTTTACACCTATTTTACTAATCGGATTATTCCAGATTATGAGACGAATCCAAATCAGATAATTTATTCTAATCTCGATGGTTCTGCGATTTCAAAAGGAATTTCATTGAATATGGATGTAGCCTGGGCCACAGGATTGACGATCACAGCAGGTGGAACGCTCATGGATGTAAGTATAGAGGAGGAGGGAGTCAAAACGCGCCAATTGCTCACCGAGCGATTTTCAGGAGTTTGGTCTATTGGCTATGAGTTCTTCAGATTGGGTTTGACGGTGGACTATACCGGAAATGTTTATAGTCCTATGCGCTTACCATTGTTGGGTCCTTTGGATGATAGGCCAGCGTATTCTCCTTGGTATAGTTTGCAGAATATCCAATTGACCAAGAAATTGGGAGAAAAATGGGAAGTGTATGGAGGAGTAAAAAATCTGATGAATTTCACTCCTGCAGCAAATTCCATTGCCAGAGCGTTTGATCCTTTTGATAAAAATGTTGTTTTTGGTCCTAATGGAACGGTTATTCCTACTCCGGAAAATCCGAATGCTTTGACTTTTGACCCAACGTATGTCTATGCTCCAAATCAAGGGATTAGAGGATTTTTGGGATTGAGGTTTACTTTAGTTGATTAAGTTTTTTTTAACCACTGAGGTCACGAATTGTAACACGGATAAAACAATCTATTCTAAATTTTTATTCTTTATCAATGAACTTGAAAATTGAGTTTGAACATTGATCATTAATCCCCCGTGTCAAAGTATAAGTGATAATGCTTACTACATCCCGGATTAAAAGCCGCTGTACATTTCGGACATGTGTTACCACTTTTTTGGTATTCACTGATGGTGAGTTCTGTGCCACACACTCCGCAAAGGATCGCTTTGGTATCAAACTCTGTCTTTGGCCATACTTGAGGTTCGTGATCAGCTTCTTCTTCGTGACAGGAAAAACATGGATAGTACTTTTCACAGCATTTGAATTTGATCGCGATCACATCCAAATCAGAATGCCAATGCTGACAACGGGTTTGATTGTCAATAGTCTGTCCGTAAATATTGATGCCTTTAATATTAGATTTCACGAGAGGGAGAATTGGTGTTTGCTGCGAAAAAGCTTGATAGGAAAAGAATAGAAATATAGAAATGAGAAGGGATTTCATTGTTTTTTGTGAGAAGGTAAAGGCTTTGAAAGTTGAAAGATATACATTTCACCTACCAAAATTTTAAAATTGTTCTCTGAATTTAAAAGCTAGTTAGTTGGGTGTTTTTCAACTAATTGGAAGGCAAAAGCTATACCACGTGAATAAAATGAAATTTTCAATCACAATACAAAAGTAATAACTACTTCAATTAATGGACAAAATTAGAGTATGGCTGGTTCTCAGGTATCAGACGATTGTGTCAAGTATTGCTTTTATTCCTGGCTTGATAAGCTTGTTCTTTTTAGTCATGGCGACTTTGGTGATTACGTTTGACTTTGCTGAAGTAGGTCAGCAATTGAAGTCGGATATACCTTGGCTTGCAATAAAGGATCCATCCACGGCTAGAAGTATTTTGGGAGCTATCGCTGGAGGAATTATCTCGCTTACTGTATTTAGCTTCTCCATGGTGATGATTGTGCTGAGCCAGGCAGCTTCTCAGATGAGCAATCGGGTTTTGGACAAACTCATAGGAAACCGATTTCAGCAGACCGTGTTAGGTATTTATATCGGTACGATCATTTACACTTTTTTCCTTTTCATCACGATTAGAGAAGATGGGGATGCTTTTCAGATTCCTTCCCTAAGTATTTTTCTGCTTACTATTATCACAGTTTTTGATATTTTCCTTTTCATCTATTTCCTTCACTACATCACCCAGTCTGTCAAGTATAACGTCATTATTGACAGAATTAAAAAATCTACTTTTGATGGAATGCAAAATTTTTGCACCGCAAATGAAGAGGTCACTGAGCTAAAGGATTTTGCTGCTCAATCAATGATAAGAGCACCCCGGTCTGGAGTTTATGAAGGTTTTGATAGGAAAGAAATTCAGGATTTCATGTCAAAAAATGAATGTAGTATTCTTGCTATTTATGCTATGGGAACTTACGTTCTGAGAGGGCAGCCGGTAGTGAAATGTAGTAGAATGCTCGATGATGATCAGATGAAAGAAGCTATGCTGGGGATAATAGTCAGTAATCAGGAATCCATCATTCGCAACTATGAATACGGCTTTCGGCAACTCTCAGAAATCGCACTAAAAGCACTAAGTCCTGGGATTAATGATCCGGGAACAGCAATTCTTAGTTTTCGCGCGTTGATAGATTTGCTAGGTTTTAGAGCTATGCATTTTCCTCCTTCCACTATTTCAGTCGAAAAAGGCCCTTATATGATCCATTGTAAAGAGTCTGATTTTGATACGTTGTTTGAGCAGGCTATTTATCCAATCTGGGATTATGGAAAAGAAGATCGAATGTTACGGCACGAGTTTAAGCTATTGCTGGACCAGTTGTCGTTAATCACATCGTCACCTTCGGTTATTGCCATTTTAGATGTTGTGGCAAAAAGGATTGAGGATGAAAAAGTCTAAACCTATAAATGCCGCAAAAAGGCATCAGGATTATTGAGAAAGTTTTTTAGGATGGTGAAATGTTCGGTGTCTTCGTAATTTACTTTCTGGATTTTCTCTCCAAACTGGAAAATAGTAGCGTTCGGTAAGGTCATCAATATAGGAGAGTGGGTAGCGATGATAAATTGGCAACCATGATTCTCCGCTAGATTTTTGATCAGGGAAAAAAGCGCCAATTGACGCTGCGGAGAGAGTGCAGCCTCGGGTTCATCGATCAGGTAAATGCCTTCATTTTGCAATCTCCCTTCCAAGACTTTCAAGAAGCCTTCTCCGTGTGAAACTTCGGTAAGATTTCCGTATTTCCGAAGTAGTGCTTCTTTTTGACCTAAGATTGATCCTACAGCTAGTTTTAGACCTGTTCCGCTCAACCTTTTCTCAAAATCTACAATATCGCCCTTCATCTCAGAATCCATGTTTTGGAGACGCTTGACAAAGCCAAAGTAATCCTCAGCCCGGAAGAAGAACCCACGAAAAGCCCTGTCTTTCCATTGGGTGATGATTTGCTCACCATAGCTTTTTACTCCATCGAGGGTCTCATCACTCTCTAAATCTGTACTTCCTATGGCCGGTAAATTCAGCTTGATAGCCAGGGCCTTCAGAAGCGTTGATTTTCCAGAGCCATTTTCTCCGACAAAAACTGTAATCGGACTTTCAAAAGACATGGTGCCCAGTTCCTTCAGTGCTTTCAGCGAAAAAGGAAACTGCCGATCAGAGCCAGAAGGAAGATGAATTTGACGGAGATAGTACATGATTTTAGTAGACTTAAGACATAATATGTTAGACTTAAGATAATAGAGTTTGGTGAATAGAGATTGGGAATTTCGTCTCTAAGTAAGTTTGCCGTTTTGTTAAACTTACTCTGGTTTTGCGATGAATCCAGCTTTGAGTACTGTTTTAAAGACTTCATCGGCTGTAATATTTTCAGATTCTACGGTGAGAATTCTGTCATCACTTTGTAAATCTACAGACCAGGATTCGATCTTAGGTTCAGCGTTTAATATAGGAGTGACCTTTGCCAAGCAATTGCCACAGTTGATGTTGGTTTTGAATTTTTGAGTTTTCATTTTTACTAATTGGAAGATTGGAAAATTAAAATATTGGAAAATTAGTTCGAAGGTTTTAAAGTGGTAAAGTAGTAATGGTTTATGTCCATGATTTTGGATAATTGGTACTTTGAATATGGTACATAGTACACAAACACTAAATTCTTTTTCCCTTCAACCGTAAGCTATTCAACACAACAGAAACAGAACTAAACGCCATCGCAGCTCCTGCGATCATGGGATCGAGCAGAAATCCATTGATTGGATACAACACGCCTGCCGCAATTGGAATTCCGATCAAATTATAAATAAACGCCCAAAAGAGGTTTTCTTTGATTCCTCTTACGGTCAAGTCTGATAGATTCAACGCTTTTGGAATGACTTCAAGATCTGAAGAAATGATCGTCATCTTTGCTACATCCATTGCGATATCTGATCCGTGACCCATTGCAATACTGACATCGGCTTGTGCCAAAGCTTCTGAGTCATTGATTCCATCTCCGACCATCGCAACAATCTTACCTTTGACCTGAAGCTCTTTCACAAAATCAAATTTGTCAGAAGGCATCACTTCAGCTTTGAAGTCTTTCAACCCAACTTGTCTCGCCACTGCAGCGGCTGTTTGCTGATTGTCGCCAGTAAGCATGTAAACATCAATTCCTATTTCTTTTAGCTTCTCAATAGCAGATTTCGAGCTTGGTTTGATTTGATCAGAAATTGCAATGACAGCAAGAACGGATTCTTTATTTGCAAAGAAAACAACGGTCTTGGCTTCATTACTCCAGGCTTTTGCTTTGTCTTGAATTTCTGAATTCAATGAAATTCCCTGTGCCTCGATCAGGCTTAAGTTTCCGACATAAAAAGCTTCTCCAGAATTATTTTTAGTTTCTACACCTTTTCCAGTTAAGCTTTGGAAGTCTTTAATCTCGGCTGATTTGAAACCTTCTCCACTCAATTTTTTACTGACTGCATCTGCTAAAGGATGTTCTGACTTTGATTCAATGGCAAGTAGGATAGGAGCAAACTTGGTTTTCAACTCTTCTGTTTCCCAATGAATATTAGGGACAGTTGGTTTCCCGACCGTGATAGTACCGGTTTTGTCTAGAATAATTGCATTTACCTTATGAGCGATTTCCAAGCTTTCTGCATCTTTAATCAATATGTTGTTTTCAGCGCCTTTTCCGATTCCCACCATGATTGCAGTTGGGGTAGCTAGTCCCAATGCACATGGACAGGCGATCACTAAGACGGCTACAGCATTCAAAATCGCATGAGAGAGTGCATCTTCTCCACCGAAAATCATCCATACAGCGAAGGTTACTATGGCAATAGCTATTACGGTAGGGACGAAAATTGAAGCAATTTTATCCACCAACTTTTGAACTGGAGCCTTAGATCCCTGAGCTTCTTGCACTCGTTTTATGATCTGCGAAAGCAATGTCTCACTTCCAACTTTCTCAGCCTTGAAATGAAAGCTTCCCTTTTGATTGATGGTTCCTGCGAAAACATTCTCATTTTCTGATTTTTCCACGGCTATTGGTTCCCCACTGATCATGCTTTCGTCCACAAAGGAATTTCCCGAGATCACTTTTCCATCAACAGGAATTTTTTCTCCTGGCCGAACGATGATTTCATAGCCTTTTTGAACTTCAGAAATCAGAATTTCTTTCTCCTCTCCATTGATCAAGGCTTTCAATGTCTTGGGTTGAAGTCCCATTAGGTTTTTGAGTGCTGTGGAAGTTCTTGACTTCGCTTTCTCTTCCAGCAATTTTCCAAAAAGAATGAAAGTGATAATTACCGTTGCGGCTTCATAATACACATGAGGTTCAAAGCCTCGGCTAATCCAAAACTCAGGAAAAATGGTATTGAATAAACTGAATATGAAAGCTATCGCAGTACTCAGCGCAACCAGCGTGTCCATATTGACACTTTTATTTTTGGCTTGCTTCCATGCGCTGACGAAAAATCTTTTTCCAAAAACAGATAATACGGGAATCGCTAATGCCAAGGAAATCCATGTTCCAGGCTTCCAATGCATGAAAAACATCCCAATGATAAAAATTGGGAGCGTTAAAATAGCTGCTCCAATCGTGTGTTTTTTTAGCTCGGCATAGTGCTCTTTTTGATTAGTTGAAACTGTTTCTTCTACATTTTCTTTCTCAGTAATTAGCCCGTAGCCAATTGCAGTTAGTGCTTTATTTAAGCCATCTGGGTTGATTTCGTCTGTGTATTCGACCAGTACAGTACTCGAAGCAAAGTTTACCTGTGCGGACTTTACGCCCTCAGTGTAGGATAATATAGTTTCCACACTGGAGGCACAAGCTGCGCAGGTCATGCCTGTAACAGGGAATGTTTCTTTATGAATTACTTGATTTGAATCTGCCATGAGTTCTTTGTCTTTGATTGACAATACAAACTTAGGGAGACTCAGGGCGGTAGGTGTTATGTAATTATGTGGAAAAGTTATAAGATTTTGTTGTTCCGCATCATTTTGCAATTATTTCTTAAAAGACAACCTGAAATCCACCAGAAACTCCTCCGAAACTTCTATAAATACCATTTGACGTAGTTTTTTCTAGGATATTCCAACCGCTTGTAAAATCTCCTTGGCCAGGATCTAAGAAAGCAAAATTCAAACTGGGTCCAGCAAAGATTCGCAGATGATTTCCGAATTTGTAGCCTGGGAAAAGTCGAAAAGACTGGATGTGATTTGCTACTTCCACAAAATCACTTGCTGAAAGCGAAACAAATTCTGTGTCCAAGGAAAATTTTCTTTCAGGAATCAGATGAATACCCAATCCTGCTTCAAGCCCGATTGGAGTATCTATATCTCTAAGGTTGTATGCCACTCCGAGAATTCCATACATTTTTCTGCCACCTGATCTAAAGTCAAAATGCGTGAACCCAGACTCATCAATGGAAAGTCCAAGATTCTTCTCTCCATTTTTTATGAAGTTCAACAGGCCAATAGGATAATCACTTTCCTGGGCACTATTGATCAAAGCAAATTGAAATCCATTGACAACTTTGGCTCGGTTGTAAATGGAGGTTATTTGATTGTCAACAGACTCTCCTGCGATATTTGATATGCCCGCTAACTGGAAGCCAGCTGATTTTGAGGTATTATTAGTGATTCCGGCAAGTTGAAAGTGTTGAGATTGATCAGCGAGATTTACAATTCCGGCAATTTGCACCGTAGCTGTATCTTTGACATAATTGGCTATTCCGCCTACCTGAAGGCCTTTTACATTTCCCTTTACTTGATTTAAAATTCCACCAACTTGCAGTCCATCCACATTTTTATAGACAGAATTATAAATTCCACCTACTTGCAAGCCTTTGGAACTTCCCCCAACCAAGTTGAAAATCCCGGCTACTTGTAGTGACTTAACATCCCGCTTGTTGATGTTAAAAATCCCAGCTACTTCCATTCCTTCGATTCCAGCTGTATATCCGCCGATTAGGTTGAGCGAAAACTTGCTAATCGTCTGACTGCTGAACATTCCTTTTGTACTTAAACCAGGAATCAAGGACATTTGCACAGGGCTTTCAGCAAAGAAATTTCCCATGTTGATGCCCTGAAGCCTTTGCTTAAAACCGATAAATGCCTTACCGAGAAAACTCTCTTCCAATGCTTTGGTGGCACTATCACCAGGGATATATCGAAAGCGACGGTTCTCCTTCTCTGCAACAATACTCACCGTTGGCAAAAGCAAAAAGGTGGTATCACGATAATTTTCCTTGCTCAGGGTAAGCCAAATTGAAGAATCCTTCTTTTTATATTTTAATTTGAAATAGCCATTTTTGTCCGTCAGGGTGGAAGCAAGGCTGTTTTTATCATAAATACTCGCTTGGCTCACCACCTCTTGTGTCTGTACATTTTTGATGTAGCCCTTTACCGTTACGGTATTGAATCGGGTGTCCATTTCTGCATCCAGATCTAGCTTCTCCGGAGCAAATCGAATGATAATATAGCCGGGGAGTTCCTTGTATTCATAGTCATCTCCCAATTCTTTCAGTAAAAAATCGCCTATGGAACCTGAGAATTTGGGGGCTTCCAGCGTTTTGTTCAGTTCCAAAAGGCTGCTTTCGTAGGAGAAATAGAAATTATTTTGGGCCGAAAGGGAGTCAAGCATTTGCCGTAAACTCAATTCTTCATCTGATTCTATTTTGATTTTCTTTTCAAGCATCATTTGTGAAAAACCTTCTAATGAACACATCAAAAAAGCCAGGGGAAGGAGACAGAATCTAAAAAATGAGTTGAATCGCAGCATTGATAACTTAGGATATTAATCTGGGCTAATTTAACAAAGTAAGGACTATGATTTTTTCAACCATAGTCCTTTATTTCCATGAGAAAGTCTCTTACTGTATGATTATTCTCCCGCTTTGTTGAACGATTGTGAGGTTCAACGTTTCTCTTAGCACTTCAAGATTCTTTTCTAGTGAGCCATATTCCAACGTGGTGGTGATGTTTAATTCTTTCAATTCTCCTCTAGCGATTTCTATGTTTGAATCGTAGGCTTCATTTAATGACGCGACTAATTCCTGCAACGGAATTCCATCAGCTTGGAATCTTTTGCTGACGTAATAATTGTAAAGGTTATTGGATGGCGTAGTCTTCAGCATTTCTCCGGTTTCCTGATTTACAGAAAGTTTTTCTTCTGGTTTTAGAACTTCTTTTTTACCATCAATCTCAACTTGTACTGAACCAGTAACAACGATTACCTCAGTGATATTTCCAGTTGTTTTTACATGAAAACTTGTTCCAAGCACAGTGATTTGAACGCCTTCAGATTGAATTACAAACGGCTTATTTTCATTCCTTTTCACATCAAAAAAGGCTTCTCCGCTTTTCAGGTTAACTTTTCTTTGGCTTGCGAAAAGTTTTTGGGAATAGTTTAAAGCAGTTTTCTTGTTTAACGTGATCTGGGTTCCGTCAAGTAACGGAACTTCGATAGGAGAATCTTCTGACTGAAGTTCAACGGAGCTAAAATAAGCTTTTCCCGATTGTGGTAGGAATGTTGAATAAACCCAAGCGGATACGAAAATCAAAGTAACTGCAGCTGCTACTCTAACCCAGGTGCTCTGTAAAAAGCGTTGATTCGACTGCAGTTTTTTAGCTTGTTGTTTGTCTCTAAGCTGTGTGAAATTCTGCCAAGCTTGGTTTTCATCCACTTCGCTTTTCTCCAAAAGCAAGCTACTGGAATCCCAGATCCACTTGATTTCTTCAAACTGTTTTTGGTTTGCTTCATCTTCCGAAATCCATTTCTGTATAGCTTTGGTCTCCTCGGCGTCACTTTCCTGAAGCAAATATTTGATCAATTTTTCTTCGTTCATGGTTTCCATAGCTTATAGATTTATCAAAAACATCAAAAGCAGCGGAAGAAATTCTGCGAGTTCCACCCGCAAAGTTTTCAGTGCTTTTCCCATATGTGCTTCCACCGTTTTGATGGAGATCTCTAGCCGATCGGCTATTTCTTGGTACTTTAATTCCTCAAACCTGCTAAGGTTAAATACCATCCGACATTTCTCTGGAAGTTTTTCCAAAGCCAAATGATAGCGCTCATATAATTCATTTTCCTGGCCCTTTATCTGCTCGCCGACCTGCTCAGGTTTGCCCTGAGTCATTTCGTAGTGTGCATGGTCCCAATGCTTTCGTTTCACTTGTAGATGCTTGATGTGGTTCAGACTGTCGTGGTAAACAGCTCGGTAGAGGTAAGCCTTTAGCGAACTGCTGATTTCTAAGGTTTCCCGCTTTTCCCACAGCTTAAGAAAAACGCTCTGTACGACTTCCTCGGCAGTTTCCGATTCTTTGAGAATCGCCATGGCATAGGCATGCAAAGCCTTAAAATAGGTTTTGAAAACGGCCTCGAATGACTCTTCATCAACGAGTGTGGGAGCGTTAAACGGATTTAAGTGTATCTCAGTCACTTTCAATTTTTTGATGCTTTCATTAAAATGACAAGCTGAAAAGAATTTACCCTTAGTGGGGCTTGTAAAAATATGGGATTATTGGGAAATGTGGTATTTGCTGGATGTCCGATGTCGGGTGACCGATGCAGCCTACATCGGTCATTGGGCATCCAACATAAAACACTTATTTCAAAACTTCACATTTATTCCTCCAGTAAATCCCAATAGAACAGCTTGGTAATTTTCTCTCCAAGTCTCATCCCAAATTGTCAAGCCAGTATGATCTACAGCTTCAATATCACTTGAATGCATATAGGAGAGGCTCGGTCCAGCAAATAGATGTATGCCTTGGGAAATCTTCAAAGTTGGAAGTAATTGAAAGCTGAACTTGGAGAAATCGCTGCCTTCAAAATCTGTCAAATATTTGCTGACTCCTTCTACATCTAGTCTGAAATGCCTGGATTCTGCTAGATTTAAACCTAAACCAGCTTCAAAACCGTATTTCAGGTCTTTTACTTCCAAATTAGTTCCTAATCCAAGGATTCCATAAACTCGCTTTCCACCTGATCGAAGAGTCAAAAAGGAATTGAAGTTTTCATCTATGGAAACACCTAATCTATGATCTCCATTTTTCACAATGTTGATCAAACCAATCGTCACATCACTGCTATCAGCGATATTGATTAGACCTACTTGCATTCCTTTTACCGTTTTAGCCTGATTGACAAGACCGGAAATCTGAACTCCGTCTACGTGCTCAGCTACATTGGAAATTCCTGCTATTTGGACACCTTTGACAGTTTTCGATATAGTTGCAATGCCAGCTATCTGTGCTCCATCTATTTTAGGAGAAATACTTGCGATCCCCGAAACCTGCATTCCAGTCACTGATTTTGAAAGACTGGCAATTCCAGAAGCTTGGATTCCGTCAATCTGATCTGCAATATTTGAGATTCCTGCAAACTGCCCCCCATTTACCAAAACTGCCTTATTGAAGATACCTGAAGCCTGGAAAGCCGAATTGCCTAGGTTAATATTGCTTAAACCAGCTAACTGAGCTGCTTCACTTGCCTCGGAAGTTTGATTCAGTAATCCAGCGATTTGAGCGCCGACAACTTTTCCGGTGACATGATTCCAAAGTCCAGAAATTTGAGCTCCGTTTACATCTCCTTTGACCATTCCTGCCAATCCATAAATAGCCGCTCCATTTTCTCCTCCGGAGAGTCCTGTGAGCACGTGTAAACTGAAATTGTTGGTGTAATTCGCAGCTTCAGTTCCATGGGTAGAAATGGGGTAGAAAATACCAAGATGCGCAGGACTTTTTTCTTGGGCGAAGCAGATTGAAAAGAATGTAAAGAAGATAAGTGAAAAGAGAGATGATTTCAATGCTAGAGTTTTCATTAGGGGGAATTTTAATATGTCCACAAGCCATAGGAGACAGCATAGCGTGCTTTACTTGGCGTTGTAATTGTATTTGTGTAGTGAGGTTTTCCTAAGCAGTTAGTCAAGCAGCAAGGCAATCAAGTTGGATGGGGCATCCACATTGATGACTTTGTGATCTTCTAGCTCTATGTTGAGAGCATATTCCAATTCGTAGATCAATCCATTAAGGAAGATCTTGTCCATTTGGAGATCTAAAAGGAAGTGGTCGTGTTTTCTCTGGCCAGTTAAAACGATACCGTATTCACTGAAAACCTTAGTAATTTTTCGGAGTTGGCTATATTTTCCCATATGCTGTTATGACGTTTTGTGAGGTCATATAAGTGACAGCATTGGAAGAGATTACCCTTAGCGGGATTGGAAAAAATAAAGGAAAGAGAATTAATGTAGAAAATGAATCAATATTTATCTACAACCTTTTTCATGTAACCCAGCCCCTCAAGTTCAAATTTTTGATCCAAGCCTTGATGACTTTTCTCAACAAACTTTTCATAATCCATCGAACCAAAGGTCTGAGTGACAAAAGCATCCAAGTGCTAATAACAGTTGCTGGTTGAGATTCGTCAATTTGAAATTGAATTAATAAGTAAGCATGTATTGGATTTCCTGAAAGTCCAGCTTCTGCTGACCCCTATAAAAAATACTCCTGAGTGATTCTTTATAGGACTGACTGTGGAGTTTGCTTAGGATCGGGCCTTTCTCGAAATCCTCCAATCGCTCAAATTCAGGATACATATTCTTTAATTCTTCTGGTATTACTAATTTGAAACTGGATACTTCCCCTGATACTGACCAAAGGATTCTTCGATTTCCATTAGAGTTGAAAGCAAAAATTGCCGACCATTGATTAGACCAGGGCAAGGGAGTAAACTCAAAATCGCTAATAGAAGTCTTTGATACTTCTATATTCTGATCCGAAGGAAGGAATTGCAGAGGGTCAGGTAACCCACCATATTTCGAAAGCATGGTTCTTCCTTGATCAGATCCTGCTTTATGATAGAGTTCTAAATAGGTCAAATATCGCTGATATCCATTTGGATAGGAGAGGGTAACTGGACTACCAGGGAATTTCTCTTTAAATTTTTCATATTCATTTAGAGAAGTTTGGTAGCCTTCCTCATTAAAGGCACTCTGCGGCGATAAAGAAAAGGTAGATGTATATACTGCCTCGTAGGAGCTTAAATCCCATTCAACACTTTGATCAAATAGACTCATTTCGTCTATATCGATTGTATAGAAGCCACCTTTTTCTACGCCGGATAAGTACTTGAATTTATTTATTCCATCTGCTCCTTTCGCAGAGATAAGGTATTTTTCTGAAGTAGGGAAGTAGAATACCTCTACTACTGCATTTCCATTAGAATAGGATACCGATGAGTTGGAGGAGCCAAACGAACTAGAAGCTATCGGGTCCATCACTTCGCCATTTTTATCACTGACTGTGACAGTAAATGTGCCGTCTGCAGCTGGAGAGATAGGTCTTTCATTACCCAGTCCTAAAATGATTTCTCCCTCAGGCTTGACATGAGTATAGGTAGTAAGTAGAATCCTATCATAACTGGGATATTTGTACACCGTGAAATAGGTTAGGTGATAGTCTTTAGATGCCAGTGTTTTGAAATAGACCGTTTCACTGTTTGCAATGGAATGAAACTCTGTTTTGCTTTCATTCGCTTCTTGTAGGAAAACGTAGCCATACACATCTTCATACAAAAATGTCTCATCTGCACTGACCATCAGCTCTTGGTAAGGTTCCTCATCTTTGCTACATCCGATTAGAAATGTGGAACAAAACAATGCTATTAAAATTCTGTGGTACATATATCTATCTCTGAAATAATTGCTAATAACTGCCTTAGTGTGAATTGAAACAAGTATTACTAAATCTTAGCTATAAGGTTGAGGGGGTAAATATTAGGTTTCATTTCCAAATAAAAATTAAGTTATTAATTACCAATTGTTTAACTAATATTTTTTTGGATAGTGTTGTAGTTTGACTTTTAATTAATTAATTCATAAAATTTAACTATAAAATTAACTTTATGAAAAACACGTTTACGAATTTCTTTTTTTTAATCCTTTGTTCTGGATTCTTATTTTCATGTGGAGATGATGACAATGATCCCAAAAGTACAAGTGATATTGAAGGAGTATGGTCTCTCAAGTCTATGGATTATGATGGGAAGTATTCCGCGTATCAACAAGGTGAATTGCTTGATGAAGGAACATTCACAGGGGAAGCATCCGACATTGACATGACCTTTGACTTTAAAGGTGATAAACTGCTCGCTTCAGGGAGTTTTAATATGAGTATGGAGTATGATCTATTTCCAGGAGTAGAATACAAGATCCCAGTTAGTGGATCCAATTTTTCAGGCACATGGGAGGCAAATGGAGACAAAATTTATTTTCAAACTTTATCTGGTCCAGAAGAGGCTCAAATCATTTCCCAAACAGCTAATGAGTTGGTTTTGAAAATGAGTAGCACCATGTCACAAGCAGCTATTGGGGTAGAGAATGTGTTTGAAATGGATGGAGTTTACGTTTTGACTAAATAACTTATCCTATTTTATTAAATAAACAGAGCTATTTTTTTCGGAATGGCTCTGTTCTTTTATTTATGTCAATCCTACCATTTGATTGCTTCTAGAAAATCCTTTATGAATACAACTAGAAATCAACTTTTCAGGCTTTTGTTAGTAAGCACGCTACTATTTTCCTGCAAAAAAGATAACGAGGAAGAGCCTTTAGTAGATCCATTTTTGGTGATTACTGGAGTCAATGAGATTGAACCTGCACTTTTTGAAGTAGTCGCGAAATTAGAAGAAAGTGGCTCTCTGCCTATACTCGAACATGGGTTTCTGTTTTCTGACGAGTCTATTCTTTATTATTCAGGAGATCAGATCTTTCAAGCGGAGGGGAATCCTGGCCAAAGTTTCGATTTGTCTTTCGAAAAGATCGTGGAAAAAGGGAAAAATTACTACCTACAGGCATTTGTTCGCACGCAGATCGGAATTACTTATTCTCCTGTTTTTAAATTTGTAGGAGGTGATCCTCCTAGCTTTAAGTACGTAAGAAGCATCTTCCCGGAATTGCTCTATTTCGGCGATACTGTGACCATTGTCGGAAAATATCTACCTAATAGTCTGGATAGTATCAATGTCAAATATGACCTGATCAATGCCGATCTTTTTAATCTAACAGACAGCAGCTTTAGCTATACCATTCCTACAGATGTGCCTTTTGGCGGCAATTATAGGGAGGATGGATTTGAAATGAAGCTCAGGATAAATAAAGTGCATAGTGATTTATATCAAGACTTTAGATTTAGACCAGCGGAATTTCCGGAATATACAGAGGTCTCCATGTCTGAGGTCTGGAAACTTTCAGGGAAGTACCTGTATTGGATTTTTCTCTCTATGCATGCTGAGGAAGAAACGGAGTTGTATGGAAATTACACGCTGCATAATGTCTCACATGACACTATTTCCTTTAGTCCCAACTTTGTGCCCAATACCAACGAACCCACCTTGGGTTTTTACATAAGAGACAGCAACTACGTTACTCGACATATCAAGATTCGAACTTCAGAATTTGCCCCTGGACAGAAACGTCTAATTACTACCCCAAACGAAACGATAACAGTGAATGCCAAAGACTTTAACACTTTTGTTAAGGGTGGAAATCAATTAATAATCGATACTCCGGGTCAGGTATTGACTTATGTGACTCAGGCAGACCCAGAATCGATTTCATTTTCTTTTAATCTGGAAGGGCCTATAAAGAGCAGGAAATTCAATCTGTATGGATACAATCAGAAGGTTAAAGGAAAAGTACCACTGGAAATTACTTATAATACTCCTGCATTCCCAATCAGCTATGTGAACTCATCCGGAGATGAGTTATTGCTTGATGAAGCTTTAGCATTTGCCTATGGAAAGGAAATGCATATCATTTCTAATACCTCCTCTTATAAATATGATATTGCTACGAAAAGCTCCTCACAACTAGGACAACCTCACAATAGCTTTAATCAGCCCAGTTTATTCAGGGCTTCATTGAATGGGAAATTTTACTATTCAAATGAACCTCAGTTTCATGGATTAGTCAATTACACTGAATTATTTGAGTACAATCCTCTCACGGGACAAAGCACTACAGTGGGCTATCTACCCATGAGTGGAAGGGTGACTGGTTCCTTTGTCGAGGACGATCGGATGTATTATGAAGTAAGCTATACTGAGGGATATGATTATGTACAAGAATTATGGGCATGGAATGGACTCTATAACTCAGAATGGGAATTGCTTAAAAGAGAGAAGTTGGTCGAACCAGACCTTTATGGGGTTGGAAAGAACTTTGAATGGCAGGGAAGAAATTATCGCTTCATCCAATATTATGATGCAGCGAAGGATTTATTTTTGGATAGGCTCGAGCGCTTCAATTCAAAGACAAACAACTGGGATTTCATGAATTCCTTCCCAGCCAAATTTGATGTAGACTTTAAAGCATTTTCATCAAATGAAGGAGTTTATCTAAGCAATGGCAATGAATTCTACCTGTTCAATCCTGTCAGCCTTACTGTAAAATACTTAGGCAAATCGAATAATTACGATTTGTTTCCGCAAACACTAGTGTATGTAGATGGGAAGTTTTACTATGTCAAACAAAACGGGAATGCCCTAATTTATGAATTAGACCTTTCCTTGCTAATGAATCCCTAACCTCATTTTCAGTGATAGAAATAAAAGGTTAGGGATGGAAGAACTTTGGTTTTGTTCTGAAATCTACTATTTATTAAAGCCCAGAAGCTATTGATTTTAAGCCTCTTTCTTCAATTAGAGTTTCTCTTACTTTAAGTGATCGGAAAGCTTTAATTGGATCAATTGCTCCTCCTGATCTGCGGATCGCTTCGGCAAGTAATGGACGAAGATCTGTTCTATAAGCATGCTGCAAAATCTCCTGAGCACCTGCCACGTCATGGACTTCCTGAGCAGCTTCTAGATTTTTGCTATCTACCAAAAGCGCCTGGGCATAGGCAAGTTTGATCGCTTGAACAGATTGAATCAGATCTTCCATTGGATCCTTTAGATTATGACTGGCGTCGATCATCCAGGAAAGTGGGGGATTGTTCGTTTCGCTAAAGCCTTTTACCAATTCCTGGAAAATCAGGAATAATTGATATGGTTTTACACTTCCAACTGTCAAATCATCATCTCCGTATTTAGAGTCATTGAAGTGAAATCCACCCAGTTTTCCTTCAGTCATTAGCGTCGCTACAATCTGCTCAATATTCGTGTTTGGAAGGTGGTGACCTAGATCTACGAGCGTATAAGCCTTTTTACCAAGCTTATTAGCTAGGAGAAAAGACGTTCCCCAATCCTGAATCACTGTACTGTAGAAGTTCGGTTCGTAAGGTTTGTACTCAATAAGGAGCTTCCAGTCTTCGGGTATATCCTTATAGATTTCCTGAAGAGATAAATGCGTGTTTTCAAGCGCATTTCTCAAACTATGCTGACCGGGGAAACTACTGCCATCAGCTAGCCAAACGGTTAGTGCTTTGGAACCCAGTTTCTCTCCAATCTCTATTACCTGCTTATTATGCTCCACAGCTAATTCACGGACGGCAGTGTCGGAATTCGCCAAAGAACCAAACTTATAGCTATGTGCTTGGTTTGCTTGATCTTGAAAAGTATTGGAATTGACAGCATCGAAGCCTATTCCAACCTCTGATGCACTATCTTTTATCGCTTGGTAATCTGATGGAATATCCCAGGGAATATGCAGGGAAACGGCATTACTCGATTGGTTTAACGCATGAAGAATTCCTACATCCTGAATTTTCTGAATCAAAGTAGCAGGTTCTCCGCCTCCGGAGAATCTCCCGAATCGTGTTCCTCCTGTTCCCAGTGCCCAACTAGGTATTGCGATTTGTAAGGCTTGAAGCTTGGAAATCAGGTCTTCTATGTTGTTACCTTTTTTGTCCAGGCTTTCTGCGAGGAAGTCGAAGCTTCTTGTGTGTTCGGCGCTAAGAGAAGTATTTTGAGCTTGTATTTGATCTAGGGTAAGTTTCATTGTTTTAGATTTTAACCGCAGAGGACACGGAGTTCACGCGGAGTACACAGAGTAATAGTGAATATATTTGATGTCTTGCTTCTCCAGAAGCTGGACTTTAATTCAACTTTCCACTTCTTCCTCTTCGGACTTATTCATCCAAAAGGAGGCAGTGCCAAACCAGATTATGGTGCCGATCAGCATCAGGGTTTTGGAAAGTTCAGGAGTAATGCTACCCTTCAAAACCAGAAAGGAAGGGATAAGTGTCAATGCTAAAGCAGCGAATGGTATTATTTTTAGTATATTTTTCACAATCAGTAGGTTAACGGAATAGTAGGAGAGACATTCGTTGATTTTTTCTGGATAGCTTTTGAAGCAATCAAGTAAACAACCACTGCTACAAACCAGCCAGGAAGTCCTAGGAAGAAGATTTCAACTCCTCCATAAATATTCAAACCTAAACAGAAAATGAGCGAGATGGCCCAAGTAATTCCTACTGCCGGATTGAAATGTGATTTGGTCAATTCTGCATAGTTGCTGGCAAGTCCCATTTTTGGCAGGACAAATACATCTAAGAAAATCACGGCTCCAAGTGGCATCAAAATCAATCCATAAAGCGCAACAAATTCCAATAACTGCATCACCAAAGCGGGGAAACAAGCGGCGATTGTTGTTATCAATCCTACAAACAAAGTCACTTTCCAGGTTTTCCATTTCGGATTGATAGATTGGATAGCGAGTCCAGCGCGATATAAAGTTGGATTCGCAGTAGTCCAACCCGCGATCACTACGCAAACTGCGCCAGCTATTCCCGCTGCTTCATAAGCAATAGGGCCAGGAGCAAATACTAAACTGCCTTTTGACTCCAATAGAAAAAGAGAATACAAAATTCCAGAGGCCATCCAAGCGATGAAGTGGCCTAAGAAAACGCCTGTTGCAGATGAAAAGCCATAGGTCCATTTTTTTGCGTAGCGCAAAAGTGACATATCAGCCATACCTATATGCATGCCCATGTTACAAAACCAAGCAAAAAACATGATATGCCAGAAGGTGAATTTGCTTTGACCTTCTAAAGGAACTCCATTCCAAATTGTACTGTCTGCTACCGGCCAAAACTCAGAAAATGAGGTGATTCCTAATCTAGGAAGTACGCCCACTGCTGCAGCGATAAAGATCATAATCATCCATGGTGCTGCGATATTGGCGAATTTTGATATCACACCGAAGCCAAACATGGCTACAAAAGTAGTGATAGTACCAATCGCAAATACTGTGACAATCCAACCTACACTATTTGGATAGACATCAGTGAGAGAGGGCATAGGAAGATTGAAAGGAATTCCAACTGCTGTGGCTGAGACTGCTATCATAGAACCTGCCAGAAAGCAGAATAAAGCTGCATTTACGACATTGTAAATCATGGTAAATCGATTTCCAGCAATTTTCTCCAATTGATAATACAATGTAGTTCTGGTCTTCACAGCTACTTTTCCTGTGAAAAATGCCCAGCTTAGAATGGCGAGAATATTTCCAACAATCAGACCACTCACCAGATCACCAGCAGAAGCTCCATGAGCTACGAAAAGTGGGCCTAATACAAACTCAGTTCCTGCGGTATGCTCACCGGCATAGGTTCCTATAAAGCTTTTCCAGCCTTTAAGCTTGTTTTTCGGAATGGGAGTACGTTCGTATTCGTTTACAGCTTCGAGCCGTTGTTTAAGATTTTGTTTTTCAGACATTGATTTTCTTTTGGGCTTAAAGATGAAATTAGGTTAGAGGACAGTTTCATGTATCCTGTGCTATATGGGTGTGTATTATTAATATAATACTGCGAAATGATGTCAGTTACTTATTTTCTTTGCTTTTCTGGCTGGAAGACGGGAGACAGAAGACCGAAGCAGCCTGTATGAGAGAGTTGAGCAAATTCTATTTTGTTTTATCCTTTTGTAGGTTGAACTCAGAAATAGTAATTCAAAACTCAATTGAATATCCAAAAGCCTACTCAAATTCTGAAATCTGAATTTTTCCTTCTAATCCCGATGGCATAGTTTTCCAGTTACTGGCATCAAAGGGTTTGTAATCTATATTCACAAAGTTGATTTCGTGATAATTTCTCCATTCGATTCCATTTCTATCCAGATAGCGAATGCTATTAGCCATTAGGTTTGCAACTTCTATTTTGATTGAATTTTTGCCATTTTTCAATTGCTCGCTGACATCCAATTGGTACGGAATGCTCCAGATATTCCCTGCGTACTCTCCATTAATCCATATTTTAGCAGATTCATAGACCTTATCAATTGTCAATAAGTATTGCTTGCCTTCTACCTTTTTAAATTCAAATTCACTGGTATAGCTTGCCTGACCAGAGAAGTCATCCGCCTCTGCATCACTTGTACTTGTCCATGGTTTGATTGTTTCCATGGTTTGTGCTGCTGGTAGCTTTGGCTGGCCTTGGGTAAAAGTAAGTTTCCAGTTATTCGAAATGTCCGTGCTTTTTGATGATTGGGAATAGTTAGGCCAAGCAGGAATAGCTAAGTTTACTTTATCTTCAAAAGTCTTCAGAAAAATGGATTCCCCTGATTTTAAATAGATGGAAACAGTTGTGTTTTCTGAATTATAGGTGGTAGGAAGTGTACCCGTTTTTCCGGTCAGTGGATCCATTATCATCACTGTTCCTGCTTTCGCATTTAGAGAAATGCTTTGAGAAATAATATTTGCACTGTGATTTACCAAGAAATAATAGGTGCCGTCAGCAACTTTTCTACGAATAAAATCAAGTCCAGAATCCACCAACTTTTCTCTGTTGATTTTTAAGCTTTCCAAAGCTGCACGAGAGTTTCTATTCAAAATGACCTGGCCTTTTCCAAAGTTTACTTTTCCATCTTGAAATGCTATTGAAGCCCATAATGCATCAAATTCCGCTTGTTTTGACTTTTGGTCAGAATGATAGCCTGGGATTGATTTTGGCTTAGATTGAAAGATAACTTTCGCACCATTTTCAGCTAATTTCAAGATATCCTCCAATGTCTCCAAAGGCATAAACTCAGTCTCAGGAATGAGTAACACTTTCGCTGAGTTAGTAGGAGAGGTTTGAATGTGCCCATTTTTCACGTTTGAATTTGCTATCATTTCATCCGAGATAAAATCGAGGGAATAACCTGCTTCCATTAAGCTTTTCGACTGCTTGTAAAACTCCGTTGGATGCAACCATTCATCGACAGCATGAACCGTGATCATTTCCATTTTGCCTTTTGGCTCCGCCCAAACGTCGTAAACTGGCCAGTAAATCAGCAATTCATTGTCTGCTTGACCTGCTTGCAAAATGGCTTGTGATCTAGCTATGTAATCATTAAAGCCTTTAAAATGTGGCCAAAGACTGTTTTGTTGCGTAAGATTCAGCGATGCATAAAAAAGCCAACCCGGATAGGAGACATCTTCAGGACTGTAAGTGACCCCATGATAGAAAATGTGATTTACCCCTGCCAAAAACGCCTGCTCCACTTCAGGTTTCATCTGTGAAAATGAGGATTTGAAATGCTCTCCCAACCATGTGAATGTCTCTGAGGAAACTAGGTTTTTGCCTGTCAAATGAGCTGCAGAAGAGGCGAACTTCAACATAATAGGATCAGGATCTACATTTCTGATATCTGCGCTGTCTCTCCTCAGTCCAGGAACAGGGAAGTAACTGGATCCGAAAGTCTCACATTCCGGAATATCAACTGCGGCATAGAGATCAAGAAGGTTTCCCGGCGATCCATGTGCTTGATTTTTGGTGAGTTTGGATTGACTATGAGCCCAATCAGTCCAGTTCTTAGTAAAATTATTCAATAGGAGATCATTGATAGTTTCCCGATAATCGGACTTTACTCTACGCACTATCTCCGTGTTTTCCTCACTCTCTAGATATGGAAGAAACTCTTTCAAATCATATCCTCTTCGCTTCTTGAATTCTTCAAATAAACTACTCGTAAAATCTGCTCCATAGACTTCAAAGCTGTCGTTATAAAAAGAACGGAAACCGTAATTCTTTCCTGCAAATGCCTTTTCAAAATATTCATTGTATGAATCTACCGCAGATTTGCTGAAGTGATCAAGCGTGAAGCCAACGCCGCCTGGAGCTGCGCGTTTTACCATTTGACCTGTTTTATCTAAGAAAATAGCTTTGATCTGATAGTTTCCAGATTCATTCCAATCAAGTTGCCCACTAGCATTTACATATGAGGTGATATCCTTTACATTTAAGTTTTTGTCGTAAGCCATTACTGCTACAAGCTCAGCATCATATGGATTTTCTTTTTTCTTTTGGAATGTAATGGGAGTTGACAACGGTTGACCATCTACCTTTTCATAATCCTGAATCACCATACGAGTTGCGGCATTCTCCACACTTACTTGGGGTCCACCATATGGCCAGCCCGTGCCTTGGGTCATATCAACTCCCATTCCAAGTGAATGAGCCTTCGTGACCGTAAAGTCTAACATGCTCAGCCAGTCTTCAGAAAGAAAGTCTATGTATCGATCTTCATAGCCCTTTGCTCCATAGATAGGAGCGATTTCCACACCGCCAAGTCCTGCATCGTGATAGGTTTCCAGCAGTTTGGAGAGGTTTTTTTCATCTACTGCATTTCCCATCCACCACCAGCGAGTCCAAGGTTTGGCCGTTTGAGTGATCTCTGGCCATTCAGCTGAAGCAGGGGATTTTGTATCTAATAGTTGAAAGCCTAAAAATGCTAGGATGGGAAAAAGGAGTAGGAAGTATTTGGATTTTGAAAGCATTGGTAAAGGGTTATTGTAGGTCGAAAACATTCGGCAATGCAACGGAAATAGGAGAGTTGTCAGGATTAGTTTCCATGATATCAGCCATGTATTTCCACCAGCGCTGGACGATCTCGGTACTTCCAAGATCCTGAGAATTTGCTTCTCCTGCTATTACCTGAAAGGCAAAAAGGTTAGAAGTTTCTCTATCCAAAAATATCTGATAATCAATGATTCCTGTGTCTTTGAGTAAAGTGACCAATTCAGGCCAAATCTCTCGATGTCTTCTTTCGTATTCTTCTTCAAAACCTGGAATCAGTTTCATCCGAAAGGCTAGTTTTTGAGGCATTTTGGGTTGAGTTTGTACGTTAATAAAAAAAAGGATTCGGAGTTATAGAATTAAAAGTTATTCATTTTTTAAGAAGTCTTTAAGTGCTATTCCGTTTAGACTTTCTATGGCATTTGCCACAATTTTAGCATTCAATATTGCTCCTTCTTCTATAGTATGTGTGTGATCGGTATCGTTAAAATAATGTGCTTTTACATATTCCTCACCCTGCTCATTATATTGATCAGCTACTAATTGATTGAGATCTATAAAGGCGGTTTCGGTATCTTCGGCAACTTGTTTTGCCCAAAGTCCATAATCATTTTCAGCAGTGACAACTTTGCCATCTTTCCAGCTATTTCTAGGAATTAGCGAGCAGACAATAGGAGTGACGCCTTTGGCTTTTGCTGCCAAAATCATCTGGCGTAAATACTGGCCATAGGAATAGACTGTTTCCTGACTTTTTGTGATTGGATTGTAGATGTTTTCAGCTTCCAAACCAGCACTTTTGATTGTACCGCGAGCACGGGCTTCATCGTCAAGCGGGCTTGAATCGTTGTGACCAAATTGCATGATCAGGAAGTCTCCAGGCTCTAATTTGTCCAGAACTTTCTGCCACATCCCATAAGTTTGGAAGGTTCGACTGCTGGTTCCACCAAGTGCATGGTTTTGCACTTTGATCTTTTCTCCATCAAAATATGGAGCGATAAAATCTCCCCATCCCCAAAGTCCTCCCGCGCCATCACCTTGTCCATTTTTCACCGTAGAATCACCAATTAGAAATAGCGTGGGCTTACCCTTTTTTAAATAATCTTTCAAATCGCAATTCTTCAGATCTCGCAATCCTTCCGTAACTGACCAAGCATTGATTCTCGCCCCAGCTTCATTGGTATGGGTATGATCTCGTTCAAAAAGTCCTTTTACGACTTCCTGACCCCATTTGTCATATTGATCCGCAACTATTGAATTGAGGTCAATGAATGGAACGGCATGTCTTCTTGCTGCATCTTTGGCCCATTTCCCAAAGTCGTGATTGGCTCTTTCTACATCTCCATCCTGAAATTTATTGCGGGGAATCATGGATGCCACGATAGGAGTTGCTCCTTTAGCTTTAGTATCGGTGATGAACTTTTCAAGATACCAGCCATAGGTATGTACAGTTTCTTTTGTTCCATCTGGCCAGATGAGTTCCTTGGTTTCATCTCCCAATCCGCGTAACACACCTCTATAACCAGCCTTTGTGGTATCAGGAACAGAACCTTCGTTATGACCAAATTGCATAATTACGTAGTCCCCAGGCTTTAAGGTTTCTAGAACTTTTTCCCATCGGCCTTCTTTGGTAAAGGTTCGGGTACTTCTGCCAGCCATGGCTTGGTTGCTTACTTCAAGTCTTGTGCTATCAAAAAACTCCTGAAGTACATTTCCCCAACCTCGTTGCAAATTGCCTTCTCCACCATTTCTAACTGTAGAATCACCAATTAAGTAGAGAGTTTTCTTCTCATCTCTGTATTGATGAAAGGCAGTAAAAAGTAGTGCTAGAACAAGGATTGAAAAGGTTTTGAGGGCTGCTTTACTATTCATTTGTTAGAAGGGTTTGCAATAACAATCGCTGTCTTTTACTGACCCAATGTAAGGAAGAATAGTTGACCAACCTGCCTGTGCTTACCTTTTAAAGGTGTATTTGATCGAATTGCCTATAAATTTGATTGTAAACAGTTGAAACCTAAAAAGAAAATTCTCTGCACGAACCTGCGAAATAAATCTGAGCAGGTCTGCGGGAAAATATCAGTTAACCTTGGCTAAAATGGAAATATCAGCAAGGCGTGCTGTCCCACAGTATTAAAATCACGCCATACCCGATTCAATTCTGTGTGAGTTTTTGCAGCTTCCAAACCGGAGAATGGATAAAGTTTTCCATTTATCTCTCTGCACTGTTGGGTAAGTTTACGGCTGATTTTGCTGACTTTCTTTAATCTTGAATCAGAGATTTTGCCCTTTTGCTCCAGTTCTTCCCAAGATGAGTTCACTTGACTATAAAATTCATCTCTGAGTTTTTGAAGCTTTTTATCTTGTTTAGTTAGAAGATCTTGGAAGTAGTGCAGGTGTTTTTTATCATACTTTCTATACTCATGTCTTTTCCAGAAAGACTGTTCTATCAATTCTTTTAGGTGTTTGGAAATGCCTAGAATATTTGCCGCCAGTGTAGTTTCAGCAAATTGCAAAAATGGATATTGGTAAACTGAAGCGTTGAGTTGAGCTTTGTTGGGAAGGATTTCAAAGCAGCGACTTCGAGGAACGCTTAAGTTTTCGCATTTAAAAGCATGACTTCCGGTTGCGATCATTCCCATGTAATTCCAGCCATCAAGAATCTCCACGTCTTTTCTATCCAGTACAAATGCTTTTACGACTGGCTTTCCTTTTTTATCGAGAAGAGCTTTTCCATTTTCATAAATCTCACAGTTGGCAGTAAGATGTGTGGCATGTAAAGCTCCCGAAGCATAGGTCCAGCTTCCCGAAATCAGGTAGTTTTCTCCGATTTTATCGGCTTTTCCTCCTACAAAGCCACTTCCAGCTAGACAGAGTTTTTCGTCAGGAAAAATGTCTTTGCGCACTGACTCATCCATAAAACCCACAAACCAAGCTGCGCCTGCGCATAGAGTCACGGTCCAGCCCAAACTTCCATCCAGCTTTGCCAATTTCTCTTCGATTTTTAGCGCTTCGGGTAAGGTGCATTCCAGTCCTCCTAGATCTTTTGGAACGAAAAGCTTAAAGTACTTTTTAGCATAAATTTCTGTCAGCCACTCTTTTGGAAGCTGTCCCAATTTTTCTGCCTCCTGGGCAAGTTCCTGATTAAACAGTTTTGAGTTTTGCATTGGGTTGGTCCAGTTCTTTTTTCCAATCGAAGTAGCCGAAAATAGCTACGATGAAAAGGAAAATGGTAAGTAATGAGATTAAAATCAAGTCTTTATGAAAGAGCAAGGGAATGGCAATAATATTCGATACGTTCAGCCAAATCCAATTTTCCAGCTTTCTTTTGGCCAAAAGCCACATACCAGCCCAGGCCGTTGAGGAAACAAAAGCATCAACCACTGGCACATCCGAATCTGTGAAATTGGTGAGCATAAAATAGAGAAATCCCCAGCCTAGTAAAGCAATGGCCCAAGTGATTTTCTGTTCTTTTGCCGTACTTCTGGAGATAGAAGAAGCTCCGCTGGAAGAGCGATTTTTCCACATAGCCCAGCCGTAAATACTCATGACGAGGTAGTAGGCATGGAGTAAAGTTTCTGCATAGAGTTTGGCATCCACGAGCAGAAAGCCTGAACACAGAATTCCAATAATTCCAGCAGGGTAGAGTAAGACATTATTTTTGCGAGCAAGAAGCACTTCAGTGACTCCAAAACTCACAGCAATCCATTCCAGTAAACTGGTGGCTTTGATCTGCTCGGCGAGCAGATTCAGGTCAATAGAAAATAACATTTGAATAACGTTTTAAGATTATTCAAAAAAGGGAGAACAGTAATCTAGTCCCTACGCCGGCATTACCCGGATCAGGTGCTCCCGATAAATCGGGATGGGTATGATCTCAGCCCGTAACTTTTAGGGCACCCCTTAATTGATGATGCTAAGATAGAAATTTATATTTCGTTCGGAAGAAAAATTAAGGTCAAAAAAGTTTCAAACCAAAGGGAAGAAGGTATCAGGAGTTACATATATTAATTTTTTTTGCTCACTTGAATTATTAAACCAACATCATCAGATTTCATTTCGAATTTTCAGGCTGTTTGAATAATCAGTTGCATGAGCAAAAAAAAACCAGTCAACTTTCGTCGACTGGCTTCCCATTGTACCCCTATGCTAAAGATTTACAATGTATTACTCTGTGCTTGTGAATAGACGAGTTCTGCGATACCTTGTGTTTTAGCACCCACTCTTACGAATATCTCGCTTCTTCCAGCCAACCCGCTTGGGATTGGAATATCGACTGTAATAGGTGTGCCAAAGGTAACTTGGTCCATAGGTAAGCGATAAACTCCATCATTTCTAACGGCATCAGTAAGCATGGTTCTCCCCATGTATATGGATGCATACTCTAGTTCTCGACCGCTATTAGTATTCTCAAGTGTAAAAGTTACCGATAGAGAATTTCCATTCACGCTAAAACTTGTATTGTTGACAACGAAATAGGGTTGTACTTCTACGTCAATCATTTTTGAGCCTCTAATTTGAACATCTACAGAATCAGTTCTGTCCATCCAAGGACCATTTCCTCTGATTAAAGTCATCTTATAATCCCCATCAAAAACCACAGCTGAGAATGTACCATCCTGAGCCACATATACTGGTATCTTTTGGAATAGGTCATATCCTCTCTGCCAAAGTTCCAGTTGTACACCGTTACTTCTTAATCCTAAAGGCTCATCGTTATAGACTATTCTTCCGGAAAGTGTGGATTTAGGTTCTTCGAAGTTATCAAACTCGCAACTGGCTACTATAAGGCCTATCAGAAGGATCAAATAAGTATTTATTGATTTTAATTTCATAGCGTTTCCTGTTTTAGTGGAATGGGTTTCTTACAATTTTCGGATTAGCGTCAATGACGCCCTGACTAATCTCAGAATAATAGTTTCCCATCTGAAAGAATCTCGGTGCGCGGAATCTAGGCGCCACAGATTTGATAAATATTATTTTACCATCCCGTGGGTCACCTGGACGAATTACCCGATAAGGGTAAAGACTATAAATCATGCTTTCAGGATTATTTGGGTTACCTGACCACTTTTCGTGTGCCACTCTCCATCTTTTGTAATCCCAGACTACATGATCTTCAAAGGCCAATTCCACTCTTCGCTCATGCATTACATCCTCCATTGTGAGCTCACTTAAGCTATTGGGGCCGAATCCAGCTCTTTCTCTAAGTGTATTGATATATCCTACAGCTTCAGGCTGACCAAGTTCCAGTGCGGCTTCTGCAGCATTCAGATAAATTTCTCCTAACCTGAATCTTACCCACCACACTTCACTTCGGATACCTCTTGTACTTGCTCCAACGGCATTGTCAACATATTTCCTTAAATAGAAGCCAGTGTTTGATACTTCTTGAATAGATCTATGTGGCCCGCCAGCTGCAACTAAGACGCCACCATCTGTATATTCAGTAGCTAATCCATCAGATTCAATTCTATCATAACTGTTGCCATTCCATGCCATAACGCCGGCTTGCATAAAGATCTCTTGACCTCTAAATGGAGCGCCTGGATAAATAACTGTACCGTAAAGTCGGGCATCTTTATTTGCAAATATGTCACTTGCTTCATCATAATAAATGTAGTCAGAGTCATCAGCTGTGCGGATTTTTAACTCTCCTGAACTTCCATCTAAATATTGGAAGTCTTCTACCAAACTAAGACCAGGAGTAATAGCTGAAGAGCCTAAGTTATCTTCGCGTGCTGATCTGGCTACATTATCATAGGTGAAACCATGGCGTTTATCAGCAGAAAGTAGAAAGTCCTGTGCCCAAATTACCTCAGAGTTGCCATTTTTGTTGATGACAGCTTCATAGAAGTTCTCACCTAAGTCTGGATTAGAATTATACAGACTATATCCACCTTCAGCAAGAATAGTTTTGGATGCTGCCAGTGATTTAGTGTAATAGCCTTCAGCACGTGATCCATCTATGCCTACTTCATTTCCAGGCAAACTAATGGGAGCACTCATCGCTGAATTATATTTAGCTATTGAACCTGCGTATAGTGCAGATCTGCTAATTAATGCAAGTGCAGTAAATCTGTTTGCCCTGCTATTGCTACCATTGTTACCTAGAGTTGGCATGATCTCCTCCATTTCACTAATGACGAAATCATAAACCTCAGCTTCCGTATTCCTAGGATATTGAAGGTAAGTTGGATCTCCACTGAAGTCATAAATTAATTCTTCCGTGATGATTGGGACTCCGCCCATTCGTTTTACGTGCTCGAAATAAACATAAGCACGAATAAAACGAAGTTCACTTAGAAACTGTGTTTTTTGATTCTCAGGGAGTTCAGATATCGTGTTTATCTTGTTGATTGAAAGATTAATGTCTCTAATCAATCCGTAATCCCATAATTGCCAGCGATTAAAGCCATAGGAACCAATGTTATTTAATCCATCATTTCCTGAATATCCTGACCACATTGCTTCATCATAGGCGGCAAAATCTGCCCAACCGCCTGTTAAACTAGTGTGGGTAGGGAGTCTATCATAGTAATTAGAAAGGACTCCTGTAACTAGCTTTGTGTCATTCCAAACCTGATCATCAAGCAGAATATTTGGTGGCTCAAGCTCCAGATAATCCGGATCACAAGACGTAGTTACAGCACCTATTAGTGCTAAGCCTATAATATAAATATTAAATTTTTTCATAAGTCTAGGGTTTACAGGGTGACGCTAAATCCAAAGGTGAACAAACGCTGTTGAGGATACACCAGTCCATTTGCAGCACCGATTTCCGGGTCAACTCCAAATTCCTTCACATTGTCAAAAGAGAATAGGTTTGTGCCACTTGCATACACACGTAGTGCAGTGATTCCGATTTTATCCAAAGCAGTGGGAGATAGACGGTATCCTAATTCTAGGTTTCTCAGTCTCATGTACTTCACGTTGGTCAACCAGAAAGTACTCTTTCTATTGTACAGGTGATCTGCTCCAAATCTTCTAATTGCTGGATAGTGTCCAGGAATCCATTCACTGTCAGCATTATAAAGATCTTCTCTGTGCCATCTGTCTTCAAACATAAAGTCTGGAGAAGTACCATTATTCTGGAATGGATATTTCAATTCCCAGTTTCTGTTAAATGTTTGCATAGAAGCTCCAGCAAAGCCGAAGAAGAGATCAAACCCTTTATAGTTCATAGAACCGTTGATACCAAAACTCATGTATGGGTTTGATCCTTCAGCAAATCCGATAGGACGCTCATCCATGCCGTTTATCAGACCATCACCATTTACATCTTTGTAGATTAAATCACCTGGTAATAAGTTTCTGTTTCCTTGACCATCAATGTTGACTGGGTGATTGTTTATTTGCTCTTGACTTTCAAATCTTCCCTCTACTTCATATCCCCAGTTGATGTTTGCCCATCGGTCTTCTTGGTCATCTCGATACTCATTCCAAGAATTTCCAAATCTAGGCTTGTATCGATCTATAATTTTCAATCTGGAAATGGTAGCATTTGCACTGATACTGAAATTCAAGTCTCCTATGTTACTCGCGTATGTAATAATACCTTCAATTCCTCGGTGAGCATCAGACTCTAGGTTTTCAGAAGGTAGGGTGTACCCAACTTCCGTAGGAAGCAATACATCATATCGACCAGCCGGTAAGCCAGTTCTTCTTCTTTCGAAAATATCGGCTTGTAAAAACAACTTATTATCAAAGAAATAAGTGTCTAAACCAAAGTTGATATTGGTATTGACGATCCAGGATAGATTTCTTACTGGTATCCCTCTTGGATCAACTCCCGGAACAAAGGAACCATTCAATATTGCACTACCTCCTGCTGTTGGAATGAAATTGTAGCCAGAATAATAGCTGAAAGGGTCGACAATAAAATTGTTACTTCCTATAAATCGATCACTACCAGTTTGACCCCATGAAGCACGAAGTTTCAAGCCACTTAAAACCTTACCAGTGACATTGTCCATGAAAGATTCATTGGACACTTGCCATCCTGCAGATACTCCTGGGAAGAAACCATAACGGTTCTCTTCATCGAAAAGAAAGGTTCCGTCATATCTTCCAAAAACTTCTAAGAGGTATTTCTCCTTATAGTTGTAGTTTATTTTAGCTAAGTACCCTTCTCTGGCTTCCTGATAGATCTCATCAATTAATACATCCTGATCGGCAAAAGACATGATAGGAATGTAATTGTTAGGGGGGACTGTATGTACTACCATGTAGTTTGAGTTGTTTTTCCAACGCTCATATACACCAATAGCTGACACGAAGTGATCTCCAAATTTCTTGCTGTAGTTAACCTGAAATTGAGCTACTTGATCGATAGTGTTACGCTTTCTTCTTTCTCTCCATGGATTTTGGTTTCCCCATTCGGGACGAGTTTCATAGATGTCAGTATCCTCATTATAGATGTAACCATCATAAGTATACTCGAAGCCATCAAAATCAAAATTATTAAAACTATAAGAGTAAGTACCTTTTAAAGAAAGCCCAAAATCAAACTCATATTGAGCGAAGAAGTTAGCCTTGATTGCTCTATTTACTTCATTGACATATCCTGTAACTTCCTTGGTGTAGGTGGCAGGGTTCACGTTGATATTGTGTACATCTCCATTTACGTAATTAGGATTGTCATTCGCATAGGGTCTTTCAGTTGGCCACATAGTGAAAATACTTAAGAATGGATTGAAATAATCATCCAAACCCGGTACGCCGACTTGTTCCCTGTTTTCCAGACGACCACTTATTTGAGTACCTACCGTAAAGCCATCTGCCAACGTCATATCGATATTCGACTGAAAGTTGGTTCTTTGGAATAGGTAATCATCGATAAGTGCATCTTGTCCCAAATGTGAAAGAGAAAAGAAGTACTTGGTGTTTTCAGACCCGCCAGTAGCACTGGCATTGAATGAGGATTGGGGGACGTTTGGCTTCATGATGAAATCATAATAGTCAAAGCTCTGAAAACCTTTTTCAGTGCCCTGTTGCCATTTTCCTAAATCCTCCTGACTAATAGTAGGTGTTCCTCCCAGGTTAACTTCTGACTCAGCATTTGCTCTTACGTGCTGGTAAGCATTGGCAGGCTGTGGGTATCTGGTAAAGTTCTGGAGGCCATAATATCCTGATAAGGTAATTTCAGGTTTTTGATTTTGGCCACCTCTTTTTGTGGTCACCAGTACCACTCCATTAGAAGCTCGCATACCGTATATAGCAGCTGCAGCATCTTTCAATACTGAAATACTCTCAATGTCAGATTGTCCTAGGTTGTTGAATTGCGCAGCATCTGAAGGTATTCCATCAATTACAAATAAAGGCGTTCCCATGTTTCGAATTTGAATGGTAGTATTTCCACCTGGTCTCGCATCAGTTTGCCTTGCAGTTACTCCTTGCATTTTACCTACCAAAGCACCTGAAGTGGTGACAGCAGGTGTTCTTAAAAGATCATCGGATTTCACCTCACTGACAGCTCCTGTTATGGTTCCTCTTTTTTGTACTCCATATCCTACAACCAAAACCTCTTCGAGATCAGCTAGATTTTCAGTTAAGGTTACAGTAAAAGTCGATTGGTTTCCTACTTGGATCTCTTGCGTATTAAATCCAATGAAGGTGAACATCAAAATACTCTCTGAACTGGGTACTGAAAGGGAAAACCTGCCATCCAAATCCGTGGAGACTCCTGTTGTGGTTCCTTTTACCATGACAGTGACCCCTGGTAGTGGTAAGCCTTTAGAATCATATACGGTACCGCTGACATCGATTGCCATATCGTCCATTGAAGTATTTGCTGGCTCTAACTCATTAGCATTACTCTTGGAGATACTTATAAAACATGACAACAACATACAGATAAAAAAGGCACTCTTTTGTAAAGAATTACATTTCATATTATTATGTGTTAGATTGAAATAAATATTATTTTAAAATCAATAAGATTCTACCCTGACTAATTTAGTCAAGTACCACTAATACAAATTTCAAAATCAGTAGAGAAGATTCCTAAAAGAACAGGACTTCTAGATGTATAATGAAACTAGATTAATCTGCTGATAAGCAGCTAATTAAAGCTTTTTGTTGGGGCTTTTGGAAATTTTTGTTGAGAGCTTTTCAGAGAAAGCCATGCGTACAGGTAAATACTACCTGCATGAAGTGTTTAGACATTGGTTTTTGGGTTTAGTTAAATAAATAATTTAAAAAGGGACGGTCAGATTTTTCACTCGACGAATCTTTTTCCCAAAGGTAAGCCAAGGGTTAATTTTCGTTTTGTGACAAAGCGTAATCTTTTTTTACTTTACTATTTACTTGATACTAATTTATTAATATAGGATTATAAAAACTAACTGTATGAAACCTATTATTTACTGTTTTATGACAATTAATTAAGTTGATAAATCATAATTTGGCTCGAATATTTCGTCAAGTTAATATTGGAATACTTCCAAATAGAGATGAAAATCAATAAGTTTAAATGGGGGAAATTGAACAAAAGTGTTCGAACTAGATAGCAGTATTAGCTATCACACATGGAGATGAGAGATGATTTCACTTTTCTAGAAAGTGCATAAAAATTACCTTGGGTCTATCTCCTTAAATTTTACTGATTTTTCAATATTAATAATCTATTTTAAAGTAGGTATTTAATAATAGTAACATAAATTGAATTATTTTGTTACGAATATTTATCAAAAGACACCAGTAGTAATCTGGCTTTAGTTGAGAAAATTAATATTTTTTTTTAAAATAATAAATTATTCATTTCAGTTTCTTTAAAGCTATATACTTTTTAACTGTAAAAGTTATAAATTTATAGCTGGCCAACCTTCTTCATCCCAAACTATTTCTTTAATAACCAGTTTGGATTTTCCGTTGTCTTCTTTATCATATCCATGAGCTACAAACAGTGTTTTGCCATCGTAATCATACACTGAGCAGTGACCAATACCTGCATATTTACCCGTTTCTCCTGCGATTAATTCACCACCACCTGCATACATAGGTTTTTCTTCCTTGTCTAAATAGGGACCACGGATATCCTTGGATCTACCAACGATTGTTTTATAGGTGCTATTCAGGCCTTTGCAGCAATAGTCTATGGAAGCAAAAAGATAAAAATATTCTCCTCTCTGATAAATATAGGGAGCTTCGATTGCTCCATTTCCTCCATTATCGTCAGGTCTTCCAAAGGTGCGCTCTTGCTGAGCAATACCGTACCACTCTTGAGGTTCTGCTAATGATTTCATGTCCGGCGCAAGTTTCACTAACTTCAATCCTCCCCAAAATGAACCGAAGGATAACCATCCCGTAGTTTTCTCCGATTCATCCTCTACAAAAATCACATTAGCGTCGATGGCGTTCCAAAAGTCTCTACCAGGTATTGACTGCACTATCATTCCATGATCTTCCCATTTGTAGTCGGCGCTTTGTTGGTCCAAAGTCTTATTGGACATTACTCCAATTGCTGAAGTGTTTTTTCCGAAGGCAGAAGGTGAATAATATAAGTAATAGAGGCCATCATAAAATTGAATATCTGGAGCCCAGAAACCTCCCCTATATCCGGGAACAATATCGTCTGTCACCCATTCCAAATTTCTTGGAAGAGGTTCAATTCTTGTCCAATTTTCTAAATCACTACTTTTTGCCACTCCACCGTGAGTCATAAATAGGTAGTAGATACTATCCTGTTTCATCATCACGGGATCGTGTACAATTAATCCTTTACTATCATCTTGGACACGTTGAGCCAATAGTCCAGTGGCAGAAAGCAAGTAGACAAATAAAAAGAAAGATAGGTAAAGAACTAATTTTGGATAGCTCCGAAAACTTTGAATTAGTCTATAGTTTACTTGAATAGAATTAGTCATTTGGGTAGTAGGGTTAAGAAGATTAAATAGAGCAAGTAACTATTTCAATCAGTAGAAAATCAATAAATAGGAAATGTGGTTTTCAAAGTCGTGAATTAAAGAATAACAGAAGAAAATTTTTTTATATCTATTTGATTATTATTTACTTAAGTATTGTCTCTTAGAATTTGTTTAAATCACATTGTCACGGCTTCAGATAGTTGCCAAAAAACTTCTCGATAGCTGGATCAGTCACTTCGAGTTGGCTAGAATATGCCACATCATGACCACCTGCTACCTCTAGGTATTCTATATCCGCACCTGCGTCCTTCATCTTGGTTACAAAATCTCGCGTGAGCACAGGTTTTACGACCGGATCTTCCGTGCCCTGAATTAAAAGCATAGGAGGATGGTCAGCTGAAATATAGCCTATTGGCCACCAGATTGGTCTGGACATTGGAGTTTCACGACCCAATTCTGTTGGTGGCGAACCTGCAGCTACCACATTTACATGACTTGAATATTCTTGATAACTTCCATCACCTTCTAATCCATCCTTCTCTGAAGTCATGCCTAGCATTAAAGCTAGGTGTGCTCCGGCCGAATGACCATAAGCTCCGATTCTTTCAGGATCTACACGTAATTCTTCAGCGTGTGCACGTAGCCAGCGAACAGCATTTTTTACATCTTCGATACAGGCTGGGAAGCCCGCTTCTCCTGTTAATCTATATTCTACGTTGATCGTAACATATCCTTTCTCGGCAAAATCAACCATCATTTTTTGGTATACATCCACAGACTTAGAGCCCATTGACCATCCACCTCCATGTACTATCACAAGGGCGGGACGTAAGTCGGACCCGAGATCATTGGGAGTGGCTAGATCAAGTTTCCAAGCATTACTTTCACCTTCACGATAAACAATATCTTTTGTAATAGATATAGCTCCGTACTCAAAAGTTACACTAGGATCTTTTTTAGGACCTTGCGCTATTGTAGCTATAGAAAATAATAGCACTAGCAGCAGAGTTAATTGCAGGTACTTTTTGAACATGATTATTTTGGGGTTAGTCAATTCAGGGTTTATTATGTATAAGACGATACCTTACAGTACACATTTTATTCTAAAATATGCATTGTTGGTAACTTCCTAACAAAACAAATAGTGGGATTTTTTTGGCTGTAACTTTTAGCCCCTATTAAAATAAATAAGGTGCACAGAAAGAAATTATTACAACTGGTTGAAAAGGGGTAGTAGAACAATCTACTACCTCTTAATATACTTGAACCCAATCTCAAACTATTTAAAATTTACTTTTAATATAGTCTGTTTACTTAATAAATTTTTTGGCCAGATTGGCCATTTTTTCAGCTATCGTTAAAGTTTCTATTAATCTCTATTTGGAATTAAAAAATTCAGATTTCCAAACTGAATTAATAAAGATTTTTCTCGAAATTATTTATACTTTTTTTGACAATAGAAATCGGAGTAGATTTATTACTCTATCCTTTTTAAATCCAAAATTAGCAACTCATACTCCAAGTTCTACAATTCACTAAAACTACATCAAAATCAAGTCAGCCTAATTTGACTAAAAATTGAAAAGTTTTCCTTTTCCTATTAATTACATAGTCTGAAGGTTTGAATTGATATTATTGAACTAATCACAACAAGTTCGATTCCCGCTCTGAGATTCAGAATAGAAAGTGTATTTCTCAATTTTTCTCTGCTTCGAATGACTCCTCATTAATTACTTTACTAATGTCATTTTTTAAATATTGAATTTCTTCCTGTTTTGATGTAAAAAGTGACTGAATTATGCTAATTATTACTTGCATAGCTCCTGAATTGTATTGTAAATCAGATATTAATCAAGAAAAAGGCATTTCGAAAATCTGCAATTACTTTAAAATAGGGTTTTAGTTTGTTGGGTGTTCTAGGAGATTCCTACTGCTATTTATTTGCAAAGCCATTAGTCATACTAGTGGAAATGTCCTTATTTTTTTAGCAAAAACTACAACTGAAATTTTGTAATTTGATAAAAATTAGGTGTGGGCTCAGTTGGAAAATCCGAGAATGGAATGGCACTTCTTCATTGCTTTTACATTATAAAAACGCCGAAAGCTTCTACTTTTCTACTTTTGGCACTCATATGCTTTTGCTTTGCTGCATCTGCACAAACAGCAAATCAAAAGGATTCAATTCAGGTTTTTAAGCTTCTTGAACAAGCAGAATTGAAATTTGTAGACGGGAATTTTACTGAAGTGCTGAGAATATGTGAGGAGGCGATTGATTATGCAAACAACCATGGAAATGATTTTGGGTTGGCTTATGCTTATATTAAACAGTCAGAGGCTTTCATAGAATTAGATGACTTGAATTTAGCTCAAAAGGCTGTTTCAGACTTATCCCCACTGATTTCAAAGCTGGGAGATCCGCTGATTGAGGCGATTTACAACTTACTTCAGGCGCAAATTCTTCTTTACCGTAACCAGATCAAGGAGTCCTTTCCATATTTCGAAAAAGCCATTTCAGGACACTTTGAAAATAACCTATCTTCTTATGCTGCACTTGCCTACAATGACTATGGCTATGCTTTAGGCGTGGATGGTCAGACTGATTTACAGGTTACAAATCTGGTGAGATCTCTAGAAATTCTCGAAGCTGTTAGCCCGGATAATGCCGCTGAATTGGCAGTGACACTCAATAATATTTCAATTGCATACTATGGAATGGGCAAGTTGGATAAAGCCATAGAATTTGCCCTACGCTCCATAGAATACAGAAAAGAAGCTGGAGACATCAGCAGGATGGCTTTGGGATATTGTAATCTCAGTCAGTTTTACCGTGGGAAGGATCAGGCAGAAGTCGAAAAGTACCTCAAACTATGCGAGAAATATGCTGAACAGTCGGAAGATGAAGCCAGGATGACTCAGGTTTATGTGACTTCAGCCTTGCTTTTCAGCGACAAAGGAGACCGGGAAAATGCGATGGCTTACGAAGAAAAGGCTGTTGCACTTCTTCTTAAAAATAATCAGGACCCTTCGATGTTGGCTAGAAGGTATCTATCGCTTGGAATGCATGCAGTTGCTTTGGATAAGGATTCTTTGGAAATCATGCAGTACTTTAATAAATCGCTTCAGCTAACTTCTGTTGATCATAATAAACTGAATTTCAGAGATCTGTATGAGCAACTCGCTTATTTTTATAGAAGCAAAAATGACTTCCGCAAAGCCTTTGATTTTTATAATCTCCATATTCTTTACAGAGATAGCATTATCAATGAAAAGACGATTCGAAACATAGCTGAGCTCGAAACAAAATACGAAGCTGAAAAGAAGGATAATGAAATTCTGAGATTGAGTAATTCGGAACAGTTAAAGGCGCTAGAAATACAAAGACAAGAGGCCATACTAGCTAGAAATTTTCTTGAGGCTGAGCAAAAGGAAAAGGAAATCACTGTGCTTACACAAGAGCAGGAGCTCAATGAACTTAGGATTCTTCAGCAAAATGAAAAACTGATCAAACAGGATCTGGTAGCCAAAACCAAGGAGCAGCAGCTGAATTTGGCTGCGACCGAGAAATTGCTTCAGGATAGGCAGCTAAGTGATAGTAAGAAATTCAGGAATATCAGTTACCTGGTATTTGCTTTACTATCTGTGCTGGTATATTTTCTCTTTGCCAGGTACCAACTTAAAAGGAAAATTGAGGAGCAAGAAGCTATGTTGGCAATCAGAGGCAATATTGCCAAAGATCTCCACGATGAGATCGGTTCCACGCTGACTAGTATCAAAATCCTGTCTGAGGTTTCCACTAGGCAAATCGCAGATGCTCAGACCAACATTTCTCCCTATCTCAGCAAAATCACCGAGCAATCTGCGGAGGCGCAACAAGGAATCAGTGATATAGTTTGGGCTGTAAATCCTGAAAATGATAAACTGGGAAATCTGGTGGTGAGGATGCGGGAATACCTTGCACAAACGCTGGAGCCTAAAAATATCCATATTGAAATGAAAATTGATGAACAGCTTCTGAACAGGCATATAGCGATGAGTAGAAGAAGGGATTTTCTGCTCATGTTTAAAGAAGTGATCAATAACATCGCAAAACATTCTCAAGCTGATCATGTCATTATCCGACTCGAGCAGCATCAGCAGCTTTTAAAACTCTTTATTTCAGACAATGGAAATGGCTTTGATACCACTATTAAATCTTCTTCAAATGGTCTTAAAAACTTGCTTTCCAGAGCCAAATCAATCAACGGAACCTTTGAGATCAACAGTATTCTAGGACAAGGAACGAACATTGATATTGGCTTTCCTGCTACATAATTATGTAGTAATAAATGAGTTATTTGTTTTTTACTTTTGAAAATGAATGCAAAAGTCCTGATTTACGATGACAATGAAATGCTGAGAACTAGTATTGAATTGCTAGTGGATGCCGAGCCCGATATGGATTTGGTAGCTGCTCTTCCCAATGCTGAAACAGTGGAAAAAGATATTGAGCTGTGGCGACCGGATGTGATTCTGATGGACATTGATATGCCTGAGGTAAATGGCGTCCAAGCGGTAGAGCGGATCCGCCTTATCAATGAAGACCTTCCGGTGATAATGCTGACCGTATTTGATGATAATGAAAATATTTTCAATGCCATCTACTCAGGAGCATCCGGATATATTTTGAAGAGACATCTGAGCGAAGAAATAGCAGATGCAATCCGTATGGTGCAAAAAGGAGGTGCTCCTATGACAGGTTCAGTTGCGAGAAAAGTGCTCAAGATGCTTCCCAAAGCTAAATCTGAAGAGCAAGAGCAATTCAATCTCACCGAAAGAGAAACCAGAATATTGGAGCTCCTGGTAAATGGCTTCAGTTATAAAATGATTGCTGCCGAAATTTTTATAAGCATAGATACGGTGCGTTTTCATATCAAAAAAATCTACGAAAAGTTGCATGTACACTCCGCAACTGAGGCTGTTTCAAAGGCCATTAAAAACCGTTTAGTGGGTTAATTTTTCAGATAACTGATTGTTTTCAAGTGGATTACTACATGTTTATGTAGTTGATTTAGGATGTGTATGGCTCTAATTTTATTCAAAAAACAGGAGCCATGAAACAGCTATTTTTAATTCTTGCAGCTTTTACAATCAATCTATCTGCTATTGCACAAAGTCTTCCGACTAAAACAAAGCAAAAGACTGAGCAGAAGGTGAATCAGCGAGCTGATCAAAAAATCGACCAGGGCATTGATGCAGCCTTGAATAAAACTGAAGAGAGCATAAAAAATCTATTCAAGAAAAAGTCAAAAGATGGAGAGAGCGGTTCTGATTCTTTGGCACAGGATAAGAATGCTCCAAAAGTAAATTCCGGTAAGAATGTTAGTCAGACATCCGATTTTATCCCGGGAGTTGAGGTGATTTTTAGCGATGATTTTTCGCAGGATGCAATCGGTGATTTCCCTGCCCAATGGAATACCACTGGCAGTGGCTCAGTGGTGGAGATTGATGGAAACAATTGGTTTCAAATCGCCCATAATAGCATAGTAAATCCAGTTATGGATGATGTTCTACCAGAAAATAGCACCATACAATTTGACTTGCTTTTGGTGAAAGACGGAAGAAATTCTACGCCTTTTATCCAATTCGGTCTGACGAAAGTGAGGGATATAATCCGGGAAGACCTCAATTATAATGATAAGTTTTTCTTTAATATCCATAGGTATACCGAATCAGACGGAAAGACAATCGAGTATGGGCTTCAAGGTGATATCATCGGAAATAAGAGCGATTTTCCGCTCACTTCTTATGTGAATGAGGTGCTTCATGTAGACATGGCGGTGAACAAAACTAGAGTTCGTGTTTACTTGGATGGTCAGAAATTGATTGACCTTCCAAGAGTTCTAACTCCCGATTTGCTGAACAACTTCTTTTTCAACAATAACTACGTCATTCCAGCTACTCAAACTCCCATGTACATTGGGAATGTTCGGATTGCCTCAGCAGAAACAGATGCCAGAAGCTTACTTATCAAGCAGTTGATGGAGGAAGGAAATGCTTCTACTTCCGAAATTCGTTTTGCAGTAAATAGTGACGTAATAGAACCTGCTTCTTTTGCGATCATTGATCAGGTGGGAAAAGCCTTGGTCAGCAATCCAAATGTCAACCTGAAAATCACAGGGCATACAGACAGCGATGGAGAAGATGCTGACAACTTGGCTTTATCGATAAATAGAGCCAATTCTGTCAAAACCTACTTGATCACTAAACACGGGATTTCAGGAAGTCGACTTTCCATAGATGGAAAAGGGGAATCATCTCCTGTTCAAGCCAACACTACTGCCCAAGGAAAAGCAGCTAACCGTAGAGTTGAATTCACTAAAAACTAGGTTGATGAAAAAGCTGGGATTCATCATACTACTGGTTTTGGTAAGTCTGTCAGGATTTGCGCAAAAGTCAGATAAAGAAAGAGCATTGGAAGCGTTAATTGATTCTGGAATGATTCGGAAAGACGGCAGAAACCTGATTGTTCGAGTGCCAAGCTATGCCGATACTGCTCGCTACAAGTTGATGTACTCTGGATTGATTACGGATCCGAATGTGAGATTGAGATTCGAAACCTCATCGAGCGTGGCTGTTCCTACTCAACCCAGTAATCCTATCTCTGGAACAGGTTTAAATACCACAGGTCAATCCATTGTGCAACCAAACGAATTGAGCCAGTTTGAGCCAGGAACGGGATCTGTTGGGATGTCCAAAATGAAAATCTTTGGCTATGTTGGCACCATCAACCCAAGCGGTTCTCAGCAATTTTCGGAGCATACTTGGACAGTTCCTGAAGGAGTAACTTCTATCCGAATGGAAGGCTGGAGTGCAGGAGCTGATGGATTTGGAGCAAGCTATGGTAGTGGCGGAGGCGGTGGAGCTGGAGGCTATTTCATGTCTGTTATTGATGTTACACAGGGATATGTTTTTAGAATAAGGGTACCAGCGAGTGGAAAAGATTTATATCCTCTGGTAATTCAGTCAGAGGCAGGTTCAATCACGCTTATAAGTGGCAAGTTTCCTCAAAAAATGGAGGGTGGAATTGAGCGATTTGATGCTAGAGGAGGTTACTTAGATCAAAGTACAGGCAATTTTTCGGGAAATACATTAAGTATTCGAGGTGAAGACGGCGAGAAATCCCTAGCTATTCCTATTGAGCGAATAGGTTCTACTGAGGTTTACAAATTCTATAACAATGGTAGCAAAGGTGGAAATGCACCTCGTGGAGGAGCTGGAGGTAGTGGGGCTATCCATATCAGCTTACGTGAGATGGATGTGACTGCCAAGGACGGGAATTATCCTGGTGGAGGCGGAGGAGGAGGGTTGGAAATGACCGGAATCGCCACACTGAAAAGCGCAAGAGGAGCATCAGGACTTCTGATTATTTATTACTAGCCGATGAAAAAGCTACTTTTCACGTTATGTCTTTTTCAGGTATTTTCAATCTTGAGGGCTCAGGATGAGGAACTACCGGATAGTCTAGCCTTTTTGGATTCTCCGCATCGACCATTTTTGCTCTCGATTCTTCAGGCTCCGGTATTGGAAGGTATGTCTGAACCTCGCAGGATTTTGCCAAATGACCATGTGCTTTGTTACGACAAAATCATCTCTTTTAAAACCAATTCTACTGCTCTTCAGGCTTCGGGATGCTTGTTTATTGATACTGAAGGAGGTTTCATGTCTTACATCCCTCCCAAGAGGGATCATTCTCCGGTATGTCTGATTAAGACGGAGGATGATAATTTCAATCTGACCGTGATGGGATTAAGTGGAAATGTGTTTAACTATTTCAATTATAGAAAGGATAACACCTTGCAGCATGGAGTCTCCACGGGGAATTCTGAGACTTTTCAATACGCTTATAATATGAGCCCCGAAGTGGTTACTCTCAGAATCTCGGGTGAGACCAAGGAATATCTGGAGGGAAAGGTCAAAGCATATGTTTATAAATCTGATACAGGAGACGAAAAGTGGTATCTCTTTGGAAAAGAATTTCCTGAGAAAGTAAGCTTTGCTCCCAAAAAGTACCTCGGCAATTTCGCAGTTGGCTATCAACAAGCGGAAGAAGGCCTTTTCCTAATAATGGAGGTCTCCGGATCCTCCTACAATTCCCAGATCACAGCTATAACAAGCGAGCAAGTTTGCTTTGACAGCCGTCCTTTCAATTCAATGGAAGAGGAGTTTTTTGCACATGTCACCGAAAGTATAGCCAATAAGAAAGAGAAATTGGATGAAAAATCTGAGGCAGTTAGAACTGAAGACTATTGTGGAACCTTGAAACAAAGGAATATCCAATTTAAACAGGACATGCTTACTAGACAAGAGGAAAAGCTGCAGCATGCCAGACAAGGTAATATACAGCAAAACACAAATGCCCAAAAAGCTATTACACAGGCGATGTTCAACTACGAGGAAATGATTCAGCAGGAGATTTACGATACGGAATTAAGCATTTGCAAGCAACAGGAGATGCTTAGCAGACCTGCCAATGCAAAGAGCCCAGGAACTGTGCAGGAGATTAGGGAAAAGATTAATTGCCTCGAGCAGCAAATGGCTTATCAGGAGCAAACCAAAAGAGAAATTGAAAAACTCAATACCCAGATTCCAAATGATCCTCTTTTATCTCAAAAAAAAGGAAAACTGGTGATGGAAACGATGACCAAAAGATGTAAATAAACAATCACCTTACTGCTATACTCATGAAACGACTCAGCTATTTCGTATTGATTGTCATTGCTTTAGCTTGCGGAAGCAAAAGCTTGGATGCCTCCAGTTCAGAAGAAAGTTTACTGGAGAAGCCCATAAAAGTTACTAAGGAAGTGAACACCTGTACAGCTATGGCCTTTTTTCAGAAAGGGGCAGAAATCCTAGCCAAGACTTACAACAAGGCAGGTGTGGAAGTCTCCAGTCAACTCACCAAGGTGTTGGAAGTGAGTGAACAAGATGGTTTCACAGTTGCGAAAGTTGAAGGTGTCAATACAGATTTGATGTCCAAAAAGGAGACAAATGTGACTTTTAGCTATAAGTGCAATGGCAAATCAGTCTTTTTTGACATTGCTTCTATGTACAGAACGGAGGCCAAAAACAAGGATTCTTCCTTTCAATCAGGTGAATTTGAGTTTCCATTGGAAGTAAAAGTGGGAGAGACCTTGCCGGATATCAGTAGCAGCATGGAATCTGAACAAGGCGGGATGAAAATGTCCATGACTTTCACTATTTCCAATAGACAAGTAGAAGCAGAAGAATCGATCACCACTGAAGCTGGTACCTGGAAATGCTTCAAGATCAGTAATGAAATAAACGTAGCAATGGATGTGCCGGGGATGGATGCAAAAATGAAGGAGATGATGGCTAGCATGCAATCAGAAAACATTATGACTGCTACTACTTGGTTTACCCCAGAATTGGGAGTGTTGAAAACGGAGGTCTACAGGAACGGGGAATTGGAATCTACAAACCGGATAATAAGTATTAGTAAGTAAATCACTTTGTCAGATTCTTCATCTGCTCCGGATTTTCTATTATAACTTCATTGTATTCTAAGGTCCAGCCTAAGGATTTTGTTAAAATAAAGATATTGAGTAGCTCACTCATCAAGCGTTCGTTTGCGTCCTTTTTGAGGTCAGAAGCTTCGATTTTGGTTCTAAATTGATCCGTAATGCTGGTTTTGATCTTATTGTAATCATCTGCTTCAAACTGATTCAAGTAATCCTGAGTCACATCGTAATACTCGAATTCAGGATAGATGTTTACCACAGGTTCAGGGATTTTGGTGATAGTTACCTTCTTTGAATCTGAGTCAACATTAGTCTCCAGTTTGCGCAAATCATATTCTACGGTTGCTTTTGCTTTGGCGATGATGAGCGCTTTTTTGTCCGCGCTGACAAGGCTGAGAAATAGCTTTTGTGAGTTTTTATAGGAGTAAACTTGGGAGTAATAGCCTTCAGTGACGATCAGTTTACCCACATTTTGAATTTGCTGTTGAATCAATGCCGAATTGGCATTCAGTTCTTCTTGGTTATCTTTTTTATCTGAAAAAAACCAAAAGCCTCCCATGATCAGAAGAGCTGCGAGGAAACCTAGGAAAAATTTATTCATAAATAGAAATTGAAATACTAACCAAAGCTAAGGTAAACTACGAAAAATGCTTTGGCAGAGATATAAATCCTCCAAAATGAGCTAAATCTTCATTTTATTTTAAGTATTCAATTCCAAGATTTTGGACTCAATTTCTAAACTGAAATCAGTTTAAAGTGGTAATTGGACTCCTCCTTTTTGTTCCAGGCGATCTCTCGAGTCAGGTGATAAAATGCTTCCAAAAGGGTAGCATTGTTCATTTTCCCGGCATCAATTGCCTTAAAGCCAATCAATTCAATTAATCTTTTGATACGGATCTTCTCTAGGTTGGCATCTCCGCAAAAGTAGGTTTCTTTCACGATTCCCAGCACGTCTGAATTTGGATAATCAAGTCCTAGGTTATTGAATGCTTTAAAAATTATGGCTTTTGGCGCTGACCTGCGAATGATCTGTGTGTTGCAGTTGCTTAACTTTTTATCATAGTAGCTGTTGGTACAATCGATAACAATCTTGTCATCCAGATCCACTTCTTTGAGTGCTTCACAAACTTGGGGTAAATGCTCGTTTTCGCAGCAAATCAAAATTATCTCCGATTGAATGATAGCAGATTGATAGGGGCAAAGTCTATCATAGAAACGGTTGAGAACCTTCCATTCGGCTTCTTCAATGTTAAAATCTGTGCGGACACCAAATACTACAGCCAGGCCAGCGTCAATGTATTTTCGGCCAAGGGATTTGGCAAGATTGGTTCCTCCAATGATTCCTAATTTCATATAATCCTGCTTTTGAGTGAGTGAAGGATGAGCAAATGGGTAACAAACTAGACAAACACTGGTTTGAAATGACTAGTAACTGTTAGCAAACAGGGACTTGAGCATTGAGATTTCTGATAGATCAAGTGCCTGTTTTACCTTATTTTTCTTTGGGTTCTACGAATTTATGTATTGCTTTTTTAGTAGAAAGTCTTGAAAACTAGTCTAAAGTAGTTGTAATTCAAAAGAAAATTTTGATAAAAATGAATAAACACTATGAAAGCCAATAGTTGTATTATAAAGCCCAAAAAAGTGAGTTTATAAATCTGATTGGTAGAATAATAATTTTTTGAGATAGTATTATTTTGAAGAAAATAGGATGATAATGGAATAGGTAGGCTATTTATGGATTGTAAAAAACTAACCTTGTTTACCCTTTCGATTATCTCTTTGTACTTCAGATAATTGGAGCTAGTAAATTTAGCTTATGCTGCAGAAAATCACCTAAGTTCTATTTGATTGGTTAGTGTCTTAAACTTAGAATCTTACGAGATATCTAAAAATAATTATAGAAAAGTAGGGTTATAAATAAGGTGTTTCATAGTAATTCTAATGAGCTGGAATTTGAATTTAGTGTTCATTTAGTCGCCCATCCCGAAGGGTGGTTTCTTTTTACCACAGTCATAGCATGCGCTAAGAATTACGCTGAGAAAATTACTCACTGAAAAAGACCGTTATCCTTAAGACCTTTTCCTTCCATTGTTTCCTTAACAGCTTCATAAAGATCAGGTAGGGTAATAGGGTAATGCTTTTTTTCGTATTTATTGATCAGTGTCAACAACAGGTCGGTTGCACTTCCTTCAGGACTTTCTGGATCTTCACCGAATAGTGGGCTTTGTCTTTTTCAATGCTTTTTAGTAGTGATAATGACTTAGCTATTCTCTAAGAATGAATTAATTTGCTTTACATACCAGGTACCAAACCCTATGTTTTCAGCATCAAGTTGAAATCCTGTAAGGTGATCACCATCATATTCTACGACCTTACAGCGATTTCCAAGTGTTTCTTGAAGTATTAAAGCATCTTGGTGAGTGGTGATTTCATCCTTGGAAGCTGTAAATATTAAAAGTGGAAGTTTAATGGATTGAATTGCTTTTTCGTAAATACTGGATTTTTCGGGAAGCAGCAACTCTTTGTCACGCGCTATATAACGATCTATTATGGCTGAAGTGTCTGTCACAAAACCTTCTCCGATGATAAAATCGATCTTTCCTTTTATAGCTGGGTAGGCACGGGAAGCTATTGTTGTCCCCATGGACATTCCCCAAATGCCAATTTGTTTATCCTTGAATTTCTTTGAAATGTTATCGACGACAGCTTCAAGGTCTAATGCAAACTCAGTGTAGTAAAGATATTCAGGTTGAATTTCAAAATCGTCACTTTTGCCAAATCCCCTGTAATCAAACGTAACTACTGTATAACCTTCATTGGCTAGAATTGCGGCATAGTATACAAAATATGACATGTTACCCGCATCAGGATAGGCAAGAATAATGACCGTGTCTTTTTTGTTTTCAATGTTCGCTTCATAGATCCAGGTGTTCAATCTATAATTATCCTTAGTCGTAATTTTTAACTGTTCGTAGTTCCACGACACAGAGTCCGGGGTCATAAAGTATTCCCGATCTGGATTTATCGCAAAGACATAATTGAATGCTAATAAGAAAATCACTAAAGTCAGTACTAGCGCAGTTTTTTTCATGTACCCTTCCTGTTTGGTTTGTGGCATTTCTTTAATAACACAGTTTTAACTGGTTGTCGCAAATTTTGCGATAACCAGTTAGTTGATCAATGACCTTGACAATCGTCTTTCAATTTTTCTTTTTCCCTCACGTTGAACTATCCGGAAATTCAGGATAGTTGAATCTTTCGAAACTTTACCTCAATTTGAGTCTGGCCGTCACTTCCTTGATAAATTTCAATTTGATTGTCCATTTTCAAACTCAAGAATTTTCTAATACAGGTATGTCGGAATTCCCGACTTACCATCTACTTTATTTATTTAACCAACTTATTATCTTTTTCACTAATGGGAGCCAAAATATGTCCAAACATTGTCAATACATGATTAACCTTTGATAAGTTTAGGTTTTCCTTTCCTTGCTCGATTTTCCTGATTACAGTAAGTGCGACCCCAGCTTTTTCGGCAAATTCTTCTTGGGTCATACCCAATTGCTTCCTTCTTGTTTTTACAAATTCAGCTATATGATTCATTCTATATGTATTTGCATATAAATCTAAGAAAATGGTCAAATTATATGCTTTTAGATATAGTTTTGCCTGAGTTTATTTATATGTGAGCTATAGAAATTCATTCTATAGCTCAAAATTGCTGCAATTCTGAGCTATAGATTTATGTTTAATAAATCATGAAATGGATTTGGGAAAGACCGGATTGGCCAAATTTCCCATTTGAGGCTGCGGACTTGATAGTCTCTTCAGCACCAGGGATTTAGCAGAAATGGTTGGTCTTGGAGCCCTTAAAAAGACTGACTATGAAGTAAATGAAAATCCGCCTCCAGAATCAACACTACTTGATTTTGGAGGCAGTTTTAATCTAAATCAAGCTTACTAATCTTTTTAGCTCACTTAGTCCATGTTCTTCTTTTCTATTACCCAGCCTTCTGATTTCCCTAATGCAGGAGAATCTCCGGTGAAAAGCTTTCCAGCTTCCTCATCTCCTTTCAATTGCCACTGATACCAGTTGAGAGCTACCCGTGCAAATTCTCCACCATGAGGCTGTGCATAGGTGCCTCCATGTCCCACATCCAGATTACCCACAAATACGGGAATATGATTGATGCGACTGAAATCGTCCATTCCGTTTCCATATGCGATGTCGGATTCACCACCCAACAAATAGAGGGTTGGAACTTTGATTTTTTGTAATTGTTCCTTACCGACCTGTGGCATGCCGGACATTCCACCTCCAGGGTTCCCCAATACGCCACTGTTGAATACCCCAACCGTGGTGAATCTAGGATCATCGGCAACTTCAATAGTCTGCAGACCTCCGCAGGACATACCGCTCACTGCAATGTTGTCGGTGTCGATTTTTTGATAGTAGGGGCTATTGGGATCGTTATTTTGTGCAATTGCCCAGTCTATGGCATCCAGTAGTTTTTGTGACTTAGAACGAACATCGGTCTGTTTGGGCATGGTACCTATCGCGACGACCAGAAAGCCATGGGAAGCTATTTCATTCAGAAAGTTGACATGCTCCCAAGGAGAATCAAAACAGGCACCATTGCCCCACGTGATAATGGGAAGCTTCTTTTCTTCACCAAAAGCTGCTATGTCCTGAGGTCTAAAGATGGTGTGCGTGGGCAAACTGCTTTCTGAGGTCATTACTGCAGGATACTGACCTGTACCTCCATTTTCAATGATTTCGCTTACTGTGCTTTTTTGAAAAACAAGGTGTTCAGAAAAGAATGGCAAAGCTTTGGTTTCAATGCGTTCGGCAATGCGGTTGAGGTGGTCGCCTTCGTAGCTTTCATAAAGGTGATCGATCTGGTAAGCATCCAGTACCTCATGCAGCTTTTTGGTGGCTTCGCTAATACCTCTATCTTCTGTGCCAGCATCCATTCCTATAGCTTTTAGCCTTTTGAGGTTTGGAATATATTGATCAATAGTGGTGAGTGTTCGGCTTGCGATGATCTTATTGATAATATCCTGACGGGGCGAGCCATCTTTTGCAGGAAGATCCAAATAGAAGGGAGGATTTTGAGGATTGGGTGCAAAGGCAGCAGCTGTAGCGAGGGCAGCTATCTCGCCAAAAGATGCATCTTCGAGTTGTTCAGTAGTGAATTTTTCTAATTTAGAGATCATCTCAGGATTGGTCGGTGCTCCCCCGTCCATACAGCAGGGGCTTAAGGCGTAGATGGCAGAATAAACATCAGGATATTTCATTCCCAGACGAAGCGTTCCATAGCCGCCCATAGAATGTCCGGCAAGTCCTCTGCTGTTTTTATTTGCTAGCGTTCTGTAGTTTGAATCTATGTAGGTTACAAGCTCTTTGGTCACAAAGGTTTCCCAGTCGCCTATTGTAGCAGAACTTGCATACATGCTCCCTTTAAATTTGTTGTATGCATTGGGCATCACCACGATCATCTCTTTGGAACTGCCAGCCTCGAGGGATTGCTCGATCACATGCTGAAGGTTGATCCAATGATCTTCCCATCCAAACCACTGGGAATCGGTGTCGGTAAATCCATGAAGCATGTAAAGAACTGGGAAGTTTTTCTCAGGATCAGTTTGATAAGAAGGAGGGAGGTAGACGGTCACGTCTCGGTCTGCAGGATCACCGATCAGGTTTCCCTCCAGTGCTCTGCTATGTACTTTGACTCGCTCTTTGGTGCCTATTTGTGCTTGGGTAACATTCAATCCAAGGCATAGAAGTAGGGTAATTAAAAAAGTTTGTTTCATAGGTTATTAGGTTTAGGTTATTTGTGAAAATAGGTCAAAATGATTAGTTGTCCAACTTCTCTTGGTAAGCTTAAGGAGCTATTGGCATGAAAGAATATTGAATAAGTCGGATTGAAAATACTTCAATAGTTGTTTCGAGATTGGAAACTAATTTTAGAGAGCAAAAAAGCATCCTGTATCTTGCTTGACGATTTGATCTAAGCTAGAATTATGAAGAAAACGGTTCAATCCATTTCTAAATTATCATTCTCTGAATGGAAGAGCATTTTGATAAAAGTAAAAGAACGCATTGTCGAAAATAATTTGATAATTATTTCAGCTGGAGTAGGCTTTTTTGGTTTTTTAGCCATTTTCCCCGCTCTTATGGCACTCATTTCCATCTATGGGGTTGTAATGGATCCACAGCAAATTGAGGAACAGGTTTCCAAAATCAGTACTATGATCCCGGAGCAGACTCATGAAATCCTTCAATATAGGGTGGATAATTTTATCAAACCCGAAGGTGAATCCCTAGGCTGGGGTACTTTTTTGGGAATTCTACTGGGTATTTGGATAGGCAATCTTGGGACAAAATTTTTGTTTAGGGGAATAAATATTGCCTATGAGACCGAAAGTAAAAGGGGGATCATAAAAAACAACGGGCTTACATTATTATTCACTTTTGGTGCTATCATACTAATCATTCTAAGTGCTGCCTTGATTGTAGCATTTCCGGCTATCATTGGGAAAATAGGTTTGCCAGATAATCTTGAAAGCCTTATAACGTGGTTGAGATGGCTAGTGATGGGATTTATTCTGGTGGGGAGTATTAGTATGATTTATTATTTTGGGCCTAAAAGAAGACGACCTAGTTTTATTTGGGTTATTCCCGGTGCAGTTTTAGCCTCCTCTTTGTGGCTACTGGCTTCCTGGGGATTTTCATTTTACATGCGTAATTTCTGGAATTTAAGTGAAATCTATGGCTCGATTTCCGCTGTTGTTTTCCTCATGTTGTGGCTATTTATTAGCACTTTTATTATTTTCTTGGGTGCAGAGATGAATTATGGAATTGAAAACCATGTCAGGGGGAAATCGGTCGATGGTATAGACTGAGGTCTACTTTCACTAATCCTTCCCAGCCAAAGAAAGGAAAGGCCAGACTCCACAAAGAGGATTCCAGCCTTTTCTACCATGCTCAGAGACCTAATTTGGAATGGGCTTGTTGGTGCTGACAGACAGCCGATTCCATGCATTGATGGCGATTATTGCCAGGATAATCTGGGCAAGGTAGTTTTCTCCAAAAGCCTTTAACGCTTGGTTATAGCTATCTCCACTCAGTCCTTTTTCACTGATCAGTGTGACTTCCTCTGTGATCTGGAGAATGATTTTTTCCTCGGGAGTGAAAAGGTCAGTTTCTCTCCAAGCATTGAGCAATAGAATCCGTTGGGTATTTTCACCTTGCTTCAAAGCATCTTTTGTATGCATATCGATACAGAATGCACATTTGTTGATCTGGGAAGCCCGGATTTTGATCAGTTCCTTATGAGTGGAAGTAAGTTCGGATTGCTGGAGATACTTTTCCATTCCAAAAAGAGATTGATATCCTTTTGGTTCTACTTCGTCGATTTGTAGTCTGGTTTCCATGTTTTTATAGGATTTGTTAATACATAGTCCAAAAGTATTGGAGTCAAATCCGAAAAAACTTGAACTGGATTAAGATCGTCTTTTTGCTCGAAGTTTACTGAGATACTCCGGGGTCAGACCTAAGTAGGTGGCAAGGATATACTGCGGCACCCGCTGCACAAAATAAGGGAACTGCTCACTGAAGTTGTAGAAGATCTCCTCTTTGGAATAATTGAAAAGGTATTTTAGCCGGGTAACTACGGCTCCATAGCCGATCTCATACATTTGGCGAAAGTAAGACTCCATTTCCGGATGATCTTTGAGCAAAGCTGAGTATTTCTCCCGTGAAATGCGCCATACTACCGAGTCCTCAACTGCCTGAATTGTTGCGTCGGTCACTTTCTTTTTGTAAAAAGCTTGGTAGTCGCTAATCCACCAATTCTCCAAGGCAAATTGAATGGATTTTTCAACTCCGCGCTGGTCAACAAAAAAAGCGTGGATACAACCACTTTCTACAAAAAACAAGTAGTCACAAAGGTGGTTAGCGGAAAGAAGAATTTCTTTTTTACCAACTTCCAATCGCTCGAAGTATTCCGGGAGCTGTAGGTTGAGGACTGGTGTTAAAGAAATGAATTTTCGGATATGTTCGAGAAGGACTTGGGACATGGGAAAAGATTTTAGGAAATTTAAGTAGCAGCCATCAGATCCCAAAATAGGCAATGAACTGGATAAGGTAGACTTCACAACCTTTTTTTCCACTCATTCAGACTTCAATTTGTATCCCATCTAAGCACCTTTTGAAACTTATATCTGATTAATAGTCAATAGGAATGCCTCTCAAAGTGAAAAGCTTTGAAAATCCCAATCTGATTGACTGCTATTCAGTAAATCCTGCTCTAATTTTTCTTAAACGTAAAATACTTTTGTAATAGAAAGTTGATCGTCAGTACGATTACTGTCGAAAAGATTTTTGCTACGGTAGGTTGCATGTCAAAGATTAAGATTAGGGCCTTAAGAATCAGATAATCACTACCTAATCCCTGACCGACTACCAATACATATTTAAAAAGTTGTTTGGTCGTTTTCTTAGTTCCCGTAGCTCCATCTCTGAAAGCGAAGTTTTTGCTCAGCCAGAACCCTGTAGGGATGGTGACAAAAAATGCAATCAGAAGAGCAATGGTGTATGAGGCAATATTGAAATCCTTAATTGACCATCCTTCTTTAGGGAGAATATATTCATAGAGAACAGCAAAAAGAATGATATTCAAAGCTGTATTGATAGCACCTACGGCCAAGTAAGCGTATACATCGTAGGGTAGCCATTTTTTGAAAATTGGGTAGAAAAACCGTAGAAATGCCTCAATCCAATTGCTAAGTAGTCTGATCATTTCCTTTTGGGCAATAGAGTAAAAATGTGGCTTAAATACCATTGAGCTAATTCTCCCATAGGTAAACCTTTGGCAGCTTTGAAATTTTGATCTTCGATCTTCTTTCTCTCCTCTGGATTATCTATCAAACTTGAGACAGCTAGTGCCAAACTCTCAGCATTGTCTGTCTCAAAATATGCTCCACCATATCCTTCTTCATCCACTACCCGTTCGAGATCATCTATTTTGGGCAGAATACATGCTCTTCCATAACTGCCCGCCTGGTGGAGAATTCCAGAACTACCTGTAGTGGTGGTATAAGGAAAAATCACAAAGGTGCTGTCCCAAAAAATTTCAGAGACTTTTTCTTCAGGGATGTATCCAGTGTATTCTACATTGGCTAGGTGAGCGTAAGTCTTTTTCAACCCATCGATGTAGCCTTTCACATTAGGGTTGTCAGTTCCTGCCACTGTGGAGGTTAATTCTAGGTTGGGGTATTTTTTTTGGAGGATCTCCATGGCGTCCAGCATAACTTCAGCTTTTTTGTAAGTGCCAAATTTTCCAAATGCCATTAGGTTAATTTTGCTCATATTTTCTGGCAGGTAATTACGCTCCGGAAGTTCAAAATTCCCATGAGGAAGCAGTATGACATTGTCTGCATGGTATTTTTCCTTGAGAATGGTGACATATTGGGATATCGTCACACCAACCAAATCAGCTTTGAGGATGAACTTAGTAAGTTGCTCACCTATCCATAGGAAAATATTCCCTTTCAACTTGCTGTCAGCCATTCCTATTGTGTCAAGCTTTACTGTTTCGGTGATATTATGGAGGATGACCACTGATGGGATACCAAGAAGCTTGCACATCCAAGGAGTGAGTAGACCGAGTGCTGCTGGGATTTTTCCTTCTCCAAAGGTCATAAATTGAAGGTTCAGAATTACTGCATCGGGTTTGAGTTCTTTCAGCTTTTTGCGAAGATCCAAGACCGTTGTCCAGCTGTTGAAATCCCAGCATGGGATAATTTCCAAGCCGTCCGTTGCGTATCGTAAGTATTGGCTATTGTCTTCGAGATTATTTGTCAGAATATAGATCTGATCCACCTCTTTTTTGCCGATAAAACTACGACTCAGGTGGTAGCCATATTCGTTAAGAGTCACCTGACTAGGTGGGTAGGGAGTGATGAAAGCTAATTTCATAAGTTGGGGTTTTTAGTGGTTTCGTCAATAAATCTGATGGCATCTAAGCGCCAGTTATCGCCTTGGAAAAGCAAACTGACTGCAATTTGAGAAGAGGTAATTTGAGTAGAACCATCGGGAAAAGTATAACTGAACTCAGCAAGGCTATCCAGAAGATTGCAGGAAAGTCCGTCCCGAGACCATGTTTTAATAGATATGGAATGGCTTAGATCATTTCTTTGAATGGATCCTGGCTGCCCGTTTGTATAGTTTTCAGCGAGTTTTAGGTAAAAGCGCTCTGTAAACCTGTCCTTGCTTGGGGTTGGGTTGGGGTGTTGATACAAGTGATTTAAATGTGCCCAAATTGCTTTGTAATCTTGTTCCAACTTTTCCAGTTGCTGCTCAGTAGGAGTATAAACAGATTGTATTTTTATTTCAAGAGAAGGATTTGAATTCATAGCAAGGCTGTCATACCTCAGAAAGTAGGGTATAACATCGTCTGTATGTCTAATTCTCGCCATCGTAATGAGCAAAAACCCAACAATGAGCAGAAAACCAAGAAATATCCATCTGGTCATTGTTGAGGTATAGTTAAGGGTTGAGAATAAATCTGGGCTATCTGGGCTATTATGTTTTTACCTTCTGCCTCATCAAGTGGAAGGCTCAGGATAGCAAAGGAATCCTGCACCACAGCCTCGACTTTTTTGTGTTGCTGGTCCTTTTGGAAGTGAAAAAGGATCAATGTGCCGTTAGCTATTTTGTTGTCAAATCTATCGACCAAAGGTCCCGCTTGAATTGTAATTTCCTGATTATGGCTGTCTTTAGAATAGGATAGGGGTATTTCTCTTACTGTTCCAGCATCAACATAGAAACTTGATCTTGCAGTGCCGGTTATACTTTTAAATGTCCCTGTTTTAGGAAGTAATTCTATGTTTTTTTCTACAAAATAAGCATCCTGATTCACAAGTGTAAGATTTCCAGATGGGTCAGAGCTATAAAGGATTTGCTGCTGCACCATAGAGGAATCTGTAGTGAGGGTTTTAGGTGAGCGTAAATCTGCTAATTGACTCGCCTCTTCTTGGTTTTTAAGAGAGATTGGATAGACAAATTGGGAAGTGCCTGACTTCAATGTCAGAAAGGCATTGCCTTCGATTATTCCTTTTACTGGACGGATAATGACTAGTATTTTTCCGTCGGTTTTCACGATTTCAGGATAGATCAGCTGAACAGCTGTGCTTAAAGAAGCTTTCCAATCCTGTGCTTCGGCTTCAAACACCAAAGTATCTTGGTTGACTTTTAGAGTAGATTTGGTATTTAGCCACACTGGCTTTTCTACTGCTTTTTCGACACAGCCAAAAGCAAACAGTCCGACGAATGAAAATAGGATAACTCTGATCATTGCAGGTAAATTTCTTGTGCCAAAAAGCAGTGTGGTAGAAAGCTGATTTTCTCCTGAAAAAGAGCTGATTCCGTTGTTGGTTTTAGTAGTAATTCTCGTTCCTGCCCGTTGATTGTGAGATTGATTGGAAGTTGATCCAGAATCTTTGCCGTAGATGAAATTTTCTGCACAGAGATTTGAAAGCTACTTTCCAATCCAGGTCGGATAGATTTTGGATAGGTCCAGAGATCTACTTGCACGATCCTTCCCAGACTATCTTTTTCAGAAATTAACACTCCAGGAATAGTAATTTCTCCAGTGAACGGATTCTTCATAGATGCTTCGAAAACTGCCGAATTATTTGTTTCCGCTCTTAATTCATAACTGAGCTCTCCGCCTCTGATATAGCCTCGCTCAGAGATATCTGTTTCAAGTTCCAAAGAGATAGCGATGATTTTCTTTTCACCTTCCAGCTCCTGTGATCCCAGAGGTAACTGGAACCAGGTACTTGCCTTCGGAGCAAGGTTGAAATGGAAATTCTTTTTTGGGAAAAACGTTGCTGTACTGTCGTTGTCATACCTGATCACCGCTTTTAGTGCTAGCGTGATAGGTATATTGTCCGCATTGATCAACTCACCGGTAAGTCTTAATTCCCCATTTACCTGTACCAAATTAGCTTGATAAAATCCTGCAAATGGCTTTTTGATTCGATCATCTTTTACGGTAGGAAAACTGCTGACCTTTCGTTTCCCCATTTTCTTGAAAAGGGTGTAAGTGTAACTGATCACTTGTTCTTCAGGTATCTCTAATTCCACTTTCGGTGGATTGATATACCATTTATTATCTATTCTTTCCAGATTCATCACTTCTTCTTTTTCCCGTGGACCAAGAGAAGTTCTCCAGGTACTATGCACATTCATTTGCGCACTGGTTTCAGTAAGTTTCAGGGTGTCGATTTGCAACTTGTCGAGTTTGGCAAAGGAAGGAAGAAGTCCTCCATCACTCACTGACTTTTCGAGGAGGTATTGATCCAAGCTGTATTCTGGGCCTGGTTTGAAAAATAGAAAAGCCTCATCAAACCGCTGGAAATCCAAATCATTAAAATGAGAATAAATGGTAGTAGCAGGATCTTTTTGCTCATCGATCAGTAACATTTCGTAGATCTGATATACCAGAAAGCTGCTGAACAATACAAAAGGAAACCAAGCAGAGGAATAAATCACAAATTTGGGATAAGAAGACACTTCTTCCTCTGCGATCAATTCTTCCTGAGACTTTTTGAAATAAAAAAGGTAGATCATGGTCATTGCTATCGCAATGAAAAGTATGCTTAGGGGAAGTGTTCCCCACATCTTTTTGAGAATAGGATTGAGTTCCGTGGGTTGGACAGGTTTAATGGTAGAGATATTTCCTTTTTCCCAGACCATAATTCCATTCTCTAGCCGAATGGTCCTGTTCCAGCCTGAATAAAAGAGCAAGGGATCATAGTAACGATCATTGCTAAAGACATATTTAAGCTGGTATTTTTCTGCTTTAGTCAGAAAGTCATCCAAGGAAGCCATGCCTTCTTCCATCAGGTATTTGGCATTTTCCAGACGTTCTACCGCGCGGGAAGTCATCTCAGGAAGTCTTCTTGCAGAATGGTAATTGCCGTCTATCGTTGCAGCCAGCGTATTGGAGGATAGCCAGGCCATCTGATCACCAAAGCCCAGCGTCAAAAACCTCCAGCGCATGTGATCATCCCGATTCAGAAAGTTTATGATCGGTTCAATTTCAACAGCTTTTGGCTGCAAGGGGCGGAAGCTGGCTAAGTGAAAGATGTATATAATAAATAGGAGATAGGAAAATCCACTTAGTCCTGAGATGAGGAAGTGGGAGGTTTCACCGTGTTTACCAGCCCAGAATTTTTTCACACTGCCTCCAATAAAGGCTACCAGGAAATGGCTGATGTATGGAATGGCAATAATGGATGCCCAGAATCCAAAGCGGTCTAGCGTCAGTATATTGAAAGCAGTCTCTCCCAGCATTAATTTGGGAAGGGGAGTGGTGCCGCCGCTTCCGAGCAGTAGACATACATAGAAAGAAACAGCCCAGCCTATATGTCTTTTCTTTTTAGTAATCAAATAGGAGATAGCTGGTAAAAGTGCAAAAATCAACAAAAGAGGAATGACATAGAAAACCAGTCCTGAACTAGTTACTTCAAGAAAATTATCTCTGGATCCATGTGGGATTGATACTTGACTGATCGGGTCAGTTCGACTCCAATACCAGTAAGGGAAAATAAGTGTTATGGTTAGAAAAATGGTGATGAATACAAAGAGTAGTATCTCCTTCTTTTTCTTCCAGACTTCTACTACCAAAGCAGGAAGAAACCTGCCAAATAGATTCTTTTTGCCTAGTTCAGGGTTACCATCTACCAAAGCCATCACCATGGCCGGAGCGATAAAAAATACCATTCCGAAAATAGCAGTGACGTGATGTGAACTCACGGTCACGGAGATAAACGCCAAAGACATCAGCAAATATCTCCAGTCTGAAGTTTTGATGTATTGGTAAAGAAAAGGAAGCGCGTTCAGTAAAAATGCCAGCCCAGTAAGTGTAGGAACCTGCCCATAGACATGCAAGGTCTCAACCAATGAACTCAATACTACCGCCAAGATGGCTGCCACTCCTGCAGTTTGTTTGGAGTAAAACATCTTAGTGAATCGGTAAATTCCTAGAATCAGCGCTTCGAAAATCAAAATAGCATAGATGCTAAAGGCAATTTTCAAAGGAAAAATCTTACTGATCAGTGCGATCAACTGATGAGCCAGAGGTGGATAGCTGATCGTCAAAAAGCCGGTGTACCAGCGGTATTCCCAGGGTTCAAACCAAAACCTGGAGTAATGATCCGCAAAGAACATATGCACATAAGCATCGTAGGTCTGCGGCAAAGTGAAATACACAATGATCCCATGCGTCAGCAAGCCTAGAGATAAGGCTACCAAAAGCAACCTTTTCCCCAGAAATTCACTCCATAACACTTGATCTTGATTTTTCACTTGATTTTGCTTTTACTAAATATAAAGTTCTCCTTTTACTTTTTTGACTTTAGCTACATATTCCTTGATCTGCTGCTCGTTTTCTTTTTTGCAGATAAGTAAAGCATCAGGTGTATTGACTATGATCAGATCTTCCAATCCACCAATCACCATCAGTTTCTTTTCATTGGAGTGAACCAGACATCCTTTGCTATCTACCAGAATTGCACTTGAACTATTGCTGGCATTCATTTCTTCATCTTTACTAAAGTTGTCATAGGCGCTATTCCATGTGCCCAAATCATTCCAAGAGAAATCTGAGGGAATAACGAAGACGTTGTTTGCTTTTTCCATGATGGCGTAATCAATGGAAGTAGAAGGACATTTTGAGTAAATTCTTTGGATTGACTCCGCTTCAAATTCTGTATTTAGAAAGGCTAATTCAGCGTCAAACAAGTCATACATATACTGAGAATGCTCCCAGAATGCACTCACAATATCTTCAGCTTTCCATATAAAAATCCCTGAATTCCAGAGGTAGTTACCCTTGTCGAGGAAAGCCATGGCGGTAGGAAGATCTGGCTTTTCGGTAAAACAGTTCACCTTGGAAATATCATTTTTACCGTCCTTATATTCGATATAACCAAAACCAGTATTAGGATGAGTAGGCTTTATCCCTAACGTAACAAACGCATAATTATCAGAAGTATAGTTGAGTGCTTGTAAACAGGTGTCTCTAAAAAGATCAAGATCTCCAATCAGGTGATCGCTAGGTGCAACGATCATATTAGCATTTGGATTCATTTTCTTCAACTTGAAGGAAATATAGGCCACACAGGCAGCTGTGTTTTTGCGAGCCGGTTCAGCTACAATGTTTTCAACTGGAAGACTTGGTAGTTGCTGTTGGACGATATCCGAATAGTCTGCAGAGGTCACCACGAAGATATTCTCTTCAGGAATGAAGCTTGCAAAACGTTCATAGGTAGATTGGATCAACGTTTTTCCAGTGTTTAGGATATCCAAAAATTGCTTAGGATAGGATGTTTTGCTCACAGGCCAAAATCTGCTTCCCACTCCTCCAGCCATGATTGCGACGTAATGGTTTTGATTTTTCATAAGGCTCTTTTTATTAGTTAAGTGGTTATGATTAATTCTGATGTAGGACAAATTTTGATTTCTTATTGTCCCAGATGCTCTTTGGTTTGCTCTTCACTTGGTAATGGTAGTAAAGTCCTAAAAGCTGAAGAGGTATTTTGATGGTGTCTTTCAATTTCAACCTGGAATCACCCACCTCTGACCAGTGTAGAAGAGGGTATTCCAATACACCTCTTTGCAAAGTGGTTTTACCAAATTTCTCTTGAAGTCTCAAGAAGATTTCCACATCAAAAAGCCAAGGTGTTTGGAATTGATTCTTGAATAAAAAAGGAACTAAGTTTCGTTGGAAAATTTTTGCTCCGCATTGCGTATCCTGAAAGTTTGCTTTCAAAATGGTTTTAATGATTTTTTTGATCACTGTGCTTGCCAAAGAGCGGCTATCATCACGGTTGATTTCTGCACCTAAGCGTTGAATTCTGCTCCCGACAATTGCTCCGAACTTAGGATGATTTTCTTTGTATTTGGCCATGAGCAACCATTCTTCAGGAGTAGTAGCTAGATCGGCATCTAAAAAGCCAATTAATTTTGAATCGTAATTTTTATGAACAAACAACATTCCTTGCCTCACAGCTTCTGACTTCCCCCCATTCTGCGCCATATCTACGACTACAATATTGTTTGGACTTTCGGTTTGTATGCCGCGCAGCACTGCAAGTGTTTTGTCTTTACTTCCATCATTTACCAAGCATAGCAAAACTTCAGGATGATGCTGTGCGAAGTTTTTGAATTCCTCATAGGCAAATCTACTTTCCTCATTGTAGCAGGGAACTACAATTGCGTATTGATGCTGAATTTGTGGTGAGTAGTTAAGCGCATTTTGTAGTAATTGATCAATGCTGCTTGCTTGCGAGTTAGTATGTATTGATTTCATATCGAGTTGTTTTTCTGTGTGCCAATACTTTTGCAAACTGATAGCCATTTTTGTAAATGTCTGTAAATCAGTAGTTAATATTATTTTGGTAACTGAAGGATTTCCATATTTTGGAAAATATTCCAGAAAACGTATCGCTGCTTGATTCTTTTTGTAAATTATGGGAAGATTAAAAAGCTATGAGCCAGTTTAAAATTTTCATCGTTGAGGACGATCCTTGGTATGGGCAGATTCTTCAATACCACATGAGTCTCAACCCCGATTATGAGGTAGAGCTTTTTTCCACAGCAAAGGATTGTCTTGCCAAACTCCAGGAAAAGCCGGATTTGATCACGGTTGATTTTTCCTTGCCTGATATGACAGGAGATAAGTTATTCCAGAGGATTAAAGATTTCAATCCTAGTATTCCGGTAGTGGTCATCAGTTCTCAGGAAGATATAAGTGTGGCGGTTAATCTACTTAAAGCAGGAGTGAGTGATTACCTGGTAAAAGATGAGGCCACCAAAGATCTTCTTTGGAATAGTGTTATCAAGATCCGAGAAAATCAATCGTTGAAGCAGGAAGTAGAAACACTGAAAGAAGAATTGGGCCATAAGTTTTCTTTTGAGAAGAGCATCCTAGGTACCAGTCCAGCGCTAAAAAGGATCTTTAAGCTCATAGAAAAATCCATTCGTACGAATATCAATGTATCAATTACCGGAGAAACGGGAACAGGTAAAGAGGTGGTGGCAAAGGCCATACATTATAACAGTGAGCGCAAGAAAAAGAATTTCATAGCCGTCAATATGTCCGCGATTCCTAAAGATCTGGTGGAAAGTGAATTGTTTGGATATGAGAAAGGTGCATTTACTGGTGCAATGACCCGGAAGATTGGGAAGTTTGAGGAAGCGAATGGAGGTACAATTTTTTTGGATGAAATAGCTGAGATGGATTTGAATCTTCAGTCTAAGTTGCTCAGAGTGCTTCAAGAAAGAGAATTGACAAGAGTAGGAGGAAACGAATCTGTGAAGTTAGATGTGAGGATACTCACTGCAACCCATAAAAATTTGTCGGAGGAGGTGCGAAAAGGGAATTTCAGGGAAGATTTATTCTTCAGAGTGATGGGTTTGCCAATTGAACTGCCGCCTTTACGGGAAAGAGGAGCTGATATTCTAATATTAGCTAAGCATTTTATTGGCGAATTTGTCAAGAGTAATAAGATTGCTCCCTTGTCACTAAGTCCCGATGCAAAAGAGAAACTGATGAATTATCACTATCCAGGGAATGTTCGGGAATTAAAAGCTTTGATAGATTTGGCTGCTGTGATGGCAGACTCCAATGAAATTGTGGCGGATGATATTAGCTTTTTTTCACTTCAGCGAGAGCAGTCATTTTTGATGGAAAATAAAACACTGAGGCAGCATACCTGTGACATTGTAATTCATTACCTTAAAAAATGTAATAAGGATGTAGTAGAAACTGCGCGGGTATTGGATATAGGTAAAAGTACTATTTATAAAATGATAAAAGAGGGAGAAATAGCATTAGAGCAAGTCTAGAATCTGGAAAATATTTCCATATTCTGGAATATTTAAGGGGTAACTAGTTCATAAACCTTTAAGAATTCATTTGAAGGAAGTATTTATTTATGGCTTGATTTTCCATTAGGCTAGGTTGTAAAAAACCGTTAAGCTATGTATGGATTAGTAAATAAGTCAATTCAGGATTTGATCACGACCAATTTTGGAATTGATAAATGGATAGCAATAAAAGAAAAAAGTGGAGTTGATATTGATTATTTTATCAGTACAGAGCCATATGATGATGCCATAACTTATCTCTTGGCCGAGGCGGCCTCTGAAGAATTGGGGATTTCTGTAGCCGATGTGCTCTTCACTTTTGGAGAGTGGTGGATATTAAAAACAGGCAATGAAAAATATGGTGGATTGATGAAAGCGGGAGGAAGTAATCTCAAAGAGTTTTTGATTAACCTACCTCTCTTTCATGACCGGATAATGTTGATTTATCCCAATCTCATGCCGCCTGAATTTAAAGTTGAAGAAGTGCAAGATAATTCTCTAGTCCTTCATTATTTCTCAGAAAGGGAAGGTTTGGTTGATTTTATGAAAGGATTGATTTCAGGCTTAGGTAAAATGTTTAATACCCCGGTTGAAATCGGTCATATAAATAGCAAGGAATCAGGTCATACCCATGAAGTATTTAAAGTGAGTTGGTGAATAAAGAAAACATACATATAGAAATCACAAAAAGTCATCTTGACAAGACTTTTCCCTTTCATTTTGCTCTAAATAAAGAGGGGCTTGTACAATTTTTTGGGCCAAGTATTTCCAAGATGATGGGTGATCTATCAGGCTTGTACTTTGATGATTTATTTGTAATCGATAGACCAAAGGATATTAAATTTGATTTTCAACTCCTATGCAAAATGCATGATAGAGCATTTTTGCTGAAAGCCATAAATCCAAAGGCTACACTTTTTAGAGGTCAATTTGAACATTTTGGCACTGATGATCTTCTGCTTTTTTTGGGCTCTCCCTGGTTTAGTTCCATAGAGGAATTGGCTTACAATGACCTAGCAATTTCAGACTTTGCACCATTGGATCCTTTAGTGGACTTACTTCATTTGATTAAAAATCATGAGCTCGTCACCTCAGATCTAAAGGAACTGATAAGTACCATGACAGAGCAGAAAGAACGTTTGGAAGAACTCTCCTATGTGGCGAGTGCTAATTCGGACGGTATTCTTTTCATGAATGAAAAGGGATTTATTACCTATGTTAATGAAGGGTACCTAAGGCAGACAGGTTATGATGCGAAGGATGTGCTAGGAAAGTTTCCTTTAGAAATAGGTAGAGGTGAGGAAACTGCGAAAATAGAGCTTGATAGCATGCTGACTTCTTTCTTTAACAAGGAGCAGTTTAAGATCGAATTAAAGCATTATAGAAAAAACGGAACTTGGTTTTGGGCTAGGATAAATGGGCAGGCCATCCACAACAAATCAGGCAAGTTTGTTCATTATTTTACACAGGTAGAAGATGTCACAGAAGAGAAAAATTCCCAGAATAAAATCCTGGAATTTGAGCAAGTATATAGAAAAGTACTGGAGTTCTCTGGTGATAATGTTTGGGAATTGGAATTCAGAGAAGGGAAAACATTCTTTGCTTACAAAGCAGAGAATTTTAAAGGACTGGAATTTAACGAACTTGAAAACTCCGGGAAAAAATGGTTTTCTCAACTTCACCCAGATGATCAACACTTACTGATAGAAAACGAACTTAATTATAAAAGCGGAAAAATCTCCTCACACCAACTCGAATATAGAATTCTCAATGAGGCTGGTGAGGTGAAATGGGTCAAAGACCGTGGCATAGTGATCGAAAGAACCAGTACCGGTTTGCCTGTTAAAATCATTGGAACGCATTCAGATATCACAGAGCAGAAGAATTCTGAGAAGGAACTTCTCAATGTAAATAAAAAGCTCGGTAGTGTTCTAAATGAGCTTCGGGATGTGATTTGGTCAGTTTCCTACCCGGAAATGGATGGGGTGTTTTTCACTCCTTCGGTGGAAGAATTGTTTGAAATAGATATGGATACCATCCTTAACGATACAAGTTGGTGGAGAGAAACAGTTCATCCGGAAGATTCGGGTGTGATGGAAGATATAGTACGAGAGATCGAGGTAAACAGGGAATATGTAAAAGAGTATAGAATCATTACTCCTTCAGGGAAGCTGAAGTGGGTACAGAATAAAGGGAAAATTATCTTCGAAGATGGAATCCCAGTCCGACTAAATGGTATTTTGGTCGATATTACTGCACATAAAAACACCGAAACTTTACTTGAAGCTCAGGAGAAGCTGAAGAATATTTTAATTGAGATTTCATCAACTTACATCAATATTGACCTTAAAGAAGTAGATGAAAAGGTCAATAATTCGCTGAAAAGAATAGGCCAGTTTGTATATGCTGATCGGGCATATATTTTCAGCTACAATCTAAAAGAAAATACCTGTAGCTGTACCCATGAATGGTGTGCTGAGGGCATCTCGGAAGAAATAGAAAATACTCAGAATGTTCCCTTGGAGTATGTGCCTCAATGGATCAATGCTCATGCAAAAGGGGATCCATTTATCGTAGAAAACACCTCCTCATTGAAGGAGCAGGGAATGGATGGTCTTTATGAAATATTGGAGCCTCAGGGAATCAAAAGTTTAATTGCTATCCCGATGATGTATAATGATGAGCTCCTAGGGTTTGTGGGGTTTGATTCGGTACGTAATCAGCATTCTTATTCTCAAAAGGAAATAGAGCTTTTATTTGTTTTCGCACAGATGCTGGTTAACGTACAAAGAAGAGAGCAAACAGAGGTCAGAATAGTCAAGCAAGAAGAAAAATTTAGAAATATCATTACCAACATGAATTTAGGGTTGTTGGAAGTGGATTTGGATGAAAAAGTATTGCATGCCAATCAGACTTTTTGCAGTATGGCTGGCCAGAAAATTGAAGATTTAATTGGTAGGAAAGCTACGGATTTGCTTTTGGATGATGCTTCTAAAGAAGTATTGCAGCAAAAGTCAAACAGCAGAAAATCAGGAATATCTGATTCGTATGAATTAAGGTATAGAAGGCCCAATGGAGAATATCGCTGGTGGCTGATCAGCGGAGCCCCGAACTACAATGACAAAAATGAACTAATTGGGTCCATAGGAATTCATTTGGATATTACTGCTCAGAAAGGATTGGAGGAAGAACTAATCCGTCAGCGAGAAGATGCTGAAAAGTCTAAAAGAGCGAAGGAGATTTTCTTTGCAAACATGAGTCATGAGATCCGAACCCCTATGAATGCCATAGTGGGAATGGGAGAGCAATTGGCTAAAACCTCACTAAACCAGCAACAGGAAAGATACATTTCAGCCATACAAAACTCAGCAAACCATCTGATGGTGATCATCAAAGATATATTGGATCTGTCCAAGCTGGAAGCAGGGAAGCTGAATATAGAGGCAATAGGTTTTAACCTACATGAATTATTGGATCATATAGTTGGGATGATGATAGCGCGGGCGGAAAGTAAAGGATTGGATTTTTCCATACCGGAAAAAGACACCAAAATAAGTGAGGTGCTAATTGGTGATCCGATTCGAATCAGCCAGATACTGCTTAACCTGCTATCTAATGCAATCAAATTTACTGAAAAAGGTAGGGTAACTATTCAAAGTGAGCTTATCGAGGATACCTATTCTCAGCAAAAAATTGCATTACGAGTCAGTGACACCGGAATCGGCATGGATGAGGATTTTGTAAGTAGGGGCTTTGAAAAATATGAACAGGAGGATTCTACCATTACCCGAAAATATGGAGGAACTGGACTTGGATTAAGCATTACTACTGAGCTAGTGAACCTCATGGGTGGTAAGATGACAATAGACACAAAGAAAGGTAAGGGAACTAATATTTCCGTCTTTCTTACACTATTAAAAGGAGACGTGAAGGATCTGCCCTCGATTGTTCCCAAGGACATTGACTTTGATTTAATTAAAGGAAAGAAAATACTTGTGGTAGATGACAATGAATTTAACCGCTTGTTGGCATCAACCGTGTTGGAGCAGTACCAAGTCGTAATCGGGGCTGCAGTCAATGGTAAAGAAGCGGTAGAACAAGTACAAAAAAACCACTATGATTTAATTTTAATGGATATGCAAATGCCCGTAATGGATGGAGTGATGGCTACCAAAATCATTCGGGAAGAACTAAAATCCAATATTCCAATCATCGCGTTAACTGCTTTTGCGATGAAGGACGATCAGGAAAAATATATGGCAAAAGGTATGAATGCCTTTTTAGCGAAGCCTTTTCAAGAAGATGACCTCCTACATATTATATCTAAATTATTGGGGGATGAAAAAGGAAATGATTTTCTTATTGAATCTGAAAACGAAGAAGTCATAGAACCGCAAAAATCATGGTATAGTCTTCAAGGGTTGGAGGCTATTGCTAATGGAAATACTGATTTTATAAGTAAAATGATGACTCTTTTTCAGGATACAGTAACCTCAACTATTATAGAGATAAACACTGCATTTAAAGCAAAAGATTACGATGAAGTTAGAAAACTTGTTCACCGAATAAAGCCATCTATCAAGATGCTCCAAATTCAAGAAATAGCTGCGGAAGTCAGTGAACTGGAAAATGAAATAGTAGAACAAAAAGACTCAGAGAGAATGTCATATCTGCTGTCCCATATCATTGAGGTATTGGAACGGGTCACTCGTGATATCAAAGCTAAAGGATATTGAACCAACTAAGAGGGTTGAATTTTTTGTATGTGGTAAAAAGCCAAATCCAGATATTAGAATAATTTTCCAAAAAATGGAAAATATTTATTTAAGAAGTGCCTCTAAATCTATATAGAGGCACTTTTTGGTTTTGGCCTCAGTTTGGCAAATAGCTGTTGTAAATAAACAGCTATGAAAAACATTCAAACATTCCCCGCATTTATCGTAGACGACGATCCATTCTGGACAGCAATTTTGAAGCAGATTCTTACCGGTATCGGTTTCACTGACATACACACTTTTGAAGACGGACAAACCTGCATGGATCAGATTCATCTTAATCCAAGATTAGTCTTTTTGGATTATCAAATGGAAAATTCTGATGGGCTCGATATCCTAAAGAAGATCAAAGCTTATTACCCAGGTATAGAAGTGGTTTTTTGCACAGCCTTGGAAAACCTTGAAGTAGCTCTTACTGCTATAGAATATGGTTCAGTAGAATACTTGCTGAAAAGTAACGTGACAGAGCAATCAGTCAAAGAAATCGTAGCCAATTTTCAATCCAGTCAAGTAGCCTAAATCACTAATATATGCCATTTACATTTTCTCATCCAGCAGCTATTCTTCCTTTTACTAAAACTTCCTCACGTCTATCCCAGACTGGTTTAGTAGTAGGAAGTATTGTGCCTGATCTTGAATTTTATTTCAAGTTGAGATTGGGTGAGAATATCGGGCATACACCTTTGGGTATTTTACTTTTTGATTTACCAGTAGCATTCTTAGTAGCTTTTGTATTTCATACACTTGTGAAATATCCTTTTTATAAGGCTAGCCCAGCATGGTTTCAGTCAAAAGTAAATCACATACTGAATTATAATTGGGTTTGGATTTTACAAAAAAGAATATGGATAGTTGTTATTTCTATTTGTATAGGTGTAGGTACCCATTTGCTTTTTGATGGCATGACTCATCACGATGGGTGGATGGTGGTTCTATTCCCCGCTTTCACTCAAAAAATCAGTTTTCTAAATTTTACTTTGCCAATCTATGATATGCTGCAATACAGCTTAAGTTTATTAGGATTGTATGGTTTATTCTCATTTTGGCAGAGTTTGGAAAAAAGGATCATTTTGGTTCCAAAAGATGATAGTACAAAACAATTTTGGATGCTGACATTACTAGGCGCAGTATTGGCTATTGCATGTAGAATTTTCTTTTTCCCAGAATTCATTTCCTTTTGGGACGGTTTTATGATGAGCGTAGGTGCATTCCTTTACGGGATCGTTTTCGCTTCTTTAATTGAATTTATTCAAATCAAGGTATCAGGCAGTAATAGCCAAAGAGATGAATTTATCAATTCCAGAGGTGCTGATCCAAGGTTCAAAAGAAGAGCCCTTTTTGTAAAGCAGGATAAATCTTTTGGAATGTTCGGCAAGGGTGTAATGCATGTGGATCACTTCATTGACAAAACCAAGGTCGTTTTCCTCCAAACCTCTTATATCAAGGTAAACCAAGTCGAAATCACTAGCAGTAATGTCACTCAATCTGCTCCTGAGAGTTTCAGTAGCACTTCCTTTGGCTTCACCACTGATTTCCACTTTAAGAGCGGGTTTGTTTTCTCCTGTAATCAAAAAATCACTGAGTGTTATTTCCATTTTCGTAAGGGTTTTGAGAAATATATTAATACTGCTTTTAAACTTATAGGTTTTTTAGCAATTATTTTGTCTCCATTTGCAGCAAATGCACAAGACTCTGCCCTAGATCCAGCCAAGAGAGAGCAGTATATTAACCAGGCAACTCAGCTCAGATCTGAGGAGAATTATGGAGGAGCTATTGCTCAGCTGGATAGTATTCTTAACCATAATGAGAAGGATGCTCAAATCTTGCTCTTCAAAGGAGACCTTTGTTTGCAGAAGCAGGATTTTAACCAGGCTGTGGATGTCTATTCCAAATTAGTTCCCTTGGATTACGAGCGCACCATCGCGCAGGTGAATCTTTCTTACGCACTTTTTATGAGTAAAAAGCCTTCTAAAGCTTTGAGCGCTGCATATGATGCATGGGATCAGGACCGATCAAGCAAAAATGCTGTAGTAAACTATTTTAATGCACTTCTCTGGAATGTAAAAACCAAGGATGCTGAAGCATTCCTTGAAGAAAATTTGAGCATCGTGGATCCTGATCAAGTACTAGTGATGAAAGCTAGGTTATCTACTACTGCAGGGAATTATTCTGACGGGTTAGCCTATTACGATACCTTGGTGCAGAAATATCCAAAAGCACCTTACATCCAAGAGTTTGCCGAGGTAATGATAGGGAAAAAGCAATGGGGTAATTCTCAAGCGTTAGTTGATGAATATGATTCAACTTTATCAGTATCCCAAAAACAAAGAATAGAAGGTCTTTTGAATCAAGGCAAAACCCAATCTGCTGGAATTGAAGTGGGGTATTTTGCAGATGTGGCTAAAAACACGAGAACTGAGCAGTCAATCTTCTGGCAAAACCAATTCAGTGCGCCTGTTCACGTTGGGGTGAGAGTAGGAGCTAATCAAGTGAAAGATGCTACAAATCAAGTGACGAAAAGTACATTTGTGGCTGCCTCAGTAAGTCGTGTATGGAGCCCAGCTTGGCAAAGTAGAGCTGAAATTATGGTACAGCAGATCTCTCCGGAAGAAGTAGATTCTTTTACCGGAGTAACTGGAAAGTTTGAAACGAAATACCAACCAAATGACAGAAGAATGTTCGGATTGAATTATAGCTCTGACATTCTCAATTTCACCGCTGACCTCTTAGGAAAAGATATCAGAAGCCACAACCTAGGCTATGTAACTCACTTAATGTTGGATGGAAAAACAGGTTTCTACTCTCAGGGGAGTTTTGGAATGCTAAATGACCAGAACAGCAGAATCCAGTTTTTTGGATCTGTATATAGGTTGTTACGTACAGAGCCAACATTGAAAACAGGAGTGAATTTCTCAGCTTTAAGTTTCACGGACTCTGAAACCACTTTATACTTCGCTCCAGAGCAATTCTTGAGTACAGAGATATTTGTGGATTTTAGTACTCCGATGCCTTTAATTTCCAAATTAGCATTGAAAGTACAAGCTGCTGCAGGGCTTCAACAAATAGAGCATCTCGGCTGGGATCCTTCCTTTAGAGCCGAGGCAGAATTCAATTACCGATTCAACGGGTATGATTTAGGACTGAAAGGTCAATTCAGCAACGTGGCAGCATCTTCTGGAACTGGCTATAAATTTCAATATTTCACTTTCAGAGTGAGTAAAAGTTTTTAATAAAAGGAGATAAAGTTGCTTTACACCCACCCTCTGTTTGGATCTAAACTTCCGGCAGAGGGTTCTGCTTTCTTTATGATTTGCAGGTTATATGTTGATTTTTAGGCTTTATTTTATAGTTGTTTTGTTACTTCCCGATACAGAAATTCCTAAAAATGTTCTCCAGCAGGTCATCAGTGGTGATTTCTCCTGTGATCTCACCAAGGAAATGTAGGGAGCGGCGGATGTCCATGGCCACAAAGTCATTAGTTACTTCGTTGTCTAATCCATCCAGAATATCCAGTAAGGACTCACGGGTTTTGACTAAGGAATCGTAATGGCGTACGTTGGTTACTACCGTATTTCCTGTTCTGAATTTATCCAGATTCACCAGTACAAGAATCCGTGCCTTGAGATCTTCCAGGTTTTCTTTTTGCCCTGCAGAGATAAAAATAGTATCAGGGTGCTTTTCTTTTAACTCACTAATTAACTGTGTATTACCTTTATCTACCTTATTCGCAACTTTTAAGAAAGGGACGCCTTGATTTTCCAGTTTATTTACATCACGATTGATCTCTACCAAGTCTGTATCACCCAAATCAAAGAGGTACAATATCAAGGATGCGGACTTCATTTTCTCCTGAGTTCGGCTGACGCCTATGGCTTCAATGGTATCAGTTGTCTCTCGTAACCCCGCGGTATCTATAAAGCGGAAGATTACTCCGCCTATATTAATTTCGTCTTCGATGAAGTCACGAGTAGTACCCGCGATCTCCGAAACGATTGCTTTTTCCTCATTGAGTAGGGCATTGAGTAGGGTGGACTTTCCGGCATTTGGCTTTCCGGCGATCACCGTAGGCACACCATTTTTGATCACATTTCCCAGATCAAAACTCAAGATCAATTCTTCCACCACACGAAGTAAGCGCTCCACAAGGGCTCTCAATTCTTTCCGACTAGCAAACTCCACATCCTCCTCACCAAAATCCAACTCCAATTCTATCATTGAAGCGAAATGAATCAGACGGGATCTAAGCTCTTGTATTTCAGAACTGAATCCACCACGCATCTGGCTTAGTGCAGCTTGATGTGAAGTTTCAGAATCGGCATGAATCAGATCGGCTACAGCTTCAGCTTGCGCCAGATCGAATTGTCCGTTCAGAAATGCCCGCTGAGTGAATTCTCCAGGCTTAGCTGGACGCGCACCTTTGCGAATAAATAATTTGAGAACTTGATTGATAATATAGGAGGAGCCGTGAGTGGAGATTTCCACCACGTTTTCCTTGGTAAATGATTTGGGAGCAATGAAAAGAGAAACCAAGACTTCATCGATGATTTTTTCTCCATCACGGATGGTACCAAAATGTATCGTGTGAGATTCCTGTTTTTCCAGATTTTTCCCAAAAAAGACCTCGTTCGTTAGTTGGATAGCTTCTTTGCCGGAGAGGCGGATCACTGCAATAGCTCCAACTCCCTGAGGAGTGGCCAATGCTATGATTGTATCATTTTGCTCGGAAAGTGAAAAACTCATTTTGTACCAAATCCATTATGAATGATCTGACCTAATCCATCCAGAAATTCCGCTGGCTGTCTATAGCCCGGCATTTGGGTGATATTTTTTAAAGTGGGATCTATAATCACAAAGTTTGGATAGGACTGAACACGCATAGCTGCTGCCATTTTTGCTTCAGAGTATTTCTTTCCTTTGAAGTCAAATTCGCGCTTGTTGTCCTCAGCATTCATTTTCACAGCGTAAAATTTCTCATTGATGTACTTTATGACATCTGGATCCGTGAAGGTTTCCTTGTCCATTTTTTTGCACCAGCCACACCAGTCAGTATATACATCCACTAAAAGCATTTTTGGATTTGCTTCTGTAGCGGCCACAGCCTCCTCAAATTTCAGCCATTCTATTTTTTCCTGTGCTTGCACAAAATTGGCAGTGAGTAAAAGAAGGCCTATGAATACTAATTTTTTCATCTTTTTGTATTATCAATTCTCCAACGGCTCAATGGAAGTGGAAGTTCCGAAAAGCAAATTAGGTTTAATGCTTTTAACTAAAGCACTTCCTAAGAATACTACTCCGGCCACGGCAACCATCATTCCAGCTATGGAGCTATCCACCAAGTATGCCATATAATATCCCGCTATTGCGATAAAAATACCTAATGTACAGGTAAGTTTAATGAGCGAGGTTAATTTTTTAGTCCATAGGAAAGCTGTAGCAGGAGGGACCACCAAAAGAGCAACCACTAAAATAGCTCCAACGGCTTCAAAGCTACTTACCGTGGTATAGGACACCATACTCATCAGCGCAAGGTTAATTGCTCCAGCAGGAAGTCCAATAACCAAACCAAAGTTTTCATCGAAACTTGTCAGCGTTAACTCCTTATATAATAGGAATATAAAGGTACTTACCAAAACTAAATTCAAGACCGCTAAATAGGTGATTCTAGGGCCCATACTGAAGCCTGCTTTTGTGATCCAAAGGTCAATCGGCAGGTAGGCAATCTCTCCATAAAGCACACATTCCTGATCAAGGTCCACCTTGTAGGCAAGCATATTGATCAGGATAATTCCTACTGCAAATAGCAGTGTAAATGTGATTCCTATGGATGCATCTAGCTGCACTTTAGCTTTGTTTTTCAACCAATTGATAATCAGCGTTGCTAAAATACCAAGGAGGCCAGCTCCTATAATAACTTCCAGCCCTCGCTGACTTCCTGATACAAAGAAGCCAATTACAATTCCGGGAAGCACTGCATGAGAGATGGCATCTCCCGTCATAGACATTTTGCGAAGCATCATAAATACACCCAGCAGCCCACAGGAAATGGAGATGATCGAGGCGGTTAGAATGATTAGAAATGCGTTTTGGTCAAAGCTCATCGTTGTCGCGGGGGATAGTCTCCTGGTGAGGATCGAGTTTAGGATAATTTAGCCTGTTCTCCAGCAAAGCTTCAAGTTCAGGGGTAAGTATATGTTCTAGCTTTTCGGCAGAATCATGCACGTGATCCGGGGCAATATTCATGTACTCATTGAGGTAAAGTTCCCAAAGTCTGTGTAATCTCACGATTCGCTTTGCTTCTGATTTTCCTTCTGTAGTGAAGTCTATAAAACCTTGATTATTAATCAATAAATTAGATTTGATTAAATCATCAATAGTTTGCTTTGTTTCACGCTTTTTGTAGGGAAAGGACTGATAGATTTCCTCTATAGGGAAGGAACTCTGACCTTTTTCTGTTCCGTGGAAAATTGCTTTTAGTATGTGATCTTGATTCGTTTTTTTCAAGTAATACCTTCTGGCAATGAAGCGGGAAAGCACTCCTTTTTTTGGTGCGAAAAGAAAAGAAATGAAAGCGAAAAGAGAAAGGAATACTACTACCCATGGACCTGTTGGCATCTGTGGAATCACAAAGGAAACGAAGGTGCCCATGATTCCGGAAACTGCTGAAAATGCTCCAGCTATCAACAAAAGCTTGCCGAGCTTATCTGTCCAGAACCTGGCAGCAGCTCCGGGAGCGATCAGCAAGGCTGCCATCAACACAACTCCTATAGCTTGGATTCCAATCACTACGGCCAAAATCATCAGTACATTAAATATCAAGCGAATCGCACCCATCGGGTAACCTATTGATTTTCCAAAGTCAGCATTGAATACCAGCATGGAGAATTCCTTGCGGAATGCTGAGAGTGTAATGATGATCAGTACAGCTAAACCTCCATAGATATAGAGATCTTCTTCCAGAATGGCGATTGCATTTCCGAAAATAAACTGATTAAGTCCTGCCATTTCCGGGTTGCCTGATTTTTGAATTACGGTGAGCAGAACAACTCCGAATCCAAAGAAAATGGATAGGATAGAGGCGATGATGGCATCGTCACTTAGCCTGGTGTTACTTTTCAACCAAGAAGTAAGAAAGGTAGCCAATGCGCCGGATAGAAATGCACCGGTTACTATGTATATGGGATTCTTTTCCCCCGCCAGCATAAAGCCCAAGCAAATACCTGGAAGTACCGCATGGGAAATCGCGTCTCCGAGCAGAGCTTTTTTGTCAAGGAAACTATAGGTTCCTACATAGGCAGATCCTATCCCCAAAAGGGTAATCCCAATCACCACAAAAGCAATGGATGCATCCTGAAAAGTAAAGAAATAGACAAAATCGCTCATATCAGCTTTTCAAAGGATTGAAGTCTTTCTGTCGAATAATATCGGTGACCTTGGTAAGCAGGTTTAGTTTTCCTCCATACGTTTTTCTAAGTAGCTCCTCTGTGACCACTTCTGCTTTTGGGCCTGATGCTACCAAATGCAGGTTTAGCATAATGATCCAGTCGAAGTAGTTCATAGCAGAATGGATGTCGTGATGTACCACGATGACGGTCTTACCTGCTGCGGTCATTTCTTGCAATAGCTTGAAAATGGCAGTTTCCGTTGCCATATCTACTCCGGCAAAAGGTTCGTCCATCAAATACAGATCTGCTTCCTGAGCCAAAGCTCTCGCGATGAAAACCCGCTGCTGCTGACCTCCAGAAAGCTCAGATATTTGTCTGTTCACAAAAGATTGCATTCCGACTTTCTCCAGGCAATCCATGGCGATTTTCTTTTCCTTTTTTCCAGGTCTACGGAAAAGTCCAAGTTTACCGTAAGTCCCCATCATCACCACATCAAGCACAGAAGCAGGGAAATTCCAATCCACCGATTCCCGCTGAGGTACATAGCTAATTCGGCTCCTGACATCGTTTAACTCCCGGTCAAAAATCTTCACGTATCCGCCAGTCACAGGAACCAAGCCCATAATTGCTTTGATGAGCGTGGATTTACCTGCGCCGTTAGGACCAAGTATTCCGATTAGTTTCCCAGCTGGAAGGCTCAAGTCCACATTCCAAAGAACCGGACTTTGATCATAACTAACAGTCAGATCATGTATTTCTAAAATAGGTGATTCTACGTTTATAATCATTTCGTAAGGCTTTCAAAAATTACTTGAACATTGGTTTTCACCATTCCTATGTAGGTACCGGCTGGAGATTCTGGAGCTCCCAAACTATCTGTATACAATGGGCCAGCCAGTTTAATTTCGTGATTTTGATTTGCACAGCCAGCGACCACAGCTTCTATAGCTTTTGGAGAGATCGTCTGCTCTGCAAACACCGCACGGATATTTCGTTCCACTATAAAACTTACCAGGCCTGTCAGATCTCTAAGTCCAGGTTCACTCAAAGTAGAAAGACCCTGAAGTCCCAAAACCTCCAAGTCATAAGCTCTTCCAAAATAAGAGAAGGCATCGTGCGCAGTGATGAGCGCTTGATTGGCTTGGCGAAGCTGCGCCACCTTGGTAAGGTTGTCCTGATGCAAGGAAGCTAATTGGGAAAGGTAGTCTTCTGTGTTTTTGTTGACTACTGATTTCCACTCTGGCTGCCATTTGATAATTTCTTTCGCGCCGTGCTCCAGTGCCAAAGACCACAGTGACACGTCAAACCAGATGTGAGGATCTACGGAGTGAGCTTCAGGTCCAGATCTTAAAAGTAAGTCCTGAGGAATCTCTTCAGAGACGTTTATCAGGTTTTGGCTGAAGGCAAGTTTCTCAAAGATCTCCGTCATTTTTCCTTCCAGAAAAAGGCCGTGGTAAATGACTAAATCTGCATTCTGAAGTAAATCCAAATCCCGGACAGAGGCCTTGTATAAATGCGGATCCACACCCGCCGGCATAAGAGAAACTACGTCCGCGTTTTCTCCCACGATGTTTCTAATTCCGTCAGCGAGAATACTTGTGGTCGCTACGATTTGTGGCTTCGATCTTTCTTCCTTGTTTTCGAATTTGCATGCAAAGGAGAGGAGCGAGATAGTCAGTATGAGTAGGTAGTTTCTCATGATTGAATTGCCAGAATATTTGCTGCGACATCCTTAGACATAAAGAGCGTTTTCTTCTGATCAACGAGAATTTCCATTGACCCATCAAACTCTACTTTATCCAAAATCTTGATTCTCGCTCCGATGTAAGCACCAACTTTATCGAGGTATTTTAAGAAGGCTGCAGAGCTGTCTTTGACTGCTACGATTTGACCTGAAGAATCAATTTCCATTTCATTCAATGCTAGTCTCGGTCTAGCTTTTACATCTCCAAATTCATCTGGAATGGGATCGCCATGCGGGTCGAATTTGGGGTAGTTCAGGAACTCATCCAGGCGCTGAATCAGTAGGGGGGATTGTATATGTTCTAGCTCCTCTGCTACCTCGTGAACTTCGTCCCATGCGAACTGTAATTTGTCCACCAAAAACACTTCCCAGAGTCTATGTTTTCTGATCGTGTTAAGCGCTCTTTTTTTACCTTCTTCAGTGATGTTTACTCCATAATACTTCCGGTATTCTATCACCTCTTTATCTCCTAGTTTTCTTAGCATGTCAGAGACGGATGCTGGTTTGGTTTTCATCTCTGCCGCCACGTCGTTGGTGGATACGCTTTTGGTTCCACCGTCCGATAGGTGATAGATCGCTTTCAAGTAATTCTCCTCAGCTGTGGTTAAGACCATGTTGTTACAATTAGTGGCATGACAAATATAAAAATTAATTTAGATATAGCTAAAAATATTTTCCATATAGGCTAAATCAGGTGTGGACAACCTATTTTCAATTGTGTTTAGGGTTTTAGCCTTGGCTAAAAATAAGATTAGGTAGTATTTAATATCGTCTTAAATTATTGATAATAAGTTAATTGATAATTTGTTCATCTAAACTAATCCCACGAAAAGTCAAAAATATCCCAGTTTCCATTTTAAGGAAATGAGTGTAGAAAATAGGGTGTAGGTGGATAAGTGTGGATAGTAATCCACATCCTGTTTAGAACTTAAAGGGAGGCAATTGCTGAGATGAAATCTGAATGTTGAGATTTCCACAGGATAGATTCAGCAGGACTTTGGGTGAAATATTCCAGATTGAGTGCTGCATTGAATTGCTGAGCAGACTGTGCTAAGTCGAAAAAGTCTATAGGGAAACCTCCGGAGTATGGTGCTATAAAGTCCAGCCATTTTGGATTGCCACCAATTAGAACTGGTATTCCTAGCGCCGCAGATTCGAATAATTTGGTGGGTATTTTATCCTTGATAGCTTCTCTATTTTGATAGGGTAAAATCGCAAAATCTGCTGTAGAATATTCAGCGATAATTTCCTCATGTGGGACAGGGAAACTGGAGTGTTTTAGCTGGATTTGGGAGGTGTTTTCACATGCTTTTTCAAGCTCTTTTTTGAAGCTTAAAAGCGTACAATGTCCAATTATTTTGAGTGAAGAATCTGGAAATTCTTTGATGATTTCCTTAAACCAATTCACTGCATCAAGTGTCCCAAAAGCAGGAGTCAGTGTTCCGGAAATTAGAAAATTGTAACCTGATTTTTTCTCAAATCTTAATGGGTTTACATGTCTTATTTCTCCTGCATATTTATTTTTCAACACTAAAAATGGAGTCTTATCAGGCATCTCTTCTACGTAGCATTTTTCTGCAAAAAGGTATAGATCCACGGCTCTTCCGTATTCCATTCGCTGGATTATTTTGCCTAGTCTAGCCCTCTTGGCAGGACTTAATTTTGGATTTAGCTGCAAGTTTTTGACATAGTTTTCCTGTACATCATAGACTAGTTTATAGCCAAAAAAGGGTTTGAAAAATGCCGCAATTGGAAGGTATTCGTAGGTACAACAAATCAGGATTTTGGGACGAACTTTCACCAATACACTTAAAAATCTGCCTTGTGCGGAGAGTCTTCCCCAGCTTGGGTTTGCTTTTGAAACTGAAGTGTAAAAGTTTTCACCTTCGCAATTTTCATATGGAATTTGTGAAAATCCCATAAAATTTAGGCTGTATACCCCTGTTTCTCGCAACGAAAGGCCAAGCTTTCCATAAGCTCTTGTATCTTTGGCGGGCTTAAGGCTTGACGCGATCAAGACTGGAATTTTAGAAGCTGACTTTTCACTCATTAAACGAAACTAACCAAAATAATGGAACTGAAAGCAATCATTGAGAAGGCCTGGGACAACCGGGAATTATTGAAAGAAGAGACAACACAACAAGCAATAAGAGCTGTAATCGCTGATTTGGATGCTGGTATTATCCGAGTAGCTGAGCCTACTGAAGATGGCAACTGGAAGGTAAATGACTGGGTGAAGAAGGCAGTAATTCTTTATTTCCCAATACAAAAAATGGAAACGATTGAGGTAGGTCCTTTTGAATTCCATGATAAAATGGCGCTTAAAACTAACTACGCAGAGAAAGGTGTAAGAGTAGTTCCTCATGCTGTAGCACGATACGGAGCTTATTTGGCTAGTGGAGTGGTGATGATGCCAAGTTATGTTAATATCGGTGCTTATGTGGACGGTGGCACGATGGTTGACACTTGGGCTACTGTCGGTTCATGTGCGCAGATCGGCAAAAATGTTCATTTAAGTGGTGGAGTAGGTATTGGAGGGGTGTTAGAACCTATTCAAGCAGCACCTGTAATTATTGAGGATGGGGCTTTTATAGGCTCTAGAGCTATTATAGTAGAAGGGGTTCGCATTGGTAAAGAAGCGGTGATAGGAGCGGGAGTAACATTGACAGCAAGCTCTAAAATCATTGACGTGACAGGCGCTGAGCCTGTAGAATACAAGGGATATGTTCCTGAGCGTTCTGTCGTGATCCCAGGTTCAATCTCTAAAAACTTCAACGCAGGTACTTTCCAAGTTCCTTGTGCGTTGATCATTAGTCAAAGAAAAGCCTCCACAGATCTTAAAACATCACTTAATGACGCGCTTAGAGACAATAGTGTAGCAGTTTAAACAAATTATAATGAAAACGAGTACACGAGCGATTATAGCTCTATTTATTTCAGTTTCTCTTTGGTCTTGTTCTGAAAAGAAAACAAGTTCTGGAGATGTATATTTCAATAAAGGAGAATATGAGAAAGCAGCGCTGGAGTATTCGGAAGATTTGAAATATAAGCCAAATGATGTTCGCATGCTTTATAATAGGGGTAGAGCGAATGAGGAGCAGGGGAATTATGAGGATGCAAAAGCTGATTATGAAAAGGCGCTGGAAGTGGATCCTAATAATTTTCAGGTCCTTTTAAGTTTGGCTAATGTCCATTACAATGAGAAAAATTATACGAATGCCTTGCTTTATGCTGATCAGGCAGCGGAAATATCCGGTGCGCCAGCTATGGCTTCTTTTATGAAGGCTCGTGCTTTGCAACAGCTTGGAAAGCCAGACGAAGCCTTGAAAGCTTATGGTAATGCTATTTCATTGGATAAGGAATTTGGCCAGGCTTATTATAATAGAGGCTTGTTAAAAGTTGCAATGAAAAAATTAGGGGCTTCCTGTGAGGATTTCCAGCTTGCGAAGGCTCTGGAATATCCCGGAGCAGATGAGGCTTACGCGAAATATTGTAAATAATATCAAAACCGGCTTAGGCCGGTTTTTTTTTGTGATTTTTTTACCCGATAAGGACCTAAGTAAATCGTAGGGGGCCCGGCTTAGATTAATTCTTCTAAAAAAGCTGGGTATATAGTAGTTAGCTAATTTTCAAAAACTGCAACTGCTAACTGATCTCTGAATACTGCTGATGAAAACTAGTATCCAGTCTACATTCTTTCCTATATATGCTCGTGCGCTTCTTCAGCTATATGATCACAAATGTCTTCAGAACTCAGTTTACCGCTTCCATTACAGGTTTGGCAAGAGCTGACTTCCTTCAGGCTTCCTTCACATACGGGACAAGTTAGTCTACCTTTTCCTGCGCATCTATCGCATTCGAAGTATTCCACGATTTTAAAGATATTCATCTTTGTGACCATCCCTGAGCCGCTGCATCTACTGCAGCCTACCACTCCTTTAGCTTTGCAATAATTACAGTCTTGTTCGATTTGCCTTTTGCCCTCACAGGTAAAACAGACTTTGTAGCGATATCCTCTACGATCACAAAGTTGGCATTCTATGATCTCTTTCAATGGAGTTTCAAGCCTCTTGTGAAGGGCTTGTGCTCCTTCATAGTGCGAGCCTGTGAAGCCAGTCAATTCCAAATACTTATTGAGAAAATTGGCTGAATTATCGTATTGCTTGAGTTGAAAAAGAGTTTCAGCAAACAGGTAAGGCATTTCCTCTGGAAGTGGCTGACCGGAGTCAATCATGTTTCGGAAGATCGTATTTGCCGCCTCGTAGTCATTTCTTTCCAATGCAGCTTTGGCACCTTTCATCCAATGGTCAGTTTGGCCAAGGTTTGGGCCGATTTGCGCAAGTGAAACTTGGCTAATGGAACAGAAAATGAATAGTATGAATAAGAATAGTGGGAGGTGAATTCTAAATCTCACAGTAATATTGTTTTTCTAGAGAAGCAATAAAGGTAGAAGTTTCTTTATCGTAAAGTTAATGTTTCCAAAAGGGCAATTTTGTCCATAATCTGCGAAATGGATTTTGGAAGTTAAAAATTGTCTTTATTTTAGGATTAAATTCTGTTTTAAGCCCAACTTGGTTAAAGTTGAGCTGCTTTATTGAATTTTCAGTCAAATAACTATAATTCTTAATTTTAAAAAAATGGGAAAACCAATTACAATGATCGAAAGTATCGGTCCTGCTATGAAAGAGAAACTAGCTGCTGCTGGTGTCTCAACTGTTGAAGGCCTGTTGGAAAAAGGTGCTACCAAAGCCGGAAGAAAAGCTATCGCTGATGCGTCTGGCTTGGACGAAAGTAAAGTCCTGGTTTGGGTCAATATGGCCGATTTATTTAGAATCAATGGAATTGCAAGTCAATTTGCTGAACTTCTAAAAGCTGCCGGTGTAGATACTGTGAAAGAATTGAGAAACAGAAATGCTGAAAACCTTCATGCTGCTTTGGTGAAGACTCAGGAGGAAAAAGGCCTTACTAGAGTGGTGCCTGCCGCTTCCAAAGTTGCAGATTTTATAGATCAAGCTAAGTCTCTTGAACCAGTAGTGACCTACTAATTTTAGTATAAATACCTTTTTTAGAAAGCCTTTATGTCTGCGACATAGAGGTTTTTTATTGGATAATTGGGAAGTCTTGTGACTTGATATCGAATCCTTGATTTTCCTTTCACCGCAACAAGTAAGACCCTTTTCAAAATTGTTTTTTGTAGTTTGGTTTCCTAATCATCTTTACCATGAGTAAAACAGAAGAATTTATCACTCATTTGGCCGAAGGTCAGAAATATAAGAAGGACTCAATTATCTTGGGTACGGGAGTTTTAGACGGAGTTCCTGTGACAGGAGCTCAAATAAAAATAGCTCTCAAAACAATGAATAGGCACGGCTTGATCGCCGGAGCTACTGGTACTGGGAAGACGAAAACTTTGCAGGTGATTGCTGAGCAACTGGCTTTAAAGGGAGTCCCTTCTGTCTTGATGGATTTGAAAGGGGATCTTTCCGGACTTGCGCAGCCAGGCACTGCCAATGATTTTATCAAAAATAGATCGCAAGTAATTGGTGTGGACTATGAACCGATGCCACTGCCAATAGAACTGATGTCTATCTCTGACGAGAAAGGTGTTCGGTTGAAGGCTACAGTTTCTGAATTTGGGCCAGTTTTGATCGCTCAGATCTTAGAATTGAACGATACCCAACAGGGAGTGATTTCGCTGATATTCCGCTATTGTGATGTGAATCATCTGCCACTGGTAGATTTGAAAGATTTAAAACGTGTACTTCAGTTTATCACCAATGAAGGCAAAGAGGCTATCCAAAAGGAATACGGGCAGGTTTCCTCCGCTTCGGTGAACACGATTATGCGTAAGATTATAGAACTGGAGCAGCAAGGTGCAGAGCGTTTTTTTGGGGAAAAATCATTTGAGGTAGAGGACTTTTTGAGAACCAAAGATGGCAGAGGAGTGATTTCAGTGATTCGACTGACTGATATTCAAAGTAGGCCAAAACTCTTCTCTACATTCATGCTGAGCTTACTTTCGGAGATTTATGAGACTTTTCCTGAGCAGGGAGATGCAGATCAGCCTAAGTTGTGTCTATTTATCGATGAAGCTCATTTAGTCTTTTCTAATGCTTCCAAAGACCTGCTGGAGAAAATTGAGGCCATTGTAAAACTGATACGCTCCAAAGGTGTTGGGGTATATTTCTGTACTCAAACTCCCACAGATGTACCCGACAATATTTTGGGACAATTGGGTTTGAAAGTGCAGCATGCTCTAAGGGCTTTCACAGCAAAAGACCGTAAGGCAATTACCAAAACGGCAGAAAATTATCCTGATTCGCCTTATTATGAGACTTCTGAAGTCTTGACAGCGATGGGAATTGGGGAGGCCTTGATTACAGCTTTGAATGAAAAGGGAATTCCTACTCCGCTAGCTCATACCTTGGTAAGAGCACCTATTACCCGAATGGATATATTAGATCCTGCCGAAATAGATGCAGTGGTTTCAAATTCTGCTTTGATCTATAAATACAATCAAGATATTGATCGTGAGAGTGCTTTTGAGCTGTTAGAAAAGAAGATGATGGAACTGGAAGAGGTCCAGAAAAAAGCAGAATTGCCTGGACCAACATCCAAAACGAGAACTACTACCAGAACTGCCAAGGAAGAGTCATTGATCGAAGAGTTGAGTAAAAACACCATGGTTCGTCAGATAGGAAGAACTATTTTCCGAGAATTGGCTAGAGGTATTCTTGGTTCATTTACTAGAAAAAGGTAATCGTATTAACATATTGTATTTCAAAAGAATATAAGCTTTGAAAATAGGAGTAATTGGAGGTGGGGCAGCAGGTTTTTTTGCGGCAATCCATGCGAGTGGACCAGGGAGAAGTGTTAGTATTTTCGAAAAATCACCCAAGCTTTTATCTAAAGTAAAAGTGTCCGGAGGTGGAAGGTGCAATGTCACTCATCGGCCGATGGAGATATCTAAGTTGGTCAGAAACTATCCCAGAGGTGAGAAATTTCTCAAGCGAGTATTTCCCCAATTCAAATCTGAGGACACTATTAATTGGTTTGAAAGTAGAGGAGTAGAATTGAAGATTGAAGCTGATGGCAGGATGTTTCCTGTTTCAGATTCCTCCCAATCCATCATTGACGCTTTGCTCAAAGAAGCTCAAAATCAGAATATTTTCATCAGAAAATCCTGTGGTGTAAAATCAATTACCCTTAAGAACAAGCAATTTATCCTTTCAACAGACTTAGGAATTTTTGAAGTAGATAAATTGATAATTGCTACTGGTGGTCACCCAAAACTGGATAGCTATTCCTTTCTAAAAACGCTAAATCACCGCATTTTAGAACCAATACCTTCCTTGTTTACTTTCAATACTCCTAAAGAATCCCTTAGGGAATTAATGGGCTTATCAGTAGGAGATGGAATAGTAAAAATCGAAGGAACAAAAATGATGTATCGCGGCCCGATTTTAGTGACGCACTGGGGAGTGAGTGGGCCGGCAGTTCTTAAATTATCCGCCTTTGGCGCTCAGTGGCTCAAGGAAAAAAATTACTCAGCTACAGCATTAATTAACTGGAATGGAGCTTTGGGTGAGGAGGAATATAACGCTCATATCAAAAGCTACCTTTCAGCCCATCCCAACAGAAAAGTAGCAAGCAATTCACTTTTTGATATCCCATCCCGACTTTGGGAGCACTTCTGTCAGCGATCTGCAGTAGAAAATGGGCAATTATATGGCACTCTTTCGAAAAAGCAAATCAATAAGTTGGTACAGAATCTTTTTTGCTATACTTTGAAAGTCGAAGGAAAAACTACCTTTAAAGAAGAATTTGTAACTGCCGGAGGAATTGCCTTGGAGGAGGTAAATCCAGAAACTTTGGAAAGTAAATATCACCCTAACCTTTACTTTGCCGGAGAAGTCCTCAATATTGATGGAATTACAGGCGGTTTTAATTTTCAAGCAGCCTGGTCTACTGGGTTTCTTGCAGGTAAATCCTCATTAAAATAACTTCTATGGAACAAATTTACCCGGAACTTGACCAGCTTATTAGTGAGATGGCAGATGGTGATAGTGAGTTTAAATCACAATTGACCTTAGCGATTCATCAAGGACTTGAGGAACTTAAGGAAAAATATGCTGAAGGTTCAACGGAAAAGGACGACCATAAAATCCAGCAAATACGCCATAAATTGAAGCCGACCCTTATGATGTTTGAGTTAACTCATATCATAGACGAACTACAAGCTGGCAAGGAAATCATTGAAAGTGAGGGTTTTGATTGCGCTGACTTTAAGTTGCATTTTCAAAGGCTTAATGAGAAATTAGATGTGGCAATCGCTCGAGTCTATAAATTGATTCAAGAATAGGAGCAGTAGAATTCTTTAATTTCGTGGTTTATTTTCTTATCGGAAAAGATTTCAATAAGTGTAGTAATACAAGTAGAATTTAGGGAGGACATTGATTTCATTAAATGCTTTCTATTTTTGAAGCCTCATGAGTATTATCACATCCACTTATACCGGGCCACCGGCTTATTTATTTAATGGGCATCTGGAAACTATAATTCCAAGCCTGTTCAGAAAAGTCTCTGACGTAGCCTACATCAGAGAAAAAATTGACACACCAGACGATGATTTTTTGAATTTAGATTGGGCTAAAGTTGGAAGCTCCAAGCTTCTTATTATTTCCCATGGACTGGAAGGAGATTCAGAGCGGCATTATGTGAAGGGAATGGTTAAACTCTTCAATTCCAGCAAAATAGATGTCTTGGTTTGGAATAACCGTTCATGTGGTGGAGAGATCAATTTGAGACCTATTTTGTATCATCATGGAGCTAGTTATGATTTGGATACAACCATTTCGCATGTCTTGAAGAATCATTCTTATGAAGAGATTTATTTGACGGGCATAAGTATGGGAGGTGCACAGACGCTAAAATATCTTGGTGAAAAAGGCGCCGATCTACCTGCAGAAATAAGGAGGGCAGCAGTTTATTCCACACCATGTAACCTGCTTTCCAGTGCGAATACGCTGAAATTAAGAAGTAACAGTTTTTACAAGAATCGATTTTTAGGAAAGCTTAAACTCAAAATCCAGGCTAAAGCAGCCCAATTTCCTGATTTGATTGATTTGGAATTACTTGATAAAGTTTCTGATTTTGACACTTTTGATACCATTTTCACTGCTAAGCTTCATGGCTTCAAAGATGCCCAGAATTCTACAGATCAGTAAGTGCAGATAATTGGATGCCGTCGATTACAATCCCTACGCTGGTATTAAATGCTTTAAATGACCCACTTTTAGGGCCAGAATGCTATCCAGTTAAGCTTGCAGAGCAAATGGATTTACTCACGTTAGAAATGCCAAAAAGGGGAGGGCATACTGGGTTTATAGTCCGAGGACAGGAGTTCACTTGGGCAGAACATAGGGTTCAAGATTTCCTCCTTAAACAAGCTTAGCCCTGAGGCTTTTGTTATATTGTAATCCTAATCACCAAAAGAATTTGATATGAGAAAAATGTTTTTCGGTAGCTTGATGCTATTGGCCATGCTTACATTTTTTTTAATGTGGTACTTTCAGTTTGTCCAGTTCAAATTTGGATATTTTATCTTAGGAATACTGGTGGTGCTATTACTAATAGGGATTTACGACATCAACCAAAAATCCCATGCTATCCTACGAAATTTCCCTGTAATAGGCCATTTCAGGTATTTATTGGAAAAAATAAGCCCTGAAATTCAACAGTACTTTATCGAAACTAATACGGATGGAAGACCCTTCAGTCGCAACCTTCGATCGCTAGTTTATCGCAGAGCAAAAAACGTAAATGATACACATCCATTTGGTACACAGCGTGACATCAATGGTGAAGATTATATGGCTCTCAGGCATTCTATTTATGCTGTGCACACCAATGACGAGGATGCACGAGTGATGATTGGAAATGAGCTTTGCAAGCAACCTTATTCCGCTTCCATCTTTAATATTTCTGCGATGAGTTTTGGCTCTCTGAGTTCTAATGCAATCAAAGCCTTAAACTTAGGAGCTAAAAAAGGTGGCTTTTATCACAATACTGGTGAGGGCGGGATTTCTTCGCATCATAGACAAGGTGCGGATCTAGTTTGGCAAATCGGTACAGGATACTTTGGTTGTAGAGATACTCATGGTGATTTTGATGAGGAGAAATTTGCTGAAAAAGCAAATTGGCCAGAGGTCAAAATGATTGAGATAAAAATTTCTCAGGGGGCCAAGCCAGGTCATGGAGGGGTACTGCCTGGAGTGAAAAATACGGAAGAAATAGCTGAGATACGGGGAGTAGCCAAAGGCACAACCATCCTCTCTCCACCAGCCCACAGTGCATTTAGGAATGCCAAGGAATTGGTAGCGTTCGTTACAAAACTTAGGGACTTGTCAGGTGGGAAGCCGATAGGATTCAAACTCTGTGTGGGTAGAACGGAAGAATTTACTGCTATTTGTAAAGAAATGGTGGCTACTAATGTATTCCCGGATTTTATTACTGTAGATGGGGCTGAAGGGGGTACAGGTGCCGCACCTCTGGAATTTTCAGACAGCGTAGGGCTACCTCTTGAGCCTGCACTGATTTTTGTAAGAATGACTTTGGAGAAATTTCAGATTAGAGATAAAATCAAAATCATTGCTTCGGGTAAAGCTATCTCTGCTTTTGCAATTTTGAAAAATATTGCCTTTGGGGCTGATTTGTGTAATTCTGCCAGAGGATTCATGTTCAGCGTAGGCTGCATTCAGGCACTTCGATGTAACACGAATGAATGTCCAACTGGAGTTGCTACTCAAAGAGCAAGTTTGGTAAAAGGATTAGTAATTACCGATAAAGCTGAGCGGGTTTATAATTTCCATAAAAACACCGTTCATGCTGTTCAGGAACTTCTTGGAGCTTCCGGGCATACTCATACCTCCCAACTTAGTGCCAGCGATCTAGTGAAAGGTGATGAGATGATTAAGTTGGCAAATAGATACCTGCCTGATTCTGTGAATACTCAGGTATAAGTGCACTAAAAAATATCCCTAAGGGAGTCTTGGACCAATTCCATAGCCGTCTGAAGACTTATGCCAAACAGTATTTCTATTTACCATAAAGTAATCCGAAATTGCGCCGTTGCGGGAGTAGTATTTTGATAGACTTTTTAAAACCTCTTCAGTGCTAGCTCAGCCACAGTTCCTCCAATAGCAAGCGAACTTGTAGCAGCTGGAGAAGGTGCATTCAATACATTAATGGCATGTACGGATTCTCTGATTGAAAAGTCGTCCAAAAGACCTCCAGTACGGTCGCATGCCTGTGCTCTAACGCCAGCACCGCCTTCGCTTAAGTCGGATTCTTGGATTTCAGGAATTAACTCTTGGAGAGCTTTAGTGAATGCAGCTTTTGAAAAAGATCTATACATCTCACCAAAACCAGTTTGCCAGTATTTCGCAGCTACTTTCTGGAATCCAGGCCAGGCTAGGGATTCAGTTAATTCCTTCAGATTGATCTGGGATTTTTTATATCCTTCTCTTCGAAATGCCAAAACGGCATTTGGTCCAGCTTCAACGCCACCTTTCATCATTCGGGTGAAGTGTACTCCCAAAAAAGGGAAATTGGGATCTGGCACAGGGTAGATCAAGTTTTTAACTAAAAATTCCCTATCTTTTTTCAGCTTAAAATACTCTCCTCTAAAAGGAATGATTTTCACATCTATGGGATCATTCTCACTCATCTGGGCTACCTTATCAGAGTAGAGTCCAGCACAATTGATAACCAATTTACTTTGGAAAGTTTTTTTAGAAGTTTCAATGTAATTGATTCCTTCTTGTTGCTTAATTTCTAGCACTTTATGATTTAGGAATATCTCTCCTCCATCCTGTATTATTTTCCTACCATAAGCTAAGGCTACCTTAAAGTAATCTACAATCCCAGTCTGAGGAACATGCAAAGCTGCAACTCCAGCGCAGTGGGGTTCGAACTCCTTTAATTCCTCCATGGTGATGTATTTTGTTCCCTCCAAGCCGTTCTGAATTCCTCTCTCAAAAAGGTTGTTCAGCAAAGGCTTTTGCTCCTCACGAGTCGCCACGACTACTTTCCCGGTGATTTCGAAAGGGATTTTTTCTTCTTCACAGAATTGGATGAGTTCATGATATCCGCCTATGCAATTGGTGGCTTTCAGAGATCCAGGTTTGTAATATAATCCTGAGTGAATCACGCCACTATTATTACCTGTCTGATGCTTTGCTAATTGATCCTCTTTCTCCAAAATAGCGATTTTGAGGTCTGGACGTGCTTTTTGAATTTTCAATCCAGTTGCCAACCCTACAATTCCGCCACCTATTATTGCTATATCGTATATCATCTTGATCTGTTTACAGGGTCAAATATACTAGTGGATTATTCAATTTTCCATTTGTATCTCTATCCTGTTTGGGTAAAACTTTATAATTTTTAACGAGGCAGGTAGCAATTTGCACCATGAATGAATTTATTTTGCAGGGATTTGTTCGAAGAGCAATAAATAGTTAATGAAGCACAATTACTTTTTCCTTTTCTTCTTTCTGCTTAGTACACAGACTTTCGCCCAATTTCTGGTGAAAGGAAAGGTGTCTGACTCTACTACTGGAGATCCCATTCCCTTTGCATCTGTTTTATTGAAAGGCACCACGACAGGGATTTCTACAGATTTTGAAGGAAATTATAGCTTAGAGGCGAAGTCATTGACTGACAGCATTTCTGTAAGTTATTTGGGCTATATCACTGCTGTAAAGCCACTGCAAAAAAAAGCCGAACAGACGGTAAATTTCCAGCTGAAACCCTCAGATTTTGAGATGGAAGCCTTTGTGTTTGAAGCTGGGGAAAATCCTGCTTTTGAGGTAATTCGAAAGGCTGTTGATCGAAAAAAGGACTTTGATAAAAGAGAGTTATCTGCTTATCAGACAAATAATTATACTAAAATAGAGATTGATATTGATCACGTTTCCGAGGAATTTACCAAACGGAAAACTGTTCAAAAAGTAACGGCTGTTTTAGATTCCATCAAACAACTAACCAATGATGAAGGGGAGAAAATATTGCCTGTTTTCTTCTCTGAAACACTTTCGAAATTCTACTTCAGAAATAATCCGGAGCTTAGAAAGGAAGTAGTGGAGAAATCAAAAATGACAGGGGTAGGAATAACCGATGGATCTACCACTTCGCAGATCACAGGTTCAGCCTTTCAGGAATACAATTTTTATAGAAACTGGCTATCCATAGTGGGTAAGGAGTTTGTTTCACCGATCGCAGATGGATGGAAACAATTCTATGATTTTGATTTGGTGGATTCTGTTTTGGTAGGAAGCGATAGCTGTTACTTACTGAAGGTTTATCCTTTGCGAGAACAAGACTTAGCTTTCTCTGGAACTATCTGGATAAATAAGGAAACGTATGGATTGAAGCAGGTTGACTTGACGATTCCTAAGGAAGCAAATCTAAATTTTGTCGAGCGAATCAAAATCCAGCAGGAATTGACAGCTACTACAGCAGGCCCTTTGATCCCCTCGAAAACTAGGGTTCAGATCAAGATAGGTCAGCTGACTCCCAAAACAGCAGGTTTGCTGGCAAAGTTCTACATGTCTGCGGATAGTATTAAAATCGGTGAACCTCAGCCTAAGTCGTTTTTCAACCAGCAAGTTGTTTTGTCTCCGGGATATGATGAGGGGACAGAAGAGTTTTGGAAGGATAATCGGCAAGATATTCTCACTGAAGAGGATCTTGCTGTGCTGAAAATGGTGGATACGCTGAAGAGAATACCTATTGTGCGATTTTATTCCGAGGGTCTCAAGTTCTTTGGTACGGGTTATTTGCCTGTGGGAAAAGTGGATATAGGCCCATGGCCAGGTTTTTTCAACTACAATAATATAGAAGGGGTAAGACTGGGAATGGGCTTTCGCACCAATATTAAATTCAGTAATAAATGGGCTTTTACAGGCTATGCGGGTTATGGTTTCAAAGATGCAGAATTGAAATATTCGGCAAAAGTTACCCGTATATTGGATAGAATACACTGGACTTCGGTAGCATTTTCCACCCAGAAAGAAATCGATCAGGTTGGATTAGAGATAGCTAGCTTAGAAGGTAATAGTGTATTTTTGGCGGCAAGTAGATTTGGTACCTTAAGGAGGCCGTATTTCAGCAGACGACATCAATTCGAATTTAAGAGAGAGATTTTCAAAGGATTTCTGATGTATTCTGATTTGACATTCATGAAATTTGACCCACTCTATAATTTCTATTACTTGGAAAAAGGCACGGGAGATTACAAATCAAATTTTGAAACTACAGAAGCTAGATTTGGTTTGCGATATGGTCGTGATGAAGTGATTCTGATCAATGATAATGAGAGGTCTTCTTTGGGGCCTTTGAGATGGCCTATTTTCGACTTTAGCTACGCGAGAGGAATGGACTGGCTTGGAGGTGATATAAACTATCATAAGGTAAACCTGTACATCTATCAAAAACTGAATGTAGGTATGTTCGGTGTGTCACGTTATGAGTTTGATGCTGGGAAGGTCTTTGGAGAGGTTCCCTATCCAGTAATGAAAAATCATCTGGGTAACGAGACCTTATTTTATACCTCAGCTGCTTTTAACACGATGAACTTCAATGAGTTTGCTTCAGATCAGTATGCAAGCTTGAGATACAGGCATTATTTCGAAGGCTTTTTGCTGAATAAAATCCCATTGCTTAAAAAACTGAAATGGCGGGCGGTAGGAAATGCGAATATCCTATACGGATCTGTAAGTAATAAGAATATAGCCAATGCGCCGACTGTAGATCCTGAGGGTAACCCATTGGAGACATTTGGAAGGCTGGATCCTACCAAGCCTTATGTAGAGCTAGGGTATGGGATTGAAAACATCTTCAAATTCTTCAGAATAGACTTTTTCCATAGAATCACCTACTTGGATAACCCTGGTGCAAAGCCATTTGCAGTGAAAATATCCGGACAGATTATTCTTTAGTTATTGGAATTTGTTTGCTACATTGTGTAGATGCAAAGCGGTAACTCCTTCTTAATACGCGCCTTTATTCTCACTTTAGCTCTGGGTTTGGTGATTTCCTTCAATACTTCAGCACAAACTGAAACTGAGACATTTACCGCAAAAAACTCTATTTATCTTGAAGTAGGCGGAAGTTCTGGAAGATACGCGATTAGCTACAGTAAGATTTTTTATCAAAAAGGGAAACTAAAGCTGAATGCCAGTGCAGGTTTTTCTATGTGGCGTAATCAACTAAATGATTTCAAGACGATTTGGCTTCCCATTGTGCCTTTAGAGGTATCAGCCTTATATGGCAAGTCAAACCATCATCTGGAATTGGGTTTTGGGTTTACTTCATATTTAGGCAGAACTTTAAATATTAATTCGGAAACATTTGAATTCAGTGACAAAGTGGTTTTTGGTGCCTTCATTCCACTTAGAGTCGGATATCGATACCAAAAACCTGAAGGGGGATTCTTTTTTAGGGTTGGTTATACGCCTATTATTGATGTTCCAGTAAGAGCAGGGAAGAGTTGGTCTATAGTTCCTTATTGGGCAGGAGTAAGTTTTGGAAAGAGTTTTTAATTAGATAGTCACTATATCCAATATGGCTGCGATCGCACAATTAAAAGATCATCTTTTAAGTTGCATTGAACCAATCATCACAATGAAACAGATATATGCTTATTTACTCTTCTTTTTTTGTGGCATTTTTATTTCATGTTCCTCAGATGATAGAAGCAATTCAGATCAAGCCAGTGATGGCTTAGAAATCATAAAAGTGGACCTATCCGAAGCTAGAGATGGGAAACTCTCCGAATTCTTTGAGCCTGAGATAGAATATATCTGGCTGAAGGATGACGTCGAAGAGGGGCTATTGGGAAGGGAGCTTTCCCAGATATTTTTTCATGATGACAGGATCTATGTAATGGATATTTTTGGATGCCAATGCATTCAGATTTTTGATCGATCAGGCAAATTCCTGAATAAATTGAGAAGCTATGGGGAAGGGACAGGGCAATACCTTGATTTTGATGGGGCTCTTGTTAGGAATGGAGAAATAATGCTTGTGGGGGTATTTCCTAGAAAATTGATGTGGTTTGATCTGAACGGAGAATTTCTAAGGGAGCAAAAAGTATCGCAGCGATTTGGTGGAGCAATCTATTCTGATCGTGAAAAGCGTTATTATCTTTTCAATAAGGCATCTGAATCAGGGCAGTTTTTTATTGAAAGTGTAAATGAATCATTTGAAGATACGGTGCAGGTTATTCCCTTTGATCCGGAAATCTATTACGGAAGCTATTCCGATAGAAATAATTTGAAGTCTTTTAATGGCCGTATTTATTTCGGGCAGCCTTTTCAGGATACCATTTTTATAGCAAATGACGGTAATTTTATTCCTAAGCTAGTTTTTGATTTTGGGGAGTATGGTCAGGGTCAGGAAGAAATGATAAAGATCAAAGAAAATCTTGAGCCTCTTCAGCAAATGGAATTTTTAAATAATCGAGCGAAACTTTACCTCAGTACCATCTGGCATATCACAGATAGTCAGCTTTATTTAAAAGCGAGCCATGAAAAAGAATCTTACAATATTTTCTATACGAGAGAGGATAATAGGACTCATGTAATAAACGACGAATTTGTAAATGATTTGAATGAAAGTCCACATGTAAATTCTTTCTTTTATCAATTCTCGGAAGGAAAAGTAGGGTGTACAATACCGGGAAAAATCCTTTTCAAAGATTTACAGAAAAAGAAAGCAAAACTCGGTCAGGAGGGATTTGAGGAATATGTGAAAGGCAAAGGAAAGAACTTTGCGCAAGCAGCATTTGCAGCCAAAGACTCTGAAAATCCTGTGTTAATCGTTTATACCGTGAAGAAATAAGATGTCTTTATCCAGCAAGTGGGTGTTTCTGCTATTCGGATCAGTAAAAGACAAAAAAGCGACTTATTGTAAGTTAAACACTAGCATTGAGGCTACTTCTGTCACCCGTCATCGGTCTTCAAGCCAAAGCAAGAAAAGAAATTTAGGTAAAAGCCATGAGAGGAGGTAATTAAAAAATTGGCGATCATTTCCACATTCCCTTCCCATATATTTTTTGATTGCAGCACACTTGTGCATATTTGCAACTTAATCTTTATGCCTTTTTGTATGGGCAGAACTAATTTTACTCATGTCACAACTTATTAACATTACCCTTCCGGATGGCACTGTGAAGGAGTACGAAAAAGGAACTACCGGACTACAGATTGCTGCAAGTATCAGCGAGGGTTTAGCGAGAAACGTTCTAGCCGCAAAAGTAAATGGACAGGTTTGGGATGCTACCCGAGCGATCAATGCCGATTCTTCCATTCAATTATTGACCTGGAATGACGGAGAAGGCAAAAATACTTTTTGGCACTCATCCGCTCACTTGCTTGCAGAGGCATTGGAAGCACTTTATCCAGGGATCAAATTCGGTATCGGACCTCCTATTGAAACAGGTTTTTATTACGATGTAGACTTTGGTGATAAAACGTTAGATGGAACTGAACTAGAAGCCATCGAGAAGAAAATCATCGAATTAGCTCGTGAGAAGAATGAATACCTCCGCTCTGATGTTTCCAAAAAAGATGCCATTGAATATTTCCAGAAAAAGGGAGATGAGTATAAATTGGACCTTTTGGAAGGACTTGAGGATGGTTCAATCACCTTTTATCAGCAAGGAAACTTCGTAGATCTATGCCGTGGACCGCATATTCCAAACACTGGTTTTGTAAAGGCTGTGAAGCTGACAAATATCGCTGGTGCGTATTGGAGAGGAGATGAGAAACGCAAAATGCTTACCCGTATCTACGGTGTGACTTTCCCGAAAGCCAAAGAACTTACTGAATACCTGACTTTGCTCGAAGAAGCAAAGAAACGCGATCACCGAAAGCTTGGTCGTGAATTAGAGCTTTTCATGTTTTCAGAGAAAGTAGGAGCAGGACTTCCGCTTTGGCTTCCTAAAGGGACACTATTGCGTGAGCGATTGGTGAACTTCATGAAAAAGGCGCAGGACAAATCAGGCTACCAGCAGGTGACTACTCCTCATATTGGTCACAAAGTTTTGTATGAAACTTCTGGCCACTATGAGAAATATGGTAAGGATTCTTTTCAGCCTATCACTACTCCGCATGAAGGAGAAGAGTTTTTGCTGAAACCGATGAACTGCCCGCATCACTGTGAAATCTATAAGCATAAGCCGCATTCTTATAAAGAGCTACCAATTCGCTATGCGGAATTTGGGACTGTTTATCGTTATGAGCAGAGTGGAGAACTACACGGTTTGACTCGTGTTCGAGGATTTACTCAAGATGATGCGCATATCTTCTGCCGTCCAGATCAGGTGAAGGAAGAATTTATCAAAGTGATTGACTTGGTTCTGTATGTGTTCAAAGCATTGGGTTTTGAAGATTACACTGCCCAAATCTCCTTGAGAGATCCGGAGAATCCTTCCAAATATATAGGAGGAGACGAAGCTTGGGATAAAGCTGAATCTGCGATCATCGAAGCTGCAGCAGAGAAAGGATTGGATACCGTCACTGAACTTGGAGAGGCAGCATTCTATGGCCCTAAGTTGGACTTTATGGTCAAAGATGCGTTGGGAAGAAAATGGCAGTTGGGAACTATCCAGGTAGATTATCAATTACCCAATCGATTCGAGTTGGAATATATCGGCTCGGATAATCAGAAACACAGACCTGTGATGATTCACAGAGCGCCATTTGGCTCTTTGGAACGCTTCGTAGCTGTGCTAATCGAGCACTGTGCAGGTAATTTCCCGCTATGGCTATCCCCCGAACAGATTAATATTTTACCTATTTCAGAAAAATATGTAGAATATGCTGAAGAAATTAAGTCACTTCTTGAAGATGCAGGAATATCAGGTTCTATTGACAACAGAGATGAAAAGATCGGAAGAAAAATCCGTGACTCTGAAGTGAAAAAAGTGCCATTCATGCTGATTGTAGGGGAAAAGGAGCAGGAAGAGCGAAAGCTTTCTGTCCGTAAACATGGTGAAGGAGATCTAGGTAACTTCTCAGCGGAGGAGTTTATAAATTATTTTCAAGGCATTATTTCAGCATCATTGAGCAAGTAATACTTAGGTATTATTTGATTCAGTTTTTCTTAATTAGAAATAATTCCGATATTTGCATCCAATTTCATAAAAACAATCAACGCAAACTTGAGAAACCAAAGACAACCCTATAGAGGTAGACAGGAAGAACCTTATAAAGTAAACCACAAAATCAGAGCCCGGGAAGTGAGGCTGGTTGGAGATTTCGTCGAAGGCGGCAACGCACTACTTCCTCTGGATAAAGCCATCAAACTCGCTCAGGACAATGATTTGGATCTTGTAGAGATCTCTCCAAATGTCGATCCTCCAGTTTGTAAAATTCTTGACTACGCGAAGTTTAAGTACGAGCAGAAAAAGAAGCAAAAGGAGATCAAGTCCAATGCGGCGAAGATTGTTTTGAAAGAAATCAGATTCGGACCGAATACTGATGATCATGATTACAATTTCAAATTGAAGCATGCCATCAACTTCTTAAAAGAAGGCGCAAAAGTGAAGGCTTACGTACATTTCGTAGGTCGTAGCATTGTGTTCAAAGAAAGAGGGGAGATGTTGCTATTGAAATTTGCTCAGGCACTTGCAGAATATGGAGCTGTAGAGCAGCTTCCAAAAATGGAAGGTAAAAGAATGAACATCTTCATCGCTCCGAAGGCAGGAAAGAAATAAATTTCAACTAAATATACACAGCAATGCCAAAGGTAAAAACCAAATCCAGTGCAAAGAAGAGGTTCGCTTTAACGGGAACCGGCAAAATCAAAAGGAAACACGCTTTCAAAAGCCACATCCTAACCAAGAAAGCTACCAAAAGAAAGAGAAACTTGACCAAAACTGGTCTAGTTCACGAATCTGACGAAGGTAGAGTAAGAGACATGTTGAGAATCTGATTCTCCGCAGTAGCTTAAAAATTAATTAATTAAGGTTTATTTATTCACCAGACACATTGGTTTACAAGTCTTAGAAATGAGCACCATGCGTCAAAAAACAAAACACTATGCCTAGATCGGTAAACGCGGTTGCGTCAAGAGCAAGAAGAAAAAAAGTGCTAAAAGCCACAAGAGGTTACTTCGGAAGAGGTAGCAACGTATGGACAGTAGCCAAAAACAAGTATGAGAAAGGTCTTCAGTATGCGTACAGAGATCGTAAAGCGAAGAAAAGAGAATTCAGAGCTTTATGGATTCAGCGTATCAACGCAGGTGCAAGAATGCACGGCGTATCCTACTCTCAATTGATGGGATTATTGAAGAAAGGTGAGATCGAACTTAACCGTAAGGTTTTGGCAGATCTAGCCATGAATCACCCAGAAGCATTTAAAGCTGTAGTTGAAACTGTAAAATAAGGACGCACTGCCTTATTTTATTAAAAGCCTTCCTTTCGGGAGGCTTTTTTGGTTTTGGGCTATTCTTTTATTGATAAAATCCATGAATTTTATTTTATTAGGTGATGAATTTTTTTTGCACCACTATTTTTTTTCTCTGTGTTCAGGTAGCGTTAGCCCAAAATCAGCAAACAAATAATATTTCCGGTTTCGTGACAGATAAGGAGGATTCCTCTCCTGTCCAGTTTGCATACCTATACTTAAAGAACTACCCTGATTTTTCAGCTTTGGCAGATGAGCGAGGAGAGTTTAAGTTCTTTTTCCCTTCCCAGTTTGGGGATGAAATCGTAGTAATTTCATCCATTGGATTTCAGAAGCTTGAGGTCCCGATTTCTTCGCTTTCCAAAACAGGAAATACTCTCAAGCTCCAAAGGCAATTACTTTCTCTGAATGAGGTGACAGTAATGCCAGAGGATCATTCTATGGAAGAGATGATTTCGAAAGCGATTGATAATATCCCCAATAACTATCCTGACAAACGTCACCAGCTGAGAGGATTTTACAGAAAAGTCTCTACCAACTATGAGGAATTCACCAAGCTAGTAGAGGCAGCTGTGGTTGTAGAAGATATTAGCTATCTAAAAGAAGGATCTGCACTTAGAGTTAAATTGGAATCCTTAAGACAAAGTGATGAATTGGGTGAGGTTGACTCTACTATGACAATTCTGAAGCAAAGAATTAGGGAGCAAATTAAATCAACAGGAAGCGCTCTCGGACCATCAAACGAAATTATTGGAACCTATCAACATAATGGATTTCGTGGTGATGCTTATAATTCCAAAACTTGGTTTGGAAAAGACGGGGACAGATTTATGGGTATTCCCGAGCTTCCTACTTACCATAAATTCATGGGAGAGGAGATCATAGGAAAGGACACTATCCATCAAATAGCTTTTAGCACTAAAGATCCTCCAAATGGAAGTAGTTATCTGAAAATAAACAGTAGAAACCATGCTGTTGTAGAATATCAAATAAGTTGGCTATCAGGTGAATACCAAACTTTTGCAAAGTTTCGAGAAGTAGATGGAGTCTATTACCCTGAAATGATTCGTAACAAGGAATTAAGATTGATAAATCGTGATGTGGGTACACATCAAATGGATATTAGTACATTTTGGTTTGATTTGCCCAAAACTGAGGATATAAAAAAGATTCGGGCGAAAGATGCATTGGATCGAGATGAAGAGGTTGAATCCAATGATTATGAACTTGATTCAAGTTTTTGGAAGGCCTATGATTTAATCAATAAGCATCCACTGGATTCAGCTATTATAAGAAGCTTAGAAAAGAATAAAAGTTTGGAACAACAATTTAAGCGCAATGCGAAAGATTGAAATAAAGGTTTATTTAATTTGCTTTTTCTTGGGGTTCATAGCTCTTTGCTCTTGCAGTTCGGATGAAAAATCGGAAGTCCAAAATGCAGATGAAGCTATAAGTCAAATTGTATTGGTTTTCGAGGATAGTGTTGCAAGTCGATTTTTTAAGCAGCGAAAATCAGTCTTCAAATACATGGATGATAATCAGTTACCAGTTGAGATTGCATTCAATTCAAAGGAAGCTGGTTCTGAAATTGTACTTAAAACTACGAGAGAATTTCTTGATTTAGTTTATCGCGACAATAGCCAGGTAGAGTTTACTTATTTCTTACAAAAAGGTGACTCTGTCTTGATTCTAGTGAAAGACAAAAAGCCATGGCTTACTTCTATTAATAAGGATAACTCTTCATATCCTTACAATCTAGAGCTTCTTAGAAACACTGAACTCTTTGGGAAACCTCATTCCAAAGTCCAGGATTTCTACTTTTTGTGGAATGAGACAAAGGCGTTTCCCTTCGAATTAGGCATGAATGATGACTTGAAGCAAATTAAAGATGAAGCCATTCAGGGATTTGAAAGAGAGCTATGCTGGTTGGATTCTTTGGCAAATACCAATTCTTTTTCCGAGGAAATCAAAGCCTTTTACACTTCTAAAAATAGAATGGCTCAAAAGAAACTGGAAGCTTATGATCCTGAAAGTTTAGATATCAATACCCAAATGGCACTTAATTCAATTTTACAAACAGATAATTCTCCGCTTGCCAACAGCGTGTATTTGGATGAGTTTTCTGAATTGATAATAACCAATCAAACTGAAGGGGAATCCGAAGCTTTAATAGATTCATTGATAGCTAGAGGTGAACTGAATTCCAACGATAAATCTCTTCTCCTTCACTATTTGCAAAAGGAAATCCCTAATCTATCATTTATAGAAGCTGATGAAGTTCTTGAGCGATATGAGGCCAAATTAGCTAATCCCGCCCAGATGGTTCAATTGAATTCATCTAATAAGGCTCTTCAAGCTATTGAGTCCGATATAGAATTGATGGGACTGCAAAAAAGCTACAGCAACTTTGAAGAGCTTCTAGATCAAAAGAAAGGTAAGTTCTTATATGTTGATCTTTGGGCTGCTTGGTGCATTCCTTGTATCAAAGCTTTTCCGGCATCTTTGGCCTTAAATGAAGCCTATAAAAGCAAAGGAGTTGAAGTAATCTTTTTATCTGTAGATGATAATTATAAGTTTTGGGAAGAGGTGGCTATCAAATATGATATTGCAATTCCAGAGCTATCATTTGTAGCCATTAAAAAAGAGGAATCGGAATATCTGAAAGCTTTGGATGTAGCACTGATTCCGAGATATTTGATTTTTGATCCAGAGGGGAAATTAATTCATCCAAATGCTCCTAGGCCAGATACTGAGGAGATCAAATTATATTTTAATTCTATTCTTAAGGACTGATTGGTTTTCAGTTGGCAATCAATTAGAATAGCTTCACAATTCCATAAATGGATACCAATCCTATGGAAAGTACGCTTAGCCAGAACAGAATGGTTGATATAAATCCTGAGTCCAAGTTTAAAACACTGTTTTTAAATCGAAACTGAACTGCGGCAAAAACCACTAGAATAAGAAGTACGGAACCAACTACACCTCCTGATAAAACCATAAAGGCAGGGAGCTTCACAAAAGCAAATGCGAGTGCCCAAACAATTGGTAAAGTCCAAGCTAATAGAGCAACCCAGCGCTTCTTTGTTTTTAAATCATCATAATTTATCCATTTCAGTTCTCCGAAGATATCTGGAAACAGCCTAGTCCAATACGCTAGCGTCGCGAACACACTTGAGAAAAGAACAAAGAAGGCACCTGTGATGTAGGCTAGGCGTGCATTTTTTCCCAGCGTTTGGGTGTAAATATTAGCTAATGTTTCTATGAGTTGATTTCCATAAGGGATAGACTCATTTCCATAAAGGATAGATGCTCCTAATAGGTAGAATGCTGCTGTGACAATGGTATAAATAATCATTGCTACAGTGGCATCCAAATTCATGACCTTTATCCAGCCATTTGCGCGTGTCTTCCATTGTTCGCTGCCATCATTTTCCCCAACATATTTGGCGTAGCCCTTCTCAAGACACCAATAAGTATAGGCGATTATCTCGTCGCTGGCAACTCCTGTAATTCCAAAAGCACCTATAGCTACGAAAATCAATTCTGAGGGCAATTCACAAGTTAATCCGCTTAGGATATCATCAATCGTAAAGGCATAAGGACTATAACTTACTGCGATTACAGAAGCTAGGGTAAAAACAGTAAAGCCAAAAACCATGAACATAGAGGTTCGTTCCACTAATCTGTAGTAATTTCTGTAAATCAAAAGACTTGTAATAGCTCCCAAAATAAAGGCCAGTAGGATAGGAGATAGCATTGGTAAAAGCATGCTTAAGGCAATGGCTGCTCCTCCGATCATACCGCCCAGTTGTACTATTTTAAATAGAGTCAATAAGAAGGTGCTCCAAACTGCCCAGTTTTTTGGTCCAGATAATGATGAGAATGAAGTCATCAAAGGCTTACCAGTTACGATGGCATTCTTACCGAATTCCAATTGGATAGCGACTTTTATCAGGCAGCTAACTAGAATGACCCAAAAGGTGATAAATCCTCCTTCAGCACCTAGAACCGTTGTTGCGATTAATTCACCGGATCCGACAATTGAGGCTGAGAGGATAAATCCAGGTCATAAAAACTTAAGCTTTTCAAAAAAAGAAGCAGGAGGGTTCTTTATTTCAGGCGAAGTCATCTACTAAAAATAATGAATTATTAGCTGGTAAATAAGTAAGAGTGAGCAGCTAGTATACAAACAAAAAAAGGCTTCCGTTTCCGGAAGCCTTTAAGTAGTCCCGAATTCATTCGGGATGAGATTTGAATTTACCAACTATTGGTTGGCTCCCGTTCGCCGCGCCTGTGCGCCATGTCGTAGCGGATATGAATTCTGCGTTTAAGAATAATTTGGTAGGATATTTAGTCTTAACCAATCTCTACCTTTTCCTGATTTAAGTTCTTTTTCACGAATCAATGCCTCCTTTTTACTTTTATAAAACTCCACATGAATCACAGTCCATGGTCGGTATTTTAATGTGTATCCTTTTGTGGATTTGAAATTGTGAAAGTGGAATCTAGTAATGAGGTCTGAAGTCATCCCTGTATAAGTTTTTCCTGATGAAAATGAATAGAGAACGTACACAACAAATTCATCCATTAATAAAAATAAAAAAAGGCTTCCGTTTTCGAAAGCCTCTATGTAGCGAGAGGGAGATTTGAACTCCCGACCTCAGGGTTATGAATCCTGCGCTCTAACCAACTGAGCTACCTCGCCATTTTATAATTTCTATTCAATATTTCAATTAGGAGATTTGAACTCCCGTCCGCCGCGGCGGATATGAATCCTGCGCTCTAACCAACTGAGCTACCTCGCCATTTTATAATTTCTATTCAATATTTCAATTAGGAGATTTGAACTCCCGTCCGCCGCGGCGGATATGAATCCTACTCCCGATAGCTATCGGGATACCTCGCCATTTATATTATTATGTTGGTTCTAATACTTCAAATAGTTTCTAATCAATGAGAAACATTTTTTGGGTATTGATTTTTGAAATTAATGCCTATATTAAAGCACATTCATTTGTCAAAATTATTAGTTGACAACCGTTTATTATCAACTCCGAAAACCTCCCTTTCGAATGGGAATGCAAATATGAGGTCTTGTATTGTGAAATGCAAGTTGACGTTCTTTAAAAAAGTGATTTTTTACATAGTGTAAAAACGATTATCATGGTTAAAAACAAGTTTGTGGCTGATTATCAAATCAATGCCTCCAAAAAAATAGTATTCAATTATTTGAGTACTGCCAGTGGCTTAGAAGAGTGGTTTGCCGATGAAGTGAAAATAAACGAAGATAAGACCTACATTTTCAATTTCGATAGCGAAGATCATTATGCTCGACTAGCTTCACAACGTAGTAACTCTCATGTAAAATTTGAATTTTACGATCCTAAAAACCCAGATGAGTCAGATCATTCTTTCATTGAATTTAAACTTGAAGAAAATGAACTCACCCAAACACTCTTTTTAAAAGTGATCGATTACTCTGATAGCTATGAAGATGATGAGTTAGTTGCTATCTGGGAAGGACTAATCGGAAGACTGAAAGATATTATTGGTGGGTAATCTCAATTGATTTTACCAAATTTGAACTTCAGCTCAGAGGCTTCGTATTTGCCTTAGAGCAGTTTGAATAATGAAGAAACTAGATAAACTTATACTTGGGTCTTTTTTAGGCCCATTTTTATTGACTTTTATTGTCGTGGATTTCATCCTGTTGACTGTCAACATGCTGAAATATTTCGATGAAATTTTTGGGAAAGGTCTGGGGTTTTGGATCTACATGGAGCTGATTGGTTACTTTGTAATCAGTATTTCGCCCATGGCATTGCCATTAGCTGTGCTGCTCTCCAGTCTGATGACTTTTGGAAATCTCGGAGAGCATTTTGAGCTTACTGCTATCAAAAGTAGCGGCATATCTTTGCTCCGCGCATTACGGCCCATCGGCGTATTTGTAATAGTGCTATCATTCGCCGCTTACCTTTCCAATAACTATTTAGTACCGAAAGTAAACCTTAAGACTTTTAGCTTGCTTTACGATATTCGTATGAAATCTCCTTCCCTAGACATCAAAGCGGGTGTATTCTATGACGGGATTCCTGGATATAGCATCAAGGTAAATGAAAAAGTAGGGGAGTTCGGGCTGAAGGGAATTTTGATATACAACCATTCTTCAGGTGCATCCGGAAATCTTGATTTAACGCTCGCAGATTCAGGAAGAATGGAGCCGTTTTTTAGCGATAATTACATGAAGCTTTCTCTCTACAATGGGATAAACTATAGAGAAGCTAAGTTGTCCCGAGGAATAATTGATAAGCCTGTAGAATTTGATCGTACCTCATTTGATGCAAATGAAATAGTTTTTGATTTGAATAATACCTTCAAACTCAACCGAACCGCAGAAGATGCCTGGTCCACAAATCGATCCATCAAGAACATTAGTGAAATCAAACTAGGTCTAGATTCCATTGCGACTTTGGTGAATGATAAGCGCTATCAAAATTATCAGAGTTCCGAGAGTATTTATCCTTTTTTCACCCGAGATAGAAAATTCACACCTACTGACGAGATTCTTGAGAGAAAAGCTTTGGATGATTCCATCCGAAATGAAAAAATGACTAGAGATAGGAAAATTTCAGATTCCTTGGAGCGAGTTGCCAACAATCCTGTGAAGGACACTTCCATGCTTTTGATAGAAAATCCAGAGGTACGTACCCTTACTACTTCCCAGGATTCAGTTAAATCAAATTCAAGGAACGTAATCGCATCTGCTAAACCTTCAAAGACAGATTCTATTTTTCTCCAAAGTAAATCCAAAGCTGACAGTAATAGCCAATCGAACAAGCCTACTCCGCCAAAAGTGACACCAAAGCCTGCTGTCAAAGTTGTTCGTACTGCTTTGCTAACCGATGAAGAGCATCAAAAAATAGATTCATTGGCTGAAAAACAAGGCTTTACTAAAAATGCGGTGATGATGGCGCTGAGCAATTCTCGGAGTTTGAAGAATAACTTCTCTATCAGAAATACAGAAATCGATAATTATGAGAGAGACTATAGAAGGTTTGAGATAGCTTGGTATCAGAAATACACTCAGGCATTTGCCTGCTTTGCTATGTTTTTAATAGGTGCTCCGCTTGGTGCAATCATCAAAAAGGGAGGATTGGGAATGCCGGTATTGATTTCTATCATATTCTTCATCGTATTTTATATGCTTACAATGACAGGGGAGAAATGGGCTAAAGAAGGAGTGGTAGACCCTCTATTTGGTACTTGGTTTTCAAATCTTTGTTTGGTTCCTTTTGGATTGTTTTTTGTGAAGCAGGCCAGAAAGGACGCGAGATTGTTTGAACCAGATTTTTATTTGAGTGCCTGGAAAGGGGTTCAAAACAGTTTCAAAGTTCTTCGCTCAAAAGCGAATTAGACTTTCTTTTTCTGGAAATAAACCTTACCTTTGTGGTTGTTTTACAAAATTTAGCTAAACATGTATTTATCCTCAGAGATTAAAGAAGAGTTATTTAAGAATCATGGACGGTTAAAATCTGCTACTGACACAGGATCTCCTGAGTCTCAGATTGCCCTCTTTACACACAGAATCAAGCATTTGACTGAGCATTTGAAGTCAAATAAGAAGGATCACTCCTCAAGACTTGGTTTGTTGAAGCTTGTAGGTAAAAGAAGAAGCCTACTAGATTATCTTCATAAGAAAGAAATCGAGCGATACAGATCTATTATCGCAGAGCTAGGAATCAGAAAATAACCAAACTAGTAAGGTTCTCTTGAGTGAGAACCTTACTTTTTTATTTTTACGGTTATACGAGGACTTTTATCACTAACGACGCAAACTAACAATCATTTATGTTACCGAACTTAATCACCAAGACCATCACCCTAGAAGATGGCAGAGAAATTATAATAGAAACTGGAGCATTGGCGAAGCAAGCTGATGGGTCAGTAGTAGTGAAGATGGGAACAGCTATGCTTTTGGCTACAGTAGTATCCAAGAAGGAAGCTGGAGAAGGAGTGGACTTTTTACCTATGTCTGTTGACTACCAGGAGAAATTTGCTTCCTCAGGAAAAATTCCAGGAGGATTTTTGAAAAGAGAAGGAAGACTTTCCGATTACGAGATTTTGATTAGCCGTATCGTTGATAGAGCTATTCGCCCAATTTTTCCTGACGATTACCATGCAGATACTCAGATCGCCATTACTTTAATCAGTGGTGACGAGGATGTGCTTCCAGATGCATTGGCTGGTCTTGCTGCTTCCGCGGCGCTAGCTGTATCTGATATCCCTTTCAATGGGCCTATTTCTGAAGTTCGCGTAGCGAAGATTGATGGCAAATTGAAAATCAATCCATCTCCTTTGGAGTTGGAAAAGGCTTCTTTGGAATTTATCGTTGCAGGTTCGCTTGACTTCATTTTAATGGTAGAAGGTGAAGCTAACGAGATTCAGGAAGAAGAAATGCTTGAAGCGATGCAATATGCTCATGAGGAAATCAAGAGACATTGCCAGGCTCAAATCGAGTTGACAAAGCTTGTAGGTAAAGAAGTAAAAAGAGAATACAATCACGAGAAGTCTGATCCAGCTCTTTTCGATAAAATGCGTGCAGATGTTTACGACAAGCTATATGCTTCTGTAGGTAAACTTATCGCAAACAAATCAGAGCGATCTGCTTTAATTAAAGAAATTAAGGAAGAGTTCATTGCTAGCTTAGGTGAAGATCACGGATACGAAGCAAGCCTTATCGGTCCATATTTCAGTAAAATCCACAAGGAAGCTGCTAGAAACTTGACGTTGAATGAGAAGAAGAGATTAGATGGTAGAAAATTGGACGAAGTAAGACCAATCTGGTCTGTCGTAGATTATTTACCTTCTGCTCACGGCTCTGCAGTGTTTACCAGAGGCGAAACTCAATCATTGACCACTTGTACATTGGGTACTAAAATGGACGAGATGATGGTAGATGGTGCGACTATATCAGGATACAACAAATTCTACCTTCACTATAATTTCCCTGGTTTCTCTACAGGTGAAGTAAAGCCTAACAGAGGTCCAGGAAGAAGAGAAGTAGGTCATGGTAACCTTGCCATGCGAGCTTTGAAAAAAGTACTTCCTCCGGTTGAGGAGAATCCTTATACCATCCGTATCGTTTCCGATATTTTGGAATCTAACGGTTCTTCTTCTATGGCTACCGTTTGTGCGGGTTCACTAGCATTGATGGATGCAGGTATTCCTATCAAATCTGCAGTGACTGGAATCGCAATGGGTATGATCTCTGATGCGAAAACAGGTAAATATTCTATCCTTTCAGATATTTTGGGAGACGAAGATCACCTAGGTGATATGGATTTCAAAGTAACAGGAACTTCTAAAGGAATTACTGCATGTCAAATGGATTTGAAAGTAGAAGGACTTGACTATTCTGTTTTGAAAGAAGCGTTGCTTCAGGCAAAAGACGGTAGACTTCATATTTTGGATGAAATCACTAAAACTCTTGCAGCTCCTAAGGCTGAATTGAAGCCTCATACTCCAAGATCATTCATCATGATGATTCCTAAGGAATTGATCGGTGCGGTGATTGGACCAGGTGGTAAAGTAATTCAGGAAATCCAGAAAGATACTGGAGCAACTATTGTTATCGAAGAAGTAGATAATCAGGGTAAAATCAATATTTTCTCTGCTAATCAGGATAAACTAAATGCAGCTCTTTCACGTATCAAAGCGATCGTGGCTCAGCCGGAGATAGGAGAGGTTTACACTGGAAAAGTGAAAAACATTCAACCTTTTGGAGCATTTGTGGAATTTATGCCGGGTAAGGATGGTTTACTTCATATCTCCGAGATCAAGCATGAGCGTGTAGAAACTATGGACGGTGTACTTGAGCCAGGAGAAGAAATACAGGTTAAATTGATCGATGTCGATAAGAAAACTGGCAAATTCAAGCTTTCAAGAAAAGCTTTATTGCCAAAACCAGAAAAACCAGCATCAAATTCTTAAGGTTAATCGAAACAATTGATTAATTTGATTTTCATAAACTATTAAATTTCACAAATCATATTCCTGAATGAGGCAGCTAAAGATTAGCAAACAGATTACCAACAGAGAAAGTCAATCCCTGGATAAATATCTTCAAGAGATTGGAAAAGTTGACCTGTTGACAGCAGATGAAGAAGTAGTTCTGGCCAAGAGAATTAGAGAAGGTGACCAATTGGCACTTGAAAAATTGACCAAAGCCAACCTTCGATTTGTAGTATCAGTTGCCAAGCAGTACCAAAACCAAGGACTTTCTTTGGGAGATTTGATCAATGAGGGTAACCTTGGTTTGATCAAAGCTGCACAGCGATTTGATGAAACTCGTGGATTTAAATTCATTTCCTATGCCGTTTGGTGGATTAGACAATCTATCCTTCAGGCACTTGCAGAGCAGTCTAGAATTGTTCGTCTTCCTTTGAACAGAGTAGGTTCTTTGAATAAGATAAGCAAAACTTTCAGCGAGCTTGAGCAGAAATTTGAGCGTGAGCCATCTCCAGAGGAATTGGCTGAGGTTCTAGAAGTGACTGCCAATGAGGTCGTTGATACGATGAAGATTTCTGGTCGTCACGTATCTATGGATGCGCCGTTCGTACAAGGTGAAGAAAACAGCCTTTTGGACGTTTTAGAAAATGATGGAGATGAAAAGCCAGATGATGGCTTGATGAATGATTCTCTTCGTAAAGAAGTTCAACGCGCACTTTCCACGTTGACACAGAGAGAAGCTGATGTAATCACGCTTTACTTTGGCCTAAATGGAGAGCATGCGATGACGCTTGAAGAAATCGGAGAGAAATTCAACCTGACCAGAGAGCGAGTAAGACAAATCAAAGAGAAGGCAATCCGCCGACTTAGACATACTTCCCGTAGTAAGACGCTGAAACCTTACCTCGGATAAGCAAGCACATTATAAAAAGGGGGTTTAGCCCCCTTTTTTATTTCATACCATTTTGCTTTAGTTTTTTGAAGTAAAGCGATTCTCTTTTGTCAATGCTTAGGGAATTTTAACAATATGCAACTTTGTTACTAGAGCAGAAATCATAAAATTTGCCCGATTTAATACTTTCTTATTAATGAAACCAGAAATTGAAAAAGTTAAGGTTTTGATCATTGGATCAGGACCGGCAGGTTACACTGCAGCTGTATATGCTTCAAGAGCAGGATTATCTCCTGTATTATATACTGGCGGACAACCAGGTGGTCAATTGACCATAACAAATGATGTAGAAAATTATCCAGGATATCCGAATGGAGTAGCAGGTCCTGAGATGATGGAAGACTTTAGAAAACAAGCAGAACGATTTGGTACTCAGGTGAGATATGGCTTGGCAACGAGTGTAGATTTCACTACCAAACCTCATACGGTCATTATAGATGAACAAGTAACTATCCATGCGGATACTGTATTAATTTCCACAGGTGCATCAGCCAAATGGTTAGGAATTGAAAGCGAAACCAGACTTAATGGAAAAGGTGTGTCAGCATGCGCAGTATGCGATGGGTTCTTTTTCAGAGGACAGGAAGTAGCGATAGTTGGAGCAGGTGACACTGCCTGTGAAGAAGCGTCTTACTTATCAAATATTTGCAGTAAGGTTTACATGTTGATTCGTAAGGACGAAATGCGAGCTTCTCAAATCATGCAAAAGCGTGTGATGAATAATCCTAAGATCGAAATTCTGTGGAATACTGAGACAGAAGAAATCCTTGGTGAGGATGAAGTAAATGGAGTAAGAATCTTCAATAATAAAACTGGAGAAAAATCAGAAATCGCTATTTCTGGCTTCTTTGTTGCTATTGGTCATCAACCAAACACCGGCATATTCAAAGATTATATTCATATGGATGATGCCGGCTATATTAAAACTATCCCAGGAAGTACAAAAACAAATGTTGAGGGCGTTTTTGCATGTGGTGATGCGCAGGATAACATTTACAGACAAGCAGTCACTGCAGCAGGAACAGGCTGTATGGCAGCATTGGATGCTGAGCGTTATTTAGCTGAGTTCGAGAATGATTAAACCCAATAAATGAGGTATTCGATCCTATTTGTAGTCTTTTGTTTAAATCTGAGCATTGGCGCTTTAAACGCCAATGCTCAAATTTTTCCTAAGATTATTAAGAAAAATAGTACAACTCAATCCTCTGGAGCCAACCAGGAAAGGAAAAATATTGAGTTGAGGGCTTTTGACCAGGAATCCTATCTGAGGACTTTATCCTCTGTGACAGATTCTATTATTTTCGAAAATAATGTGAACCTTGGCCGGGTTAGATCCATTATTAGCGAGGATCAGAATATCATGATCTGGGCACCCACAAATCAGCTCATTAAAGTTTCGGAGCAAATTCAAATCGATAGTATTTGGGTCACTGCCTTTGAATACTATTCTTCTTGGGATTCCAACAAAATTGATATCTACAATTTCGATCCAAAAACCTTCAAAGACACTGTTAACATTCGTCTTTACGATGAGTTTTTTGGTTACGATTGGAAAATGCCATTAGAGACAACTCCGGTGACTTCCCCATATGGTTACAGGTGGAGAAGATGGCACTATGGAACCGACCTAGATTTGAATACAGGTGATCCTGTCTTCAGCGGTTTTGATGGTATCGTTCGAGTCAAATCTTATGACAGGTATGGATATGGATATTACATAGTCATACGTCACAAAAATGGCCTCGAAACTCTCTATGGGCACTTGTCTAAGCAACTTGTGGATGTAGGCCAAGAGGTGAAAGCTGGAGATCTAATTGCCAAAGGTGGAAATTCCGGAAGAAGTACAGGCTCTCATTTACATTATGAATTACGGTATAGGGGCTTAGCTTTTGATGCAGAAAAAGTCTATGATTTTCCGGATTATAAAATTCTGAGTCAAAATTATCAAATAACTCCTGCGCTTTTCGGAAATATTGTTCAAGCCAGAACCAATGCTTATCACAAAGTAAAAAAGGGTGAAAACCTCGGTTCAATTGCTCGTAAATACGGTGTTTCAGTGAGTGCCTTGACTAGGCTCAATGGCATCTCTACGCGTACAATTTTAAAAATAGGACAGAACCTTCGTGTTCGCTAGCCAACGAATTAAATGACAAACCTAGATATATTAGTTTTTGCTGCACATCCTGATGATGCAGAACTTGGTTGCTCTGGAACTATCGCTTCCCATGTGGCTCGTGGCCATAAAGTAGGGGTAGTTGACTTTACACAGGGAGAAATGGGGACACGTGGAACTCCAGAACTTAGACTTCAGGAGGCTGAAGCATCCAGCAAAATTCTTCAATTATCTGCAAGAGAGAACTTAGGCTTTAAAGACGTTTATTTTCAAAATGATGAGTTTCATCAGTTAAAATTGATAGAAATGATCAGGAAATATAGGCCTGAAATTGTTTTGGCTAATGCGGTTTCGGATAGACATCCGGATCATGGAAAAGGTTCAAGTTTGGCGTCCACAGCTTGTTTCATGAGTGGGCTCAGAAAGATCGAAACAAAACTGGATGGAGTTGCTCAGGAAGCTTGGAGGCCAAAATTTGTTTATCACTACATTCAGAACAACTACATCGAGCCAGATTTTGTAATGGATATTACGCCATTTTGGCAAACTAAAATAGATAGCATCCTTGCTTTTCAATCACAGTTCTACGACCCGACAAGTGAAGAACCAGTTAGTTTTATTTCAGACCCAGATTTTCTGCCATTCATAGAAGCAAGAGCAAGAGAATTTGGTCACAAAATCCTAGTGAAATACGGAGAAGGATTCACCGTGGAAAGGATGATAGGTTCAGATAATCTTTACGATCTGAAATAATCAAGGAGCAAGTCTGTTTATAGACCATTTCTCATCCACTAGTTCGTATTTAATTCTATCATGTAATCGACTAGGTCTTCCTTGCCAGAATTCCATTGTGTTTGGCATTAATCTATAGCCTCCCCAGTGAGGCGGGCGAATCATAGCCTTTCCCTCAAATTTCTTTTCAATTTCTAATTGGCGTACGTTGATAGCTTCTCTAGAACTAATCTGTTGACTTTGGGGTGACACCCAAGCTCCGATCTGAGAGCCTATTGGCCTTGAGAAAAAATAAGAGTCCGATTCTTCTTCAGTTACTTTTTCCACTTTTCCCCGTATCCGCACCTGTCGCTCTAATTCCGGCCAAAAGAATGTTAACGAAGCGGCGTTATGCTTTTCTAATTCCCTTCCTTTTTCACTTTTGTAGTTTGTGAAAAACACAAAGCCTATATCCACACCTTTCAGAAGTAGGATTCTCGCATTCGGACAACCATCTAAGCCTAAGGTAGAAACGGTCATTGCATTGACCTCTAGAACTTCAGCAGTTACTGCCTCTTCAAACCAAGCCTCAAATTGGCGTATTGGATTCGTATTTACATCCTTGATATCCAGTGATTTAATGGAGTAGTCTTTACGTATTGCTGAGATATTCATAGTAGGTTGTTATTCAATAAAATCTTTGAGATAAAATTACCATAGGCATTGCATTTAAAAAATTATGATTTATATTTTTCAAGAATTTAGATTTAAAAGCAGAATGAGTAAAGAACAACTAGATAATCCTAAAGCTGGCGATCTTCTAATTTCCGAGCCATTTTTGCAGGACGAGAACTTCGTTCGTTCTGTGGTTTTACTATGTGAGCATTCAGAAGAGGGAAGCTTTGGCCTCATAATCAATAAACCTTCTATTCTTAAACTAGGAGAGCTTGTTGAAGCATTAGACTTTTTGGACAAAGATGTATTTGTAGGAGGACCAGTGGAACAAAATACCTTACACTTTATATACGTAGGGGAAAAAGCTTTGGAAGGCAGTATTTCGCTGGGTGAGAATATATGGTGGGGAGGAGATTACGATTCTTTGGTAGAAAAATTAAAGCTAGGTCTACTTGACCATGATTCAGTAAGGTTCTACATAGGATACAGTGGATGGGGTTCTGATCAATTGGATGAGGAGCTTTCCGATGAGACTTGGATTATTTGCAGAGAAAATCTCGATGAGCAAACCTTCAAATTTACTCCCGAAGAACTCTGGAAAAACCTGCTTAAAAATATGGGAGGGGAGTTTAAGGTAATAGCAAATTATCCTCTTGATCCAAGATTAAATTAGGCAAAATCCCTACTTTTGCCCATATTGCCGCCTAATAGTACTGTTTTTATGACTGATAAAAGTAATGATTTGTCCGACAAGGACAAGGTGACCCAAACCTCCAAATCGGAAGAGGTAAAGGGTATCGAAAAGGAAACTAATTCTGAAGCTAAAGAAGAAATTGAAGCGGATCAGACTAGTGGGCCTGAAGTTGAAGCTGAACAAGCTATAGAAGACTCGCCTGAAGTGGTACCTGAACAAGCTGAAGAGATTGTGGAAACTGAAGAAGCTGTCCAAAAGACTACTGAAGAAAAAATCGCTAAGGCCGAAGAAAAAACGGAGACAGAATCAACATCTGATTCTGAATCCACAGTTGAAGAAACCGCCCCATCTCCTGAAATCGAAGAAACCCCGCTTGAAACTGCGGAGAAATCATCTGTGAAAAAGGCTGTAGCTGACGATTCAACCGAAGCTACTTCTGAGGATGAGGAAGAAACAGAAGAAGAGGAGCATCATGAGGAGGAGATTGATATTTCCTCTATGTCCAAAATAGAATTAGTTGCGCTGCTGAAAAGTAAAGTTAAGCAGGACAATATTTATAGAATCGATAAGCTTGTTCACGAAATTAAGGCTGCTTTCGATGAATTCACACATAAGGAGAAGGAAGATGCACTTGAAAATTTCAAGGCTGAAGGAGGAGTAGAAGATGATTTTGACTTCCGTCCTAGTGATGAAGAAAAAGAATTCAATACCTATTATTACGAATACCGTCATCAACTTGGAGCGCTTCGCAAAGAAGCTGAGAAGCAGAAAGAGAATAACCTGGCTGCAAAGACCGAGTTGTTAAATAAATTACGAGACTTAGTAGACGGTGAAGAAACTACTTTGAGTATGGCTACAATTAAAGCCTTGCAGGAAGAGTGGAAAAGCATAGGTCAAGTACATGCTTCACAAAACAGAAGTCTGTGGGCTAGCTACAATGCGCTCATGGATCGTTTCTATGACAATAGAAGTATTTACTTTGAATTAAAAGAGCTAGATCGTAAGAAAAACCTTGAAAGCAAACTAGAGCTCGTAGAAAAAGCAATAGCACTAAAGGATGTAAAAGATCTGAAGGACGCTATCAAGTCGCTGAATGATCTTCATGAAGAATTTAAACACATTGGTCCGGTTCCTAGAGATGAGCAGGAAGCATTGTGGCAGAAATTCAAAGGTGCATCTGATGCAGTTTACGACAGAAGAAAGGATTTCTACGAAGGTCAAAAGGAGGTTTTCAAAGTAAATCAAGATCAAAAAGAAGCATTAATTGAGACGCTTAAGCCATTTGCTGAATTCAAAGCAGACAGAATCCGTGAATGGAATCTTAAGACCAAAGAAATCCTAGAAATCCAGAAGAAGTGGGAGAAAATAGGACCTGTTCCTAGAGAATCCGGAAAAGATATCAATAAATCTTTCTGGGCTTCTTTCAAGCAATTCTTCCACAATAAAAATTTGTTTTTCAAAGAGCTTGATGAAATAAGAGCAGCTAACCTAGCAAAAGCAGAGGAGTTGATCGTGAAAGCAGAAGAGCTTAAGGATAATACGGATTGGCAAAATACTTCCAATGCACTGGTTAAGTTGCAACAGGATTGGAAGAAGCTAGGTCCAACTCCTGAGAAAAACAGAGATAGTCTTTACAAGCGTTTTAAACTCGCCTGTGATACCTTCTTTGACAATAGAAGAGATTCCAATAAGCAATCAAATGCTGAGTTTGAGGAGAATCTTGTAAAGAAACAAGCAATTTGTAAGCAACTAACCGATGCAGCTGCTGGGAATGAAGTTTCAGAAGAAGAGTTGACCAAATTGGTAGGTGAATTCAACGATCTTGGATTTGTACCTAGAAAGGCCATGAAAGAGATACAGGCTCAATTTAAAACTGCTGTGGATGCTTATATGGAGAAGTTGAGTCCAGAAGGAGAAGGAAGAGAAGATTTCCTTTTCAGATTAAATCTAACCAGAATTCAGTCCGATCCTAATGCAGTGAAAACCCTTAATAAGAAGGAGCACGGCATTCGTAAGCAGATATCTGAATTGGAGAACAACATTACTTTGTGGAAAAACAATTTGGAGTTCTTTGCAGCATCAAAAACTGCAGATAAGTTGAAAGATCAATTTGATGTGAAGATCCAAAAAGCAGAGGAAGAAATAGAAAAACTGAAAAGTAAGCTTTCAATATTAAGGGAGTTTTAAATTTTTCTCACTCAGAATAAGGAAGATAGGATTTTTCTTTTCTGAGGGTTTGGAGCGAATAAAGTGAACGTCTATATTTGCATCACAATAACGGAATAAGCCTCCTTAGCTCAGCTGGTAGAGCAACTGACTTGTAATCAGTAGGTCATTGGTTCGATCCCGATAGGAGGCTCAAAAAGGGAAACAGAAATGTTTCCCTTTTTGTATTTAAGTGGATTTAGTGCCACTTTAATGTTCTTCGTATTGATCTTGTTTTGGATCAGTCCTAAAAGTTGGGGGAATTGACACAATCCATTTTTGAATATCTTGACATCCAGGTTTTTTTCATCCATACCTGATCTCCTATTTCCACAGCATCACTTGGAATCAAATCCTGTTTCGGATTTTCTGTTTCTGTACAGCCAATAGCTAGGAATAACAATAGGAGTAGAGCAAAATTTTTGGTCATGGTGGAATTGTATGAATATGGAAATCTCCTAATCTTATATACTCAGAAGGCTACACCTGTATCTCTTGGTCGATTGCAGCTTCTGAGATTTCTGCTGCAATCATCAGGAAGATGGATATTCCTAAGCAGCTAAAAAATGTGATAAAGAAGGAGTTTATACTCGTATCTTGATAAATCCTCATGAAAAAGGGAGTTAAGAAGATTACCAAAGCCAATGCTTTGACTGCTTTGGCTCCGACAGCTATTGCAGGGTGATACTTGGAATTGATACGCAGTTTTGGTGCAAGGTGCTTTTTTGGGCTTTTCATAATCACTTTGGGTCTAATGTTAATTAAGGAACTGAGTAGTTAACGAGAACTATTACTTATACAGAAATCTTACTTAAAAAATTTACTATTATTTAGTTAGATAACCAACTCATTGTTAGAATATTATCTTGTTATTCATCAGTGGGTAAGAGTTACGATCAAGCAATTTTGAATGGAAGAGCTGTATATAAGTAAAAGATGTCGCTATCTGGAATATTATAGCTCATGTGCTCATTCACTATCTTATAGCATTAAATTCCATTTGGCGGTGACTCTTTTTAAGTATTAAGTACTTTTGAATGGCATTTGATTAACATTTTCACCAATAGTGACGACTGTCTATTTGAGAATTCAGGTATTTTGTAGTTATTGTGTCCTTACCAAACAATAACCACATCATCATGAAAAACAGAATTACATTAGTTTGCACACTTGTCCTTTTGGCTACAATAAGCTTTGCATTTACCTCTTACAATCCATCTCCAGAATATTTTGAAGGCAAATGGAATGTACTAGTAAAAGGTACGCCTCAAGGGGACGCTACCATCCCGGTTAGATTTGAAACAAAGGATGGAAAGACAACAGGATATTTTACTGAAGAAGGCGCTACTGAAGAGAAAAAAATGAGCAGTACCACCATTTCTGGTGACGCTATCAATACAGCCTTTAATATCAGTGGATATGATGTGACTCTATACTTGAAGAAGGTCGACGCAGACCATGCAAAAGGAGACCTTATGGGGATGTTTGATGCAGAAGGTACAAGAGTGCCTAAAAAGTAATTTCTAGCTTATACAGGCTTTGAAATGAAAGACAGCAATTCTCATTGCTGTCTTTTTTATTGTTGATCCTTCCATACAAAGCTATTTACCTGAAATAAATAAGGTGAAATTCTTATTTTAGACTTGAAAAATGACTGAATTATGCTTAATTAAAGCCTATTACTTGTGATTGAATAAATTAAACCAGCTATAAATAATGAAGAAGCCTCTTCAAAAATCGAAAATCCCAGATAATAAAGTCTTTGTAATCAGAGAACTACGTGAGGCATATCTTGATAAATACTGGCATTCGCATGAAGAATACCAATTGAACGTGATCTTAAAGGGTAGGGGAACGCGCTATATAGGTGATCACATGAAGCCTTTTAAGGAGGGCGATCTAGTTTTGACTGGTCCAAATCTCCCTCATGTATGGAGGTGTGACAATGCATATTTCGATGCCGAGAGTACGATGGAAACACACGATATCGTAATATATTTCCCGGAGAGTTTCCTTGGCAAGGATGCTCTTCAAAAGGAAGAGTTTGCAGAAATAGGGAAATTACTCCATATGGCCGGTAGAGGGTTGGAGATTACCGGTCAGACTAATAAGGTCGTAATCAAAATGATGAAAGACCTGGTAAACCAAACTGGAGTAACAAGCATTATAGGTCTTCTGGAAATCTTAAACGTGTTGGCTCATTCATCCGAATTGGAGCCTATCACCCAAATGGATTATAAGAGCAATTACACTGCGCATGAAAAGGATAAAATCTCCGAAATTTTGGAATATGTGCTAAAGAACTTCAACCAGAAAATCACGCTTCAAGAGGTAGCTTCCCTAGCCAACATGTCCGAAAGTGCTTTTAGCAGATACTTTAAGACAAGAGTGAACAAATCATTCTCGGATTTTCTAGGTGATGTGCGAATCAGTAATGCTCGCAAATTATTACAGGATGAAGATTTGAATATTAGTCAGGTTTGTTTTGAAAGTGGATTTCCTACACTCTCCAATTTCAATAAGCAGTTCAAAGATCGAATCGGCAAAACACCTTTAGCTTACAAAAAGGACATTAGAGAGGCATTTAATAATTAAAATACCGTAGAGTAGATGCTCATTGAGTTCTACCCCTAACTCATTCATTTTCGAACTGGCGCATCACCTCATCCATAAAGGACATGCTGATAGGGAAAGAATGTCCTTCTAAAACCAACTGATGTCGTTCGGCTTTATCCACCAATTCCGAATTCACAATGTAGGAGCGGTGCGTTCGGATAAAAGAGGAGGGAAGCTCTTTCTCTATTTCTGCCAAAGTAATTCTACTCATCAGGTTGCCATTTCGTAGGTGAAACGTCACATAATTCCCTGTTGCTTCGCAGCAGAAGAGATCTTTGTATTTCACCTTAACTTGACCCTCTGAGGTTTTGATGTATATATATTGCTGAAGCGTTGCTGGCTGTAGCTGCAGCCATTCCTGGGCTTTTTGGCAAGCTTTCAGAAAGCGTCCCAGATTGAAGGGTTTCAATAAATAATCAATCGCATCAAGTTCAAATCCCTGAACGGCATAATCAGAATAGGCAGTAGTGAAGATTACTTGAGTTTCCTTTGGCAGCAAAGTCGCTAATTCCACTCCAGAGATATCCGGCATATTGATGTCAAGAAAGACGAGTTCTACCGGATTGCTTTTGAGGTATTCCAACCCTTGGACAGCATCTGTAAATGTGGCTTTCAGTTCTAAAAAAGGAACTTTGGAAGCATGTGCTTTTATTACCTCCAAAGCCATATTTTCATCGTCAATAGCGATTGCTTTAATCATTATTTAAGGTTTTATATAATAGGTTCTCATAGCTGGACAGAAAGGTGGACAAAATGCTCTATGTCATTTGCCACGATGGTCAAGTTATGTTTTAGAGGGTAGAAATGTGCTAATCTGCTCTTGACATTTTCCAAGCCAATTCCAGACTCATCCCGTGGATCTTCAGTTTGTTTTTTGGCATGAATGCTATTTACCACGTCCAGATGAACTGAGCCTTGAAGGCATCTTAGGTTGATTTTAATCCAGGATTTACTTTTTGTGCTGATCCCGTGTTTGAAGGCATTTTCTACATAAGGAATCAATAACATAGGTGAGATGCTTCCCTCACAGATATCATCAGACAATTTGATTTCCACCTCTAGGTTTTCCTCATTTTTGAATCGCAGCATCTGCAGGTCAAGGTAATTTCTCAAGTAATCAATCTCTCTGGTCAAAGGAATTTTGTCCATCTGATTCTCATGAAGCATAAAGCGCATCATATCTCCAAGTTTTTGAATTCCATCTGAGGTTTTCTCAGCATTCTCCATCAAAGCAGCCCCATAAAGGGTGTTTAGGGCATTAAAAAGAAAGTGGGGATTGATCTGAGAGCGAAGGAAACTAAGGTTGGCAGAGCTTTGATTTACCTGTACGGAGAGGGTATCTATTTTTCCAATGTAATCTTTATACTTTCCAAAGACGATATTCGAAATTGGGAAAATGACAAAAATCAATAAGGCGATCATCCCAAGGCCAAGCAGCATGATTTCAGGAACATTGTTTTCAGCTGAGATAATGACGAAAACAAGAAATAGTATAGTCATCAATCCCCAGAGGAACCATCGATAAGCTTTGATATTTCCTTTGAGCTTGTTTCTGTACAGCAAAAAGTAATTGTAAAATACAAAGAAGGCAATGCAGGGAATTACCATTAGAAGAATGACCAAAATAACTTCATTCACAAAGAGGCGTGAAACAAATAAGAATATGCTTACAAACAAGAAAATCATAAAAAGACGAATGCCGTTATAAAGCTGATAGTCCTTAAATATTGGCGGCAAAAACATTTTCCTCAACAAGTTTGCAATGACTAAATAGACTGCATAGAGTAAAATGGTGCTAAAGTAGAAACGGAAAAAACGTTCTGGATCTACGTCATTGACGCCAGCGCAAGCTCCTGTTAATCCCCCTGTAACAACAGCGGCAAGCAAGCTGAATAGAATGAGCTGCAGTACATTTTTATCCTTAAGGTATTTGGGGATAATTACCAAGTGCATCACATAAAAACCTATGTATAGCACAATTGGCTGTACTACTATCCCAAAGAATTTCTCCATAGGATAGCTATAGGCTGACATCGCAATTACGATGTTTGTGAGCACGATAATCAAAAATACGAGAGTGATGATCCACCATTCTACATCTCTAAATACTAATCTTTTTGATTTCATAAACTATTGTAAATAAATAAGTTGAACTACTTTTGTTCAATCAGATTTGTTTTAATGTCCAAGGTGACCTTTTCTGAATTCTCGCTGTCAGCAGAGCAGCCCACAAACATCAGCATCATATTATAAATAAGTGCTAAAAGAATCAGTAAATAAAAGACTTTCTTGGTGTTCATTAATTCCCTTCCTAATTGATAGGACAAGAATACGCGACTCATGTTTTGACCGCAAAAGAATGTGATGAAATGGAGTAATCGAGGGACGGAATTTTCAATTTCTATTATGGGAGTTTTAATTTTGGATGTTCGTCATTGCGAAAGAGAAGCATGAGCTTGTAGCAATAATGAAGAGTCATTATCTCACAAGCTGCTGAAGTCCAAACTGATCGGTGTACAGTCAACAACGCCATAAATCCCAAAACGTAAGTTGAAAATCAAAAAGGATTACTCAACAAATCAATTCCCCACATCCGTGGCAGCACAAAATACACCATCAACGTCACCAGAATAATTGAAATCACATTTAACCAAAAGCCTGCCTTCACCATATCTTTCATTTGCAGATAGCCCGAACCGAATACGACCGCATTGGGTGGTGTGGCCACTGGAAGCATAAAGGCGCAACTCGCAGCCAATGTAGCTCCGACCATCAATCCAAAAGGATGCAAATCAAGTTTCAGAGCTACCGAAGCCAAAATAGGTAATAGCATAGAAGCTGTCGCAACATTGGAAGTAACTTCAGTAAGGAAGTTGACAGATGCAATAATAATCAACAGGAGCAGGAAGAAGGAAATACCTTCGATCAAAGTAAATCGCGTTCCTATCCACTCAGCAAGACCAGTTTCTTTGAATCCAGCTGCCAAAGCCAAACCGCCTCCAAAAAGAATTAAAACTCCCCAGGGAATTCGCTCAGCAGTTTTCCAGTCCAAAATCCGTTCACCTTTAGTTGAAGAAGGGATAATAAACAAGGCTACAACACCAACTAATACTATAATGGTGTCGTCCAATCCTGGCAAAAATTGTTGTAATAAGAATGAGCGGGTAATCCAGGAAAAGCAAACTAATCCAAAAACAATCATTACCATTTTCTCCTCATAAGTTATTTTACCTAAGGTTGTTAACTGTGTTTTGATAATGCTTTTCCCATCACTTAAACTAAAGCGGGCGGGTAGGGGATTGGAAAAATTGACTAGGTAATACCAGCAAATGAAGAGCATCACTGCAGACAAAGGCAATCCAAACAACATCCATTCATTAAAGCCGATTTCGTAGCCATATAAATCTGATACTACTGAGGCTAAAATGATATTCGTCGGCGTTCCGATCAAGGTTGCTACGCCACCGATGGATGCGCTATATGCAATACCGAGCATAATGGCTTTACCGAGATTTTCAGAAATAGCTAGTTTTGAAGTGCCTAGTTGATCTTTGAACTGATTGACCACAGCCAAACCAATCGGCAACATCATTAGCGAAGTGGCGGAATTTGAGATCCACATCGAGAGAATTCCTGTGGCTAAGATAAAACCCAGTACGATCTTCCGCAGATCTGTTCCAATTAGATTTATTATGTTAAGTGCAATCCTTCTGTGAAGGCTCCATTTCTCAATCCCAGTAGCCAGGAGAAAGCCTCCCATGTAAAGAAGTACTGTGGGGTGCATGTAATTTTCAGAGACATCTGCGATTGGCAGTATGCCAAGCATAGGCATAAAAATTAGCGGCAAAAAAGCTGTTGCAGCGATAGGTATCGCTTCAGTGATCCACCAGACGGCCATCCATGCAGCCAAGCCTAACATAGCTTGAGCTGCTGGGTTTAAATCTGGTGAACTCACAAAAAAATAAATTAGCAGAAACGCTACAGGCCCAAAAAAAAGTCCCAAGCGGGGAAGCTGTTTGATCATAAAGTAGAGATATCAGAGTAGGATTGATTCTATGGCTTTAAGATACTGATTTATTAGAAAATGGGGATATCTCGATATCTATTTAACATAATATAAATTATGTAACAAATATAATTTGTCACAGTCAAGAAAACCCCATAGTGCTAATCATTCTATTTTTAACTAAACGGGATAATGTCAAGATAAACTTCATATACGCGAATCTCAGGGTCTTGAAGAATCTCTAGTAAAATTTTATAAGGATGACTTTCCTCGCCTTGATATCGCTTCGGTCACGAGTCTTCGTTCTTCTTTTTATATGTTTGGGAAATAGAAATAGTTTAGCTCTTCATTTTTATTCCAACACATGTTTTTATCTATTGCCTCAGAGATCAGTGCCACTTCATGGATTCTTAGTTTTTTAGCTGCTTTTGTGATCGGATTGTCCAAAGCCGGAATCAAAGGAATAGCAATTATCAATGTGACATTTATGGCAATAGCATTTGAAGCCAAGCAGTCCACTGGGATCGTTTTACCACTTTTAGTGGTGGCTGATGTATTTGCTGTGATTTATTATAACAGGCATACTCAATGGAAATACGTGGCTAAATTTCTTCCATGGATGATTTTAGGGATTATTCTAGGTAGTTGGATCGGTATGGATCTACCTGAGCAAACCTTTAAAATCGCAATGGCAATCATTATCTTCTTAGTCTTGGCTATTATCGTTTGGTGGGATCAGAAAAAAGTACAAAAGATCCCAACACACTGGGCTTTTGCTAGCGGAGTTGGGACTTTGGCAGGCTTTACGACCATGGTTGGGAACTTAGCTGGTCCTATATCCAATATTTATTTTTTAGCGATGCGTCTGCCAAAAAACCACTTTATTGGCACTGCTGCGTGGCTTTTTCTCATTATCAATGTATTCAAGTTACCTTTTCATTTTTTCATTTGGAACACTATTTCAGAGGAAACCCTCCTTCTCGATTTGAAATTAGTTCCTGGGATTATTCTTGGATTTGTACTGGGAATTAAACTAGTGAAAATGATCAATGAAGCATTTTTCAGAAAAATGATCTTGGTTTTGACTGCTTTGGGAGCCATTATTATTCTATTTAAATAAAGCCGAAGTAAGTAAGCTTTTTATCAAAAAATCACTCAAATCCAAAAGAAAAAGGCTACCGAAAGAAAGCATACGGTAGCCTTGAAAACTTTAAATCTAGGTAGGTTGCTTAGGAAAACTTCTGTCCTCAGACTTCCAGTCGTTAGACTAATTCCTCTTTGCCGCCTCTCCCACTCCAATAAACGGTATTGCACCAGCACCAGTAACCTCAGGCAAAATTCCATTCCATTTCTCAATGGCTTTCAGATTGGCCTCAATTTTTCTCAGCTCAATTAGATCCGGGGAAATATTCATTTTCTGTAATCTTAAAGCTTCGGCTTCTGCAGTTGCCGCCGCGATAGTTTGTTCCGCTTCTACCTTAATCCTATCCAGATCACGCTTAGCTTTAAGTGCATTCTGCTCTGCTGTTTGCTTTGCCTCAATCGCATCCGTAAAGGTCTGGGAAAAGCTGAAATTAATGATGGAAAACGCATCTACGGCTATTTTAGATTCCAACAATCGGGTAGTCAAAGCATCTTTCATTTCTGAGCTAACGGCTGGTCTCTTAGTTATTAATTCCTCAGCAGTGTACCGTGCAGAAACCGCTTTCATCACTTCCTGAATGGCCGGATCAATAATTCTGTCTTTAAATTGAACTCCTATCGTCTGATAAACCAAATTCGCCTCCTCAGGGATTACATGATAGTTTAGAGCTACCGACATATCTACATCCTGAAGATCTGAAGAGGAAGAAGCTGCATCTGTTGTAGCCTTTTGGATTTTCACATCCATAACCTCAACGGTCTGAACTATCGGGATTTTAAAGTGAATTCCTTCACTCAAAACCTTGTCCTGAACAGCTCCAAAATTCAAAACTATGCCTCTCTCACCTGCCCCGATCTGCACCCAAGGCTTCAAGATGAATAGAATAACTACCACTATTCCGGCAATTACTAAATTCCTCATGGGCCCATTTTTTAATACACTGTTAAATTCACTCATATTTTTATTCTTCATGTTTTGTTGATTTACGGCCCAAGTATAGATCAGCCCATACTCCAGTGCGCACCTTAATATCCACTCATTCTTTTAGATTTCAGTGGTAAAACTCAAAAACCTCTAAGAATTGATGTATAATTCCTTGGTATGTTCTTTGTTCGAATTAAGTTGATGCAATACAAACACAAAGTTTTGGCAGGAGCAGTGGCGTTTATAATTTTGGGTGTGATCACCTTCAAATCACTTCAAACTCCTTCCCTTCCGACAGATACTCCCAACTTTTCTCCAGGCATCCATGCCAATATCAAGAATGCTTTTCTAGATGTTTGGCAACAATACAAGGAACTGCACAGCTATGGTTTTGACGTCATACAAAGTAATCTCAGCTCCTCGACTATGCAGGCTCAGCCCGTAATAGAGCTTAGTGACATTTTTGGCAAAAACCGAAAATATAAATTGGACGTGGCAGAAAAAGTGCTGGATTCTGAGGATTTATTTATTGCGGATTTACCCGAGAATGTTTTGAGAGGTTGGTTTGCACATGAACTTGGACATATCGTAGATTATGAAAATCATTCCAATGCAGGCATGATAGCGTATGGAATCCGATACGTACTTTCAGAAAAATATAAGCGTGAGCGTGAGCATGAAGCTGATAGTATTGCGATCCGGCATGGCTTCCGTACAGATGTGATTGCTGCCAAAAAATACATTCTTGAAAACGATTTTATCTCTCCGGCATACCAGGATCAGATCAAACGATATTACATGACTATCCAAGGTGCTGAGCTTTGTCCAGATGAGCGAGTTCCTGTATTACCTAAGGTTGAGATATAAACTCAAGAAGTAACTTCATTTTTTCCTCTTTCATCACTTTAGGAGTTTTGGTCTGCCCACCTTTTTTGTTGGTTTGAGCTAGAAAGGCTGTGTATTGATCTTTAGAGATCACTTTCACATCAATTCCCTTGAGTGCTTTGGATCGCGCAACAGCGTAATTTTTATTCGCTGATTTCAATAAATCATCTAGTTTCCCGGCTAATCCATCCGGTTTTACCTCACTTACAAGCACCCACTGATGGAAGTATTCACCAACTTCATCTTTCACAGCAGCCACCATATACTCGTTGATAGATGTGTTATTTTCTTCAGCCAATTCCAATATTGCTTTATCCATCTTCTCTTCTGAAAGCTGTGAGCCGACGACATTGAGAAAAAATTTCGTTCGCCCGGTGATTTTAATTTGTGGGGGAGATAGTGATTCGAAGCGGATCACATCACCAATCATATATCTCCAAGCCCCAGCACATGAGCTGAGAATCAACACATACTCCTGCCCTAGTTCTACCTCATCGATACCCAGCACTACAGGGTCTTTTTTTAAATTACCCGACTCATTCATTCCTCGTTCATCAAAAGGAATAAACTCGAAAAAGTAGCCATGACTCAGCGCCAATTTCATATTCATCGTCTCAGGTTGGCAGGTATAAGCGATAAATCCTTCTGAAGCCAAGTAAGTATCTAAGATTGTAATCGGGGTCTTGCATACCTTTTCAAAATCCTCTCTATACGTTTCAAAAGCTACTCCTCCCGAAGCAAATACCTGGAAGTTTGGCCAGATTTCATGGATATTGCTCAGTTGATGTCGTTCAATAATACGTTGCAACATCAGCAGTACCCAAGAAGGAATACCTGCTATCGCTCCAATATTCCATTCAGGTGCCTGATCTGCTATGGCATTTACACGCTCATCCCAATCCGAGATAGCTGCTATCTCCTTTCCCGGTCTGTAGAACATATCGTACCATCCGGGGAAATTACTCACATTGATACCCGAGATTTCTCCTTCCTTGAAGCCCTGCTCATTTTCATCCAAATTGGCTGAGCTGCTTAACATCAAGACTTCCGATTCGAATAAAGTTTCTGGAAAATCGAAGTCATGTAGGGAATTGATCATAGATGTTCCCACAGCTCTCATTGATCCCATAAATTCCTTGGTAATAGGAATCCGCTTGCTGCTTTTGCCAGTAGTTCCACTGCTTCTGGCAAAGAAATCAGGCTTACCTGGCCAAGTGATATCTGCAAATCGCTCCTGTCTAGACCACCACTGGGCATGCATTTCTTCGTAATTGAAAATAGGAACCTCAGTTCTAAAAGCTGAAATCAAATCCTCCACTTGTAGGAGTTCTTCAAAACCATAATACTTTCCAAAAGCCGTGTTTTTGGCTTGGTTTATAAGCTCTCTGAGCTGTTTCTCCTGGGAAACGCCAGGCGAGTCCTCTGCGAATTGTAGTTTTGAAGTAATGTCTATTCCTGCTTTTATGAGCTTACCTAATATGGCCATGTGTGTTTTTTTACAAAGGAAATAAACAAACAGTATGCCTTGGTTAGTAATGAGAAATTCGAAGTCTCATCATCTTTTATTTACGAATTATAATTTTGGATTTACGGCCTCTTTGCATTTGGGACCTTCAATTTGATACTTTTGGCGATTATGTTTTTGAGCAAGAAGTACCTTTAGATACCGCACTTATTCATTGTGCCGTAGCTAAAGGCAGGGCTGGATTTTATTAGAAGTACTATTTTCAACCCATAGTTTGTGGCCAAAGGCACCTTTAATTAATCTGTCGCTCATCCAGAGCTAATTTTTCAATCTTCTAATCAATAATTCTTCACAAACTTTTCAACAGACAACCGCACCTTTCATTAATTGCTTTTCAAGTCAATTGACTTAATTTTGACTTTCAATTTTGATCTATGACTGAAGAATCCTCATCACTTAATTTTCTAGAACAACTTATTAAAGACGATTTGGCTGCAGGTTTATCTCCTGATAAACTTCGTTTTCGGTTCCCGCCCGAGCCAAATGGCTACTTACATATTGGTCATGCTGCTTCCATTTGCCTGAATTTTGGTTTGGGTGAGACGCATAATGCACCGGTTAATCTTCGCTTTGATGATACCAATCCTGCCAAAGAGGAACAGGAATATGTGGATGCGATCAAGCGTGATATTCAATGGTTGGGTTTCCAATGGGCTACAGAATGTTATTCTTCAGACTACTTTCAGCAGCTCTACGATTGGGCGATTCAGTTGATTAAGGAAGGAAAAGCCTATGTAGATGGGCAATCTGCGGATGCTATGGCTGCACAAAAAGGTACTCCTACTACTCCTGGTGTGGCTGGCCCTTTTCGTGATACTTCTGTAGCAGAAAACCTTGATTTATTTGAGAGAATGAAAGCTGGAGAATTTGAGCAAGGAAGCTATGTGCTTCGTGCCAAAATCGATATGGCTTCACCAAATATGCTGATGCGTGACCCTATTTTATATAGAGTTGTGAAAAAAGCACATCACCGTACGGGCACGGATTGGTGTATTTACCCAATGTATGATTGGACACATGGTGAGTCGGATTATATCGAGCAGATTTCTCACTCGCTTTGTACACTGGAGTTTAAAATGCACCGGGAGTTATACGATTGGTTTTTGGATCAAATCTATGACCCTACCCTTTTGAGACCAAAGCAGCGTGAATTTGCCAGAAGAAACCTGAGCTACACCGTGATGAGCAAACGAAAGTTGCTTGAATTGGTACAAAGCAAAACAGTGACGGGCTGGGATGATCCACGCATGCCTACTATCTCCGGACTTCGAAGAAGAGGTTATACGCCTGATTCTATTCGTAAATTCTCTGATGTTTCCGGAATTTCCAAGCGTGATTCTGTGACAGATGTTTCTCTGTTGGAATTTTGCATCCGTGAGGATTTGAACAAAACAGCTACCCGAGTGATGGGTGTTTTGGATCCAGTGAAGTTGGTAATCACCAATTATCCTGCTGGGAAAACTGAAATACTTTCCGCTGAAAATAACCCTGAAGATCCTAATTCAGGAACTCACGACCTACCGTTTAGCGGTGAATTGTATATAGAAAGAGAAGATTTCAAAGAAGAGGCGGGCAATAAGTTTTTCCGCTTGACTTTGGGGAATGAGGTACGATTGAAAAGCGCCTACATCATCAAAGGTGAGAAAGTAATAAAAGATGGGGTAGGCAATATTACAGAGATTCATTGTACTGCTGACTTGGATTCAAGATCTGGGTCTGGAACTGAAGCTAGTACAAGAAAAGTAAAAGGAACGCTTCACTGGGTATCTATTCAGCATTCGGTAAAAGCAGAAGTTAGAGAATACGATAGACTATTTTTGGACGAAGCTCCAGACAGTCATGAGGACAAGAATTTTATGGAATTCGTAAATCCAGACTCTCTAAATGTGATCAAAGAAGCCTATTTGGAGCCTTTCCTTAAAGAGGCTACTCTTGATGATAAGTTTCAGTTTCAGAGATTAGGCTATTTCACTTTGGATAAAGACTCTTCTGCCGAGAAGTTGGTATTCAACAAAACTGTCGGGTTGAGAGATTCATGGGCTAAGCAAGCACCAGCTGCTTCTTCACCACAAAGTCAGCCTACCAAGCAACCTAACCAAGGTAGTGGACAAGCTCAGGGTCAGCGTTCCGCTATCAATGAAATTCAGAAAATTGCGAAGAAATACACCAATTTATCTGGTGATAAATTGGCTGCAGCGAGAGCTGATATCGCGAAATTAGCCGAAGAGGTGAGCTACGAGGAATTGGCTCCCCTATTCAATACTGCTGCTAAAAAAGTCGGAACTCGTATCGGTGTAATGATCGCTTTAGGAGTCTTATTGAATAAAGGACAGGAGAGAAATGCTGAAATTGATGCTTTTATAGAAGCCGGTTTGTCAGATGGAAACGAAGAATTGGTAGGAGAAGCTAAGAAAATTTAAAATTGATTTCTGGTGTACTTTGCAGTGTCGAGGTATAAGTAAAAAAATCGCTCGTCGTGAATATTCGACGAGCGATTTTTTACTAAACTACAGTTAGAGAATGGTCAGGTTTGCAACCATGACAAATACGTTCCTACTTATCCACGTCCATGGATACCTTTTCTTTGTTGATAAGAATTGGCTTTCCGAAGCCTAGTTTTTCTAAACCTGCCAATTGGGTTTTGGCGTCGCCAACGATCAGCCAGATCATTTGGTTAGGGTCTAAGTATTTACCAGACAACTCCTGAATTCTTTCTACAGTCATCTCATTTACAAGCTGCTCTTGATCTTTTACGTAATCTGAATCCCAACCGAATTCACTGATATTTTCAAGCATATTTAGCTTTGCTCCTGCAGTTTCGAAAGCTCTTGCATTACTTTTAATCATAAAGCTCTTTGTCGTTTCAAGATCCGCTGCAGAATATGTTGATGGATAGTCAGATAGAATATCTTTGACAAGTTGCGCTGACTCATAAGTCACATTGCTTCTCACACCGCTGCTAATGCTAAATGGCCCAGCGATTTTTCCACCTGTGAATGAAGATCTGATTCCATACGTATAGCCTTTTCCTTCTCGTAGTTCCTGAGTTAGTCTAGAAGCGAAACCTCCCCCACCTAAGATGTAATTCATCACCACAGCAGGATAGTAATCGGGATTGGTTGATGCAAGAGCTGGATAGCCAATCTGAAGCATGGATTGCTTCGAATCAGGAATATCATAGAAATAAACCTGCGCATTTTCCGGTCTTACAGGAGCATCGAAAGTAGGAATACTTACTTCTTTGCTCTCCCAACCTGTAATGAGGTTTTGGAGAGAAGCTATAATATTTACTTTACCTAAATCACCTACCACATGCATTCTCGTCACTGATGGCGAAATGTAATTATCATAATAGGACTTCAGGTCATCCATGGTAATCTCCTCAACAGATTTAATCGAGCCAAGGATATTTTGCGAGCGGATATTTCCTTCGCCATAGATTAGCTTGTTAAATTCATTTTGAGCCACCATGTTTGGACTACCTTCCAGCTGACGAATTCTACTCAAAGTTGCTTGCTTGGCGAGTTCAAACTCAGCAACATCCCAGCGTGGTTCCAAAATGATTTCTTTCACTAAAGCCATTACAGCATCGTAATTTCTGCTTAAAGTAGTAACGGAAATTGTGGTGCTTTCTGTAGTCGCGTATACATTTACTGAGGCCCCCAGTTGTTCTATTGCATCTTCTAGCTCGGCGGTCGTTTTCGTCTTTGTGCCTTTAGTCATTAGCTGTGCCAAAAGATTTGCTACCCCCACTTTATTTGGATCATCTAATAACTGTCCACCATCAATCATCATATTGAACTGAACTAACGGAACTTCATGATTTTCAATACCATATACTTTTAAGCCATTGACCAAAGAGTCTTCCCAAACAGCTGGGATTTTCACCTCAGGCGCCTTGCCATAAGGAGGTTCTATAGACCTATCAAAAGTCGAAGGAGCTTTTTCATAGCTAGCTTGGACCGATGCATCAAAGGTTTCTTCTGCTCCCTGCACTATTTTCTCTTCCACTACTTCAGCTTTCTCTGATCCTTCAAGTGCTGCTTCCCGATTTCCCCTTGGCACAAAACTAGTAGCGATGTAATTCTTATCCTTGATGTACATATGATAAACGCGCATCACATCTTCTGTACTTACTGCTAAAACCTTTTGAATATCTTGACTGATATATCCAGGATCATGAGCAAAAATATTATATTGAGCCAATTGAACTCCCTTTCCCAAAACGCTGGAAAGTGCATTGTAAAAGCTTGTCTCCTGCCCAGCTTTGATTCTAGCCAAATCCTTTTCTGAAATGCCTTCCAACTCGAATTTTTCAAATCCCTCTTCAATAGCCACAGCAACTTCATCCAAATCCTTATCCGCAAAAGCTCGAACTGACAACTGCACTTGACCTGCCAATTCAGATGTTCTATTATACATCCTCACAGACGAGGTCAACTGCTTCTCATCCACCAGGACAACGTTTAATGGAGCAGATTTACCGTTAGAGAGGTAATCTGTAAGTACATCCAATGCATAGGAATCATCACTATACTGCTCCACAGCTGGCCAAGTCATGGTTAGTTCAGGAAGCTTTGCAAAGTTATCCTCATGGTATAACTTCTTGATTTCTTCTACCTTACCCGGTCTTGGTGTCATCGGCTCAATAGGATCTCCAGAAGCTATTTCATCAAAATACTTTTTCACCCAAGTCTTTGCTTGCTCCGGATCGAAATCGCCTACAATAGTTAGCGTGACGTTATTTGGAACGTACCACCTTCTGAAAAACTCCTTTACATCCTCCAACTTTGTATTTTGAAGATCTTCCAAAGAACCGATTACTTGCCAATTGTATGGATGGTCTTCGGGATAGAGGTTTTTATCGATTACATAAGAAGTATGTCCGTAAGGCTGATTATCCACACCCTGACGCTTTTCATTTTTCACTACCTGCTTTTCTTTCGCTAGAACAGGATCAGTAACTGTATTGATAAACCAGCCAAGCTTGTCCGCTTCAGCCCAAATCATTTTCTCCAAGGCATCATTAGGTATTGTTTGCAGGTAATTGGTTCTGTCCCGACTGGTAGAGCCGTTCGCACCTGATCCGCCTATTCTGGCAGTCATTTTATCCAAACCGCCTTTACCTAAGTTTTCTGATTCTAGAAAAAGTAAATGCTCAAAAAGATGAGCAAAGCCGGTTCTCCCCTCTTTCTCACGCGCTGAACCTACATGAGCAGTCAATGCCACAGCGACAACGGGATCAGACTTATCAATATGAAAAATAACTTCAAGACCATTGTCTAGCTCGAATTTTTCATATTCAACTTTGAATTCCTTTGAGGAAGTTTCAGTTTTCTTTTCACAGCCAAATGCAATGAGTACAAGAAATAGTAGTGGCGTGGCTCTTTTTATCATGGTAGGATGGTTTTCAAGACGCTAAATAAATGAATAATCACTCATATTCAATCGATTATTGTTTGATCGGCCTACCCTACTTTAGTTGAGCTAACTTTGGCTGAAATGGGCTATGATTTGGTCTAAATCAAACTCCTATACTAATTCTAGATTCTGAATAGAGATCATAAACTGCAATAAGAGCTTCAGAACCTCTTGCATCAGGATACAACTCATATTTGCCTATTTCTCCTCGGCTTTCTACATAGACTGGATTGTACTTTTCGTCATAAACGTTCCAGACTATCAGCAAAAAATGATAGCTAATTTTACTAGCTCTTCCCTCTTCCAACCAGGTTTCAAACTCTTCTTCTGTGATTGATCCAGGATAATCAGGTCCTTCAAACATGTATATAAGTGAGGTTGTTGGTTCGTTCAAAGATAAGAAATAGCCTTGAGACTGAAGACCAAAGATTTGTTTCTACAGTGTTCAGTCTCCAGACTTCCAGCTTATTTACCAGATCTTAATGCGCTCTTCTTCTGACTTATAATTCAAATTACCTGGCTGAATATTAAAGGCAGCATAGAAAGGGTCAAAATTCATCAACGGTCCATTTACTCGCCAAACAGCAGGCGAATGCGAATTTGTATTAACATAAGTTCTCAAAAACTCATCCCTTGTTTTCACTCTCCAGATTCTGGCGATTGAAAGGCAAAATCGCTGATCAGGAGTATATCCATCGATTTTTGTAGTATCCTGACCTTGTTCTGTCAACTTAAAGGCTTCATAAGCAATGTATAAAGCGCCGTTATCAGCGGTATTTTCTCCAATAGTCATTGCGCCTTTCACATGTACAGAATCCAAGACAGTGAACGTGTCATAGCGCTCGATCAATTGCTGCGTTTTGCCTTTGAACTTCTCATAATCCTCAGCAGTCCACCAGTTTTTTACATTACCATCCTTATCATATTGCGCTCCTTGATCATCAAAAGCATGGGTTAACTCATGTCCAATTACCATTCCGATTCCACCGTAGTTGATCGCATCATCAGCATACAGATCAAAGTAAGGATACTGTAAGATTCCTGCCGGAAAAACGATTTCATTCAAAGATGGATTGTAATACGCTGTCACAGTAGAAGGAGTCGTACCCCACTCTAGCTTATTTGGAGCCTTGCCGAATTTATCCAATTGATAGCGACTCTGATCCTTGCGAAGGGCAAGTACATTCTCAAAATACTTGGTTGGATCAATAGTGACATCATATTCTCTCCATTCGTCTGGATAGCCTATTTTTTTTGTGATTGCATACAGCTTTTCTTTCGCCTGAGTTTTGGTGCTGTCACTCATCCAGTCCAATTGATTGATTCGGCTTTCAAAAGCTTTTTGAAGATTATTGACCAAATCAAGAACCCGCTTTTTGGCATCTTCATTGAAATAGCGTTTCACATACAATTGGCCCAAAGCAAACCCTAATTGTCTATCCACTTTTTGTACCATTTGCTTAGCTCTGGTCAATTGGGTTGACTGACCATTAATTACTTTTTGATAATCAAATGAGGCATCTTCAAATGGCTTGCTTAGCACCTCGGCAAATGAATCCAGAGTATGGGCTTTGACATAAATTTTCCAATCGGAAAGAGGAACTGACTTCAGCATTTTATTCAACGTCTCATAATAGGCTGGTTGACGAACATCCACCGAATCTGCATTCAAACCTAACTGCTCAAGCATGGTACTCCAGCCAATTGTCGGTTGCTTTTGATTCAGTTCGGCTACGGACATTTTATGGTAATTTTCTTTTACAATTCTTCGTTCGATACGAGTTTTGTGAGATTGAGCCAGCTGTTTTTCAATTTCATACACCTTCTCCGCATTCCTCTGAGCTTCAGTTGTTTCACTTCCAGTTAATTCGAAAAGTGTCGAAACATAATCCTTATATGCATTTTGGATAGCGATCGTAGAAGAATCAGTATTGAAGAAGTAATCGCGATCAGGCAAACCCAGCCCAGTTTGGCTAAAATGAGCGATGTTTATGCTGCTATTTTCGGCATCCGGAGAAATCCCAAGACCTATGATAGATTCGGTATTGGATTTGATCTCATCTGTGACAAAGCTCAACAATGAAGGTAAATCTGAAATTGCCTCAATTTCCTCAAGAATAGGTTTGATTGGCTCAAATCCTCTTTTATTAATTGCATCTGTGTCCATCCCAGAGGCATAAAAATCACCAACCTTTTGCTCAATACTTCCAGCTGGATTCTCTGCTTTTGAAACCTCCTCTAAAATATCCTCGAGTAGTTCTTTTTGAGGAATATTCAAAAATGAATAGGACCCAACCCCAGATTGATCATCAGCTATTTTGACAGAATCATACCAGATCCCATTCACATGCATAAAGAAATTATCGCCTGGTTTGATAGATGGATCTATTCCGGCAACACTGACAAATTCTCTTTGTGGAGGAGTCTCAGCCGATTCTTGCTGGTTGCATGCAGCTATTAGTATCAGTAATGCTGAGGCATAAAGTATATTTTTCATATCTGATTGCTGGTGTTTTGGAAAAGATAAATGAAAAAACTGAGTTGGCAAATCCGAAGGTTAGTGACCCTAGCCTAGCTTCCACCGGTGGTAGGATTACCAAAAGATAATATTATGTTTTAGCATTTCCTTCTTACATTCAAGTACTTATAGTTATTGATCTACATGGAAAACTTTTCTCTTGAATCTATTTCTTCACAAAAAGGCAAGGTTGCTCTCGTAACAGGAGCAAACATTGGTCTTGGATTCGAAACTGCTTTGGCATTGGCAAAAAAAGAAGCAACGGTGATTTTAGCTTGCCGCTCCCTACCCAAAGCGCAGGAAGCCATGAATTCAATTCTAAAAAAAGTGCCCAATGCCGATCTTGAAATTATATTGATCGACTTGATGAGCTTGGAATCTGTGGAGGCATTTGCAAAGGAAGTCTCCAAGAAATACGAAAGACTTGATTTTATCATTGCTAATGCGGGAATTATGATGCCGCCTTTCCAAAAAACTAAGGAGGGATTTGAAAGCCAAATTGGGGTGAATTACCTGGCCCATTTCTTATTGGTAAATCTGCTTTTTCCTATTCTTAGTAAAACCAAAGATTCGAGAGTGGTAATGCTGAGTAGTTTGGCACATACCCATGCAAAAATTGACTTTGACAATCTCAATGCGGAGAAATCCTATTCAACTTGGAAGGCCTATGGGCAAAGCAAACTAGCCTGCTTAATGTTCACTTACGAATTACAGCGAAGAATTGATAAATCCGGTCTGTCTGTAAAATCAGTGGCTGCTCACCCAGGATTTTCTGGTACCAACCTAGGGCATTTGCTTCCATCAATTGGAGCGTCACTATTTACTCCTTTCGCTTCCCTGATTGGTCAAAGCGCAAGAGCTGGGGCATTGCCTACTTTGAGAGCAGCATTAGATCCTGAAGTGAAAGGCGGAGAATATTTCGGTCCATCAGGTTTTAGAGAAGTAAAGGGCAAACCAGTGCAAGTCTACTCTTCCTATAGATCTCATGATTTATTAGTAGCAAGTAAACTTTGGGCAGCTTCTGAAAAATTGACAGGCCAAGAATTTACACTTTGATCAATCCTAATTTTAGGACTATTTAGGTTTCAAAGCAAATACCTTATACTATGAATTATCTGCAGATGAGAGGATTTGCTTACGTTTATAGGCAAATGATTTCAGATTCTCTCGTGAAGACCCAGGCAAGGTTCATTGTTCCAGAAACAGTTTTTCTGGAGTGATAAGTATTCCGCTACTCTCCCATCAAAGTATTTAATCTCTATTCCTGGATAGGATTTTTTTAAAGGTTTGTATGCTTTCACAAAATCAGACTGGACTTTAAACCCTGATTTCATCAAGTGAATCACCACCTCTCTTCGCGTATCCCTACTAATCAAAAAGTCCTTCATCCAACCGTCCAATGACCTTTGCTTTTTGTAGACAACTTCTTCATAGCTAGTGATTCCAAATGGTGGGATTGGACCATAATGATCAACTATCGTATGCTGAGCACCTTCTTTGGTAAAAGGACCAAAGCTGCTTTCCCAAGTATTCATCTTGGTAATGGAAGGTAAATCAACACTTCTAAGTACAAGCGTATCGTACCAAAAGCGTTTAGATTCAGGCAGGAAGCGATGGTTCCGAAGAGGAATTCCCTTTTCGCGGGACCAGTTTTGCATGAAGCTAAACAGGGGATTGTTGAATGTTAGCACGTCATGATGTGAAGTCAGATGGTCTGGTTCACGTCCAAAAGCTCGTTTGAATTTTTCGTATTGGGCAAAGAATTCAAGCTTGATTTGATCTATGTATTTCGGCTCTTCAAAATTCTTATCAAACTTCCTGAAGTCAAGAAACTTATGTTCATCGTCAACCAGAAGCCATATGCGAGACCAATCTGAGACTGGTGAGCCTGAAGTAATTGTAAAATGAAGCCCAATATGAGTTGTGTTGAAAAGTGAATTTTCAGGATCGCCGACAGGATAATTCTTCAATTCCTCGCAAAACCCCTTCAAATAGCTTTCACCCTTATCGTCTGGTCGATTCACGAGTACGGCGATGGAATTGATCCACCCTTGCTTTAAAGCCAGTTTAGCTCCAGCATCTATCTCATCTACTATTCCTATGTCATCTGCAGTTACAATTACCTTTTTCGGAATTAAAGGCACTTCTGAAGTGGTATAGATGGACTTGCTCCAAATAAAACTATGATTGGTCAATACATACCAGATATTTGAATCCAAGTAGTCTTCGCCAACTATTGCGTGCGAGATTTCCACTTCAGTACCAGGAGACAAAACTCGTGACTTTGGAGCATTGACTGAAGGCCTTTCCAACCTTACATTCACATATAGACTTGCTATTCCTTTGTAAGTGTCCATCACCCTATTGCTTTTGTATTGTTATCTAATGAAGTAGATGGATTGCTTGAACTGGTCGAAGAAATTGGAATCTTGACAGAGTTTCGGACTTGCATCAGCTTATTCAGCAAGTCAAACCAGAATGGCGCACCCAGTGAAATAGCAAACGCAGTGATCACCCAGCCAAGGCCAACGTATAGTTTTTGCCAAAAAGTAAGATTTTCCTTACGCTCCACTCCTAAAACATAGTTGTATTTGGCCATTTCTGTGTTCAGAGAATCTAAATAATCTTTCTGATTCGCAGCCGATTCAGTCGTGGTACCATTTGAATTAGTGGCCATGTAGGATTTAGCTTCCTCAACGAGTAAAGTTCTTATTTCATCGTTATTCACCAATTCGGTCGTGAGTCGGATCGTATCCACGTTGAACATCGCCGCAATGGCAAACCCAACGATAAAGGTCAAAAAAGTCAATTTCCTTTTATACCATCCTGTAATCCTATCCATCTGATCTTCATACCAGTTTTCAATTAATGCTCTGAATTTTTCCTTGTCATTTGCTGCCTGCAGCCATAGATTTTTGAGTTGGTATTTTGTCTCGGCTCCAATTGAAAGTCCTTCGATTTCCCAAGGATGCTCTTTGTTAGTCCGTTGAAATAGCTCATTCTTGAGATAATCGAGCTTTTCCGTTAACTCATCTATCTCCTTTTTTACAACCTCTTCTCCTTTGGAGATCTCATCCAACTCTAGTTCTAGATTTTTTATTTGTGAAGCCAAAGCACTTGAATCGTATTCAGGAATGATTCCAAGCGTTGCTGAGATATTGTGAATATCATCTAGGTAAGCTCCTTTTCGAAGTAAATCTATCAGTGTATTGCCGAACCTATCCTTTGCGATATAAGATGGTTTTGAGTTAATTCCTTTGTGTCCAAGGTATTTGATAGCTGGATGCTTGTAAAAAGCCTTCGTAAGTGGATTAATTGTCTTTACCCAAAAGAGATTCAAAAAGGTATGATTAATCGTAGTTGATAAATGATCATCGGCCAATAGTCGGTCAATTCCAGTAATCAAATTCTTTGATCTAGAGCTAAATGCAGAAGTGATCGTCTCAATGATGGTCATTGCAAAGAGACTATAAAGTAGATAAAGGAAAACTAGACTGATGAAGACGTCGAGAACAGCTAAGCCGGTCATATGTTTTTGATTTTAAAAATTTTGAGAAAAAGTGTGCAAAACAAAGTATTTACAAATTAATTAATTTTTGAATAAATCCTGCTAACTAATTGGCAGACAGCATTTCTAGGCTTAAGACAGCAAAGCAATTTGTCTTCAGGTGGGTTTGTTGCAATCAATTAGGTGGCAAAACAGGTTTTCTACCGCTAGTAAATAGTCTCTTTGAATCGAATTTAATTATTCATAAATTCCTAATTAACAATAAGATATACCTTAACTATAACCTAATATGAAAAAGTCAGTTTTACTAGTTGCATTTAGCACGCTCATGGTACTTCTAGCTGCTATGACCTTTAGAGGTAATGACGAATTGCCCTATAATTTAAAGATGGGTACTCCGGAGGTCAAGTCTATTTCTTCTTTGACTTTTGGTCCCGAAGGGATTTTATTTATTGGAGACTCCAAAAGCGCAGCAGTTTATGCAGTAAACACTAAGGACACCAAGATTCCTGCATCTGTTTCTCCTATCAATGTTCAAGCAATTGATCAAAAAATAGCTGCCCTACTTGGAACCACAGTTGACAATATTTCTATTTTGGATATTGCGGTCAATCCAGTTTCTAAGAAGCTTTACCTTGCAATCCAATCAGGAGATGGTACTCCAGTTCTGATGACCTTATCGGAGGATAAGTTTTCTCCTGTTTCTCTTAGCAATGTAGAATTTGCCGAAGTTCAGCTTAATAACTCTCCAGGAGTAGACGAGAAAGATGGACGTGGAAGATCACTTCGAGTTTCTACTATTTCAGATATAGAATATACTGATGGCAAATTGATGGTGAGCGGAATATCCAATAAAGAATTCAGTTCAACATTTAGAAGCATTCCTTTCCCATTTACAAATGAGCAGGATTATGCCTCCTTAGAAATTTTTCACGCAGCACATGGCCGATATGAGACGACTTCACCAATTAAGGCTTTTACAACTGGAAACGTTAATGGCAAATTATATTTGATTGCTAGCTACACTTGTACTCCACTGGTATTATTTCCTTTGGATGAATTAAAAGCTGGTACTCATGTGAAGGGAAGAACTATAGCAGAGATGGGTAGTGGAAATCAACCACTAGACCTAATAAGTATGGAAAAAGATGGTAAATCATACCTAGTTATGGCAAATTCTAGACATCCAGTTTTCCAAGTAGATTTTAAGGATATTGAAAGCTTTGAAGGATCATTGACTGAACCACTGGCTGATAATGTCAAAACGGAAGGAGTTGATTTTGTATCTACCCCTCTTACCAACGTACAGCAATTGGCGAAATTTGATGACAATATGATGGTGTTTTTACAAAAAAAGCCAAATGGATCACTCGATCTTTGGTCAACAGATAAAGCTGAGGATTTGCTAAAATAATGATGAATAAGATTTTTAAAATCAGGTTAAGCATTTCACTTAACCTGATTTTTTTTGTTTTCATATTCCTCTTTTATTCCTGCTCTAAAGAGTCTGAGGAATCAATTTCCATTGTTTGGGAAAATGATAAAGCAGTAGCACTTCAATTTGAAAAACCTAGCAATTATAAACTTGGAAATTCTCAAATAGAAGTTCGGCTAGTGCAAGAAGGTAATCGAGTTCCAATTCTTGGAGAATTAAAAGAAGAGAGGGGAATGATAATTTTTTCTCCATTGATTCCACTCACCAGAGGTCAGAGCTATGAGGTGTTTAAGGGGGAAGGCAAGCTGGGTGATGTTTTGATTCCTAATCTTAGCTCGACTGAATCTGGTGTTTCACTAATAGAAATCTACCCTACTCAGGATAGTCTTCCTGAAAATCTCTTGAAGCTGTTTTTGAAATTTTCGAAACCAATGCGCGAAGGTAAATCCATCAACTATTTGACACTAATTAAGGGGGATTCTGATACGCTATCAGGGGTGTTTTTGGATTTGCAACCCGAGCTGTGGAATGATGATCAGACGATGCTAACGGTCTGGCTTGATCCCGGAAGAATCAAACGTGACTTGATTCCTAATCAAAAATTGGGAGCTCCATTGAGTAAATCTGAAAAATATAAGCTCATAGTTTCATCTGATTGGAAAGGACTAAATGGTGAAGTTTTAGATAGGTACTATCTAAAGGATTTTACCGTGATAGCTCGTGATAGTATTTCTCCGACTCCGAAAGATTGGCTTTTAGATATTCCACATTCAGGATCCAAATCACCCTTAAAAGTTAACTTTGAAGAATCACTCGATTATAGTTTGCTCAATGAGGTTTTCAAGATTTTTTCTCAAGAAAATCAAGAAATCGCAGGCGTGTGGAAAATTGGAAATGAGGAAAAAAGCATAGAATTCACTCCTTTTTCAAATTGGAAAAAAGGAAAATACAAGTTTAGGGTTTCAGGTAGATTGGAGGATTTAGTGGGGAACAATTTGAATCGGTTATTTGAAACAGATCTGAAAATTCAGACTTCTGAGCAAGAGGATTCAGAATTTCAATTTATAGCGTTTGAAGTGAAGGAATGATACTTTACTCCTTCACTTCAAACGTGATTTTGCATCACTAACTTTTTCAATAAATCCAAAATTATTTCATGTAATCCAACACCCGATTCGCCCAAGGAATAAAATGCTGCATATTCGGTCCATCGGTATGTCCTCCATCGTGCTGTCTCCAAGCTAAATCTCCGTCCAACATATCAGTATTATAAGGCGGCATTTCTTCTTTCATATAATCATTTGATACGCCGAGATCAGTTGCTCCTAATAGTTTGTAAGCTACACCAGCAGCCACAACAGCCATGTAACTCCCCTTTTGATCCAGCCATTTTGCATCTCCACTCTCAGGAATGCCATAACTCACAAAAACTGGCCTAGGAGCACATAATGCTAACATATCATGAGAATCAACTGTAAGATCACAACCATCCATTCTTCCAAAAACCGACTCTTCAGCACCATATTTCATGTAGTTTCCTGCCATCCAATAGTTTTCACCACCAGTAAGGCTTTCTACTGCTTCGCCAAAAACTCGTCTGTGAAGAGTGGTGCCTCCTTTTCCAGATGACCCGATTAAAGCTGTCGCAAAACGGGGCTCAAATGCCATCGTTACTAAAGCTGCTTTTCCATATCGGGAAACACCTTCAATTCCAACTTTTTTAGCATCTACCAATGGTTCTGTTTCCAAGAAATCCAAGGCTCTAGCCGCTCCCCAAGCCCAAGCACGAAGTGCTCCCCAATCTTCAGGAGATCTAGGTTGACCTTTGTTCACCAAACCAATAATTCCTCTCGTGATGCCGGCATGATTATCAGACTGAATACTGCTCGGGTCAATAGTTACATAGCCCCATCCAGCAGCCAGCAATTGCTCTGTGGATGGAGAATCTCCTGTTGGTGCTGGCGCAAAGAAGTTTGGACCAGGTAAACGAGTCACTGGATTGTAAGCAGGATATTTATCAAAAAGTGCTTGCAAGGAAGGATCGTTCTTAATCATCATCTCCTTAAAAGATGTGTTCAAAGTTTCCATATCCTCCCCATTCGGTTGTGCCGGTGCGGGAAAAGATGGACGACCAAACATCATCAGAACTGGAACTGGACCTTTGGCATTCGCAGGTACTACCAGCATCATATTGATGTCTACATTTATTAATGGATAAGAGCTGTTATCCACATGCCCGATGATCTGTTTAGCAATTACCGGAGTTCTAGCAACAAATTCCCGATCGGTGATTTTCACTTCCCAGGTTACATCAGGGATGTTTTCTGGAAGCTTACCATATACTTCCCGCTCCAAAGCTTCTACCAATTCAGGCCTTCTGGTTTCCCACCACATATCCTCTGAAGTCACTTTTTGACCACTATTCGTAGTCAGAATATCTGGGAGTTCAGGGCATGGGTTTGCTTTTGCCTCATCGTAATTTGCCGCATTTGGAGCAGATTCATTTCCGCTTGGCCCAGGTCGAAGCACTTTGATACCCAACTGCTGCTGCATATTGGCGTGATCCTGTTCATTGGTAAACGTAACAGGTGCGGGATATTTGCTTGCGTCAATTTTGGTCGTTTGAGCAGTGGCAAAGCCGCCAATTCCAAGCATTAAGGTTATAATAATTGTCTTTTTCATAATAGGTTTCGGGTATATTGAGCGTATTAGTTCTGGTGTTCCTTCACATGTTTTGCTGCTTCCAGCATGGTTGTGGTCCAGATGGTTTCCTCATTTTCTGCCAAATAGTCAATAAGCATCTGGTGCGCTTCCAATGACACATTCAAGTTATGCTCTCCTCCTACTCCATGAAAAAGGAAGGTTATCAAAGCATTTTTTTCTTGCGCTTCTTTTACCAATTGAATCAATTCTGCACCTGATTCTCCATTGATTCCATAGCTATCTACATTGAGAAGATTTATATTTCCAATCAAATTCAAAGCACCTCGAACTCCTCTGGAAGCTACAAAATCATCTTTGATAGCCTCCATGAATGAACCTTCGCCAGTTGCTGTATCTCCACAGGTATAGGCAAAAGTTCGCTCCTTTTTCCCATCCAACGTCTCCAAAAACACATTGGTCATTCGGATTTCCTTCAGAATTTGGGCTGTCGTGTAGTTATGTAAATCGTTATCTGGACTTACCCAGGATCTTCCAGGTAAAGAAGCATCACAGGGATGATATAGTGTGTGATTGCCTAATTCATGGCCTAGTAAACCCGCTTTTTTCCAATCTTCTATTCTATTCTTACTACCATCAGAGAATGCAGAAAGATAAAATGTGCCCTTAAGTCCATGAGCTTCTAGCGCAGGAACTACATTGTCTAAATGTACATTCAGCGCATCATCGTATGTGAGAACTACAGCAGCTTGTCTTCCTTGCCAAAGTTCATTTGAAGTGGAAGTTTGTTGTGCAAAACTGTGGTAGGAAACACAGATTAATCCCAGTGATAGGATTTTAAAAATTGATTTCATTCTACAGGTTTTAGGTTGGGTTCATTGAAATTAATCCTAAGGTGAACACATAGCTTGTTGATCTACAATCTGCTAGTATTATCTAGGTTTATTATCAATTTAGATACAAAGTATCTTTTGCCTTGCTACCATGCAAACCGACCAACACTTTTCTTGAAGTCAACTAAGAGTTTTAAGCTTAGGTCAACTCCTCAATTCTGCCCTCATAATCAAATTGCAAATCCTCATGCAATCCAGAGATTAGTTTAACTGCTTTTGCTAATTGCATTTGATAGATATTATCCAACACCTGATTTCTATGGCGCAAAAAGCCATATTCCTTAAGCTTTTCGCAGAAAAACAACAACACTTCTATTTGATCAGTTTTGACTTTACTGAGTTTAAGTAGCTTGTTCATCTTACGGCGAAGCTTTTGAGCTGACTTTTTTGCATAATAGGAATGATCACCTCTTGCAGTTTGAAAATCGAGCTCCAACTCTTCCTGCACCATTTCTACATACAGTTGTGGTTGGTCTTTCTCGTTAAGTTTAAAAAATAGGTAAGACTTATTATCTCTACTGAATTTACTAAGATCTGCCACCAATTCGATCAATTCCTTCTCATTGAGAAAGCTGAGTTCTTTTTTGAGTTGTGCTAGACTTGGGATTTTCATTGGTCAATGGTGTGATTAATAACTTCAAATTTTAACATAATATATTGATCAAGCTTCATTCATCGCAAAATTCCATGCTTCGTAAAACAAATAAATATTTACGAATTTCAAACCTTAGCCTCCGTTCACATTTATTCTTTTGATATTGAAAAAACAGAAGCCTAACTTAAATCACGAAAGCTTACAGATTATCTATCTATGAAAGAATTTAAAGCCATCATTGAGGCCTATGAGCAATATAAAGTAGCTGGAAAGAATACTGCGCTGGCAACAGTAGTCCAGGTGGATGGCTCTGCCTATCGACGACCTGGGGCGAGAATGTTAGTGTCTGAAGATGGTGGATTGACAGGCGCTATAAGCGGTGGCTGTTTGGAGGGGGACGCGCTACGCAAAGCTCAAACTGTAATTTTCCAGCAGAAATCGATGTTGGTTACGTACGATACTACAGATGAAGATGACCAAAAGTTTGGAGTTGGATTAGGCTGTAATGGAATTATTCATGTATTGATAGAACCCATTGATTATCAAAACACTATAAATCCAATAGAGTTGTTGAAAATCGCTCTCCAAGATCGGGTTTTCAGCAGATTACTTACAGTCTTTTCAGTCAAATATTCTAAGCAAGAACAGATTGGAACAAAGATACTTTTGAAAGGAAATCATGTTTTTGGGGATGAAGATAAGTTGGAAACTCCTCTTTGGGAAAAAATCCAAGACGAGTTAAAATCCATGGACACAAACCATCATAAAATTCGTAAGTATGAAAGCTTAGATGATATTCAAGTATTTATCGAATCCATCAAACCAACCATTCGAATTTTACTTTTTGGGGCTGGAAATGATACAATTCCTCTAGCCAAGATGGCTGATATTCTTGGTTTGGATGTAATTCTCATTGATGGGAGAAAGAACTTGGCTACGCCTACTCGCTTTCCTTCAGCGTTGAAAATTATCACTGGTTCTGGGGAAGAAGTCGTTGAGCACCTCGAAACAGATGAACATTCAGCAGCACTTTTAATGACTCATAATTTTGAATATGAGGCTTTGGTAATGGAAGAGCTGTCTAAACTCGATCTGCCCTATTTGGGAATTTTGGGTCCGAAAAAAAAGTCCCAGAAATTAATTGAGCGCTTAGCTAAGAAAGGAATCCCTGTCAATCAAGCAACTATCTATTCTCCCATGGGTTTGGATATTGGGGCTGAGGGTTCGGAAGAGATTGCTTTGTCCATTTTAGCAGAAGTGAAAGCGGTTTTGGCAAAAAAACAAGGTACCTTTCTGCGAAATAAGACAGGCCCAATACACGATTAAACTCATGAAAACAGGAATCATCATACTAGCAGCAGGAGAATCAACCAGACTTGGCTATCCAAAACAGATAGCAAAATATAAGGAAAAGACCTTGCTTCAACTCGCTATTGATGCTGCAAATGATGCTAAAGTGGATAAAAGAGTTTTGGTGCTGGGTGCAAACCGTGACGAAATTAAAAAGACTTTCCCAGGAGCAAGCATTCCCAATATTCCTAATCAACACTTCGAAAAAGGCATGTCATCCAGCATAAAAGTTGGACTTGAGTACATGTTGAAGTTCGACAAGCCTGATCAAGTGATTATTATGCTTTGCGATCAGCCTTTTGTGGATGCGAAGATCCTAAATAAGCTTATTGCGACTCAGAAGAAGGAAGAAAAGGGCATTGTAGCCTGTGCATATTCCAAGACATTTGGCGTTCCTATTCTATTTGGAAAGGCTTATTTCAAAGAATTGATGGAGCTTAAAGGTGATGAAGGTGCGAAGAAAATTGCAATGGCGCACGAAGATGATATGGTCACTGTAACTTTCACTAAAGGCAAAGTAGATATTGATACTGAGGAGGACTTGAGGGACTTGAACCTATAGGTTTTAAGTTGGAAAGTATAAAAGTTGCAAGGTCTGGATTACCTAGCCTTACAACTTTCAAACTTTACCACTTTTCCCCCTCAATTCCCCCACCACCTTTTCCACCCAAGCCACCGTATCCAACACATCCTGCTCGGTAGTATTCCTTCCTAAGCTAAAACGAATCGAAGCTCTACCAAGATCTGCATTTAATCCCATTGCTTGAAGCACATGAGATGGTTTTGGGGAAATGCTGGTACAGGCGGAACCTGAACTTACCGCGACTTTCTGGCAAACTTTGCGGAGCAAATCCTCCCCTTCTACTCCACCGAAAGCGATATTTGTTACATGAGAAAGTCTATTCTGACTTCCATTCAAAAAAGTATCTTTTAGTGATAAGAGTTTGTTTTCCAGTAGATCACGAAGTTTTTCCAGTCGATTTGATTCTGCTTTCATTTCCGACATTCTTAACTCAGCAGCTTTACCAAAACCTACAATTCCGGGGACATTCAATGTTCCACTTCTAAAACCTTTCTCATGCCCGCCTCCATGAATCTGTGCCAGGGGCTTAGGCAATGAATGGTTATGTCTGACGTATAGCGCTCCTATCCCTTTCGGGCCATAAAGTTTATGTGCTGAAATAGCCATCAGGTGCACACCCTCAACAGAGATTGGGATTTTGCCTGCTGCTTGCACTGCATCTGTAAAGAAGACTATTCCCTTTTCTTCTGCCAATTCTGCTATTTCGGTGATTGGATGAATGATACCAGTTTCATTATTTGCCCACATCAGGCAAATCATTTTGGTGTTCGGAAGGATGCTTGCTCTCAGATCAGCTAAGCTGATATTTCCCTGTTTATCTACAGACAAATATGTAACCTCTGCCCCTGCTTCCTCAATGGATTTCATGCAGTCTAATACTGCTTTATGTTCTGTCTGGCAGGTAATATAGTGTTGCTTTTTACCTTTGAAAATCTCGAAAGTCCCTTTGATTGCAAGGTTAATTGCTTCAGTAGCTCCAGAAGTAAAAATGATTTCCTTGGCCAGTGCCCCAATCTGATTTGCCACATTTTCCCTAGCTTCATCTACAGCATTTTCAGCCATCCAACCAAAAGCATGTGACTTGCTCGCTGTATTGCCAAAATGTTCTCCAAACCATGGAATCATAGCTTCAATTACTTCTGGAACACAAGGAGTGGTAGCGTTGTAATCAAGGTAAATCGGGTAATTCATAAGTGCAAAATAGGGATTTTTTAAGCGTGAGGAATTACATATATCAATCATAATTCACCTTGTCAGCTAAATGATGAACAAACAATAATTGACTAATTTTAACCATGCAAGAATCATGGACCTTAACACTCCCCTCATCGGAAAAGCCAACTTCAGAAGAACTCAAGAAGGTTTTAAGAGAAAACCAAAAAGATTTGGGAATCTTTCTCTCCTATTATTTCAGGAAAGAAGGTGCTCATACCGAGAAGGTGGATTTGGCTTCTGATATTAATTTTCAAGATGAAATCTCAGGTGATTTCGAATTGGAATTTGACCTTATCCATTACAATGCTTGCCTTGCTATCCACGATCAAAAGCGGGATCAAATTAAAATCACTTTTGAAATTGAAGGAGTCAATATGAATCTCAAAGGACCTTATTGGCCTGAGAGAGAGATGGATGAGATTTAGAGTTAGTATCAAGTAGCAAGACATAAGTATTTAGACTTAAGACCTAAGAAGTGAGAGGCAAGAGTAAAGTTTACAGTCTCATTGATAAACTACTTGCGGCATTAAAATCAAATAAAAAGCACTTCCAAAAATTTATGGAAGTGCTTTTCTTTTAGTTCTTGAATCTATTTTCTTGATTATTTAATCCTGTTACTTGATTCTAGCATCTAGATACTTATGTCTAACGTCTTGATACTTTCTAAGCTCTTTTTATACCCAACTTAAGGTCAGTGAATTCCTTTTGCTCGATAAAAGGCTGACTTCTCAATCTCCTTTCAGTGGCACTAAAGATAGCATTTGCGATAGCTCCACCTGTTGGCGGCAAGCAAGGCTCACCTAGTCCAGTTGGGTCAAAGCCACTGTCTACATAATAGGTATCCACTGCAGGAACTTCCTTCATTCTGATCAATCGGTATTTATCAAAGTTCGTTTGTGTTGGAAGTCCTCCTTCGAAGGTCAGGTTTCCATACATCGCATGCCCCATTCCATCGACCACTCCACCACGAACTTGGTGGTCAGCTCCGGTAGGATTTACCACCATTCCACAGTCGGTAATCACATGAATCTTTTTTAGAGATGGAGTACCGTTTTCCATTTCAATATCAGCTACTTGTGCGACATAAGTTCTGTGTGAAAAATAGACAGAGAAGCCTTGTTTAACATTCGGGTTTTTACCCCAATTTGATTTCTCTGCAGCCATTTTTGTAACTCCAATCATTCGGTCCACATCATAGCGAAGTTCTCCACCTACAGGATTTGCTTTGGCTTTTTGGAACAATTCCATTCTGAATTCCACAGGATCTTTTTTGGCAGCAAAGGCAACTTCATCCAAAAATGACTGCTCCGCGTAAGCCAAGAAATTGGTAATCGGAGCTCTCCAAGCATTTGTAGTAATGGATGATTCATAATTGACATTCTCGATCAGAAGGTTATCAACTGCCCCAGCCGGAAAATTATGTTCTCTAGTACTGTTACCGGCATTCATACCTACTCCTCTGAGTTTGTAGCCAATCAAATTTCCGTCTGTATCCAATGCCGCTTCAAATCTATAGCGAACAGCTGGCCGGTAAGCTCCTCCAGTCAGGTCATCTTCTCTGCTCCATGTAAGTTTCACTGGAGCATTCATCATTTTGGAAACGTGAACAGCTTCAGATACATAATCTGCGCGAAGTCTTCTTCCAAATCCACCACCTAATCGGGTGATTTCTACTGAAATATTCTCAGGAGCAATTCCAGTAACCTCTGCAGCAGCCCTTCTTGCACTTTCAGGAGTTTGTGTTGGTCCTATCAATTCCACTTTGTCTGCCTGCACATGCGCAAAGAAATTCATTGGCTCCATAGGCGAATGTGAAAGGAAAGGACACTGATATTCAGCAGAGACAACTTGTGCGGCATTCTTGAAAGCTGCTTGAACAATTCCGTCTTCCCGCTTTACTTCAGCCTTTCCATTTGCAAGTAGATCTTTGAAAATCTGATCGTGATCTGCAGAACTCTCTACTTTTCCATCTGCCTCATACTCCACTTTTAAGAGCTTCTTTGCTTTCATCAGCGGCCAAGTAGACGTTCCGACCACTGCCACACTATTCTCAAAAGTTACCACATCTTTAACACCAGCTACATTTCTAGCTGCGGCATCATCTATGGATTTGATTTTCATTCCAAAGGGTGCCCGCTGAATCATTGCATGGAGCATCCCTTCTCTATAAAAATCAAGTCCAAATAGTGGCTCTCCAGTGAAAATTGCTCCATTTTCCACATTCTTAACTGGAGTCCCGATGATTTTAAAATCTTTCTTATCCTTTAAAGTAATCTCTTTAGGTGCAGTCAACAAAGCTGCATCATTAGCTACTTCTCCATAACCTATTTTCTTTCCGCTAGCTTTGTGGTAAATAATCCCTTCAGACGTACTCAACTCGTCAGCTGAAACCTCCCATTTTTTTGCAGCAGCAGCTACCAAAAGAAATTTAGCTGTAGCTCCGGCTTTGCGAAGCCGCTCCCATGAATGAGGCATAGCTCCAGAGCCACCAGTTAATTGTCGTTCATACTTATCTGTATCGAGATTTGCCTGAAGCACTCTTACTTTACTCCAATCTGCGTCCAATTCCTCAGCCACCACCATTGGAAAGGAAGTTTTTATGTTTTGTCCTAATTCAGGATTAGGAGAATAAATCACGATATCTCCACTAGGTGCAATACTTAAAAATGCATTAAAATTCTTAGCATTTGCGAGTACTTCTTCAGTGCTGAGCACATCCATTTTTGGAGAATCACAGCTCATCCAATTAAAGCCAATAAATAGACCTCCAGCCGTAGTTCCGGCTATTTTAAGGAAGTCTCTTCTGTTAGTTTTTGTCAGTGTAGCCATGATTATTCGGATTTAGCAGCCATTGCAACGGCTTCTCTGATTTTATGATAAGTGCCACATCTGCAGATATTTCTATTCATCGCCTCATCTATTTCATCCATTGAGGGAGCTGGGTTCTTTTTGAGAAAAGCGGAAGCATTCATAATCTGACCTGCTTGACAATAACCACATTGTGCCACATCCACTTCAGCCCAGGCTTTTTGTACGGGATGATCACCATTTTTGGAGAGTCCTTCAATCGTGGTGATTTCATCTTCGGTCAAACTAGCGGCAGGTGTGATGCAGGAAAACATTGCCTCTCCATTTCTATGGACCGTGCAGGCTCCACATTGAGCGACACCGCAAGAGTATTTTGTTCCGACTAATCCAAGATGATCTCGAAGCACCCATAAAAGAGGGGTATCTTCTTCTACATCAACCGAATGAGCCTTTCCGTTGATTTTGAGATTAATTATTGCCATGGGTTATTATTTAAGTTTAGGGTATTAAGATAAAGAAAATCAGAGCTCTAGAGAAACCGATTATAAAAAAATGAGAATAGCCTCTCGCGGCGAGGTAGCGACGCAGCGAGAAAATCATCATTGAGCAGGTGAATCGGAAGGTCAAAGAATACTGAAGAAAAATCTCCTATCTCGCACCTTTTGCTTCTCTTTTCAGTTAAAGCCAATAGTTTAATTCCCGCTTTTACAGCTCAATATGCTTAAGGTTTTCTTTAAAACATTAAAATATCTAATGTTCACCGTCATTTCCCTCATAGTCCTCGTCGTCATTGTCGTTATTTTATTTGTAAATCTTAGTCCTCAATTTGGCGCAAATCCTTCCAAAGAAAAGGTTCTTCAGTACGAAAAATTGGACTATTTCGAAAATGGGAAATTCAGTAATCTCATGCCCACCAACATGGACATGGATTTTACTGAAGCTATCAAAATGCTTCCGGAGTTTTTCAAAAACGATCCTTCCAGACGTCCTGATTTTGAATTACCAATTGAGCACCGGGATTCTCTGGAATTGGTAAATAAAGATCATCCCACTCGTCTGGTTTGGTTTGGACACTCTTCGTTTTTGCTTCAAATCGATGGAAAGACCATACTTATAGACCCAATGTTTGGGGAAGTTCCTGCTCCGAATCCGCTCTTGGGTAAGAAACGCTACAGTAAAGAGCTTCCAATACAAGTTGAGAAGTTACCACAGATCGATATGATCATTATGTCCCATGATCACTACGATCACTTAGATTATGAATCTATTCAAAAGTTGAAGGATAAGACTAAGTCTTTTTATATGCCATTGGGCATGGGAGCACATTTCGAGGATTGGGGCGTTGATGCTTCGAAAATCCATGAATTAGGATGGTGGGATGAGATTCAGGCGGATGGCTTGCTTCTAGCTCTCACACCGGCTCGACATTTCTCTGGCCGAGGTTTGAACAATCGTTTCTCTACCCTTTGGGGATCCTGGGTAATTCAAGGAGAATCTGACAATATTTATTTCAGTGGAGATAGCGGATATGGCCCGCACTTTAAGCAGATCGGTGAGAAATATGGCCCATTCAACTTTGCAATGATGGAGTGTGGTCAATACAATGAGCGCTGGACAGATATTCATATGGTGCCGGAGGAAACAGCTCAAGCAGCTCAGGACATCCAAGCAAAAACCTTTATGCCTATACACTGGGCTGCTTTTACCCTTGCTATGCACTCATGGACTGATCCTGTAGAACGGGTTATTGCCAAGGCTAAGGAAATAAATCAGCCGATCTACGTTCCTGAAATTGGAGAATTTATTGAATTGGATAAAAATCTGCAGACCGGAAGAAAATGGTGGTTAGAACCCTCCTCGATTTCTAATACGATGATTTCCAAGCAATAGAATTTTCATTCTTATCCTATTTCTAGGGCTTTTCCAGAAATCAAAAAAAGTCTAACCTGAAATCACTTTCCTGTAATGGGAATGTTTTGAGGCATTTTTCCTAATTTGACATTTTGAAATAAAACAAAAAACAACCTAAAAAACCTATGGCTAAGACTATCAAAGCAGCTATCGTGGGAACCGGATTTATCGGCCCAGCTCATTTAGAAGCACTTAGAAGAATTCCTAACATCGAGGTAACTGGCCTTGTAGAAGTAAATCAGGAAGTAGCAGATGCCAAAGCCGCAGAGCTTGGAATCCCAAATGCGTACACTTTTGATAATATGCTGAAAGATGACAGCATAGATGTAGTACATATTTGTACGCCTAACTTCCTTCATTTTCCGCAGGCAAAAGCATGTATGCTAGCCGGTAAGCATGTGGTTTGTGAGAAACCTTTGTCGATGACGATTGAAGAAGCTGAAGAGCTTGTGAAGGTGGCGAAAGAAACAGGATTAATCAACGCAGTTCACTTCAATTTGAGATATTATCCGATGGTTCGCCAGATGCGAGTAATGCGTCAAAAAGGTGAATTAGGAGATGTGTACTCAGTAATGGGTTCCTACCTTCAGGATTGGCTGATTCACAAAACTGACTATAGCTGGAGATTGGATCCTAAGCAGTCAGGTGGTTCTAGAGTAGTAGCTGATATAGGTTCTCATTTGTTGGATATGACTGAATATGTGACTGGTTTGAAAATCACTGCTGTTATGGCTGATTTCTCTATCGTCCATCCTACTCGTTTGAAACCATTAAAAGCTGTGGAGTCCTTCTCTGGAAAAGCGCTTGATCCAAAGGACTATGAAGAATATGAAGTGACCTCTGAAGATTACGCTACAATTATGCTTCGCTTTGACAATGGTCGAACTGGATCTATCGTAGTAAGTCAGGTAAATGCAGGCCGTAAAAACCGCTTGAATATTGAGATTTCTGGTTCCAAATCAAATATGGAATTCAATGCTGAGAAGCCAAATGAACTTTGGATTGGTCATCGAGATAAAGCAAATTCAATTTTAATGAAAGATCCAGCTTTGGTGGATGAAGGAGCTCGTTCATTGGTATCCTTCCCAGGAGGTCACCAAGAAGGCTTCCCTGATACTTCAAAGCAACTTTTCAAAGAAGTTTATGCAGCTATCAGAGATGGCAAACAGCCAGAAGCCCCTACTTTCCCAACTTTTGCTGACGGCTTGAGAGAGTTGATTATTGGTGAAGCTATTGTGGAAAGTAATACCAAGGAAGCTTGGGTAAAGATTTAAAAAGAATGTAGGATGTCGGGTGTTGGATGTCCGATGTAGCGCTAGAGTTATTCATAACATCTTTAAAACATCGTACATCCGACATCTGTCGATATTCATAGAATAAGAGACGTTCTATTTTGATAAAAAGTCGTATTTTGAAGGCAAATCTAAAACCAATGACAATGAATTTAAAAAAGACTTTACTAGCAACAGCCCTGATGGCCTTTATCGGTCTTGCGGCATTTGCACAAGAGAAAGCTAGTCCAGCCAAAACTGCAGAAGGAATGGTAGGTGATGCTAAAATCACAATCAATTACTCTTCTCCTGCAGTAAAAGGTAGAATGATCTGGGGAGACTTGGTCCCTCTAGGAGAAGTATGGAGAGCAGGTGCTAATGAAGCTACTACTTTCACTACTACAAAAGACATCATGGTTGAAGGTAAAAAACTACCAGCTGGAACTTATGGTTTCTTTGTGATCCCAGGTGAAACTTCTTCTACTTTTATCTTCAACAAAGTTGCTAAGCAATGGGGAGCATTTGATTATGATTCCGCTGAAGATGTCTTAAGAGTTTCTGTTCCTTCTGGACAAACTTCTACTCTGGAAGAGCGTTTGGTGTACGAAGTAAAGCCAGCGAGCTTTGAAATCAGATGGGAATACGGAAAAGCTTCTGCGAAGCTAGGATCATAAGATTCTCAATCTTAACGAATTTGAAACCACGGGATTTATCTCGTGGTTTTTTTTATGAAAATATTTACCGTGGTAACTCGCTGAGGTTTTGCAAAGTAACTATTGATAGTCTTACATTAACATCACTATTAGAAGCAAATTCGCTTCAATGAATGGGCTCTTTTTTAAACAATATGCGCTGACGGGGAATTAATACTCTGATTTACATTCAGAAGATTTTTATGGAAGCTGTATTCCCTTGTTTAAGTCAACATTTGCTAAAAGCATAAATATAGGATTCCATTGTTGGCATGTCTTTTTATGTAAATCACTGGGTAGAAAATAGTTTTTCTGCTCTACAGAATTGATTTAGGCAACCCAACTTATGAGCGATCAAGTAACCTCCCAAGTCAGTACAGTCACTTTATTAAGATTTCAAGGATTAAATGCCTTTTGGATATTCGCTCAGATGCAAAAGGCTCCGAAAAAATTGGCGAAAGTTCCTGGTCTTAATTTTTTCAAACTAATGGGTAGCGGTGGAAAGAATGGTTTTTCTAAAATGCTGAATGTCAATATCTATGCGCTTCACTGTGTCTGGGATTCAGAAGAGTATGCTGATGAGTTCTTGGAAAAATCTAAGACCTTTTCAGAATTCAGAAATAGAACTTCCGAACTGTATACCATCTTCTTGAAGGCCACCAGAGCACATGGCCTTTGGTCAGGGTCAAACCCTTATCAAACTCAGAACTTAAACCCTACTGGACCTATTGCAGTAATCACCAGGGCTAGAATAAAATTGAAGTTTCTCCCAAAATTCTGGAGTAAAGTACCCTCTTTGGGAAAAAAAGTCGATGAGGTGAATGGATCAATTTATTCCATTGGAATAGGAGAATATCCATGGTTTATGCAGGCAACTTTTAGCATTTGGGAATCATACGAAGCTATGCACAACTATGCGTATGGAAATCCACTTCACCTCGAAGTAATCAAAAAAACACGAGAGCTAGGCTGGTACGCAGAAGAACTCTTTGCAAATTTTATCCCCTACAGAACTGAAGGAACTTGGGGTAAACTACATGATCAACTGGACGGTAAATTATAAGCTTATAAAAAGTAAGGGTGAGCGATTTTTCACCCTTACACTAAAATTCATCTCTGGCTGCCTTAAACTCACTGCCATCATACCATTTCGGGAAGTAATCCTCATTCGCGATTTTCATTCCTACCTCAAAAAATAGCTGTAAATCCAATTGTACTCCGTTAAGATTGGTAGTTGATGGATCGTATGCGTCAGAGGGTTGATGACATTTATTGATTCGATAGTTATCATTATACTCTTTTATCTCGGGAATTGTGTATTCAAAACCCTCATAAGAGCCGCTAGCGTATAAAGCTGGAATTCCGATTTTGGCAAAGTTGAAGTGGTCAGATCTGAAGAAATAACCTTTTTCGGCTTCAGGGTCTGGGATGATATACCTTCCTTGCGCCAGAGCAACTTCCTTAGCATATTCATCCATCTCTGATTGACCATAGCCAGTTATCGTAAGGTCCTTCATCTTTCCAGGACTATCAAGTGCGTCAATGTTGATATTTGCTACTGTCTTCTTTGGATCAAAAATTGGGTTTTCAGCATAATAGGCTGATCCCAATAAACCTTGCTCTTCACCTGTCAAGGCGATAAATACTACAGAGCGTTGGGTTGCAATAGTTTTCTTAAATGCCTCTGCAATAGCTAATAAGCCAGCAGTTCCTGAAGCGTTATCTACAGCGCCATTGTAGATGGAGTCACCTTCTATTGCTTTACCAACTCCAAAATGATCCCAATGTGCAGAGTAAATAATCACCTCATCTTTTCTATCAGTACCGGGAATCATAGCCACCACATTTTTGGAAACATCCTTTTTGATCTCATTCTGAATAGAAACCGATACCTTCAAATCCAATGGAATTGGTTTAAAGTTTTGATCCCGGGAAAGGGTTTTATAGTCCTGACCTTTCATAGACGAAGCTTTAAACATTTTCGCAGCACTTTCCCCACTGATCCATGACTCGACATTTAGCTGTGGTAAAGCGCTTTCTATAATTAATCGGGCTCCTGTCCAACCTGATTCAATAACATTCCAACCGTAAGAAGCAGGTTCGGTATCGTGAATAATAATTAATCCAGCTGCACCTTGTCTTGCCGCCTCCTCATACTTATAAGTCCATCGGCCATAGTAAGTCATTTCATTGCCTTTGAATAAAGTAGAATCTCCTGACTGAAAGCCGGGATCATTTATCAGCACAACAGCCGTTTTGCCTTTCCAATCAATCCCTTCATAGTCATTCCATCCGTATTCCGGAGCCACTATCCCATATCCTGCAAAAACAAGCTCTGAGTTATCAAGACTGACCTTGGACTCTATTCTGTTCGTCGTAGCTACAAAATCCTTTAAAACAGTTAATTCAACGCTCCCATTATTACCAGAAATCATCATCTTTTCTGAAGGAGTACCTGTGATTTCGACCATAGGCACATCCTGGAAAAAACTATCTCCATTCCCTGGCACAAGACCTAATTTCTCGAATTCATCTTTCAGATAATTCACTGTTTTGACTTCTCCTTCTGTAAATGGTTTTCTTCCCAAAAACTCATCGGAAGCTAGACGTGCTATATGATCACTAATGGTAGATTCGTCTACCTCAGTCACCTTTGTGATCTTATTCGAATCTGCATCACAGCTAGCGCAAACGACTAGTACAAAAAATAGTAAGTGGCTCTTCATGATTTATCGTTTAAGTAAAAGAACATAGTGCTTATTCCGGCGACAATGGAATCTACTAATGGTGAATAAGTTACTTGAAATAACTGAGAATTGAATAGAAGGATTAGTAACATCGCAACTGCCAGCCCATTTTTCCAATTCCCTTTCTACTGAGAATCCCTTATTTTTGCATCCCATGCTCGAAAATTTTGATTCCATTTCTTTTGATCTTCCTGTTTCGGAGATTATTCCTCAAGTTAAATCCCAGCTTTCTTCCGCTAATTCTTTGATTATCCAAGCGCCTCCTGGGGCTGGAAAGAGCACGCTGCTTCCGCTGACTTTACTGAATGAGCCTTGGCTAGCTGGTAAGAAGATCATAATGCTGGAGCCAAGAAGATTGGCCACAAAGACGATTGCCCAGCGAATGGCTTCTATGACGGATACCAAGTTGGGCGATCTGATAGGTTATAGAATCAGATTTGAATCGGCTATTTCTGCTAATACAAGATTGGAAGTAATTACTGAAGGTATTTTGACGCGCATGCTGCATTCAGATAATGCGTTGGAGGATGTGGGATTGGTGATCTTTGATGAGTTTCATGAGCGCAATCTTCACTCTGAAGTAGCCTTGGCTCTTTGCAGGGAAGTGCAACAAGTACTGAGACCTGATCTTCGGATTTTGTTAATGTCTGCGACAATCGATTCGAAAGTCCTCTCGGGCATGCTTAAGTCTACAGTAATCGAGAGTAAAGGTCAGCAGTATCCTGTGGAAGTGAATTACATGAATGAGTTGGATGAATATGCTATCGGAGAGGATGCTGCGAGACAGATTATTCCATTGACCAAAGTTCATGAGGGTGATTTCTTAGTGTTTTTACCTGGTCAAGGGGAAATCCGAAAAGCTCAGGAAATTCTACGAAAGGCACTTCCTGATGATCTTATATTGCCACTTTATGGTCAGCTTTCACCAGGAGATCAGAACAGAGCGATCATGCCTCATCCTTCGGGAAAAAGAAAGATTGTACTTTCTACTGACATTGCTGAGACTTCATTGACTATTGAAGGAGTTAAAGTGGTGGTGGATTCAGGCTTCGCCAAATCATCTAGATTTGATCCAAGATCTGGTTTATCAAGACTGGTTTTGCATAGAATCAGCAAGGATTCTGCTGATCAAAGGTCCGGCCGAGCAGGACGATTGACTGCTGGTCATTCTTATCGATTATGGACAAAATCCATTCAAAATCAACTGAATGAGTATAGAACGCCGGAATTGATGGAAGCTGACTTGACTGGTTTGGTGCTGGATATGAAAGCTTGGGGCAAACAGGATATTCGCTCCATGACTTGGCTTACACCTCCTCCAGCTGGCACTTTGGCTTTGGCAGAAAAAACATTGGAATCCATAGAAGCTATTGTAGATGGTGAGCTAACACCACACGGTAATGAAATTCATAAGTTACCAACACACCCGCGAATTGCGCACATGCTAATCAATGCAGAAGAGATTGATCAGTTAGGTTTGGCTACAGATATAGCAGCTATTCTGGATGAGCGTGATCCGCTGGGGCCTGATGCTGGGGTGGATTTGAATCTAAGAATTGAAGCACTTCGCCGATATAGGAAACATGATGTAGCTATCCCTCGCATTAAAAAGATTGAAAAGATGGCGCGTTCTTACCGTCGCATGTTCAATATTCAGCCCGACAATAGTCCTGTTGATCCATGGCAAACAGGTCTACTCCTAGCCTATGCTTATCCTGAGCGAATCGCTGCAGCTCGTCCTGGAAATAATGCTCAATTTCAATTAGCCAATGGAAAAATAGCCCAAATTGGACATAAGGATGATCTGGCTCATGAGTCTTGGCTTGCTGTGGCTCACGTAGACGCTCGGGAAGGAATGGGGAAAATCTGGATGGCTGCTCCAATTAATCCAAAAGACTTGGCCCCTATGTTGAAAACCAAAGAAGTGCTGAAATGGGATAGAAAAAAAGGTGGATTGCAAGCACATGCTGAAATTCGCATTGGATCGATTATCCTTGGTACTAGACCATTGGCAAAGTATTCCGATGGAGACGTGACAGAAGCAATTCTAGAGGCGATCCGCGAGGATGGAGAGTATTTGCTTGATTTCAATGAAGAAGTAGAGCAATTGATTTTGCGAGTGCAAAGCTTAAAAAGCTGGTATCCTGAGCAATCTTGGCCTAGCTGGTCCGTAGCCGAACTATGTGAAAAACCAGAAGTTTGGATCGCTCCATATTTACAGCACATCACGAAAAATGAGGATTTCAAAAAGTTAAACCTGAGTCAAATACTTTTACACTCTCTTGATTTTGAGCAGCAAAAGGAACTTGATAGGCTTGCACCGGCAACTATTTCTGTTCCTTCGGGAAGCAAAATAAAGCTGGAATATAGGAAAGATGAAATTCCGCTTTTAGCAGTGAGACTGCAAGAACTCTTTGGACTCCTGGATACGCCAACTGTGAACAATGGAAAAGTGAACGTATTAATCGAGATGCTTTCGCCGGGATATAAGCCTGTCCAGCTTACGCAGGATCTCAAAAGTTTTTGGGAGAATGGCTATTTCGAAGTGAAAAAGGAATTAAAACGACGCTATCCAAAACACGAATGGCCTGAGAATCCTTTGGAAGCCCAAGCCATTAGCGGAGTTAAGAAAAGATATTAAGCAGCGACTTGCTCTAGTTTGTCAAGGTAATTTAGGAATTGAAGAAACAAGGCTATGGTGAATGGAGTCATTTCCTGTGAATTGATTTTCTCCAAATAAAACTGACGAAGAATTGGATAATCATCAGGGTTATACAATTTACTTAGCGCAGTTGCTCTAAATGCCGATTCTTCCAAGTTGAACTTTTCATAGCCATCTTCCTTGTGATTCAAAAATTCCTGCTCCAGAATAATTGGATCAATCATTTGATCTAACCACTTAAATCCTTTTGTTAAGAAAAAGATTTCGAAGTCATTAATTACCTGAGCTAATTCCTGGTCATTTGAAACCGTGATTTTTTTCGGGTAAAAATGCCCCAATTTGTCCGGTGTTTGGGACAATGTTATTGATCGCCCTGCATAATTTGTGGGAGTTGCAAGAAACTTTACAACCAGTTCTTCTATCTCATTTATTCGAACTGCCAAGTGATACTCAAGGTGACTTTCCTTAGAACCTTGCACATAATGCACGTAGATAACTTGCTTACCATGAGGAAAAACCTTCTCAAATAGGAACTGAGTTGGGTTTAGCTCAAACCCATGTTCTGCGAAAAATTCCGAGTGAAGCCCAACAACATCCAATTTTCTCATGATCATCTACCTTTGATTGTATGTATAAGAACACAAGAATTGGGCAAATGTTGTTTAGTCCTCAGATAATAATTCTCTAATTTCGTTTAGAATAGGTTCTACTTCTAGTTTTTTGAGTTGCAAGCTTCCCTCATCTTCTGGATTGTGCAAGTAGTGATTCCAGTGTTTTTCTGCTTTTCTGAGAGTCCTTGGAGTCATATCAAATTCCACTTCATCCAAATACATCTTAGCCAATGCTTGAGCTTTGAAATTGCCAAATAGAAAAACCCTAAAAATATCCACAAAGCGCAAACTCAAATCAAACTCTTCCAAAATCTGAACGAAGGCACCTTGATGGGCTCTGTTTTTCTTGTCATTGATTGCTTCGAAAATCGCATCAAGTGACTCCTCATTGAAAGCAGACTGAGAAAGTGCACGGCAAGCAAGGTAAGCCTGCTCCCAATTATCACCTTTCACAAGTTCGATTACAGTGTCTCTCCCACTTTCGTCCAGCTTTTTACCTAGTTTGTCAGCAAAATAGAATGCTTCCTTTTCATTTGGATCACACATGCGCTGGATCAAGCCTTGGATTTCTTCCTCCATGATTTTTCGGTTTATTTGTGCAAATATAATTGAAATGCCTCCCCCGCTATGATTTCTGGCAACCCGAAGTTAATTAGTCTTGAAAAGTACCAGTCAATTTTGACGAGAAGTGAAGAGTTGGGCTTATCTGGCACTTTAGAAGTGGTTAAGCATCAATGGGTGATTTCTGATTCTGAATCCTGGCTTGCCCGCATATTTCTACCATGGAATAGGTCACCAAATGAATCAGGTAACTTATCAGTTAAAGATGATTTCCATTTGGCTTTGGTGATGATTCGTGCTGGAATCGCAGTGACTGGCTATTTTCACAATGGCGTAATGCTGGATCATAAGGTGTTCCGGGCCTATATGGTGAGGCAAAAGCAGGGCAAAAGCCAGATCAAATATCTTAAAACCAAAGGAAAATCAAGAGCCGGATCAAGATTGAGGCTAGGAGAATCCGAACTATTTTTTGAAGAGATCAATGAGCGACTACAGCGATATGAGAGTGATTTTCCCATCACAACTTGGGGCATCAGTTGTGGAATGACCCTCTATCCATACTTCTTCGCCAGTGATACCCCACCACCTTTTGACAAAAAACAGGAGAATTTATTTAGTATTCCTTTTCATGTGCAGCAACCTGATTTTGAGACTTTGCAAGCAATCCACAAGAAGTTGACTGGAGTTCATTTGTTGCTTTCTGAAAAAGGTCTGGAGATTTTTAGTCAATTGGAGGACAGAGAAACTAGTTTGGAAAATGATGATGAAAATTGGTAAATAAGAACTCTCAGTTTTCAAAACAAATGAGAATCGACATAAAGCAATTTGAAATGATTTCCCTTTTGACTCATTGCTTTGCACTTTACTTTAGCAGATCAAAGTAGAAATCTTTACTAAATCCCATTCTTTTCCCATGTCCAAAAAATTCAATTGGCTACTTGTGTTTGTTTTCGCCCTTCCATTCGCTGCAAAAGCACAAAACACCCTTCATCCTACTTCTTCAGAATATGAATACCCCACCGATCCTAAAGTTGCTGAGAAATTAGAAGAATGGAGAGATCAGAAATTTGGGATTCTGATTCACTGGGGAATCTATGCCGTTCCGGGAATAGTAGAATCATGGAGTATCAATAATGAGGATTGGATCAATAGAAAAGATACCACACAGAGTTATGAGAACTATAAGAAATGGTACTTTGGCTTAAGTGATAAATTCAATCCACAGGCATTTGACCCAAGCCAATGGACCGACGCCGCTGCCAAAGCTGGGATGAAATATGTGGTTTTCACAACCAAACATCACGATGGCTTCAATATGTATGACACCCAGTTTTCTGACTATAAAATTTCCAACGGACCATTCAAAAAAAATCCAAAAGCTGACGTAGCCAACTATGTCTTTGAAGCATTCCGCGAAAAGGACATGATGATCGGAGCTTACTACTCTAAGCCAGATTGGCATTCTCAATATTACTGGTGGGATTATAGGGCCACTCCAGATCGCAATGTCAATTACGATATACGAAAGCATCCATGGAGATGGAGTCAATACGTGCAGTTCACCCACAATCAACTCAATGAAATCACAACCAACTATGGCGACATTGATATCCTTTGGCTAGATGGAGGCTGGGTAAGACCAAAGTCCACCGTGAATGAAGAGGTATTGAGTTGGGGGGCTCCTATTCCGGACTTTGATCAGCAAATCGACATGCCGAAAGTGGCTGAGATAGTGAGGAAAAATCAAGAAGGTATTTTGATTGTAGATAGAACTGTCCATGGGCCATTTGAAAACTATAGAACACCCGAGCAGGGAATACCTTCTGAAATGTCTTCTGATCCATGGGAAAGTTGTATAACACTAGGTGGAGCTTGGGGATATGTGCCAAATGACAAGTTCAAACCCTCTCGAAAGGTCATTCATTTATTAATTGAAATTGTAGCTAAAGGCGGAAACTTGTTACTTGGAGTTGGCCCGACAGCTGATGGGCTTTTCCTTCCAGAGCAAGTTTCTAGATTGGAAGAAATCGGGAAATGGCTAGAAGTGAATGGTGCTGGAATTTATGATACTCGAGCTATTGAGACTTTTCAGGATGGAAAGCTTTATTTCACAAAAGGCAAAGCAAATGAAATGTATGCCCTAATGCCACTTGAGGAAGGTTCAACTCTTGGAGAGACAATCTCTTGGGCGTTGAATCCTCCTGAAAAAGGAAGTAAAATTACCCTTTTGGGCGAGACGAAAAGCCTAAAATGGAAGACAGAGAATGGAAAAACTGTAGTGTACATTCCAAAGAGTTTACAGGAAAAACTTGCAAATTCTCCAGCAATCGTGTTGAGTTACGAAAGCGAATAATTCTTCAATAATAATTGAAGTAGAAAAGCCAGTTGAATTGAATTCAGCTGGCTTCTTTGTTTAACGGATTAAATAATTATCACAATTGAATTTTCACTTTTAGTATCTTAGAATTCCCAGAATAATCCTTACCGCTATGATTAAACTGCCCTTCTTTACTTCAATTGGTTTAGTATTTCTTCTTTTCACAACCAATTTAGCATTCGCACAGGAGCTATTTCTTTACAAGAAAATAGATACAACCCAGCTATTTATGGAGGTGCATTATTCTGAGCAAATAAAGCCTGAGAAGGATTATCCAGCGTTGGTATTCTTTTTTGGTGGAGGGTGGAATTCAGGCTCAAGAGCTCAAATTGAACCTCAAGCAGCCTACTTTGCCAAGAGAGGTATGGTTTGTTTTTTGGTTGATTACAGAACCAAAAAACAACATCAAACTAGCCCTTATGAATCAGTTTCAGATGCCAAATCGGCCATAAGATACTTGCGCAAAAATGCGGGTAAATACCACATTGACCCAGACAAAATCATCGCTTCTGGTGGTTCTGCGGGTGGACATTTAGCAGCTGCCACTGCCTTGGTCAAAGGATATAATGATCCTGGCGATGATGTCAACTTCAGTGCGATTCCGAATGCTTTGGTACTTTTCAATCCTGTCATCGATAATGGCCCAGGTGGATATGGATATGAAAGAATCGGAAAGCAGTTTGTGAATTTTTCACCAATGCTTAATATCCATGCCGGTGCACCTCCTACCCTATTTTTACTGGGAACAAAAGACAAACTTATTCCAGTAGTTACCGCCCAATACTTTCAGATGGTGATGGAAAAAGTTGGGAGTAGATGTGATTTGATTTTATATGAAGATCAGCCACATGGTTTTTTCAACTACCCAAATTTTGAGAATTACCAAAAAACAGTTCAAGCTGCTGATGATTTTCTTCAGTCATTAGGGTATTTGGTAAAAGACCCAGAAGTAAAGATTGAATAGATTAGCAAAGTTCAATTTAGAAAATTATCCCTGCTGTGCACTTATTGTAAGTCTCAGTGAACTTAGCGGTAAAAATTTGAACAAAAAAAGCCGAAGTTTCCTCCGGCTTTAGCACTAGTTAAGTTTATAATTAGGTAGTAGTGTTGGTCACATCTCCAGGATAATTCGCGTTCAGCATGTTCATCGTCTCATGAGCCACTTTGATGTTATACTCATAGGCAAGACTCTTGTAATTCACCAAATCGACAATCGTACCTATAAAACAAAGTCCTATCGTCAAGATGTAGAGTATCCCCAATCCTATTTGACCAAGAATGAATCTATGAAGTCCGGCAAAACCAAAGAAACCAAGAAGTGTTAGGATCAAAATCATCTGAGAGTCTTTTCTTCTAGCTCGATAAACTTGTGCAAAAAGAGATGCTTGATCCTCATCCATATTTTTCATCAAACCCTGGATGTAACCCAGTTCCATTCCTTCCAGTTCAGGAAGATGTCTTAATACATTAGCCATAATTGTGTGTTGTTTTTAAGTTTTTAATAAGTTGCCAGATTCTAGAAATAATCACCACATAAGCTAGCAAAGCTAGTGGATGCATTTCCCAGGAAGCTTGAAATTCACCCTTTGCAAGGAGACTCATAGACCTTCCCAAGCCACAGCCTGGACACCAATCAATTCCTAGTTGACTCAGAGGGCAAAGACTTAAATGACTTCCACCATGAGGATCCAAGAGAAGAACTGCTACTAGACTTCCGATCCAAAAGATCAGCTCCAGCGGCAAGTTTGATATCCATTGGGTAATTACTTTCATGCTATGCTTAATTACGAAAAAGATGCCATCTCGTAAAATGCCTCTAATTTGGCTAAATTAACAGTTGGTACTTAACTATGTACATGCAATCGTACATAAAAGTGTTCACTTATGAACGATTTAGAACTGGGAGATTTATTTTCAAGCGCTCTCCAAAAAGTAACTTTTGATTGGAATCAAACTGTCTAGCGATTTGTGCATAGCCTTTAGTTGCTCCATAGGTTTTCCAGCCGGAAAACTTAAACACCAACCCTAACAATTCTCCATTTACTGGAATTGAGCTTTGGATCCCCACAGCTGCAGAAGCTTCTTTTCCAAGAAAAAAATTTAAAATTGGCTCAACTTGAGTAGCCAGAAGTTGATCAGGAATAGTGGATTTGTAATGTTTAACCAAAGCCCTCATCAATTGATTTCCTGCATCTGAGTATTTCATGTGACGCTTTCTCATCAATTTTTCCAATGCAAATGCTTCCTTGGCATTCTCTGGCCAATAGGATTCATGAATTCCCAACATCTTGCCTATCCATTTCCAATAGGACATCAACTCATTTACTTCAGTGGAGTTAACCTTAAATCCCATTTTCTTCCATCCCCGAATCACTATAAGGCTAAAGGAAATATTGGTTCCAAGTAGATCTTCTTGATTAATGGGTTTGCCAAATTCCTCATTCCAATCAGTAGCATATTTTGAAATCAAATAGCGACTAAACGCATGGATCAAACGAACTTTTGCACATGTCAGAAATGCTTTCTTATTGGTAAGAAAAGCTCCAGGTTCAAAAATATCTAGGATAAAACTTCCTGTTTCTCCCAACCTGCGGCCGATGTCATTGAGGATTCTCTTGGATCTGACAAGGACTTCTGCACCATCTCCAAATGAATAGGTGTAGGGAAGAGAATAAAAACCCAGCATGGCTAAATACAAATCTCCCTTTTCATCAAATAGTTTCTGACCTTGAACCAACACTTCTTCTTGCAATTGATTTTGATTCAGGAAAAAATTGAAATAGTCCTGAAACTCTTTTGGAAATGAAGTCTCGATCCTTTCTGGTATTTCTTCCCACGAATTAATTAATTGGATTAATTCTGGATTTAGTAATAATTGGCTAACTAATTGATCAGCAAGAGGATCTTGAATAGTTCGCAATCTATCAAATTCGATATTCTTGTATAGTTGTAATTTGCTCACATCATTCTAACCTTGATTTTGTATTTTGGTTGAAAAATTTTAGTAACAAGATGAAAAAGAGTTTTTGCTTAGTGCTTTTATCCATGGTATTCGAGTCGTTCCCGGTTCTTGCTCAGGTAGGAACGGATCTTTGGGTGATCCCTACAAGTGGAAAGGGCGGCAAATTAGAATTACTGACAGAAACAGCTCATACACTCACTGACAGGCCTGAATATGACAACCAACCTAGTTTCATCAATGAATATCAACTTGTATTCTCAGCTGCAGATGAAAATGGCAATCATGACATTATTGTCTATAATTTTGAATCGGATAAATTCACCAATCTTTCTAAAACCTCTGATCGTAGTGAGTTTTCCCCTAGCATTACAGATTGTGGCATGTACATCGCTGCAGTGGTGATGGAAGAAGACGAGAAGCAGCGAATTTGGCTCTACCCTACTAGTTTTGAGCCAGCCGAATTACTGTATGATGATATAGAACCCGTAGGATATTATGATTGGTATGACAATAAAGCTGCTATGTTTGTGCTTGGAGAGCCTAATAAGTTGATTTATGCAAGAGGAAGAAATGATCTTATCGAGATTGATTCCGCTGTCGAAAGATCCATCAAGAAACGACCTAAAACATCTGAAATCACTTACTTATCTCAACCCGCCGAAAATCAAGTTGGAGTAATAAAAAGCTACGATATAGAAAATGAAAAGCGTGAAGTATATCTTGAGGGAATAGCTGGTTCCCAAGATTTTATTTGGCTGGATAGAAACCACCTGCTAATGGCTTCAGGAAATGAAGTGTTTATAAGAAAATATAACAGTCCAGATTGGGAATCACTCGGTATAATCGAGTCCAACACGCACGAAAACATCACCCGAATGGCTTACAGCGAAGATCAAAATGTGCTAGTGGTCGCAATGAATAGAAAATAACAATACACTATGAACCCTATTAAATCAACCCTTTTTATGGCCGCGCTTCTGATTGGAGCACAGGCATTTTCCCAAGAAATAGAAGATAAAAAAGGCATTGTTGCTAAAAATGCTGAATTAGTGAAAGTTCAGGATGGATTTTCCTTCACTGAAGGACCAGCTGTCAATCGCTTTGGAGACGTCTATTTCACAGATCAACCAAATAATCGAATTCATAAATGGAATGCCTTATCCAATGAGGTAAGTGTTTTCAAAGAAGATGCAGGAAGATCAAATGGCATGTATTTCATGTTGGATGGCAAATTGATAACTGCTGCAGACAACAAAAATGAACTTTGGGCTATTGACACGGATGGAAATCACGAAGTTTGGATAACTGCTTTTAAGGGGAAAAAACTAAATGGACCGAATGACCTTTGGGTTAGACCCCGAGGTGGAATTTACTTTACCGACCCGCTTTATGTCAGACCTTATTGGGAAAGAAGTGAGGAGTCTGAGCAAACTGGTCAGAATGTATACTTTTTGTCAGCAGACAAAACAGAGCTATTTGCAGTGACGGATGATCTAGTACAGCCAAATGGTATAGTGGGTTCTCCTGATAGTAAATACTTGTTTGTTTCTGATATTGGTGCACAAAAGACTTATAAGTATGAGGTTCGGGATGATGGATATTTGATCAATAAAGAGCTTTTCTGTGAAATGGGATCAGATGGTATGACAATAGACGACAGGGGAAATCTTTACCTAACAGGAAAAGGAGTTACTGTTTTTGATCGTAAAGGTGAGCAGATCGCCCATATTCCTGTTCCTGCGGGCTGGACAGCAAATGTGGTATTTGGGGCCTTAGATAGAAAAACATTGTTTATCACCGCTTCGGATGCAGTTTATACCTTGCAGATGAAAACCAGAGGCGTTTGGTAAAAGCATTTTTAAAATAGATTATAAACATAAAAAACCCGGAAGAAAATTAATCTTCCGGGTTTTCTATGTTTGGATAGTTAGCTGTTGCTAATCTATTCTTTCATAAGATATAGAATTAAAATACACCTATAAAGTGACTTCCAGCTACGTTTTCTAGTTGAGCTCCTTTTGTAACCATACCTGTTTCGGTATCTACTACATATATGTTTCCGTTTTCACCAACAGGAGCTTGAGTAAGGTAAATATCTGATCCATTCACTACAAATCCTTGATACTGAAATAAGTAAAAATCTGGGTCGTAAGGTATATCATTAAGTTTTACAGCTGTTTTTGCATTTAGATCGGCCAAAGCAAAGAATCCCTGAGCACCAGCCACTCCTTCTTCGGAACCATCATGACGATAAGCGATAACTGCTTTTCCGTTTGCAGCAGGTCTCCATGCCAGAATATACGCACCTTCTACACCTAGAGCATCGTCTAGATTAAACACATAAGAATCGTCATATTGATTGTTTGCACCAATTTTTAGGATGTGAGAACCGTTGGGATCGCCTTGATTAGCTTGATAAATACTTCCTTGCAATTCAAAAGCATTAATGCTACGATAGCCATTCGTATTCCCGTATCCTACACCAGATGAAATTACAGTTGGATTCAGCAAAGATGGATAATCCAATACAATGGTTTTGGCGTTTAAAATTTCGCCTGAATTATCAGATTCTCCGGTGGCAGGGTCTACTTTGCTTAGGCGCGCGCCGATGTACAGTTTATCACCTGCTGCATTTAAAGTGGGCATGTCAATTCTGGAAATATAATACCCATTTGCCTCCTCTTCTTCACTTAAGACTAGGTCGCTTTCCTGAAATTCTATGATAGATGAATTTACCAGATTCAATGTTACAACGCCCATGGTTGCTTCGTGACGCAAATAGGTGTCATCAGTTGCATCAGTTGGTGTACCATTGTCATCAAATTGAGCCTCTGTATTGACATATACAGCTGCTCCTGTTTGGTCTCCATCAAATAGTTTTATCCATCTCGGTGCAGATCCTACGTAAGGTGCAATACTTACTCCAGTACCATTTTGAGTGAAATTCTGTCCACCTTCAACTGTGTATTTCGTGTATTGACCTCCCGTATCACCAGCATAGCTAATGTTAAACATTGTGCTACCATCTTCTGAAGACTGTAATCTTGCTGTTCTGTTAGAAGGCACTATAAAACCATTATCAAACGGGGCAATGGATACAGAAGGGTCTTTGGCCTCTTCACTGGATATGGAATAGATTAATGTCCCTCCATTTCCATCACCAGGATTATCACCCATTTTAGCAGCGGCAACAGTAATCCATCTGCTTTCTCCAACTGGATCCGGATCCGGATTTGGGTTGGGATCAGGGTTTTCTGTACATGCTGCCATTAGCCCACCTGCTAAGATCAAAGCAGTCAGTTTTTGGAAATTTCTAAAAGTGTGTTTCATTAGTTAGTTGGTATTAATTGGTTAATTATTATTGATTCTATAGTTTAATTTGAGGTAAAATGCTCTTCCTGGTTTTTGGACAGACAGGTTATCATAGACAGGTTTGTCGAATATGTTTTTAATGTCAAAACTCATGACCAGCTTGTTGCTCGGAAAAACATAACTAAGTCCTAAATCTTGGGCTAGTTGTTGGGGTACTTTGAAAAATTCATCACCTACTGTATTTGCACCCTGAGGTACGAGGTATGAAAACGCATCCGTGAAGTACATGGTGTAGAAAAGATTCAAGCGTGAATCCTTTTGAATTAAATCTTCGAAGGAATAGCGCAAATTCCCATTCATGGTGAAAAACGGCGTGTTTGGTACGTCAATTTCTACACCTCTATTCACTATTTTCAAATCAAAACGGGATACATTGAAATTGAATCCAAAATTGTTGTTGAAGGTGTAATCCAATTGGGCATCAAATCCTTTGGATGTGCCATTCCCTTGATTTTCATAAAGTATAGTCTCATCATTGACATTCAAGGATGTCTCAATCGGCAAACCGATTCTATCTTTAATATTACGGGTGAATAGATTGGAAGAAACCGTAAAATTGTGTTGGTCTATATGGAATGTCCCTAGTCGAAACCCAAGGTTAAAGTTGTTGCTGAGTTCCGGTCGGATACTTGGATTGGCTACCACATTATCCCCATCGTTACCAAAAACTTCACTTTCATTGGGTAGTCTGATCGCTTTTTCGGCAGAAGTTAACAAGGTGATATTCGGAAGTACTGCATAGGAAAGAGTAAAGCCGTAGCCTTCATCTACTTTGTTGGCACTGGTAATATCATCTACTATTTCATTGGTTTCTTTGTTTATCTCTGGGTCAATATTTATCGTTTCTTGCTGGTAGTATTTACCAAATACATTAGCTCTAAGTTTTTCATCTAAAGCATTTAGCTCATAGGTTAGGGAGACAATGTTTTTTCGCAAATCTCTGGTACCTCTGAAGGTATTTTCCAAAACTGATCTCAACTGATCACTATCCACCCGATCTATGCCACTGTAAACATGATTAAGCATGATTCTGTGATTCTTGCTTATGGCATAGGACAAGCCTGTTCTGATGGAAGATACATTCCTGTTGATTTTAGCCAGTGTAGGCCCGCTACCTTCCTGCTGGGATCTCCATGAATACTGATATTCATTTCCTCTAAAATCAATTGCCCGTTCTCCATTCCAGCTGTAGGCCCATGCTAGCGTATCGCTCACCATTCGATTGCGTTTGCCATACAATCCATTGATAGTTACATCCAGCCCCTTTACAAATAGATCTTTCTTTTGATAAGTAAGATTCATCAGCATAGCATCAGATTCCATAAATCTGTCTTTGTAAGGCATAATGGTCATAAAAGCCCCATGCTGAATTTCTTTGTAATCACTGGATCCTGTGAATCCAATTAAAAATTGATCGGCCCATTTTACATCCGTATAGCCAATCTGCAACATTCCTCCTGAGGATCTGTAAGCATCATTAAATCTTCTGGCAGTCACAGGGGTCTGCACGCCTCCTATTCCAGTAACCACCACACTTCTGCCGGAGACCTTGTAATCATTATCTGAGTAATTATAAAAAAGAGATCCTTTAACAGTGAATCCTGATTCCTTGAAGCGATGCAGGCCGTTTATACTAGCCTGAAGTGTATTAAAAGAACCATAAGAAACTGAAGCGCCAAAATTTGACTGAGTGGAGTTTTGGAGCACAATATTGATAGCTCCGCCCAAGGCATCGTCAGCCAAGTGTCCGGGAACCACTCCCTTATACACCTCAATTTCCTTAATCATTGAAGGGGGAATGCTATTCAGGTTGAATGAATTGCCATATGCAGAGATGGGAATTCCATCGATAAAAATCCGAACAGCACTTCCTGACAAGCCATTCAAGCTATAGTTTACCTCAGAACCTAATCCGCCATTTTGACGGATTTTTACTCCTACAGTCGTATTTAACAATTCGTTTGTTTGAATATTTCTAAGGCTGGCTTCTTTGGTATCTATCACATTTACTGCAAATCCTGATTTTTCCACCTGTGTCTTATAGGATTCCCCTTGAACCAGAACCTCTGCTAGCTCGCTATCATCAACTCTTTTTGCGTTGGTTGTCACTTTCAATGAGGACTTGTCCAAAGCGATGGAAAAACTTAGGTTTTGAATTTCTATGCTATTAATCTCTACCTGATGTGTTCCAAATGGAACTTCGTCCAGTGTATATCTACCTTTCTCGTCAGTGAGTACATGTTTTTTCAATGCTTGGATAAAAACAGAAGCATATGCCACAGGAGCCCCGTCTTCAAAGGTCAATGTTCCTGATACGTTGCCTGTTTGGGCAAAAGTAAAATCAGAAAGCAATATTCCGAACGTAAAAAATAAAAAGGTAAGACTTGTTTTCATGGACCGCCTGCGATGTATCAGGAGGCAAAACTAGCTTTTAATTATAATTAATCTAAATAACGATTATAAAAATTAATGGTCCTAAATTCAGGAACGAACTTATCCCTTTATAAATCAAGCGTTTACTATTTATAAAAAATCTAAATAAAAACAAATATAATAGAAAAGGCTATTGAAAATAAATCCAATAGCCTTAAGTTAAATTCTAACTATGACTCTCTAGCAATTCTTTCCGTCCACATCACAAGCCCCACCATCACCTTCAGCCATATCAAGTACTGGATTAGTCTTGGCATATTCATTCCAAGCTTTTTCCAATGTCTGGTCAAATACTTCATCTGGCTGAGCTCCTGATATCCCAAACTTCCTGTCCAGAACGAAGAAAGGAACTCCCTTCACGCCTAGCTGTCTTGATTCGTATATATCCTGATCTACTTCATTTTCGAATTTGTCTGAATTCAGTACTTCTGTGACAGCATTTTCTTCCAAACCTATTTCATTTGCTAAGTTTAGCAGAGCCGCATTATCATCTATATTGACCGAATCAGTAAAGTATGCTTTGAGCAAGCTTTCTTTCATCTCATCCCCTTTTCCTACGGTTTTAGCCAGATGCAAAAGTCTGTGAGCTTTCTTAGTATTCGCTACAACAGTTTTGTCTAAGTGGTATTCCAACCCCTCCTGAGCAGCCATATTGGCTACATTGGCAGTGATTTCCTTTGTTTGTTCCAGTGACCATCCTTTTACTTCAGCCAGATATTCCTGGGAACTCTTAGTTGGTTGAGTGACTTGATCTGGGTTAAGCAAGAAGCTCTTCCACTCAATCTCTATTTTATCTTTCTGAGGAAATTTTTCAATTGCCTTTTCAATTTTTCTCTTGCCAATGTAACAAAATGGACATGCTACATCTGACCATATTTCTATTTTCATAGCTAAATTCTTTAATTAACTTATGATGAAATAGAAATTAAGCCAAAAGAGTTCATCTGATTTGAAAACCAAAGAATGCCCTTCCTGCGCTATGGAGGTAGATTCCAAAGCAAAGATTTGCCCTATCTGTAAATTCGAATTCCCTCAGAGATCCCCTTGGATTACTTGGGTTGCGATCATATTATTAATTGTATGGATAATAAGCTATATACTTTGACCAATCCAACTTCAATTCCTCTCAGCTATGAACAAACGTAAATTCTTAAAGTCTTTAGCCTTCCTAGGAATTGGATCTGGTTCAATTTTTTCTCCAGAAAAAGCAAAGGCAAAATCAATAGTAGATCTTGATCCTAATGCTGCTGACTTCTGGGATCAAATCCGTACTGCATATAAGCTCAAACCTGATTACATCAACCTTGAAAATGGGTATTACTGCTTTTTGCCCGAAGAAACTTTAGAAAATTATATCAAGCATCTACGAGAAGTGAATTATCAAGCTTCAAGTTACATGCGGACGGTACAATGGGACAATAAAGTCAAAAGTGCTGCGATGGTGGCTGAGCTTGTTGGAGCTTCTCCCGATGAAGTCGTACTGACTAGGAATACAACTGAGTCTATTGATTTGATCATTTCAGGATATCCTTGGAAAGCCGGGGATGAAGCCATCGTATCCAATCAGGATTATGGTAGTTTGCTCAATATGTTTGAACTCGCTGAAAGGCGATATGGAATCAAGGTCAAAAGAATTGACATCCCCATGCATCCGGAAAATGATGAGGAGATTGTAGCCACTTTTGAAAGAGCAATGACTCCGAACACAAGATTATTAATGGTTCCGCATATTGTAAATATCACAGGTCATATTTTGCCAGTTAGGAAAATTGCTGATATGGCCCACAGTTACGGGGCTGAAATCATGCTTGATGGAGCTCATGCAGTTGGTCATTTTGATTTCAATATCTCTAAGCTAGATTGTGACTATTACGGTTCTAGCCTTCACAAGTGGCTTAGCGTTCCTCTTGGTTGCGGAATGCTTTATGTCAAAAAAGGCAAGAGTGGACAAATCCGACCGCTTCTAGCTCCTTATGAACTAGATCAAAAGACACTTCTAAATCTTAATCATACGGGAACACACCCAGTGTCTACAGATCTTTCGGTTATAGATGCCATCAACTTTCACAATAAAATGGGAAGCAGGAGAAAGGAAGATCGACTGAGATACATTCAGCGCTACTGGTCAGATCAAGTAAGAGATCTTCCAGGAATAAATGTGAATACCCCAAAAGATCCGCAACGTTCCTGTGCTATAGCCAATGTAGATTTGGATGCAATGACCCCGGCAGACATGGCCAAGACACTTATGGATAAGTACAAAATTTTTACAGTAGCGATCAATGGGGCTGGAGGTGTGAATGGCTGTAGGATTTCCCCAAATGTTTATACATCGGAGGCCGAAATGGACAAATTTGTTCAAGCTCTGAAGGAAATGTCTGGAAATGCATAAGTCTTTTGGGCTACTCTCAATTGTATTTTTGATAATTACTTGCCAAATATTATTCTGTAGCTGCTTATTTGGGCGGAATAGACCTTGTTATATTCTGAATTCAATAAAAATTTGGCTTTTGCTCTAAATTATTCTTTAAAACTCTTGCATTTTCCTTGCTAAGGAATGAATTTTGCCTCCCTATTACGCATGACACAAGTAAATCACATAGCGCCAACTTTCTTTCAAGCTACTCCTGTGGCAATGAAGGCTGATGCTATTGCTTTTTTCACTCCTATAAGGACGTGTAGATTTTTCTATAGGGTTTAACCCTTTGATAAATATTTGTATTCCTACGTGGAGTACGTGCTCGCCCTTTTACACTTTGATTTATTTACCAATTTCCGATTTCTTCGGAATTAACACATGCAATCCCTAATGGATAACATTTCATTTCAGATTATTGTAGCTAATCCTACCCACAAGGTTTACTCCACTCAGATTACTGAAGAGATGGAGAATTCTGCAAAAGCGCGCGGCACTGGTATTGCCAAGCGTAGCCCTGCCTATGTGGAAACCAAAATGGACGAAGGCAAAGCTGTAATCGCACTAACCTCAGATGGTAAATGGGCAGGTTTCTGCTATATCGAGGCCTGGGGTCATGGAAAATATGTAGCAAACTCTGGTTTGATCGTTTCTCCTGAATACAGAAAATACGGCCTTGCCCGCAAGATCAAAAATGAAGTATTCAAACTTAGCCGTTTGAAATATCCAGAATCCAATATTTTTGGATTAACTACGGGAGCTGCAGTAATGAAAATCAACTCTGAGTTGGGCTATATTCCTGTATCCTATTCAGATCTTACGGATGACAATGAGTTCTGGAAAGGCTGCCAAAGCTGTGTGAATTACGAAATCTTAATGAGTAAAAACAGACAAAACTGTCTTTGCACAGCGATGCTTTACGATCCAAATTCCAAGCGCAATCACACGCAGGAGTTGGCCCTTCGTGAGGATTTCAAAAAAGATCTCAAATTATTTGATCGCTGGGTAAGATTAAAGAAATATGTGATGCTTAAATTGAACAAGTCAAAAGACACTATTTCAAGCATCTTTTTATAAATCAATTCTTCCTTTTTGGAAGCAAAATCCTATAACAATGAAGAAAATAGTATTAGCCTACAGTGGAGGCTTGGATACCACATTTTGTGCCTTGCATCTTTCCAAAGAACTCGGTTATGAAGTGCATGCAGTTTTAGTGAACACTGGCGGATTTTCCGAGGAAGAATTGAAAGATATTGAAGAAAGGGCGAAAGGCTTAGGCGTAGCTTCTTTTAAGATTCTCCATGTAATGGACACCTATTATAATGAGGTGATCAAGTATTTGGTTTATGGTAATGTGCTGAAAAATCAAACTTATCCCCTTTCTGTATCAGCCGAGCGAATTCTTCAGGCAAAATCTCTAGCTGAATACGCAAAGTCAATCGGTGCAAAAGCAGTCGCTCACGGTTCTACAGGAGCAGGAAATGATCAGGTTCGTTTTGATATGATTTTCCAAACGATTGTTCCAGACATAGAGATCATCACTCCAATCCGTGACTTGAAATTGAGCCGCGCTGAGGAAATTGACTATTTGAAAAAGCATGGTGTATCAATGAATTTTGAGAAAGCTGCTTACTCAATCAATAAAGGCATTTGGGGGACTTCTGTAGGAGGAAAAGAGACACTAACCTCTTCAGATTATCTTCCAGAAGAAGCTTGGCCTACTAAAGCTACAGCAATAGAGCCTCTTGAAGTAATATTGTCATTTGAAAAAGGTGAACTTAAGGGTGTTGATGGAAAACAATTCGATGATTCTGTTGAAGCCATCCAATCACTTCAAGCTTTGGCAGCTCCTTATGGAATCGGACGTGACATTCACGTTGGTGATACGATTATCGGTATCAAAGGCCGCGTAGGATTTGAAGCTGCAGCACCTCTGATCATCATCAAAGGTCATCAGTTGCTAGAGAAGCACACACTTACGAAGTGGCAGCTTTTCTGGAAAAATCAATTAGCTGAATTCTACGGTAATCACCTACATGAAGGTCATTACTTAGATCCAGTGATGAGAAACTTGGAAGAATTCATGGAGAGCACTCAGACTTTCGTGACTGGTAACGTTCGTGTTCTCCTTCAGCCTTACCGTTTTACTTTACTTGGAATCACTTCTGATCATGACCTGATGTCCAACAAGTTTGGCAGCTATGGTGAAATGAACAAAGGCTATACTGCTGAAGATGTGAAGGGCTTTACCCGTATTTTGGGTAACCAAACTTCAATTTTCCATAAGGTAAACTCAGACAATGACTAAAATAAAAACAGCGATCATAGGCGCGGCAGGATATACGGGAGGCGAATTACTTCGTCTTTTGGTTCATCATCCTGCTTGCGAACTGGTCTACGTACATAGCAATAGCCAGAAGGGCAAAAAAGTATCTGAGGTTCATCCGGATCTAATCGGAGATTGTGAGCTTATTTTCTCAGATGAAGTACAAACGGAAGGAATTGAAGCTGTATTCTTAGGATTGCCACATGGTGAGACCAAAGGATTTCTAGATCAACATTCCTTCTCTCCTGAGACAGTTTTGATCGATTTGTCCACTGATTTCCGCGACGAGTCGAACGGCTTTACCTATGGTCTTCCAGAAGTGAATGCTAAGAAAATCAAGACTGCGAAGAAGATCGCAAATCCAGGCTGTTTTGCTACCGGAATCCAACTGGCATTACTTCCAGCTATCGCAAAAGGCTGGGTAAAAGATACGATCCAGATCTCTGGAGTAACAGGAAGTACAGGTGCTGGGAAGAAACTTGCTGAGACATCTCATTTCAGCTATAGATCTTCAAATATGTCTGTCTATAAGCTTTTTACGCATCAGCATCTGAAGGAAATAAACCAGACTTTCAAGCAGCTAAATACAAGCTTTTCTTCTGAGATTCTATTTGTTCCATATCGTGGGAATTTCCCTAGAGGTATCTGGATTACAGCTTATTTCCCATTCGAAGGAACTCAGGAAGAAGCTGTAGCAGCTTACAAGGAATTCTATAAAGATGCTGCATTTACACATGTTTCTGACAACGACATCGACATGAAGCAAGCAGTGAACACAAATAAAGCGATTGTTTACGTGCAGAAAGAAGCGGGTCAATTGGTGATTTATTCTGCTATTGACAACTTGCTCAAAGGAGCTTCAGGACAGGCAGTTCAGAATTACAACTTGGCATTTGGACTTGAGGAGAGGATGGGCTTGAATCTGAAAAGTATAGCGTTCTGATTAGATATTAGACGTTAGACTCAAGATTCAAGATTTGGTGAGTGATACTTTGTAATTCATCATTTCTCATTTAACATTCATCATTCTCCAACCTAGAAATTGATTTACGAAGTTCTAAATAAAGCCGTAAATCGTATTTCACATATCGTAATTCAACATGAAATTATTCGATGTATATCCCCTGATCCCTGTGACCATAGCAAAAGCTGATGGAGCAAAACTTTGGGACGAAAACGGACAAGAATATATAGATCTCTATGGAGGTCACGCTGTGATTTCCATTGGTCACACGCATCCACACTATGTACAGCGTATAAAAGATCAGTTGGATCAAATCGCTTTTTATTCAAACTCAGTCCAGATTCCAATTCAAAAGGAATATGCTGAAAAATTGGGTGAGCTTTCAGGTTATCCTGACTATGAGCTTTTCCTTTGTAATTCCGGCGCTGAAGCAAATGAGAATGCAATCAAGCTTGCATCTTTTTCAACTGGAAAATCTGGCTTTATAGCATTTTCTGGAAGTTTTCACGGGAGAACATCAGGTGCTGTCGCTTTGACAGACAACCCAAAAATCGTTGCTCCTTGCAATGCACGCGAGGATTTTCATATCCTTCCTTGGGAAGATTTAGAGGCTGTAGAAGAGGCTTTGAAATCAAATGAAATAGCTGGGATAATCATTGAAGGAATCCAAGGTGTAAATGGAATTCAAGTTCCAAGTGCAGAATTCCTTCAGGGCTTAGCTTCACTTGCCAAAAAATATGAGGCAAAATTGATTTTGGACGAAGTCCAGTCAGGTTTTGGTCGTACAGGCAAATTCTTTGCACATCAATTGGTAGATGGAATTAGTCCCGATATCATCAGCATGGCAAAAGGAATGGGAAATGGTTTTCCTATCGGTGGGATCTTGATTTCTCCAGCTTTCAAAGCTACATACGGACTTCTTGGAACCACTTTTGGAGGCAATCACCTGGCATGTGCAGCTGGATTGGCAGTTGTGGAAGTTATTGAAAAGGAAAACCTATTGGAAAATGCTTCTGAACTTGGCGAAAAGCTTTTAGAAGAATTGAAAGGAATTTCTGGAATCACTGCTATTCGAGGTACAGGCTTGATGATCGGTATCGATCTTGACCGTGAAGCTGGACCAGTACGATCAGAATTAGTAAAGAAATACCACATGTTCACAGGAAGTGCCGCAGGAAAGAATACGATAAGACTCCTGCCTCCTTTAAATATCGAGTGGAATCAATTAAATTCGTTTATATCCGCATTAAAAGAAATCTTAAGTCAATCCCCTACCAGTTAACTAATGGCCAATAATATCCCGCCACTACAGCACTTTACAAAATTTGAATCCCTCGAGTTAGGAAACCAATTAATCGAGCAAGCTTTAGCATACAAAGCAAACCCGACACTTGATAAGGCAAAAGGTGAAGGGAAACGCATTGGATGTATTTTCTTAAATCCATCTCTGAGAACACGTGTTTCCACACAGTTAGCAGCTATGAACTTGGGAATGGAGCCTATTGTGCTGAATATGGATAAGGAAGGTTGGGCTCTGGAGATGCAGGAAGGTGCAATAATGAATCGCGGCACTGTGGAGCATATCAAGGACGCTGCAGCTGTGTTAGGATCTTATTTTGATATTTTAGCCATTCGTGCTTTCCCTTCTTTGACTAATAAAGAAGAAGACATGAGTGATTTTACCTTTTCTCAATTTGTTAAATATTCTGGCGTTCCAATTGTGAGTTTGGAATCTGCAACCCGTCACCCACTTCAAAGTCTTGCTGATCAGATTACGATCAGAGAAAATTGGTCAGGAAAAAACAAACCAAAGGTTGTTTTGACTTGGGGCCCACATATCAAAGCAATTCCACACGCAGTAGCTAATTCCTTTGCAGAATGGACGCTCGGTATGGAACATGATTTGACAATTACCCATCCAACAGGATATGAGTTGGACGAAGAGTTCACTAAAGGCGCTACTATAGAATATAATCAAAGTAAAGCGTTAGAAGACGCTGATTTTGTGTATGTTAAAAATTGGTCATCTTTTAATGATTACGGCAAGATATTATCTACTGATTCCTCATGGATGCTTACCGAAAATCACTTTGAAAATGCCAAAAATGCTAAAGTAATGCACTGCCTTCCTGTTAGAAGAAATCTTGAACTGTCAGATGAAATCTTGGATGGTCCTCGATCTTTGGTTCAACAGCAAGCAAAAAATAGAATTTTCGCAGCTCAGGCGGCAATTAGCCATCTGCTAGGAAATAATTAAAGACTTACGCCCAATGAAAATAAGTATTATTAAAATCGGAGGTAATGTCATCGACTTTCCTGAAAAACTAGATGAATTTTTAGCCCTTTTTGCCAAGTTTCCTGGACACAAAATATTGGTTCATGGAGGCGGAGTAATGGCTTCCCGGTTTGGCGAATCCCTCGGTGTAATGCCAGAAATGGTAGACGGAAGAAGAATTACCGATCAGGAAACGCTCGATGTAGTAACGATGGTTTACGCTGGTTTGATCAACAAAAACATTGTCGCTAAACTTCAGGCATTAAAAGTAAATGCGATTGGAATGTGTGGAGCAGATGGAAATATTATCAGATCCATCAAGCGTCCTGTCAAAGGAATTGATTATGGATTTGTAGGTGATATTCAGGAAGTTAATACCAAGCTCATTGATCATTTACTTTCAGGTGATTTACTTCCTGTAGTAAATGCCATTACACACAATGCAAAAGGTCAATTGCTCAATACAAATGCTGATAGCATTGCCTCTGCCCTAGCAACGAGCCTGGCCAAAGAGCATCAAGTAAACCTTTATTTCTGCTTCAATAAGAGCGGAGTTTTGATTGACGAAAAGAATGAAAACTCTATCATTCCGCTGATCAATGAGGATATATACGAAGAACTACGCAAGGAAAATGTAATTCATTCAGGAATGATCCCAAAATTGGATAATGCATTTGAAGCTTTGGAGAAAGGCGTGAATCACGTTTGGATCGGTAAAGCTGAAAACCTTCATTTGGCAGCAAAAGGTAAGCTCTCTGGAACTACTATAGAGCGAAGCCGCTATGACCTCTATTAATACAATAATTAGAAAGTAAGGATGGAATTATATGACAATGCAGTTCAGCTTCTTACTCAGCTAATAGAGATTCCATCCTATTCGAAGGAAGAAAGCTCCACTGCAGAAGTTATCGAAGAATTCTTCACGGCTAGAGATATTGAAGTACATAAATCAGGAAATAACATATGGGCTTTTGCGAACCCCTTTGATAAGGATAAACCTACTATTTGGCTGAATTCCCATCATGACACCGTAAAACCAAACGCAGGCTATACTAAGGATCCCTTTCTGGCAATTACCGAAGATGGAAAATTATACGGTCTAGGAAGTAATGATGCCGGAGGACCGTTAGTAAGCTTAATGGCAGCTTTTTCGCATTTCTACGGCCAAGAGCTTCCATTTAACCTAATTATGATCGCTTCTTCTGAGGAGGAGATTTCAGGAAAAAATGGAATCGCTTCAGTGATTGATCAACTTCCTCCCTGTGAGTTGGCAATCGTAGGAGAACCTACCTTAATGGATATGGCAGTTGCAGAAAAAGGCCTAATGGTGATTGATGCAAAAGTCTATGGAAAAGCAGGGCATGCCGCTAGAGAAGAGGGGGTAAATGCTATTTATTTGGCATTGGATGATTTGCAAAAGATTAAAGATTTTGAATTTGAAAAGGTTTCCCAGTTTCTGGGTAAGACGAAAGTATCTGCCACTGTGATTCATTCTGGGCAGCAGCATAATGTAGTTCCTGATCTTTGCGAATTTGTATTGGATGTTCGAGTGACTGATGTTTATTCTTTGGAAGGAGCATTAGACGAATTAAAAGGATCTCTTAATGCTGAGCTTACCCCGCGCTCACTCAGACTTCAATCTTCCCATGTACCGGAAGGTCATTTGATTCTAAAAGTTGGCGAGCAACTTGGCCTCAAAACCTACGGAAGTCCTACTCTTTCGGATCAGGCTTTAATCCCCTACCCATCTGTCAAAATCGGCCCTGGCGATTCAGCTAGGTCACATTCTGCAGATGAATATATTTATTTGAACGAAATTCAAGAAGGCATAGAAGGCTATATCAAGATCCTTGAAACTTACGCAGCTATACTTACTCAAACTAATTAGAAATGAAACTTTGGCAAAAAGAAACAGGAAGCAAAAAGGAAGTGGAATCCTTCACTATTGGCCGCGATCCTGAGTTTGATATACTTTTGGCACCATTTGATGTTCTTGGATCTATGGCTCATGCCGAGATGCTGTCTACGATTGGTCTTTTGACCGCTGAGGAAAATGAAATTCTGCAGCGTGGACTGAAAGACATTTACTTCGAAATTGAAAAAGGTCAGTTTGAAATAGCAACAGGCGTAGAAGATGTGCATTCTCAGGTGGAATTTCTACTTACTGAGCGATTTGGAGATGTTGGCAAGAAACTTCATAGTGGAAGAAGCCGAAATGATCAGGTTCTGGTTGATCTAAAGCTATATTACCGAGCCGCAATTCAGGGTTTGGTAGAAGAAAGCAAAGAGTTATTTGATTTGCTGATCAAATTAGCCGAAAAGCATAAAGGCGATTTAATGCCAGGCTATACTCATACGCAACTTGCAATGCCTTCCTCTTTCGGCCTTTGGTTTAGTTCTTTTGCCGAGGGGTTATCAGAAGATTTGGGTTTGCTGAAAGCTGCTTTTGATCTGGCTAATAAAAACCCGCTGGGTTCTGCCGCTGGTTATGGGTCTAGTTTTCCGTTGAATAGAACAATGACTACAGAACTTCTAGGTTTTGCTGATCTTCATCACAATGTGCTGAATGCTCAAAACAGTAGAGGAAAAACTGAGAGAACTTTATCTTTCGCCATGGCAGGAATGGCAGGAACGCTAAATAGAATGGCATCTGATGTTTGTATTTTCATGAATCAGCATTTTGCCTTTATAAAATTCCCGGATGATTTGACTACAGGAAGTAGTATCATGCCACATAAGAAAAATCCTGATGTTTTTGAGTTGATCAGAGCAAAGACAAATCAGATTCAGTCAGTTCCGAATGCAGTTTCGATGATTTTGACTAACACAACGACTGGGTATCACAGAGATTTGCAATTACTTAAGGAAGAGATTTTCCCTGCTTTGGAAAGTCTAAAATCCTGTTTGAGCATGACCACTTTTATGCTAAAGTCTATCAAGGTGAAAGAGAATATTTTATCCGATCCATTTTACAAACACTTATTTTCTGTCGAGGTAGTAAATGACTTGGTATTGAAAGGAACACCTTTTAGAGATGCCTACAAGCAAGTGGGGATGGATATAGAGTCTGATAATTTTGCTCCAGACCAAACTAAGCTGAATCACTCGCATGAAGGGAGCATAGGTAATTTGAATCTTCAGGAAATAGAGAAAAAAATGCAAACAGCAATAGAACAATTTAATTATAGAGCCGTTCAGCAATCCATTGAAGCTCTTTTAAAATAAGTCTTTTGCCAGTTTTTATATGATAAATTAGAATGATTCAATACAATAATTTATTTTTATAAGAATTAGAAAACAAAATTCTTATATCCTTCCGAACAAACCCAATAAAATGACTAACCTTTTTGGAAGTAATCTCAAATATGATTTGAAAGCCAGTTTAGTGGTTTTCTTGGTGGCTTTGCCACTTTGTTTGGGGATTGCAGTAGCAAGTGGCGCTCCGCCAATGTCTGGTCTAATTGCGGGTATTGTAGGCGGAATAGTGATAGGAAGCCTTTCTGGGTCTAATGTAAGTGTCAGTGGTCCTGCAGCAGGATTGACAGTAATCGTACTCGATTCCATCAATAGCATGGGTAGTTTACCCCTATTTCTTGGTACACTCGTAATAGCAGGATTGATTCAGGTTGGGTTAGGACTTGCAAAAGCTGGAGTAATTGGATACTACTTTCCACACTCTGTCATTAAAGGGATGCTTACGGCGATAGGTTTGATTCTAATATTAAAGCAAATCCCACATGCCTTAGGCTACGATGTGGATTTGATGGGAGATCAAGCCTTTTTACAAGCAGATGACCACAATACATTCTCGGAGATTTGGTATGCTTTCAAATATAGCAGCTTCGGAGCTATCCCTATTGTATTAGTAGGTTTAGCAATTTTAATTGCTTTTGAAAAACCAAAGCTTAAAAATCATAAAATCTTTGGAGTTGTTCCGGGAGCATTGTGGGCAGTAATTTCCGGAATAGTAATAAACTATTTGTATGGCATTTGGAAACCAGAATGGCAATTGGACGGAGAGCATTTAGTAAGTATTCCTGTGTTAAATAATTTGGGAGAAATAGGTGATTTGCTGACATTTCCAGATTTCTCAATGATAGGTGAAAGTACCTTCTGGATAGTGGCAATGACCATTGCTATCATAGGAAGTCTTGAAACTCTGCTAAGTATAGATGCTGCTGATAAGCTTGATCCTATGAAAAGAACCAGTCCGCCAAGCAAAGAATTATTTGCACAGGGCGTTGGAAATACTGTTTCAGGATTAATTGGTGGTTTACCAATTACAGCTGTAATTGTGAGGAGTTCAGCTAACATCGCTACTGGAGCGAAGACAAAACTATCTGCAATCCTTCATGGTGTCTTGTTGATGATTTTGGTGCTTGCGATTCCTACTACGCTTAATTTGATTCCGTTAAGTTGTTTGGCTGCTGTCTTATTTGTAGTAGGATACAAACTTGCAAAGCCATCAATTTTCATAAATATCTATAGGAATGGTTGGGATCAATTTATCCCATTTATCGTAACCGTAGTTGCTATCCTATTTACTGACCTTTTGGTAGGAATTGGAATAGGTATGGTGTTTGGTTTATTCTTCGTGGTGAAGACAAATTTCGTTCGCGCTGTAACTTTGACCGAGTTGAATGGTAACTATTTGCTAAAACTTCAAAAAGATGTGTCATTTTTGAATAAAGCTTTATTAATGAAGCAATTGGAGAGAATTCCTTCTGGCTCCAAACTGATTATCAATGCTCAGAAATCCCAATTCATTGATCACGACATTCAGGAAGTTTTAAACGACTTCATTGCCTCATGTCCAGACAAAAATATAAGTGTAACAATAGAAGGATATCAATATAAAATTCACGAAAATATATGAACCCTTACGAGAAACTCTTAATACAAAATAAAGCGTGGTCAGCTGATCAAAAATTGGCTGATGCGAATTTTTTTGGAAGACTAGAAAAGCAGCAATCACCTAAATTCCTTTGGATTGGATGTTCTGATAGTAGAGTTCCAGCTAATCAAATTACCGGGACAGACCCAGGTGAGATCTTTGTACACCGAAACATCGCTAATATGGTTGTCCATACGGATGTTAACCTACTTAGTGTGTTGGAATACGCTGTTGTAGTTCTCAAGGTAGAGCATATCATTGTTTGTGGTCATTACGGATGTGGTGGAATAGATGCTGCATTAGGAAATAAGAGCTACGGGATTATCAATAAATGGCTATTGAATATCAAAGAAGTTTATAAGACTTACCAGAATGAGATCGATGCTATTGAAGTACATGAGGATAAAGTAAACAAATTAGTAGAATTGAATGTGATCGAACAATGCCAAGATCTAATCAAAACTTCTACAATTCAAAAAGCTTGGAAATCCAGAAATGCGCCAACAATCCATGGATGGGCTTACGGTCTGAAAGATGGTTTGGTGAAAGAACTAGTCAATATCGAACCTGATCTTAGTAGTATCAATCCAATCTTCAGATTTGACGCTGAGGAATTAGATAAATAAACTTCAAGTTTTTTGGTCAGCGAGTGAAAATATATTTTGATTTCCCACTCGCTGACCTTTACTTTGCAGCATCCTATCACTTTTAGTGCTCGGATTTATATAGAAGAGGCGAGAGACAGGCTCATTGACCCTCTGGCAACCTGGAAAGTCCAAGGTGCCAATTCCTGCCAAATGAGATAATCTTATTTGGAACTATAAGTTCATAAGTATATGCACCTAGGATACTCCCCTTCTTCCCTTTTCTTTCAAAATTTATTTGCAGTTAAGCTTTTGGCTTACCTCTGGCATACGATGCCTATTTTGGACTAGCTCTAATTTTTATGAGTTAGTTTTCATTTTAACACGTTTTTCAAACCATAAATCCATAATAACATGTCAAAAAATCTTCACTTCGACACATTGCAAGTTCACGCTGGTCAAGAGCCAGATTCAGCAACTAATTCTCGTGCAGTTCCTATTTATCAGACCACATCCTATGTGTTTAATTCTGCTGAGCACGGCGCCAACCTGTTCGGACTAAAGGAATTTGGCAATATCTATACACGGATCATGAATCCGACCACAGATGTATTTGAAAAAAGAATTGCTGCCTTAGAAGGCGGTGTGGCTGCAGTTGCAACCAGTTCAGGTCAGGCTGCTCAATTTTTAGCACTGAATAATATCATGGAAGTGGGCGATAATTTCGTCTCTAGCCCATTTCTATATGGAGGTACCTTCAATCAGTTTAAAGTAGCCTTTAAACGAATCGGAATCGATGCAAGATTTGCAAAAGGGAAAAACGCTGAAGATTTCGAAGCTCTCATTGATGAGAATACTAAAGCGATTTATCTGGAAACAATAGGAAACCCTGAGTTTAACATTCCTGATTTCGAGGCTATTGCTGCAGTAGCTAAAAAGCACGATATCCCTTTGGTGGTTGATAATACATTTGGAGCTGGTGGTTTTTTATGCCAACCAATCGCACATGGAGCTAATATTGTCACTTCTTCAGCGACTAAGTGGATAGGTGGACACGGTACTTCTATCGGTGGAGTTATTGTAGATGCAGGAAACTTCAACTGGGGAAATGGCAAATTTAAGCAGTTCTCTGAGCCTTCAGAAGGTTATCATGGCTTGAATTTCTGGGAGGTATTTGGTGAAAACAACCCTCTTGGACTTCCAAATATAGCTTTTGCGATTCGAGCTCGAGTAGAAGGTCTTCGTGACTTTGGTCCAGCGATCAGTCCATTTAACTCGTTTTTGCTATTGCAAGGCATAGAAACACTATCACTTAGAGTACAAAAAACAGTTGATAATGCTTTGGCTTTGGCAAAATGGCTGGAATCACATCCTGCTGTACAAAAAATTAATTACCCAGGATTAGCATCTTCACCTTACCATGAATTGGCTAAAAAATACTTGAAAAATGGTTTTGGAGGCGTGTTGAGTTTTGAACTCAAAGGAGATAAAGACCAAGCTTCTGCTTTGATCAATAATTTGGAATTAATCTCTCACCTAGCTAATGTGGGTGACGCTAAAACGCTAATTATTCAACCGGCCGCAACTACGCATCAGCAATTATCAGATGAAGAACAGCTTGCTGCAGGTGTTACGCCGTCCTTACTAAGAATCTCCTGTGGAATCGAACACATAGAAGATATTAAGTCGGATCTACAACAAGCATTCGATAAAATCTAAACCAACAAATGAATCTTAAAAGTCAGTACGCTTCGATTACCATGACCCAGAAAATATTTCATTCTAGTTTGCCTCTACATCTGGAATCAGGAGAAGTTCTCCCAGAATTTGATCTTGGCTATACCACTTATGGCCAGTTAAATTCTGAAAAATCAAATGTAATTTGGGTCATTCATGCGCTTACTGGAGATTCAAATGCTTCAGAATGGTGGAATGGTTTGATAGGAGAAGATAAATTCTTTGATCCGGCAAATCATTTTATAATCTGTGCAAATCTCCTAGGATCTTGCTATGGCTCTACTCAGCCGTTCAGTGAGAATCCCAAAACTAGTAAGCCCTATTATTACGATTTCCCTCAGATGACCACGCGGGATATGGCGCAAGGTCTGGAACGCTTAAGGATTCATTTGAAAATAGATACTATTCATAGCCTTATCGGCGGGTCTTTAGGCGGTCAAGTTGGACTGGAATGGGCTTATGAATTAGGTACCAAGCTTAAGAATGCAATTATTCTTGCGTCTACCTCCAAATCTAGACCTTGGGTGGTAGGCTTCAATGAAACCCAACGTATGGCGATAGAATCAGATTGCACCTGGGGTGAATGTAGAGAAAATGCTGGGCAAAAAGGGTTGGAAACGGCAAGAGCTATCGCAATGCTTACATATAGACATCCAAATGATCTAGCTACAAAGCAGGCAGATCCAGAAAATAAATTGGATAATTATCGAGCCTCTTCATATCTCCGTTACCAAGGTCAAAAGTTAGCTAAGCGTTTTAACGCACTCTCCTACTGGACTCTGAGCAAAACCATGGATTCCCATGATTTGGGTAGAAACCGTGGTGGCTTGGAGCAGGCTCTGGGCAATATTGAAGCTAATGTATTGGCAATTGGAGTAGACTCTGATTTGCTCTTTCTTCCAGAAGAATCTCAATACATCAGTCAAAAGGTGAAAAAAGGCACTTACAAGGAAATTACATCAACAGCTGGTCACGATGCATTTCTGATTGAATTTGAGCAGCTTTCTTATATTCTGAAGTCATTTTACTTGCAGCAAAAGAATTAATTGGAATTAGGTAGTAGTAAAAGAAATAAGGCAGAAATCTCTGCCTTATTTCTTTACTCTATTCCACTCTACAGTTCTACTTACCCAGGATTCCCCAAGAAATCCCTTTACCTCAAGAATATCTTTCTTCTTGAGCTGAAGTTCACATGCATAGCTTAAGCCGGATTCAGGATCATAAATTTTTCCATCAGCCCACACACCATTTTTATATTGAAGTCCTTCCAAAATTGTCAGTCCCATCAGCGGGCGATTTCTTAGGCTGGTATCCGAATTCACCAAATCAGTAAAAGTCTCTGGGTCGCCATCCTCATGCTTGATCCAAACTAGTTTACCAATCAACTGATCTTCCTTTTCAATAATCTCAATCTGAGCGGTCTTTTCAGTATTGTACCACAGACCCAAAACCTTTGAATTGGATTGTGCTTGTAAAGACTCTGTGCCAAGCAGAATCGATAAAAGCGATAGTAATGCAATATGATATTTCTTCATAAAAAATAAGTTTGGTGTAGTATGGAGTTGAGCTGATTTTAATTTACTGAAACTAATCCTAAAACCATACCCAACTGGCAATTATGCCGACTTGACCAATTTTTGGAATCTAACTTCATTTACTGGGTTACCTTCCAATTGGATTTATAATATGCCAACAATTGTTTTCTCAGTATTGTTTTTGAAATGTTTTCAAATTCATTCTTAAAAACCACCCCAAAGTCAAGTAATTCATTTAGAGTAGTTTACAGTTGCTTTATCTCCAGATTGAATATATGAAAGCTTGAATTTTGAGCGAGGATATAAAACAATAAAATGAGAAGTTAGAATGGGATTTCTAGCAGTATAAGTCACACAAATACACAAGGATTAAAAGCTTTTCCTGTAAAGAATGACTATCACTATAGATTTAATAGTAAACGTTTTGGGGAATATCTTTCTCATAAATCGACTAAAACCGTCATTTATTAAGCTATTTGAAGCACACTGGATCTAAGATTTCAATCCTAAATCCTAGACCTTCCTATAAATTGAAGCTTCCTTTTCACAGCGAAAACCCTAAACAGTATTTGGCAATTTTTATCGTCAACTAAAAATGTAAAATATTTAATTCATCACAATTCTTACAATTATGAAGAAATCTGAGAATTATATCTTTAAAATCCTTTATCAGGAATAGATTGGCAATATCCTTGGGGAAAGTTACTTTTGAACAGAAATTGTAATCCATGGCCAAATATCCAAGAAAGAAAAAGACACTTGGACACTTCAAATTCGGAAGTGTTCTTTTCAGCACCACCTTATCACTTTTTATTGTAGGTCTTTTCGGAGTAATCTTGATCCAAGCTAAGACGCTGACCAGCATGATTCGTGAGAATATTGAGGTACAGGTATTTTTAGAGAAAGAAATGGAGCAAAAACAACTGGATGCTATCCATGATAACCTTGCTCAGCGCTCATTTATTCTTCAAAAAGGAGACACGCTGAATCTTAAATTTGTCTCGGATGAGGAAGCTGCTGCTACCTTTATAGAAAGCACAGGAGAAGATTTTACAAAATTCCTTGAAGACAATCCTCTTAGAGATAGCTTTGTATTGACTATTGCTGAAGAATTTCAAACCTCTGAACAGTTGGAAGCTATCGTTAAAGAAATTCAAGCTATACCAGGTGTTTTTGAGGTTTCTTACATGACAGATTTAGTAGACTCCATCAACAAAAACCTACTGAAAGTAAGCTTAGTAATGGGTGGCTTTATATTGATTTTGATTATCACTGTCGTGATGTTGATCAATAATACCATACGATTGGCTTTATTTTCACAGCGCTTTCTTATCCGCTCCATGCAGTTGGTAGGTGCTACACGAGGTTTTATCAGAAAGCCATTTCTTTCAAGGGCTTTTCTTTTTGGTATGATGGCTGGGGCTTTTGCGTCGGTAATTCTCTTTGGTTTAGTGAAATATACCCAAGCCAATATTGAAGGTTTTGCAATGCTTCAAAATCAGCAATTGCTAATGGTGCTCTTTGGTATTTTGATTACTGTTGGCGGAATTTTGTCTGTACTGAGTACCTTGCGGGCAGTGAATAAGTATTTAAATATGTCCTTGGACGAACTCTATTAATAAAATGAGCAAATCATCTTTCCCTTTTTCCCGAAAAAATTACAAGCTGATGTTCATTGGCATCGGTCTTATCATTCTTGGCTTTGTCATTATTGGACTTGATAGTGAGCCTCACGGAAATGGAGTTCTTGGATTGACTATTGGTCCAATAATAACATTGGCCGGTTTTATCTTTGAATTCTACGCGATTTTTGCCAAAACAGAGAGTAACAAATAAGAAGTAAACGTGGAAATAATTGATGCAATTATCCTTGGAATCATTCAAGGTTTGACTGAGTTTTTGCCTGTATCCTCCAGCGGTCATTTAGAATTGGGAAAAGCAATTTTAGGAGAAAGCAAAATGCCTGCTGAAGGTCTAATGTTTACAGTTGTTGTTCATTTTGCAACAGCACTAAGTACAGTAGTCGTTTTCCGAAAGGACATAGCAGAAATCCTGAAGGGCTTATTCAAGTTCCAATGGAATGAGGAAACACAATTTGTAGGGAAAATAATACTTTCAATGATTCCTGCAGCTATTGTCGGAGTTGTCTTCGCAGAGGAATTGGAGACTTTATTTGACGGACAAATTCTCTTCGTAGGCTGTATGCTAGTCTTGACAGCTGTACTTCTGTTTTTGGCGGACAAAGCAAAATTTACCAATCAACCCGTTACTTTCGGACAAGCTTTGATCATTGGAGTTGCCCAAGCAATTGCAATTCTTCCTGGCATATCCCGTTCAGGAGCTACCATCTCCACTTCCGTGTTACTGGGAATTGATAAGGCAAAAGCTGCAAGGTTTTCTTTCTTGATGGTTGTCCCTCTGATTTTGGGTAAAATAGCCAAAGACATTTTAGATGGTGGACTTTCTCTCGAAACCGAAGGAATTGGCTATCTAAGTGCAGGATTTCTTGCTGCATTTGTAGCTGGTATTATTGCCTGTACTTGGATGATCAAACTAGTAAAAAACAGTAAACTCAGCTACTTTTCCATCTACTGCCTTATTGTGGGTGTGATCGCAATTATCGCTGGATTATATTTATAGAATGCAAGATCAACCTTACGGAGAAGTATTTTTAATAGATAAACCTTTTGAATGGACATCTTTTGATGTAGTCAGAAAAGTTCGGAATGCACTGAAAATAAAGAAGGTGGGGCATGCCGGAACATTGGATCCTTTAGCAACTGGTTTACTCATCGTTTGCGCAGGCAAAATGACTAAGCAGATTGATTCATTTATGGGTCAGGAAAAAGAATACACTGGGACGTTTGTAATTGGTGCTACTACAGACTCCTTTGATCTGGAGCAACCAATTTTCCCAGTTGCAGATCCTGGGCACATTACGCTTGAAAATGTGAAAGAAGCAGTTGCTGAGCTCACTGGAGATATTTTGCAAGTCCCTCCTATGCACTCTGCAATCAAAGTAGATGGAAAGCGCGTCTATGAGTCGGCGAGAAAAGGAAAGGTAGTGAAGATGGATCCCCGTCCTGTCACTGTAAGTCAATTTGAAATTACAAAGTTTGAAAATCCAGTTGTCGAGTTTAGAATTGTATGTTCCAAAGGCACCTATATCCGAAGCTTGGCCAGAGATTTAGGTGAGAAACTCAAAGTTGGAGCGTATATGAGTTCGCTTTGCAGAACCAGAATTGGTAATTTCAAACTCTCAGAAGCACATGAGCTTTTACCTTTGGTAGAAGAAATCAAAGCAAGAACGAATGAAGATCTATGAAGGCCTAAGTGATTTCCCCAAGTTCTCAAATGCGGTCGTTACCAGCGGGACGTTTGACGGAGTACATCTCGGGCATCAGAAAATCCTGAATAGAATCCGAGAAATCGCCCGATCCATCAATGGAGAGACAGTTTTAATAACTTTTTGGCCACATCCAAGATTGGTTCTCTATCCAGAAGAGCACAACCTTAGATTGCTGAGCACTTTTGAAGAGAAAGCAAAACTTCTTCGCGAGGCAGGAATTGATCATTTGATCACCATTCCATTTACCAAAGAATTTTCTCAGCTTACTTCCAAGGAATTTATTGAATCTGTATTGGTTGATTCTATCCGAACCAAAAAACTAGTCATAGGATACGACCATCGGTTCGGGAAAAATCGAGAAGGAAGTTTCGAATATTTAAAGGCACATCACGAACAATATGGCTTTGATCTCGAAGAAATATCCAGACAAGATGTGGAAGATATTGGTGTTTCTAGCACCAAAATAAGACATGCACTGGAGACCGGTGACATAGCTACTGCCATTAATTACCTAGGCAGACCTTATGAATTGAATGGATTGGTGATCAAAGGCCAGCAGATCGGAAGATCAATTGGATTCCCTACCGCCAATATTCATATCCCGAACGATTACAAACTTATCCCCAAAGATGGCGTTTATGCAGTAGAGGCTTTGGTCAATGGAGCGCTGTATAAAGCCATGTTGAATATCGGCAATCGACCTACAGTCAATGGAACTCAAAAGACTGTAGAAGCGAATCTGTTTGATTTTCAAGGTGATTTATATGACAAACAAATTACCATTTACCTCAAAGCTTTCCTTCGTGACGAACGAAAATTTGATGGCTTGGAAGCCTTGAAAGAACAGCTTTTTCTAGATCAAAAGAATGCAAAGAACTTGCTATAAACCCAAAATAGATGATCAACAAAACTGTAAAAAATGCACGTGAAGCAGTAGCCGACATTCCTAGCAACAGTATGCTGATGATGGGAGGATTTGGCCTGACTGGAATCCCAGAGAATTGTATCTCAGCTCTCTTAGAAAGAAATATTTCAGGCTTGACCATTGTGTCCAATAATGCCGGAGTAGATGATTTTGGCATCGGCCTTTTGCTAAAAAAGCGAATGGTCAAGAAAATGATTTCCAGCTACGTAGGAGAAAATGCTGAATTTGAAAGACAACTATTAAGCGGAGAGCTTGAAGTAGATCTGATTCCTCAGGGAACTCTTGCAGAACGAGTTAGAGCTGGAGGAGCTGGAATCCCAGCATTCTTCACTCCTGCTGGAGTCGGCACTGAAGTAGCTGAAGGTAAGGAATCCCGTGAATTTGACGGCAAAATGTACCTGCTAGAGAGTTGGCTCAAAGCTGATTTCTCCATCGTCAAAGCGTGGAAAGGTGATACCGCAGGCAACTTGATTTATAAGGGAACAGCGAGAAATTTCAATCCGATGATGGCCGCTGCTGGCAAGATTTGTATAGCTGAAGTAGAAGAACTGGTTGAAGCAGGAGAACTCAATCCAAATGAAATTCATACACCTGGAATATACGTGCAGCGTATTTTCCAAGGAGAAAATTATGAAAAGAGAATTGAGCAAAGGACAGTCACCAGCAAGTGAATAGATCAACTTTAACTTCATTTTTTTCGATGAATCCAAAAACAACCCAAAATGCTTACAAAAGATCAAATAGCTCAGAGAATCGCCAAAGAGGTGCAAAATGGGCAATACATAAATTTAGGAATTGGAATCCCCACTCTAGTTGCCAACTACATCCCGGATAATTTGGAGGTGGTCCTGCAATCAGAGAATGGATTGCTAGGTATTGGCCCTTTTCCTACGGAGGATCAAATCGATCCAGACCTCATCAATGCTGGAAAGCAAACGGTAACCATGGCCAAAGGCTCTGTATTGTTCAATTCCGCAGAATCCTTCGGGATGATTCGGGGTGGCCATGTGCATCTGACTATCCTTGGAGCCATGGAGGTGTCTGAAAATGGAGATATAGCCAATTGGAAAATACCTGGAAAGATGGTCAAAGGAATGGGTGGTGCTATGGACCTTGTAGCATCTGCCGAAAATATTATCGTCGCTATGCAGCATTGCTCGCGCTCCGGCGAATCCAAATTGCTGCCAGAATGCTCCCTTCCCATCACAGGAATCCGTTGCGTAAAGAAAATAGTAACTGATTTGGCAGTTCTTGAAATATCGCCACAAGGAGGCTTTGTCTTAAAAGAACGTGCTCCAGGTGTTACTGTAGAAGAAATTAAATCCAAAACTGCAGGAAAACTATTCATAGACAGCGATGTGCCAGAAATGATTTTTGAATAAAATCCGGAAAAATGAACTCAGGGAACAGTCATGAAGTTAACCTGATTAATTTTGCAAAATCAAAACAAGATTCTATAGGAATCAAACTATAAAGTATGAAGAACTCAGAGATAAAATTCCAAGTCGATTTAGATGAAAACAGTTTCCCAAAGACAATCAAATGGGATGCTTCAGATAAAGAAGGTGCAGGCTTGGAAGACACCAAAAGCATAAGTCTCAATGTTTGGGACAATCAAAACCATAGCACACTGAGAATCGACTTATGGACCGAAGAAATGTCCGTTGTGGAAATGAAGCGTTTTTACATAGACATACTTGGCGGTATGGCTCAAACAATTCTGAATAGTACGGCAGATGAATATATGTCCGAAGAGATTAAGGAACTTTGTGATCGCCTAGTAAAACATGTTAATGAAGAAAATAAGGGCGGTTGATAAGTCCAAAAAAAATCCAAAAGCCCGGCACTGACTGGGCTTTTTGGGTTTTGTAGCTAATAAGGCAAAAATTTACTCTTTTTTGAATTTTTAACGAAACAGTTAACTCAATTCAGGATTCTCAATAAAATCACCTATTAATTTTTGATTTTGAATTGAATCGCTCAGTTTCCAAATAAAACCATTTTTTAAGGTTTTAGATTCATATTATATTTTGCTACGAAAATGCCATTTATTCGTTTTTTAGGCTAATTTTCGCGTATTACAAGATGAATTCTCACCCTGAATTCAATAAACCTAACTATTCAATAAAATAGCCTATGAGCAATTTTACACTCAAAATCAGGACCTCAGTGTTTTTACTCGTACTCCTGGTTTCCCTTACCTCTACCAAGGTCTTTGGACAGACCACTATTTCTGGAACATTGACGGATGCCGACACGAAGGAAACTTTGGTGGGTGTGAATATCCTGGTAAAAGGAAAGGTAATCGGTACTATCTCAGATCTTTCTGGTAAGTACACTTTAAATGTAAATCAGGAACCACCACTGACTCTTGTCTTTTCCATGGTGGGCTATGACACTCAAGAAGTAGAAATCACCACCAGTCAGTCGACCGTTGATATTCAAATGTCGGAAACGGCTATTCTCGGCCAGGAAGTGGTAGTATCAGCATCACGAATGGAGGAAAGTGTGCTACAATCGCCCGTATCCATTGAGAAATTGGACATAATTGCAATTAGAGATGCGCCTCAGGCTAGTTTCTATGATGCACTTAACAACATGAAAGGCGTAGAAATGAGCACACAGTCGCTTATGTTCAAATCCTTCAACACCCGAGGATTTAATGCAAATGGCAATGTGAGAACCGTCCAATTGATTGACGGGATGGATAATCAAGCACCAGGCTTGAATTTCTCAGTGGGTAACATTGTAGGTATTTCCGAATTAGATCTCGAAAGTGTAGAATTGCTTCCGGGTGCCTCTTCAGCGCTTTATGGACCAAATGCCATCAATGGTATTTTATTAATGAATTCTAAAAGTCCATTTCTATATCAAGGCCTTTCTGCCAATGTGAAGACAGGAATCATGGATCAAGGAGATAGAGTGGATAAAAATGGTCAATCTCAGGCAGCTACTGGTTTCTATAATTTCAGTGCGAGATATGCTAAAGCCATCAGTGACAAGTTTGCCTTCAAAGTGAATTTTGAATATTTAAAAGCTGACGATTGGCAAGCAAATGATTTCAGAGATCAATCACTTTTGAACGGGTCTACTATAGAAACAGGAAATACACTCAATAACCCCGCTTATAATGGTGTAAATAGTTACGGTGATGAAACTAACGTAAATATGCTTTCAGTAGCACAGTCAATGGTTGCCGCGGGTGTGTTGCCACAAGCCGCCTTAGTTTCTATACCAAGTACTGCTGTTTCTAGAACTGGCTATTTAGAAAGAGACTTGGCAGATTATGGAACTAAGTCTGTTAAGTTAAATGCTGCCCTTCATTACAGAATCAATGATAATATTGAAGCTGTACTACAAGGAAATCTTGGTTTTGGAACCACTGTTTACACAGGTGCTGATAGGTATTCTCTCAAGGATTTTACCATAGGCCAATACAAAGCTGAGCTAAGGGCTTCCAACTGGTATGTAAGAGCATATACTACTCAGGAGCGTTCTGGAGATGCATTCGCAGTAGGAACAGCTGCCCAAGGTATCAACGAGGCTTGGAAAGCAAGTACTCAATGGTTCCCTGAATACGTAGGTGCTTATGCGCAAGCAGTTGGAGTAGGTCTTCCTTCAGACCAGGCTCATTTAGCAGCAAGAGCTTTTGCAGATCAAGGACGATACATGCCTGGTTCTCCTGAATTCCAGAATGCACTAAATACAGTCACCTCTAAACCTATTCCAGGCGATCAGAATGGTGTTGGTGCAAGATTCGTGGATAGTAGCAATTTGTATCACTTTGAGGGCTCTTATAATCTTTCAGAGCAAATCAAATTTGCGGAAATTGTGATTGGAGCTAACTATAGAATTTATGACTTAAATTCAAACGGAACCATTTTCGCGCTTGATGAAAATGGAGATGAATTTAATATCCAAGAATATGGTGGATACATTCAAGGCTCTAAGAAGTTGTTCAACAATAAATTTAAATTGACCGCTTCAGCTCGATACGATAAAAATGAGAATTTTGCAGGCCAGTGGTCTCCAAGAGTTTCAGGAGTATTTACTCAGGGTAATCACAATTTCAGAGCTTCTTATCAAACAGGTTTCCGCATTCCTACCAATCAAGATCAATACATTGATTTGAATACCCCTCAAGCTCGCCTGATTGGTGGTTTACCATTCTTTGCAAATCAGTATAACTTGAATGCTAATCCAGGTTATACGCTTGCAAATGTGACTAGTTATGGAGCGGCAGTTCAACAGTCTACTCAAGATCCTACCATTCAAGCTCAGGCTCTGGCAATAGTACAACAACAAGTAGCTGCTGGTATAATCACTCCTGAACAAGCACCTGCTAAGGTTGCTGAGACAGTCGGCTTTTTAGCTGCCCAAGCTAACATTGGTCAACTTCAACCCTATGAAATCAAAGAATTCCAACCTGAGCGAGTGAAATCTTTTGAAGTAGGTTACAAGGGCATCTGGGGTACCAAATTATTGGTTGATGCTTATGCATATTTCAATAGATTTGAAAACTTCAATGGTAGTCAAGTGTTAGTTCAAGATGCTACAGATGCAGGTCTTGCTGGTCCTAATGCGATCACAGGCTTGAACTTAATTGGAGCGATCACAGGAGCTAGAAATATCTATTCTATGCCAGTCAACAGAACTGAGATTATCAAATCGTGGGGATGGGCAGCAAGTATGGATTACAAACTTCCAAAAGGATACACTGTTGGAGGTAATGTGTCATTCAACACTCTTTCAAACTTGGATGAGTTAGCTGAGACCGGCTTCCAGCCTAGTTTCAATACGCCAGAGTATCGTTATGTATTGAACTTTGCTAACCGTGAGGTTATCGATAATCTTGGATTTGCACTTGCTTACAGATGGCAAGGAGAGTTTGCTTGGCAGTCTACCTTTGTGAACCCATCAGTTTCCAGTCAACAATTATCTGTAGTCCCTGCATTTGGTACTTTTGATGCCCAGGTTAGTTATAAGTTGAAAAGCATCAAATCTATCTTGAAAGTAGGTGGATCAAATCTCTTCAGCAAAGGATATACCCAAGCTTGGGGAAACCCTACTGTAGGAACTATGTATTTTGTCAGCTTAACGTTTGACGAATTCTTGAATTAAAATTAACATAACCCAATTTACACTAGAGCCTTCCTTATTTATAGGAAGGCTTTTTTGATTTTAGGATTAGTGGGTTTTGCAACTGATTTCAGACAAAGGCTGAAAGAATAAAAAACCTAATTGTCTTATCTACAAACATCCTATTGAATTCTGACTTATCCGCATTAAGGGCTGTAAGACAAATCCAATAAAAAACTTCATGTCTGTAGTAAATCAATACCATTGATTCGCTCACTGCCTTCTCCACAACTTTTAATACTTTTAAACCTACACCTAAGATCCAATTCTGTCTTGCTATTGTTCTTGGAAAGAGGTTTGAACTTTGGTTTTAATCAAAAATAGGACCATCACTGAAAGTGATGATCCTATTTGTTTTAACTGCAATTCAGCTATACTATTCCCATTCTTTATTCAAGGTACCAAGAAAACTCACTAGATCTCTGATTTCTCTTTTAGTAAGTAACGCTTTCATATCAGGCATACTGGAAGGTGAATTCTTACGCTCAGCTATGTTGGTATTCAGAATCAATGTATCAGGCTTGGCTCCTACTTTAACCACTAAGCCCTCTTCCTTTTCTTCCATCAATGTTCCATTGATAGACGTTCCATCTTTTAGCTCAAGTTGTACCAAACCATATCCAGGAGCCAATCGCTTACTTGGATCGATCAAAGCTTCCAGAAGTTCAGTTTTAGTTGCTCTATTGGCTACGCCGTTCAAATGAGGACCAGCCACTCCACCCATGTCATCGTAACCGTGACAACGGATACACTGAGCCGTCTGATTCTGGAAGAAAATATTTCTACCTACTCGCACACTTCCGCCTTCCAGAGCCCCACTGTAAAGAGCTACTAAATCTCCTCCAGTTCTTTCTTTCTGAATCTGGTCATATTTAGTTCTGAGATCAGCAGAGCCAGTTTCATCAATAGCTTCTTCCAACTCAATCATCACTTCATTTGGTAATTTATTTTTTGACAGATCATCCAATAAAGTATTCCAAAGTGGAAGCTCCGCTGAATTTTCAAGATTACCCAAACTAAGTAAAGCGGACTGCTTCTCTGCTGTAGTTCTGTTTTGGATCACATCTTGAAGTAAGTTCACCATCAGCTCTTGAGAAATATCTGTCTTTGTCAATAAATCCAGACCGACCACTCGAACAGCTCTTGAATTATCCTTCATTGCTATCTCGATAGGACCCGATATTGATTCCGGATTAGCATTAGAAAGTGCCAAAATAGCCGCAACACGAACATTTTCTGATTGATCATTTTTCAATAAAGACACTAGCTTAGCTTCAGCATCCGCAATCTTCAATTTGCCAATTGCTTTCACGCCAGCTACACGAACTTCCTCGTCTCTATTATTTAAAGAACCAATTAAAGTTGTTTTTGCAGACTCTTGTATTGGGCCAAGCTCTCTCTCCACTTCGCCACGATTTCTTCCATCCACGCGATCAAGCACAGATGGTTTTGCCCAAGTACCTAAAGTGGCAATTGCTTCAGCCTTCAAAACCGAATTTACGCCCGGTTTAGCAATGTAAGCTAAAAGATTATCCATTGCCTCCTGAGTTCCCACTCTCAAGTTTGCCCCAATCGCTCTTCTGATCAATGGTTCATTTTCAAACTTGGTGGTAACCAAAAGATCACCCAAAGCTGGTAAAGCACCTTCTATAGAAAAATCATCATTGATGGCTCTAGCTGCTTCCGTCACGATGTATTCATCAGTATCACCAAGGAAAACAGCAATCCCTGGCTCAGCCATTCTACGAAGCGCCAGCACTGCACCCAGACGAACTGCATTAGAAGGATGCGATGAAAGTGCTAAAATTGGCTCTTTCTTATTGATTCTTGCCAAAGCTAAACTTGCTGCATGGCGTAAAAACGCATCTTCATCATTATTTGCTTCCAGTACTGCGATCAATCCATTGACCGCAGGCTCGTAAGCAATTCTACCCAAGGCTTCTGAGGCAAAAAACCTAACTCTAATCTCACTATCTGATAATAATGGCATCAATTCCGCTCCAGCTTTAGCATACTTTATATCTCCAAGCCACTTCGCCGCCTGTGCGCGAATCTCAGCATCCTGATCTTTAAGCAGCGGAATCAATTTGTCTGCATAATCCATTTTCTCCATTCTTGCCAGTTGACTGATCCCAACTATTGAATGAATTCTAGCTAGTTGATTCGTACTTTGGCTGATAGCTTCGCTAAACACCTTAGCTCCATCTTCTCCTCTTTTTGCCAATTCAAATTGCGCTTTTCTTCGAATCCTCAAATCCGCATCACTCAAATAACCCCCAAGTTCTGCATCCGTAAGTGTTTTGAAGTCAGTTTTCATCACTTGAGCAGTGACCTTCCTTGCTTCCCAATTTGCACCTGCCTCATCCTCAATTTTCCAAACCCGACCGTAGTTTTTGGTATTCCAACCCTCTATCCAATCTGCAAAATATAGTGATCCATCCGGGCCAAAATCCAAACCAGTTGCCAACACACCTGACATAATATTTTCTGTTTGGGACATTTTGAAAGAAGCTCCATCAGGTACCAATTTGAAGGCATGAATTCCTGATCTAGTAGGGTTACCTACAAAAGATGCTACGAAAAAGGTGTTTTTCCACTTTTCAGCCAAAGCAGTCCCTGGATTGTAAACCATTCCTGTTGGGCCATTGATGTAGTTTTGAATTGGTGGAGTGATGTATGCTGCCTGACCTTCATGCCTAGGGATATAAAGTTTCTCATCCATCCAGACTTTGTAGGTATTGTTATCTGGATCACGGTATTTTCCGAATTGCCAGTTGGTTCTCCAGCCCGTATCAGATCCATTCACTAAGTATACTAGCCTTTCACTTTCTCCCCCATGATCCCCATCATTATCTACCGAGATCAGATTATTGTACTCATCAAAAGTAAATTCATGTGTATTTCTTACGCCCATTGCGAAGACCTCAAAGTCAGATCCATCGGGGTTCGCTCGGACCACTACCCCTCTATTTGGATACTTCCATTCTGTGCCATCTGGCCCTACACCATTAAACCCAATGTCTCCTATTCCCCAGTAAATACGTCCATCAGGCCCTTGCTTTAGCCCAGACATTCCATGTCCTCCAAAACCTACATGAACCCCATAGCCGTGAGATATGGATACTTTTTCATCCATGATCCCATCTCCATTGTTATCACTAAGTCTCCAAAGATCAGGTCCTACTCCAATAAATAAATTATCATCAAGTTTGAGCAAAGCACCCGCCACATCAGTAGTCACATCGTTGAAATCCTGAACCATAATCTGCGAATAGTCTGCAAGACCATCCCCATCTCTATCTTCAAGTCTGTATAGCTCTTCTCTCTCCACAGTCATGTCTCTCCAGTCATGCGATCCGTCACCGTTCACATCTCCAAGCCAGGTATTTTTATCAGACATTTCCGGAGAAAGAGTTTTTTGAAGAAAAGCTCTTTTTTCATCTACAGTCTGAAGGCTTATAGATGCGATTTCCCAATCCTGATGAGATCTAATATCAAATTCGGAATTTTTTTGACGGTTGGTTCTCGTATAGTACAAGCTACCATCTTCCGTCACCTGAATAGAAATTGGATCATAAACCAACGAGTCAACCGCCCAAAGGGAAAGTTTAAGACCAGGACTTAGCGTGGGGTTGATTGCTCCTTCTGCAGCTTCCACCATTGGAGCGATCTCTTCTTTGGTAAGTGTGCGTTCTCTGAGGTCCACTTCCTCTTCTTTAGCGCAGGAAAATAAGAGTGGAATTGCTGCTGCCAAAATGATTTTGGCGTAGTGATGTTTAATTTTGGGTTGAGGCATAGGTTAATTTTATTATATGAATATCAGCTTCTCTACCAGTAAGTTGGTAGAAGCAATGTAGGGAATGTTAAATTTAAGAATTGAGGCCGATTCGGTCTTCGGTCTTCCGACCAGATTAGCAAAGAATCTAAGGTGACTGGCATCATTGGGGATAATCATATTTTATTATTCCAATCTTGAAATTAACAAAATTAAATGTGGCTTGCTTGCCATTAATCAAAAAGGGTTGTAAAAACAAAAATCCCGACCAAGGATCGGGATTTTGTTCACTTTAACCACTAACAACCATAAAACAAAAATATCTTAAGACAAAGCGGGGATTGAGCTTTAACGTCTTGGTAGTCGGTACGGGAATCGAACCCGTGTTTCATCCGTGAAAGGGACGTGTCCTAACCCCTAGACGAACCGACCATACTCAATAAAAATTTTCACAACTTCCTGAAATTCAGGCGACAATGTAGTCGGTACGGGAATCGAACCCGTGTTTCATCCGTGAAAGGGACGTGTCCTAACCCCTAGACGAACCGACCATTAATACCCTTCGAAAACGTGCTTTTCTGAATGGTTGTGCAAATATAGAAGGTTAAGTTTTTAAAAACAATTTGGGCTCGAAAATTTCTTTTGAAATGAGTTAAAAAGCTGACTTAAAAGGAATAAAATTTTCTTAGGAGGGTTTGTATTTGATTTTCCTATTTTTGATCTCCAATTTGAAAATTACTCATGAGACCAACCAGAGACATTAGAATTGCCATAAACGGTTTTGGAAGGATAGGAAGATATACAGCAAAATTAATCCTAGAGAAAAAAGGTTTTAACCTCGTCGCTATAAACGATTTAGCTGATCAAGTTGCCATAGCGCACTTGCTAAAGTACGATTCCATTCATAGAAAAACTGAAAGTAAAATTGAACTTCAGGATTCCGTTTTAAAGGTAAATGAGCAAGAAATTCAATTATTTGGACAATCTGACCCTGCAACACTTCCATGGAAAGAATTAGATATTGACTTGGTAATAGAGTGTACGGGTCGATTCACTGATCGTCTCGGAGCTGAAAAACATATAACTGCTGGTGCGAAAAAAGTGATCATTTCAGCTCCTTCACTTGATCCTACGATCAAAATGGTGGTTTTAGGAGTGAATGATTCAATTTTAACAGGAGATGAAAAAATTGTTTCGAATGCTTCATGTACGACAAACTGCCTAGCTCCAATGGTCAAAGTATTGGATGAGAACTTCGGAGTCGTCAAAGGCTTTGCTTCCACAGTCCACTCCTACACCAACGATCAAAATTTACACGATGCTCCTCACCGTGACTTGAGACGTGCCAGAGCTGCTGCCTATTCTATTATTCCTACCACCACCAATGCTGGCAAAGCTTTGGATGAAATATTGCCTGAACTAGCCGGAAAAATTGAAGCTTCCGCCATGAGAGTACCTGTGCCGGACGGATCACTTACAGATATGATCGTGGAATTGAAGCAGGAAGTAAGCGAGGAACAAATAAATAATGCTTTCAGACAAGCTAGCGCAGGCTATTTGAAAGGCTTTCTCGAAGTTGAGGACTCTCCTATCGTATCCATTGATATCATAGGAAATTCCCATTCTTGCATTATTGATTCTGCTTTGACATCTGCCAAAGGAAAAATGATCAAATTGGTAGGTTGGTATGATAACGAAGCGGGCTATGCCAACCGTTTGGTCGACCTAGCCCGCTTGATATCTGCTAGCTGAAAATTGTTAATCCTTTACACGATTTAGCGCAAGTAATTTCACTATAAAGTTTGGAAGGTTCTTGGTGTTATCCCTCTTATGCAGGTTCAAATACCAGCCTATCTTCTCCATGATTGGAACTTTGAAAGTTTCTACCATTTCGATCCAGGCACCATCAGGGTCTTCTAAATAGGAGAATCTTCCGGCAGCTTTACCCATATCAAATTCATTTCCGCTATCCACGGTAAGTTCAATACCGTCTTTGGCAAGCTTCTCCTTGATCGCCCCCATTCCGTTCACATCAAAGCAAACATGGATAAAGCCTAGGTCTCCCCAGTTTCTATTTTCAAATGCCTTTTTCCTAGGTTGATTTTTCGTTTCGATCAATTCAAGCTGAGTCTGACAAAACAATTTCCCAAAAGCTCCAGTCATAACTGAGGAACCTTGAAGAATAGCTCTTCTATATTCTGTAGATCCTTCTCCCACTTGTGCAAAATCCTCCCAAACTCCAGTTTCATCAAAAAGAATCTCTGTTTGCATCAAGTGTTTTTGATAAGTAGGCAAAGCATCATCTATAGAAGAAACTCCCATGACAACCCCCAAAACACCACCTGTTAGGTCTTTGTTCTTGTTGAACCAAGAGTCATTTTCAATCAATTCGAACCTATTTCCATAAGGATCTTTCACGTAAAAGTGCCAAACTCCCATTGGGTTTTTGACTGGCTCTCCAAGCATCACTGCTCCTACGCTTTTTAGATGGTCGTATGTTTTTTGGATATCATGGCAACGCATTTTTACAGCCAAAATCCCCAAATCTTTCCAAGTAAGCTCTTCCTCGGAAGCTAAAGGCACTTTAGAAGTGTATTGCCAGATCTCAAACCCGCCACCACCTTGCATATTTAATGCAAGAATAGCATGTCTACTTTCTACTTTGCCAGAGGTGTAGCGAGTCATTAATTTAGCTTCAGCACTATCCTGAAAAATTGGCACATCCATCTTGAAAGCCTTCCTATACCAAGCCCAAGCTTGGTTCGCATCTTTTACTCCAATCCCTACTTGTTGGATGCCATTAATTGTCGCTTGATTCATTCAACTACAGTTATACTTTTAATTCTTTTGGTTTAAAAAATTTAAATATAAACTTTTGATCCATGCTGGCTTAACTTTTAACAAAAAAAGAGAAAATGCCGCGAAATTAGCCAGTTGCACTTTTAGCCAACTATTTTCTATGTATTTGCGGGCGGAAACAATTATTTCATTTGGAAGGACATGAAAATCAGATTTTTGGCGAATTCTTCTCACCAAGTCAAAATCTTCCATAATGCAAAAGTCCTCATCGAATCCACCTAGAGAATTAAAAATAGATTTTTTGATGTATAAGGTTTGATCGCCTCCCCCGGATAAAATCCCATTGAATCGTGTAAACCAAGAATTAAACTGTAGAAGTATGCTGTCAGAGTCAAACCTGTAGCGAAAGCAACCTGCATTTTTGCCTTTATTTAGGTTCTCATTAATCACATTTGCAAAATCGGCCACAGGTCTGGAATCAGCATGGACAAAATAAAGAATTCTGCTCTTGGCATGCTGAGCCCCCATGTTTAATTGGGCTGCTCTGTTTTTGACAGAAGATTGAACTACGGTTGCTCCAAAAGATTTAGCAACAGCCATAGAATTATCTAAAGAACCTCCATCTACTACTATAATTTCCTCTATTAAAGCTTTCCCTTCTGCTATAAGAAAAGGAAGCAATTCCTTCAAATTCCTCTCTTCATTGAGACAAGGGATAATTACAGATAGCGTATTAGATTCAGTCAACTCGAAGTTTTATTGAATAATTTTTGATGTTATTTTCCAAAATCACCTTTTGCAAAACTCCTCCCTCGTAATAAAAGCGATTGATATTTCCGTTCACATCGATTTCATAAACGCCCTTTTCAATCTCATTTACCTTAGTTAACATTCCAAAATTCTCTGAGATTAATACATCTCCATCTTTAGGTTCGTGGAAATACAATTTTGCAGGGGTACCATAAACAGCTTGTTTGATAGACTCCTCGTTATGAAACTTGTAAGAGTTTGCATCTATATCGTAGTGATCCTTATTCCAATTGACAGTAGTGACAAAATTGCCACGGTTAGAATCTGACTTAGTGGTCGCTTTCATCAATTGTCCATTCTGAAAATTTACATTTTGAAGAAATTCAACATGAATTTTACCAAAAAACCAGAATTCAACTTTACTGTGAATCTGATAGTCCTCACCTTTTGGAGAAGTAGTTTTGTCGGCTTGCATGGTGCCAATGGTAAACCCTGCTAGCACAATATCATAGGTATTAGTTTTAGTTTGGCAGAAAGCATTCAAGGTTGCTCCTACCATAAATAACAATACAAAACAGGCTGATTTATAGCTTTTTAATAACATATATTTCTATCAAGGGGTAAGGGTATTTTTTTTGTTGTTTTAAATAAACATATTCCGCAGAAAGATGGGGTATTCCCTTTAATTCCCCAATAACTGACGAATTAAAAAGGTCAAAGATTATCCTTACACTTCACCCAATCTTCTTCAAAATCAACATCAGAAAGCACTGGTAGCAACCCAAAGGAAATCTCATTCTGTGAAAGATATTCCTTAGTCAATGCTGCAACTTGATCAGTACTCCATGGGATTCCTTTAAATAATCCCGGAATAAACGATCTCATTCCAAGTAAATAATACCCACCATCATGAGCTGGCCCTATTACCACTTCACTTTCTTCTAATGTCTCAAATGCTGCCGAAATTAGCTTTGCAGTAATCTCTGCACAATCCGTTCCTATTATTACGAGATGATCATAATTCTCTTTAAATAATTGTTGAAAAGCATTACTCATCTTTTCACCCAGGTCCTTTCCTGACTGCAGTTCAAAACGATATTCTTTTGAATAATTGGACAGGTCTTCTTCTAAGTGATTTGAGAAAAAAAGTATTTTATCTGCCGGAGTTCTTTTGACAACCTTATGCGTATAGTCCACTAGCTGATTATAAGCTTCCAAAGCAGCTTCATCCCCAATACTGGCCGCGAGTCTGGTTTTCACCTTTCCCATTTCTGCGTTTTTTTGAAAAATAAGTAGTCCTTTTTTCATAGTTGGAAGTGGTTCATTTGAAAATAGAACCCCCTTGAGTTTGCCTCAAAAGATTTGAAAATTTGATTAAGTTCATTTACGATGTTTTGACGCTAGTTGGACTTACAACTGGTAAAATGAGTAATGAGTTTAACGATATACCATTTTCCCGTAAAGATTTAAAAAAACACGAACTGAAAAGATTCATGAACGTTATATTGGTCGTATAGAAAACAAAACTTTTAAACAATAAAAAAAATGGCATTACGACTAGGCGACACGGCCCCAAATTTTACGGCCGATACTACTGAAGGAAAAATCGATTTTTACGAGTATCTGGGAGATGGTTGGGGAGTCTTATTTTCCCACCCTGCAGATTACACTCCTGTTTGTACTACGGAACTTGGTGCTGTGGCAAAACTTCAAGGTGAGTTTGCGAAGCGAAATACTAAGGTACTTGCACTAAGTGTAGATGGTTTGGAAAATCACAAAGGGTGGATCTCAGACATCAATGAGACGCAAAACACCACCGTTAATTTTCCAATCATTGGAGATCAGGACAGAAAAGTATCTGAATTGTATGATATGATTCATCCGAATTCAAGTGAAAACTTTACTGTACGATCGGTCTTCATCATTGGAAATGATAAGAAAGTAAAGCTAATCATCTCTTATCCGGCAAGTACGGGCAGAAACTTTGACGAACTTCTCAGGGTAATCGATTCTTTACAGCTTACAGCTAACTATTCGGTAGCTACGCCAGCTAACTGGAAGCAAGGAGAAGATGTGGTAGTTTCTCCAGGAATTAAGACGGAAGACATTCCTGCCAAATTCCCAAAAGGTCACAAGGTCATCAAACCTTATCTTAGAATGACACCACAGCCAGACTTATAGCAGCTGTCAATCAAATAAAAAGGCTTCCACTGGAAGCCTTATTTATTACTAGTTCTATTAGTGAAACTTAAGATTCTATCAACAAGAATTTTGCCTTAGCTGCACCTTCTCTTATTGATTTGGCGTGCTGATATCCTTCTGAGTTATACCAAGCCTCAGCTTTTTCTTTGGTAGGAAACTGCAGCATCACCAGACGTTCATGATTCCATTCTCCTTCTAATACTTTCACTGGATTTCCTCTCAATACAAACTTTCCACCAAAGGCAGAAACTGTCGCCGGAGTGAGTTGCTTGTAAGCGTTGTATTTTTCAGGATCAGTGATATCGACTTCTACTATGACAAATGCAGGCATAAAATCTATCTTTAATTAGTACTTAATTTAATTCAATTAGAGGAATCATTCAAAGCCAACTCCGGCAGCGAACCTTGTTTTTGCATAAGCGACCTTCCGCTTTGAAAGCAATTCGTTAAGTGTCATTCTAGAACTGAAAACAGAGACTTCCCGACTATTTACGAGAAATAAACTACTCTCGCCTATTTCAAATCGCCTAATTTCTCCTTGAAGTAACATTTCCAAAGCTGCAACATTCCGGGTGTAGGTATTTATCTGGGCATTTAATGCACTCCAGCTATTCAATTCATTCTCTAGTTTAGTGCGTAGTTGAAGCTCTTTCAGATCTCTGGAGTTCTCTTTGAATTCTATTTTTGCCTCAGCCAATCGCATACCTCCTCTGGCTTTTCTCCACATCAATGGAGTATAAACCGAAAGACCCCATTTGTAATTATTTTCAAAGAAACCTGCTTGATCAAATTGATTTAGCTCCTCGGTGAGGAAATTATATTTAAGCTTGACAACCGGAATTATCTGCTGAGCCTTCAGCCTCATATCCACATCAAGACTAGCCAATTCATAATCTACCAACATAAGCTCGGGATGTTCAGCTATGAGCACACGTAGTTCTTCTTCATTCAAAATCAGGGGAAGTTCAGAATGAAGCTTCTCAGGATAAGTCCCAGCATCCAGTGCAATTGGATTACCAGAATCATCCCACAGAAAATTATTAAGCTCCTGAGTCCGCATAAAAAGCTCATTCTCGGCCTTCTGAAGATTATATTCTCTGTTCAATAGCTGAGTAGCAGCTTCTACCGTGTCTATTGCGGGAAAATCACCCTGTTCAAAACTGATTTTCACACCTCTAAATCTAGTCTCAGCGAGCATCACTCCTTCAGCCTGCAAATTTCTATTTGCATGAGCTAAGGACCAATTCCAGTAGGCACCTGTTGCCTGAAGATACAATTCATTTAGCAGCCTTTTGCGATCGGAATCAGTGGATTGCTGGTAGATCTGAGCCTTTCTTAATCCAGCTCTCCTATCGTCCAATATCAATCCCTGACCAAGATTCACTGAGGCCCCCGCTGATAACAGACCTCCAGCCGGTACCGAGTTTTCAGGATTTAGGTATTGACCAGAGTTTTGCTCAAAGGCTCCATTCAACTCTATTCCTGCCCAAGTAGGTATGGAAATTCCTGCTTCGCGTTTGTCATAATAGGTCTTTTCATCGTAGCTTTTCTTATCCAAGTTACCATAAAGCAAGGGGTCAAAGCCACCTCTGGCTGTACGAACTTCCATGTCTCCCATGGTAAGCATAATGTCAGCTTGAGCTGATAGCGGATGATAAGACTTCACCCAATCCAAATAGATATCAAACGATAAGGTATCAGATTCCTGTGCCTTGATAGTCAGACAATTTGCAAAGAATAAGAAAATTAAAAGAGTCCTTTTCATTACTTTCCTTTTGCTATTTCTTCCTTCTGAATCCTGGTGTAGTAATCTGCAGGGAAACCATTGAGTTGTCGCCAGATTTCATACCAAACAGGCACATCATTCAGAAGCGCGATCCCATCTGCACCAGAGCCTACACGCAAAACTTCTGGCCAAGCTTGCTCTTCCGGATCCTCAGCCACCAATATTCTGAATTGATTGTTTTTACCAGCGAATTGATCTATCGCAACGATCACACCTCCAAAAGTTCCATTGGATAGTTTTGGCCATCCTGAGAATACAATTGCTGGCCAACCGTCAAAGATGAAACGGACTTTTTTGCCCACCTCCATCAACGGTAAATCCACTGGAGACACATACATCTCTACTGCCAATTCACCATTGGAAGGAACGATATTAACTATTTGGTCCCCTTCTTTGATTGTCTCTCCAAGTCCAACTTGAATAGCCTCTGAGATAAATCCATCCTGAGGTGCCACAATATGTCTAAAGCCAGTACGAGCTTCGTAATTGGAATATTGGTTTTCAAGTTTCGAAGCAGAACCTTCAGCATCGTATTGACTTGATTGTGCGGTGTACATATCCGATTCCGCTTTTGCCAGTTTATCTTGAAAATCATTGTCAATAGCGTCCAATTCAAGTTGTGCTGAAACGAATGAATTTTTACTACTCAAGAGACTATTCTCAGCACTGATTACACTCGCTTGCACCTCCTGGAATTTTAGCCTTCGAGTCTCCAAATCTGTAAGCGATCGCAAGCCTTCCTCGTAAAGTTTTTCCGCACGGCCTAGTTGCTTCAGACCAATCTCATAATTGACTTTGGCTTGCTCAAAACGAATGCTGTCAGATTCTACCTTCAACTCAGCCATCTGAAGTTTATTTCTCCCTTGCTCCTTTCTCAGAACATTGTTTCGCTTCAAAGCTGCTATTTGACTGTCAAGAGCGCGAACCTTCTCTTTGTATGAAAGGGCAGAGAGATTTTTAGCTTCCACTTGGAGCTGAGTTCTTGGCAACAGCAAAGAATCGAAGTATTCATCTTTTACTTCTGTGATACTAATTATTGTATCTCCTTTGGATACGAATGCACCTTCATTCACATACCACTTATCGATTCTACCCGCTATCACAGAGTGAATGGTTTGAGCCCTATGCTCTGGCTGAAGCATGGTCACGTAGCCTTTAGACCTAATATATTGGGTCCAAGGCAGGAAAAGCATGATAAAAACTGCACAACAGGACACAAGTAGAATTCTAACCCTTTTACGCTTCTCTTCACTCGCTACTGTCATCTTGAGGCTTTCTGCCTCATCAAAGGGCCCTCTGTCTTTGATTACATTTTCAGAAATATTCAACATCGTCTTAAGAGTTAAGGGTTAAAAACTTCTGATAACCCGACTGATTACCGTTATAAACAAGTTTACCATCGTCCATTACTATAATCTGAGTAGCCATTTTCAAAACTTCTTCATCTTGAGATACCATAACCAAAGTCCAGTTTCCGCCAAATAAATAAGCCATTACATTGGATTTTATATCCTTGTCTACATGCAGAAGGGCATTTTCCAGGATAAGTGCTCTTGGCTCTCCCACAAAAGCTCTAGCCAATAGTATAGCCTGAGCTAACTTTCTAGAAAGCCCTCTACCTTCAGGTAGAAGTACGGTTTCCATATCTTCAGGCAATTGGTAGATAAAATCCTTCAGACCTACCAATTCGATTAATGAAGCAAGCTGAATGGGATCAATATCACGACCTACCATAATATTCTCCCCAATTGTCCCATGAAATATTTGCTGCAACTCCAAGCAATCCCCAACCACAGATCTGTATTTGTCCAAATTGATCATTTCAAGAGGAAGATCATTTACTTTTACTTCCCCGTCATAGCTCTCATATAACCCAGAAAGCAACGCAAGCATCGCACTTTTACCACTTCCACTTTTTCCAGTAATTACAACCTTCGAACCGGCATCAATAGAAAAGCTAACTCCACTTAAAATCGGTTTACTGACATCTCTTGGTTGAAAAGTAACGTTCTCCATCGCCAACTTGATTCCTTTAGAAAGTGCCGTAATGTCTTTCTCTGCCTCATTATGACCTTCCATTTCCATATCCATTACTAGGCCTAATTTCTCCGTGGCCACCAACGTGTCATAAACCGTCTCAAGAGATAGAATCAATTTCTCCACAGCATTTACTACCATCAGAATGATGACTTCCGCTGCTACAAATTGACCAATACTAATCTGCTCATTGATCAAGAGCAAACTACCAGCTATTAAGAGACTTGCAACAATCAGTACTTTAAAACCTATTAATACCTTATACTGGAATATCAATACCGAAAAGTGGTGAGTTCGAAATTCCACATAGCGCTTCAAAAGCTTGTCTGCCCGGAGAATCGGGAGTTTAGAATTCCCCCCAACTAACTTAAAGGAGTTGAGCGTCCTTCCAATCTCTTCCAGCCAATAAGCAGTTTCATACTTATAAGTAGATTCTTTCATAGCCGTGGCCATACCTTTTGGACTGGTAAAATAAAATATTGTCACAAGAATGAGTACCAGTACGATACCGAATAAGATGAAAGTGGCGTGATAAAATGATAACAATATCAAACCAAACACCACTTGAATCAATGCCGTTGAATATTCCACCAGAATTTTGGAAACTCCTTTTTGAAGGTTTACCGTATCAAAAAATCTGTTTACAATTTCAGGAGCATAGGTCCCATGAAAAAGCTCAGATTTTATCTTAGGAAGTCTATAGGCTAAGGAAAGACCAGATTTGGCAAATATTCTTTGTTGAAGTTTCTCGGTAATCTGTAACTGAGAGATCTGTAAAAAACCACCAAAAGCTATACCTGCAGCCACGATCAGTACCAGGATTACCCACGAAGTAGTAATCCTCCCACCCAGGACAAAATTCAAAATAGCCTGAATCCCCAATGGCAGGGATAGAGTTACCAAACCATTCAAGATGGCATAAAAGTATATGGAATATACTTGACCCTTCTCCTCCTTCAGCAAATTGAAGAATCGCTTCATTGGAGTAATTTTAGTCGCACTATTCATTTGAAATTGCCTTTAGAATTAGATCTTCAAAAAAGACCAGTCGATTTTCTGAGTCCAGTGATTGCTCTGTCATGTCTGGTAAATGCTTGGCATTGAAAGCATGAAGTAAACTAGACTCCATGATCGTATAAGCCAGAGTTTTTGGATAGAGATAGTTTGGGTTTATTTCAAATATCAGCTTAGATATGCGGTCTCCAAAATTATATACTTGAGCAAAAATACCACTCTCATGCTCAATGTCCACAGTTTTGGTCAGATAGCCTTTTAGGGATTCATTGACGACTATATTTCTCAAATCAAGAGGATCGATATGTGTGTTTTTAGTAAAAACGGGACCATTCACCATCAATTTCATAGCAATAGACAACCGATCTTTGCTACTCTCCATATTGGCGGTGGCATACACGTAATTCACTTCCATCCATGCCCAATACCATGCTGTAAGGTAAAGCAAAAGCATGTGTTTGTTTTCAAAGTACCGATAAACAGCAGCTTCGGTCACGCCGATCTGTAAGGCCAGCTTTTTAAATGTAAAATGCTCCATCCCCAAATCACGGATCAAAGTTGCCCCCTCTTCCACTATGGAACTCCCCAATTCTGAGCTGAAAGGCTCCTTCAGATAAAGGTTGTCGTGCACCTCCATCTTCATTGTACTCAATAAGTTTTCCATCGAAATTTAATGTAACTCCCCATAGAACGCATGTAAGTGAAAAAAGTTAACAAATCTTTCAAAAAGTTAGTAATACTAACAGACTCAATGTAATCTGATTTTGTCAACTTCATGCATTACACTTTACGAGTAAATAAAAATGCCCAAACAAGCAAAATAGGATGAATGATTAGCAATCTGAACCAACCTGTCCAAGGAGGTAGACAAATCCCATTTTCTACGCAGGAATTCATCTCAATAAAGTATATATGTGCAGGAATAAAAGCGAGTAGCATCAGAATAATTCCCCAAGCAGCCCATCTACGTGAACTGGGGAAGAGTAGCCCCAAGCCAAATACTACTTCAAAAACACCAGCCAAGCAATTTAACAGCACATGATTGGGTAGATATTCAGGAATTAATCTAAGATAGCCATCTGGGTTAATGAAATGGTTGATACCGGCAAGTGTATAAAACACTGCCATCACATAAAGTGAAATGATTTTTAGCTTTTTCATTTAAAGAATTTCTTAACCAATATTTCTGGTATTGAACTTTAGATTTTTGTTGAAAACCAATTTCAGGTATCTTACTCATTCCATGGCAAAAAAGAGCACATTTTTCAAATTCAATGTCCGTCCTTGGGTCTTCTGGCCACCTTTTATACTACTAATACTCGCTGTACTTAGCAGTATTCTTTTTCCTACTTCATTTATTGACATACTTAGAAGTTTTCAGCAAACTATACTCATCATTTTTTCAATTGGATTTAGCTGGGTATCATTTGCGATGACTCTAATGGCAGTTGCCGTGTTCTTCTCTCCTTTGGGAAACTATAGAATAGGAGGAAAATCAGCCACACCTAGATTAACAAGAATTAGTTGGTTTGCCATTGTTCTGTGTACAACTATCGCAGTTGGAATCTTGTTTTGGGGAAGTGCAGAGCCTCTCTCCCATTTTCTTTTCCCTCCGGATTTTAAGGATTTTGAACCAAATTCAGATGCCGCCAAATCATTCGCTTTAGGAGCTTTATACTTCCACTGGGGATTTACACCTTATGCAATATACGCCGTTCCAGCCCTAGTTTTTGCGTTAATGTATTATTCGGGCAAAAACAATTTTAGTCTCAGTATCATGCTGAGGCCTATACTTGGTACATCTCCAAATAGATTCTGGGAAACTGGCTTGGATATGTTTAGCCTATTTGCCCTCGTAACTGGAATGGCTGCTGCACTTGGAGCTGGAATCTTGAGCCTGTCCGGAGGATTTTTAGCTTTTTTCCCAGAGCTAAATTCTGTTATACTTTCTGCCCTAATCACACTAGGGATTCTAGTCACTTTCGTTATTTCTGCCTCTACAGGAATCGAAAAAGGAATAAAGAATCTGTCCCTTTTCAACCTTGGCTTCTTCTTTCTGATCGCCATTTTATTTGTGATTTTAGGAGAAAAAGAAAAAATCCTCGCCTCCGTTCTGACTGGTTTTAGCCAGTACTTTATGAATTTCACAGATTTGAGCTTACAGCTAAGTGGAGCAGGAAATACTTGGACCTTCGATTGGTCTACTTTTAATTTTGCCATGTGGATGGCGTGGGCACCGATGACAGCTTTGTTTCTGGGGAAAATAGCTATAGGTAGAACTGTTCGCGAATTCCTTTTGGTAAACTGGTTTTTTCCTGCTCTTTTCTGTTTGATATGGATGGGGATTTTTGGAGGTACCACCTTGGATTTTGCATCCATTAATACCCAAGAATACAAAGACACTTTCCAAAATTTTGGTCCAGAATCCATTATCTATCAAGTATTTGAAGACATGGGATACTTCAAGGTCTTTGCACAGCTCTTTATTCTAGGAATCTTTATCTCTTATGTGACGGCTGCTGATTCAAGCACTGATGCGTTGGCAAGTATCAGTATGAAAAAGCAGACTGGAGATCCATTTCGATCAGATACCAACCTAAAAGTAATTTGGGGAGTATTGATCGGTTTTTTGTCTTGGGTGATGATCACTTATTCTGGAATAGACGGAGTGAGAATCTTGTCTGTGATTGGCGGATTTCCGGCACTTTTTTTCCTGCTCCTTGTATCGGTTTGTTTATTGATGATTCTTCTCTCACCAAAAAAACATCTAACAAATCAATAACCTCGATACTTCAATTTCCCGACATTATAGAGGTAAAGGACTTTTGAATACCGAAGCATCATTGGCATCAGAATCAGATTAGAAACGGCGACAGTGGTAAGGTACATCCATAGCTCAGGACGTTCCATCAACACGTTCAAAGCTACCATCGTCGTGATCACCAAAGCCACTGAAAAAGCATAACTCACATACATCGCTCCGTAAAAGAAGTCTGGCTCAGCGTGAAAATTTGCTCCGCAAACTGAACAAGATTTATTCACATGCGAAAGCTTTCGGAAGCTATAAACTGGCACTGAGAAAAGATTCCCTTCATGACACTGTGGACATTTTGCTCCAGCAATAGCCTTTAAAGTACTATCCTTACTCATGTTTTTAATTTATAAAGAGTGATTTTACTGGATTTCTCCACTATACGTTTTCAAGTGTCTGCAGGTAAACAGTTAGACCTATCGATAGATTTCATCGATGTCATAATCCTTTCCTATTCCCCACTGCAGCAACTCTTCAATGGTGTAAAATTCTAGGGTATCAAGATCCTTGACTTTGAAATTGGCACCTCGCAGACGAGCTATAATTTCAACATGTCTGATTTCACCCATATTAATCAACTGATACTTTCTGCCTACTCGCAGGTTATCAAGCGCTATTGGCATATTAGGCTTTATCTTTAATCTCTACCCCTACTGCCTCAAAAGTAATCTCACGCTTAGGCTCAGTGATAGCGGCAACTTCTTCTGCACTTTTACCTTCATCTTCAGCATAATGTCTTAGCGTTTTCACATCTGTTTCGGTCAAAACTGCTACACCATCTAAAACAATAGGATATCCCTGAGAGGTCGTTGGGACGAAAAAACCGTAATCCTTAAATGTCACTCGCATACTTTCACCGTTTGGTAGATCCATGGTAAGCCAGCATCCTTTTTTGGTACAAACTTCTTTTATCTCTCCAGAGATTTTTCCTTCGAAAGTACCATTTTCATTTACTTGCTCGATCATCTGAGATGTAGCTATGATCTCATCAGCTTTCAAATCAGCTCCGTAATTTCCTGGAATTGAATCAGTCGCTGCAATTTCTGTTTCAGCTCCTAGAAGTTCTGAATCAGATTTTTGATTTTGACAGGATGTGCCAATAGCCACACCAAAAGCGAGTATAAGTAAATGAGATTTGTTCATGGTCGTATGAGATTGATACTCCAAAAATACGCTTTAGATTTGGAGAGAAAAAGAATAAGATAAATGTTTGGCAAACTAATAGCAATTCGGAATTCCTGCCTATTTAGCCTATCTATTACAAATAAATCGATTGCGAAAAAGATTTGAAACAATTTTTTCAATAAAACTTCGATTTTTTTAACAATCCTGTAATTTTACACTCAAATTAACCTATTGACCCTGCACATGCCCCACCCTACTAAGTTCATCATTGATTTTGACAGTACTTTCACGCAAGTAGAAGCGCTGGACATATTAGGAGAAATCAGTCTTCTAAATGATCCAGAAAGAGATGAAAAATTAAAAGCCATCAAGGATATCACCGATAAAGGAATGGAAGGCAACGTTACCTTTCGCGATAGTTTGATCCAACGAATCGATATCCTCAAGGCAACTAAATCCCAAATCACGGATTTAATTGCAGCGTTGAAACTAAAAGTATCCAAGTCTTTTGAGAGAAATAAGGAGTTTCTTCAAGAGAATGCAGACAATATCTACATAGTTTCCAACGGTTTTAAGGATTTCATTATTCCAATTGTAGGAGATTATGGGATCCACCAAGACAATGTTTTTGCAAACGAATTTGTCTACGATGGTGCAGATAATATTGTAGATTTCAACAGAGACAATCCCCTTTCCCAGAATAATGGAAAGGCGGAGACCATCAAAAAAATCAATCTTGAAGGTGAAATCTACGTGATCGGTGATGGCTATACTGATTATGAGATCAAGAAATCCGGCCTTGCCAATAAGTTTTATGCATTTACAGAAAATGTAAACCGTCCTAAAGTAACCAAAGAGGCAGATCATATTGCGCCTAGTTTGGATGAAATCCTTTACGTTAATAATTTGAATACGAAATTCTCTTACCCAAAAAGCAGAATCAAGGTATTGCTCCTTGAAAATGTCCACCAAATCGGTGTCGATTTACTCAAAGAAGAAGGCTACGAAGTAGAAGTTGTAAGCTCGGCAATGTCTGAGGAAGAACTTTGCGAGAAAATCAAAAACGTTTCCATCATTGGTATTCGTTCTAAGACCAATATTACACGGAAAGTACTTGAAAATGCCAATCGATTAATCGCAGTTGGTGCGTTCTGTATAGGAACGAACCAAATCGACCTTGAAGGCTGTCAGGAGAAAGGTATTGCAGTTTTCAATGCGCCATTCAGTAACACCAGATCTGTGGTGGAAATGGCAATCGCAGAGATCATCTTCCTGATGAGGGGGTTTGCCGATAAAACTGCCGCATTGCATCAAAGCAAATGGGACAAATCTGCAAGTGGAAGCTTTGAAATCAGAGGCAAAAAATTAGGCATTATAGGCTACGGTAATATTGGTGCCCAACTTTCTGTGCTAGCTGAGAATATGGGAATGAACGTCTTCTATTACGATGTAATTGAGCGATTGGCACTAGGAAATGCAACCAAAATCGAAAGTTTGGATGAGCTACTAAGCACCTGCGATGTGATTACTTTACATGTGGATGGTAGAAAAGAGAACGAAAACATCTTGGACAGATCGAAAATCGCCTTGATGAAGAAGGGGGCAATATTGCTCAATCTAAGCCGTGGACATGTCGTGGAAATACCGGCTCTTAGAGACGCGATTCTTTCCGGGCACCTTGCAGGTTGTGCGGTGGACGTATTTCCTGAAGAGCCGAAAAACAATTCCGAACCTTTAGTGTCGGAATTAATCGGACTTCCAAATACAATTCTTACTCCTCATATCGGAGGTAGTACCTCCGAAGCTCAGGAGAACATTGCACGATTTGTTCCAGGTAAAATCATGGAATACATCAACACTGGCAATACATACAACTCTGTGAACTTCCCTAATATCCAACTTCCATTCCTACAGAATGCACACCGACTGATTCACATTCACATGAATGAGCCAGGGGTATTGGCTAAAATCAACCAAATCTTGGCAAACTTCGAAATTAATATAGTAGGTCAATACCTGAAGACAAATGAGAAGATCGGTTATGTGATCACAGATATTGATAAAGCTTATTCCAATGAAGCGATCGATGCGCTGAAGCATATTCCTGGAACTATCCGCTTTAGAGTTCTTTATTAAGATTTAAGTATTGTTACAATCAATTGAAAAGTCCCGTTATAGCGGGACTTTTTGTTGACTTTTGAATTGACTTAGTCTAATAACCTCCTATGGTAATTAATCTGACCTAGGTGATAACTGAAATGCCCAAACAAATGAATGAGGAAATAACTATGTGACATCCGAAAACCAAAGACTTCTAATGGATAATCCTTTGCTAACATAGATTCATCTAACCCTTCCAAACTAGCAGTCACCACTCCCTTCAACTTTTCAATCATCTCTACCAGTTCGGCTCTTGAAACATTTTTCCCGGCAAATTCAAATTCACGATCTCTGACGTATTCAAACCCTCCCATTTCTTTACCTACGAAATGGAGCATATTCCCTACCAAGTGAAGGCAGAGGTTACCAGCCGAATTGGTTATGTTTTGTTCTACTTTCCACAGATTCTCTTCTTTGGAATACGCATTTATCTCAAGCTTCAATCGTTCTATATCACGCTCAAAAAGTCTTATAAATTCTTCAAGTACCATAGTTTATTATTATTTGGAAAACTTCAAGTAGGCTTTAGCCATCTTTTCATCATATTTATTTTGAGCATATGCCGCACCATTATAGCACGCTGCGAACTTAGCCCAGTTCTTGGCCTGTAAAAACTCCTAACAGCCATTTTTCAGGATATATCGACCAAATACCTCTAAATGATTTCGCTCATGGGTGTACATTTCATCCACAAATTGCTGTACAGATGGATAGCCAAGTGGTATCGCATGAAAGCCCATTACCTGATAACTTCCCCATGAAGCGGAGGCCAAAGCTGCTTCTTTGAATTTTGGATCTGGGGAAATAGAAGCAGCCTGATCCAGACGTTCATATTCTCTTACCCCACCTAAATAATGACTTTTGCTAAAATTCTTATATAAAACTGAGGAGTTGGAAGTATTGGAGAAATCCTCAGGATTGATTCCTCTGGACTTCAACTGCCTCCAAAAAACATGTCCTTCGAAAAGAATCTTCGGTCTTCCATCTATAAAAAAACCTTTGCCAGAACTCTCTACTTCATTCACCGCTTTTATTGCAGCGAGATCGACCTGGTATCTTTTTGAAAAATCAACAAGGTCCTGCTCACCAAGAAAAATATCACCAAGAACATTGGCAGGCTTTGTCTTGTCAAAAAGCATGGTCCAGGTTTTAATTCCAACTTCACCATCCACTACTAGCTGGTTTTTGCTTTGGAAGTCTTTTACAGCTACTTCCGTCTCAACGCCAAAATACCCCGATGAAGGATTTGTGTAGCCTAGTTTTCCGAGTAACTCTTGTAAAAATGATACAGAAGAGCCTCGCGATTTGAGTTTTATGTATTGCATTACGATACGATTTAAAAATAAAAAGTACTTCAAGTTAATTGAAGTACTTCATAATCGCAATCGGATGCTAATCAATTACTCAGGATCAATCACATTTTTTCGCGTTCCAAATTTTCCCGGTTTTCCAGGTTTCTGCTGAGATGCAACCTTAGCTTCAGTTGGAGTTTTAACTTCTACTGGCTTTGTATGATTTGCCTTTGGCTGTTCAGAATTAGAATTCTCTCTCCTTGGAAAAGGCTTTCTATTGCCTCCTGAACCTGATTTTTTATTTTTATTATATCCGGACTTCTTTTTTGAACCAAAGTCGGATTTTCCTTTTTCTGGAGTTCCAGAATAGGTAGGGCCAGCTTCAAATCCTTCCGGAAGTGGACTTTGTGTTACTTTCATCCCGATCAACTTTTCGATGTTATCAAACTTGTATTGATCCTTTGGGTTTACAAAAGTAATTGCGGCTCCTTCAGCATCAGCACGGGCTGTTCTACCCACCCGATGGACATAATCTTCAGGATCCGATGGTGTGTCATAATTGATTACCAACTCTATTCCCACTACATCTATACCTCTTGAAATGATATCTGTTCCGATCAGAATTTTAACTGATTTGTTTTTAAAATCAGACATGATCTTTTCACGCTCAACCTGCTCTAAATCAGAGTGAAAAGCTTCAATTTCAAATTGCTTTCTCAACACCTTATAAAGCGACTTTACTTTATCCTTGGTCGATGCAAAGATAATTACGGCTTCGTAAGCTTTTTGTGAGAGTATATTTCTAACTAACTCTTCTTTTTGGGTGTCATACACAGAGTACATAGTCTGAGTTACACCTTTTGCTGTCTTACCGATAGCGATGGAAATTTCTGATGGATTATTCAGAAACTTCATGCTAAACTGCCTAATCTTCGGCGGCATGGTAGCAGAGAATAAAATAGTCTGGCGATTCTTTGGTAGGTAATTGACGATTTTCAGGATATCATCCGAAAATCCCATATCCATCATTCGATCTGCTTCGTCCAGAATCAAATGCTCTAGTGTTGATAAATCTATTTTACCGCCAGCAAGAAGAGCAATCAAGCGACCAGGGGTAGCTACGATAATTTCAGCTCCCGTTTCCAGGGCTTTCTTCTGTTGCTCCCAGACGATGCCATCACCTCCTCCATATATTGGAATAGAACTGATACCTAGGAAATAGGCAAAACCTTGTATTTGTTGATCAATCTGAATGGCCAGTTCTCGTGTTGGTGCGAGAATTAGTGTATTCAATGTAGTCGTACCGTCTTTACTTAATTTGTTAAGAATGGGCAGAATAAAGGCTGCGGTCTTTCCTGTTCCCGTCTGGGCACAAGCGATAAGATCCTTATTTTCCATGATGACTGGAATAGCCTTTTCTTGGATTGGGGTTGGTTTTTCAAAACCCATTGCGTCCAGTCCTTCCTGGAGCGAGGTTTCGAAATTAAATGATGAGAAGTCCAAATTGTGGTGAGTGAAGTATTGTAAAAAGAAGACGTTATCAATTACGTCCTGCCAAATATAGCCCCTAATTGTACAGAAACACAAATAGTTGAGTTTTCTAAGATACAAAGACTCCTCATTAATGCCAATATTAAGTAGGTCAATTGAATACAACACACATTCCTTTGCTTATTCATACTACTCTTGGAAAATACCTATTGCACTCATTTTCTTCAAGAATACATAAATTGGCTTATAATTTAGGAGAGTTTTCATCTTAAAGCTGTCTTAGTAAAGACAATCCAAAAAAGTAAACACATGCCCCCTACTATTACAACTCTTCCAGTAACCAAACTTATTGGGATGCGAGTTCACATGAATTTCATAACCAATAGAACGCAGGAACTTTGGCAGAAATTTATGCCCCGAAAAAATGAAATTGAAGGGAAAGTATCCAATGAGCAGTATTCAGTGGAAGTATATTCATCCCTTTCGTACTTCGATCAATTCAATCCTGCTACTAATTTTGAAAAATGGGCGGCTGTTCCAGTTGCAACTATTGAAGATTCACCTGTTGGAATGGAAAGTTTAATTATCCCCGCTGGACTATATGCGGTATTTCCCTTCAAAGGATTAGCTAGTGAAGCTCCTGCCATGTATCAACATATTCTAGGAAATTGGCTTCCAAATTCAAAATATCAACTTGACAATAGGCCTCATTTTGCTGTAATGGGAGAAAAATATAAGAATAATGACCCGGATTCCGAGGAGGAGTTATGGATTCCCATCAAACCCAAAAGCCATGAATAAAAGCGAATATAGTTTCGGGATATTTGCCATGATTCTGACCCTGATTACGGGTTTTCTTTATGCAGGCGCGTATATAGGTATTGGAGCACAGGTGTTTTTCCTGGACGTGTATGGGTATTATTTCCTTATTTCGAATATTATTTATTTCGCTGGGACTGCTATCCTAGCTAAGCATTTCTATCAAAAAGGCTACAAATCTGCCTTTTATACATTATTGCTTACAGCCGTTTCCACCTTGGTTCAGATGATTGTCTTATATAAGATGCTATCTGATCGAAGTCTTGCAAGTATATATTTTACAATTGTAATTTTCCTACTCTGCTCTTCACTGGCATTTGGTGGCACCCTTGTATTCTCAAAAGCATCACGACAAAAATGGCTTAAACCAGCAGGAATTCTGATCCTTATCAGTAGTAGCCTTCTATTGTTTATAAGCTTAATTGCTTTGAGAATTCAAGAAAGCTCTACTCTTTATATGCTAGATCAAGTATCCAGATGGGTTTCCCTTAGTACAACTCTTATCCCGATTTTCTTTGTTCTAGCTTTCCAGGAGGAATTAAAATCAATGAATGAAGTTGCTTCCAAAATAGCGGATAACAGATATGTGATTTTCAAATTCCTCTTGTTCGTTGCTTTTGTTGCTAGTGGATTTCTCTTTGTAAAAGACAGTTACATGTCCCATTACTGGCAGGGAAAAAATCAAGAAAGAGCCGAACAAATGAAGGCACTTTTTGAGGAAAAAACGTTTGTAGGAAGCAAAGGTGATAGTCTAAACTACCTACTGCTAAAACCCCTTGACTTTGATTCGACAAAGCAATATCCAGTTGTTATTTCCCTTCCCTATGCTGGCTATGAAGCAAGTGCAGCGTTGATTCTTTCAGAAAATGTTAATCGAATAAAATATCCTTCATACATTTTTGTACCCTTCTGCCCTGATGGAGAAGGTTGGGGCGGAGTTCCAAATACGCCTGTGATTGATCGATTGGTTTTCGAGGCCTTAGAGGGATTAGACCATGAAGAAAACATAGATCCGAAACGCCGATACATCACAGGGGTTTCACGAGGTGGATATGGTACGTGGCATTTTATCACAGAAAGACCCGATTTGTTTGCTGCTGCCATTCCCGTTTGCGGTGAAGGTGAGCCAAAGCTAGCTTCTCAGATAAATGATGTAACAGTTTGGGCTTTTCATGGTGAAAAGGATAAGAATGTACCTGTGTCAGGATCCAGAGAGATGATAGCAGCTATGGAAGCTGCGGGTAAATCTCCTAAATACACAGAATACGAAAATGAGATGCATAATATCTGGAATCTAGTAAGTGATGAGCCCGAGTTATGGCCTTGGCTATTTTCGCAGAGGAAAGAGTGATTTTGGTGTAAAAAGTGGTAAGTCGTAAATAGTAGTTTTTTGTTGACTATATAGATCCATGTCTGCCTGAGCGAAGTCGAAGGCAAGTTTACATTGTCCCCGACTCTTCTTGGACGGACATATTCTTAAAAACGCAAGCTTAAAATTATCGGAAAATCCTCTTTAAAATTAATCTATATGGATATCCGCTTTTCTACCTGTAAGGAGACAAAGGCAATGTAAGATTTGTTAAACTTAAGAATGGAGGCCACTTCAGTCATCCAACCTGACAAGTATAGAATCTAAGGTGACTGGCATCATTCCGGATAATCATATAATCTAATTTGATTCCTGAAATCCCAAATCTATCAACTTACTTTTCTGATTTTTAGGAACTGTCACACGAATACGATTTCCAGTTGTACAAAAACATGCATAGCATCCTTGCTGTACCCCATCACTAGTAATCGATAAAACTTTTGCGCCTTTTACTCCTTGATCACTCAAGTAATCACCTACGGCGTGTAGGATTTCTTCATTAGAGTTATTAGTGCTTATTTTCCATGGATCAGAACAACCCGTTTGATCCCAGAAGAATTCTAAATGGTTTAGCGGTACATTATCCTCTTGACAACCTTGAAGTAAAAAGAGAAGTAGAATCGAAAGAGTTAAATAGTATTTCATAATTATCCTTTAGGAAAAAAACGAAAAAAAAAGGCTGGACGCTACAGCCCAGCCTATTATTTCTATCCGAAAAGCTTCTCCAAGATCTTATAGGTGATCAAGTAAGTTGGCCTCACTCCTTCCATTCCCAACGCACCTGAAGCCAGCGTACTTCCAGTCTCCAGCGGATTATCTGAAGCGTAGTAGGCGTAAAGCACTTTTACATTGGTTCGGATTGATCTTCTGATTTTTGAAGCCGATTGTATTGCTTTCTGGTAGTGAGCTCCTTCCATTTCCAGACCAACAGCTTTCCAGGAAGACTGCATAAAGTAGGTTAGAATATCCTTGTTTTGAAGTGATGTCCCTAATACCGAGATCATTGGACCTTCATATACACCTAATCCAAAACCTTCAAAATCAGCTTTCTTCAATTCATTTTTGAATGGGTAATTATCCGCTGTCCCTTCAAACACGTGAGCATTTGGAATCATAAGATCTCCTTTTCCACCGTAAAGAATCCCAGCTTTTCCCATGATAGAGGTAGAGACCACGTCAAGAGGAATAGATTTTCCCTCCTTCTCGTAAGGCTTAAGTAGCTCGTCAAAACATTCATATGCTTGTTCTCCAAAGGCATAATCCATCACTACGAATACCGGCCTTTTATCCTTTTCTACAGGTAATTTCACACCAGGAATCAACTCTTCTTTTTCCAATAGTGCAGTATCAATAATCTGAGCGCCAATATTGGTTCCTGACTCATCTGGAAGATTGATAAAGCCATGCTTTGCGGCATATTTATCAATTGCGTCTCCCTTGTTATTTTTAGCTTTAACCGAAATATCCATTACCACTTTTTCAAGTGCTTCGTAGTTTTTCAGACCTAATAACTGAGGAGCGTAGATTGTGTTCACTACTGAGTGAAGATTCGCAGAGATAATGTGGATTGGCCGCTTTAGTAAGTCATGCTCATCTAGCGCAATCTTAATTCTCCTTGCCCACATTTCCCCGTATACGTGGTGCCCGATGCGTTCTCTCAGCGTTGTGGAAAATGAAATTTCCCGGTCTAGATTCTTGGTAGCTTCTTCCTGAGCGAGTTTACCCATATGGTAGACAATGGAAAACAGACTGTTCGAATTACTACTTTTCTCAAATTTATCAACCGCCTGAATCGTCTCTTCGAATGTTCTTCCAATTAAATGACTCAAGTAAGCGCTGGCGGCTTCTTTCTCAAACTCCTCTCCCGCTGCTTCTTTCTGTACAAACTCTTCCAGCATTAGCCAGTTGGTAGAAATCTTCCCTTTCGGATCGGTACTGTTGTTGTAAATCTTATTGGACTCTATGTATAAGAATGTGAGGTGTGTCAAAATATCATAAATATCAGATCGCCCTCGGGTCATCTCTACATACATGATGTGCTCATCCAGTCTATAGCAATTCCGCTTACGTTTTGCGGGTACGATAGCCTCCAGTTTGGACGTTTCGTAGCCCTCACGACTGATCAGGCGGACAAATCTACATTCTTCTATCCCTCTCGGAAGTCGCTCCATCACATAGAGCAGGCCATCTAATTCGATCTTTTCGTTGTCCGTCACCAATCCATAGATTTCAGGACTCAATACGCGAAGTGCGTCTACCAAACTTTCACCAGAAACGCCCATCGGCTTATAGCTACCGCGGGTAAAAAGGTGTCTCATCGTGATGTACAATCGTTCGATTGCAGCTCGGGACTCGTGTGCTCGGGTTCTCTTCATAAATGCAAATGGGTTTTGCAAGGCAAAAATACTAAATACTATTTTAAGCGCTCTGAAAAGAATTTTTTCAGTTGGTCAATTTTAGGAATAATTACAAACTGGCAGTAAGGCTGACCTCCGTTGAGATTGAAATAATCCTGATGAGAATTTTCAGCTTGATAGAAATTTGTAAATGCAGTGATCTCAGTGAGTATAGACTGATTTTCAGGCAAAGCTTGGCTTAATTTTAATTTGAGATCAGAGGAGATATCTCTTTGTTTTTCATTATGATAAAAAATAGAGGATCTGTAGTGTGGCCCCATATCTGCTCTTTGACGGTTTAAGGTAGTAGGGTCATGTGTTGCCCAGAAAATCTCCAAAAGCGCTGCCAGACTAATTACTCCAGGATCATAATAAACTTGAATTACCTCTGCATGTCCAGTAGTTCCGCTGCAAATGGATGTGTAAGATGGATTTTCAATTATCCCACCAGAATAGCCTGAAACTACCTTATGAACTCCTTTCAGCATTTGAAATACTGCTTCTACGCACCAAAAACACCCTGCCCCAAGAGTAACTACATCCAAGCCTTCGGGGATATCAATTTCTGTGGTAGGCAGCTTCAATGTATTTTTCATTCTTTCGGAAGACGTAAAAGGAGAAGCTTCCCAAAATTATTTAATGCGCGATATTTTTAGCTCAACTTCAGTTCTCAAATCAGCCTCTGTATATTTCTCAGCATCGCAAACAATAAGAAGTCCTTCCCTATGCAATGCCATCGCTTCCTTATTGATTTCCGGTAAAAATTGATCCCAGTCCTCAGGGTACATTTGTTTTACAACCTCAGAAGAGCTGAAAATAGACTCCTTTTTTCTCCTGAGCATATCCAATATGGCTGTTCTGAGAACTTCCATAGTAAAGCGTTAATTACAAACCATCACAAATGCTGGTGGAAGATTTTTCAATGTAAAACTGGTATTCACTTTACCAAAATGCTTTTTGAATAAATTTTTCAGCAAATACGAATAGCACCCTTGAATAAAAAATCCACTTTGAGTAAGAGCCGATTTACTTTGAGAAAGGATCTGATCTCTTAATTCTGGAGCAAAAAAACTAAAGGGCAAACTGGAAAGCACATAATCAGCTTTTCTACCATGCAAATACTCCCCTATATTTTCAGCTGAATCGTTTATTATTATGACATTTTTTTGAGGGAACTGTTTTTCCATGGATTTGCAAAATGACTTACTAATTTCAAAAACAAGCAGTTCAGAATCAGGACTTAATTTTTCTACAATTCCTTTGGTGATACTTCCATCTCCACCTCCTAATTCAATAATTAACTTGGCTCCCTTGAAATCAACATGAGTAAGCATTTTTTTTACTAATGTCTTTGAACTGAATGCCACAGCTCCAGTAGTACCAAGATTAGAGTACAACTCCAACAACAAATCCGATTTACCCATATTATATTTGATTCTCCCCTTGAAGATACCTGATTTTGCCCTATCTTTTCAGTCTTCACCCAAAAAGTTAACGCACAAATATGGCCCAAAAGGCTGAAATTCGATCAACCCTTCCTGCAAAAATTCAAACTACTCTTAGCGATTTTTGGAGTATGTCCCTGATTTTCTCGCTCTTAATAGTTCTATTAAGACTATTGGAATTGGTATTAATCTTCAATTCTCATGCAATACGCATCACTTTCCGAGAGGTAATTGGCTATAGTTTGTTTGAGGATTTGCATTGGATAATGTATTTCCTGGGCTTACTATTTATTTTTCATGTGATAAATAGTCTGTTTTCAACTCGCTTTGCTAAGCGATTTACTCAGGTATGGCTTGTAATAGCACTACTGATCCAAACTGCCTTGATTTTCTACTTCCTCCAGACACTCTTGCCTCTAGGAAAAGATCTCTTTGCCTATAATCTAGACGATATTCTACTTACAATAAGATCCTCTGGACAGCTGAACGTATTCAGTATTGGAGGTGGCGTTCTATTGAGCGCATTGATTTTTGTACTATTTAATTTAAGTAATAAATACCTGATTTTCAGCACAAAGACATCAATGATCTTTACTATTGCTATGTATTGGTTTTTGATCCTACTCTATATTTTCCCATTTGGGAATCCTGACAAACTGGATGAGACCAGAGCGAATATTGAGCTGAATAAGTCGAAGTATCTTTCTGAACAAACCTTCGATTATTTCATGTATGAAAATGAATACTATTTCGATTTTTACCTAAGGTCTCTTACTGATAACCTGTTTGTGAAGAAAGAATATCTAGATCAAAGCTATCCTTTTCTACATACGGCAGAGTATCCAGATGTTCTGAGCCCTTATTTTGATAGTCTTACCACCGCGCCTGACATTGTTTTCGTTTTAGTAGAAAGTTTGGGGAAAGCCTATTCTGGGAAGGATGCATACCTTGGGAGCTTCACACCATTTCTGGATTCCCTTGAAGCACATAGTCTGGTGTGGACTAATGCTATCTCTTCTACAGGACGAACATTCGGTGTATTGCCAGGTGTTTTTGCTGGCCTTCCTTACGGAGAAAGAGGCTTTCAGGAGTTATATGAGGATTTTCCACACCATGAGAGTCTGATAAGTGTGTTGAATGAAAATGGCTATGAGTCAAGTTTTTTTATTGGTAGTGATGTCAACTTTGACCATCAGAAAGAATTCCTTCGATATGCAGGTGTTTCACAATTGATCGATATTACCCGCTTTGATCCAAAATATAAGAAAATGCCTCCTGCTAATGGTTTCACTTGGGGCTATGGAGATAAAGAGATTTTTAGTAATGGTCTTTCCTTCTTTCCAAAAAGTGATGGAAATCCGCAACTTGGCATTTTCCAAACCATTACATCGCATGATCCTTATTTGGTACCTGAGAGAGCTTATTATTCCGCAAAATTTGAGGATCACTTGTCAAATTATCTAAACATCTCAGAAGACAAAAAGTCTGAATACAGGGAGTATCAGGATGTTTACATGACAATTCTATATGCTGATGATGCGGTAAAGGATTTCATTACTACTTACAGCCAGAAACCTGAATTCGCCAATACTATCTTCGTCTTTACAGGTGACCATCGCTTGCCCGATATTCCTATGGCATCCAGACTCGATAGATTTCATGTTCCTTTGATCATCTATTCCCCTTTGATTAATCGGCCTTCCTATTTCAAAGGAATGATTAGTCACTTTGAAATTACGCCTTCTATTTTGGCGTTTTTAAATGCTCAGGTAGGGATTCAGCTCCCAGAGCAGGAGATTTGGATGGGACAAGTTCTTGATACTTCCCGCGTATTCCAGTCAAAGATTGCAATGCCGCTGATGCGAAATAAAAATCAATTGATGGAATACATCAATGGGGAATATTTCCTTTCAGATGATCAGCTATTTGTAATTACAGACAACCTAAATATAGATCCTGTGGAAGATCAAAATTTAAGGAACAAATTGACTGGGGAATTCGAAGATTTCAAGAACAAAAACAATTACACTATACAGACACGAAAATTACTTCCTGTTGAATAACAATCACTTAGACTTATTTCTCAGCAGGATTTCTTGCCAAAACCTGAGAAAGTAGCGGATAAAAATAATTCCAGTAGAAGCTTTCCCTATCCGTAAAATCAGTGACAATATGAAACCCTCTCCAAAGCGTAGGTAATCCAAAGAATCGGGGAGATCCGGTAGAATTCACCATGTCCGAAAAGTCACCAGAGAAGTAATAATATTGTCCAGCACCCACATCTTTCATCACAGCTGCAGGAAAAAACCGAGGCAATCCCATACTTCTTAGTTTTTCCTTTCCTGACTCAGATGGATTGATATCGTAATAAGAAATCACCTGATAGTCCCGCTCTATAAGAACGATATCAAACCAATCTGGATATGGAACGATTTCAGGAAGCTTGAAACCATGTTGGTTAATTTTTTGCGTTCGGATTTTCGGAGTTTCTCCAAAATAATCCAGCTCATTTGAAAAAGCTTCTACAGTACCGTTTTCATGGACAAAAATAATCCCGGGGCCAGCTGGAACCCATGAATTCTCATGTTGCTCTACATATTGTCTAATAAACCATTTTGGGATATCAGCATTGATCACTGTATCCATCTCATCAAAATACCTAGCAATCCACCCTGTCCATTTAATCCCCATCAAATTCTCAAACTCCGTTCGGATGCCAACTGGAGTAGGTGATGCCATGGTGTTGAATTCAGCAATTACCGTTTTTTTCTGCTCAGCTGCTGCCCGCAATAAATTGATATCGCCTCGATTCAGCCCTCCATAAATTTTCTTAGAAATCTCCTCAGAATTTACCTTGGCAAAATCATCTTCGAAAACACCATAGGTATCTGCAAAATAGAGCACATCCAGATCCGTGGCTCTTTTTAGTATCTCATCTTTAGACAGATCCCTTAGGTCTTTTGAAGTTCCAAAAGAAGGAGTCTTATCTGGAAAGAAGCCAAAATAATCGGTTGATTCATTGTAATAGTCGCCTTCGCTGTTTTTGATTTTCAAATGCTCCAAAGCCCAGAAAAGCGCATGATGCTCTTGGTAAGAATCTACCGGAACAGTTTTATCTATGACCACAATGCCTAACTCTTTGGAAGGATATACTTGCCAAGCCAAAAAGCTAATCAATGGGATAAAAATCAGAATGATAAGGAATGGCAATAGCCGCCCAAAAGAAACCTTAAATTCTTCAGTGAAGATTTTTTTCATCAAAATCTATATTCAGCCCCGAGGGATAAGTTCAAATTGTTTCTAAACCTATCTGGCCCAAGTTCATCTCTACTATAGCCGGTAAAACCGTAAATCATAAATCGGGAAGTTAACAGCTGCTGATAACCAACCCTTGCACGGTAGGAATTTAGAAGTTGGGTAGGATCACGTGTTTCTTCATCAGGAGATACTCCTGTACTCAACTGTATCGAGAAGTAATCCTCTCCGGTTTTGAAGTAATACCTTGCCTGTAAATTAGCAGAAGTTCCTAGGCTATTGCCTGTACCGGGAATCAAATTTCCTCGAAGATTAAACCACCAATTACCTACGTATTTTCCCAGGGAAGTAGTGTAGATATAAGTAGTTTCTGAGAATTGTAGGTATCTAAAACCACCTTCCAATTCCCAAGCCTTTGGTAAATTAAAGTAAATGGATGTGCCAAATCTGAACTCAGGAAAGAAGCTAGCTCCAGAACCACCAATATTCACATAAGCATATGCTTTTTTGCCTAGAGATGGATATGCATCAAGCTCGAAAAGCGTTCCATTGGCATCATAGCGAGAAGATTGGGTCACTCTGGCTATCAACGTTCCTGTTAATTTGGTTCTCGTTCGGCCATACAAAGAAAAGGTATTCCATGGCGAAATATCTCCTTGAAAACTATCGTAGTCATAGGTAACACCTACAGCATTATTCCTCCTAAGTCTTTGCAAGGTCTGCATGTAGTCTAGCAAATCCTCATTTTTGTATTTTTTCTCGAAAAGATCTTCAGCTATCTGATAGGCTTCAGTGTATTCTTCTTTGTAATAAAGTAGCCTAGATTCCTTGTATCGCAATTCATTTGGTAGTGGCGTTCCCAGGTTATCTTTAGCTTTTGCCAAGACCACATCCGCCTGTGCGTATTGCTCAGCCCAGGATAAATTATCCAAGTAAGCTGAATATCCATCTACATATCCCGGAGAAGCAATTATGGCTCTTTCCAGATAAATAGAGGCAGAATCATTTTTGCCTTCCCAAGCATAACTCCTACCTACTAAAATTAAAATATCCGCATAATCTGGATATTGAGAAAGCGCTCTAAAAGCTATTTTTCTTCCCTCTATATACTTTCCATCCAGGATTAATGTCCTCGCATCACCTAGCAAAACATCCGGGTCGAATGAATCTTGAGCTTTCAAACCATAGGAAAATGCCATGGTAAGTACCAGAAAAACAAATGCTTTTTTCATGATCATGAATTCACAGTATTTGGCTCCATATTTTTTTTGTCCTCTGACTTCTTGAAGCCAGCACGGATCATATTTCCCCAACCACCTTTACCTTTGATAAAGTCCCAATGCCCCCCCAAGCCCCAATAAACGATCTTAGGATGAATCAATATAGGCTCCAAGAAAACTGTCATTAGAAGCTTATTGAGGTCTTTCCTATCCTTATAATTATTGTAAGAAATCTGCTCATATAGGATGCTGAATGAGGATACCAAGATTGACAATAAGTATAACACAACAAACAGAGCAATGAAATAGAATGCAGAAAAATCACCAATAATGATCAACACAAGCGTATAAATGAGCCCCAGAAGCTCAAGCACAGGTGCCATTTTCTCAAATACATTCCAGTAAGGATAAGATAAAACACCCATTATCCCATAGCTAGGGTTTAGCCGAATTACACGGTGAAGTTGAAGTGTTTCTATAGTTCCTCGAATCCAGCGATTACGTTGTCTAGAAAGAATATCTTCCCGCTCAGGCACCTCAGTCCAGCATAGCGGATCGGGCACAAAACTTACTTTATAAGGGATATTTCTTTCCTCCATATAGCGTCGCATTCTAACAACCAGCTCCATATCCTCTCCCACAGTTTTCGGGAAATACCCTCCTACTTCCACTACCAAGTCACGCTTGAAAAAACCAAAGGCTCCAGAAATAAGCATCAACCCATTCAATCTGGTCCACGCCATTCTACCCATCAGGAATGCCCGGCAATACTCTATCACCTGAAATCTTCCAAGTAGCGTAGTTGGAACACGATACTTGGTCACTGTGCCATCCTGAACGTCGCAGTTATTTGCAATACCTATCACACCACCGACGGCAATAACTTTACGGTTGGTTTCCTCCATAAATGGACGGACCATTCTCGTAATAGATTCATTGGAAAGGATGCAATCCACATCAATACAAGCCAATAGTTCCTTGGAAGAAACATTGATTCCCGCATTCAAAGCATCCGCCTTTCCACCATTTTCTTTATCAATTACTATCAGCCTATTGTAAGACCTGTTTCTGGACTTATAAATTCCCCGCACAGGCTCAGCATCAATTTCCTCGAAGTAAGCAAAATCTGTGACCTCCATTTCAAAAGCCGAAATGAGTTTATTCAAGGTGTCATCTTTTGAGCCATCATTGATGACAATTACTTCAAATTTTCCATAATGCAGGGAAAGCAAACTTTTTACATTCTGCACAATCGTCTCGCCTTCATTGTAAGCTGGTGCTAGAATAGAAACTCCAGGAGCAATCGGAGAAGTAATGATATCCTGATAATCAGCAAACCTATTTTTTCTCCTATGATCACGCATTTCCAATGCACTTAAGATCATAATCAACAAATAGATTAAGATTACAGAGAAGCTCAGGACCAAAAATATCCCACCTAAAATCTCCATGATAAGATAGAATAAGAAACTATACATCTTGTAAGAGGGGATCTGAAAGGTGTAGATTAATTCTTTGCAAGCCTTCAAAAGAGTTGTCTTGCACAAATTGGTTGTATTGGGTGCTATCTAGACTTTGTAAACTTCTCAACAACGTCATTTGAAGTTTGAAACCAGGTTCACTCTTTAGCAACTCACAAATAATCTTAATAGAGGTAGCATCACCTATTACTCCGACTGCTTTTGCAGCCATGGTCACTAATTCAATGTTGTCAGATTTGAGACTACCGTTTACTAACTCAGTATGAGCAGGCACACCTAAATATTCGAAGGTTTTAATAATCTCCATTTTCTCCTCATCAGCGACAGAATAAAACTTTTCTTCCAAAATAGTCAAGAGGTCCACCCTGCCGATCACCCGTACTAGTTTATAGCCAAATAGGCGGATACTTTGATTGTTAGAGTCAAATAAGTTCTCAATTTGGAGCGTACGGGAAGAATGCAAATACTTTATTATCCTTAGATAGTTCATTTGTTGCCACCGAGATAAAGGAAAGGCCTGATCACGTAGAAAAGCAAGATCCTCATTTTCTGAAAGTGTAAGTAAAGTGGCAACAGCCTGAGATCGGATTTGAAAATTAGGTGAGTTGATAAGCTTTTTAACAACCTTCAGCGTTTCAGTCAAATCCATTTCATTCACTTCTACCAATCCGGTAACAACCGTGTCCCATTTCGAACTATTCAATTTTTCTACGGTTGCTTTATCCAATTCCAATCTTTTATAAAGTGCCTTCAACTTCAATTTAAAGTCACCCTTCATTTTTTTGTTCAGGGCCAAAATTCTTTCAACAAGCACTTGTCTATAAAGAGGCTTTTTTAGCTGTTTTTCAGGAAAACTTAGGTAAAGCTCCTCACTCGTCAATGACTCAATTTCTTCCAGCGTTTTCTCAAATAGGATTTCCGAAAGTGGAATTACCACTTCTTCATCATGTGTCTGGAGAAGCATTTCCTTTCTATTTCTTCTCGCTTTGAAAATGATCATAAAGAGAATCATGGAGAAAGCGAAAATGAAAAATGTTGCAATGATGATGGATACCGCAAAAATCTTGAGATCACCGAAATAGGCATTTGGTCCGTAGAGTTTAGGCGTATACCTTACTCTACTTGCGAGGGAAATTAGATCTTTTCCCGAAGAGAAATCTGTTGTAGCTGGCTCTATGTCTCCGTTTCGAAGAAGGTTAGAGACATACTCCTGAGTAGCTTCAAAAGTATACGGATCATTATAGATAAGATATTGGACCTCCAAATCTGAAGCTAACAAAGTGTTCTTCATCAAGAGGGTGCTATCAAATCTTGATTGTAAATCAAGTTCCTGAGCACCAAGCCCTGTGGTATCCAAATTTGCCACTTGAAACGAATCAACCAAGCGGTAGCTCAAACCAGGGATCTCACCTTGATTTTTTAAGAAATTAACGAAAGAAATGGAATCACTAAAAATCTTCTCCTCCTGACCCAAAACAGCCCCTGTCTTGAATATCAGAAAAAATAAAAACACGTAAGAAACTGCGTTTTTAACTTTCATGACATTTAAGGTCTGAGGATGCGTTTTACGCGGATCGCCAACTCATTTGGATTAAAAGGCTTAGGGATAAAGTCTGCTACACCTAAATTAAAGGCTTCTAAAACTATTTTCTCTTCCTCTCCTAGGGAGCTCAGGACTATTATAGGGACATTGGGCATCGTATTCCTAGCGTGATGTATGATTTCAATCCCGTTCTTAAAAGGAATCATGACATCAGTAATAATCAAATCAGGGGATTCTGAATCAATCGCTATAATGCCTGCATTCCCATCTTTTACCAATACAGTAGCATAACCGTCCTTCTTCAGGCGGAATTGTACAAGGCTAGAAATAAGCAAATCATCCTCGATAATCAGGATTTTTTTCATTCTTCGGGTGGGTGAGTCTACCTCCAAAGATAATATCATAAGTGTAAAACCATACGTAATTTACCAATCAAATAATTTTATATCCAGGCAGGAGAATCTTACAGAATTTAAAGAGCATTTCAAATCAAAATTATTGCCATTGATCAAATAATAAGCTGTAAAAAATAAATACAAAAGGATTCTGAAATCGCTTTTGTTAGCTTGCTTTCAATATATATTACCATCAACCTAAAGGAAAAAGGATAAAAAACATCGAAGTAGGTTCCTCCTTAGTTAAGTTTCTTAGCCTCAAATCCTTAAAACAAAACCAATTAAATTATATGAAAAAAGAACTACTGCATGCAGGTGCTTTTTGCTTGTTGGTTGCAGGATGGCTTTCTTCCTCGGTAGCATTTGCGCAAAGCGATCCATCTGGGAAGAAACGAATCACTGACACTTATGCAATCACGAATGCGACTGTTTTCACAGCTCCGGGACAGTCTGGAGTAAAAGCTACTGTCCTGATCAAGGATGGATTAATCCTTGGCGTTGGAAGTAATATTAGCTTACCAAAAGAAACAAAAACAATAGCCGGAGATTCTTTATTTATCTATCCAGGTTTTATTGATGCTGCTAGTGATGTTGGCATCACCAAGCCGAAGGATCCAGATAGACCAGAGGACTTTGTCTCTTCAAATCCTCCTGATGAAATCGCCGGTATCACTCCTTGGAGATCTGCTTTAGATCAGTATTCAAGTAAAGACAACAAAGTAGCTGACCTGAGAAAAGCAGGATTTACCATCGCTCAGATTATGCCTGATGGTGGAATGATTGCAGGAAAAGCTGCAGTAGTGCTTTTAGGAGAAGAGAACTCAACTAATCTCCTGATGGAAAACACCGCCTTGGTAGCAAGCTTCAGAGGATCCAGAGGAATGTACCCTGGTACTGCCGTAGGTGTGATGGCAAAGTTTCGCGAAATATACGACAACACTAAGCTCACTTCACAGAGAACTCAAACCTACAAATCTGCTGCTGGACTGAAACGTCCTGAAATTATCCCTACATATAGCGCAATGCAGGAAGTGACTACAGGTCAGATACCGGTGATGTTTTCTACTTCATCAGAACTTGAAATTAGAAGGGCTATCAGCCTTCAAAAAGAAAAGGGATTCAAACTGGTATTAACTGGCTTGGAAGATTACGAAGGCGTAATAGATGAAATCAAAGCCTCAGGTGCCAGCGTACTTGTGAAACTGGATATTCCAGATGATAAAGCTATCAAAGCTCAGAAGGATGATGCTGAGGATGAGGTAAAAGTGTTGAATGAGCGCGTAAAGAAAGCCTACGATGCTGCAATTGCGCAAGCTAGTAAGCTAGAAGCTGCCGGGATTCCTTTTGCCTTTACCACTGCTGGAGTGAAATCAGGTGATATCATGAAGGCACTTCAAGCGATGATCAAGCATGGTCTCTCAGAAAAAGCTGCACTTGCTGCACTCACTACCAATTCTGCTTCAATCTTGGGACTTAGCAAAGTCGCTGGATCCATAGAAAAAGGCAAAATGGCAAATATGATTCTGAGTACAGATTCTCTTTTCGCAGAAGATTCGCAAATCAAACATATGGTAGTAGACGGATATCTATTTGATTACGAGACCAAAGCGAAGAAAAAAGCGGCTAAGGGCGGTGATGGAGAAGTGAAAATTGAAGGAAATTGGGATTATACTTCTGAAAGTCCAGCCGGTTCTTCCGGAGGAATACTTTCGATAAAAAAGGATGGCACAGATTACACAGGAACCATCTCTTACGATGATCCTGATGGTTCTGGAAAAATGACTTCTCCAATCAAAAATGTAGTGTTGGATGGCAAGAGGTTATCATTCTCATTTGATGTCACTGCGGGCGGGATGCAAATCTTAGTAGAAGTTTCTGGAGATGTAGACGCAGATACTTTTAATGGCACGATGAACGTAGGCGAATTCGGATCTTTTCCATTCGAAGGCACACTCAATCCAACTCTAATCGCTAACAAGTAAAGACATGAAAAAAGTAACTTATTTTCTTGCCGCTCTGTTGGGTCTGAGTATTCAGTTTGCATCAGCCCAAGTAAAAACAGGCAGTGTATTGATAAAGAACGCCACAGTTCTCACAGTGACAAAAGGAACTCTGGAAAATTCAGATGTTCTTGTTCAAGATGGTATCATCAAAAAGGTGGGCCAAAATCTAAATGCTCCTAATGGAGTAACAACTATAGATGCCAGCGGAAAATACCTGATGCCAGGTATTATTGACGCTCACTCACATTTGGGACTTGATGTAGTCAATGAAGCTACTTCACCTATCGTTGCCGAAGTGAGAATGAAGGATATGGTAAATCCATTTGAAGTTGGAATTTATCGCGCCCTTGCCGGTGGGGTCACAATCTCACACGCAATGCACGGATCAGCTAATGTAATTGGTGGCCAGAATGCTACCTTGAAACACAGATGGGGATCTACAGATCCAGCTGATATTATCATGCAGGACGCACCTCGCACGATCAAATTCGCTTTGGGCGAAAATCCCACTCGAGTTCACGGAAGAGGAAATGGTATCCAACCACGTACAAGAATGGGAGTAGAAGCGATTCTTCGTAATGGGTTCAATGAAGCAATTCAGTACAAAAAAGCTTGGGCTGCTTACAATTCAGCATCTTCCCAGAAAGGAAGCACTGCAATGCCTCCAGTCCACAACGAAAGACTTCAAACGCTAGCCGATATCTTGGATGGAAAGATCATCATTCACTGTCACTCCTATCGTGCCGATGAGATCTACATGTTGATCAATGTCGCCAGAGACTTTGGGATTACTAAGCTGGTATTCCAGCATACCAACGAAGGCTTCAAAGTGGCTCCAGAAATTGCGGAATATACCATGGGAGCTTCAGTTTTCGCAGATTGGTGGGCATACAAATTTGAAGTGTACTACTCCACTGCTTACAATGCAGCAATCTTGACAGAAAATGGAGCGATCACTTCGATCAATTCTGATGATGCTGAATTGATCCGTCACTTATATCATGAAGCTGCAAAAACTCAGCGCTATGGTGGAATGACAGATGAGCAGGCTCTTTCTATGATCACAATTAATCCAGCGAAGCAATTAGGGATTTCAGATAAGGTTGGTTCTATTGAAGAAGGAAAGCAGGCTGATTTGGTAATCTTTGAAGGGCACCCACTCTCCTCTTACGCCATTCCTCAGATGACTTTTGTCGATGGTGTAAAATACTTCGATATCAAAGAAGATGCGGATGATCAGCGAATGAAAGTGAGCCCAACAGAGATGGTGGAACCTGTCATGATCTACGAAGGACACGACAGCAGGTGTATGCAGGATACAGAGAGTCTTTTCGAGACTACTGAATCACTTTTCCTTTTAAATCAATAATCACCGTAATCAAAGAAGACATGAAAAGACTAAATAAAACCTTTTTCGCCTTCCTTCTTGCCTTGTTGCCTATGATGGCCATGGCTCAGATTGACGGGGAATTTATCAAACCAAGACCAGGCAAGTTCTTGTTGCAAAATGCTACGGTAGTTACAATTACTAAAGGTGTACTGAACAATACCTCTGTATTGGTAGAAGATGGAAAAATCAAGGAAATTGGAGCTAATATCTCAGCTTCGGATGCTGAAGTGATTGATTGTACTGGGAAATTTATCTACCCAGGCATGATTGATAGCGGTACCAAACTTGGTTTGGTAGAAGTAAGTTCTGTACCGGAGACTGTTGATTACGCTGAAATAGGAAATTTCTCTCCAAATATGCAGGCATTGACCGCTGTAAATCCAAATTCTGTTGCAATTCCTGTGACTAGAGTTTCTGGAGTTACGACTGTACTTACAGTTCCTGCAGGTGGATTATTCCCAGGTACAGCCGCTTTGATTAACCTAAATGGCTACACTCCAGATCAAATGTACGCCGGATTTAAAGGGATAGTGATGAACTTCCCTAGCTCTGGACGCAGAGGTAGATTTGACCGCAGGTCTGATGATGAGATCAAAAAAGCAAATGAGAAAGCTCTTAAAGAGGCAAATGATCTTTGGGATAACGCAAAAAGCTACGCTTCTATGGCAGCAGATGGTGCAGAATTGGAATACTATCCAGAGATGGAGCAATTTGCAAAAGCAACTACGGGAGAACTTCCGCTATTGATTGAAGTAAATGCTGCCTCTGACATTCAGGCCGCTATCAAATGGTTGGAAGGAAAAGATGCCAAAGTGATATTCACAGGCGTATCTGAAGGCTGGAGAGTTGCGGACGAAATCGCCGAAGCAGGAATCCCAGTGCTTACCGGTCCAATCCAAGCATTGCCTACCCGAGATTCAGATCGTTATGATGCGCCTTATGCCAATGCCGGTAAAATGGCTAAAGCAGGTGTGAAAGTAGCCATCAGAACAAACGGACAGGAGAATGTAAGAAACTTGCCTTTCTTCGCTGCTTTTGCCGCTGCTTATGGCATGGGAAAAGAAGAAGCTTGGAAAGCTGTTACCATCAATCCTGCTGAGATATTCGGCTTAGCAGATCAATATGGTTCTGTAGAAGCAGACAAAGTTGCCAACTTGATCGTGGCTGATGGTGATCCTTTCGAGACCAAAACCAATATCATGCACGTGTTTATCGATGGCTACCGAATGCCACTTTCTAACCGTCAAATCAGACTATACCAAGAGTTCTTAGATCGTTCTCCTGGATTGAAAATGAATTAATCGGAAGATTTTAATCAATTTAAACCACAAGGAGAGTTCAACTATTGGGCTTTGCTTGTGGTTTTCTTTTATTTTGCCCTTGTTATGCAAAGAATATATATCCCAATACTAGCATCCCTGATTACCGTCCTTTTTTCCTGCGCCAGCAAGGATAATAGCGAAGAGGTAAATAATCTCATAGAAGAGAAGCGAGCCGAAGTCGCCCCTGACAAACGAGTTGCGCTCTGGGACCTGAGATTTGAAAACGATTCCCTGAAGGGAGAAACTGATCAACCTGAGGCATTAGACGCTTTAATCGACGAACTCAAGTCTCAGGAGATTAACTTTACAGATGCTGTTTCAATATTACCTGATGCAGCTCTGGGCGATAAAACCAAAGCTTTGGTCACCATCTCTGTAGCTAATATCCGAAGCAATCCAAAGCACTCCGCCGAGCTCGCGACTCAAGCTTTGATGGGAACACCATTAACTGTTTTAAAACAAGACGATGGTTGGTTCTTAGTACAAACTCCAGACGGCTACCTTTCTTGGGTAGATAGAGCCGGGATTCATTTGATGACTGAGGCAGAATTAGAGCGTTGGTTTAGAGAGCCGAAAGTGGTTTTCACTTCACTCATTGGCTATGTCTGGAAAACTGAAGATCAATCGGAAATGGTATCAGACCTTGTGGCCGGTGATATTCTGACAATAGCGGAAGAAACTAAAGATCAGTTGAAAGTCAATCTTCCAGACGGTCGCCAGGGCTGGATTTCTTCAAATGAAGCTCAAGACTGGCAAAGTTGGATTGCCTCAAGAAATACTTCCCCAGAAGCGTTGATTACAACAGCAAAGCAAATGATGGGAACTCCTTACCTCTGGGGTGGCACATCTATCAAAGGTGTAGATTGCAGCGGTTTTACCAAAACCATTTATTACCTGAATGGTCAGATAATTCCCCGTGATGCCTCCCAGCAAATCAACGAAGGTGAACTAGTCGATGCGGATAAAAATTGGGATAAACTTCAAGTTGGTGATCTACTATTTTTCGGAGTAAAAGGCACTCCAGAGAAAAAAGAACGCGTAGTCCATGTGGGTATGTGGATAGGAAATGGCGAGTTTATACATTCTCGCGGCTTGGTGAGAATCTCAAGCTTTGACCCAGAAAACCCTAATTACGATGAGTATGAACTAGGCAGGTATTTGAGGACAAAAAGAATTGTAAATGTACCTTCAGAACATGTATTGTCTGTTTCTGAGCTTTTAACTAACAACTAATCATGTCAATAAACAAATCCTTTTTCGGCTTTACTCTCGCATTCGCCTTAGGTCTTTCTGCTAATGCCCAGCAAGTTACTGGCTTCCTTCCTGCTGATATTTCCAAGGAGAAATCCATAGAACAGGACTATTTGAAAGCAGTCAACTTTGATCGGTTTAAAGTTCACTTAAAAGAGCTTACCAAAGCACCTCACATTGCCGGCACACCGGAAAATGAAGCCGTAGCAGCATACATGACCAAGGTGATGTCTGATGCAGGAATGGATGTAACCTCCTACCCATATGATGTGTATTTGCCAAATCACCCGGGAGAGTCACTTTTGGAGATTATTACCCCGGATAAAATCACCTTGTCACAACAGGAAGGTCCCATCGAAGGTGATCCCTTTTCTACAGACCCAAGGCTCTACAAGGGATTTAATGCCTACTCTGGTTCAGGAGATGTGACCGCTGAGGTGGTTTATGCTAATTATGGAGTCAAAGCTGACTTCGAAAAACTGGCCGAAATGGGTGTTGACCTGAAAGGAAAAGTGGTCATCGCTCGTTATGGAGGAAATTTTAGAGGTTTCAAAGCAAAATTTGCGGAGCAATATGGAGCTGCGGCTTTGATCATTTTCACTGATCCAAAAGACTCAGGATTTGGTAAAGGAGATGTGTATCCAGACGGTCCGTTTTATAACGAAACCACTATACAGCGTGGCTCTTTATTGACTTTAGACTATACCGGAGATCCATTGACTCCTTTTGAGCCAGCCCTTCCTTTGGACGGAGATAAAAAGGTGAAAAGGCTGGATCCAAAAGATGTGCCTTTCCACACGATTCCAGTTTCCCCTATTGGTTATGGTGCCGCAAAGGAGATTTTGAGCAGAATGAAAGGATCTGCAGTTCCAGAAGGATGGCAAGGTGGATTACCTTTTGAATACAAGATAACTGGAGGATCAGACCTGAAAGTTCGTGTAAAAGTAGAGCAACCTGTAGACTACATCAGAGCAAATAATATTGTAGGTAAATTCGAAGGAAGCGAATATCCTGACGAATGGATTATTCTTGGCTCTCACTACGATGCATGGAGCTTTGGCGCCACCGACCCAAATTCAGGCACTGCGATGATGTTGACTTTGGCGGAAGCTATGGGTGAATTAATCAAAAATGGTGAGCGACCTAAGAGATCGATTTTGATTGGGCACTGGGACGCTGAGGAACAAGGTGTCATCGGTTCTACCGAATGGGTGGAGCAATTCAAAGATGAGCTGGGTGCAAAGGCAGTTATTTATATGAACTTTGACGGGGCTGTTTCGGGGAGAAACTTTGGAATCTCTGCGGCTCCTACCCTGAAAAATCTAATTATTGAAGCTACTAAGGAAGTGGCTTATCCTGATTCCTCCAAGACAGTTTTTGAGGTCTGGGCAGGAAAAAATGAGGAACCAAGAATAGGTAATCTAGGTGGCGGATCGGATCATATTGCCTTCTATATGTATGCTGGCGTACCTAGCATGAGTGGAGGATCTGGTGGCACATCAGCCTATCATTCCAACTATGATAACTTCCACTACTACAGCAAGTTCGTTGATCCTACCTTCAAAATGGGTGGAACAGTTGCTTCTGTGATTGGAGTCCTGACCTTGAGACTGGCAAATGCTACCATCATCCCTTACGATGTGCCTCGATATGCGCAGGATTTGAGACTGCATTTCGATAATGCTGTTAATTCTGTAAAAGAAATTGACACTTCTTTCATTTCCTTCGACCAAGTTGATAAAGCTATTAAAGAATTAAGCTCAAGTTCAAAGGACTATGAAAAGGCGATGAATAAGGCTTTGGATTCAGGAAATCTTTCTGAAAAGCAAATCTCAACGTTGAATAAGGAACTGATTAGCCTAGAGAAAAGCTGGATCGATCCCAAAGGAATGTATTTCGGTAGCTGGTACAGATCACTTTACGTAAGTACAGATCCATTTTCAGGCTATGCTTCTTGGATTTTGCCTGGCATCAAATACGAGGTTGAGACTAATTCAACTGAACGTCTGGAAGAATGGGACACCCGCTATGCTAAAGCCATTTTGCACTTAAGTAAGAAAGTGGAGAAGATGACGAAGAGTTTGAAATGAGATTTTAGACAGAACAGTCAAGACATAAGAAAGAGGCTGTCTCATATTGATTTTCATAATTTAAAATAGCCTTTTCTATTCAAT
>NZ_CAXBBX010000001.1:0-672483 GCF_963974365.1 uncultured Algoriphagus sp. | reverse complement strand
GAATATCCGTGGCTGTTGCACTTGGATTGACAGTCACCGTAACTTCCGCTGCATCTCCTGGAGCATTCTCGCAAACTCCATCACCTGAAACGGTTACATAATAAGTCGTCGTTGCCGCAGGGCTGACAGTCAGATCCGTGATCTCAGTGGTCAGATCCTGACTGGTGTAGAATCTGAATATTGGATTGGTCACCGTGCTGCTGGTAGCAGAAAGCGTAAAGCTGTCTCCTTCACAGATAGTATCACCAGTTGCCTGAATGTCAGTAGCAGTTGCTCTTGGATTGACGGTAACATTTACAGGGATCCTTACCGGATCCTCACAACCCCCACGCACCACGGCTATGTAATAAGTCTTGATTCCCGCAGGTGTTAATGCCGGAGTGGTAAAACTATTTCCGGAAGCCAACAGTGTCCCTCCTGTCTCTGCATCATACCATCTTAAGGTAGTACCTGCTGCAGGTGTTGCTGAAAGTGTGGCAGTTTCTCCAACACATACTTCCTCATTTTCTGTAACAGCAGTTGGACCAGGGTAATTGATTTCTGCCTGATAAATCCTCCATCCACTTTCTAAGGCTCCAAGCAATGGTCTATAGTCAATTCTGACCCGATCAAATGATCCACTTGCTACAAATCTCACTTCTCCTTTGCTATTACCTCCAAGCAGAGATAAACTAACCAAATTATTATCAACTACTCCACCATCCCCATTGGCAGCAGCACCATTATAGGATTCAAAAGAAAGTCCACTTAATACACCAAGGTCAAGCAAAGACCCACCTGTTCCCAAAGTAATCACAATTGTATCCCCAGCTGCGCCGGTCTGGTTGAAAATCAGTTCCTGCCAAACTCCCCCAGTAACTGCAACCGGTGCTACAAATCTTGAATATGTATTAATGTCACCATCAACCGCATTACCAGGGTTTTCTACACTACATAGTACACAAATAGCATAGGTACCGTTATTCTGTGCATTCGCTACAGTACAATCTCCATCTGTCGTCACAGGCTCAACAGTAACAGTTACAGCCGTAGTGTCGATTGACAAACAACCTGTAACTGTATTCCTGGTTCCGGCATAATAAGTATAGACTCCAGCTGAAAGGATACCAGTATTATACGACTCTCCTGTCGCTAATTCTGCTCCACCTTCCGCATACCAAACAATTTCCACATCTGCTGGCATTGGATCAATGGATGCCGTAAGCACAGTTCCAAATCCTTCTGAAATCGTAATATCAGAACTTGTAGATGGCACATCTGGAAGCTCGTTGACTGTGATAGAAGTTGTTGCAGCAGGAGTACTGAAACAATATCCTTCTGCTACCACCGTCACATAATAAGTAGTAGAGGCAGTAGGGCTCACTTCGTAATCAGCTCCTGCGAAATACGCTCCTGTCAAACTTGCATCCAGATACCATCTGAATTCAGGATTTGGAATACTGATTCCGTTTAGACTCGCATGCAAAATGGTCGACTCTCCAAAACAGATTGCACTTTGATCTGCTGTCAAAGTAATATCTTCGGCATCTATTGTAGTACAGTCTGTAGGCATGGAATGCTGAGCTGTCTCTGATGCATTTCCTCCAACTTCATCTGCATAAAATGCTTCTGCATTATTTACGATTGGATCTGATCCTGTTACAGCATCCACTTGAACGGTAAAAATAAACTCCTGCATTGCACCAACCGCCAAAGAAGCAATATCAAAAGTCAGAGTTCCAGCACCTGCAGTTCCCCCACCATTATCAACTACAGTTGTATTTGCCGGGATCTGATCTACAACTGAGATATCAGAAAGTAACTTATTGCCAGTGTTTGTGACTGTCAAAGTATAAGTAATGATATCCCCAACAATTGCTTTACCATCAGAATCAGCATTATTACTCAATCCAATTTTATCAAAATCAATCGCATGAACAGGCGTAACATCCAACACTGTCCCAGGATCCGCTGCCGTATCCGGTTCGGTAGGATTACTGTTGTCTATCGGAGGATAGGATTCAATTGGAGCTGGTAAATCTGCGGAATTGGCAACTGCAATATTGATGATTTCATCTATTCCAGTAAGATCAGCATCTACTGTTGCGGTGAAGGACCCAACGGTAGTAGTAGCTCCTACCGCCAATCCAGGCAATGAGAAGTTAACATCATTTCCCACTAAAGTGCCTCCGGAAACGTACGTAATTCCATTTGGAAGTGCATCTGAAATTGACAGATCTGTCAAATCTTGATTACCGGTATTTCTAATAAATATGGTATAGACCAAAGTCTCGCTACCGCTTACTGCTGCGACATTGGCATCGCCATCTACTGTTACTGCTTTCCAGATTTCTGCTGAGAAAATAGGATCAACAGGAATATCCGTACCTGTATCTCCACTCTCATCTGGATCCGTTGGGTTTTCATTATCCAATGCCGGATATGTTTCCACTCCAGGATCTTCAGGAAGAGACTTAACCAGTCCTACATTGGAAATAAATTCTACATCAGTCAGATTTTCATCCACCAAAACAGTGAAACTTACTGTGACTGTTTCTCCAGGAGCAATATTCAGATTTTCAAAAGTGACAACTCCCCCATTTTCCACACCTCCACTTACATAGGTAGTATTAGCTGGAATGGCATCAGTAATCAGGTAATCTGTCATAGGAACAGTCCCTGTATTTCTCACATGGATAGTATAAACTATTGTTTCACCACCTGAAACAGAAGTCAACGAAGGGTCACCATCAATGACGTAACTTTCCCAAGCTTGAAAATCAGGAGTTTCACAATCCTGAAGGATATAATACAAGCGTACATTAGGAACAGCAGTGACTGAAACCAATGAAATAAGTCGAACTGCAATTTCATCAACGGCTACACCAGGAGAAATACGGATTTCTTCATTGGCTCCATTGTTAAATAGATCTACCAAATTCACATTCCCTAGAACCGCATTTTCCAGAGTCTCATCGTAAACTTCGATCCCATCCAAGTAACCCACCACTTCGATTCTTCCAAAGACATCTGCATCCAATACACCGGCTCCAACCCCAAGTTTGATTTTAAATGCCCCTCCTGCAGGAATCGTTTGTCTGAACTGAATATTTTGTTGGATAGAACCGGCTACACCTAGGGTGCCTAAGCTGATTTCGGAGTAATCGTCATTGTTATTATTATCAAGAGCGCGTTCCGCATTAGTAACTCCATAGCTACCAATCGAGCCTGCATCAACCGTAATCCCAGAACCATCAAAGAATGTAGTAAACCCTGTTGCACAAGCTTCCGCACCTGTATCGTAGCAAAGACCATAGATATTGATGCTGTTGTCTTCACCGAACAATCCTCCGGCAATATGATCTTCCACAGTTATGCTATTGTAAGCTGCATTTGGCGTAATAGCCAAATAGTATCTTCCAAGTGCATCCTGAACGATTTTCACCTGATCATTAAATCCGGCAAAACTATTATCACTGCTTGCAGTGAAAAGTGGGGTCCCGCCCGTGTCATTTGCAGAAACTGTGAAGTAATGATCTCCAAGGACAACGGTATTCAACAAGTCGCTCAATATTCCGCCTACACTACCACCAAGTAGCGCATCCAGTAAGCTTGCATCAGTATCTATTCTCATGTATGATGTAGTACCTGCCGGTACTACTACACCGTCTCCGTATCCAAGAGTTACATGCCCGGAGTATGCTCCAATTCCGGTTAATAATGCGCCTCCGCTGGAATTGATGGTAGCGAAACTGTTAAAGTTTCCGTCAAAAAGATTGGCAAGATTATCTGCAAAAGACGCATCAATCAATTCCTCTGCACAGACTGGGCTTAAATATGGAGGATCAGCCACATCAGGATCTGGACATCCGTCGGAAATCCGGCTGATTCCATACAATCTGATCGGTGCACTGGTATTTATTGCGGCAATGGACTGAAGCCCAAAACTCACCCGATCATACACCACTCCCGGTTCGATCAAAAGCTCCTGAATTCCGCCTGAATTAAGAAGACCGAGTAGATCCAGGTTATTTATCAAGGCATCCTGAAGTGATTCATTGTAAACTTCATCGTTGCCATTGTAAAGAATCAAACGGTATGAACCTGCAAGATCCAAATTCAATATTCCCGGCTCGTCAAGTTGCACTCTTATTCGTAGTGCGTCCGTGTTCTGAGATTTTGTTTTGAAATAAATGTTTTGATAGACAGTTGCCCCTATTCCAGCAATTCCAAGATTGATTGTGGAATAATTTGAACTGTTTCCATCAATGGCATTTTGAGGGTTAAACACGCCTCCTTTTGTGATATCCAATAGGTCAACAGCAATTCCAGAACCGTCAAAATCAGTAAAAGTAGCTTGTTCACATAGATCAAATTCCGTCTCTCTACACATACTGAAAACATGCATGGTAGCCGTGTTATCTAATCCAAGTAGTGCAGCTAAGTAGTGGTCAATTCTTACTGATTGATAGGCCTGATCTGCAGTAAAGGCGATGTAGAATCTACCTGATTCATCCTGAACAACTCTCACATCCTGGGTACCAAAACCTGTGGCGCTACTAGCTGTATAAATATCCGTTCCTCCGGCAGTTTTTGGTGTGACGGTGAAGTAGTGATCACCAAGTGCCACTGATCCCAATAGATCCGCCAAATCTGAACCAAGACTTCCACCTAACAAGGCATTTAACTCGTCATTTTCAAATTCTATGCGGACATAGGATGTTTCGCCCGCGGCTACTGGAGCTGCATACCTCAACTCGATATGGCTACTATAGGCCCCCAGTCCCAATGCCGTACCTGTACTTGCAGATAATACCGCATAGGAATCATTGTTCCCATCCACTGCATTGAGTGGGAAATTGGTATTTGCCCAGTCCACTACTTCGGCAGCACAATCTGAAGTGTTAAATGGTGGAATAGTCTCAGGTGGTGCAGTCAGCTCTGGATCTGGACATGCTGCACTGAATCTTTCTATGCTGAAAATTTTCACTGGATTCTGAATCACATTGGCACTCACCACAGATTCGATCCCTACAGCAACTCTATCAAAAGACAACCCTGGGCCAAAAGGAAGATTAATTGTTCCTCCGCTTTGGAGTAATCCCAATAAATCCAATCCTGATATCAAGCCATCCCGAAGACCCTGAGAGTACACCTCTGTATCTCCATCAAAAGCTTTGATAACTATGCTTCCTAAAATTTCTGCGGTCAACAGATTTCCACCTTCCATCGCCAGTTTGACTCTGAAGTGATCTTCAGGAGCTGATGAAGAATGGAAATTCACAAACTGGTAAACGCTGGATCCAAGTCCCGCTGCTCCAATACTTACCTCTGAAGCAGTTGCCGGATCACCGTCAATAGCAAATCCTGCATCAACTACCCCTGCTGCTCCTAATCCAAGAAGATCCAAACTAATGCCTTGCGATTCCGAATACGTAGCAAATGCCTGCTCACATGGCTCAAAACCTGTTGAAGTACACACATGATAGACATTCATGCTACGCACTTCACCCAGGCCTGCAATTGCACCCAGTGATTCTGTAATTCTTATACTGGTATAAGCACTCTCAGGAGTTACTTCTACATAGTAATGGTTGTTCTTATCCTGAACTATTTTGACTGGTTGATTGAAGAAACCATTGTTACTTGAGCTTTCAAAAACCTGCGATCCGTTATTCTTAACCTCCACGGTGAAGTAGTGACTGCCAAAAAGAACATTGTCTACTACTCCGCCCAGAAGCTGTCCGGTAGTTCCATCAAGTAAGCCTAACAATACTTCCTCGTCAAAATCGATTCTAACATAGGAAGTAGTACCTGCAGCCCGGGAATCAAATCCCAACTCCACAAATCCCTCATAATCTCCTATTCCCAATGCAATACCGGAACTGGCGCTGAGTGTAGTATAGGTATCGTTATTTCCATCAACAGTATTTAGGGGGAAATTGGCATTTTCAAAAGCCAATACAGTAGCATCACAGCTGCTATTGCTGAGCATTGGTTCTGTTGCTATAGGCAAAGGAATCGGCTCAGGATCTGGACAGGTAGCCCCGAAACGCTGCACCTCATATAATAGGATTGGAGAATTTGACAATGCATTCAGCGAGACCAAGGAAGTATAACCTACTGTCACTCTATCAAAAGCTACTCCTGGACCAAAAGGAAGAGTGACAGCATTCCCACTTTGGAGCAGACCAAGCACATCCAATCCATTGATCAATCCTCCGGATAGCTTTTGGATAAAGACTAAATTAGATCCGTTATAAGCACGTACTTCTATTCCACCAATTAAATCAGCTGTCAAAACACCTGCATTGGCAACACCCAATTTCACTTTGAAATAGTCTTCAGGCGCAGATAGGGTTTCAAAATAAACCGACTGGAACATGGAAGCATCTACACCTAAGGTGCCTATGCTGATTTCGGAATACGAGTTCAGGTCTGAATCAATCGCATTTTCTGTATTATCGACTCCAGCCCCCAACAAATCAAGAGAGATTCCTTCTCCATCGAAAGAAGTAAATCTGAACTCGCCGCAGGCATCTGCTCCATCCAGATAAAAAGCATTATATACGTCAAGGGTGTATTCAGAGCCTAGACCTGCCAAAGCTGTTGACCTATTAGTCAATCGAATTCTATCATATGCAGCATCTGGCTTAATCGCCAAAAAATAATCACCCGTCCCATTTTGAACTAGCCTTACCCGATCCGTATCAAAGCCCTGCGTGCTGGTTCTGGATAACACGGCTACTCCACCAGATGTCCTTGCTTGGATTTCTATTTCTTGATTACCCAATAATACCGACCCCAGGACATCACTTAGTAGCTCACCCAGGCTACCTCCCAGAAGCGCCTGCAATAAACTTTCATCTGCTCCTATTCTCACGTAAGACCAAGTTTCGGCTGGAAGAGTGGAAGGGAATTGTAACTCCAAACTTCCTTCATATGCACCTAAACCCGCCAAAAACCCTGGGCTGCCATACAATCTAGCAAACTGATTATCATCACTTAAAGCATTATCTTTATCTTGAACTGTAGACTCGAGACAAAACAAACCACAGCTCCGATCATCATCACTGATTTCAGTGGCTATGGTGGGAAATTGCTTTGTTTGACCGTAGGTTTCTGCCAAAAAACATACAGCAATTAATGAGTATATAAAAAAAGCAACACCATACTTAAATATAGTGCTTATACCTCTCAATTTCAGACTATTATATTTAAAGAGAGTTTTCATATGTTGTAGTTTTAAAATTTTTCGATTGAAACAACAGATTAGGTTGATTATAAAGGACATTTGTTAAAACATTACCCGAAATTGAAAAAGTAGGTTGAAATAAAATGTCAATTGCACTAGAACAACATAAAAAACGATCCAAATAATTAATAAATGAACAGTATAAAAACTGTATATTACTCTTTATTAACCCCTTAACATTTGATGTTATCACAGCTAATATTAGGGATAAAGCACTTTTAAAAACTAGGACAACAAAATGACAGTAAGTGTACTTCATAGAAAATAATTATGTGGTAAAAATTTCAACTTGACAAAAATTAGTGATTAAAAATCGACTCTAAAAGACACTTCTAGATTCTGTTATTTAATTGATATTTTCTGTTATCAAAAAGACAATAATCCAAGAAAAAAGAAAAAACAACATGATTTCACAACTGTATAAATAGCCCGTACTTTCCTTTTATAGGGCTCAAATATTTAAGCAGGATTTTTATCCCAGATTAATTTTTAATTAAATGATGGGTGTGTATATCACTCGAGTCAATAATGATCAAAAAATATTCACCTGGTGGGTGAGACTCCAAATTACTGATCCGAAGAGTGTTTTGCCGACTTACTTTGGCTTCCCCGGCTTGTAGAAATGATCCTTCTCCTGAAAATAATTGGTATGAAATCTCCTTCATCTCGTTATAGCTCGTTCCTATGGTGAAGTGGCTTTCGAACTGATTAGGGAAGACCTGAAAGGCGCTTGAAAGGGCATGGGAAATGTAAATTCGGCGCAAGTCAGAAGTGAATTGTATGTCACCATATTCATTTATCAATTGGATTCTATAATAGCTATCTCCATTTAAAGGGTGTTCATCGAGATAACTACTCACTACTTCCTCGCCCCCGTTTTTCGCCCAGATTTCTTTGAAATTTAGATTTGAACCGGCTCTTTGAAGTATTACCTTCTTATTTTCAGGTAGTTTTGAAAATCCCCAAGACAAATCAACCTCTCCCTTAGGTGTTAGATTAGCCTCAAAGCTCTCAAGAGAAACATTCAAAATTCTTGCGATTGAACTCAAATCCAGTTCCATAGGCTCATCTGAGATGCATCCTTCATTAGGGATCCAATTCAAATAAAATTTGTATGGATCAGTTTCATCTCTAAACTGAAGCCCTGTCATGGTTAGATTTGCACCTTCTAATTCGAAAAGCACATCATCTATCACAAATCCATCGGAAATCTGGATCCCCATATCTTCATCCAAATACCATTCAAAAGCACCATCAGTAGGTAGATCTATTATCGAAGGATTAAGTGTCACTGGATGCACTCCTTCTACATAGGTATACTTTCCATCTTCATCTATTCCTATCTCCCCTGATGGCTCAATACGGTAGTTTGCGGAGGTTGGTATAGGATTTACCTTGATTTTGAATCGCGATGGCTCACTCTCGCCAGCACAGGATAGTCTATTTGATTTTACCAAAAATTCATGGTCTCCTGGAGCAAGGTCAATAGGAGTTGTATATGCATCTGCTGTTCCCATTGCGGTCTCATCACTATTTGATTCTAATCTATACCAATTCAAATCACCTCCTGAAGCATTATCTGGGGTCACAGTTACTGTTTGTCCATAGCAAATTTCATAGAATCCTTCCTCAGGGATATCGGTAATTTCAGGTCTTACAGGCGCCACAGTCACTCCGCTAACCATTAGACTCCCCTCAAGTAAACCTGCACCCACCAAGGACGAAACCCTGATCCCTATTTTATCTATAGCCGATACATTATCACTAATAGGAAACTTAAAAAATTCATCCGAAGCCAATAACCCCAAAATATCTAGCTCTAACAGAGAGGAAGCGTCAGTTGCACTGACTTCAGTACCATTAGAATAAGCCACCAACTCCACATAATTTAAAAGCCCTAAATCCAGAAGGGATTGCCCTGTGGCCATACTTATTAAGATTTCATTACCGGGCTGTACAGGAGAATTGAAATAAATAATCTGCTCAACAGCACCAGCAACTCCAACCACACCTAGCGAAATTTCCGAAAAAGTATTCTCCAAATCACTGTCTATAGCCAGATTTAAGGATTCTATAGCATTATTAAGTTCCAGAGCTTCCAAAGTGATCCCACTTCCATCGAAACTGGTGAATATTGGCTCACCACCGCATGGATCGGGTTCAAAATAAAAGGCGTGATACACATCCAGCGTATATTCAGCGTTGAGTCCTGCGACTGAGGACGCCTGGTTTGTTATTCTAATTCGATCGTAGGAAGAAGCCGGCTTAATAGCCACGTAATAGTTACCATTTTCATCACTGACCAATCTCACTCGATCTATATCAAATCCTGCTATACTAGATCGTGACAAAACTGAGCTGGAAGATGTACGTGCATCAATTATTATCTCTTGCTCGCCAAATAACAAAGAGCCCAGTACATCTGAAAGTAGATCCCCGAGACTTCCTCCAAGCAAAGACTGAAGTAAACTATCCTCTCCATCAATTCGAATGTAGGTGGTGGTATTCGCTGGTATCAAATGATCGAACCTAAGTTCTAATTCTGCTTTATATTTAGCTATACCAAAAACTAACCCGGGGTTAGAATATAATCTACTATATAGCCCATTGTCACTTATTGCTCTATTTCTATTCTTTACAGTGGGCTCAGCACATAAAACACCGCAGCTCCGTTCATCACTACTTATCTCATGGGCGGTAATTGGGTAAACAGCATCAGCAGCGAAACAATAATTAGTAATACTCTTGCTAAAAAATAGCAATATAAATACGATTAATACTTTACAATATTCATCCCTTTTCATTGTTTCCCAAACCAAACTGTAAATTCAAGCCTCCTATATAAATATAGCAGGCTTGAATTAACAGTTACAATCAAGAAAAAAGGAAAGAAAAAGTCGGGATTTTAATTCATTTTACCTTATTCAAAAAACATATAATAAGCATTTAATTTTCATTTATTAAAGCAGTATTAACCATCATGACAACTAGATGTATTTAAATAACAAAATTCCACCGTTTGATAACAACAAAAACCAAAATCTTCTAAAACTGAAAATTCTAATCTTCTAGATATCAAAAAGCAGTCTTACAGTGGTGCCCTTTCCAGGTTTTGAGTAGATTTTTATCTCACCTTTATGCATTTCTACGAAATTCTTTACAGCAACTAATCCAAAGCCGGTTCCTTCTACTCCATTTACATTTGATCCTCTAAAAAAGGGAGTGAATACGTAGGGAAGCTCTTCTTCTAGTATTCCTATCCCAAAATCCTTCACTTCAATCCCATTCGCCTTATCCGTTTGAAACAAACGAACAATCGGTTTCTTTGACTCACCGCCATACTTCAATGCATTATTTACCAAATTAACAATACTGGTGTGTATCAAAAAATTATCCCATTCTACCTTTACTTCATTTTCAACCTCAGAGATAAAATCTACTTTCCGCAGGTAATCGTGCTTTTCCAAAATTTGTAAGATAAATGAAACGAAATCCACCTCTTCCTTCTTTAAGGCTGCACTATTGTTCACAAACCTTTCATAATCGAGAGATTGAGCTACTAGCTTATGAAGGTTGTCCAATTCGAGCTCAATTTTCTTGTGATGTGTTTGAAGCTTAGCAGCTCCCGGAATATCAGCCAAATTCTCCAAGTAAATTTTTGATAGCTCCATACTTGAAATTATGGTAGCTAAAGGTGTTTTAAATTCATGAGAAACAATATTCATGAAATCAGACACAAAGGAATTGAACTGTCTCTCTTTCTGGAGCGACTCGATTAGTCTTTGCTCAAAATTCATTTGAGAAGAAACATCTCTAATCACTGCGATTACCTTTTGATTATTCTTCTCGTTTAAAATATTCAAATTTGATTCTACCCAATATTCACCTTTGTCTTTGAAGTATAACTTCAATCTTGATCTATATCTCCCATCTGATATTTTAAATTCTGGAGTTAGAGTCTTTTTCAAAAGAACTCTGATTTTCCGATGCATCTCCTCTACTCGGGTCCCTTTGTCAAAAAATTGTGACACAGAAGGAGAAATAAATTCAAATTCAGATAAATTGTTCATTACAACAATTACATCAGGACTGTGATCTGCTACGGTAGCCAAGATTTGAGCTCCTACCTGAGAATTCTTCTCAAATTTGATTTTATCCTGCTCAGATTTAAACGCTTCAATAATAACTGAATAGGTAGAAATAAATGGCTTCAAATCTGTTATATCCTGGTCCGTAAAACCTCCTGTTTTATTCCCAAGACCAATCAATCCAATTACTTCCTTCCCTTTAAATATTGGAACTCCTAAAAAATTCTCTATGGTTGGATGACCTGGAATTTTTTTCCCCTTAGTATGAGGATTGGCGGGCGGATTATTTTCCAAAATAATTTTGGATTCAATTATGCAGGCTCCAAAAAGATTATCAAAATGCTTGAATAAAAAATCGTCCTTAACATATTTATGGTAAAGTTTATAAGCCTCGGGCCCATTTCCTGAAATATCCGTAGCTGCATGGATTTTTAAAACCTGAGCTCCCTCATTACCGAGGTCTACTTTACCTACAAACCCAAGCTTTGCATCGATTACTCCCAGAATATTGCTCAACAATAGGTCATAAGGATTAGCTCCTTCAGGCTTGGATAGAAAATGACTCTGAACCTCAACAACTCTAGAAAGTAGTTCATTTGTCCTTTGTAGTTGCTTCTCGGTCGCTTTCTGAACTGAAATGCTTTTGAGAGAGCATAATATAAAAATTTCATTATTAGGAGAAGTCTTGTATAACGTCAATTCATACCAAGTTCCTTCTGCTTTTTCCAAGTAGAGCTGGGCATCAAAGACGAAAGAAGAAGTATTCCCATTCTTAATCCAATCAATTACACTTTCATAGTGCTCTTTTATCACAAAAAAATCCTTGATCGAAAAACCCGATGCTAATTCTGAAAATGGTTGGAGCAATAAAAGTTTTAAGGGAGAATTTACGGCAATGGCACGTTTCAAACCAATATCAAAAACTATCGCAGGTTTCTCCGTTTTTTCTAAAGATTCCATGATAGTCTCAAAGGACAATTCAAAAATATTCTGTCTGTTATAAAAATTAATTACGAAGTGTAAGCTCTGCTTCTCATGATCGACCCAAAACAATTCATTCACATAGAAATTTACACCGTTCTGCTTGATTGTGTAGTTAAAAATCTGGTCACCTTTTATGTGTAGGTTTCTTTCCTGTATTTCATTTTCATCAGATGCTGTTATCCGTTCAAAATCTCTAAAGGTAAGTACCTGATATACAAACTCCTCTCCAAAATGCAATTTTAAGCGATCACTTATTCTGAGAATACTTCCAGTTTTTAAATCAAAAAGTAAATCTTCATTTTCAAAAACGGTTAGTTGAGATTTTTCTGAAACCATATTTTTAATTCTTATCTTTTTAGTCAAAAAGTATTGAAATACTCCTGCTTTTTATTTTATTAGTATAGCTAAAATAACGAGAGTGCTTATGAACAAACATTACAATAAACCTAAAGTATTACTCGTAGAGGATAATTTCAATCTTTCAGAAAATATCAAGGAGATATTAACCCTCAATGGGTATGAAATTGTAGAAATCTTGGACCAAGCAGAAACTGCTCTTTCGATTATTGAAGAGAAAATGCCTGATCTAGTTTTGGTAGATATCAAACTAAAAGGAGCCAAAACAGGTATTGAACTCGCTGAGGAACTTAGACAAACAATAGACCTTCCCATAGTTTTTCTTACAAGTGCTTCTGGACAAGAAATAGTAAAAAAAGTAAATCATATCCGTCCTGATGGTTTTGTTACAAAGCCATTCACTACCAATTCCCTTATTACCAGCATTGAATTGGCTATGGAAAGACACAAGGTAAACCTAAAAGAATCAGCAGATCAGCAGAAAAACTCCAATTCTGATTTATTTATTAGAGAAAACGGTTGGCTGAAAAAAATTGTGATTTCAGATATAAGTTATATTAAAGCGGAAGGAACTTACACGCATATCTTTGTGAAAGATAAGCAGTACACTTTGAGAAACACCGCCAAAGACTTAATGAAGAAACTACCTGAATATCAGTTCTCTAGGATACATAAATCTTATATTGTGAACATGGAAAAAGTAGAAGCACTTAGCTCTAATGCTGTCAAAATTGACAATATAGAAATCCCTATTGGTCGTAACTACTACCATGCCTTGCTACAAAACATAAATAAACTTTCAAGCTAATTTCACTTTTGACTAATCCGATCAATCCACTTGGATCGTAAATCTTCTAAAGAAGAGTTCTTTACAATTTAATGGATCGGCTATGGTTAATAGTTACTTTTATCCCGCAGGCAATAATTCTTTTGAAAATTCAATTTCACTAGTAAAGAATTACTGCAATTCCACTTTTAATTCCCCTCTAGGCTTTTTGGGAGAGGAGCGAACACATCTTTACAAGGTGACATCACTACTTAACGGAAAGAAAGCTAGTCATTCTTCATTTTTCGAAAATGAGTGTTCATTCATAGGCAACGGATCCCATAGCATCTCAATTCTGATTTTTACGACGATCAATGAAGTTACTCTTGAATGTGAACTAGAGAGACTTACCAAAAATCATAAAAAACTGGAACGTTTAAAATTTGAGCCAGAGTCCTATGATTTGGAGGTAATTCAACAAATAAATCATTCTAAACCCAATTCAACTATGGAAACAGATGCCAATGATTTGTACGAAAAAGAGGTCTTTATCAGAGAAAGCGGTTGGCTAAAGCGACTTTTAATCAAGGATATAGAATGGATCAAAGTAGAAGGAGTATATACTCATGTCTATAGTAATAGTCAACTTCACACCCTAAGATGTACTTCCAAAGACATTTTCAGTAAGCTCCCTAAAAGTCTGTTTTTTCAAGTTCACAAAAGCTATTTTGTAAATATTTTCAAAATAGATGCACTAAAAAGGTATTCCCTGAAAATCGGAAATGATGTGCTTCCTATCGGAAAAACTTTCTATAATAAGTTATTAGATAAGCTCCCACATCTAGGAGGTTGAAGCTTTAACTATTTGCTAGAAAATCTTTTTATCGGTTAAGATTCCATGATTACGAAATGAAGCTGCAATACAAGCGAAGCTTAACCTTCAAGTTTATCTCCACATAGAACTATTACTTCCACTTAAAAGCAAAGTAAGTCGACGGCCCATCGTTGATGTTTCGAATGCCATGAAAAGATTGGGATTCCATGAAATAAAAATCTCCAGCTTTGGCAGTGTATTCTTTTCCATCGATCATTTGGGCTGTTTCACCGGAAATCATTAGGATAATCTCAGTTTCTTCATGAGCATGAGGTTCATGGCTCGCTACTTTTCTATCCAAGGTAGTGACATGCATTTCCAGTCTTTCGCACATAGCAGTTTCCCTATCAAAATACGAACGAACACCTCCTACACTTGTAGATTTGTAAGGCAGGGAATCAGCGTTGATCATCAGCGAATTCCCCGAGGCTACTCCTCTGTCTACATCCATTTTCTTCTTGGATCTATAACGAATTATGTAATAGGTAAGCGGGGTAGCTCCTACATTTTGAAGGGAATGCATCTGCTTTGGCATCAGCGAGACCACTCCATTAGCTCCAAGAATAGTGCTCTTTCCTTCTATGGTAACCTTCATCGTGCCTTCCTTGACTAGTATTATCTCTTCTATATCCTCGTTTGCGTGAGCTGTACTAGGTTTGGCTCCTACATTTTGGGTAGTTGCATGCATCTCCAGGTAATCTAAATGTGTGGAAACTCCTTCCAATATGGGTCTACCCACTCGGTCACCATTCGGTACAACTTTAAAATCATCCCATTTAAATACCCCAGATTTTATAGGCTGAAGTTGTGCAAAAGCTGATAACGTCATAAGGCAGAGAAGAATAGAGAGTACATATTTCATAAGTATAATTTTAGAAGTCGTCTAGTTAAATATAAGTAATACCCTCAATAAAATGAGACAACCTATTTCTCTAGCCTGCAAATAGTTTGATTAAGACTACCGGAAAACAGCAAATTCTGCCTTTTGAATAAATTAGTCTTAAAAAAGTGAATAGCAGAACCTTGCGTGCAGGTGCTACGTGTTATCCCATTCAAACCAAATCCATATATGAAAATCTTTACTTTACTATTCACATTAGCATTTACAGCACTTTCAATAGTCCCGGAAGTAGCGACTGTTGACACTTCAGAAAGCACAATCACTTGGACTGCCAAAAAGGTAACAGGACAGCACCACGGTAAAGTGCCTATTTCTTCTGCCACGCTTGATTACCAAAATGGTAAAATTCTCGGAGGAACTTTCGAAATGGATATGACCAATTTGACAGTTGAAGATATTACTGATGCTGGGTCCAACAAAAGGTTAACTGACCACCTAAAATCTGATGATTTTTTCTCAGTGGAAAAGCATAATAAATCCAAGTTTGTAATCACAAATGCAACCACTACTAATGGAAAAGACTACCAGCTTACTGGTGATTTGACAATCAAAAACATGACTAAACCTGTCACTTTTCCTGCTACAGTAGCGGTAAATGGTGGTAAAATCATAGCTACTGGTAAATTGACTTTTGACCGAACGCATTACGACATTAAATATCGTTCAGGATCTTACTTCGAAAACCTAGCCGATAAAATGATCTACGACGATGTAGAGCTTGATGTGAAATTGGTTGCAAGCGAATAATCAGAAAACTACCACAATACAAAAGGCCGGGAATTCCCGGCCTTTTCTGTTTTAGTATAGTGTCCGTGTATTAAATCCCCCAAACAGCCTTTAAAAAAAAGGGGGAATTAACGAATTGGTACTTCAGTGATTACTCAAAGAAGTTACTTGCTTCATAATGAAACCCTTATAAACCACCTCAAAACCAACATCGGTCATCCAACACTAACAACCTTCTAAATATCCCACTTCACAGTAAACAAGCCATATCTCGGCTGAACTAAATAAGAATAGGTACTGATCAAATTCTCGGTGAAACTATCTCTACGAATGGATCGGGTATCCAGTATATTCCAAACAGTCAGCCTGAATTCCCAAGGACTTGACTTACCCTGATAGCTGAGGAAGGCATTGAAGAAATCAAAGTCACTGGTGGTACCAGAAGCTTTATTCATGTAAGCATTGTAAGTGTAATCCGCATTCAATTTCAGACCACTCCAGATGTCCCAGTCCACTTCAATTTTTGGTGAGTGCGTATTAAAAGTATTCTTGGCATTGGTAGAATTGTAAAAGTTCTGATTCCAAGTATATCCCAAATCCACCTCCACAGTTTTCATAAATGTACTGGTGTACTTGATAAAATATGAGTGTGCAAATTGACTATTTTGGATATAGTTTTGATCAACCAAACTATTGGTAGCATAATTATTCCAGTTTCCTCCCCCAGAGATTTTGAAGGACTGAAAACGCTTATCAGCCTGAAGACTAGCCGTCAGGGACTCATTCACTGGATCAATATTTTGAATACTCATGATTCTGTTAATCCCTGCAAAATCGGTGGTATTTACCAAGTCTTGATGTTTCCTTGTCCAACTCAGGTTTCCAAATAAATTAAGTGAAGAGAAGAAATCAAAGTGGTTATAATTCAAGGATTGGGTGTAAAACAAGCCATTATCCAACTGTCTATTCCCTTGGAAAATCGAATTGTAATCTGATACCACCAACCCTTGCGCGAGCTTCTCTATATCCATGAAATTCGCTTGGCTACTGAATCGGTAAGTCAGCGAGCGATTAGATTTGATACTCCATTTAGCATACATACCTGGAAGCAGCAGGAGTTTGTCATTCCGTAACTCATCTTCCATTTGCACATCATTCCATGCGTATCTGTGGAGATAAAGTGAAGGACTGATGACAACTGACTTCCATTTAGTCTTGTAGGTCATTCCTAAATACAAATCCTGAAAATCAAAGCGGGAATCATTCTCAAACTCTCCCAAATCCAATTCATCATCTGTATCTGCCTGCTCCAAACTGCCAACTAGCTCTTGTCTAATAGATGAATACCCTAAACTCCAATTGATATGATTGGTGGGATTTAGGATATGGTAATAATTGAAAGCTCCTTCCAGGCTGCGGGTTTTGATATCCTGTCTTTGCAAAAAGCGGTACGTCTCACGATCCATCACTGGCAACATTCCATTGAAAGGCTTTTGATTCGTAGTCAAATCATAGAGAGGATTGGTGTACTTTTTCTCCCAATTGCCCTCCATAGAGAAAACTCTCTTATCCGAAGGTGAATGAAACCACTCTCCTTTCTGCTGAACAGTGTAAGGCTGACGACTTTGGTAGCTTTTGATTTGCTGGCGAATCTGCCCAAAGTCTGAATCCTGAAAATTCTGATTGGCTATGTCCGCTAACTTTCCAAAAACGCTGTATTTGACATACGTTTCCTCTTTTGGAGTAAAGGTCACTGCATATTTCATCAGGCCTGACTTATTCTCAACCGTGTTAGCGGAAGTGAGTGTTTCCTCATTATTTCCATCTGTTCGCAAATACGTTCGCTGAGACGAGGCCCCCAGTTTATTCTTGGAAGCCGAACCGATCACAAAACCCGAATGCCTCCATCTCTTATTTGGAGAGTAATTCAAATTCACAGCAGCCAAGTCAGTTTTTAATTCCAAAGCATTATTTCGCTGTGCCATTGGTATTCCCAGATCGTCCGAACTCATACTAAGTGATGAACCTGACTTCCCCGCCAATCCAGCCAATCCTCCACTGAACCTAAAGTAATCCTGAAGGGTAAAAGCCAATTCTCCCACATTATTTGCATCAGCGATCAGATTGAGATTCACTTTTGGAGAATAGTAAAAAGCATTCGCATGGCCCAAATAGCGCTCCTCAGGCCCGAGCCCAGCTGTCAGGTCCCCAAAAACCAAGTTCTTTTTCCCATCCTTTAATTGAATATTTAGCGCCAAAGTCTCGTCATTATCCAATCCACGAACTGGGCCTACTTCATTGAAATTCTTCAGCACTTGAACACGATCAACAGCATTTGCCGGAAGGTTTTTGGTGGCAAGCTTGGTATCTCCATCAAAGAAATTCTTCCCATCCACCATTACTTTATCTACCTTTTTCCCTTGGACCTTCACTTCCCCGTTATCATCTACCTCAAATCCCGGAAGTTTTTCTAATACATCCTTCAGTTTCCGCTCCGTCCCCGTAGTAAATGCATCAGTTTTATAAGTCAACGTGTCTCCTTTCATCGTGATGGGCAGTTCAGTCACTACCTCTACCTGATCCAGCATGGTTTCATCCTGACTTAGAATAACCTTTATTTGCTCCTGATCAGACCATTCATTGATCTTCAGTTCAAATTGCTTATACCCTACAAAGGAAACTCGAAGTAAATATTCCGAACCAGGCGGCAGCCCTATCTTAAATCGACCCTCGCCATTAGTAATCGCAAATCCGCCGATCTTTTGAGTAGTCTGATTTATCGCTACCACATTGGCGTAAGAAATGGGCTGATTCAGGCTATCTAGAACTTGACCGATCAGGTTTTTATTTTGAGAAAAAGAAGGTAAGGCAATCAGGAGAAAAAATCCTATTGCGAAAAAGCGCTTTGCAAATAACATGGATATACTTTTGTAAGCGATTAATTCCCGATTTTGATTACCATTTCATTGCCGTTTCCAGGCTTGCCGGAATAGCGTTTCATCATCTCCTGCATCTTTTCTTCAGAAAGCGCCTGATATTCCTTACTACTGATCAGCTGTCCTTTTTTAGGAATTTCTAGTTGCACTTTTTCAGTTGGATTCAAGACTATTCGCTCAGCGATATAAGTCACCCCTCTATTTTGCAATTCTAGAATCAACCCAGGCAAACCCCAAAAATCATCTGGACCGTGACTCACGGGAATTTGCATGGTAAACCAGGCAGTCACTTTTACAGTGTCTTTTGTAAGCTCCATCTCATCCTGCCCCATGGAAAAAGTCTTACTTTCTACTATCCTCGAGTAAGTAGCTTTTTGGCAGGTATAATCTCCAATCTGCTTGCTTTCACCGGTCAATTCCCAATCATAGGTATTTAAGCTGTCTTTAACCAAGAAACCCTTTCCCATCAAATCCTCTTCCTTAATGTAGGTTTGCTCTGCCACATTTTTATAAAGAAGTCTATCCTGATTTCCCGTATTGATCACGATGCTGGCTCCTCCCGAAGATGCGGTGGCTGGGCCTGCACCTAGACTCTCCACCTGCTTCCAGTTGGATTCAGTTTGAGAAAAAGTAAGGATGTATTCACGTTCCATCTGCTTTTTTAATTGCTTCTGAAGATCCGCAATGACATCGGGAGCCATTTTGGTACTATCCATGGAAATATTAAATCTGGAGGAAGTTTTATAAAATGCTCTTCCTGTCAAACCTTGGGCATTGGCGGTAAAGATCGAGCCCATCAGGGTAAATGCGAGAAATAGAATTCGTATGTTCATAGCTGTAAATTTGTTGTTACAAACCAATACAAACTGCCTCTGCAACTTAGTTAAGCACTGTTAACGTGTGTTAACATTCGATTTTCTAAATTTCCTAGCCTCTACTTTAGCACTGTGAAAAAGCTACAATTCAAGCGAATAGGTATTTTGATTGCCCTTACTCTAGTAGTGAGCATAGGGGTGCAGATCTATAGAAATGTCACTCAGTTCAGGTTAAACGAAACTCAACTAACTACTGAAATTCAACTGAGCTTGGACAATGCACTTGAGGTGTATTTTGCAGATTTGGCTAAAACAGATGTGATCACGCTCACCGAGAACAAGAGCACTACGATCAAACTTCGTAACACCGAAAATGCTGAGTTTGACAGTACAGGAAATGACTTTTTTAAGAAAATTGGGGAAAGCAAAATCCTCTTTAAGGCGCTGGAAAAAATAGAAGCTGGAGACACTTCTGCTGTAAGTTGGTTCGGGGAATTTGATACTACCAAAAATCTAACCTTTAAAACACACTTCGACACACTCAATACCATCGACCCTACTAAAATCCAAAACATAAATATATTCCGAGGTCTGGATGCAGCCGACAGTGTCCGTAACCTCAAAATGCTCACAAATCAGATCATTATCTCCATTACTCGCGATTCTCTTGATTTTGAAAAAATAAGTGCACTGGTGAAGGATGAATTAGACCGCAGGGATATCAACATAAATTACGGGCTACTTCAGTACGAAAAAGACACCATAGCAGGTTCTTTCAACTATCCTGCCCTGACCGAAATGCCTTTTTCTACAGTTTCCAAATCCACCTTCTTACCTCGTGGTCAAAAGCTGGAGATGTATTTTGAAAACACCGCTCTAACTGTCCTTAAGCGAGGGATCGTTGATATTATGATGTCAATTATCTTCTTGTTGATTATCTCAGCAGCATTTTACTACCTCTACCAAACCATCAAAAACCAAAAGGAAATCGCAGAAATCAAGGAAGACCTGATAGGAAATATCACGCATGAATTCAAAACCCCTATTGCGACTACACTTTCAGCAATAGAAGGAATTGAGCAGTTCAACCCTGAAAACAATCCTGAAAAGACCAAAAAGTATCTGGGAATATCTAAATCCCAAATGCTCAAATTGAACTTAATGGTGGAGAAACTACTGGAAACTGCCACCTTGGATTCCGATCAATTTATACTTCAAAAAGAGCAGATCGATCCACTTGCTGTGCTAAGGTCCTTGGTTCAGAAATTTCAGACCTTGGAACCAGAAAAAGAGATAGAGTTAGTATTGCCATCGCATGTCACACCTATTCTAGTTGATCCTTTTCACTTCGAAAATGTACTTTCAAACCTGTTGGATAATGCGCTCAAATACGGAGGAGATGAAGTGAGAATCACATTGGATCAAGAAACTAGCACTAGAATTAGAATCTGGGATAATGGAGGAAATATAAGTTCAGATCAAAGAGACAAAGTTTTTGAACAATTCTACAGAATCCCTAAAGGAAATCTTCATGACGTGAAAGGATTTGGAATTGGACTTTATTATGTGAAGAAAATCATTGAAAAACATGAGGGAAAAATCGAATTGGAATCCTCTGAAAGAAGCACCTCATTTATTACGATTTGGCCATGAGTAAAGTCAGAATTCTACTAGCTGAGGATGAGATGGCGCTAGGAATGATCATCCAAGAAAGTCTGGAAAGCCGTGATTTCAAGGTAACCCTTTGTGTTGATGGGCAGCAAGCTTGGGACAGTTACCAAAACTCCAAACCAGACGTGTTGGTACTCGACGTGATGATGCCAAAAAAAGATGGCTTTACCCTTGCCGAGCAAATCAGGAAAACTGATCCTTATACACCAATTATCTTTTTGACTTCAAAATCACAAACCGAAGACGTGTTGAAAGGATTTGGATTGGGAGCAAATGATTATGTGCGCAAACCCTTCAGTATTGAAGAACTGATTGTGAGGATCAAAGCTCAGCTTGACCGCCAGCAATTGCGGAAAAATCAATCGGATTGGCTAAATCTTGGGAAATATGAATTTCATCCAACAAAACAACTTTTAAAGCTAAATGAGGAAGAATGCCACCTCACAGCCAGAGAGTCTCAACTCCTAAAAATTCTTCTGGAAAACGCCAATCAGATCACAGACAGAAGTTTGATTCTTACTCAGATCTGGGGGTCAGACGACTTTTTCAACGCCCGAAGCATGGATGTTTTTATCACTAAGCTTCGGAAAAAACTTCAGCATGACGATCAAATCCAGATCCTAAATGTCCGAGGATTTGGGTATAAATTGGTTTGCTAGCATCCATAACCGTGGTCTGTGTCACACAAACCATTTAAGCTGAATTATATCGGTCTGTGAGACACAAACCTAGGTGAAGTATAGGCGCTTCAAGCTTAACATCTTTTAAAGCTAATTAGTACAATCCACGAGAATTTACCCTCACCATTCTTCGTTATTAACCCGAAGAGAATCTTAACCCTAATAAGATTTTGTGTGGAGGAAAGTCAGAGGCTAAGGCTACTTGGGATTTAAGGAATAGGTCCCAAGTAGTCGCCTCTGCACCACGCGAGTAAGAATTGGGTAAGACCAGTTCTAAAAAAACTCTTTTATTACTTAGATTTTAAGGTAAAAATTCTTGAGTTTAAGGCTGTAAAACCACCTTTATTCAAGTAATCATGCGAAGCACACTAATTGCGATACTTTTTTTTATCACGGGTTCACTGACTTATGCGCAGACAAAGCTAAACACCAAAACAATTGACACCAAGCTAAAAGCACTTCAGGAAGCTACTCAAACAGTTGGCTTTTCAGTAGCTGTGGTCCAAGGTGATCAAGTGATTTATTCTAAAGGTTTTGGATATCGGGATTTGGAAAACAAGATCGAAGCTGATGAAAACACCCTTTATGCAATTGGTTCATCTTCCAAGGCTTTTACCGTTGCGCTTTTAGGAATAATGGAAGAAGAAAAAGGATTGAAATTCACCGACAGTCCTAAGAAATATTTGCCAGAACTGGAATTCTACAACGAAAAATTAAATAACCAAGTCACAATTTTGGATATGATCAGCCACCGAACTGGTCTACCTCGGCATGATCTATCTTGGTATTTATTTCCAACAGCAGACAAAGACAGTCTTTTGGCTAGAGTGAAATATCAGGAACCATTCACTGGAATTCGCAAGCAATGGTACTACAACAACTTCATGTATTTGGCACAAGGTCTAATCACGGAAAAGCTAACTGGCAAAAGCTGGGAAGACAATATCAGAGAGCGATTTTTCAAGCCGCTTAACATGACTAGCTCCAATGTGAGCATAAGCGAAATGGTGGCTCAACCTAATATCTCCAAAGGTTACAGTTTGGAAGACTTCACTACAAACAAAGCCATGCCTTACTACGATATAGCAGCCATCAGCCCAGCCGGAAGTATCAATAGTAGTGTTAAAGAGATGTCAAATTGGTTGAAGATTTGGCTAAACAAAGGCAAACTAGGTGACACTCAAGTGCTCCCAGAGGCCTATGTAGCGAAAGCCGTTAATCCCCTGATGCTAGTCGGTGGTGGGATTGCCGATAAGAAATTCCCAGATCAGCACCTGAACAGTTACGGCTATGCCTGGTTCAATTCTTCCTACAAAGGTCACTATAGGCTAGAACACGGAGGAAACATCGATGGCTTTTCTGCCAATGTTGCATTTTTCCCAACTGACAGCTTAGGCATCGTAGTCCTGACTAATCAAAATGGATCTGCGTTGCCAGGTCTAGTACGAGATGCTCTTGCTGATGAAATTTTAGGATTGGAAAAAACTGACTGGGTAAGCTATTACTCAGAAAAAATAAATAAGATCAAAGAACAACAGGAGAAAGCAAAAGCAGAGAAAAAGTCCAGCACTGTACCCAATACCGCTCCATCTCATACCCTGGTTGAATACACAGGAAAATACAATCATCCAGGGTATGGCACTTTTACTATTGAATACAAAAATGATTCACTTTGGGCTCAGTTCGTTCGAGAAAGAGTTTATCTAAATCATCTTCACTACGATATTTTCGAGGCATTGACGGTCAAAGACAATAAGGTAGATACGACTTCAGGTGGATTCCTCAATTTCAATTTTCGAACCAGCGATCTGGGAGATATAGAAGCTGCCAGTTTGAAATTAGAGCCGACACTGGATCCCCTGACTTTCAAGCGTACACCAGCAGAAGCAAATGCATCCACTGAAACGCTGGAGTCTTATGTGGGAACCTATGCGTTGGGAGGAACTGACTTGAAAGTATTTATGAAGGAGGATAAGTTGACCTTATTCGTGCCTGGGCAACCAGAATATACACTCACTCCCACCGGAGAAAATGAATTTATGGTAAAGGGCTTGACAGGATATAAAGTTAGGTTTGAAGAAAAGGATAACACATCACAAATGCTGCTAATCCAACCCAACGGAACTTTCCCTGCCACCAAAAAATAAGCTATCAATGAAATCAGTTACTGTGGTTGGCTCTGGAATAGTGGGTTTAACCTCTGCTATTTCACTTCAGGAAGCAGGTTTTCAGGTTCGGCTCGTCGCCAAAGAGCGATTTGAGAAAACTCTTTCCAGCAAAGTCGGTGCAATCTGGTTTCCTTTTGAAATCCATCCAAAAGAAAAGACAAACCATTGGGCGACTTTAGCCTATGAGCGCTATAAAAGTGAAATCCAGGAAGGAAATGGAGTAGCTTTTATTCCTTTTCTCACAGCTTTCACCCCAGAAAGTAATATTGACTGGACAAGGCAACTTCCAGTAGGAAAAGTCCGAAAAGCAAGACCTGAGGAATTGCCAAAAGGAATGCAAATGGCATTTATTTCTGAAGTCCCATTGGCAGAACCCCAACTTTATTTGCCACATCTTTTCGAGCGTTTCATTGCCAATGGAGGTTCTTTTGAAAATCGAGAAATTACTTCGTTGGAGGAAATGACTGGTGTGGATGACTTGGTGATCAACTGCACGGGTTTGGGAGCAAAATCACTCTGCAATGATAAAGAGCTGCATCCCATGCGAGGACAAATCCTTCGATGTAAAAAGATGAATTTTCCTTCCTTTGCCAATCCCACTAAAAGAGGCGCACTCAGCTATGTCATTAATAGATCTGAGGATTCGGTAATAGGCGGAACAGATTATGAGAATGATTGGAATGAGTCAATCGATCCTGCAGATACCGATTTGATCTTACATAGACTAACAGAATCAGGTATTTCCCAGAGTCCGGAGATATTAGAAGTTATTGTAGGCTTACGCCCAAGAAGAAGCGCTGTTCGCTTTGAGTTTGACTCTCACTACGCTAATGTATTTCACAATTATGGTCATGGTGGTGCTGGCTTTACTGTAGCTTGGGGATGTGCACTTGAGCTTGCCGTGATTCTTAAGGGGAGCAAATAATCTCACTTCTCTGGATTACTTTTCCTAGCTATTCTACATCGCTTTACCTTCCCTTCACATAAGCCATAGAAATTCAAATTTGTATATTATAGCCAACTTTGAATCCTAAGATGTAATTCTAATAACTTCTCCATGAAATGGAACACAGTCATTCTTTTACTAATTTTTAAAGGCTCTCTCAGTTTCGGGCAAACTTCATTGGATGAAATTGATTTGGAAAATGGAGCCTTTAGGGTGGGATTCCGGCACTATATTACCGCTGACAGCACTCGAACTTACCAGAGAATTTACGATTGGAACAACAGAAGTATCCCTAGGCCGATCCCTGTAAGCATTTGGTATCCTTCCACAGATCATCCTACCGAAACCGAAGCGTTGACAGTTTTAGATTACATGCAAGTTCTAAAGGAAGAAGAGGAATGGGAATACCTCCCAGATGAGCAAATCCTAAACTGGTTTTACTATCCCAACACCCCTGAAAATCGAGCTCACCTCCAAGAAGTAACTACTGCCCATTCTGGCTTATCCTCAGCAAATGGAGCTTTCCCTGCGCTAATCTACGCGCCAAGCTATCAGGCATCTTCAATTGAGAATTTTGCGCTTTGCGAATATTTGGCAAGCCATGGTTATATCGTGATTTCTAGTCCAAGTCGGGGAGCAGAGAATAGATTTTTTGATGGTGGGACGGGGAAAGATATGGAAGCGCAAGCACGGGATATCGAGTTTCTACTTGCTGAAGTAGCAAAAGTTCCCGCCGCGAATCTAGACCAAATTGCCACTATAGGATTTAGCTATGGTGGCTTGTCCAATGTACTTGCTCAAATGAGAAATGAGCAAATCAAGGCTATAGTAAGCCTAGATGGCAGCATCAAGTATCAATATGAAACCTTAAAGCAATCGCCATTTTTCAATCTGGAGAACGTGGATGTTCCCTTTATTCATTTTGCCCAGAAAAACATACCTGATGAAGTTTTAATGGCTGAAAAAATTGATCCAAGCTTAAATAACACGTTTGAATTTTATGATGAACTGATTAAAAGCAATGCCTATAGTCTGAAATTTCACAACCTCTCGCATTCCTATTTTAGCACCTTAGGGGTCTTATTCCAACCGCGAGATAAGAGGCAAGACAAAAGTGATCCCGAAATCATGGAATCCTACAAATGGGTTTCCCATTATACTTTACGGTTTTTAGACGCCTATTTAAAGGGTGATGATCAAGCTTTGATATTCATAAATAACACGACTTCTGAAAACAACATACTAGAAGAGTTAGTAAGCTATAGATCCAAGCAAGCGGAGCGGCAAGCTCTCTCTTTTCAGGATTTCAATGAATTAGCTTCAGCCAAGAATTATCAAAATCTGATTGACTTGTACCAATTAACCTTGAATGATTATCCTGAATTGAAATTACCGGAAGGAAACCTAAACAATCTAGGACTACAGCTTCTATTCAACCCTGAGACATCTGAGAAAGGATTAAACATTTTCCTATTAGCAACTTATTTGTATCCAGAATCTGCCAACCTTTTTGACAGTTTAGGTGAAGCCTATTTGTTTGTTGGGGAAAATGAAAAGGCAATTGAAAATTTTGAAAAATCCCTTGAATTATATCCTGAAAATCAAAATGCGAGAGACCGATTAAAACAACTTCGGAATTGAAACTGCTACTATCACAAAACCCCTAATGTTGTGACCATTTAACAAAACGTAGGCTGGTCTTTTATAATAACCATGCCTATTATTGGCAAAAAGAGACAATCTTTACGCTATTCTATATTTCAGAATTAAGCTTTTACCCCATGAAAAAAACACTCTTTGCTGTCCTCATTATTTGTATAGGTCTTAATTCCTGTACGCCGAAAATCGGCTCCATCATTTCAGTATCAGAAGTAGCACGCGTAGAAAAAATTCTTTCTTCGGATGAGATGGAAGGAAGAGGGATTTATTCCCCAGGATTGGAAAAGGCTGCGAATTTCATAGCCTCTGAGTTTGAAGCAAGCGGCTTAGGGTATTTCGGTGAAAACAAATCCTATTTGCAGCGCTTTTCTATGATTCAAGCCACCCCAGCTGAGGTGAGTGGAACGCTAGACAAAGAAGCTTTGAGTCCTAGCAATTTGGTAGTCAATAGTACGTCTGCAACTATAGAAATCAATTCTCTGTCAGACATAGAAGTAGTTAAAGTACCAAAAGATGCCGATTTCAATCAGTTGGTATTTCCTGTCTTGAGAGGTGAAAAGAACGCCTTGGTCCTAATAGATCCTTCGCATTCCAGTAACTACGCTCGATTAGGAAGAATAGCAGGCAGGGCAAAATTCCCTAGTGCACATTCCCAGATTTTCGTGCTGACAGAAACACTTGACCCAAGTTCTGTATCACTTAAAATCACCAATAAAATTACTGAGCAGGAGCTTAAGAACGTCGTCGGTGTGATACCTGGCAAATCTTTAAAGGATGAATACGTTGTCTTTGGAGCACATTACGATCACCTTGGAATAGGAAGGCCGGACGCAAATCAGGACAGTATTTACAACGGGGCAAATGACGATGCGGCAGGAACTACAGCTGTTATGATGCTAGGGAAATACTTCAATAAAATTAAAGACAACGAGCGAACCTTAATTTTTGTAGCCTTCACGGCAGAAGAGTCTGGTGGATTTGGAAGCACTTACTTCAGCCAGCAGCTTGATCCAGATAAAGTGGTCGCTATGTTCAATATAGAGATGATAGGCACAGACAGTAAGTGGGGACCAAATTCTGCTTACATCACTGGTTTTGAAAAGAGTTCTATGGGCGAGATACTTCAGAAGAACCTGGAAGGCTCCAAATTTCATTTCGAACCAGATCCTTATCCTAAGCAAAACTTATTTTACAGATCTGATAACAGAACTTTGGCGGCTCTAGGAGTTCCAGCGCATACGATCTCCACTTCCAAAATGGAAGAAGCGCCAAACGATGAGCCTAATTACCACAAAGCAAGTGATGAGTTCGAGACGCTGGATATGGAAAATATGACCGAGGTAATTAAAGCCATCGCGCTGAGCAGTCAAAGCATTATCAGCGGAGAAGACACGCCTACGAGAGTAGGGAAATTGGATAGATAAATCTATTTTGGTCTGTCTGAAATAATAAAGGGGACGAAACATTTTCGCCCCTGTATTATTTCCTCTGTTGATTTTTTTTCTGAAGATTCAATCTTATTGATTTCAAACACAAATAATTCTCTGACCCAATCTTAATAAATCACTTTTTAGCTTCACAAATCTTTAACTTTTTGATAACGCAACACGACTAGTCCATTTCGTGCAGATTCAGTCTTTATAGTAAGCAATTGAATTTGCTTGCGCTGGAATTTTCACTCCAGTGATTCACTAAGACAACGTTGCATGCGTCCATCACGGCAGGAGATCAATGATTTGGTCAATAGGTATTTAGAAGATAAAATCACGAAAGCTGATTTCGATTCATTTTTAAACGGTTTAGATGATCCCGAAGTGCGAGAAATCTACAGTGAGGCGTTGAAGTCAAGTTTTGAGAAAAGCCTGAATGAAAACAGCGTTTTCCACATCGCTTCGAAAAAACAGACCTTCAGTCATCATCTGGGCAAATACTGGATGGGCGTGGCCGCTACACTTCTTTTGCTGGCAAGCTTTAGCTTTTTGCTCTTCCATTACCTTCAAAACTCTGATACACAAAGCTCCACGCTATATCAAACAGCTTTTGCAGAGCAGAAAAATATCTCACTTCCTGACGGCACCGAAGTAAATCTGAATGTAGCTTCTTCCTTGGAGCAGTTGCCTTTTGAAAATCAGGAAATAAGAAAAGTCAATCTCCGTGGCGAAGCATTTTTCCAAGTGGCAAAAGACAAATCTCATCCCTTTGAGATCACCACCCAAGCTGTCAAAGTCATAGTGCTGGGCACTGCTTTTAATATTTCCTCTTACGAAGAAGATGAGATGATAGAAGTTTCTGTGACCGAAGGCACTGTAAATGTATCGCTGGCATGGGAGAATTTGGTCATCGACGAAACCCTAACTATCGGTCAGCGAATCCAGATCGATAAGTGCGCTAAGACTTACCAAGTAGTGGAATTCAATGAGCCAATTCACTGGAAATCCCAGGTTTTAAACTTCAATCAGACTGATTTCGAGCAGGTAATAAACACGCTGGAAAGATGGTATGGACTTGAGCTGGATATCAAAGATTCGAGCCTTTACGAACTAAAACTTACTGGTCAATTCAAGGATAAAAGTATAAATGAGGTGATCTCTGCGATAGGCTTTTTGGCAAATAGAGAAGCCGATTCGAGCGAATTGATCACAGTGATTTCGAAAAAATCTAACCTCTCTGAAAATTAATTTTTCCTAACAAATAAAAAAACCACGCTGAAGAGAATTTGACGAAGACCTACAGCGTGGCGATTTAATCAAGCAGTAAACAAACCACTCAAACGGACAAAGTATGGAAATTACATTTACTAAAAAACATCTTTTACACCTTGGCAGAGCATGGCTCATGCTGATGATGCTGTTGCCCAATTGGGTACAGGCGGCTGAATTGGGCCAGGACAAGATCATTTTGATCTCAAGTAACAGCCTTCCTCTGAAGCAGTTTATCTCAGAAGTAGAGTCTCAAAGCGAGTACAAATTCATCTATGCAGATGGGATTCATGAGCAGCTGGCTCAGAAAATCACTGTAAGTACGAAAGCGACGATTCAGGATTTACTCAAAGAAGTTGCGGTTACCTCTCCTTTTGAGTTTAAAGTAATGGGCGAAAACATCCTCATCCGCAAACCGCAGACTGAGAAGTCTTTCCCTGTGACTGGAATAGTGTTGGATGAAACTGATTTGCCATTAGCTGGCGCGACCATTCTAGTGAAAGGCACTACGAATGGCGTAATCACTAGCATCGATGGCAAGTTTTCTATCGAAGTTCCGACCCAAGAGTCCGTATTGATTTTCAGCTACGTAGGCTTCGAAACTCAGGAATTCGCTGTTCAAAATCAGACTTTTTTCTCCGTGAAGCTTCTCCCAACTTTTGCAGATATGGAAGGAGTAGTCGTGACTGCCTTGGGTATAGAAAGAGACGAGCGGTCGCTAGGATACTCAGTTGCGGAACTTGATGGCAATGCATTCCAAAACGGTAGTCAGGACAATGCACTAAAATCAATCGCTGGACGAGTACCTGGAGTAAGCGTGAGCTCTACAGGTGGTGCAGGCTCCTCAGTGAGTATGGTCATCCGTGGAATAAGCTCTTTGAGTGGAGATAATCAGCCTCTATTCGTAGTAGATGGGGTGCCGATCATCAACAGCCTGAATAATATCTCCGAAATCGGAAGTGAAAACAAAGTGGATTATGGAAATGCAATTTCAGATTTGAACCCGGAAGACATAGAAAGCATGTCTATTCTGAAAGGTCCAAGTGCAGCGGCTCTATACGGATCCAGAGCTGGAAACGGGGTGGTTTTGATCACGACCAAGTCAGGCAAAAAAGTCAACGACGTAACGGTGACAGTTTCTTCAAACACACTTTTGGAGATGCCATATAAGTACCTACCTTTTCACAGCAAATTTGCCACGGGAGTAAGACCTTATACACCTGACAATAACCCCTATCCAGGAGGACAACTAGTCATCGAAGAAGGTTCTTCCGCTGGTGCTGGCCCAGAATTAGACAAAGGTTATACTGCAATTCAATGGAATAGCCCGGTGGATGCTGATGGTAATCGTATCCCAACACCTTTGGTATCACATCCAAACAATGTTTCTGACTTTGTTCGTACAGGCGTGACTACTACCAACGGAGTATCTGTGGCAAACAACAATGAATTCATCAATTATAGAATCGGCTACACGAACCTGAGCAACTGGGGGATTATCCCAAATTCTGATTTTTCAAGAAACAACCTTTCGATCAATACCACGCTAAAGGTCAACCCTAAATTGACGTTGAGTTCCAGTTTGAATATCAACCAAACAGGTTCTGACAATAGACCAGCTGGTAATCGTGGCACGAATCCACTGGAAGCGGCTTACAAGGTTTCTCCACACATAGATATCAATGAATTGAAATCCTACTGGGTACCAGGTCAAGAAGGAATTCAGCAGCGGTCACAGGCAATCGGAGACTACAACAATCCATATTTCTTGGCTTATGAAGTAAACAACAGCTTCACTAGAAACAGGGTCTTTGGAAACATCGCGTTGGATTACAAATTCTCAGATAATTTCAATGTGAAAACAAGCTACATGCTAGACATGTATTCTGAGAGAAGAGAGTCTAAGATTCCAATGAGCTATACAGGTGATCCAAATGGCGGATATGGCTTGGTCAATTTGGATAGAATGGAAAGAAACATTGACATCCTAGGTACTTACACTAAGGACTTCAATAATTTCCACATGACACTTTCGGGCGGTGGAAATCTAAGATTCAATGACAACAACTCCGTACAGAACTCTACCAAACCTGAAGGTTCCGGCCTGATCGTACCAAGTGTTTACACCTTGAGCAACACTTCTTCTGAAAACTTGATTTACACTTCCTCCACTTCGCAGAAGGCAGTGAGCAGTGTCTATGGACTTGCCAACTTTGGTTTCAAAGACCTGATTTACTTGGATGTCACAGCTAGAAATGATTGGTCATCTACTTTGCCGGAGGCTAATAGATCTTACTTCTACCCTTCTTCTTCTTTGAGTTTGATCCTGAATGAAATGATCGATATGGGCAATTCTATCGATCTCCTGAAACTGAGAGCTGGCTGGGCACAGGTAGGTAATGACACCGATCCTTACAATCTGTACCAGGTATTGAGCAATAACGGAGAATGGGATGGACAGACACGATTGACTGTGCCAGACAATTTGAAAACTCCAGATCTGAAGCCTGAAATTGCTACCTCTTATGAATTCGGTCTTGAGCTGATTGCACTTCAAAATCGTCTGAAATTCGACGTCACTTATTTCAATACCGACAACAAAAACCAAATCCTTCCTGTGACACTCCCTTCTTCCTCGGGCTTTACCTCCAAGTATGTGAATGCGGGTTTGGTAAATAGCAAAGGCTGGGAAGTAATGCTTGGCGTGACTCCTATCAGAACAGATGATCTAACGCTGGACCTGAGTTTCAACTACTCTAAGTATAGAAGTACAATTGTAGAATTGACTGACGAAGTGGATGTATTCTACCTGTGGTCTGATTCCCGAGGTGGTGCCTGGACATATGTTGGCGATGAGATCGGAGATATTTATGACAGAGGTTTGGTAACTGTAGAGGACAAAGAATCTCCTTATTACGGATATCCAATCTTGGATGAAGATGGAAGTTGGAATGCCGTAAATCAGGCTACAGCGAAGAACAAAATCGGGAATTTCAATCCTGATTTCCTTGCAGGAATGCAGGTAAACTTGAGATACAAGAGATTGAGCCTGAGCTTAAACTTTGACTGGAGACAGGGCGGTGACTTCGTGTCTCAGACTTACAGATACTCCGAATCAGACCTGAAAACTCAGCGTTGGCTGGATCAGATGATCGATCCAAGCGGAATGCAAGGAAAAGAATTGAGAGATTACCTAGTAGCTAATCAAGGTCAATTCATCACAGACGGAATCAATGTAGTCGGTGGACCAACTGCAGAAAGCGGTGGATACCCAATCGAATACAATGTAACTGTGAATGACGGGGTATTCAATCCTGGCGTAATCGCGCAATACGATGATCAAGGTAATATAACGGGCTACATAGAAAACCTAGGTGAAGAGGGAACCAAGTTTATCCCTTATGCTGACAACTACCCTTGGAGCTTTTTCGCACCAGCGACCTTTGATGCCTCTTATTTGAAACTTAGAGAAGCTGCAATCAACTACCAGCTTCCCACTGAGTTTGTCCACAAGCTAAAAATGAAGTCTATCAACGTAGGTGTCTATACTAGCAATCTGATCCTTTGGACTAAAGCCAAGGTGGGAATCGATCCAGAAAATGCATTCCAACCAGAAGCTAATGGCACGTTCAAACAGGGGATAGAGCGATACAATGTCAATCCTTGGGTCATCCCAGTAGGATTCAAAATCAACGCCTCATTCTAATCTGTAATCACTTTTTGACATCAGAAAATAAAGATTCAATTATGAAAAAATATATCAATTACCTCAGCGCATTGGCCACAGGCTGCATCCTTTTGGGAGCCGTGACTTCCTGCAAAGACCTCACTGAGACCAATATCAATCCAAATGGAGTGGAATCAAGCTCCGTTCACCCAAACCTTATCCTAACAACGGTGCTTTCCAATACCGCTACGATGGATGTAGGTCTAGGTTTTGGCGATATGGCAGGAGTCATGCAGCACACCCAACTCGACGCTTGGTTCAGCGGACATAACAATTACGACTGGTCAAACCAGAGTTGGACGGGAAATTACAGTGTTTTGGAGGACATCAAACTGATGGAGCAACGAGCTGAAGCGCTAGAACTTCCGTTCTATCTGGGCCTTGCCAAAGTCATGAATGCCTATCACTTTGCCCGCATCGCTGATCTTTGGGGAGATGCGCCCTACCTGGATGCCGTAAGCGGTGACAAGGGTGGAGAGCAATACCTTCTGCCTGCATTCGATTCTCAGCAAGTAATCTACGAAGGTGCAATCAATGACCTGAAGGAAGCCAATGATATTCTTGCAGCAGTGGGTACGTATGAAACAACGCCTCAGGATATTCTTTTTGAGGGAAATGTGATGAAATGGAGAAAGTTTGCCAACTCCTTACAACTGAGAATCTATTTGAGAGTTTCTGAAAAAATGCCAGAATTCGCCAGCTCAGGAATACAGCAAATCCTAAGTGATCCCACCAATTTCCCTATCATCACCAATGTAATTGATGACGCTGCGATTTCTTTCCCAGGCGCATCTTCCAACACCTCTTGGCCATCCAACACGGAATTTGATGGATCGAATGGTAGCAATTACCGAAGAATCAAAATGTGCTCTACCCTAGTGGATGTTCTTCAGAGTTTGAACGATAGCAGAATTTCAGTTTGGGCGGAGAAAATCCAAGTACCTATTGTCATCGATGATACGCTGCCTGCAGACACAGACGAAATCAAAGACGGCGTGAGATACATCTCCTCAGATGTCGCGGAAGGCAGACAAGTGGATACCGATCCTGACTATGTGGGAATTCCACCGGCGGTTTCCAACCTTCCAAGTGAGTACAACCTAAACCCTACCCCAGGTCAGCAGTCGTATAATCCACATGTTTCTTTTGTAAGTGAAATGTATCAAGATCCATCTGGTCCTCTGCTGAAAGCTAGATTGATGAGTGCTGCGGAAGTACAGTTTATCTTGGCTGAATCAGCACTAACTGGCCTTGGTGCAAGTGGATCTCCTCAGATGTATTACGAAGCTGGCGTGAGAGCTTCCTTCGAAGCTTGGGGTCTATCGGGAGATTATGCCGACTATATTTCTGGCAAGGCTGCTTTCGACAATACCCTGGAACAGATCATCACTCAGAAATGGATAGCAAGCTGGTCGGCAAGTACTGAAGCTTGGTTTGACTATAGGAGAACAGGTTTTCCAGCTTTGACAGCAGGCCCAGCGGCAGTGAGAAGTGCTCTTCCCCTACGGTTCTACTACATGCAGGATGAGTTGACGATAAATGAGGACAACGCCACTCAGGCTGTGAGCCGATTGGAAGTAACGCAATTCTCTCAGTCTGACGAAAACAACAGTGCATGGTCAAAATTCTGGTTGCTTCAGGGCACCGGAAAACCATGGTAAAGACATTGCCCGGATTTATGGTTTCTGGGTGATAATCGAGTCTATTTGACAAAGAACAGGCTGCCTCATTCAATTGGGTGCAGCCTGTTTGGTTTTTGGGGGAATCTGGACAAAAAAGAAAGTTCTTCTTTGTGGGATGTTTGTTATGTTGAAGAACAATTGTGAATTGGATTAAGGAGCATGATTTTATAAATGAAAAAACTTAGCAGAACATCATTAAACTAAACTCATATATTGCATGAAAGACGTTTTAACTCTGGACTAAGACATCACGTGAAATCCACAAACTTAATTTCATGATAGGAAAAAGTATTAGAATTTATTTAAAGGAGGGCTCTGTTACAGGGATAAAACTTGCTGAAGTTGTAAACTTAACCATCCAAGCACTTTCAAGTCCTAGGAACAAACTACCCGATTTAAATAAATTTTTTCACAGTCAAATCAACACCCAAGGAGTATATTTTTTGGTAGGAATGGATGATGAGACAGGAAAATCAAAGGTTTACATTGGTGAAGGAGAAAATGTTTGGGACAGACTTAAAAGTCATGAAGTAAACAAAGATTTTTGGAGCGAAGTCATTCTTTTTACAAGTAAAGACGATAATATAACCAAATCACATATCAAATATCTTGAATCCAGATTAATTGAAATCACCAAACAAACTGATAGATATGTTTTAGAAAATAGTAATTCTCCTAGTTTGAATTCTCTACCACTACCAGATCGTGATGCTATGGAAGAGTTTATTATAAATATCAAAACACTAAACGGAGTACTTGGTCACAAATTTCTCGAAAATCAAATCAATTATAAAAGGGATAAACCAGCAACACTTTTTGAACCAATCGAACAGAGTATACGACTTCCTAAGGAAGATGAAATTGAGTTAGTTCTGAATATAAAAGGAATATCTGCTAAAGCTATACAAACAGATGAAGGATTAGTCGTACTAGCAGGATCATATGCCTCTGTTAACCAGTCATCTAATTACGGATACAAAACTTTAAGAGAAGATCTTATAAGAGACGAAACAATAATTTCAACTCCAGAAGGTAAATTGGTTTTCGCAAAAAAGCACTTATTCCAAAGCCCTTCTTCTGCAGCCGCAGTAATTGTTGGTTATTCAATAAATGGCAGGAGAAATTGGAAAGACAAGAATGGACGAACTTTAAATGAAATTGAGAAAAATGAAATTGAATAATTTGCTCTTTAAAGTAATTCTCTCAGTCCCGCTAGGGACAAACTATGGGTGGAAAAATAACGAATAATTAAACCAACCGTACCGTCAGATACAGCACTACATTTCACCAACCAGACAGCGCTGTACCTAAAGGCACAGCAAAAAATCACAGGAATTAATATCTAGCCATAGATAGCTCCTATGGAGCAAAAAGATTATACGAAATATTTATCCTCACCTTGCCCAATCTAGAGAAATCAAGTTGAAAATATTAAGTGGTCTGTGTGGACACAGATCACGGCTGTAAGGTGAATGTATAGATGAGTCTGTAACCTCTGCGAAATCCTTTGTGCCCACTGTGGTTATAATAAAAAATGGCCTATGCAGACACAGGCCATTTTTATGTTACATACCAAACTTCCAACTCTCCTACCTCACCAATCCACTCGTATCAGCTCTGTACATTCTGCTGGTTACATAAAATTCTTTACCCGTTGGGGATTTGAAATAATAGGCGATGTAAAATGCTTTTTGACCTTCTGAGGGAAGGGAAACCAGATTTGATGCTCCGAACTTAAGCTTCTTAGACGACCATTCCTCATCTCGGAAATCCTTATCTTCTACAGACTCCGCTTCCCAAAGTTCAATTTTAACAGGTTCCTGGCCTGTAGCTTTTAGCTCAAGATTCAACATTCCCTTTTCTCCATTTGAAACTGTTGTGAAAACCTCAGGAAGTGATTTTCCTTCATTTTGATACCCTACAAAAGCACTCACGGCCTGGAAAGCTATTTTCCCATCTCCCAGATCATGGCCTACGTTTGGAATATAGATCAGATTATTCTGTCCGGGAATGCTATCAATATAATTCTTCACTGCATCCACTGGCCAGTAGGGATCGTTTGTCCCAATGAAAATCAACTTCGGCATGGTCAACTTAGTTCGGTAAGAATAGGGATCCACCAGATCCATCGTCGCCTGTCCGAGCTCAGAACTTGCCTGCTGCGGAATACCAAGCGCCACATAATCCTGAATCTCTATGCTGTAATCCGCCCAAGTCTCAATCTGATACTGAAGATTAGTTGGCATATTTAGCACATCGATCACCATAGGTGCGATTCCCGTTACACGTATATCCTGCGAACCAGTCAGCCAGGTAGTCCAGCCTCTTTTGGAAAGGCCGGTAAGCATAAAACTCGTGATCGGAGCGGATAAATTTGTCTGGCTAAATTCCACCACTGCATCCATGGCAGTTAAAGCGGATTTGACCATGGGAAATAAGGCTGGCCATTCCAGATCGCCAGTTTCTTGAAACTGATGGAGTGTATAAGATATGATTTCATCTTCGGTCTTACCATCAAAAATTGGCTGATTGGGAACCTGAAATACCAGAGCAACCATGCTTTGGTTTTGCAAGGCTAGCTTTCCCATATTCTTTACTATTTCTTCATCGCGATCTCTATAGACTGGTTGACCGTCTTCGATTTTGCCACCACCTATATACAAAAGTGCTTTGTCGGACTTGATTTTCGCAGGTTTCAAAATCACCAAGCGATGCTTCCAGGTCAAGTCCTTCCATTCTTGGGAAGTGAGTTCCAGCTCATATTGGGTCAGACCAGCATGGTTTACAGAATCTTTCAGAGTAAATTGAAACTGAGGATTTGGCTTTGCCAAGTAATCCGCCAAAGCAGTTTTGGTCGTTTGGGCAGTGAGCTGGTGGTTAATCAGAAAGGTTAGCGCGATTAGCGCAAGTGCATTAAGAAAGGTTCTTTTCATCTTCATATAAAGTTAATATTAAACAATAGCCCGAAAGCTGACTATCGAAGTCTTTACTATGAATACGGCTATTAAAAAATCCACACTCAAAGCTAAGCAAAACTTAGAATATAGCCATTTAAAATTATGATAATGAGTAAATTAAGTATGCTAAAACGACTGGTTTTAGCGGTGTTATTTGCATTGCCAATTTGTGCCTTTTCTCAAAGTTCAGGCACAAATCAATCAAATTCGCATCTCCTTCCCAGCTCAAAACCTGATCGAATTATACTCAATCTTTCAGAGAATCCGTTTGAATCGATTGGAGTAAACTGGAGAACGGATACTTCTCAGCATATTTCCAAACTAGAATTTGCAATCGCAACCGCAGGACCAGAATACAGAGAATACACACAACTTTTACAAGCCAAAACTGAAACGCTCGTATCCCAGCAGGATGATGAGCCGACAATTCATGCGAATTACCATCAGGTGAATCTCTCTGGATTGAAGCCCGGAGGACAATATGTCTATCGAGTAGGAGAAGGTGAAAATTGGAGTGAATGGTTTCAGTTTGCCATTCCTGAAGATGACAAGGAAGTGAACTTCCTCTATTTCGGTGATGCTCAAAACGAAGTAGTAGCTATGTTTAGCAGAGTTTTTCGCGAAGCGATCATCAACTTACCCAAGATGGATTTCACGGTCTATGCAGGAGATCTGATCAATCATGAAAGCGCTGACTTCGAATGGGGTGGTTGGTTTGAATCTGGCCAATGGATTCACGCCACCATTCCCTCTATGATGACACCGGGAAATCATGAGTTTTCCAAAAACCCTCCTACACTTACACCACACTGGAATGCACAGTTCAATCTCCCAACGAATGGCCCAAGCGGTCTTGAGGAGACTACCTATGAAGTGAATTATCCAGAGCTGAAGGTCATCTCTTTGGATGGTGAGCAAATCGATGAATCCCCTATTTACAGAAAAGCCCAGATGGATTGGTTGAGAGATATTTTGACGAATAACCCTCGAAAATGGACCGTGATCACCTTCCACTATCCTGTTTACGCAACTGCTCCAGACCGATATCATGACAAGATGATTGATTATATCCGTCCAATTTTGCAGGAATTCAAGGTTGATCTGGCGATACAAGGACACGATCACGCCTATGCTCGAGGCAGAGGTTTTGAGGAAAATGGCCAAATGGATTATGAAAAAGGAACTGTCTATGTGGTTTCTGTTGCTGGCCCAAAAATGTATGATGTAAAATCCGCTGATTGGATGGATCGAAAAGCCTATGGCACGCAGACATACCAGTGGATCAAAGTCAAAGAAGATGTGCTAAACTTCAAAACTTACACCGCCTTAGGAGAACTCTATGATGCTTTTGAAATTCACAAAGATGCCAAGGGCGAAAACAAACTGATCAATCAAATTCCAAATACCCCAGAAAGACTTCAAGACAAATGAAAAATCAATACCTCTCTCTTCGTTACATTTTGAAATGTGCATCACTATTTTCTATCGCATTTTTCCTTCATCTCTCATCTTTTGCACAAGTCGATCAAATCAGAGAAAAGCTACTCCATACCAATGAACTTCTCGTCGCAGCACATAGAGCAGCTCACCAAAAGCATCCAGAAAACAGCCTTCAAGCTATTCAAGAGGCGATTGATCTGGGAGTTGACATTATAGAAATCGACACACGCGTGACCACAGATGGAATTGTATACCTGATTCACGATCAGACCATAGATCGAACCACGACGGGCTCGGGCGATATAGAAAAAATGAGCAGCGCTGATCTGAAGGAGTTCACATTACTTTTTGAGGGTAAAGATTCTGGAATTTCTATTCCAACTTTGAAGGAAGCCTTGGCACTTGCAAAGGGAAAAATTATGGTTGACCTGGATTTGAAGACCGATAAAATCGATGAAGTGATGGCGGTTGTCAGTGAGCTGGATGTATTGGATGAGGTCATCTTCTTTGATTCAGATTGGAAAATTCTAGCTGAAATCAAATCAAAAATGCCAACAGCTTACCTCATGCCGAGAACTTACAAAGCCAAGCAGATCAAAAAAGCCTATAAAAAGCTGGATCCTGTACTAGTCCATATTGACCCGAGTTTCAACACCGAGAAAACGATCAAAATTGCTCAAAAATATGGCTTGAGAACTTGGATCAATTCACTCGGAGATCTTGACAAGGAACTCAGCAAGAATCCAAAACCTGAGCTCGCTTTTGACCTGGTAGAGCATGGAGCCAATACTGTTCAGACCGATCTGCCCGCTTTCTGGATTGGTGTCAAAACAACAGTTAATATCGTCGATTGATACAACTAACATGTGTTTTACTTCACCTAATGTTAATACAGGCGTAAATACTTTGGCTGATGAAATTTATAATTTCAAGCTTAACCCAAAGCCATGAACTCTATACTTTTTGGAGGTAGTAACAAACTAGAAATCATCGATGAAAAGTCCTTTTCGCGGATCTACGACCTATTTTGGAGCTCATCGGTAGATTTTGTTTTGAAGCTAGTAAAGGACATAGACGAGGCTGAAAACATCAGTCAGGATGTCTTTATCCAGATTTGGGAAAAGAGAGAAAAGCTTCAGAACATCGAGGACATTAAGAATTTTCTTTTTGTCTGTCTGCGAAATAAGGCCTTTGATCACCTACGGGAAATCAAGAAAAGCACACAAGAAACAACCGAGCTTTGGCAGACTTTGAATCAAGAAAATGAGGATGCTGGACAAGCCGATTTTGAACGTCACAATTTCGAAAAGCTCGAAACAGCCATTGCTGGTTTATCGCAGCATAAACGTAAAATCGTTAGTCTGAAATTTGACGAAAACAAATCATACGAAGAGATCGGTGATCTACTCAGTATCTCAACGAATACAGTAAAAAACCACTTAGTACAGATCAAAAAGCATTTGAGGTCTGAGGTTATGGGTTCTATACTTATACTTTTTTCCCTGCTAGTTTAATCGCTTAAGCCAGCAGGGGAAAAGTCTGAAATCACTTCCCAATTACCTTCTCTAATTGAGTTTCTCCGATCACCATTTTAGCTAAATGTTGCTTCGCGATTTCGTTGATCTCTTCTATTTTCTCAGGATTATTATCCGCCAAGTCAAAACGCTCTGAAGGATCATGCCCTAAATTATACAGAGTCAGTTTTTCAAGCTTCTCCAATTTCTCAGGATATCCTGCCGGATTGTTACTGTAGAAATAGAGTTTGAATTCACCTTTGCGAACCGCAAAAAGCCGATCTCCGTGGTAGTAAAACATCTCATCTCTTGGAGTAGCATCTTCCCCTTTGAATACAGGACTCAAATCGAAACCATCGTATACACGATCCTGAGGCATTTTTGCACCAGCAAGGCTAGTAATAGTCGGTAACAAATCCAGCGTACTTCCCATCTTGGAAATCACTCCTGGCTGTACATTTCCTGGTCCCCAGATTACCGTTGGCACACGAACTCCTCCTTCATAACTGGTGCCTTTACCACCATAAAGTGATCCTGAACTTCCACCCTGCTCATTGTAAACCAACCAGGGTCCATTGTCTGAAGTTAAGATCACATAGGTGTTTTTGTCGAGTCCGTTTTCCTTCAAAGTAGCAAGTATTTCTCCCACAGACCAGTCGATTTCTTCAATCACATCACCGTATAGTCCACGTTCACTTTTACCCAGAAAATCACCTGAGGCAAATAGCGGCACATGAGGGAGATTGTGTGCCAAATACAAAAAGAATGGCTTGTCTTTGTTTTCAGAAATAAACTTCACAGCCTCTTCCGCATTTCTCTTAGTGATTGTATTTTGATCAGCAGGTCGCTCGATGATTTCGGTATTTCTCATCAGAGGCACATTGAAATACTCGATTTTCGAATCTGCAAAAGCTTCCTTCGCAGTGATGTCATTAACCCGATCCATATCATTGCTGTAAGGAATTCCAAAGTAAGAATCAAACCCATGACTGGTAGGTAAAAATTGTGGTAGGTGTCCCAAATGCCATTTTCCAATTGCTGCTGTGGAATAGCCAGCGCCTTTGAGCAACTTGGCAATGGTGTTTTCATAAGCAGGCAAACCGCCATTAGAATCAGGAAATAACACCCGACGTTTATTGGAATACATTCCTGTTCGCACTGGCAATCTACCCGTCAAAATCGCAGATCTACTTGGCGTACAGACATTCGCAGCTACATAGAAACTTGTCCATTTCTGACCTTCTGTGGCCATTTGATCAATATTGGGAGTCTTGATGGTAGGGTGTCCAAATGTCCCCAGATCTCCATAGCCCTGATCATCTGTAAAAATGATGATGAAATTGGGTTTAGTTTCCTTTGATTTTTGCCCATATGAAAAAGAGGTAATGGAGAGAAAAAGAACTAGCTGGAGGTAAATTAAGGGTCTTTGCATAGTAATATTAAATTAAAAATGGAAGACTCTGCACAACTAATTGTACAAAGGTCTTCCATAGTAAATTACAGAAAATGACTTATTTCAACACTACATCTTCTACTTTGACATTCATTTCCCCGCGGATAGTTTCATAATCACTTATCATTTCTTCCAATTTCTCAGGATTTGATTCCGCCACATTGTTCGCTTGACTTATGTCAGTTGAGAGATCGTAAAGCTGGTAGTTTTTATCATTACCGATTTCAATATTCACAGATTTGATCACTGCCCCACCTGGATAGGGAGGAATCATGATCCAGTCACCTTTACGCAAAGCTGTTCTGCCAGTGGCCTCTATCATCAATTCAGTTCTTCCAACTTTATTTTCTCCCATAAAAGCCGGCAATAGGTTTTGACTGTCATCTGTAGTTTCAGAACTTCCTGTCAAAGCAGCTAATGAGCTCAATAAATCCAACTGACAAACCAAGGCATCGGATACCTGAGGCTGGATTTTATCTTTCCAATATACCATAAACGGAACACGTGTTCCTGCTTCAAATAGGCTGTATTTCCCTCCTCTTAAAGGTCCAGCAGGTGTATGATCACCTAGTTTTTCTACCGCATCATCGTAGTAACCATCGTTTAGTACAGGACCGTTATCAGAGCTGAAAATAATTATGGTGTTCTCAAGTAAACCTTCTTCTTCCAAAGTTTTCATAAACTCCCCAACCATCCAATCTGCTTCCAAAATCACATCGCCTCTTGGACCCATACCTGATTTACCTACAAATCTAGGGTTAGGAGTTCTAGGCACGTGTGGCTGCTGAAATGCATAGTAAAGGAAGAATGGACCGTCTTTATGAGACTTCACATAGCTTTGGGCTTTCTCTAAAAAGTGATCTGCCATATCTACATCAGACCACTTGGCAGCTTCTCCACCTTTCATAAATCCAATTCTAGGAATACCGTTCACAATGCTGTTGTTATGCCCGTGATGCCATTTCATGGTGGTTAATTCCGGATTATCCTTTCCGGTAGGCTCACCTTCGAAGTTTGTATCATAACTCACTTCGATAGGATCATTTGGATCCAAATTTACTACGTTCCCATTTTCTATATAAACTGTAGGTACACGGTCCTGCGTGGCAGCCATAATATAGCTGTAATCAAAGCCAACCTCATTCGGACTTGGGCTAATGTGCTGATTCCAATCAACATCTCCATTACCTAGACCCAAATGCCATTTTCCTACTACAGCAGTTTCATAGCCCTGACCTATGAGCATTTTCGGAATAGTCATTTGCGATGTGCTGATCAACAAAGGAGCTGTGCCAGGAAGGATTTTTGCATCCTTATTTCTCCACGGATAAACACCGGTCAGTAGTGCATATCTACTTGGAGTACAGGTAGCGGAGGATGCATATCCATTGGTAAAGCGAACTCCTCCATTTGCCAGCTTGTCTATATTAGGCGTAGAAAGCTGTGTTGCTCCATAAGAACTCAAATCACCATAACCCAAATCATCCATATAGATGATGACGATATTTGGCTTTTTCACTTCTGCTTCATTTGCCTCTTCCTTGGGAGCACTACAGCTCCAATAAAGTGAAACACCCGTTAATCCAAGTAATAGACTACGCTTAAAACTCATGGTATATTATTTATGTATCCTTAAAATTCTTAAAACTTCGACATTCCCAATTCATCATTCGATATTCAATATTTTCATAATCCTGAATAATGAAGTATGACTCAAAGGGTCCCTGATCGCTAGTTTATTCAGCCAGATTAACCTGAATCGTTTCTTGAATATCAGTTTGAATCACAAGACCTGCAAATGTCTTCATTATACCTTTATTCTGATCCTTTACTTCCACTTTGAACTTATCGTCAGAAAACACCTTCGGTTGAAAGTTAATCGTATTAACCGGGAGAGCGTATTCCAATTCTCCAGTTGACTCGTTATAGACAGAAACCAGTGGATTTTCAACCTCCTCTAAATTCAAGGTGTTCAGATAACCAAGAGCCTTTCTACCGTAGTTGTCTTTTTGAGAAACCGTTAACGGCCATCCCTCATATTGACCGTCTGGATTGGTAATAGGATCCACGTTTCTAGGCCAGCATTCGATCTTCATGGTGCGCTCATTTTTATCAAAAGTAATGATCCCGTACCCAGTGCCCCGATCGTAGATTCTGGCAGGTTCGAAGCCGGTTTTATAAGGATTAGCCACGGCCATCACCGTCATTTTATTCCCAAAACCATCTTCGAAATCCCCTGTATTCTTGGTTCCGCCTGGCCAAGGACTGTGCCCTTCAGGTACCTTTGGCCACCATCTTCTCGGCCATAGATTATTCAGTGCAGGGCCCGCAAAGGCAAATCCAGAATCACGGAATTCATCAACCCCATATTGCACTGTACTTGCCAGGTGCTGATCCCCAGCAATGTGCAGCGCAAAAGACTTTCGGATGATTCGTACCGCTTCATCCCTTCCTTTTTGCGGCCAGCCATTGGAATCCATATCCGTAGTAGGCGCATCCCCATCTACATATTCTCCTTTTTCAGGAGTTGGTAAGCTAGGCACAATACTGTCGATTATACTTCCTTCTGGTAAGGTAGCCACGGTACAGAAGTTTGTCTGAGACAACACAGCTTTCATCTGAACACCCGGATCCCATTTCTCTGTCCAGTTTTCCAAGAAACTAAGCTGTCTTTCTCCAAGCAATTCTGCATCAATATCATAATGCTTTTTAATGTCAAAATCACGGTTTTGAATAAAACCATTCTGAACCATTGCTTCCTTTGGCAAGGCATTTTTCGGAGCTGATTTGAATTTTCTGTCTTCCAAAATCGCAAAACTCACTCCTCCATATTTCCAATCCGTATAATAGACATTGATTCCCTGTTTCACCGGAGTTGGGTCAAAAGCATCCGGTAAATGACTTGTCTGGCAATCCTGAATCATATTAACCCATTCAGGTGGCATTTTGTAGCCACCTTGATCTTGGGCTATATAGCCCCAACCTTCATCAGAGGGTGCATGCTTTCCACCTTCTCCCCAAACATTCCCATGATATACATCATGATCATCCGGAATAATTGCTGCCGGAACTGTCCTGAAAATATCTCGATATGACCAGCCAAACATATACCACTTATGCAGGTAATCCAGGTATGACTTTTCCAACGGACTTGTTTGAATACCAAAACCCCCAGTGCCTTCATAAAACTGATCTCCAAGGAATAAGGCCATATCAGGCTTGTGTTTTGCCACATGAATAGCTACTTCCTGATCCGGAAATCCATGATCTGCATTGCAGCTAAAAACCGCTACCTTCAGATTTTCAGAAGATTTAGGTTGTGCTGCTATCTCACCATAGTAACTAAACTCCTGGTTTTTATCCTTTAAAGGGACATCTATTTTCACCCGATAGGGAATCATTTCCTCCTGATTCCAATCATCTATCCTAAACTTAGCAATCCTTCCATTTGGGTCAAGTGTAGAAGTTTGAACCGTTTCCCATTTAGATCCTTTTTTAAGCTGAAGCTCAACTTTCAGATTTGAGATTTGCTCAAGTGGAGCCAACTGAGCTGTTAACTTAAGCGTGTTTTTATGAAGCGTGTATTGAGCAAAAAATATTGGCCCATAGACCTGATCGGCTGATTCTACGATTTTATCTCCCTGAAAAACCCAGTCTGCAAATGCAGCTAAGCTGTTTTTATCCTCTTCCTTTTTTGGGCAATTTGCTATTAAAGCCAAGTTTCCTTGTAAATCACCTGGGGCGATTCCGTCGGCTGTTAATTCAACTGAGTTTTTATCATTTCTAGCCGTAGAACCTGAAAGAGTCAAAGAATATTTCCCACTGGAGAAAGCACTTTTCAAGGTTAAGAAAATTGGTTTGGATAAATCCAATTTCTCCTGACTTAGCTTTTCTCCTATCATCAACTGACCTGTTCCTGTGACACCAGCATCCAGTCCTTTTCCAAAAACAGCAGCAGAGCGATAGTCTTCGAAAATGCCTTTTGCTCCCAATCTGAAACCAGCGTAGGCTCCGGCATTTCCTACTAACCCTTGATTTTTCCAATCTATAAGTACAGACTGCTGAAAATCCTTCGTATTTGATCCCAACTGATGGGTAAGAATGTGTAAAGCTCTGTTGCTACTGGAAATATTACATAGCGCTTTTCCACCGGAAATCTCCCAATCCTGCAATCGATTTCCCCAAAACTCCGGGCCAATCCACTTCATATCAGGCCAGTTTTCCCAATTGCTTTTGAAACCTATAGTTTCGGTGGAAAGTAGTTTTTTGATGCTTGTAAATCCTTGGGAAAAGAAAAATGGCGTGGATAAAGAAGTTAAGGCCATTGCCTTGACAGCAGATCTGCGTTTCATAGATTAAGAGGTGGTTTAAAAGTAAATTTGGGCAATTCGCCCTAAAAACCAATAAAAAAAGGATAAGTGGCATATTGACTATAAATAGAATAAGCCTCTCAAGCTATCTTAGCAATCCTCCCTACAATCCTAATCACTTCCTATATACTTGATTTTGAAACACTTCCTTACCTTCCAAAACTTGATGGATAAAATCGTAAACAGGTTGCTGATCTTGATAAAAGTGTGCTCCTGCTGAACCGTGAGTACCTCCAACATAGGTTATGAGTGTGGCGGCACCATGCATACTGACTATATGATCAAAGATGGATTTGGAACCAAATAACATCAACCAACCACTAGCATTTGTCGGACAATAGTGATGTGCAGCTGTCGCATACGGAACGGTTGGATCTGAATCTCCATGGAACATCATCACAGGGACTAAGGATTGATCCGTGATTAGGTTTAAATCCATAATAGCTCCCGCCCCAGATATAATTCCCGCATATTTAAATGTGTCAGGTAAGTTATTTTCATATAAGTTCATCAAACTCCTATCCCAAAAGGCCGCATGTAATACAGCCTCAGCGCCAGCACTGCTTCCTGCTGCAAATATTTGAGCAGGATCAATAGTGTATTCCTCTTGGTTAGCAAGAAAGAATTCCGTGCTCAGCCAAACTTGATTTGCAGCCAACTGTATAGCTTTGATTTTTTCTGGAAGCTTCCCATCACAGCTAAAACTTTTATCCTTCATGAAAAGCGTATAAGAAATAGATGCTACAGCGACATTTTTTTTGGCTAAAAACTTGGCCAAATTATGTCCTCCAGTACGGTCTCCAGTAGAAAAACCTCCACCGTGAACGTAGATGACCAACGGTATTTTAGAACTCGAAACAGCCTCTGGCAAGAATAAATCGAGCTCCAATTTGATGGAATCGTCCTCGTAATAGGTCAACGTTTCAAATTCTTGAGCGCTTACAGAAAAGTGTGTGCTCAGTAATAAAACTAAAGTTAATAGGGTGAAGATTTTATTAGTATTCATAAAGCAGATAATTTAATAGTTTAAAGAGACTTACACCTATCGATGTTTCCATCTTCATATACAAAACCGGAGTCTGTCATTTACAGAAATCCATGCTTTCCAACAGGGTTATCCAACTAATCAGCCATTCCGATTACGAAGGGAATATCGTGCTAATTCTCAGAACTAACCAGCGGAAACCATACGTCAGGTTCTTGTCCGCAGGTGAATTCGGCTAGGTAGATATTAATTGACAAAGTCAAACAGAGAAGTCTTTTGAAAGTTTAACAAGTCACTTTTTTCCAAGGTTAAAATCCATATAGTAAGGAAAAAGCTGTCCCGTATTACAAGACAGCTTTAAAGAAATAATAAACCTCTATTTACTTAGTATCCAGGATTGTTGTTAGTAAAAGACGAATTCCGGTCCATTTCAGTCTGCGGGATAGGTAGCAACATGTGCTTTGGATACTCAAACTGCATTGTCGCAGATAGGTCCGTACTGAAGTGTTCTATTCCACCTCCCCAGTTTTGGAGACTAATGTCACCTCTGGCATCCCATCTTCTAAGATCATTGAATCTCATATTTTCTTCACCACAAAGCTCCACAAAACGCTCGTCCATGATCCAGTTTAGGACCTTTTGAGAATCAGATTCTGAGGTAGAATAATCTGCGGGAAGCCCTGTCGAAAACTCAATAGACTCGGCCCAGTTTCTTGCACGTGTTCTTACTTTATTAACTAATGCGATTGCCTCAGCATTTGATCCTCCAGATTTCACTATCGCTTCAGCAGTCAGCAGGATCAAATCTGCATACCTCAAAATCCTAGGGTTGTTAAGCGAAGTAGGCATATAAGAAGTAGCTGGTTCATCAAAAGGTGCTTTTCCATACTTGGTGAAATAACGATCTCCATCCACGAAGAAGGAAATTCGTGGATCGTCTCCATATTTGTTATATAACTTCTCTGTCACCTTCCATGTCTGACCACCTATGTTATTATTGCTGACATTATTTCCCGTATCGAAGAATCCCCAGTATGCAGCCATGGATTCTACCCCTCTCCAAGCACCGTCATTTTGGAGGTAAGCATTACTCAATCCTCCAGGAGGTCTTCCTGACTGAAACTCAAATAAAGATTCTTCATTGTTTATCTCAAAAGCTGAGAAGTTGTCAGTATAAGCATCGGTAAGGTTTCGGGAAATTGAAGGAAACAACTGGACAGCCCTAGTATAATCTGAGGTGTTGCCAGTATAATCTCCGCGGAAAACCAAGCTTTTCAGAAGAAAACCATTCGCGGCATTTCTTGTGGCTCTTCCATTATTTTCTGAACTCCAGCTTTCCGGAAGCAAGGAAGCAGCCTCTTCGAAATCAAAGATTGCCTGATCAAGCAATTGGGTTCCTTCAGAAGGCGGAGTATTTACCTTATCCCGTTCTGAAATCCGCTCAGTGACCAAAGGTGCCTTACCATATAAGTTATACAAATTGAAATAAGCCAATCCGCGGAGAAAGAGAGCCTCCCCTCGATTCACCTGCACCCTAGCAGGATCCTCAAATCCACTGGTATCTATAGTTTCAGACTTTTCTATAATGACATTGCATCGTTGGATCATTCGATAGGTACGTTCATAATAATAAGTGACCTTGTTATTAGATGACGTAAGTCCTGCAAAGAGCTCAAAAGCTGCTCTGTTCCCTCTATCCTCTGTAATATCATCTCCACGCATGTGATAGATCTCATGAAGGAAATTATTACCCCTGAAAAAGTAATAATCTGTCAGTGTAGCATAGGCACTGAAAACTGTCAAATCAAACTCCACATTATTGGTAAAGAAGTCGTTTTCCGTTACAGTAAGCGGCTGAGCATCAATCCTGTCCTTATCGCAGGATGATATTGAGAATGCCAGTACTCCAATTGTTAGATAATATTTTAGTGATGTATTCATTTTCGTAGAATTAAAAGCGTGCATTAAGACCAAAAGTATAACCTCGAGGTAATGGGTAGGTATCGTTCAATGGATCTATACCCTGCCAGTTTGTAATCAGGATATTGTTTTGACCTCCTATGTATATCCTACACCTTTTGATCACATTTGATTTATCCAGAAACTTAGCTGGTAAAGAATAGCCAAGTTGCCATGTATTCAGCCTCAGAAAGCCAGCCTGATCCACAAATCGATCAGAATAACGGTTGTTTCTGGCTGGATCACCTGCTACTGCTCTCGGGATATCGGAATTAGGATTTTCTGGAGTCCAGGCATCTAATACAGAAGGCCAATAGTTTGACCCCGCACCGCTAGCTCCGGTGAAGCTTGCTCGTACACCATTATATTTATCCACATCTCCTTCACCATAAAAGTTGGCGGAGAGATCAAAATCCCAGAACGTAGCTGAAAGGTTGATTCCATAAACGTGACCAGGAATAGTGTTCCCTATCTCGGTGCGATCATACTCATCAATGAATCCGTCAGGAGTAGTGCTGTAATATGGCTCTTCTTCGGTTCCTTGTCCGCCTATATCTTTGAAATACAGGTCGCCAGGAGCAACATAATCAGCATCTGGGATATTTCTGTCTTCCAGATTACTGTAGTATTCCTGTATTTCCGCTTCATTCATAAACAATCCTCCTACCTGATACCCCCATATATGACCTACAGGCCTACCTTCTTCTACCCTACCAAAACGGGTGTCCAATGGCTGTCCTTCATAAAGACTCAGTACTTCATTATTCAGGAAGGTGATGTTCCCACTCAAATTCACAGAAAAATGCTGATTGAACTGGTGTGTGTAGCCTAAGTCTATTTCCAGCCCTCTATTTCTCAAGGAACCTACATTGAAGGCTGGGGAATTGGTACCTACGGAAGGAGGAAGATTTACATATTGAAGAATTCCATCGGTTTCCCTGTTAAAGTATTCTACCGTAGCATTGACTTTATTATTCAAAAACAAGCCTTCAAAACCTATATTGGTCGTAGTAACAACTTCCCAGGTGAAGTTTCTGTTTGGGAATCCCGGTACAGTTCTTCCTGTATTGTAATTCCCGTAAATATTGGAAGGGTCTTTACCCAACGTATAGGATCCTTGATTGGCCACTGTCGAGAGATAAGCAAATTGTCCCACTACAGCTTCATCATTACCTGCCTGTCCCCATCCTGCTTTAAACTTCAGATCATTTATCCAGGTCACATTATTCATGAAATCCTCTGAGCTGATTCTCCATGCCCCAGACACCGCATAAAAATTACCCCATCTCAAATCATCGTCATCTGGAAAGCCAGAACTTCCATCTCTTCTAAAAGATAAATCTAAGTAATACTTACTGTCATAATTGTACCCTGCTCTACCCACATAGCCGTACCAAAACCGTTCATTATTTCTACCGGCAAACCCTGTTACATACTGTTGCTCATTAGCAATACCAGCACGGTAAAAATCATCTGTACCAACGTTAGTGGTACTTAGATCTTTGTTGAATTGCTTGATAAACTGCTCTTGTATCCCTGCCAGCAAATCAATATTATGCTTCCCAAATGCCTTTCGGTAAGTAGCAGTAAAATCGCCCTGGAAATTAAAGAAACGGTTCATTCTATAGCCTAAAGTGGCATATGACGCACCATTTCCAATTTCGCTAGGATCCGATCCATTAATTTGATAATACTCCGCATCAACTGGAACAAAGGCCGTTCTATTCTGATCTGTCAAATCAAGACTTAGCCCACCACGCAACACCAATCCTTCAAAAGGAAGAATCTCTACATATCCTTGTGCAAGATTTCTTAATAATTCAAATTCCTTTTGCTCAATTTCAATCAATGCTGGAAAGTTGTTTCCAGTACCAGCACCAAAAAGTCTCACCGGACTCCAAGTATCGCCTCCATCTGGATATGGATCTACAGGTCTTGCATAACCATATTCATCATTTGCGTCGTAAATGGGCTGCCACGGTAAAAAATTTGCCGCATCAGTGAGGTCACTCCCACCACTGTTTGCTTGTGAAGTTTGATATGATCCTCGATAGGTCAGACCAACATTTATATAATTCCCTATCTTGGAATTAATATTAAATGTCAGGTTAAATCGATCAAAATCATTTCCTTTCAGTACACTTTGCTGGCTATTGTAGCCAATACCTACCATGTAATCGGTGTCCTCGTTGGCTCCTGAGATTCTCATATTGTAAAGTTGATTTAAGGCATTTTTCCGCCGAATCTGACGCTGCCAATTGTAATCCCCAGGTGATTCCCCAATATAAAATTGACTCATCGGATCCAACTGCGGATGAAAACCATTCCGCTGATTGTTAGGATTGGATTCATTTCTGCCATAGAGGTTATTTTCGAGGGTCAGATCAGGATTGGAGTTTGCATTGAACATCCTTCTATAAAATGGAATCAATTGCTCTGAACTCAAAACATCAAATTCCGGGACATTCTGCACTGTAGTCACCGCATCAAACTCGACCACACTCTTCCCTTTTCTACCCTTTTTTGTGGTAATCAACACTACTCCATTTGCTGCTCTACTTCCATAGATAGCCGATGCTGAAGCATCTTTCAATACTGAAATGCTTTCTATGTCCTGGGGATTGATCATGGAAAAAGGATTGATTGAACCAATTAAATCCATATTTCCCGCTGTAGGAGTGGATAAGATCTGGCCATCGACAACATAGAGTGGCTGAGAAGCACCATTCCAAGTACCAATTCCTCTTATAAATACCAGCGGAGCATCGGAAGGATTACCGCTAGTATTTACCACCCTTACTCCAGGGGTATTTCCTTGCAGGGCAAACTGTGGTGAGGTAAATGGTACTCGTTCTATAGCTTTGGATTCTACTATACCAATGGATCCAGTTATATCCTTCTTCTTTTTCTCACCAAAACCTACCACAACTACTTCTTCGAGAGCCTGTGCATCCTCATCCATGGTGATATCTACGATGGTCTGTGCACTGACAAGAATTCTTACAGTCTCATATCCAATAAATGAAAAAACCAGTGTATTACCTTCCTCAGTATTGATTTCGTACTTCCCATCTATGTCAGTGACTGTCCCGTTGGTAGTTCCTTCCACCAAAACCGTAACTCCAGGTAGCGGTATTGCCGAAGCATCACGCACTGTTCCTGTGATCACCATCCTCTCAGCATCCCTAATTGAGACATTTTTCCTGTTCCCATTAGAGTTTTTCCGTACATGAATATTGTCATTGACCTGAACAAAACTTAAATCAGTCTGCCTTGCCAATTCCTCCAGAATTTTATAGACACTTCGACGAGAATCAGCTATTGATACCTTCTGGTCAATATCAATCATGGAAGAATTGTATGTAAATACAAAACCTGACTGTTTTTCAATTTTTTTGAAGAGAGTTTCCAAGGATGTATTCTGTACACCTACCTCCACTTGCACTTTTTCAATATTCTTTCGCTGGGCATTTCCGGTATTAGCGAGCAAGACCGTACAAAAAATCAATTGAAAAAGGAATCCATAAAGTATCCTTTTAGAAATCATAATGAGTTGTCCCCGTATATTATTTTCCATATTATTGTTATTGGTTTAAGTTATTAATCGCTTGAGCTTTTGCCTGAAATGGTTAGCGCTACTACAGGCAATCTGAATGAAGGCAGTTAGAAATTCTCCCCAGAGTCTCTACTGCCTTTTTTTTAGGGTCCATTTGAATGTGCCATGTACTTTTTTGGTTTTGGGTTAGTTATATATATCGACTTTCTTTCCTTCTATTTTGAACTTTATATTAGAAGTCAGTTGAATTCCTTTTAGCACATTATGCAAGTTTTCGTCATGATATTCACCGGTATACGACCAGCCGTTTCTGAATTCACCATGAACGGAGATCTCTATTCCATACCAGCTTTCCAGCTTTCTTTTCACCGTAGGAAAATCACTGCTTCTAAAAATTAAGTTATTATCCTTCCAGCCGGTAATCTCCAATGAATCAAATGGAGATTTGAAAAACTCACCTTTTTCGTCCATTACTAGCATTTCGGAGGGTGCAAGCATTACTTGGTTCCCTACAGTATCATTGACCTTTACTTTGCCACTGACCAGTGCCACTGAGAGATGATCTTCTTGAGAATGGTTGACATTAAAACTTGTTCCAAGTACCTCAACTTTGGCGTTACCAAGCTCGACAATGAAAGGACGATCCTCCTTTTCCACTTCAAAAAATGCCTCACCTGTCAAATAAATTGTTCGTAACGTATCAGAAAATGAAGCAGGGTACTTGATTTCTGAATTTGAGTTCAAGTAAATTTTTGTTCCGTCTGAAAGCCCGACAAGCGTTTTTTTACCACTTGCTACTTTCTTAGTGATCCATTCTGTCTGCAGAGCTGAATGCTGAGAATAATCTGAAGCTTCATAAATAACCCATGAAAAAAAACAAACTAAGAAAATGGCCGCCACCCGGCGTACTGAAAAAAAAGAGTACCACTTCCCCTGTTTAGGATTAGGTAACTCCTGGTCTTTTGCACCTAATTCCATCTTGATAATACTCTCATATATTTCTATATAATCTTCATTGGTAAAGTCCATTTGCTTTTGATAATGAACCGAACGAATGAATTCCGCTGCTTCTTTGACCATTTCTCTTTTTTGAGGATTGGCATCTAACCACTTGTCCCAAAAATGAATCGTATTTTCATCAGGTGATTTCACCCACTCCACGAAATATTCGTCCGCCACAAAATCCTGGAACCCGTAGTCAACAAACTTCTTATATATGTTGCTTCTAGACATTCTTTTAAAAACTCGTTGGTTTGATTATTTCTTTCAATGACGCCAATGCTCTGTAGATGAGCTTTCTGGCTGATTTGACTTCGCTGAAATTCATGATTGATGCGATTTCTTTATAGCTGAGCTCATCCTCATAAAACAGTAAAAGCGCCTTTCTTTGCTTTGAAGTCAATTTGTTGAGGCCTTTCTGAAGCTTTTCCTTTTGCTCTTGCGCAGCTTCATTTCTGATCATGCTTGTTTCTACAGATACTTCTATCTGGAAACTATTCTCCAAATACTCCTCGTCAAATCCTTTAGGTCTCAAGTCATTTTTTAACTTTCTGAGTATCTCCCGCTGTATAGAACGGAATAGATATCCTTTTATATTAGTCACCTCGTTTAGCTCCCCTCTCTTCTTTCTGAGGTAGATAAAAAGATTTTGAATACAGTCCTTGACTACATCAGAATCGCTGGTAAACTGGCCTCCATACTGGTAAAGATCCTGTATGTAGGTTCTATAAATAAAATTAAAAGCCATTTCATCACCTCTATTAAATGCATTCCAGATCTCACCATCGGTTTTTCTCTCAAAAATCCGTATGGTCTCTAGATGCTTAATGGGAATAAAAATGGAATCAGGCTTAATTTTTGGGTTATTGCTCATTTAAAATTGGTATTCCTTATCCTTCCTGAAATTAAGAGGAAGTATTTACCCCAAATGACCCCATAATATTCTAAAAAATATTAAAAAAACAGAGATTCTATAAATTCTCTCAAAATCGATGCGTTAAAAAAGCTTCCTATTTACCTCAACTGGAAAAGAAAAAACCAATGAATTTTCATCCATTGGTTTTCCATATAATTAGTCTTAAAGACAGTTAGGCTACCCTATAATATTCGCCTCATCATCCCACTCGATCACAGTTCCGCGATCTTCCATTTTGAGGTATTGCGGGATGTATTTTTCTTCCAGTTTCACGCCATGCTTATCCATTACTTCCTGAGGAACGCCGTCCCACGCATTCGGAGTATTTCCTACATAACCCATGTATTTCCAACCCTCAGGGGTAGAGAAATATCCAGAACAAGTAAGATTTCGAAGCATATTGAACCAGCGTACAGCTCCATCGTATTCCGGCGCAGCTTTGTCTGGCCAAGCTACTTCATCGACAATTGTGATTACTTCTGACTCGCTTAGCTCATTGAATGACTTACCAAATTTCTCATCAGCTTCAAAGTCCAGCCACATCAATCCACCTCGCATACGAGTCTGATTACCTGGCTGATCTTTCATCATAAACTCCATGAAATCAACTACTCCTACTTCTGTAGCAGCAGGTGATTCATCATCCTTTGGCATAATGATATCTACAAGAGTACTGAGTTTCTTGCGTTCATCTTCCGTGAAAAAAGTTTCAGATAGTAACTCTTGATCGCGTTGCTTTTCTTCAGCAGTTCTTCCTCCTATAGTCCCTCCAGCTAATAATGCCTTATCTGGAATCGCTTGCTCCTCAGGTGAACAACCTGTCAATAATAAACCTGTACCGACAGAGCCAGTAAAGAGCAATTTGAGATTTTCTCTTCTATTCATGGTTTAGATGTTTTTCTTTTTCAATTCAGAAACAATGTAATCGGAAGTTCTCCAAGCAAGGGCCAATATAGTCCATGTTGGGTTTTTATCCGCCTGAGACACAAATGGTCCTGCATCTACTACGAATAAGTTGTCACAATCATGCGCTTGGCAATTGGAATTCAATACGGAAGTAGCAGCATCATCTCCCATACGTGTAGTTCCCACTTCGTGAATAATCCTTCCTGGTGCTAGCAAACCATATTTTGACTCAGGACCTGGTTTAGATCCCAATAAAATCCCGCCTGCTTCAGTCAAGATTTCCTCGAAGGTATCATGCATATGTTTCGCCTGATTGACTTCCTGATCTGTCCAATTGTAATTAAATCTTAGTACAGGAATCCCGTACTTATCTACTGTGTTTGGATCTATCTCACAGTAGTTATCATACATAGGGACACTTTCCCCTCTACCTGACATTCCCATCGTAGAACCGTAGATTTTTCTGATGTCTTTTTTCAATCCTACACCGTAACCACCGTTCGGACTTGGTTCACCAAATTCGTCCTTGATGTATTTTCTCATCGAATCCATACTTCCACCGGTTCCGTAGGCTGGCTGGCCCATTCCACCCCAATATTCGATATGGTATCCTCTGGCAAAGTTCAGTTTCTTATTATCACCCCACCAAGGTGTGTACATATGTAATCCACCTACACCGTCTTCATTATATCTCTGACGATCCATCAAACTCGGTACAATCGCCATTCGGTCAGTTCCAGTGGAATCATGCAGGTATCTACCTACCATTCCAGAGCTATTTCCGATCCCATCAGGATGCGATTTGGACTTGGAATTCATCATAATTCTCGCTGACTCGCAAGCAGAAGCTCCAAGTACTACTACGCGTGATTTCAGCTTATATTCCTTCATGTCCTCTTTACTTACAAAAGAAACTCCAGTAGCTTTTCCGCTTTCGTCTGTAGTTACTTTTCTAACCATCGAGTGAGTGTAAAGATCCACTTTGCCCTTTTTCATAGCAGGGTGCACTAGAACTGTTCCAGCAGAGAAATCTGCATGAACCTGGCAAGCTCTGTTACATTGGCTACAGAAAAAGCAAACTCCCCTTTCCTTACTGATAGGGCGCGTAAGCATGGATAGACGGGAAGGGATCATAGGAATCCCAACTTTGTCTGCTCCCTTTTTCATATAAAGCTCATGAAGTCTTGGTTTGGGAGGAGGAAGGAAAAAGCCATCTGGCTCATTATAAATCCCCTCTTTGGTACCAAATACACCGATTAGTTTATCAACCTTGTCATAATATGGTTTCAAATCATCGTAGCCAATTGGCCAGTTGTGACCTAGTCCATCAATACTTGCACGCTTAAAATCATTCGGACCAAAACGAAGTGAAATTCTACCCCAGTGGTTTGTTCTACCACCCACCATTCTGGATCTAAACCAATCGAATTCAGTTCCATTCTTTTTAGTGTAAGGCTCTCCATCGATATCCCAACCACCGATAGCTGCATCAAAATCGCCAAAAGGACGAATTCTAGTTCCTGCGCCTCGTCTGGGCGATTCCCATGGTGGCCTTAGTTGAGTACGATCTTCCTCTTTAGCTGGATCAAAATCACCACCTGCCTCTACTACTGCTACTGATAGACCTGCTTCAGATAGAATTTTGGAGGCCATTCCACCTCCAGCTCCAGAACCCACAATAATGACGTCGTAGGCTTCACCGGAATTTTTGATTTGAAAACTCATTAGATAGAATTTACTTTTTTGATGTATTTCAATTTTAAAAAAAGAAGTTGAAGCCATCAATCAATCAGCTTTCTACTTCCGATTCTAAAATAACAAAATTATTTCTTCCCAAACCTGCTGATCTCCCTATTCAGATTGAATCCAAAAATGATTTCAACGTCTTTCAGTCATTGGAATTTTCCGACTAACATGGCTATTTAACCGCACCTACTTGCTATATACCGCATAAACACGAACTCCTCTAAACGGATAGACAAAAAAAAACTTCCTTATTATTTTTTGTAAAGTTTATTCATTTTATAAAAAAACTAGAAAAAGGAACAGGGAACCAAATCAGTTAACCAATTATGTAAACGGCTACTCAAATCCTTAACTTTTTGGCAATGTTTGGTAATTGAAAAACAACCCTGAAATGCAGAAACACGACACTATCGGATTGAAGTCAAAATTAGAAAGTGATATTCTATTGAAAGTCTCACGAATGAAACCGGTAATCAAACCTACTGTTCCTCACAGACACGCGGGCTATCACGAGTTGATTTATCTATCAAAAGGCGCAGGTACTCATACTATTGGAGCTGAAAAGTTTGATGTAGTTCCAAATACTGGGTATTACCTAGGACTGAGTGAAGTCCATTGTTGGGATTTCAGCAAAATCCCAGACGGCTATGTTATTCTTTTTAAAGAAGAGGTGCTTTCCCAGTACCCGAATGCATTCAACAGCCTTTTCCAACTGACCAAGACTTTTGAAATAGGAAAGAATGAGACACAGATCTTTCCACTTTTAGAAACTTTTCACAGGGAATACAAAAATGGTAGTTCATTGGACCTAATTGCTGCACACCTTAACCTTCTGATATTGACTACGCTAACACTTCAATCTTCCTCCACCCAGCTTGACACAACTGTGATTGATCAATTGGCCAACTACAAAAGGCTGATCAATAAGCATTTTGCCGAAATACAAAATGTGCAGGAATATGCAGATCTAATGAAGATATCGGTTAGAAAACTAAATACTATTTGCAAGACTACACTGAACACGAATGCACGGGAAGTAATCAAAGAGCGGATGCTGATGGAGGCAAAAAATTCCCTTACACATACCAATAATCAAGTCTCTGAGATCGCTTATGCGCTGAATTTTACAGATTCTTCAAACTTTGTCAAATTCTTCAAACAGCAGACTAATCTCACTCCATTAGAATACAGATCCAAAATAAAAGTTTAATTATACCATTATCAGTATTTTTCTACCGTAAAATAGTACAGAAGCACTAGTTATTTGTGGTTAATTAATAAACCTCAAATGAATAGATTAATACCTCTGTTTTTACTTACTTTTTTTACCGGAACTGCTTTTTCTCAAACTGGAGTAAAAGGAAAGCTAATCGACCAATCCGAAAACAATCCACTGGAATACGCAAGTGTTGCTATTTACCAAACCAAAGATAGCTCCCTAGTTGCCGGGGTGGTAACTGAGCAGGACGGTGTTTTCTCTTTAGACAACTTAAAATCAGGAGATTACTATCTACTTGCTCAATTTCTAGGATATGAGACGAAGGTCATTCCAGAAATCACTGTTATGAAAAATCAAGTACAGAATTTAGGCACAATCTTCCTAAGTCCCGATCAGAAGTTACTCGCAGAAGTGGAAGTCTCGGGGAAGAAATTCACCACCATGAATCAGGTAGATCGCCAGGTTTATACTTCTGAAAATTTCCTGACAAGCCAAGGAGGAACAGCCACCGATGTGCTTCGTAATCTTCCTTCAGTAAGCATCAATGCCCAGGGTGAATTATCTGTCAGAGGAACAACAGGCTTTGTGGTCATGGTAAATGGCAAGCCGACCCAATCTAGTCCTGAAGCCTTACTTTCTCAGCTATCGGCAAATGCCGTAGAAAGCATAGAATTGGTCACTTCACCTTCTGCCAAATACGATCCTGAAGGAAAGGCTGGCATTATCAACATCATCACAAAGAAAGGCGTGACTGATGGCACATTTGTGCAAGTGAATGCGAAAATCGGAATGCCGAGCATAGAACCTTACGATAACAAAGACAAGCCACAGCGTTATGGCGCTGACTTCACCGTCAACCACAAAAAAGGGAAATGGGATCTTTCTCTTGGAGGAAGTTACCTGAGAAATGACATCAATGGAAGACGTGAAGGTAATGTCTATACCATCAGTGGAGATACTACTACCTATTTCCCTTCAGATGGAGAAAGAAGCACCGATGCCAAAACCTACTCTGGAAGATTCACGCTGGGATTTACACCTAATGAATTGAATGATTTTAGTCTGGGATTTTATGCAGGCAAAAAGACCGCTGACCGAACTGCTGACATACTTTATTACGACAATCATGCAGAAGTAAATGGAGAGCGACTTTATACGATGCAGTATTACAATGAAAACCTGAGGATTCGTCGCGGGGATTTCGTGTTGGGAAGTTTGGATTACAAACATAGCTTTCAAAATAAATCTCAGATCTCAGGTTCTTTTCTATACGAATACACCATGCTAGGTGGACCAACTACCAACAGGAATTTAGGCTACCCCGATACCAGCATCATTTACCAGGACGAGTACAACACCAATGACAATCCACTTCACGGTACGAGATTACAAGTGGACTACAAATCCGCTCCAAAACCTTTTGGAATCATGGAATTCGGCTATCAATACAGACTTCTCAATCACACCGGAGACTTTGTCTACGAGCGAAAAAACAATGAAACGGGTGAATTTGAACTGGTTCCTGAGTTTTCGAGTACGGTTGATTTGAATAGAATTCTGCATTCCGCTTATGGGCAATTAACAGGCACTAAAGGAAAATGGAGCTATTCGGCTGGCGCCAGGCTAGAGATTATGGATAGGACGCTGGACTTGACTGACAAAGCTGGGACAGTTGATACAACTTACTTGTATGACTTCGTCAAATTGTATCCTTCGGCAAGTTTGCAATACTCCATAAATGATGAGCTACAAATCAAAACATCCTATTCCAAGCGAGTAGAAAGAACGACTACTTTCAAGATGAATCCATTCCCGGAGAGAGAGCACTCCGAAACGTTGGAGCAAGGTGATCCTACGCTTTTGCCTGAGTTTGTTGACTTAGTGGAATTGGGCGTGGTTAAAAACTTTGGAGACAATTCATTTACAGCTACTTCCTATTTCAGGAATGTACAAAACCTGGTAAACCGCGTCAATACAGTATTTAATGACACCATCTTAAATAGAATTTACTCTAATGTGGGAACTGGAAAATCAATCGGTTTGGAAGCAGGTTTGGAGCTGAACCCTACCGATTGGTGGCAGATTTTTGCTGGCGCAAATGTGTATCACTATTCCATTAAAGGAGAATTTGACAACCAACCTATTAATACCGAAAGCTGGATTTATTCAATCAATGCAAATACAAGTTTCAGCTTCGGAAAGAACTGGGAAGCTCAGTTGGCGGTGAATTACCTTTCCCCTACCAACACAGCGCAAGGAGAAGATTCACGCTTTCTTTCACCAAACTTGAATATCAAAAAAACCTTCTTGGATGGTAGATTAAGCGCAACTATGCAGTGGCAGAATATAGACATGGGACTTCTATCTTCAAACGAGCAACGAATCACTACCTGGCGAGAGGGTGAATTTTACACCACGACAAATTATGTCTATGAGGTCGATATAATACAGCTCAATATCAGCTACACGTTCAACAAGCTGAAAAACAACTCCAAATTCATCAAGAGTGAGTTTGGTGAGCAGGAGTTTTAGATAAAAATCAAGCATATAAAAAGTAGCGTAGCGTGCCATTGACACGTATTGGAGCAAACTGTTGTTATGAAAAATTTCTTTACTCTCTTTTTGACACTATTTTTAATCACAGCCTGCACCGACGATCCAGATCCTGAAGGCATTTTGATTCGCGTTGAAAATTCTTCCTCAGTAGATTTTAAGGATATCAGGATAAGCTCTGGATCTACGCCTGTAGAATTTGGAAATATTTCGGCTGGAGCCAGATCGGATTTCAAGGAATTTGAATCAGCTTATCGCTACGGTTTCGTAAGCTTACTAGCTAATGGGAAGGAATTAAGAATTCAGCCATTCGATTACGTAGGTGAGACTCCACTTTCTAAAGGCTATTACACCTACAAACTCGACATAGATAATTCAAATCCTGACAATCCCACTTTGCAAATGGAATTAGCAACCGAGGATTAAACCTATCATGCTCATTTTCAAGGGGCTTCGAATTCCAGGAAAAATAACATCAAAATATTCTAACTTTTTTTCGATTTCGTTGCAAAAAAAGCATTGGTCAGAAGAATATTTTACTACATTTGCATCCGATTCAAGAGCAAGTCTTGAGTCAATAATTGAAAGTTCGGGGTGTAGCGTAGCCCGGTATCGCGCCTCGTTTGGGACGAGGAGGTCGTAGGTTCGAATCCTGCCACCCCGACGAAACCTGTTTCAAGGGAAATCAAAAGCCTGTAAATCAGTAGATTTACAGGCTTTTCTATTTTTTAGCCTTTAGTTCTTTTAACTAGCATGTCCTTTCAACAACATTTGCGGTTAGCTCTGACACCCATTCAGGGACTTACTTGATTTCCTTTGCGGTAGCAACAAACAACTCCGAAAACCATTAGCATCCCGATAAATAACTCCCATTGACATTAGCAGGAATACAATCATCATCATTCCAAAGATCAATTTGATTTACTTTAAATGAGCAATAAAAAGCATCTCGTGATTTATATTATCTCAATAAGTTATTGATTCAAAAAATCAATTATCAGTTTTTCAATATTCTACACGACACAGTATTCTTATTTTAGATAAGATTTACTTCTCTTTAATTTTCATCAGCATGTATTCAAAGCCAAATCCCAGCACACCGAGCACACAGGAAAAAATCGCTGCCCTGTCCATGTATTGATAAAGTTGCAAGCAAATCGTGTCCAATGTGATTTCAGAAAAGTCTGGTATCAGCACTTTCTCTTTCACGAAAAAACTACCAACATAATAACTGGACACAATTATTACTGGAATAAATGGCGCTATACTAATATTAGAAAAAGTAAGAACAATGACACGGTTCAGCTTCAATAAACTGGCAACGAAAAATGCCACAATCATCTGAAATTCCCAAATTGGAAAGACACCAAAAAACAACCCTAAGCCGACCGAACCGGCCATGTGAATTGGATCGTCTTGGTGACGCATAAACTCTCTTTTTATCTGAGTGAAAATATTGATGTCACCCTTCACAAAAAACAGTCTCTTGGGCGCAAAATATCCTAGCGTCAGGAAAAAGAAAACCGTATTCAAAACACTAATTCTTGCAAAATCATGAAACGGTCTAAAATGACTCACACGATCTTCAGGATAATACACCTGCACTGGCACTTCCTTGATCTCCACTCCTTCCCAGGCAAGTCGCACCAGAACTTATACTTCAAAAATCCGGAGTTCATAGATTGAAGTCTACTTTTATCCTAATCAGGTTTTAAGAAAGCCTGATATCGGAATTATGGGTCGAAGCTAGTGGAGAATTTAAGTTATACAGGAAAAAAAAGGCCTCGCTTCGCAAGGCCTTCTGAACATTAAACTTATGCTTCTGAAAGCGATTTTACGGCTTTGTCATCTCTACAAAGTTGGATATTCCGGTATCGATAAGATCATTCATCGCGCCGGATGCAGCATTGAAATAGGCATCGTGATCACAATCTGCATGATGGGAAGCCACTGTTTTTTGGTCTCCGGAAGTCATTACCAATTGCGAATAGCCAGTTTTTGAAAACATATCCGATTGTGCTTGGGTAGTTTCTGTGATCTTTTTGTCCTTGAAGACACCTTCAAAAGAAACGGCTTTTTTCGGTTCTACCTTGGCATGAAAAAGTGGGTTATTGCCGATATCCAGTCCGGAAACAAATCGTACCTGTGTAAGTAAATTCGGGCCACTGCCCACAAGTGACTTTTTGTTCTCACTTGGATCGACCATCGGATCTATTCTATAATCAATTTTGGCTTTTACGGAAGTGGAGTTGGTGAAATTAGAAGCATCAGCATCCAAGGTGACAAAAGGAAAAACGAAATTTACTTCTGCCACGAAAACCTCACCCAGTGATTTGGATAATTTAGGTGTTGGATCTAAAAAGCTTCCACCGGATTTCTGTTTCCCGCTATTGGTTATTGTTTTCACCAAATAATCAAATCCAGTTGGGGTGACCATAACATAGCCTGGAGCTTGGGCATCCGATGAAGCTCCTCCTTTGACTTTAGTCCATCCTTCAAAATACTCATTTTTGCTTGCTTCATCAGCAGACATAATTTCATAACCTTGGCTTTTCAGTTGCTCCACGAATGAAGCGTAAGCGTCATCGATCATTTTTTGGAAATCATCAACGTCCACCCCAGAAATCTGAACGCCCATACTTGTAGATGTACCAGACGTAAAAGTAGTACGGTTTGCGCGCTCATTTTTGGAACCCGAAGTTGAAGCAGAGGCCTCTTCAAATACTTCAAAAAGTGCGTTGAAGCTACGGATAAAGACTTTTTTTGGAGCTTTGGAACCTTGGTTCTTTTTTTCAAAACTGGTGACTTTGATGTCTTTTTCTGACAGGATAGAGTTTGGCCCAAACTCCACAAACAGGAGGAGAAATACGAGTAGTAAACTTTTCATGATTTTAAAGATTAGTTACACAAATTTGTAGGGAGCGAGTCTTAGGTCAAATAAGGCATTTGCCTTATTTAATCAGGATAGCATACAGGTGACCCAAAATTCTCCCGTGTATCCTAAAACAGTAAGTTGAAAATTGTGCAATAAGTTTTTGCCCCCTTGGTGTATTCAAAGTACTCGCTCTGACTGGATGGAAAACGCCACATCTGCTATCTGGCACTAGCTTATAGACTTTTCTACGCCTTACCCTACTCTGATATCCACAGGAATCACCATTGAGTCTGCTGCGAATAGCTTCATCCACACATATCTTCCCCTCATCCCAACTCATCGGATTTCGTCAAGGGCGCATCATCGCTTTGTTGATAGGAATAGGCTCGATTGGCTTGGGTAGGATCAGCATGGATTCCTGCACGCTGTCAAGATTGGTAGTATACCTGATGTTTTCAGTAAAAGCTGATTGTTAGATCCGTCTGAAATAAGCGAATTCCAAGGGGAAGCTCTATCACTAATTTACTTCAGGCTCTACAGTACTCCTGCCTACTTTCCCCATTGCATTTCCGATCCAACTTCGATGTCCGATCGGCCAAGCATCGTAGGAGCATCATAGGAACACCGTAGAAACATCGTATATACTTGGTTGCAAAATCTATCAAAGCTTAGCTCATGTCTCATGGTCTTGCATTTTTGATTGAAACCAAACTTCAAGACATTATGCTACGGGTTTTCGGTAGATGAAAGAGAGTTAGGGACATTCTTTAAGAAAAATCTAATGCAAACTTTGAAAAACATTCCGTTTAACAACTACCATTAAAAAAACATGGATTTCATGAATGATATTTCATCTTTCCCATCAACTAACACTGTCTCAATATACTTATTATGTATATCCGCTTTTGGGCCAGTATGGAGTCAAAAGAAAAAAAGGATATCTTAAACTTAAGAATTGAGGCCGCTTCTTTCATCGGTCATCGGACTTCCTACCAGATATGCAAAGAATCTAAGGTGACTGGCATCTTTGCGGGTATCCATAATACTTATTAATAACTACAACTTAGAATTCAATTTTCACTGTTTTTCTTACAAATGATTGCTATCTGCTGAAAAGCTATAAATGCTTAAAGGGGAGTCTCATCAATTGGTTCTGCTTCATAAGCAATGCTCTCCTACCCTTACATCTTAAAAGGAATGAATTGTATGCTACTCTGAATTTACCACATCACCACCTGCTGAGAATCTGTCCTAACATTGTCCCTGAACAGGTTGAAAATAGCAGTGAACTCATGGGTATTACCAGGAAGGTTATAGCTGTTGGCATTTGGAAATTCATATACATAGCCAATTCGGAGTCTGTTTGTCACTACTCCCAACTGGGCGTTTGTTGCATAGTCTATTCTATGACCAAGCCCTAACCAGAGCCTATCCATCATTAGGGCTTTAAAGTTAAATTCGATATTGTCATCCTGATTCTTCTGGATACTGTACATTCCGTTTACAATCACAGCTAGATTATCACTCACCGCACTACGATAGCCAGCCTGGAAAATTGAACTTGCCGGATAGGCATCCATAAATTCATCCCCAGAGGTAATCTTACCTCCATTCACACGTCGAATTCCGTAGGACAGATAATAATTAGCATGTGTCAATGCAATACCCAGATTGAAGTCAATCACGTTCATATTCGAAAACTGGCCAACATACTGACCAAGTGTCGCGTCATTCTGCTCCTCTGTGGTAAGCGCATTTCCATCCAACCGTACACTTTGATAATTCAACCCTGCCCCCAGTCTCAAATTGTGGGTCTCCGAAAGTCTTATTCTACTCGCATAGCCCAGCGTTAATTCGGTTTCCCTAAAAGCACCATAGGTGTCATAAAGTAAATTTACAGAAACTGCATTTTTCCCCATCAAAGCTGGATCCTCCTCACCTGCCAATTCCCCAAAGTCCAACTCGGTGCTGAAAAAATAAGTTTTCGGGGCTCCTTCGACCCCTGACCACTGATTTCTCACAAAGCCTCTTACCGTCGAGCCTTCATAGCCCGTCAATCCCGGATTGTAATAACTCTGGAATAAATTGAAGCTCGAAACATATTTCCGGGACTGGGCCTGAACCTCAGACAGTCCTACTGTCATCAGAAAAAATGCCGCTGCGATGTATTTTAATTCCTTCATGGTATTTCCTTTTAAAAATTACTTGGGTGGAGGCGTCTTCCAACGCCTCCTTTTATTTCTAATCTTTATTTTATTACTAGTGCTTGAACCAAGGTTCTTACTTTGAGTCAATGCTATTGCCTAAGCAGATTCAGCATACCTCTTCGTATTTCACCCGTTTCACCTACTTCGATCACATATAGGTAAGCTCCGACTGGCATTTCTTTGCCATTGAATATGCCATCCCACTGTACATCAGGATTCTCTGTATAGAAGACTCGATCTCCTCCCACACTCAGAATAGATATTCGTACACCTGTATAGTAGCGTAACGCCTGTACACCCCATGTATCGTTAACACCATCTCCATTCGGCGTGAAGGTGTTTGGCACATCCAATTCGCTAAGCGGAGTTCTTAGTCTGGTAATCTGGAAGCTCTTCTCAAGTACATTTCCTGCTCTGTCAGTCACCTGAAGCAGGATGGTGAATTCGGTTCTTCCTCCTGCTTGCTCAGCACTACTCCAGAACAGTATACCATCGAGAACTTCAAAGAAATCATTGTCCTGAACTCCTGCCGGAAGACTGAACATATGAATGTTATCAGTAGGATCAATCACCGTGAAGGTTCCAATTTCCTGGAAGTACAGATCAGGAATTCCTATGAAACTATTTGCACTTAAAGTTACATCCTGAGGTGCCGGCTTGGCCAATACCGTGATTTCCAGCATTGGCTGAAGCTCATCCGGATTGAATAATCCTTCAGGAAGTTCTACCGTACCACTATAGTGTGTCACACCTGACATTAATGGATCGTAACCTGTAAGATCCCATGTAACAGGCACATTGATAAATTCACCTTGTGCTGTAACCAATACTACTTCCATCGGTACTTTCAGATCTTCTGCTTCGGTACCCCAAAGTGCTTCCAGGCTTTCCGTTACGAAATCAGTAACTGATCTGGCCTGTACATAATCAGGAATACCGTCTTCATCTTCATCAAGGAAATCTGTTTCATCATTCGAATCTGTACCCTGCTGCTCTTCTACGTAGTCTGGCACATCGTCTCCATCTGTATCCACATAATCTCCTTCATCAGCTGGATCGGTTCCTTGGACACCTTCTACATAGTCCGGAACATCATCTCCATCGCTGTCAAGGTAGTCACTAGGGTCGTTAGAATCTGTACCCTGGTCTTCCTCTACTAAATCAGGAACCCCATCTCCATCGGTATCTACATTTGCCAATTCAAAAATCATGAATTTTGCACCTATGAAGTCAATGGTATAATTGCTTCCGGAGCTCAAACTACCAAGCGTAATGTCATAGCTGCCTACCTCTTCCCCTGGTTCTCTGGATAAGGCTCCGCTCAAAATCGCATCGGTATCAGCCCCCTTAAATCCTGAGGCCTTAAAGGTCAATTCGGGATCAACAGATCCGAATTCTTTGCCTTGACCCTCATCTGCCATTATCATCAAGCTGGCCGGCGTGATGCTCAGTTCAGCAGTCAGGGTAATTTCAGTGAAGTTGGATCCGCTGATTGTGGCAGTTACCACCTGAGTTCCAACTTCGGTTCTACTGTTATTGGCATAGTTGACTGAAGTACCGGCTGGAAGTGCACCAGTAATCGCAAGCGATTTGGCTGTGCCATCGTATTCAAAAGATCCATCTTCAAAAGCCAGTCCTGCAATATCAGACGGAAGTACAGTAAGATCTGCCTTCAATACTAACGTGTTATAATTCAATCCAGAGATTGTCGCTGTCACTTCTTGAGTTCCAACTTCTGTTCTGGAATTATTGGTATAAGCTACTGAAGTGCCTGAAGGCAAAGTTCCGGCAATCACCAATGACTTGGCTGTACCGTCATAAACAAAGCTTTCATCATCGAAGGTAATTCCCGTCACTGTAGCTGGAGTAACCGTCAAGTCTGCCTTCAATACCAATGTAGTATAGTTCAACCCGGAAACCGTCGCCGTAACTTCCTGCAACCCTACATTTATTCTGCTGTTGTTGGTATAAGCTACAGTTGTTCCAGTTGGTAGTGTGCCGGAAATGGCCAGAGACTTGGCAGTGCCGTCGAAAACGAAGCTGTCATCTGCGAAAGTGATTCCTGTTATAGTTGCTTTGGTAATTGCGAAGCTTGCTCCCGTATAGTTGATCGCATAATTGCTTCCTGCATCCAATGTACCCAAGTTGATAGCGTAGCTTCCCACATTCTCTCCGACTGTCCTTGCCAAGGTTCCTGTGAGGATACTTCCATCGTCTCCATTTTCAAAGCCTGTCACCTGATAGGTCAATATTGGATCAGCAGCACTAAAGACTTTGCTTTGACCTGCATCAGCTGTCACATCCAACACTTTCGTTGCAATCTCAAATTCTGCAGAAGTAAAGTTGATCATATAATTGGCTCCCGCATCCAGCGTACCCAATGTGATTGCATACATTCCCACATTTTCACCCGGAATTCTGGAAAGCGCTCCGGTTAATACGGAGGTATTGTCCCCGTTTCCAAAGTTGGAAGCGGTAAAGGCAAATACCGGATCGGCTGAACCATACACTTTCGCCTGGTTCGGATTGGCATTGATATTCAGCGTTCTCGCTGTGATCTCAAAGTCAGCTCCGGTAAAGCTGATCGTATAGTTAGCTCCGGCACTCAAGTTGCCTAGGTTGATCGCATAGGTTCCCACATTCTCCCCTGCAGTTCTGGATAAACCACCTGTAAGAATCGCCTGTGTATCCCCGTTCTGGAAACCGCTAGCAACATAAGTAAAGACAGGATCTGAATTTCCATAAATCTTGGATAATCCAGGGTTTGCCGATACAGTTAGGCTTGCTGTTGTTATTTCAAAATCTGCAGAATTGAAAGTGATCAAATAATTCGATCCTGCATTCAGTGTCCCCAAATTGATCGGATACATTCCCACGTTCTCTCCAACTGTACGTGCCAACCCACCGGAAAGAATTCCCACATCATCCCCGTTTTGATAGCCGGTAACTTGATAGGTTAATTCAGGATCAGAAGAACCATAAATTTTTACCTGACCGGCATTAGCTGTGATATCCAGAGTGGCTGGAGTAATTTCAAAGTCAGCTGCCGTGTAGTTGATGGTATAGTTTCCTCCAGCATTAATAGAACCTTGTTGAATCGCGTAGAATCCTACATTTTCTCCTAATGCTCTATCTAAAGAACCAGAAATCACAGCTTGGGTATCGCCATTCTTAAAGCCGGAAGAAACATATGTAAATACAGGATCTGCATCTCCATAAACTTTAGATTGGTCTGCATCTGCGGTGATATCAAGCGTAGCCGGAGTTATTTCAAAGTCAGCTCCAGTGAAGCTGATTGTATAGTTACTTCCGGCGCTAAGAGAGCCTTGGTTAATTGCAAAAATACCCACATCCTCTCCAGTTATCCTTGTCAGCGTTCCTGTCAGAATAGTTTCATCATCTCCTCCTTCGAAGCCAATGACCTGATAGGTAAATACAGGATCCAAATCTCCATACACCTTGCTCTGACCTGCATCGGATGTGATGTCCAGCGTTGCCGGAGTAACTGTCAGATCAGCGGTCAATACCAAGGTAGTAAAGTTGGATCCAGTGATCGTGGCAGTCACTTCCTGGGTACCAACATCCGTTCTACCGTTGTTGGTATAGGTTACCGAAGTGCCGGTTGGAAGCGTTCCACCAATTGCCAGTGACTTGGCGGTACCGTCATAAACAAAGCTTTCATCATCGAAGGTTATTCCGGTCACTGTAGCTGGAGTGACTGTCAGATCAGCGGTCAATACCAAGGTAGTAAAGTTCGATCCAGTGATCGTAGCAGTCACTTCCTGGGTACCAACATCCGTTCTACCGTTGTTGGTATAAGTTACCGAAGTGCCTGTTGGAATCGTTCCACCAATTGCCAGTGAATAGGCTGTACCGTCATAAACAAAGCTTTCATCATCGAAGGTTATTCCTGTCACTGTAGCCGGAGTAACTGTCAGATCTGCGGTCAATACCAAGGTAGTAAAGTTCGATCCAGTGATCGTAGCAGTTACTTCTTGGGTTCCCACATCCGTTCTACCGTTGTTGGTATAGGTTACCGAAGTGCCGGTTGGAAGCGTTCCACCAATTGCCAGTGTATGGGCGGTACCGTCATAAACAAAGCTCTCATCATCGAAGGTTATTCCTGTCACTGTAGCTGGAGTGACTGTCAGATCAGCGGTCAATATCAAGGTCGTAAAGTTCGATCCAGTGATCGTAGCAGTTACTTCCTGGGTTCCCACATCCGTTCTATCGTTATTGGTATAGGTTACAGATGTTCCTGTTGGAAGCGTTCCACCAATTGTCAGTGACTTGGACGTGCCATCAAAGACAAAGCTCTCATCATCGAAGGTTATTCCGGTCACTGTAGCCGGAGTAACTGTCAGATCAGCGGTCAGAACTAAGGTAGTAAAGTTCGATCCAGTGATCGTAGCAGTCACTTCCTGGGTTCCCACATCCGTTCTACCGTTGTTGGTATAGGTTACCGAAGTGCCTGTTGGAAGCGTTCCACCAATTGCCAGTGAATGGACTGTGCCGTCAAAGACAAAGCTCTCATCATCGAAGATTATTCCGGTCACTGTAGCCGGAGTAACTGTCAGATCAGCGGTCAGAACTAAGGCAGTAAAGTTCGATCCAGTGATCGTAGCAGTCACTTCCTGAGTTCCCACATCCGTTCTACCGTTATTGGTATAGCTTACACTTGTTCCTGTTGGAAGCGTTCCACCAATTGTCAGTGACTTGGACGTGCCATCAAAGACAAAGCTATCATCATCGAAGGTTATTCCTGTCACTGTAGCTGGAGTAACTGTCAGATCAGCGGTCAGAACCAAGGTAGTAAAGTTGGATCCAGTGATCGTAGCAGTTACTTCCTGTGTACCAACATCCGTTCTATCGTTATTGGTATAGGTTACAGATGTTCCTGTTGGAAGCGTTCCACCAATTGCCAGTGAATGGACTGTGCCGTCAAAGACAAAGCTTTCGTCATCGAAGGTTATTCCGGTCACTGTAGCCGGAGTAACTGTCAGATCAGCGGTCAGAACTAAGGTAGTAAAGTTCGATCCAGTGATCGTAGCAGTTACTTCTTGGGTTCCCACATCCGTTCTACCGTTATTGGTATAGGTTACCGAAGTGCCTGTTGGAAGCGTTCCACCAATTGCCAGTGACTTGGACGTGCCATCAAAGACAAAGCTATCATCATCGAAGGTTATTCCTGTCACTGTAGCTGGAGTCACTGTGAGATCAGCGGTCAATACCAAGGTAGTGAAGTTCGATCCTGAGATCGTAGCAGTCACTTCCTGAGTTCCTACATCAGTTCTGCTGTTATTCAAATAGGTTACAGAGGTGCCAGTTGGAAGTGTTCCACCAATTGCCAGTGAATGGACGGTGCCATCATAAACAAAGCTTTCATCATTAAAGGTTATTCCAGTGATTGTGGCAGGAGTGATGGCAAAGGTAGCTCCAGTAAAGTTGATCGTATAGTTAAGCCCTGCATCTAGCGTACCAATATTGATCGCATAAACTCCCACATTTTCTCCAGTTGCTCGGGACAATTCTCCGGAAAGGAGGCTTTCATCGTCTCCGTGTTTAAAACCTGCTGCTTGATAGGTAAGGGCCGGATCGAGATTGCCATAAATTTTGCTTTGACCAGCATCAGCTGTGATTTCCAAAGTCGCCGGAGTAATCTCAAAGTCAGAACCTATAAAATTAATAGTGTAATTAGGCCCAGCATCCAAAGTTCCTTGGCCTATTTCATAGCTTCCTACATCTTCTCCTGCTGTTCTTGACAAGGAACCAGTCACAATACCGATATCATCTCCTCCTTCAAAGCCATTGGCTTGATAGGCAAATACTGGGTCTCCATCCCCATACACCTTGCTTTGTCCTGCAGTAACAGTCACATTTAGAACTTTTGGAACTACTACGATAGTGACTTTAACAATTACTGAATTCGTATTACCATTTACATCTGTGACGCTAAAAGTCACATCATTCACTCCCTCATTGGCCTTAGTGAAAAGTGCAGGAGAGGTAGATGAACTAGAAATACCACAAGCATCTGAGGAACCATCATCAACCATATTTGGGAATACAGTGACCGAACCAAAGGCATCTACATCAAGAGTAATATCTTTGCCCTTTACTTCAGGTCCGATTTTATCCTGCACAGTGATTGTAGACAACCAACTACTGGTATTACCCGCTTCATCTGTCGCATTGAGGTAAATTGATCTTGCTCCCAGGTCTGAACAATCAAAACTGTTCTGAGTCAATTCTAGAGAAATATTTGCTTCGGAGGAATAATTATCCGACAAATTCAAAATGATGTCACTAGGAATCAATGAAGCTTGCCCATTGGCATTCAATTGAATGATCGGATTATTAACTACCACAACAGGAGCTATATAATCTATGAGAATATTCAATTGATCCGAATTGGTACTTTCATTTCCGGCAAGATCCACTTCTTTTGCCCTAAAGAATGTTGGACCTGAAGGAAAGTTTGTTCCATAGGTGTATGTCCAATTTCCAGAAGCATCCACTGGTACTTCCACATCACCCCATTCTGAACTAAATAAAACAATGGTAGAATTTGGTTCTGCTGTACCTTGAACCGTAGGAGTTCGATCATTAGTAAGATTATCTGAATTACTTACCCCAGAATCAGAGCTGGGAGCCAAATGCGGAGCAGTTGGAGTAGGCGGCGCCTGTGTATCAATCTCGACTTGTATTGCTGAGGACGGAACACTGATGTTTCCAGCTACATCTGTGGCGGTAGCCGTGATTTGGTGAGTACCTTCTGTCAAAGTAGAAGAGACACTACTCCAATTACCTCCTGTTGCTGTAGATGAACCGATAAGGTTTGCTCCGGAATACAATTTCACAGTGGATCCAGCTTCGGCTGTACCAATGAATGTTAGCGTGGTATTGGAGGTAATATTATCCGAATCACTTGCACCAGTGTCACTCGAAGCCTCCAAATCCGGGCTACTTGGAGTGACTGGAGAAGTAGTATCAAAAGTAATAGATAATCCTGCTGATTTTGGACTTGTATTCCCTGCTTCGTCTGTAGCATCTGTTGAAATAATATAAACCCCATCTGGGATCACAGGTGAGGTAAAGGTCCAATTTCCTGCTCCGTCTGTGGTAGTAGATCCCAAAACACTTATATTATCTCTATAGAGTGTAACAATAGAATTAGGTTCTGCTGTACCTGTAATTGTTGGCGTATTATCCGCAGTTATATTGTCCGAATTGCTCAGCCCTGTATCACTGGAAGGTGCAAGGTCAGGAGCACTTGGTGCAAGAGGTGCTGTTTGATCCAAAACAGCTGAATTATCAGTTGCAATTCCGCCATTATTTCCACCTGCATCTTGCAGATAAATCACTACCGTCAAGCGTCCATCAACCAATGAACTTACATCAACATTGACAACTTGATTTGGATTGACCACTGCTGTACTGCCGGGAACCGTGGCAATATTACCATCCCCTTCACTTGAAATTGAGTAGAAAATGGTCGTACCTACTTCGGCATTCGAGACGGAAAATGAGGTATTTGCCGCTTCAACATCATTGATCAAGAGATCATCCCAAGCTACAGTATATCCTGATGGTGCAGAGTCATCATTCAAAATCGTAACTATTGCCCCATCTGAAATATCCACTGCTAGACTAGTACCAGCTAAATTGGATTGACTAACCGATAAAGTTTCATCCGACTCAATCACCAAATCCAGCGTAGGTGTAACTGTAAAGGTTTGTGTTTCACCAGCAATTCCTACAAAAGTTAAGGTTTGGCCGGTTACAGCAATGTAGTCATTATCAGCTACAGTGGCCGTTCCGTCAGAAGTGCTGACATTAACAGTAAATCCACCTTGGACAGCATTGTCCAAGGTAGCAGTTAAGGTTATCGCGCCATCATCTTCATTTCCGCTCACACCGGAAATGGTGACCGCAGCAGTATCATCATTTTGGATGGTTCCAATACCATTAAAGTCTCCTAAGCCGACATTAGTACCTGAAGGATTGGAAAGCGTCAGGGTGAAAGTCTCATCTAGCTCTAAGATCTCATCCCCTATAATGCTAATATTAACTGTTTTACTACTTTCCCCTACTGCAAAACTTAGTGTTCCACTTGCTGCGGTATAATCAGATCCGGCAGTTGCCGTTCCATTGGAAGTGGCATAGTCAACAGTAGCCCCGCCAGCTGGTGCTGGTTGAGATAGTGAAACGGTAAATATAAGGTTGCTTGAACCAGCATTTCCTTCAGTCAAAGTAGGATCATCAATGGAAATTTGAGTTTGAACTGATGTGGTAAAACTCCATGATGTAGTACTAATTATTCCTCCAAATGCATTTCCTGCTTCGTCCTGAAATGCGCCATTGTCCAACAAGACATAATACTCCGTGCCTAAAGCCAGATCCGAAGTATTATCAAAGGTGACAACAGCTCCAGCTATAGAAACGAGGGCACTATTGGTCACATCAAATGTTCTCACTACTCCATCATCACTCACTCTATGTACAGTCAAATTACCAGTATTGGCCACCACATCTTCAGTGAATGTGATGCCAAAGTCTGAATTTAAACTCACTTCGGTAGTATTATCAGCCGGACTAAGAGTACTTACAGTTGGGGCAGCGTTATCGAGTATATACTCATTGTCATTGGTTTCTGTAGGGCTTGTGTTGATCAAAGCATTACCAGCCAGGTCTGTAATGTTTTGACCAGCGGCAAAGCTTAAGGTAACTACTCCATTCAGGCTAGTCATATCTCCACCAGAAACCGTCACATCATAAGTAGAACCAGAACCAGTAACCCCAATTGATGCTCCAGTAGGGCCTGTGACATTAAAGTCTATTGCATTCACTCCAACTACTGCCTCTGAAAAAGTTACTCTAAATATCAGAGCATCTGCGTTGGTTGGATTGGAAGTTGGATTCAGTCTTTCTATTCTGGTCACTTGAGGGGCTACAGCATCTACTAAAACAGCAGTTGTGGAACCCACACTGTTCAAACTCAATTCTGCATCCAAAGCAAAAGAATTCTTGATACTTCCTCCGTTCAATGAAATAATTCCTCCTACAGAAATTCCATTTGGATCCAAATCCCCAGGTTGCAAGGTGTATCTGAACAGCAAAGCAGAAGATCCAGAACCAGAAACGTATTCGGCATCATAAACCGTGCTTCCAATAGTTATTTCAAAACTAGGTACACCACTCACTGTTACCGCTTCGGAATAGTTAACGGTAAAATTTAGATTCTGAGTCCCAAAATAAGTGCCATTGGCAGGTACAGAAACGGATGTAACCGAAGGAATTTCCCGAACATCAAGATTGATGGATCCAAATGATGCACCTACAGCTCCATCAGACCCTGTTAAACCAATACTTCCGGCATTATCTCCAATTACCCCTGGATTGCTGGTATATTTAATCGAGGTAGCATCACTTAGGTATGAATTTAAGTTTGAAATAGTACCGGAAATTTTCCAAGCCCCTGGAATAGGTTGGCTGACAGTGATACCTATTCCTGATTCAAATGAAAGAGTCCCCCCATCGACCAAGAAAGATATTTCCAAAATATCATCAACTGCCGCATCCGGATCTCCAAAGGTAGTGCCTGATAGATCAATATTGCTTGCTACCTCCTCAACCACAGTGATGTCAGTAGGAACCCCAGTCAGGAAAGGTGGCATACTGGCCAATTTTTCTGCTATATCTTGGACTGTGGCACCGGTATTATTGAATGAATCTGTCAAATCCACCGAAAGTGTAATGGTTCCATCGGCCATTCCACTCAGGTTTATAGGTGAAATAGTTTCATTGGTGGAAGAAATTGTTCCAGAATCCGAAATAGTACTTCCCCCAGCAGAACTGGTAAACAGATAATTATAGGTCGCGCCTATTTCGGCACCAGAAAAGGTAAAACTAACATTGGATGAATTGGACGGAAGAATCGGGTCCTGATTAATTTCTACAGTATAATCCTTAGGTGCTTCCGCATCTTCATCGATGATGGTCAAAGTCACCTGATCCGGAGTACCTTTAATTCCATTGGTAGGGGTTCCCATGGTGATAATGATTGTTTCATCTCCTTCTTCAAAAGTATCAGAAAGTGAAGTGACACGGATACTGTCCATCGTTTCTCCAGGAGAAAGAGAAATGGTAGTCCCGGTAACGCTATAGTCAGTTCCACCTCCACTGGCTGTCCCTGAAAAGCTTAAAGGAACAGTTACAGTGGCACCTGCCATAGAACTCATTTTAGCTCTTACATAGGCCTGACCTCCATCTTCATTGGTAATTGGATTCCAAAAACCCACTACTTCGAGGCTAACTGTTGGCGCGGAATCATCGTCAATAATTGTAAAAGTCTGCTGTTGGGTCCCACTCTCAACCCCATTTGTCACAGAAGTAATATCAATGACTACAGTTTCATTCCCTTCATACAAGGCATCTGGAATATTGGTAAGATTTACGGTACCAGTAGTATTTACTGGATTAATTGTAATCGAAGTTCCAGTCACCGAATAATCCAGTCCAGACCCAGTCGCGGTACCGCTGAAACCTAAATTCACCACTACCGGTGCTCCATAAGTATTGGAAAGAGTAGCTCTTATTTCAGTATTTGTGGCTACAGATTCAATTTTGGAAAGTGGTGTAACAGAAAGGGTAACTGTAGGTACAGGACTGACATTTAAGGTCGCTATATAATTTCCAGAACTGTTTACTGTCCCATCATTCACTTCGAATTGAAAGGAAGTGTTGACAGAGCCGTTTTGAATGTATTGGAGGTTTCCTGCATCCAGATTCGCTTTACTTATCTGTGCCCCAACGCCCACTGCTTCACCAGGATTAAAAGAATCACTATTATTTGCATCTAGATAAAGGGTACCTGCTCCCGGAACAGATTCGATCAGGATATGGCTGAGTGGATTCCCATCACCGTCGGAATATCCAAAATTGGCAGTTGAAAAAGTATGGGTAAGATTTTCAAATGGCCCATTTGAAGGTGTAAAGCTGGATGCGGTGGGTGGGGTGTTTGCTGAAGCTATTGTGTAGGATAAATCATCTAAATCTACCACTATGTTTCCTCCTGAAATTGTAAAGCTTGTAATATTGCTAAAACCTGCCTGAGAAGAGAAGTTGTAATTTTGGCGATCTATATAGAAGTTGTTAGAACTGATGGATACATTCCCTCCAGCATTGGTAGAAAAATTAATGTTCGCATCAGCTAAAATATCAAATGATAAAGAGTTTAAGTTAAAACTCTCTCCCGAACTTAGACTTACGGTTATACTATTGATTCCGTAGTCTGAACCAATGTCAAATTGCAGTGCATAATCGGAAGCCCCCCCCTCTGATAAAGAGAAGGTACTATTAGACGTTGCATGGCTATAAGTTGAACTAGAACCAGAAATTTGATACCTGATCCCATCATTGGTAAAATCTTTACTGGAAATAGAATAGCCTGAATCATCATCATAATTTTCTACAACTGTTTGGCTAAAGGCAACTTGAACTGTAAATAAAAAAAATAAAAAAGTAGGTACCCATTTTAAATTGGAGAAGTTGTAAAGGTTTTTCATGGGAGTTTAGCTCAAAGGATAAAAAAGATGGAAGAATAGCTATTTCGATTTTTTTTGATTTGATAACTAGCCTCCTACGCTTATCTCCGATTACTTCGGTAGACAAATCATAGAAGGCCAATTAATTTTAAATATATGTCTTAACCTCTGGAAGGGAAAATCCCTACTATAGCAATGATATAATTCATGGCTATATAGGGCTGCATATTATTCACAGGTATATTACCGCCTGTAAATCCTGAGTTTAGCACTCCAGCCTGCCCAGTATTGAGCGTCACATCCGGTTGTTGGCTATTATAAGCTTCCGAAGATCTCCCATTCGCAGAAGGAGATGCTAGCGTAGTGGCACCGTTTGTTCCTGGCACCTGCTCAGTTGCAGGCTGGCTACTTGCTTTCACTGGAGCCGGAGGTACTGAATGCTCATGAGAAGGTAAATTACTAACTAATAATGTGGTAGTCTCAGATCCACTTTCTTCACCAAGAGTTCTCAAGGAAAGACCAGGTCCATGGCCTGTTCCTATTGGGGTTCGTCCCCTCAGATCAGGTAGGGCAAAGGTTGTTCGCCCATCTCCTCCATAAGTAGTTCCTAAAATAGAAAACAAGGCTGTGTTCTGTGAAATGGACAATAATTGTCCTTCACAAAACATCCAACCTCTTGGGGCAAAATTACCCCCAAACATCATAATTTGTCCAATAAATGGTTCCATACTAATTAAAAGTTTAAATGAAAAATAATTTATTTTAAGTTGAAATTTAGAATCGAAAAGAAAGGATTACTCTAAATAATTTTAGTTGAAATTTATCTTCTTAATTTGTTTTTGTTAGATAATACTATCTGCAACCACATGAATAAACATCGAATAAGAGGGAAATTTAAATTGATTAAACCCTTCTTTTTTAACTGTACATCATACAAAAAACCTCAAATTGAGTGAATTCACATCTAATAAATGCCAAGGATCGAAAATTTATCTTCACTATTGAGAAAATGAACTTTTCTAAAATGATAGTTTAATAAATTCCATCTACTTAAAAATATTCCGAACACTCTGTCCGAACTCTCCACTGGAAAATTCAGAAAAAAAAAATTAAAAGCCAAAATTATTCTGAATTAAATAGTTGTAGGAAAAAAACTGTACAGACTTCATAGTATGGAAAATTGAGAAAAAAAATGCATTTAAATATTTAGGAAATAGAATTTTCTGTAAACCAAATCCTTTCGGATTGCTTCAAATATTTGAATAAAAAACATGTATTCACTTTTCTACCAGAAAATTGGCAAAAGCAATGTAAGAAATGATAAACTTAAGACATTGAGGCCACTTCAGCCCGTCCCCACAGTGCGGGAGTCTTCGGTCATTGTAATAAGAAGCTTATTTATGTCATTCGATCCTTATTATTTATACTTCCTACCAAATCGTAAATTTTCAGAACTCTTCAAGAATTTCCTCAACAGGATACACTCCTTGTGTTCCTAACCGCTTAAATAACTGGACTGGTTTTGTTGCCTAAACTAGGAACAAAATGATCTAAGAACTAATCAAAAAAGCAACGTCAATAATAAGCGTTCTATACGCGTGGACAAGAAACGATTTACCTGATTTTCTAAAAGCCAAACTAGCTTTTTGTTGAACCTATCCAAAAAATAAGAAGCTCACAAACTGCTTTTCAATATACTATGAACTTAGGCTCCAATCCTGCCACCCCGACGAAACCTGTTTCAAGGGAAATCAAAAGCCTGTAAATCAGTAGATTTACAGGCTTTTCTTTTTTTTGCCTTTAGTTCTGATTTAATGGTCAAAAATAGTTGGCGGACTCCATTTAAACTGTTGATTTACTGTTATTTACAACAATCTTATTGAAAGTGGTTTCAATTAGGTTGTTTTATGGAAAAGTCAAAAAAAAGGTGTTGGGCATGCGGCATTCTGGACTCAATCAAGTGGGGAAGGCAAGGCGGCAAACAGTGATATAAATGCAAAAACTGCGGGATTCTTTTTACCGGTTCGAATCCATCGGTGGCCAAGTCCAACCAATTTTTCTGATTCAAAAAATCAATTATCAGATTTTCAATATTCTACACGACACAGTATTCATATTTTAGATAAGATCTACTTCTCCTTAATTTTCATCAGAATGTAGGTAAATCCAAATCCAAGCACACCTAGCACACAGGATAAAATCACGGCTCCGACTAAGTATTGATAGAGCTGCAAGTATATCGTATCGACTGTTATTTCCGAAAAGTCTGGAACCAACACCTTCTCTTTCACGAAAAAACTTCCGAAAAAGTAACTGGATACAATGATCAAAGGGATCAGCGGAGGCAAACTGATATTTGAAAATGTAAGGACTATCACACGGTTCAGTTTTAGCAAACTGGCAACAAAAAACGCTACTATCATCTGAAAACCCCAAATTGGAAACACACCGAAAAACAACCCTAAACCCACCGAACTTGCCATATGCATAGGATCGTCCAGATGTCTCTGGAATTCTCTTCTAATCTGTGTGAAAATATTGCTGTCTCCTTTTACAAAAAACAGCCTCTTAGGCGCAAAATATCCCAGAGTCAGGAAAAAGAAAACAGTATTCAATACACTGATTCTGGCAAAATCATGAAATGGTCTAAAGTGACTCACACGATCCTCTGGGTAATTCACATGCACGGGCACTTCCTTGATCTCCACGCCTTCCCAGGCGAGTCGCACCAGAACTTCTACTTCAAATTCAAATTTGTTTGAAAACCATTTCAGTTTAGAAATTGGTGTCAAAGGATAAGCTCTAAATCCTGTCTGTGTATCTGAAAGCTTAATTCCGGTATTAAACCACACCCAGAAATTGCTGAATTTGTTTCCAAAATTACTCTTCTTTGGAATGCCATCCTGGGCCATATTGCGTGAGCCCATCAGCACCGTATCCGATTCCAGAAGATGAATCTGCTCCAACAAATCCCTAATATTTTCCGGCTCATGCTGCCCATCCGAATCCAGCGTTACAGCATATTCAAAACCCAATTCGGAGGCTCTTGCAAAGCCTTTTCGAAGAGCATAACCTTTCCCTTTATTTTCAGGATAACTTATATAATCAAGCCCTGAAAAGCTCTCCAATATAGTTTCAGTACTATCTGTCGACCCGTCATTGATCACCAGCAGATCAGGACAAATCCTTAAGACCTCGCTAATCACCCTGCGCAGGGTTCCTTCATTATTGTAAGTTGGAATGATAATGCAAACTCGATTCTCCATCAAACTGCGTTGTAAACGCCTTTCATTTTAAAGAAAATCTTCTCTTCACTGAATATGCTTGCATCAATTTTCAACCCCTCTTCTACCGAAGAATAGGTAATTCTCAATTGTACATCGCCATATTCATTCGGATTTAGCACTGCCAAAAATTTAATATTAAAAGCTGACTTGAGGTGATATTCTTTTTGAAAAAGCTCACTCAAAGCACTTCGCACTGCCTCTACCATAATTACTCCAGGTAAAACAGGATTTCCTGGAAAGTGCCCTTCGAAAACCGAACTTGAACCCAACACTTTGACTTCGAATAAAACTTCTGTTTCTGCTTGAGCAAGTATAGAAATATCAAGTGTTTGAGCCAGAATTTCCTGCTGCATATTATTGAAAAATTGATTCTGGGATAGATGTATTTATTTTCTGATTTGTAAAGCTGATTTCAGTGAAATCCTCCTGACTCTCGTACATTTTGAGCTGATCGAGTAGTAAGGTTTGCTCATCAAAGGTCAATTCGATTTTCACCAATCGCTTCGCCATCCGCTTATCCAAAGGTACTAAGCTGATGCGCATCTTCCCATTTTTGCTTTGAAAGCTCTTTTCAAATGATGGATCATTTAATATAGAACCGTCCACGGTACTCACGATAAACTGCCGGAAAATACTCATCTGCATGTTCAAGCCTGCAGATTTCTTCACTGATTTCCCATCAAATTGGATGACTTCTTCCTTATTCAGGATAAAATAGTTCGCAGAAGGAGTCAGCTGTTCCCAGCGGATTTTATCCGGATTTTCGTAGTAAAAAAGCCCTTTTGACACTAATGGCTCATCAAAAAGCAAACTCTGCTTTCGCTGCATGAAGTCCGCAGAAATGGAGTTCACCGTCTTATAATGATCCTGAAGTTTTTTTGCAAAAACAGCATCCTGATCCTGGATGAAACCTGGAAGAGAAAATATTGTAAATAATATAAGATTGACTATAAACGGCATTTAATTCAATTCAGCTTTTAAGGTAAGGTTTCTACTTTTCAGCTCAAGAATCAAGGTTTCCAGCAATGAAACCGTGATATCTTGGGTATCATGCAAGAGTACAATATCTGATCCTTTTATTTCTTGGGTTAATTTATCTAGCAGTTTCGTCGGATCTTTTTTGACCGTATCAAAACTTCTCACGGACCAACCGATTGACTTTAAACCACATTTCATAAGCGCTGCGGCAATATTCGGATTGGTCAGACCAAAGGGAGGTCTATACCAATCTCCGGCGCCAGGAACGATCTTGAGAAGTTCCTCATGCCCTTTTTCAATATCAGCAGCAGTTCTAGCTTTATCCCAAAGACCCATTTTAGGATCATGACTAAAGGAATGGCTTCCCAACAAATGCCCTTCTTCATGAATTCTACGGATGAGTGCTTCATTCCCTTTCAGCTTTTTCCCAATCAGGAAAAACATTGCAGTAGCACCATTTTTTTTCAAAATATCCAAAACTATAGGTGTATTCAAAGGATCAGGACCATCATCAAAACTCAGTAGGACATTATTTTCACTGCTTCGAAAAATGGATTTCACAAAAAACTGAGCCCGAAGGAACATGGACATCCCAAACAAAAAGAGGGAAACGCACACCATCAATGCAATCAGGTAGTAGTTTGAAACCGAAGTCAACAAAATGGTTACGGCAGCTAAAATCGCTACTCCAAAAACTACTTGAGGCTTAGTCATGGCCGAGCAAGATTAACCCCATACCAGTCGCTGAGTTAGCATTCAGGATCAAGACATGGCTGTATTCTTTTTTCTTCACATACGAACAGGCCAGATGCATAGCTATCCCTGAATTCGTCATGTAATTCCCAACTAGGCTTTCTACCGAGAGTTGGTGCATTCCACTATCACTTTTCAAATCAGAGGTAGCGATTAGCAAATAAGATTTCTTTTCCACCTGGTTTTTCAGCAAAAAGGAATCGATTTCCTGAAGATGATTCTCTGATTTCATTTTGACCAAAGCATCCTGTACATAAATTCCAGAGGACACATCGGCACTTAACTGAAAAAACGAAGCTCCCTCGCCAAAATTGGAAATAACCTTTTCTTCAAATTTCATCTCCCTGGCCAGCGTATTCAATATCGGAATATGCTCATCAGCGGCACCGAGAAGTATATTTTTCATGCCACAACATGCCTGAAGGCTAGCATCCAGAAGCGCATTTTCAAAAGAAAAAGTCCGCTGCACATGCGTCATGTTATAGCCGTGATTTTTGAGCTGAAGCGCAATTTGTCCTGACAAGGTATTGTGGCTAGATTGCGTGAAAGCAGTCGGCGAATTCAAACCATCATCATTTGCTGAAATAAGTGTCAAGAATTTTTCGGTATCCGCCAAATTCCCTAAGCCTGTACCTAAGATTATCCCATCCCAAACAACTTCTGTATTTTTAGAAATCGTCAAACCACACATTAAGGCCATTTTCGTGATTTTGGACATTCTCCGCAGAGACATAACCGGAATTACAGTTTTGTATTCCGGATCAACTGCCTTGAAACCCTGAAAATCCTCTTTCAAATCTGGCAGGTCGAAACCTTCCCAAAAGCCTTGAGCAGAAATAGAAATTGCTTGATTTATGTAAAGCTTTTTCATGAGGATTTGGAAAAAATCAAAGAGGTGGAATTACCTCCGAAACCGAATGAATTGGACATCACATGCCGAATATCTTTGGAAACTGCTTTTCTCAAGAGTGCCTTTGAAGCTGTCGCAGGCTCGGAAACATTGAAGTTTCCGTAAGCACAACCCTGAAGCAAACTCTCCACTGAAAACACAGCTTCTATAGCTCCCGAAGCTGCCAGCGTATGGCCTGTAGCACCTTTGGTAGAGCTGAAATCTGGAAGTTCACTTCCAAAGACAGCCTCCATCGCAGCCAATTCCGATGAATCGTTATTCTGTGTTCCAGTGCCGTGAGCATTGATATAGTCGATTTCAGAAGGTTTTAAGTTTGCAATCTCGAGCGCAGCCTGCATCGCTTTCTGAGCACCTATTCCCTCCGGAGAAGTACCAGTATTATGAAAGGCATCGTTGCGATTTGCCCAGCCGGTGACTTTCGCCAAACATTGATTTCCACTTTCTTTAATGCTATCCTCACTTTCTAAAAGCAAATAACCCGCACCCTCACCGAGATTCAATCCTCGCCGATTTGCATCAAAAGGCTGACACAATTCGGAATCATAGATCATCAGAGACTTAAATCCCTCGAGTGTAAACTTGCACAAAGCATCTGTACCGCCCACCAATACACGATGGTATTCTCCCGATTGGATCAGTTGAGCTCCAAGCATAATTGCATTTGCGGAGGAAGAACATGCGGTAGAAATTGTATTTATATACTGGAATTCACCTAGGTTTTTGGCAATAAAGTCTGTGTTTGCTCCCAAATCATGCATCGTAAAAAGAGCTGCATCTGCTGGGTTTCCTTTACTTTTTCCCTCAAAATACTGCTCACTCAAATCCATCCCTCCTACTGTAGTTCCATTTAAAAAAGCAGCTGGAAATCTGGAATCAAAACTTATTCTTCCAAAGGCCTCCTTTGCAGCCAAAAGTCCAAGTAATGCTGTTCTGGAAGTGTAATCTGAATAGTCAACTTCACATAACTTTGAAAGTTGCTGATTGGTAAAATGTACTTTCCCGGCATACAACAAATGTCCATCTCGCTGGAATTGGCCAATGCCACTCACCCCAGACCTGAGCTGATTAAAATGATGCTTTGCACTGATCCCCAATGCGGACACCACTCCAAGTCCGGTTACATTTACTTTTGTCAAGACCGACTTTTTACTATGTAATCTGCAAGTGTATTCACTGATTTGAACACCTCTCTTCCCTGCTCAGGATTCTGCAATACCACACCAAAATTATTATCGAGCATAACTATGATCTCCAATGCATCTATAGAATCTAATCCTATGCCTGCATCGCCAAAAAGTGGCTGGTCATCTGCAATATCCTCAGGAGTCAAATCTTCCAAATTCAATTGATCTATCAAATGCTTCTTTATTTCTTCCTGTAAACTCATTTTATATTGATGTTAATTTCATTTTTATTCCTGCTGCTTCCACCAAGTAAAGCTGAACCTGATAATTATCCTGAAAGACATCTACCCATCCGCCAAGACAATACTTTGCTTTTCCGCTAGAAATCAATAAATCGGCTTCTAATGCCCATTCTTCAAAATTGAAGTCTGGCCTCAAAATAAGTAGATTTTCGCCATACCATTTATTTTTGATGGCAATTTCCCCCATCATAATGTTTGGCAAAGTATATACAAAGACCGCTGGGCTGACTTTTGTCCCTTCGTTGATCAAGTGCTGATGCTTAGCATCGGTATCTAAACTGGACTGCCCATTGAAAAAACAGAGTGCTACATCATCGTCCGTGAAAGTGATATCATTATCCTTCAAAAGGTATTCTGTGCCTAGAAATGCCAATTGGCAAAGCTTATCCATCTTGAAAAACTTCGGGTAGGAAAGATTCAAATGTCTGTAAGCTAACTTTAGAAATTCCGACAAAACCTCATCTTCAATTGAAAACAAAAGGTCCCCATTAACTATTATTTCATCGTTTTCAATAGTACATGAAGAGATCACTTGGATTGCCATATATTATTGATTTTCAATTAGCACTGCAGCATTACATCCACCAAAACCAGAAGCTGTTTTTAAGACCAAATCTACTTCAGTTTCGAGATTTTCAGTCAGCACATTCAGTAATGTTTCCGTCCCAGAAGCGGTACATCCCATTGTCTTCAGCAGCAAATTCTCCCTCATGCTTTGCATAGTCATCGCTACCTCAACCAAGCTACTTGCACCAAGTGTATGTCCAAAATACCCTTTCATACTATTGAGTGGAGTATTTAGTAAACCATGTCTGGCAAAAGCTTTAGCCTCCATTTCATCATTGAACAAAGTCCCTGTTCCATGGGAAGATACAAATTGGATTTGATCAGGAGTTTTGCTGCTGTAATTCAATGCATTTTGGATCGCTCTATAAAGTCCCTCTCCTGTCCGGGAAGGGCCCGAAATATGATTTGCATCGTTGCTAGTCGCTCCGCCTAAAAATCGCAAAGGGCTAGTTTTAAAAATAGTTTGATCCTTTGAAAGCACTAAACTTGCTGCCGCTTCACCTAGATTCAGGCCTTTTCGGTCCTTATCAAAAGGCTTGCATAGCTCAGAATCCAAAGCGAAAAAAGACTCAAACCCCTGACTAGTGAACTCACTAAGTACATCTGCTCCCACGATCAAAGCATGATCTACTTGATCCGCTGCTATTTTATCAGCAGCATAAATCAGCGCTGCTAATCCTGAAATACAAGCACATGAAATCACTTTCCCCTGACTTTCAAAAGGTAACTCCTTCTGAAGTTGCTGCATCAAATAATGTGGATTTGAGCGATATGAATCCCCACTTTTCAGATGATTGATATCGCCCTTTGTAGTGCTAAACACAAACAACCAGCGCTCATCCAACTGATGCTCGAAGTGCAACTCCTCCAAACTTCCTCTGCAACTTTCTGCTGCAAATTCTTCGATCGGAGAGTCTGTAGAAAAAGAAGAATCATCAAACTTCGCAGCAAATAGATTTGAAATTCCAGGAAATGGCTCCTCCAATTGCTTGAGTCCAGTTTTGCCATTCTTGGCATTGGAAAAAGTCTCTTGAATCCCCCAACCGAGAGGGGAAATCACATTCTCCCCACCCAAAAAAACATTTATTTCTCCAGCCATACCTGCTTTGCCTTCCAATCTTCAAAAACAGGCGGAGTAATTAACTGAAGCTCCATTTCTTCATTCACAAAGACCTGAGTAGTCTCACCAACTGCCGCCAACTTTCCTGTAGTCTCGTTGTACACCGTGTATTTGTAAATAACCTTCGCGGCTGGGCTGAATTGCAGTTGGGTCACCAACCTAGCCACATGTCCAAATTTGAGCACCGATTTAAACTTCAAATTGGTCTCCACTATAGGGAGGATCAATTTGTTGTCATACAGATCATGGTAGGACATGCCGTATTTCAATCCCAGATTTTCACGTCCATCTTCAAAAAACTTAAGGTAATTCCCATGCCACACAATCCCTAAAGAATCAACTTCAGAAAATCGAATATTAACAAGGATTACATCTTCTATATATTTCATCTATTTATTTCTGTTTTGACACTCACCGAAATTATAATCATCCTCTCTGTGACTTTTGAGTCATGATTATTTTCAGGTTATCAATTTCACGGATTGATGACAATTTTCATTTCGCATTCCAGAAGTAACTTATCCAAGTTAAAGCATTTGCCTCTGATCAACGTAATATTAAATACTTCCTGTAGAATTTCTACTTTAGTCACTATCGTTTCTGTAGCAGCAGCAAAGCCGAATACTTTTACTTTATTTATGCCACCGATAAATCCTAAAGGCACTTCTTCTCCTTGCTCTCTTGCCTCTACCCCTACCAAAGCAGCGGCTGTTTGAGCGATGTTTTCAAGCATTCCTGACACAGTGAATTGGTCTTTACTCACAAAGATATTTTCAGAAGTTATGTCAAGTTCAGTCTGAATTCCTTCTTTGGAATAAGCCATAACCCGACTGATCATCACCATTGGCGTACGTTGAGGAATCAATGAGGTAACAGGGATATTTTGCAAATCTTCAGATGAATTCATTTAGGTGGTGCTTGGTAGAAATCGTAATAATTAAACCATTGTTCCGGATGATGCTTCACTTTTTCCTCCAAGCATTCCACATAGTTCTCTAAAATTTCAGTGATATTCCCTTCTGCTTTTCGAGGCTTGGTAGCACTGAATTCATACCCAAATCTACTGCTCTTAACTGCAAATATAAAGGTGTAGTCAGCCTTTAGCTTATTTACAATAGAAAATGGTCCTTCTGGAAAGTGTGCTTTTGAGTTCAGAAAATCCGCAGTAATAGTTTTGGCTCCTGGCAAAAACCGATCAGCATTTATGCAGATCAGTTCATTTTGCTTGTAGTGCTTATATATTTTCACCAGATGAGACATATCTTCTTTGATCGGAATAATATTGAAATTAGGCTTAGAACCTATCCTATCAAGGTATTCATTAAGCTTCTCTTCCTCATTTTCATACATCAGCACATTCAATGGCACATCCAGATTTTGGAGAAGATTCCCTGCAATATCCCAATTCCCCACATGGGCTGAAAACACAAATCCACCCCTGCCGGATTTAGCCATACGGATCAATTCATCTTCTCCCTTTTGTTGGTAAAATATGTCAGAACCTAAGCCCATGGCTAATGCAATCTTATCCAGAATACTTTGGGCCAGTAGGTAAAAATTGGATTTACAGAGTTTCTTTGCCTCCAGAGGTGAAAGTCCCAGACGATTTTGGTAAAAATCCAGGATGTGCTTCTTTGGTTCTCCCGCAAATAAGTAATAATAAAAGGATATAATTTTTAGTAGAAAGTAGGTGTTTGATAAACCAAAAATGCGGAGGGATCCAACTACTATTTTATAACCTAGAACTCCTCCTTTACTTCTACCTGTCCATGAGGCCATTACTTCGCACTCACTTTTTCAAAAATCAGATCGTAAAAATCCTGATAGGTAGTAATTGACTTAAAGTCTTCTCCTGTCACTTTGAATCCAAAATTATTTTCTATCACCACTACCAAATCCACATAGTCAAGGCTATCCAATTCCAAGGTATCCTGCAAGCTGGCGGTAGGTTCTATGACGCTTTTATCCACCTCAAACTCTTCCACAAGGAATTCATTTATCTTCTCAATTACGATATCCTTCGTCATACTTTCTTTATAATTAAAGTTGAATTAGTACCGCCAAATCCAAATGAATTCGACAAAACATGGCTTAATTCAGCCTTCTTTGAATTTGCAATAATATTAAGTTCCGCAGAAACTTCGTCTGGATTTTCGAAATTTATGTTCGGTGCTATGAAACTATTCTGCATCATCAGTAGGCAATAAACAACTTCACTGGCACCAGCCATCCAGCATTCGTGACCTGTCATAGACTTAGTTGAGCTGATTGGCGTTTTGAACCCAAAGACCTCACGGAGCGCCATTGCCTCAAATTTATCCCCAACTGGTGTCGATGTAGCGTGCGCATTTACATAATCAATTTCTTCTGCTTTCAATCCCGCGCCATTCAGCGCCATTCGGATTGACCGTACTTGCCCATCCATGTTTGGATTGGAAATATGCTCTCCATTGGAAGAAAAGCCATAGCCTACCACTTCCGCTAAAATAGTAGCTCCACGGGCCACCGCAGACTCATAGCTTTCTATTATCAAAGTTGCCGCTCCACCACTTGCCACCAATCCATCACGATCTCTATCAAATGGTCGGCATGAAGCTTTGGGATCGTCCTCGCGTGTAGAAAACACACCCAAGCCATCAAAACTCCCAAAAGCCAATGGATTCACTTCCTGTGCTCCTCCTACTACGATCATATCCTGCATACCAGATTTGATCATCATATAGCCCATTCCAATCGCATGCGAACCAGAGGCACAAGCTGCACTCACCGTATAATTAATTCCACGTAGTTTGTAAATCGTCGCCAAATTCATGGTCACGGTGCTGTTCATAGATTGGAAAATAGATCCTGAGCCCACCAAGGTGGTATCCTTCTTTTCACGTATGGTATCCACTGCTTCTATTACAGCTTTGGCGGAGGAATCATTTCCATAAATTACTCCTACTTCATTCTCTTCAAAATATGAAAGATCCAAAGCTGCCACTTTCAACGCTTCCTCAGTTGCAACCACTGCATATTTAGCTTCTTCACTTAGGGTGTTTCTTTGCTTTCTGTTGAGTACTTCCTTCAAATCCGGCTCTTCTACCAAGCCTGCAAGTCTCGAACGAAAGCCCATTTCTTCCCTGCTGGAGTCAATAGAAATTCCACTCAATCCATTTTGCAATGAGTGTAAAACTTCTTCCAGATTTTTCCCGATACAGGAATAAATCCCCATGCCCGTGATGACTACCCTACTCATGAAATCCCTCCGTTAATATTGATTACCTCGCCAGTGATGTAAGCGGCTTTTTCGGAAACAAGAAATGAAACCGTCCCAGCAACTTCTTCCGGTGTACCAAATCTATTCATTGGGATCAGTTTTTTCAATTCATCGGCTGGCAAATCCTTGGTCATATCGGTACTAATAAAGCCAGGAGCAACAGCATTCACAGTGATTTTTCGCTTCGCAACTTCCTGTGCCAAAGACTTTGTAAAAGCTATCATTCCACCTTTTGAAGCAGAATAATTCGTCTGACCAGGAACGCCTTTTACCCCTGCAAGCGAGGCTACGTTGATGATTCGACCATATCGCTTCCTCACCATATGATTGATCACAGCTTTGGTCACGTTATAAGTGCCCCGAAGATTGATGTCTATCACATTATTGAAATCGTCCTTTTCCATGAAAACCAAGAGATTGTCTTTGGTGACTCCGGCATTATTCACCAACACTTTGATTTGATCCTCCGGGTTCGATTTGATCCAGGAATCTATCGCTGCTGTAGTTTCTTCATAATCCTGAACTTTGAATTGAAGCAACTCCGCTGATCCTCCATGCGCTTCGATCTCGGATACGGTCTCCAGAGCCGCAGCTTCATTGCTGGCGTAATTAATCAAAATATGGAATCCGTAATCCTGAGCCAAGGTGATGGCGATCGTTTTTCCTATTCCTCTGGAAGCTCCCGTGATCAAACAACAATCTCTCATTTTATAATCCTTCTTTACTTTGTAATAAGTTAGCCTTTAATAAGGCTAAGCCTTCGTACTGAGGCGTATCTTCTTTAATAACATCTATAGATTTTCTCACAAAATCATACAATGCCTTCGAAGCTGTAGATAGCTTCTCATAACTCTGGTCTATATCTATGGCCTGGGAGATAGCAGCTAACTGGACAGAAAGCACCTCAAAGGTATTATTGATCACACGCTCCGCCATTAGGGCCGAATTCGTACCCATACTTACGATATCCTGATTATCCCCGTTGTTCGGAATAGAATGCACATAAACAGGATTGCTCAAAGTCTGATTCTCGGCAGTAGTACTCACTGCGGTAAACTGCATTCCCTGCAAGCCGAAGTTGAAGCCCAACTTGCCCATATTTAAGAAAGCCGGAAATTTATTGTTCAACCGGTTATTCATCAGGTAATTGATCTGCCGTTCCATCAGCATGCTCATCTTCGTCACACCGATCTTAAGTTTATCCATTTCGAAGGAAATATAGTCTCCATGAAAATTCCCTCCATGATATACATTCTCCGTATCAGCACATACGATAGGATTATCATTTGCCGAATTGATCTCCTCTTCCACTATCTTTTTTGCATTCAAATAAGTATCGTAAATCGGACCGATGATTTGGGGAACGCATCTCAAGGAATAATATTCCTGCACTTTTTCTGAGAAAAACTCCTGACCGTCAATGTATTCTTCATTGAACAAATGGTCTTTTCTGTTTTTAAGAACATTCCCATCAGCTAAATTCTCCCGCATCTTCTGGGCGATAAATTGCTGACCTGGATGAAGTTTTGTCCCATTCAGTTCCTCGCTAAAAGAATCAGTATAGGAAGCCGTCAACTCATTCATCACAGACGAAGCCAGCACACTGTAATGCAAAAGTGTAGAAGTCTGAATCAAATTAATCGTCGCCAAACCACTCATGCAGGAAGTCCCATTGATCAGAGACAGCCCATCCCGGAGTTCTAAATCGGCCGGTTTTATATTTGCAGCTTGAAGAGCATATTCGGTAGCTACAATTTCATTTCTGAAATAAGCCTTTCCTTCTCCGATCAAGCCCAGGGCTAAATGTGCCAATTGCACCAAATCTCCACTTGCTCCTACTCCACCATGCTGCGGAATCAGAGGATAAATCTCATGAGCGATATAGCTTTCCAAAGTCTTCAATACTCCTAGACTAGTTCCGGAAAACCCAAGTGCCAACGTATTCAACCTGCATATCATGATGATCTTTGTAGCGGCAGGCGAAAGGAAATCCCCAGTTCCATTGGCATGACTTCGGATCAAATTGTATTGAAGTTCTTTTAGATTCTCATCTCCCACACGATACTGAGCCATAGGACCAAAGCCCGTGTTAATCCCGTAAATGACTTTATTTTTGGAGAATTCTTTTAAAAACTCATAAGAACGAATAGACCTTTGCAGTTGAGCGTCGGCTAATTTATACTTCTTATCACCTGTTAAATAACCCTGAATATCCTTCAACTGCAGATAATCACCCGGCAGATTCCCTGTCATATTACTCAATAATTGTTAAGTACAAAACTATACTTTTTAGCCTTACCGAGAACCTTAGACTTCTATTTTAACCTAATATTTGAATTCGTTGTAAAGACTTTCCGCAGGTAGAATGTTAATATTGCATTGTTACTACACGGTTTTCGTTGTTGCAATTTTATGCCCGCACTGAACAAGCTACTTCCTATTATTCTTTTTGTCCTGGTTCTTTTGGCGGGTGCATACAGCGCTTCAAATTTGGATATACACGAAAATCTCAACAGATCCATTCCGAGCAATCTGGATATGGATACGCTCAAGCCAGTAATCGAAAAAGGTGAAAAAGCAGTCTTTTTTTCATTGAATATTGAGGATTTCAATGGCGACAATTACAAAATAGACAGCGCCGGGAATGCGCTAATCACAGCTCTAAATCACCAGTTTTCTTCACAACTAGGGACACTTCAGTATCGCACAGACATTGATCCCGATGTATTCAATTCATTCGTTCAGGAGCATCTTTATTTATTTCTCGAGAAAAGCGATTACGATGCTATTGATAGTCTGCTGGAAAATGAAAATGTAGTGAAAGCCTTGGTAGAGGATAAGAAGCTTCTTAGCAGTGCGCAGGGTTTTGGAATGGCAGAGTCTATCACTCATGATCCGCTTCATTTCAATCAATTTGCATATAAAAGACTTTCGAAGGGACTTTCTCTTCAAAACATGCTCGCTACCGAAGGTTTATTTATCTCCACAGATGGAGCTAGTTTGATGATCAATGGCACAGTTCTTTTTGATCCAAAGGAAGTAAGTATTGTCCAGCTATTTGATGAGCAGTTAAGCGAGTTCAAAGACAATTGGAATCAAAACTCCTCCAATCCTGAGCTGGATTACTTTGGCTCATTTGCCATAGTAGCTGCTAATGCCAAACAGATCAAAAAAGACATCATTCTCACGGTTAACCTCGCTCTAATTTTCATAGTCGGGCTGCTTTATTTCTATTACCGAAAACTCTCTACCATTCTGTTTTTTGTGCTTCCCGGCACCTTTGGAATTGCATGTTCGATTATTTTAGTCTATCTATTTAAAGGGGGGATTTCTGCCTTGGCACTAAGTGCAAGTGCAGTGATCATGGGAATTGTAGTCGATTATTCTTTCCATTTCTTCTCTCACTTGAGTCAGGATAAGGATGCCATCAAAACCCGGAACAGCATCGCATTTCCACTTATTGTCAGCAGTTTCACGACTATCATTGCTTTTTTCTCTTTGACCTTCGCCAACTCGGAAGCTCTGCGTGATTTCGGTATGTTCACAGGTTTGAGTTTGCTTTTCACCTTACTCTTTATCCTATTTCTCTTGCCTCATTTGATCCAGCTTTTGGGCAAAAAGACCGTTCAGGAAGGAAGTAGCAAACTGGATTTCCTGATAGCAAAATTTAGCTCTGATAAGATCAAGCAACCTAAATGGTTATTACTCATCATCCTTTTGACGACAGGTTTTCTGGCCTTTTTTGCAAATGATGTGGCTTTCGAAAATGATCTCAACAAGCTCAATTATTACCCGGATTATCTCAAAAAGAAGGAAATCGCGCACCAAAACATCAATCCTGACTTAGAAAAGCGAATTACTATAGTAGCTCATGGAGAAACTGAAAATGAGGCTGCAGCGAATAACAGGGCTCTTTTTGCTGCATTAACAGAAAACTCGACTGCCCACAATCAGCAAGTAAACTCCATAGCATCCTTTGTTCTGCCAGCGGAAGAAATCAAACAAAAGTCCCAGGCTTGGGAAGGATATTGGGAAGAAAATGAAGACAAATTCCTGTCTCACTTTTCCTCAGTAGCTGATTCGCTGGGCTACAGTTCCAGAGCGTTTTCCCCCTTTATACGAAACATTCAGGATGCTCCCGAGCAGGTCAATACTGTTGAATTTGCTAATCAATTTGAAAGCCTCCAAAAGCTTATCATCCAGGATCAAAACACCAGCATCCTCACTACGGTAGTCTTCGAAAAAGCGGATTACGAACAATTGAAAGCAACTATCTCAGCGGTGCCCGGCACATTTATAGTCGATGGAGAAAGTGTAGCAGAATCTCTTGTCAATTCGGTGAAGGCTGATTTCAACTTGCTACTGATCATAGCGAGTGTTCTGGTTTTTGTATCAATGCTGCTTGTATATGGCAGACTTGAATTGACGCTGATCTCCTTCCTTCCGATGGTGCTGAGTTGGATCTGGATTTTGGGTTTGGCAGCACTTTTCGGGATCAAGTTCAACTTTATCAATATCATGATCGCTACGATCATTTTCGGCCTGGGAGATGATTTCTCCATATTCATCACCGATGGATTGCAGACCAAATACAAGTATGGAAAGAACGCCTTAGCGACCAATAAAGCAGGAATTCTACTTTCCTCCATCAGTACGATTATCGGGACAGGGGTCTTGTTTTTTGGCCAGCATCCTGCGATCCGATCCATAGCAGCCATCAGTGTGATTGGCATCAGCACGATCGTTGTCTTAAGTTTTGTGGTTCAGCCATTTTTGTACAAAATGCTCATCACTAGGCGCACAGATCAAGGCAAACCTCCTTACACCTTACTGGAGTTGGCTATAAGCACTTTCGCTTTCTCATTCTTTTTCCTGGGCTGCTTGATCAGTACCATCTTAACGGTTATCGTGATGATTACGCCTTTTTGGAAGCTGAAGAGCAAAAAGCTATTCGTACATCGTCTTATCCAGTTTTTCACTTGGGCTCTGCTGAAATGTATGGTATTTCTCAAGAAGCGATACTACGATTATGAGTTGCTGGACTTCAGCCGACCATCGGTAATCATAGCAAATCACAGCTCATTTTTGGACATTTTATTTATAGCCATGCAACATCCGAAAATCACATTTTTAGTGGGACCATGGGTGTACAACTCCCCTATTTTCGGCAAGTTCATCCGCTTTGCAGATTATATACCAGCATTTCTTCCCATTGAAAATAGCTTAGAAAAATTAAAAGAATTAGTTGCAGATGGGTATTCCATTTTGGTTTTCCCAGAAAGCCATAGATCAGTAGATGGGAAAATGACTCGTTTCCACAAAGGTGCATTTTACCTGAGTGAGTTGCTTCAAATAGACATTACTCCTGTGCTATTGCATGGCCTACATTATAGCCTCCCGAAAAACGATTATTATGTCAAGAGTGGTTATTTGAATATGAAAGTTCTTCCCAGAATCTCCAATTCAGACCCACGATTCGGTGTAGGATACAGTCTGCGAGCCAAAAGCATTACAAAGTATTACAAAGAAGAGCACGCAAAGTTTACTTTGGAAAGAGAAGACGCGGACTATCTATTCAGCCCATTGAACTACGGCTACCTCTACAAGGGCCCAATTCTGGAATGGTATTTCAAAATAAAGTATAGCCACGAAAAGCATAATTACGAGCTGATTCACCAAGAACTCCTTGCCAAAAACAAAATTTATGATTTAGGATGTGGCAATGGATTTTTGAGCTATTTCCTCAAATTAAAAAATGTAGACAGAGAAATTATCGGGGTAGACTACGATGACGACAAGATCGCTGTGGCGGAAAATAGCTATCTCAATGACGGAAGTATGAAGTTTTACTCCGAGGACATTTCAGCGATGGCTATGGAGCCGGCAGATGCAATTATCCTGATGGATGTGTTGCATTATTTGAGTCCGGAGAAAAAGAACAGAGTCTTGGACAACTGCCTCGAAGCACTAAGTCCAGAAGGGATTCTGATTATAAAAGATGGTCTGCTGAGCGACTCCGACAAACACAAGTGGACGATCAAGTCAGAAAAATGGAGCACCAAATTGATGAAATTCAATAAGGTGACCGATGAGCTATCCTTTTTTGACCTGGCTTATATCGAGAATTGGGTTGCAGATAATCAGCTAGAAATGAAAATTCTATCGGAGTCGAAAGATTCCAGCAATACCTTGATGGCGATCAAAAGGACGGGGTGATTTTTTTGTCCAACGAACGCAACTAAAACCTTTTTGTTACCTATATTTTATTTTAATGATTCACTCAACTTGATATCCTTGGCAAGTTTAGGTTTCCACTTATCTTGACTTGACATGGTATCACAAATTTTTTCATGAAAATAGACTTGATACCAAGTTTCCATCTGAAAATCACATATATTTTGGTAAACCTTATCAGAATGAATCATTAGCTTCATAATGAACTCCTCCTTTGGTTCTCGGTGATTATTAATAACTTGACTAAGTCTAATTGGAGTAATATTAATATCTTTTGCAAACATACTTCTCGTTGAATAAATTGTATCAACGTATACTTTTAAGAAATCAGAAAAATGGTTTTGATTATCATAAATAGGTTCTTTAAGATATTCTTCCATTCTAAGTTTTAACTGCATTAGTTTAGCGCGAATAATTTGATCCTTAGACAAATTTTTCATCCTCTTTAACCGCGCTTCCATTAACAAAGTAGCCTCTGATTCATATTCTTTATCTGAATTATATAATGAATCTAACCCATATTCAGCATCCTCAATAAGAACATTATCTTTATTACTATTCATTGTCATATGATTTAATTAAATCCAATATTTCCGGCACTTCAATACTTAACGTCATCCCCGTTATCCTCATTTGATACCTGTCAATGTAATGTTGGGCAATTTGACTCTTTGGTTTTAAGGATACACAAGCATATTCCGCATATTCTCTAACAGCAATTTTTGCAGCAAATGCTATCATATTTCCTGCAATCATATCATACTGTTTGCCTTCTCCTTTGTTTTCTATTGACACGGTCAAAAGTCTAATGTGTACTCTCCACTCTTGAGGAATTCTTTCTAGAGAAATGATACCCAAAACGTCAAATGACCCAGCAATCCGTAATTTATACACCTCATATCCCTGTTCGGTTTTCCAATCAAAGAAATATCGGGTTTTTGTTAAAGACTTATAGTCACCGTCTTCTAAAGGGATTATTTCAATTTGGTGCTTAGACCCCGAAGAGGTTTCTATTACATGCATACGACCAATTTAAGTAAAAGTTTCCGAAAAACGGAAACAAACCAAACCGAGTTTACTCTAATCGGAAACGATAGAAATTTTGGATAAAATTATAGATACCTGTTTAAAGCTGCCATTGCACGAAGTTTGTGTTATCCATTTCCTCAAATTGAAAAATGGAATATAAAAAATCGTCGGAGTGGAATTAGAAAGAATATATCAATTCCAATCCCTTTAAGGAAAATCTTATATGCATTTTAGGTTTAATTAATGATAACGTTAAATGTAAAAATGTGTTTTAATGCATTTATATATTGTTAACGAGTTGTTTATTTAATCTTTCTGTTAGTTCATCCACTGTTGAAATCAGTTCTTTAGTAGGTAATTCAACAGAGTAAACCTCATTCAGTTCATGTTCTGAATTACAATTGTTTTCGTCCCAGCAAGTCCATACAAACCTTGTCATCTCGTTCGCCTGAAAACCGAAAATTGTATATTGATCGATAGTTTCATCAAGTTGAAATAAATGTCTGAAAAATTGGGGTTCGTCTGAATCCCGTTCTTTCAATAGAGTTTTATACACTTGTTTGGATGATAAATCTTCAAATTTGATGTTCCTAAATCGTTTGTTCTTTATATCATCAAGAAAATTTTGGAAAGATGAAATGTAGGTCGGTAGATAAATTGGTTCGTTAGAAATCAATTTATTTCCCAAATAAAAGTTCAGATTCGATAGTTATACAGATGGATTAATTCCTGTCAATTCGAATGAGATATTTTTTCTACTACCAATTATCATCTTCTTTTTCAATATACGCTAACACTTCTATAAATATAAATCCCACTACCCTATCTCCACTTCACCACAATCACCCAAACCTCTTCCAGATTCCTCCTCCGTCCCCTTATTCTCGATCTGAATTACTTTCGCAAGCGTAGAAAGTATTGTTTTATGCTTTTTCACAAATGGATTGGAGACATCCCAAACATGACCAGCTAAGACAGAGCAGATCTGAGCTTTGATTTGGGGGTTGATCTTTGGATTGAAGAAAATTGTCTGGAGTTCGCCGTTGTACCAGCCATCGACATAGGATCTGAACACTTCGATACCATACCTAATCTTTTCCTCATAGTCTTTTTGCCAATTTACTGATTCCCCATTTAATTCCTTTTCCACCATTTTGGCGGCTTTCAAACCTGAAACTGTGGCCAAGGTAACGCCGGAGGAAAATACAGGGTCTAAGAATTCAGTGGAATTTCCGCAGAGCACAAAACCCTCACCAAACATGCTTTTCACACCTACAGAATAACCCAAAATCATCGTGGGATCACGCTGATAAGTAGCTTCGGTGAATCTTCCATTGAGCAACTCGAAACTTTGCACAAACTTCAAATATGCTGCAAAGTCATCCGCTGAGTACGCTTTGGTGTCTTCTGTGTCAGACACAATGCCCACACTGGCTGTCCCGTCTGAAAATGGAATCACCCAAATCCAGGAATTCTTCTCATCAAATGGATAAATAAAAATATCATCGCCCTCTCTTCCGGTTCTCTTTTGATCCACAAAATGCGCAAAAACAGCTCCTCTCGGCTTCTGAACCGAAGGGGTGTCCAAGCCAAACAACCTCGACAACACGCGACCATAGCCACTAGCATCCAATACAAAAGCCGCATCAATTTTAGTTTCCTCACCATCCTGAGACTGAAAGGTTACTGATCGATTTTCTCCTTCTATCTCTACAGCGGTTACAGTACTCCCAAAGACAAACTTAACCCCATTGGCACAGGCAGCATCCACCAAAGCCTGATCGAAATTGATCCTTTGCACATTCCAAGTCCAATCCCATGATTTAGAGAATTGCTGACTAAATAGGAAATTACAGGTTTGATTAGCTCTATTAAAATAGGAAGCCCCCATCTTCTTTTGGAAACCTTTCTCAAGTAATGGCGTGATCAGGCCGGATTCTTCCAGTGCATCCATGCATTTTGGGAGTAAACTTTCCCCAATTACAAACCTTGGAAAACCTTCCTTCTCTAGTACAATCACCTCAAAACCCTGCTTTGCAAGGTAACTTGAGGCAACTGCTCCAGCTGGCCCTGCTCCTATCACTACTATTTTCTTCATACTAAACCTTTACAGAACAGTTCTACTATATACCAACTTCACTTTATTGGGAGAAGATTTAGGAATTCTATTTATTCTTTCTGACTTCCTTCTCTTTAGATCCTAGCAGTTCATAGATCGTACGTGCCCAGTAATTTCTCAGCCCAAATCCCCCGGGCTTTTCTACAAATCGCTCAGCTGATAAAATCTCGGAGGATTGCGCATCGATCATTACCAACCAATGCGATCCTTTTGTCACCTTTTTATTATAGCACTCTGCAACTAAAAGCGCCACAGTCCCTTCAATCTTAGACAAATCATAAGACTTGGCTACAGCTTCTGCCTGCTCTTGAGAAATCTCATAAGCCTCTTCCTGAATCATAGCTTTAGTGTCTACTTCTTTATTTGTCGCATAGGTATAAGCCAGATCAATCGTAACGGAAGGAACGCCTAATGCCTTTTTTACATCGTATTTATCAGGCTCAGTGATCACAAAATCGTTCCAGGCAAGTAAGTACTTTGGCAATTCTTCTGCATCAGTAAATCCTGCTGCTCCTACAAATTTGGCAACAGAATAATCAATGCCAATCCAGGTAATCGGATCATTATTTTTCGCCAAGTGCTCATTTTCAAAACTTGGAAAAAATGCAAGAAACGTAAGAATAAGGGAGTAAAATAAATTCATAACTTTGATGATTAAATAATGTAAAAACACCTGTTCTTTTCCCAAAAAATCAGGCTCCTAAAATTAGACTAGAATTGCAGAAGAAAAAACTCATTATTGCCGGAGTTATATCTCTGTTGATCATTCTACCCATAGTTTTTATTAAAATCACGGTTTATCCTGCCCCGAAACTACCAGAAGTTCATGCTCAGAATCCAGAACGGGAAACTATTAATGCCACCACTTTTCGCTACAAAAACAATTGGCTTCGCAAAAACGAATCTGGAAATTGGGAAAGCTATATAGAAGGCACGCCATATGAACGAGGCATTGCATTGGGAATTCTGCACAAAGAACTAATCCAAAGTCAGGAAGATGCTTTTGTAGGTGAAATCGAAAAGATGCTTCCTTCCCGAATCATGCGGACAATTATGCAGCTCGGAATCGGCTGGTTCAATCGAAATCTGGATGAGGATATTCCTGAGGAATACCTACAGGAAATCTACATGGCATCACAGAGCTTCTCGGACAAATATTCTTACGTAGGCCCCAAATACAATCGGGTTTTGAATTATCACGCCGCCCATGACATCGGACACATGGTTCAAAACATGAATTTGGTAGCCTGCACGGCTGTAGTTCAATGGGATTTTGAGCAAGAGGAAGCACAAATGGTCTTGGGAAGGAATTTTGATTTTTACTTCGGAGACGAGTTTGCCAAGGATAAAATCGTTCTGTTCGTCAATCCTAGCGAAGGTTACGACTTCGTCTCTGTGACCTGGGGAGGTTTCAGCGGAGTCGTTTCAGGAATGAATGAAAAAGGTCTAACTGTCACGCTTAATGCACTTCCATCAGAGCTTCCCACCAAAAGCTCCACGCCCGTTTCGATTATTGCGCGGGATGTGATCCAATACGCTTCCACGATTGAAGAAGCGTATGCAATTATTTCCAAGTATGAGGTCTTTGTATCGGAGTCTTTTACCATTGCTTCAGCCATAGACAAAAAGGCTGCTGTCATAGAAAAAACTCCAGAGAAAACGGCGATTTTCTATCCTGAAGGCAATGAGCTTATCGTAGCAAATCACTTCCAAAGTGATTTCTATAAGGATTTAGAAATCAATTTAGATCATATTCGGGATTCAGAGTCCATGCCACGTTTTGAACGAATGAAACAACTAACGGAAGAAGATACTATCATTTCGGTAGAAAACACACTTCGTTATATCCGCGACCAGAAAGGCGTCAATAATCAGGAGCTAGGAGCAGGAAATCCCATGGCGATCAATCAATTGCTGGCGCATCATTCAGTGATTTTTGAGCCTTTGAAAGGGATAGCCTACATTTCTGCAGCTCCTTTTCAAGAAAATGTATTCAATGCCTATGACGTCAATTCAATCAAAAACTTGGGGACTTTTGATCCAAAAAACTCTCCTGAAATAGACTCCTTGCGATTGGCTCAAGATTCATTTTACAACAGTCAGGGATTTTCAAATTATGGCGAATACAAGCTTCTAAGAGCTGAATTCAAGGAAAATCCTAAGCAAAAAATAGATGAAAACGGTTTCCCCGAAAAGTGGATCACTACAAATCCTGAGTATTACGAACTTTACTTACTGCTCGCAGACTTTTATTTTGAGCAGGATGATTTTGCGAAAGCAAAAAAATACTACCAGCAAGCTCAAAGCAAAGCAATACCATACCTTGGGATCAGTACGCATATCAGCGAAAACTTAGCTAAAATCAAATGAGGGGAATAGGCATTGATATAGTAGAGGTGGACAGGATGACAAAGAAATGCCAAAAGCAGGATTTTGTGGACTTGGTTTTTACGGCTGAAGAAAAAAAGTACTGCCAAGCGCAGGGTAATGCTGCCCAATGCTTTGCAGCGAGATTTGCTGCGAAGGAGGCTTATATGAAAGCAGTTAGCCTGGGCTGGACAAATGATGCGCAATTCCATGAGATTGAAGTTACAAAACTTGAATCTGGACAGCCGAAACTTAGATTGCATGGAAATACAAAGCTTCATTTTGAAAAGGCGGGCTATTCAGATATACTTTTGACACTTAGTCACACATCACAAACTGCCGTGGCAGTTGTAATTGTAGTTTGAAAAATGAAATTCACTTCAGACAAAAGCATTGATTATTTACCAACTGACGAGCTGGAAAACTTACAGGTGGAGCTTCTCAAGAAGCATCTTCGCTATACCTTGGCCAACTCACCGTTTTACAAAGACAAGTTTTCCGAAGACGATATTAAAGGAATCTCCAAACTTTCAGATTTATCCAAATTCATCAGAACTTCAAAGAAGGACTTAGCTGACTGCAATTCCGATTTTTTAAGTATTGCTCCGAGAGAAGTGGTAGAATATGTCACCACTTCAGGAACTACTGGAAAGCCATTGAGCATAGCACTCAGCAAAAATGACTTGGAAAGATTGGCTTATAATGAAGCCCGTTCACTGGAAATAGCTGATTTCACTCCAGACGACACCGTTCAAATCACCACTACGCTGGACAAATGCTTTATGGCGGGAATGGCCTATTATTTAGGTTTGACAAAAATAGGTGCGGCAGTTTTGCGTGCCGGGCAAGGAACTCCCGAATTCCACTGGGAAATGATCAAGCAAATCAATCCCACTGCCCTGATCGCTGTACCTTCATTTCTTCAGAAATTGGGGGCAAATTCAAGATCTATTCCACACCAAATCACCAAAGCCCTGTGCATAGGAGAACCTTTGAGATATGCTGATTTCAGCGATAATCAGTTGACAAAAAATATTGCAAATCACTGGAATATGGATCTAAGATCTACCTATGCTTCTACTGAAATGGCTACAGCTTTTACTGAATGTCAGGAGAAGAAAGGCGGGCATTTACTTCCTGAATTGATCATTTTGGAAATCTTGGATGAAAATGGAAACGAAGTCGCTGACGGAGAAATCGGAGAAGTGACTGTTACCCCATTGGGGATTGAAGCGATGCCTCTAGTAAGATTCCAGACAGGGGATCTGGCCAGAAAACATACGCAACCTTGTGCCTGCGGAAGAAATACACCTCGGCTTGGACCAATCGAAGGTCGCTTGTCTCAGATGATCAAATTGAAAGGAACGACTATTTATCCAACTCAGATCGAAGAAGTGCTTCATCTACACCCATGTGCAAGCCCTTATCTTATAGAGATAGATCAGGATGAAAACGGTTTAGATTCTGTAAGTATTATCCTACCAGATTCCTGTACCATGGAAGATTCCGCTACGTTGATTATAAGCTTGCAAGCAAAGCTTCGAGTGAAGCCCACTTTGAAAAAATCTTCCATTTCAGCCATCCAAAAACTGCTTTTCCGGGAAAATAGCAGGAAGCCAAAAAAGATAATTGACAACAGAAATGCCTAGGATCAAAGAAGAATACGACGTTGTCATTATAGGCTCAGGATTAGGAGGTTTACTCTGCGGCTATGTACTCGCCCAGGAGGGAAAATCAGTATGTATTTTGGAGAAAAATGCCCAGATAGGCGGAAATCTCCAAACTTTCAAACGGGACAAAGTGAAGTTCGACTCAGGTGTACATTACATCGGTGGACTGGAAAAGGGTCAGGCGCTTTACCCATTTTTCAAATATTTCAATCTCTTGGACAATGTAGAAAAAGAGCTTTTGGACCAAGATGGGTACGATATAATTTCCTTTGAAAATGATGAAATCCTTTATCCACATGGGCAAGGATACGATAATTTCGTCAAGCAATTGCTGAAGTATTTCCCACATGAGGAAGAGGGATTGCGGAAATATTGTGAAGAAATTAAAAGAATATGCGAAAAATTCGAGTGGTACAATCTGGATATAGATTATACTGAAACAGATGAAATGAGTGTTTTTGGCCTAAGCGCCAAAGAGGTCATAGAATCCTGTACCAGCAACCAAAAGCTTCAACAAGTTCTTGCAGGATCTAATTTGCTTTATGCCGGGGATGGCGACACTTCCCCTTTTTATATACATGCATTGATCATAGATTCCTATATAGGCAGTGCTTACAAACTAAAGCACAGTGATCAAATTTCTAAGCAGCTTCGCAAGGACATTAAGAAAATGGGAGGTGAAATCTTCATCAACTCAGAGGTAATCAAAATTGAGAATTCCAGCAAATTAGTTGAACATGTAACACTTTCGAATGGGCAACATGTAAGAGGAAAGCAATTTATATCTAACATGCACCCAACACAGACTTTTAGGCTTCTCAATACAGATGGTTTAAGAAAAGTCAATGTCAACCGCATGCTGCAATTAGAAAATACAACTTCTTCTTTTATCCTTTACATCAAACTAAAGCCAGACACTTTCAAATTCTCCAATTACAACCGCTATCATTTCATTGATCAGGACGTTTGGAGTGCCCACAATTACGATTCAGAAAACTGGGTGAAAGGTTTAGCAATTTTCAACTCTAGACCCAACAATGATACATCGTATGCACATACGCTTACTGCCATTGCCTATATGAATTATGAAGATGTAAAGAAATGGGAGGATAGCTTCAACACCACACTTAGCGAAAATGAAAGGTCAGAAGAGTATGTCAGATTCAAGAAAGAAAAGGCTGAGGAATTAATAAATGCCTTGTCTAAATTGTACCCAGGTTTTTCCGATTGTATCGAGAATTACTATACTGCCACACCCTTGACTCAGCGGGATTATATTGGAGCTATTGAAGGTGGACTATATGGGATAAAGAAAGATTACAATGCCCCGGTAAAGTCATTCATTAGTGCCAACACCAAACTTGATAATCTTTTCCTCACTGGTCAAAACATTGTGCTTCACGGTGTGCTAGGCGTTACCATCAGTGCAATGGTTACCTGTCAGTTTATGCTGGGTAAAAAGTATATGTTAGATAAGATAAAGGCATTTGTTTGATGAGTTATTTTCATTAATCTTCTCTAATTCCAAGAACTCATTTTTTATTATTAGCACGAAAGAATTGTGCAATTGAGTTTTAAATACACTGTGTTTTTCAGTTTCCCTGTCAAACATTCCAACAATTTACTTTAGTGAGTTTAAATTATTTAAATCAAGCTTAAACCATTTAGTGGTGTAAAACCAAAAAAAAATCTCCCGATGATTAAACCTTTTTAAAAAATATACCGTTTGGTATAAAAAATATATCTTTGAGAGACTTATTCAAAAAGAAATTCGAATCATGTCAAAGGCAGAACAAACAAGGCAGTTTATTATAGAAAGTACGGCAAGTCTTTTTAATAAAAATGGATTTGCAGGAACGTCTTTATCTGACATGACCAAAGCAACCGGGCTTACCAAAGGAAGTATTTACGGGAATTTCAAGAACAAGGAAGAAGTAGCAATTGAAGTTTTTAAGCACAACTCAGGTCAGTTGGCCAAGAAAATGGAAGCAGCTATGAATGCAGAGAGCAGCTGTTATAGAAAGCTTCTTGCCTTCACCGATTTCTATAGAAACAACTGGGATTCCTTGTTAGAAAAAGGTGGTTGTCCCCTACTAAATTCTGCAACAGAAATGGATGATGCTCTCCCATTTATGAAACCAACCGTGCAGCATTCGTTCACTAAGCTCAGCTCAAGAATCGAAAAAACCATTGAATTGGGAAAAGAACATGGAGAATTCAAACAAGATGTAAACAGTGCCCAACTCGCTTCATTGTTTATTATGCTTATTGAAGGAGGGATTTTAGTATCTAAAACCTTAGAAAATCGCCAACATTTGAACCAGGCATTGGACAGGGTACAAAAAATCATTACAGCAGAACTACTTGCATAAAAAAATTTAATCAAAAATATACCGTTTGGTATATTAATTATAAACCGTTAATTATTAACCTTATGAACACTTCACAAAACACTATTTTGATTACAGGTGGTAGCGCCGGAATTGGATTTGAACTTGCCAAACTACTTTCCGAAAAGGGAAACAGTATTATTATCACAGGAAGAAACCCTGAGCGCTTAAAACAAGCAGCAGCTCGACTTAAAAATGTAACTGCTATTGTTTCAGATGTTTCTGATTCCGAGGATACAAATAGTCTAGTTGCACAGATTAAGTCAGAATTCCCCCAACTCAATATGGTTATTAACAATGCAGGACATGCAGTACTTTATGACTTGACAACTGAAAATGTAAATGCAGCTGAAATTGCTGCGGACGAGATGTTAACCAATTACCTGTCGGTAATCCGATTGAATGAAAAACTATTGCCTTTACTTAAAAAACAGGAAACCGCTGCGATTGTCAATGTGTCCTCTATTGTTGCTTTTGTTCCCGGCAAATTAGCCACCTATTCCGCAAGTAAAGCAGCTTTGCACTCCTATACCCAAGCTTTACGATTGGCATTAAATGAAGATAGCTCTGTAAAGGTATTTGAATTGATGCCTCCTTTGGTTGACACAGACTTTTCTGCACCGATTGGTGGAAAAAACGGAATCTCCCCTACGGTTGTGGCAGAACAGTTTCTTGAAGCTTTCGAAAGCGATAATTATGAAATCCGTGTGGGAAATACCGAAGACATCTACCGCCTTTATCTTTCCTCCCCTGATGATGCACTTCTTGCAATGAATGGTTCTAAAGCATAATTGAGGAAATCATCCTATTCAGACAAGCAATAGTGATGAAACAGAAAATTGCATTTGCCCTTGTAATGGGAATTGTCACGACTGGTATTATATCTTTTGTATTGATCGGGATCAATTTAGGCTGGCCTCATCTTCATTTGGGAATCTGGTTAAAATCATGGTGTATTGCCTATTTAATTGTGATTCCCGCCATCCTTTTGATAGGTCCATTAATTGAAAAATTGGTACACATCTTACTGCCAAAAAAATGAATCCTTTAGAATTAATGAAAGACCAAATAGGGAAAGGATTCTCTGACTCGCCTTCTCCTTTTATGCATTGGTTAAAACCAACTGTTAAAAGTGCTGAACAGGGAGCATTGGAATTTGAATATGAAATCCGCCGTGAATGGCTAAACCCTGTTGGAAATCTACACGGAGGAGTGACTGCGGCGATCATAGACGATATCCTGGGTGCCACCATGTTTACCTTTAATGAGCCCTTTTTCTATTCCACGATCAACAACGTGATTGATTATTTCTCTGCCGCCAAGTTGGGAGAAACCATCGTGGCGAAAACTAAAATCCTCAAAAAAGGAAAGCAATTTGTCAATGCCGAATGTGAGATCTGGAATTCAAACCACACCAGGCTGATTGCCAAGGGATATTCCAATTTATTCAAAACCGAAGTAATAAAATGAAAAGAGTAGTAGTAACCGGCATGGGAACCATCAATCCTTTGGGAAAAGATGTATCTGAATTTTGGAACAACAGCCTTTTGGGAAAAAGCAATGTGAGTCCCATTACCCGATTTGACGCATCAAAATTCCGAACGCAGATCGCATCTGAAATAAAGGATTTCCATCCGGAAAAATATCTGGATAAAAATGAGATTAAGCGCAGCGATCTTTTTACCCAATATGCCTTATACAGTGCCTCTCAGGCATTAGAAGACTCAGGATTGGAGATTGATAAGCTAGACCCTTTTGACATCGGAGTGATTTGGGGAGTGGGTCAGGGAGGAATGGAAACCTTCGAAAATGAGGTTGAAAATTATGTATCGGGAAATTATGTTCCGCGTTTCAGTCCTTTCTTAATTCCACGCTTGATAGTCAACATGGCATCTGGTATGATTTCCATGAAATTTGGCTTGCAAGGAATTAACTATACTTCAGTTTCTGCCTGTGCAACTTCAAACACAGCATTTATGGATGCTTTTAATTACATCAGAATGGGTAAGGCAAAAGTATTTATATCTGGTGGTTCGGAGGCACCAATCACTCCCACTTCTGTAGGAGGATTTTCTGCCATGAAAGCCATGTCTACAAGAAACGAAGATCCTTTAAGTGCTAGCCGTCCTTTTGATAGGGACCGTGACGGATTTGTAATAGGTGAAGGGGCTGGAGCATTGGTTTTGGAGGAATATAATCATGCGAAAAAAAGAGGAGCCAAAATTTATGCTGAACTGGTGGGGGCATCAATGACTGCCGATGCTTACCACATTACCTCACCCCATCCAGAAGGTTTAGGAGCGAAGAAAGCCATGCAATTAGCCCTGAAAGAGGCAAAAATCAATACCTCGGATCTAGACTATCTAAACATGCACGCTACCTCTACTCCGGTTGGAGACATTGCAGAATTAAAAGCAGTGTATAGCACATTCGGAGGGTCAAAAAATCTTTGGCTAAGTGCTACCAAATCCATTACCGGACATTTAATGGGGGCTGCCGGAGCTATTGAAGCTATTTTGGCCATCAAATCCATCAATGAAAACATCATAGTTCCGACAATAAACAATGAGAATTTAGATCCTGAAATCCCAGAAGGAACCCAGATTGTGCTGAATCAACCCTTAGAAAAAAAGGTAAAAACTGCCATGAGCAATGCTTTTGGGTTTGGAGGTCATAATGCCTCAGTCCTATTTCGTGAAGTCTAACCACATGATTTCTTTACCTTAAGATTTAGCTATTTATACTTTTGGAACATCAAAAAATAATACCGGTTTTGAAAATTTGATAAAAAATAACCCAAGCATTTTTGCCTGGGTTATTTTATTAAAGACTAACTAAGCTAGTTCAAAGAGCTTATTAAATTCTCTTTCAGCATTTCTTCATTTATAGTGAGATGGGCGATGCTAACTAGCACTTTACTTGTTTTGATTGCATAGCCTGCATAGGTCAGAAGGACTGCCGGTATACTTCCAAGAGCGGTGATGTCGGTGGTTCCAATTGATTTATGCACTTCCAAAAACCACGTATTTAATAATTATTCAATTAGATCGAAGCAGAAATTAAGCATTGACAGGCAAGTCAATAACCAATAAACACCCCTGATTTGGTTGATTTTCAATGGCAAATGTGCCTTTAAGCATTTGGACTTTTGCTTCAATCCCAACTAAGCCCATCCCCCAGTTTTTTCGATCTTTCTGAATACCAATTCCATCGTCTTCAACGGTGATATTTAAAGTATCCTCATGATTTATTAATTGAACCCGGAGATGTTTTGCCGAAGCATGTTTCAAAACATTCTGTATAAGCTCCTGACAGATCCTATAAACAGTCAACTCAATTTGATCTTCCAACCTTCTTTCAAACCCTAGAACCTGTAGTTCCGCAATAATTGGCGTCGATTCATTTATATCCTCTACCAGTGACTGCAATGCAGATGGAAGGCCAAACCTCCTTAAAGATACCGGAGACATATGGTGCGCAATTTTCCGCACCTCTCCTATGGCAGCATCCAGTTTATCCAAGGTTTCTATTCCCTCCTGTTGCAGTTGATTTTCTGTGTATTTATCAAACATGTTTGCCAAGCGAATTTTTATGGTAGAAAGTTGCGATCCCAAGCTGTCGTGCAACTCACCAGCTATCCTCTCCCGCTCATATTCCTGTACTTTCAGCAAATCTTTAATATGAACATTTTTCTGTTTCTCAATTAAAGTCATTAGCTCCTGCTTTTGTTCTACTTCCAATTTAATCTCCTGATTGAGCAACAAACTCTTTTCATAGATCCTGACATTTTCTAGAATTATTCCGCCTTGACTTGCTAGAATTCGAACCCACCGGATAATTTCATTTGAGTAATTAGCACTACAAAAACTACTTTCCAAATAAATGATCATAGAGAGGCTATCTGAAATCCCTACAGGGAAAATCATGCAGGATTTTATCCCAGCCTCACTTAGCAGACGAAGTTGCGGAAATCCGTTGTCAACCCCCAATTCATCAAAAATCAAGGGAGACTTTGTCCTGTATGACATTAGAAAAATTCCCGACAAATCAATTGCGCCAAAAATTTCACGCTTTCTTAAAGGTTTATTGAGGAGCTGCATCTCTCCCTTTTGACCAAATTGTCCTTTTCCCTCTATTAATTGAATAGCGGCACCACTGGATGCAGAAATCCTAAGCAGAATAGTCAATAGTTTCTTTGAGAGAAGCTCTGCGTCCATTTCACCACCAAGTTCTCTAAGGATATTTTCTATATCCAAAGGATTTTCTTCTTTGATCTTAGAATCAAACAAAAATGAAAATTGCCTTACCAGCTGCCTAACTTTCCTTTTTGCCTCCCATAATTCATAATTATTTACAGATTCCAGGAAATAAAGCTTTGCTGAGTCATAGTCTTTCTTTGCCAGGTAATATTTTCCGGTCAATTCATTGGCTAGGGCAGCTTGATAAAGATTACTTCCGGCAAATTGGCATGCATGTTTATAATCCTGTTCAATCTGTAATTCATTTGCGTCGGATACTCTCCCAATTTCTGCTTTGAGCAACCAATAGTCAGAAGCATAATTATCTGGTGCATGATTATACCAAGTACTTAAATCTACAAACACCCCTTTCAGCCAAACTAGATTTCCCTGCTTTTCTTCCTCCTTTAGGTTACCCCAGTTCTGAGTTATAGACAAACTCAGAATTAGAATATTTGCAGGAACTAAGGGTGAGGCTTCTTGTAATTTCTTGTTTTGATTCGCTTCCTCGGCGCAAGCTTTTGCCTGGTCGTAGTATCCAAAAAGGAAAAAATATCTTGCCAGCACATAGTTCCTGTAGAATCGCTCCTCCTGTAAAGTCAACCTTGCCGCCAGGCCACCTGGATGCTGTTTAGGAAGGGATAGAAAGGGACTTTCAGTAGTCAAATATCGAATCAGCTCCTTTTGATAATGCGTGATGTAGTAGGTCAATTCCATTCCAGGGTAGGATTCCCTGAAATCAAAAGATAAAAGTCCAGAAATTGGCTTTCCACTCAAAAAGTGAAGGTTAAAGAGGTGCGTTTTCAGAATGTATAAGCCTATAAGATCGCCTGACTTTCTACCTACTTCCATTCCTTCCTGCAAAAGTATGGTACTCTCATCAAAGGCCCTTTTCCATGGCTGGATATAAAATGCGAAAACACCCAATACCCTACATCTGTATTGAAGATCTCCTAGAGCTGTATTAATCTCAAGCCCCATTTTCCCAAATTCAAATCCCTCAGTAAGATCCCCCGCAATAATCCGCATTCTTCCATAACTCACATAGCCAATGGTACTTACGTTAGGGAGTTTAAAGTATCGCGATCGCAAAATAAGCTGTAGTGCAGCCCAGGTCATCAGAGCTTCCGAAGTATGGTGCATAGCCATACCTCCTATGTATAATAATCGAAGAATAGAAGATTGCCTTTCTTCCTCTTCTTGTTTAAAAAGCGTATCTATTTTTGAATTTTGCAGGGAGACATGTTTTTGAAAGACCCGGATTTGCTTTTTTAATTCCCGCTCATTTAAAGGTAATTCAATACCGAGTTCCCCTAATATTTCCTGAAGAATAACCACAGCCTTCCGATATCGGCCCAAGTGGTTATTTATCACAATCTTCAATTCAAAAGCCTCTGCTCTATGCTTTTGAATACTTAGATGCTCAATCAAAAAATCCAGTTTGATTTCAGCCAAATCATATTCACCGAGCAGGTATTCGATTTTAGCACTTTCTATATGCGCCTGAAAAAGAATTTCATTTACTTCATCCCATCGTAGTCCTTTCAAGAGATCAAGCGAAGCTTTTAGAAAAACCTTTGCCTGGGAATATGCATTTTCATCTTTCTGGATCATCGCTACTTCCAATAAGATGGTTGCAGCATGTACTTTCTCTCCAGTACTAGTAATACTGTCAGATGCCAACTGTAAATACTGAGCAATTATTACCTTATCAGAGTTACTCAACAGACTAAAGTTATCCCTGAGTAAAACTTTTGCCAGCTGAAAGTGGTAAAGTGATTTCTCTTTATTTGTGAGTCTGGAATAAATAAATTCCCGAAAATAGCTTTCAGAAAACACATATTTGCCATGCTGAAGGACTAATACTCCATCAGAATTAAGATGAGCTAAAGCACTTTGGGCATCCGGAATATCAGAACAAAGGAGTTTAAGATCATTTTCGGAAAGCCGCTCTGCACAGGCATTCAATCCTACTATTTTTTTTGCCGAATCAGAAAGGGAATTTAGCCGCTCCTGGTAAAATTGAGTAGAGTTAACACCCTGAAATCGAGCTTTTATCTTTGGAACATTGCCTCTCCACTCCTCTTTGTCTTTCTCCAAAAGTTTTTCCTGAATAAGCGCATCTACTAATGTGGTCAATAGTGCCGGGTTCCCTTTCCCTAATTGATGAATCAGCTGACTTGTAGTTGACTCACATTTACCTCCCAACAGCTGCTCTATAAAAAGCCTGCTCTGATCCAGGGTAAATTCTCCCAATTCTATCCTTTGAATATGTTTTTGGTCAAAGCCGAGTGATCCAATCAATTGATCAACTTGCCCCATATCTTCCTCCGAATCACGAACTGCACCTAACCAAAGCAATTTGGATGGAGGTATATGAGTAAGCAGGTACTGCAGTAAGTTTGCACTGGAACCGTCAATCCATTGCAAATCATCTGAGAAAAGAATCAATACCCGTTCTGAAAAATCACTGAAATATTCAAAAAGCACCTTAAATAAGTAATACAGCTGATTTTCCATTTTGGGAGTATTGGAAATCTCTTGCTTACCACCATTGGTCCCCAGCATCATCAGTTCAGGAATATATTCACACATCAAAGCGAAATTTTCGCCCAATGCAACGTTTAAACCTTCCGAAAAAGAAATAAACGTCTCTGGATCCATCTCCCTGAACTTGGTTCTTAAGTAATTTCCAATTGCCAATTTCAAGCCTGCATAGGGAACATGCTGAAGTTGGGGAGATTGACTGCTGATCAAAACATCAAAGCTTGAGTTTTGCAGGTATTTTTCAATTAAAAAAGTCTTACCGGCACCGGTTTTACCGATAATTACTGCCCCGTTCCATAAGGTATTCGAAGGATGAAGCATCCTCTTCAAATATCCATCTAGCTGATCCAATAAAAGATTATGAATGGATAGCTCTTCCGAAGCGCTATTTATGATTGAGCTTTGCATCTAAACAAAATGGAAATTAAGAAATACACCTAGTGCTAAACTAAGAAGCAAAACACGGAATTGGTCTATTTTTAGACAGATTTATAATCCCCGTCAGTTAGAATCTAACAGAACTAGCTATTAGCCTTCGGAATATGCGGTAATCACCTTATTCACGGAGCCATGGGTCTCCAATAATGCTGCAGCCTCTTCATAAGATATGGAAGGTATTTCTGATACAATCATCCGTACTCCTCTATCAACAAGTTTGGTATTACTGAGCTGCATATGAACCATCTTATTGCCTTTCACTTTGCCTAAGCGAATCATAAGACTGGTACTGATCATGTTCAGAATCATTTTCTGCGCAGTTCCGGACTTCATTCTAGTGCTACCTGTGACAAACTCAGCTCCAACTTCTACTTCTATCGGGTGGGTTGCATAGGCAGAAATTGGTGCGTTGGAATTACATGAAATACTTGCTGTCAAAATCCCATGCTTCTGTGCTACTTTAAGTCCACCAAGTACATAAGGCGTTTTGCCGGATGCAGCAATTCCTATTACCGCATCATTCTGATTCAATTTATACTTGGAAAGATCAATCCAAGCTTGATTTACATCATCTTCTGCTCCTTCGACAGCAGTCCTTATAGCTTTATCGCCTCCGGCAATCAACCCAACGATCAATTCCGGGGAAGCTCCAAATGTTGGTGGAATCTCAGATGCATCCAGCACGCCCAATCTTCCGGAGGTTCCTGCGCCTATGTAAAAAAGTCTCCCTCCAGCATTGAAATTTTCAACCAGATTGGCTACAAGTTTTTCAATTTGAGGAATTACCTGCTGAACAGCGAATGCTACTTTTTGATCTTCTTGATTAATAGATTCCAACAACTCCCCTAAAGGCATGGATTCTAAATTATCGTAGGAAGAAGGTGATTCGGTAGCAAGATTCATTGATATCAGGGAGTGGAAGGGATTTCTTTAATAATTAGCGAAGGTATGGCAATGATAATTTACCAGACCATCCATAGGGCTCTGCTCTATTTTTTGGATGGATTCTCCAAACTCATCAGCAACAGCCTTCAGGTGGAAAGCAAAATGGTAAGCTATAGAACCTGTAAATACAAGGGGAACAGATTTGTGGGATTTTCTATAGGGCATAATATAATATTCAAAAAACTGCCGGAAATTCTGGTAAATAATTGAATGTATGACTTGGTTGGAAGCATGTTTGAGTAGAAAGGGAGTAAATGAAGCCAAAAATCGATTGGCTCGGGGCTGGTTGTAGATCTTATCCAGAATCATGCGTTGATTCAGTTCATACTTTACAAAGAATTCTTCCCGAAGGTCATCCCCTAGACTACCCTGAAGTAGTTCACGGATAAGATCCCTACATAATACTGTACCACTTCCGTAGTCTCCCAGAATGAAACCCAAAGAAGGGACACCACCTATAATGTCTTTTCCATCGTACAAACAGGAGTTTGCTCCTGTTCCCAAAATACATGCAATGCCTGTTTCTCCCTGAAGTAAACTTCTTGCCGCTCCCAATATATCTCCGTTTACCTCAGCAGGAACTTGGGTAGGAATTAATTCGTCCAGAACGCATGCTAATTCAGCCGCTTTGGCAGGATGCCCACAGCCTGCTCCGTAAAAAACAACTCTATCCACATCTGAAACCTTGTCAAGCACCTTATTTCTAAGTTCTTTTTTAATTTCATCTGCTGCCAGAAAATAAGGATTAAGTCCTTTTGATTTAAGTGATACTAAGCATTCGCCTGATTTATCTATTAATCTCCAATCAGTCTTAGTAGACCCACTATCTGCCAATAAAAGCATTCAGTATTAATTTAATAGGAAAGAGCCTGGGCATAACCGAAGCAACATGATGTACAAATATGTTTTTAATAACAAGGATTGCCATCCCTGAAAATAGGGATTTGTCATAATCACCAGTGGTAATTATTCGCTAAGCTATACTTGTCTAAAGATTGTACAAGAAAAATGAATTAGTATCCTATTAACTAATCAGTCCTTTTTTGTAGGCATTATTTACTAATTCAGCCGTGTTTTTCGCCTTTAACTTGTAGAGTAAGTTTTTCCGATGAGTTTCAACCGTATTCTTACTGATAAAAAGTTTCTCGCCTATTTCAAGCGTAGTAAGTCCAATTGCAATGCATTCCAACACTTCGGTTTCTCTTCCGGATAAGCGTTCATTCACCTCGTATTTTGCAGAATCCTTTAAAAAACTGGTCAAAAGTATTTTACTCACTTCTTCACTGACATAGCTTTCTCCGCTATGAATGGAGTGAATGGCATCTACCAGGTCTTTTTTACCGGTATTTTTTAGTATGTACCCACTTGCTCCACTTTTTAGCATATCGGAAATAAAGTGTCGGTCTCTATGCATGGAAAGACCAAGAATCTTAAGCTTCTTATTTGTTTTACTCAACTCTTTTGTTGCTTCCACACCATCCATTTCAGGCATATTCACATCCATAATCACCAGATCAACCTGATTTTCCTTGCAATGAAGAATAGCTTCTTTCCCATTACAGGCTTCACCCACTACTTTAATTCCTGGCAGGTCTTTCAACAAGGCCTTTAAACCATCAATAAACATTTGATGGTCGTCCGCTATCAGCACATTGATCATAACGTAAAAATTTAACAGTAAACTCCATTCCTCTTTTTCAAGAGACTAATAGTAGTCGGTATTTATTGAATCAGACAATTAATTTCCACCAACGGAATACTCAATAAGACAAGATCCCTCCTATTCATTAGGTGGTCTGGAATACTTGTATCTGCTATTACTTTACATATAATTTTTCAATAAGCAGGACAAAAGTACTTCCATAGCATTTATTGACGTATTAAGGTTTAATGAAGTAGAAAATTTGACTATTGAAAACCCCACTTCATACTTCCCATAAGTTAACTAATTTATCCTTATTTAGCACTAGTGATTTATTAATATCCCTGTTTTCAGGGATTGAATAGGCTCATTTTTTAGAAAGATTTGAACATGAAATAATCGTGGGTTATACACAAAAAAATTTCAAGGATAAACATACCCTTGTTTTTACTGCTCTATTATAACTCCTCTTTTTATTCATAAAACACTATTCAACTCAACTAATTAAATGTTTAACATGAAAAAACTTTTACATTGTTCGTTTGTAGCGATGTGTTTTCTCCTCATTCATTTTCAGGTAAGTGCCCAGACCGTTCAAGTGTCCGGGACCGTTACCAGTGCCGAAGATGGATTGACTCTACCCGGAGCAAGCATTTTGGTCAAAGGAACCACGAAAGGAGTCACGTCTGACATCGATGGAACCTACCAGATAGATGCAGAGAAAGGCCAAACGCTGGTATTTAGCTTTATAGGTATGGTCAGCCAAGAGCGGACTATCAATGAAAGTGGAACTATAAACATTATCCTAGAACCAGATGCCCAGTCATTGGACGAAGTAGTGGTGGTCGGATATGGTACTCAGAAGCGTAGCGATCTCACAGGAGCCGTTTCTTCTGTAGACACCAAGGTACTGGAGTCCAGACCTATCACGGATGTGGCCAGGGGTCTCCAAGGAACTACTCCAGGTCTTACCATCACAACGCCGAGTGGGCAAATCGGCCAGAATCCTACCATTAGACTGAGAGGCTCAGTAGGTACCTTAAGTAATTCTGGAGGAGCCCAACCACTTATTTTAGTAGACAACGTAGAAATCCCAAATCTTCAGCTAGTGAATCCTGAAGACATAGAATCCATATCTGTACTAAAAGATGCTGCATCTTCCTCCATCTATGGAGCTCGTGGAGCATGGGGTGTGATTTTGATTACCACCAAAAAAGGTAAAAAAGGCGAAGCTCCTAAAATCAACTATTCAAACAACTTTGCCTGGGCTACACCTACCGTCACACCTTCCATAGCAAATGCTGCTGATGGAGCTGAGATGGCGTTCAAAGCATTGCAACGAACCAATCCTTCCACCAATGTATTCGGTGTAGTAGGAATGTATTTCGACGAATTAAGCATTCAAAAAATGCGTGATTGGGAAGCTCAGTATGGTGGACAGGACTTGGGTAATGATATGGTTTTGGGAAGGGATTTTGAAATCAGAGATGGTCGCCTTTTCTTTTACCGCCCTTGGGAAGCAGGCGACATGTTCATGAAAGACTGGACACCTCAGCAGAAGCATGATTTATCTGTAGCCGGTGGTACTGAGAAAACCACTTACAGACTTGGTGTAGGTTATCTAGGTCAAAATGGGGTACTGAAGGTAAATCCGGATGAATTCAATAGGTATTCTATGGATTTAAGTCTAAGCACTCAAGCAACTGACTGGATGGAAGTAAGAGGTGGCGTACTGTATAGTAACACCAAATTCACCAGACCCTTCTACTTTTCCAGTGAGACCTATGATCCATGGTATTATCTCCTGAGATGGCCAAAAACATATCCTTATGGAACGTACGATGGGCATCCTTTCCGTAGCGCAGTGACTGAAGTCCAACAAGCAAAGATGAACGAGGAAAACACATCCTTGACTAGACTTAACCTTGGTACGACCATTACGCCTATCGAGGGCTTGTCGATTGTAGCGAATTACACATTTGACTCACAGAACTACCACGACCATCAGACAGGTGGTGTAGTGTCGGCATATAACTTCTGGTCTACTGGAGCTAATCTTCAATATGCTCCTTACACCAGTGCCTCGTACAACAGAGTACAATATGCTTCTTCCTGGAGCAATAGAAATGTGGGGAAAGCATTTGCTACCTACGAAAAAATGCTCGGCGACCACTCCCTGAAAGTAATGGTGGGTGGAGATATAGAAGCCTATGAATATTGGTACCATAGTTCCCAGAGAAGAGATCTGATGGACCTGGACAGAGGTGAACTAGACCTTGCGTCCGGCGATCAATTTGTAGATGGAGCAAGAAACCAATGGTCAACTGCCGGTGGATTCAGCCGAATCAATTACAACTACAAAGGCAAATACTTCCTGGAGTTGAACGGAAGATATGACGGATCTTCCAGACTTTCTCCTACAGAAAGATGGGCATTCTTCCCTTCTATGTCTGCCGGATATGTGGTATCAGAGGAATCATTCTTTGAGCCTGTGACCAATGTCATGTCCTTTCTGAAACTTCGCGCATCTTGGGGAGCTATTGGAAACCAGAATGCCTACCTAAGTGATATCTACAGAATCATGAATTCTTATTCCTCTGGCTGGTTACTTGGAGCCAACAATCAATTAACCTTTGGAACTCCAGGAGCACTTCCTTCTTCACTGACTTGGGAGACTGTGACTACACTGGATCTGGGTTTTGACGCGAGATTCTTCAAGGATAAATTCGGGATCGCATTTGATTGGTACAATAGAACTACCAGTGATATGCATAGCGCAGGGGAAGTACTACCGGCGTCTTATGGCACATCAGCTACCAAACAGAATTTCGGAGAGCTGGAAACTAAAGGTTGGGAACTTGCTCTGGATTACAATCATGGATTCTCCAATGGGTTGAATCTAAATGCAACGGTAGTTCTTTCTGATTACAGAGAAACCGTCACTGAATTTGCCGACAACAAAAGTATTTATTCAAATCGTCCTGGCCGGGTAATCGGTGATATCTGGGGTTATGAGACAGATAGGCTCTTCACAGAAGATGACTTTGTGAAGGACGCCAACGGGGAATTTGTCTTGGACAATGGAAAGTATGTCATGAACGAAGGAATTCCATCCCAGGAATTATACGAGAGCGGCTGGTTTTATTATGGACCGGGTGATGTGAAATACAAAGATTTGGACGGAGATGGCGCTATCACCTTTGGTGAAAATACAGAAGAGAATCATGGAGATCTAAAAGTGATCGGAAACTCAACTCCTAGATATCAATATGGCGTTCGCCTTGGAATGGATTTCAAAGGAATAGACCTAAGCTTTTTTGTCCAAGGTGTTGGCAAAAGAGACTACTGGGCCAATGGACCGATCATGATTCCTGGCTACAGACCAGGGGAAGCATGGTTCTCCCATCAGTTAGACTATTGGAGCCCAGAGAATCCTGATGCCTTCTACCCACGTCCTACGGATGCAGGTCAATCAAACAATTCAAGAAACTTCCTGCCACAAACACGCTACTTGCTGGATCTTTCCTATGTAAGAATGAAGAATATCACTCTGGGATACTCTCTTCCGACCTCACTGCTATCCAAAATAAGTCTGGACAAAGTAAGACTTTATGTAAGTGGTGAAAACCTCTTTGAAATTGACAATCTCGATCTTCCACTGGATCCTGAGGTAGATTATACCTCTGCGGGTAATAATGATTCCAACACTTTCGGAAGAGTTTATCCCTATAGCAGAACCCTGTCATTCGGTTTACAGGTAACATTTTAAATAGATAGCACGATGAAACTAAGAATAAAAGCACTCGCTCTCAGCTTCCTTGCACTTTCCGCCTGCGATGAATTCCTGGAAAAGCCACCTTTGGATAGCCTAACAGATGAAACCTACTGGACTTCAGAAAGTAACGTCAGAAGTTTTTCATGGGGATTCTATACTGCCTATTTCAGCGGATATGGTTCCGGATACACTTGGGGGAAATTCTTTTCGGGAGAAACCCTGAATGACGATTTTGCACCTGCCAGTCCTACGCAGTTTAGAAGAACAGTTCCTACAGCAGCTACAAGCTCCTACTGGAATTTCACTTACGTGAGAAAAGCCAATATCTACCTAAACAGAATCCAGACAGTTCCTATGGAAGAAGAAGCCATACTCCACTGGTCAGGCGTGGCACGCTTCTTTCGTGCCTTGGAATACCATGATTTAGTGAAGCAGTTTGGCGAAGTCCCATGGTATGATGAGGAACTTAGCGAGACCGATGAGGAGACGCTATACAAGCCTAGAGATTCCAGAGAATATGTAATGGATAGAGTATTGGAAGACTTTGAGTTTGCTATGGAAAATGTCCGAATTGATGATGGAAACGATGGTCAGACTGTGAACAGAGCTGTAGTTCTAGCCTTTATGTCGAGAATATTTCTCTATGAAGGAACCTGGCAAAAATATCATAATGATAACACTGAAAAAGCAAAGGAATACCTGGAAGCTTCCAAAACTGCTGCAATGGAGCTAATCAATTCCGGAGCGTACTCCCTGGGTAATTATAGAGAAGTTTTTAACTCCCTGAATCTTACAGGAAATCCGGAGGTTATTCTCTTCAGACATTATGAACCAGGCATCTTGACCCACGCTCTGAATTCCTATAATAACATGGAGCCGCAGACAGGTGTATCCAAAGATGCGATAGAATCTTACTTGCTAGCTGACGGACTACCTATCGGTCTTTCTCCCCTATATCAGGGTGATCAAGGAATCGATAAGGTAATGGCAAACAGAGATCCACGTATTTATGAAACCTTGGTAACAGATGAGTTAAGATTGAACGGCATAGCCTCTAATTACAGCACCACTGGTTATTCAACGCACAAATTCCTGAATGAAGTGATCAAAGACGAACCTGAAGGAAGTTCAAACTTGAACTATACCGATTCTCCTGTAATGAGATATGGGGAAGTCTTAATGAATTACGCGGAGGCTGCTGCAGAATTAGGTACAGTGGGAGGCGCATCGCTTACCCAATCTGATCTGGACATGTCTATCAACGTGCTTCGGGACCGGCCAGGAGTAATGCTACCCCATCTGGAAGTTCTTGGGGATGATGCTGCTGTGAATGGTGTAGCTTATGATGATCCTGCACGGGATCCGGGTATTCCTTCCCTTATTTGGGAGATCCGTCGTGAAAGAAGAATTGAATTGATGATGGAAGGCTTCAGAACGGACGACTTGATGCGCTGGGAGAAACTGGAGTATACCGATACTCAGGAAAATTCAGATATCAACCGTGGAGCATGGATACGAAGAGTTGATTATCCGGAATTACAAAGTAGTGTGACACTGACTGACGGAGAAGAAGGCTACATTATCCCTGCGACTGCAGCAGTTTCCCAGCGATTGTTTGAAGACCCAAAAGTATACTTGGATCCGGTTCCACTCGACCAAATCACCTTGTATAACCAGCATGGAGTCACCTTGACTCAAAATCCAGGCTGGTAAGTAGCAAACAAAATTTTACCAGATGTCCTTCTTTCAATCTTAGAAAGAAGGACATTTTTTTGAATGATCAATTTCTAATAAGTAAACCATGAAAAAGCTTCTCCTTCTTCTTTTCCTCATAAAAATTAGCAGTGTCCATGCCCAGGATTTCAAATTTGCCTTTGTAACGGATACACACATAGGCTCTCCAAATGGTGTTGCGGAAGAAGACCTAAACCGGACGGTGGGGGATATCAACTCACTGGGAGATTTGGATTTTGCTTTGGTCACCGGGGACATCACTGAAATGGGTACAGATGAGGAGATTAAGAAAGCTAAGGAAATACTTGATGAACTTACTATCCCCTATTATGTGATCCCAGGAAACCATGATACTGGCTGGTCTGAATCTGGAGGTGTCACTTTCATCCAGACATTTGGATATGACAAGTTTGTCTTCGAACACAAGGGTTTCAAATTCATAGGAACAGCCTCCGGGCCCTATGTACGTATGTCGGACGGCCATATTCCCAGAGATGCTGTCGTTTGGTTAGATTCTGTTCTTAATGCCACTCCTGCAGATCAGCCCATCATTAATGCTAACCATTACCCTCTTGATAATAGTCTGGACAATTGGTTTGAAATGACTGATCGTCTCAAAGGACACAATATACAATTCACCATCTGTGGACATGGACATACGAATAAGGCTTATGATTTTGAGGGAATTCCAGGCACCATGGGAAGATCGAATCTCCGTGCAAAGGATAAGATTGGAGGATACACAATAGTAGAAATCTCTGATTCTACCGCCTTGTTTTCAGAGAGAACTCCAGGAGTGGTCACACAAAACCCATGGCGGAAAATTCCTTTACAAAATAGAAATTACGAGCTATTAGATGGCTACCCTAGACCAGATTACAGCATTAATAGCAAATACCCTCAGGTCTCAGCGAAGTGGAGTTACCACTCAGATGCCAATGTTATCTCTACTCCATTAGTACTGGAAAACAAAGTCTTTTTTGGAAATAGCCTAGGCAAATTTGAAGCATTGGATACTGAATCTGGGCAGGTTATTTGGTCATATCAAACGGAAGGAGGCATTTTCTCTTCTCCTGCCAGCTATAAAGATCTACTAATTTTTGGCTCTGGAGATGGGAATGTTTATGCCTTAAATTCAACTAACGGAACACTGGCATGGAAAGCCAGCACTGAAGCATCCGTACTAGGTTCTCCAATTATTGAGGGAAGCACCGTGTATGTAGGGGGTAGTGATGGAAAATTCAGGGCTCTGCAGGCTAAAAATGGGATGGTGCTCTGGGAGTTTGAAGGCCTTGAGGGTGCTGTGGTCAGCAAGCCTTTACTGGCTGATGGTTTAGTGATCTTTGGGGCATGGGATAAAAATCTCTATGCATTAAATCAAAAAACGGGGAAACTAGCTTGGAACTGGAATAACGGTTCAGCAAACCGCATGTATTCACCGGCCATGTGTATTCCTGTGACTGCTGATGGAGTGGTGTATATCGTGGCACCTGACCGTTACATCACTGCATTGGACATCCATTCCGGAGTGGAGCTTTGGCGTAGCAATGACGCCACGGTACGAGAATCCATAGGAATCTCTGAAGACAAAAAATTGGTGTATGGAAAAACTATGAATGATGAAATCGTAGCATTCCATACAAGACGTTCTAAGGCTGAAATAGCTTGGAAAATAAATGCGGGATTTGGATATGAGCACGTACCATCCATGTTGATAGAAAAAAACAACGCGCTGTATTTCGGTACCAAGAATAGCACGGTGTATAGTATAAATCCACTCACTCAGACGATAAACTGGGCACATAAAATTGATAATTCTATGGCCAACACCGTCAATGTAGTGGATGATCACTCGCTTGTGGTCTCAACAATGGATGGCAAGGTGGAGTGGCTAGAATTTTAAATAGTCAAACGTAGCGGAGGCTTCAATGGTAGAGATTCTGTCATAGATATAGAGAGGAGATTTCCATCATTTTTCAAGAGCTTAATATTACAGAAATTCAAATATCCCAGTGGAGATAAAATTTATTACCCAAATAACATTTCAGCGTTGGCGAAGGAAAAGACTCTATACAATTTATTGACCTAACCTTTTGACTGATTCAAGAGAGATAAATGAACCTCCATTAGTAGCTTAACAGCCGATATCCAGTGGCAAATCTCCATTTTATTGTATTAAGAATTTTCTTTATCAATTACTATATCGGATCTGTTTTTGGAAACTCTTCTCCTTCTTCAGGTGGTAGCCCATCTCCCTTTCTTGGGAAATATGGATCTTCTTCTATTTCTTTTGGTGGATCTTCAACTGGAACTTCCTGCTCATCTGGCAAATACTCTTCTTCCTCTGGCACCTCCTTGTTTGGATTGATTTCATCCCCATTCGGCAAAGGAATATTTTCATTTGGTGAAATTGGCTTACTCTCTTCTTTTTCAGCATTTGAAGCCTCAATTCCGCTATTTGAAACATAGGCAAGAAAACTGGCTGGATTAATAAAGAATTGTATAAATCTTCCAAGAGATTGTAAATGAAGGATTGAAGTTGAGTTTATCATGATTTCCATAGCTTACTTGTAGCATTTTTAACACAATCCCTATGCAAATCTCCTTACCCCTTCTAATTGGAAGCAATACGCATTTTTGACAGAAACCATTGAGATATAAATTCCATGTGGAGAATTTGCTACCACAATTCGGGTAGACAATTTATCAACAGAATAGCGATATACTATATCTCCACATGTATTTAAACACCTACTATTTAACTCCTTTATTTGGTCTAACTCTGTTTCAGAGCGGCATAGATTACTATAAAAAAAGAGCCTGTTGGAGGCTCCTTTTTATCATACATGATTTGCTGAGATTAGTTATACCCTGGATTCTGATACATTCGCTCAGGGTCAAGTTGGTATTCATCGAACGGAATCGGGTAAAACCTATCCTTGTCCGAGAAGTTCTGAAGATTTGATACCCCATATTCAGACTGGTCCTTGTTTTTGAAAAACTGAACTAATTCCGGAATGGTAAAAGCTCTAAGAAGGTCATACCAGCGTTTTTGCTCAAAGGCCAATTCCACTCTTCGCTCATGTAGGATGGCCAGTTTAAGTGTTGGGTATTTCATTGCATAATCAGAGTTTTGCATTGCCTGCTCATACAAGGGAAGGCCTGCCCTATCTCTAACCTGATTTAACATAGCAATTGCTTCAGCTTCATTGCCTAGTCGCTCATTCACTTCCGCCAGCAATAAAATCACATCTGCATAGCGCATCATGATATGGTCATTGCCTCCAAATCCATTGACACCTGCTGCATCACTTACATCACGGTATTTAGAGATAAAGTATTCCTGAACCCTGGAGTCTTCTGCATAATTCACAGAGAAGGTTTTTCTAGGATCATTTTCCTCGTATTCGTTTACCAAATCAAGGTTCACGCGGGTACCGCTCCCTGTAGCAGGTCTCTGGGAATTGATAGTTTCTCCCAAAGCCTGATTATTTCTGGCTACAGCAGAACTTAGATTCTGGTCTCCCTGACGGTAAACAATCTGGAAAATCAATTCAGGATTCGTAGATTTTTGATCCACATCGAAGACTGATTCATAGCTGATTTCCTTGAGGTCACCAAACATTCTTTTACTGTAGGCTGCCTCCAGGTTTTGCTTTGATAAGGTAAAATATTCACTAGGACTCTTTCCCGGTATCTGATTACTACCCATAGTAAGGTAAACCTCTCCCAGCAAAGCCAATGCTGCCACTTTAGACACTCTGCCTTTGCCCGATATGGGTTGATGATCCGGCAAAGAACTTGCGGTAGCCAATTCGAGATCAGCAATGATTTGAGCATATATATTGGCTTCTGCTTCCCTGAAAGTAACCGCCTCCAATTCATCAGGAGTCTTCACTTCTATCGTTACCAAAGGAACTGCCCCCCATTTTCTAACCAAATGATAATAAGCCAAAGCTCTCAGGTAAGTCGCCTGCGCAAGATGCGAACTTTTCAAACTTTCGTCGGTATAACTGACAGCTTCAATATTATTGATTACATAATTAGCCCTGGATACGATGGTATATAATGCTGACCAATGACTTTTCAGATAGGTGTTGCTGGGAATGAGGGAGAAATCTGTAAACTGAAATGGCTCCCCTGCACTCGATTGGTTGTCATTACGCCCCATGTCATCACTTCGCTCATCTATATAAACACTGCTACTTTCACCCAGAGCATTGTTACTTCGAATAGCTTGATAGATTCCGTTGACAGCTGCTTCCACATCTGCCGGAGCCTGTAAGAATTCATCTGCCGGAACTGCATTAGGATCCGAAAGATCCAGAAAGTCTTCTCCACAGGAAAAGAGTGCGCACGTGCTGATGAACATAAGAAATATGATGATGTATTTTTTCATGATTTTCAATTTTGTAATCCGATTAGAAAGTGACTTTAACCCCAAGATTGTATGATCTCATCAATGGATATTTACCATAATCTACCCCAGGAGTCAGGTTAGCCCCATCGTTGTAATCCACTTCAGGATTATATCCTAAATACTTGGTAAAAGTGAACGCATTGTCAACGCCCATGTATATTCGGAATGCTGACAACTTCATCTTCTGCAAGGCTTCAGGCTTCACATTGTACCCCACAGTGATATTAGTAATCCTTAGAAAGGAACCATCCTGAATGTAGAAAGTGGACAGACGTGTACTGTTACTTTGTGTACCACCTCTGGAAGCCTTGTACACCCATCCATTGCCAGGATCACTTTCACTTCTGTATCTATCATCCACTACTGCATATTGGTTGCCGGAGGCTTCCATATTGAACAGATAGTAATCCTGACCATCAAGGACTTCATTTCCCTGAGAACCGTTCATCGATACTGCGAAGTCAAAACTTTTAAAGTTACCGCTAAGCGTAAGACCGTAAGTGAAATCCGGATAAGGGGACCCTATAACTGTCTTATCCTCATCACTTACAATACCATCGCCATTTACATCTTCAAAGTAGAGGTCACCCGGACGAAGTGGATTGCTGGAAGCCAATGACCTGGGAGGACCTTTGATTTCATAGCCCTCCGGGAAAGACTGCGTAGATGAATTATAGGCGGCATCGTCTGCGGCAATATTATCCATATCGCTTTGTCTTACCATACCTGCCACTTTGAAACCATAGAACATACCTATAGGCTGACCGGTAGTAGTGATATGCGTCAGGTATGAACGCTCAGCTCCCCGGGAAAGGATAGTGCTGGCATCCCCTAGATCCAACACCTTGTTACGGTTCAGGGAAATGTTGCCACTAAGATTCAGATTGAAGTCGCTTTTGGAAACAACCGCCGCATCAATCTGAATATCAAAGCCTTTGTTTTCCACCTTGGAATCCGGCATGTTAGTGAGGACAGAAGTAGCACCGGAAATTGCGGAGATAGGTCTGTTCAGCAATAAATTGAAGGAACGACTTAGGTAAGCGTTGGCAATCACAGATAACCTGCCATTCAAAAATTCAGTATCTACCCCTACATTGAATTGACTAGTGGATTCCCATCCTAAAGACTGATCTCTCATATTGAGCGGGTACACACCTGATTCTACCGATCCATTTCCGAAAACTACAGGTTGAGAGGTAGACACTACCTGGGCATAGTTATAATCTCCTATGTTATTGTTTCCGCTAAGTCCCCAGCTCGCCCGGAGCTTGAGGGAGGAACCTTCTCCTAACCAGTCATTGTAATAATCCTCATTGGAAATATTCCAGGCAGCTGATACAGAAGGGAAATTACCGTATCTATTAAGCGGTCCAAATCTGGAAGATCCATCCCGTCTAAATGAAGCAGTCAGGTAATATCTGCTGTCATAATTATATCCAACCCTAGCCAAGTAAGAAAGTAAGCGGGTCTGGGTTTTGCCAGTACCACCATTCATCTGGAAATTGGATGGATCAGCACCTTTCCCGGTGATTTCAGGAATATTATCATTCTCAAATCCATTGGATGTTACACTAATCACATCGGTATCAGTTGCCTGCACTGTATATCCGGCAAGAGCATTGATGGAATGTTTATTGAAATCCTTCAGATAAGCCAGGGTAAATTCCCCAAGCTTATCCCTACGATCATAAGTCTGCGCAGTAGCATAAGCCGCGTTCTTTGCCTGATCAGAATATGGTGGGTTGGCCCCGCTACTCAAGCTGGTTGGCTTGTAGAATTCATACTTTTCAAAATAAGTCTGCATTCCCAAGTTTGCTTTGAAAGTCAAACCTTTCAGAATATCATAGCTTGCATTGGCATTGTAGGTTCCTCGCTGTCCACGACGACTGATAATCGTTTCACTAGCCAAGGCAAGAGGGTTTTCTATGCTCTGAAACCCATAAGCTGAAGAAAGTGAAGCAGCTTCGTTCTTAGCCAAGGTTCCATCTTCATTGTAAGCCTTGAAGATCGGCATGTAGATCAAAGCTCCCAAAATAGGTCCCTGATTGAATCTACCTTCCTGAACCTCACGGTTAATATTGCTGGTAAAAGCTACGTTCGCTCCTACCCTAAATCGCTCACTTACTTTAGAATCTACATTCAACCTTAAATTAAATCTATCCTGATTTGTAGTCTCAATAATTCCTGGCTGATGCTGGTATCCACCACTTAGAAAATATCGGGATTTCTCATTTCCACCATTTACAGAAAGGTTGTATCGCTGGGTATGTGCGTTTCTATAAAGTACGTCCTGCCAATCTGTATCATACTCCGGTGCGATAGCCTGCTGATTGGCAAAATCATAAAAATCAGTTGGGATACTAACCCCTCCTGCATTCCCAACATTAGAAACTCTGGTTTCATTGGAATCCGAATACATGGCATCAGTCCAGGTTCTTCCTGAATTCTCAATAAGGTTTCTGTAATTATTGTTTCTCGCATCAATCAATAAATCAACAAATTCTGTGGAGTTAAGAAGATCCACTTTTTTGGCTAACTGCTGAAGACCTGACTGATAGTCAAATTCCACCTGCGCTTTTCCTTCCGTTCCTCTTTTGGTGGTAATCAACACTACCCCACCCGAGGCCCGGGAGCCGTAGATTGCGGCAGAAGCAGCATCTTTAAGGATGTCGATGGATTCTATATCATTCGGATTGATATACACATCATTGGCCGCAGGATAGCCATCTATTACATAAAGTGGAGATGAACTGGCATTGATAGATCCTATGCCCCGCACTCTTATTTTGGTTGTCTCGTAAGGAGCCCCGGAAACCTGAGATACCTGTACACCGGCAATTTTTCCGGTTAGCGCTTGTCCCAGTGTTGGGGTGGTCAAGTTCAGATCCTTTGCTTTGAGGTTGGACACGGCCCCTGTAAGATCAGATTTGCGGAGACTTTGGTAACCGATTACCACAACTTCGTCCAAATCAAGATCCTGGGATACCAGCTGAACGTTGACCATAGTCTGGCTTCCAATCGGTACTTCTTTGGAGCTATATCCCATTAGGGTAAAAACCAAAACAGCACCTTCTTGGGTATCCAGCTGAAAGCTACCATCAGGATCAGTAATATCGTAATTACTAGTTCCTTTTTCCAGAATGGAAACACCATCCAGTGGTTTTCCATCCTGATCCGTTACCGTACCACTTACAGTGCCTTGAGCAAAAGCAAAGCCCATGGAAAGAAGTGATAACAAGATCACATTGAATAATTTTCTCATCATGTAGTTAAAAGTTTAAGAATTAGGGGATTTGAATCAAGGCGGCATTCTGGGTTCTGGAAGAGGATACTGCTATACCAAGGGATGGATTGAGCAGGCAAAAGCCTTCCAACTCGTCTTTTCTATCAAAGTCTATCTGTTCAATTACCACCTCTTTTCCAGCCTTAAGGGATGCGTCCAAATCCAGAAAAGTCAAACGCCATAACCGCCCTTCAATTTGGTTTTGGATCAACACAAGAATACCATCACCGGCTATCCAGTGTAAATTTTGCACCCAGGGAGAACATCTGAATTTTCCTACCAAAACTCCCTGCTCGGAAGTCTTCTGGGCTTCAAGCAGTTTCTCAGGATCATAAAGGCGGACTTCATTACCGGAAGGTCCGTAGTCGGAAGTGGCAACCAGCATTTTGCCATTATAGGTGACATATTCAGGGCGTGTACCCTGAATGCAGGCATCGTCCTCAATGGTAGCAATAAGATTTCCGTCCAAAGTTTTTGTCCTTAAAAAACCATCCCAGTCAATGGCATAGATCATGGCTTTCCATAGCGTCCCTTCCTTATTCAGACGAATGGAATTCCCTATGAAAGTTGGAGAACCTTGGACATGAGCAATCCCTGTGGGATGATTGATCAAATCCTTTCCATCCACAGTAAATAGGTATTCTTCACCGGAATAAGCGATAGAATCCTGAAATGAAAACCTTCTCATCATCCCCACCTCACGGTCACCGTAGATATAAATACGATCATCTATGTTGGCTACACCCTGGGCGGCTCCCAATTCTGGAAGGGTTTGAAGCTGGGTAATGGACATTTCCTGAGCGCTCAATCGCAATAGAGCAAAGCTGAAAAGAAATGTAGAGGCAAAAATCTTCTTCATTCTAAGGATCAAGTGGTTCAACAGTATCAATTTGAAGAGAGGTAATCAGTGGATAAAATTCAGCAGTCGTAGCTGATAGACGCTTTCCATTGGAATAGGCATGGTAGCCCAGTTCACTTATACATCTATTATGCATTACATCTGAATAGATGTAGGAACTTTGCGCTGGAGTAGTCACCGTAATTGATGGTCTGTCAGTTGGAAAGCCGTAGCGGAACATGATTCTGGCAGTATTTCTCATGTTGGTGGTGGTGTGCCTTGCATGAGGATCAATCAGAATTGCTGATTCCGGAACCCCCAGTTTCAGCAGGTATCGTTTCATCTCTATTGCCTCATTGTGAAGCACTTTGTAGGGATGTACATACCCCCCGGAAACCATAATAAATGGAGCCCTCTTTTTCTGATATGCGTCAAAAGCAAGCTGGCAACGCAATACTCCTCCTGAGCTGAGGCTGTCTAAGTAATTGTCCGTTCCAGCTCCAGGAATTAAAATCAGGGGATAGTCGTACTTGCTCCAATCGGTAGCTTCAACAGCTTCGAAAGCAGCTTTATTTTCATACTCCATCATAGGTTCGAAGTCACCTGCACGCTCAAATCTGGCCATAGCCAAAGCATCCATGGCATAACCCATAGTCAACTGATAAAAGATTTTTGTACCCTCATATTTCACATAGGCCAGTTCACTTAACGCCTGAATATTAGCGAGGTAAGTGGATGAATTCAGGTTCATCCCCAATGAGTCAATTTTAGGATAATTAGGTTTCTCACCCCGGCCATATACCGCAATGATGTGATTGATTGTGGCGGCGTCCTGCTTCCATGCGTTGGCTAAAAAAAGTGCTGGATCTTGAGATGAATTCAACTGATACATCCCGGAGGGTGCCAGATGCTTGATCACAATAGAAGTCAGTGACACACTTTCATTCGCGAGCTGTTGGAGGCGTTCAGCTATCAAATCAATTTCCTGTGCGGTAAATCCGAAGGCAGCTGGATAACAAGTTGCTTCCTTTCCACAGTCCTTTAACGATTCGGACAAAAGATCAAATTTTGCGGAAGCAATTGCCAACAGAGCTTTATCCTTTTCTAAGAGACTTTTTACTTCAGCCATCTCCTCAATCAAGCTGAGCAGATAGACATTTTTCGACAAAGTTGGATGCTGACCTAAGACTGGAAGGTAATTGGGCTGAGGATCACTTTGTCCCCAACAAACGTTTACCAAAAGCAGCAATAGGAGCAATAAAGGCGGCTTTTTCATGCCACAAAGGACGAAAGCATTTGAGTGATTTAGAGCGCTGCTTCAGTTATCAAAAAATGAAAAAATTGTGACGTGAAGGTCCTTGTCAGGCCTTGACAGGAAAGTGAATGTTGGAGTATAAAACCCGCAAAAATGGATTAAAATCAATCTATTAAAGCTGAGCAAAATTTTTAGACTAGGGAATTGTTAAACATCTGAAGCAAATAGCTGCAAAAAATGGGAGGAAGAGAATAAGTTGACTTTTTGTGAAAAAGTTTTCTCCTTGTTAATACTATGTTAAACACAAGCTTTTTCCACCAGTTATCCTTAGTTGATATTAAAAAATCAACAATTGTGATGAATGGAAATAGGAGTTTTAATCATTTACTGGATAGAATTTGATTTTCCAGCATAGTATTTCAGTATTCGTTAAATTCAAAAAAAACTCTCACGAACCATGAATGAATACCAAAATCCCAAGGACAGAAAATACACCAATGATTTGCTAAATGCAGCTCCAAAAGAGTCTGCTGCATTTATGAATCTCAAACACACAGCAGAAAGAAAAGACGGAGTAATTCCTGTGAAATACCGGGAACTCATGTCCATCGCTGTGGCGCTTACCACTCAATGTGCCTATTGCTTAGAATCCCATATCCAAAACGCTAAGAATGCCGGGGCTTCAAAAGAAGAAATTGCTGAAACAGTTTTTATTGCCTCAGCCATCAGGGCAGGTGGAGCGGTAGGAAACGGGCTAATGGCAATGCGCATTTTTGATGAAATATAAATTCTAAACACAGTTGTCTGAAGAACGTAGGATTAAAAACCAACTCATCCTACCTATCTCATGTTTTCCAAAAAACATGGGTCTAAAACCTTACCATGAATGAACCTAAATCTTCTTCCAAAAGGAAAAGCAGAATTCCACTTTACCTTTCCATATTAATTTTAGCAATATTGGCAGGATGTTACTTCACCATCCCTTCTTTCAATAACTTTCTCACCGAAGCATGGAATGTGCTTACCAGTGATGACGAAGCGCGGATTAAAACCTGGGTGGAAGGCTTTGGATGGATTGGCCCCGTTTTGATCATTTTGGCTATGGTGGCTCAAATGTTCCTACTGGTAATTCCCTCGTTTTTATTAATGATTGTTGCAATTCTTGCCTATGGCCCCATTTGGGGGGCTATAATAAGCCTAGTTGCTGTTTGCTTTGCTTCCTCTGTAGGTTATGCAATTGGTAGGCTGGTCGGTAAATCATTTGTCACCCGACTTTTGGGCGACAAAACACTCAAACAGGTCAGTTCATTTATAGAAGATTATGGTTTTTGGGCTGTGGCCATCACACGGATAAATCCTTTCCTTTCAAATGATGCTATCAGCTTTGTTACCGGAATAATAAAAATGGATTATTGGAAGTTTATTGCTGCCACCTTAACAGGCATAACTCCACTAATCCTGCTGATTGCTATAACTGGAAAAAACACGGAATCTCTCAAAAATGGTTTGATTTGGGGATCCATTGCCTGCTTGGTAATATTTATGGGATATATTTTCTGGGATAAAAGAATAAAGGGTAATCGAAAAACTGCTCTTTAATATGCAAGATCCCACTGCATAAAAAAGAGAAACATGCTCTCACCTAAATGGTCAAATCAACCTCGGGATTGATTTGTTTTCAAGAGATAAGCATGTTCCTGAGAAGCTTCAATTATTGGAGTTGCCCTAAATGCTAATCTCCTTTGTAAGCCTGTTTTGTGTCTGGGTAAATATTCCTTACAATCATTTCAATGGCTTAAGAATACACATGGCTTCTGCCAGCATGCATCCAGACAACATTGGCGTCAAAGCCACTGGATCATCATCACCAGGAGCATTCCACCAATCCCCACCAAAAAGCATAGTGTTCTTGTTCAATCCATTTTCTGCCATTACAGTCGCACACTTGGTGATGTAATCATGGAATTTCTTATGTGTGTCAGCATCCAGATCTGGCTCATTTACCAGCTTTACAAAATATCTAAAGAAGATCCCATTGAACAATCCGCCATCCCCACTGGTGGCATTTCCTAAGACACCCTTGTTATCTGACATGTGATCAATCACATAATTTGAAGCATTAATAGCGTCTTCCAGGTAGTGTTTTTTCCCAGTGATCTTATATAGCTCGTGAGCTGCACCGATGAATGTTCCCTGATTATAGGTATAGATAGCAGGATTGATTTCGCCCGCCAGGTTCATATTATCATAGACTTTCCCTTCCGCTTCTTCATAGAGATTGTCCCTTAGCCAAGAATATATTTTTACCGCTTCTTCCAAATAAGCTTCTTTGGACTTGTCTCCAGGTTCCTTTATCTGATCATACATACTGTAAATTCTTGCTGCTACTAGCGCCCCAGGGCCATTTGAGCAAGCATTTTTGGATTTTTCCACATCAGTTTTCCAGGTTATCCCCCCATACCACGGAGCCTCATTTTCAGGTCCCCATTGAGGCCATATCCAATCCTTATACATCTGATTTGCTTTGGAGAAATATGCTTCGTTGCCAGTGGATTCATACATTCTCAATTGGGCCAGCACTATCCATTCCATGTCGTCCACAAATACATTCCACCAAGGATCCTCTTCTCTTCCTGAAAAATTATATGTAGGAGCTCCTTTCCACCAGAGTGGATAGTAATCCAAATAGAACTGATCCGATGTGCGATTATATGCATCCACGACTACATCCATCGCATGTGCCTGAGGCCAATAATGGTTTGTTGTCATATTAGACAAGTCACTACCATAATTAAAATAATACCTATCCTCATAGCCTTTGAAGTTTGCACCCCAGAAATGAGTAACCAATGCTTTACTCATTCCTTCAGCTATTTTTTCCCAATAAGCCTGATCTTTATAGGAAGTTTTCTCATCTGCCTGAGTCTGATCTTGCCCAGACTCCAATTCACTATTCATCTTACTTTTACTTCCGCAAAATGAAAAAACAAAGATTGAAACTACCGCTAATATTATATTGATTTTACGCATCTCTTGTCAACTTTCTTAATCAAAAATTTCTTCCTCCTGGAGTAACGCTGCAGCTTCCATCAACATCAATCCGGATAACTGTGTGGTCAGATCTGTACCATCTGTTGGTAACTGTCGCCAGTTAGGACCGCACAGCATATCTGGCCGGTTTAATCCGTTTTTGTAAAACGTTGTAGCATTGAAATTCAGGAAGTCAACCATGCTTTTCTTATCTGCTTCATTGATAGCCGGCTCTTGAATCAATTCAGTAAAGTACCTTACGAAGACCCCTTTGAATAATCCGCCATCTCCCTGCCCTTCATCTTTAAGAATACCTTCGGTAGAAATTTCGGATCGGGTCATAGAAGATTTTGCCGTCTGAACCGCGTCTAATAAATAGCCATTTTCTCCTGTAATTTGATAAAGGCGAAGACCGGAACCGATCCAAGTACCAGCATTATAGGTGAAAATCCAGTTTTTCTTGACTGTAGGTACTCCTTCAATCAACTCAATATTATCCCAAACCAAACCGGTTACAGGATCTACCAAATTGGCTTTTTGCCAAGTGTAGAGATCTTTTGCCCATTGCAGATAATAATCATTCTCAGTGACATTGTATAATCTCGTTGCCAAGACTATGGTCGGACCATTGGAAACCGCATTTTTTAGATTTGGAGTATCTTTTTTCCAGGTAATTCCCCCTCCGAAAACTTCACTGTAACTCTCTAACACATCATGCCAAAGGAACTCAGCTACCTCCAAATATTCCTCGTCTTCTGTAGCTTCATAGGCACGAACACAGGAGTTCCCAAGCCATAACATATCATCATTGAATACATTGGAGTAGGTTCCACCGTTATTTGATTTTATAGCACGCAACAGCTTCTTCATCCTATCCAAATACGCTCCATTGCCCGTCCTTGTGTAAGCATCCACATATACGTGAAGCGCGTGTGCGTTTGGCCAATACCCCCCAAAAGACCCTCCGGGATTGAAATTAAAGCTTCCATCCGCGGCAACGTATAGGGAGTAAGTGGAATTCTGCATGGAGTCAGCAGTCGCCCCCCAATCATACTGTACCTCTTCTTCCTGTTGAAAATCTTTCCGAAGAGGCCCCAAATCCTTGTCAATACAAGAGACCAATGATATCCCCATCAGGAAAAGCACAACTACTGAAATAATATTTTTCATGTTTTTCTTATTCTGATATGTTTTAATCTACAGTAATGACATGAGTGTAATTTGACACCTCGGCATTAAAGATCACACTGATATCCGCACTTGCATTATCCACTTCAGTGGCAAACTTGAAGCTGTTGTTCCATCGGTCATCCGATACTGGAACCATATACCAATAAGCAGGACCAGTGGATTCTGTTGGTCTTTGGTTGTCACCATTTGTGCTGCCGAACCATTCCCCTACCTCATTTCCTTCTGCATCGGTAGTTGTGAATCGAAATTTATACCGCTCATCACGACCCCAGCTTTCCTGTCTGAACACAATTGGAAAGTCTGCTACTGACCATGTACCATTCTTAGCATAAGGGAGTTCTGTAAGAAACACGCCATCAGGAGCAAACCACAATTCCACTTTATTAATCTCTGTAATCTCGGTTGTTCCATTTGAGAAATCCACCCGGATTCTTACTACCTGATCATCACCGGAATATTCAGTTTCACCATCAGCTCTTAGCTTTTCACCATCGATATAGTAGGTATCAGGTTCGCCGGAATTTCTTGACGCAAAATGATAGGCTCCACTTTTTAGTGAAGTATAGGCTTCAAAAGTATTTGTGCTGGTTTTCTTCATTAAAATTGCCTCAGAAAGTTCATCTCCTGCTTCTGTGGCTGATCCTACCAGAAAAAGCTCATCTGGAGAAGGGAAACCTGCCGGCCTGGTTACTTCAATTGTCCGGATTTCCTTTAGAGGTTGGACATTTATCCCCTTGGAGGATTGAACCGACCATTGGAGCTTACCTACCCCTTCAGGCTGAATTCCTGCCATTTGAGCTATTTTGTTCAATTCTGAAAAAGGCAACGTGAGACTACGCTGCAATCCCCTTCCATCAGACGGCAATAAGTACAACGGATCAGAAAAATCTCCACCTTCTACATCAAATACCACTTCATAAAGGACTACCCCATTATCCGCAGCTTTGGCCGCTTCCCATTCAAATATTGCGGAGCTCTGGGCTCCCAAGTTCATATACGCATTGTTTTCCGGAGCATAGAGGGAATTTACAGGAGTCACTTCAGTGTGCAGCTCCTCGTCTTCCACACAGGAAAACAGACTGGTGAGTACTGTAAGAACACCAAGAAATTTATATAGGTTATTTTTCATCTTTGATTTATTTAAAGTTTAGCTATGGATTGGAATTAATCCCAACCCGGATTTTGGGTCAAGTTTGGATTTAAATTTCGCTCATCACGTGGCACTGGCCATAGGTAGTGTTTTGCTGGATCAAAGGATCTCAAATTCACTCTCAGATAGCCATTGTCCTCGGAAGGTGGACCGAACTTGGCGCCATGAGCCCAGCCATTCAGGACATCTTCAGCTGTTTTCCATCTCCGGATATCAAAGATCCGCAGTCCCTCCATAGCGAGTTCAGATCTTCTTTCATTGCGAATAAGCTCTCTGTATTGCGCTTGATTAAGGCTTGCATCAAAAGAAAGCGCTGAACCTGCTTCAAATCCTGCTCTTTCGCGCAGAGCCCGGATCGTTTGATTCCACACATTTTCATCCATTTCTCCCAGTTCATTCTTAGCTTCTGCATACATCAAAAGCACATCCGCATAGCGTATCAACATAAGATTAAGGCCAGAAGCAAATTGGGTAATATGGGTGGGATCAAAGTATTTTCTGGTATAATACCCCGTAGTGGTGCTGGAAGAACCAGGCACATATTCATCTGGAGCAGAGGAATCAGGGTCAGTACCTGGCTTGATATAAATAGTTCGGCTTGAGCCGTTTTCTTCCCAATCATACAGGTGATATACTATGGTAGCTGTGAGTCTTGGATCGCGGTTTGCATACGGATTTTCTTCATCGTATTCGGAATCCCCATTATCAATAGTCAGCCCATTTTCCATGATATAGCTGTCGACCAATTCCTGAGTTGGTGCCAAAGCATTCAACCTGGCTCCTGTGGATAGCGGCGCCATATCAAAGAATTCACCCCAAGTTCTTAGCTGAGGCACATATTGTAAACTGAGAATATCTTCGGAATTGAATTCGTTTTCAGGCAAAAACAACCCTTCATAGGAAGGAAATAGTGCATAGTTTCCAAATCCATCTCCCGAAATCAATCTTTCGGTAGTCTGCACCACTTCCTTCCACTGGCTTTCATACAGATGAACCCTAGCTTTCAATGCCATAGCAGCTCCTGAAGTAAGTCTGCCCTGTTCTACGTCAGGAAGTTCCTGCTGCGTGGGTAGAACCATACTTACCTCTTCTAATTCAGTCAGTATGAAATTCAGTACCTCTGCCTTTGGAGCACGGGTTATAGTTTGAGCTTCCTCTATGGTTACATCCTTTTGCAACAGTGGAATATCCCCAAACCAAGTCATCAACTGAAAATGTAAAAAGGCTCTGATGAATCGGGCTTCAGCGATCATTCTTTCTTTTACCGCCTCATCCATATCCGGCACCTGATCAATATTCTCCAGAAGGATATTACACGTTTTTATTCCAGTATATCTACCACTCCACTCACTTTGCAGCCTACCCAGAGAAGGGTCGTACGTTCCTGCTGCGAGTGATGCTGCACCGGCATTGTCTCCACGACCGTTGTAGGCATTATCTGAAGTAGCTTCATTATAAAAAAACCGGTTGCTATCAAACATCTGTGAGTAAGCAGTATTGAGCACACTTTGTGCCTTTGCTTCCGAACTCCAATAAGTAAGATCTGTGAATGTATTTTCAGGTGCCAAATCCAGCTCCTTACATCCTGTCCACATCGTGTTCACCAATGCAGCCAGAATTAGTGTATGTATTTTTAGATTTTTCATTTTGGGCGTAGGGTTAAAAGGTGATGTCCAAACCAAATCCATAGTAGACCATAGTTGGATAAGCTCTGGCACTATTGGCGCCTCCACTTCTCAAGCTATTGTCAAATTCGGACAATTCCGGATCCACAAAATCCACTTTGGAAAGTGTAAATAGATTCTGACCCGAGATATAAGCACGACAATTCTGCATTCCAATTCGCTGTGCAAGAGAAACCGGGAGTGTATAGCCCAGTTGTACATTTTTCAATCGAACATAAGCTCCGTCAAAAAGATACATATCTGAACCCCTTCGGAAATTGTTTGTATTTGATTGACTACCATTTTCCGCAAGAATTGGGTAGCGGGCATCTGGATTTTGTGGAGTCCAGTAATCCAACTGATGTGTGTACATGGTCATTCCATAGTTGAAGTGGAATGGCTCAACGGCCTCGCCCCTAATCATCATCGTTCTTCTTCCTACACCTTGTGCAAAAATATTCAGATCAAATCCCTTCACCTTGACATTATAAGTGAGACCGAAAGTCAACCGCGGAAATGGATTGCCAAAAACATATTTATCGTCATCGTTGATAATACCGTTGCCATCTACATCCACATATCGATTGTCTCCTGGCTGGACATTCAGTCCTTCAGGTTTCGGCCCACTTTCTACCTCATCAATATTTTGGAAATAACCATCACGCTTGAGACCCACATAGGAATTGAAAGGATATCCCTCTTTCAGGAGGACTTGAAGTTCCTCCAGTCCTGTTAAACGTTCGTTACCTTGGAAGTCCAACACCTCGTTTTTGGAATCACCTAGGTTAAAAGTGAAGGAATGATTGAAATGCTGTCCTCTATGTCTATAGGTAGTAGTAACCTCCCACCCTCTATTGCCTACTTTTCCACTGTTAAAATCTGGCAAGGAAGTTCCAAATACTCCTGGTACAGCCGGAGGGACTAGAATATCTGAGGTTACCTTATTGAAATAATCCAGGCTCAAGGTCAATGCACCATCCAGGAAATCAAGATCAGCTCCTATGTTGAAAGTTGCTGCCCGCTCCCATTGAATATTTGGATTCGCATAATTAAATCCAGTTCCGCCGACTACCGAATTATTGAATCCATACGCATTTTGATAGGTAAAAAATGTCGTCTGATATTGATAGTTACCTACATTCTGGTTTCCAAGGACTCCATAAGAACTTCGTATTTTAAAATCTCCGAACCTTTCCTTATACCCACTCATGAAAGCCTCCTCGGACAATCTATAGCCCAAAGATGCCGAAGGGAAGAATCCCCACCTTTCACCCTCTCTAAATTTGGAAGAACCATCATAGCGAAAACTAAATTCGACGAAGTATTTTTCGCTGTAATTGTAATAAGCGCCACCAAATGCGGAATAAAGACTGTTTTCAGAAGAACTCTGATTTGAATTATAAGAGTCTGGGCTGATGATAGTCTCTGTAACTGGAGTTCCCAAATCCGGATCTGTAAAGGTTTTGTATATCCCAATTCCCCTATCTGTATGATTCTCATTAGAAGCACCAAGCAGGAAGCTGAGGTCATGGACTTCATTGAACACCTTTCCGTAATCCAACATTACCTGGGTATTTAGATCCATTCCCTTTCTGCTCTCGTCATTTGTATTACGATTGCCACCATAGACCCCTCTAGGATAAAAATCTACCTGAATAACCCTTCCATATTGGTTATTTGAATACATGTTAAATCCAAATACTCCACGCAGTTTCAAGTGATCGGTAAAACGAAATTCACCACTGAGGTTCCCAAATACATTATCATCAATATGCTGCCTGAATCCACCTTCTTCCAAAATCCCCAAAGGATTAAATTCCTGTAGTACATCATTGGTTAGATAACTACCAAGAGAATCTTTCTGTGTGTAGTAAAGCGGTACCCGGTTGGCATCGGCCATCAATGTGCCACTTGAAGAAGAATGATCTGTGATAAGCCTTCGGGTATACGCCAGTCGGGAACTAAGTTTAAACCTCCCAAATTCGTTGGTCAGGTTCATTCTATAATTAAAACGTTTATAGCCTTTTGCCGGTCCGACATAGTTGCTTTGCTGATCTGTGTATCCAGCGGACACTAGGTAAGTACTGTTCTCACCTCCTCCGGATACTGTCACATTATGATTTTGCTGAAGTGCATTGTCAAAAATTTCTTTGGCAAACCATTCCGTATCGCCATTTTCCTGAATTTGACGGATCTCCTCAGGGCTGAATATAGCTTCACTTCTTCCTGCGTTGAAAGCAGCTTCATTTCTCAGCATTGCATTCTGATAGCCATGAACAGGCTCGGTAAAAAACTGCGGGGTATTTACACCTACCAGACCGTTGTAAGTAACCACAGGTCTGGAATTCCTTTGTCCTTGTTTTGTAGTAATCAACACAACGCCATTATTGGCACGAGAGCCATAAATGGCAGCGCTGCCCGCATCCTTTAAAACAGAGACACTTTCAATATCCGAAGGATTTAGCAAATTAATGTCCCCGCCAATTACCCCATCGATTACTACCAGGGGTGAATTGTCCCCCAAAGTACTGATGCCTCGTATGTTTAAATTAACTCCTGCACCTGGTTCTGAATTTCGCTGTTGCACAATGAGATTCGCTGAGACACCTTGCAGTGCCTGACTCATCGTGGCTACAGGTCTTCCTTCCAGCGCTTCCTTACCTACCTGATCTACAGCACCTATTAAATCTAATTTTTTACGTGTGCCATATCCTACAACAATCACCTCATCCAGAGAAGACAGGTTTACACCCATGGTAATATCTATCACAGTTTGTGTCCCAATGGTAACTTTCTGGGTTTCATATCCCACAAACGTAAACACCAGTACATCCCCTTGCTCTGCCTGAATGGAATAATTTCCGTCTAAATCTGTGACGGTACCAATTACCGATTGACCCTCGATAACTATGGATGCACCAGGTAATGGCAAACCAGATTCATCCACGACTTTTCCTGTCACCTGAACACCCACTTTTGCTTCTACCGAAGTGACTTTTGCTTCAGCTACCGGAGATCGCGAAATATGAATGGTGTTATTGATTTGTTTGAAGGACAGTTTGGCTTTGACTGAAAGTTCCTCCAGAACCGAGAGTAATGTTTGGTCGTGAACATCCAGTGTCACCCTTGAGGAATTAGTAATCAGATTCATATCATAGGCAAATCTGAATTCTGTTTTATTCTCAATGGTCTTGAGAATTTTTTCAAGACTTGCATCTGTCAGCGAAATACTGATAATGACACTTTTCAAGTCATTTTGTTGACTGGCGAAGGACTGTATTGGACCGGTAAATACCCCTGTCATAAAAAATAGACAGAGTAAATACCGGGCTAACAGCTTTCCCCTCATGCTTTGTAATTTTTGCTTCATTATTTTGGGATTGTTTAGGTTATATATGAGGGCTCTTACGAGCTATTTTTTTTTAGAAATTCTCACAGTTCCATCTCTGATCTCATAGGAGATCCCCAGAGAATATTGCATACCATTTAGGACATTTTCCAAACTTTCATCTTGAAATTCCCCACTGTATTTTCCATTCAATTCTAGACTTGGAGAAAATTCAAACCTTACGTTATACCATCTGGAAAGGCGCTCAAAGACTTGAGGATAAGGCTCCTCATCAAACTTTAGGATGCGGTGCCTCCAGCCTAGAAGGTGATTGTAATCATATCCGCCTTTTTTCAGAGACTTGCTCTGGGTATCGTAGTAAGTTGCTTCGCTGGGGAGTATGGTAGCTGACACGCCATTTTCAGTATCCACCTTTACTTTTCCTGTTACTACTGCCACATGAAGCTGATCTTCATCTGGATAAGCACTTACATCAAATGAGGTCCCTAAAACCGTGGTGCTTAAATCCCCACTTTTGACAGTAAAGGGTAATTGCTCATTCCTTTCCACTTCAAAAAATGCTTGGCCAATAAGTTCTACTGTTCGTTTAGAGGAAAAATCATCTAAATATCTTATTTCACTTGCTGAATTTAGGGTAACGGTAGAGCCGTCAGGCAAATGGAAAACCTTTTTCATTCCCCTCTGAGTTGACTTTACAACCCATTCTGGTTGAACATTTTCAGCCATGTTACGATTGTCAACTGAACCTATATAATTGAGTAAAAGAACTCCGGCAATCAGCAGGGAGGCAGCTACAGGCCACCACTTCGAGTAATTCTTTCTACCCCTACCTGAAAAAGTCTTTAATTCCTTCTGACTCTCCCATTTCGAATTAAACTCCAATAACTTATTCCGCATCTGGCTGAAATCCTTTTCATCCATATGATACTTGTCTTTCCACTCAATCGTCTTTGTTAGTTCCTTGGCACGCAACAACATTTCCTTCCTTTCTCTGTTCGCTTCGACCCATTCGGACCAATATCGATTAAGTTCAGGATTCGGATTAACTGCCCATTTCATGAATAATGGGTGCTTCAAAAAATCTGCTTCACTTTTAGGTTTAAATTCCATTCCCTGTAAAAGATGGGGTTTTATTGATTTATGACTGTGACCTATATAGAGACAGGCTCTTATAAAATGACCCCACAAGTGCTAAAAAAAATATGATATTTCACGAATTTAGTTTTGATAAAACCTTAACAACTGATGTTTTTAAACTACTCGCTTTAAAAAATCAAAAGAAAAGATTAGATGGTAACTAAATCTCAAAATCAAGATTAGGCAAAGATTTGAAGTTGCTTGAGCAGAGTAAAAAAGTCATCTCCGAATAATACCTGGCAAAAAATGTAGTCTTCCTACAGGTCCATCCCTAAATAAAAAAATAAAAACAACTCAATAAATCCCGGTGCTTTCCGAGAAGTTCGCTGAGACCTTCTAACGACCGATACAACAATTTTCTGGCAGATTTAACTTGAGAAAATTCCATAATATCAGCAATCTCCTTATAGGACAAGCCCTCAAAAAAATACAAAGCCAGAATTTCGCGTTGTCTTGCCGGAAGTTGGTTGCATGCATTTTCCAACAGCACTTTTTGATCCACAGTAAACTGAGTACTTATGCTATGATAATCAGGAGTGAAACTAAGTTGGAATTTCCCACTTAATCCAATGTTTTCATCAAAAACAATATTCTTGCGTTGTTTTAACAGCCTCAAAAGTCTACGTCTAAAACTACTGAAGATATAATGTTTGACAGATTGTGCACTTGACAACCTGTCTTTTGTTTTTATTAATTGATAAAAAACATCTTGTATAGCATCGTTAACTAATCCCGTATCACTTGAAAATTGCTTACCATAATTAAAAAGTTTATCCGCGTATCTTTCAAATAGTAAAGAAAGTGCATACTCACTTCCCTGAACAAACGCTGACCAAATTGTAGAATCCGAATCTTCTTCCTTCAGGGATTGCCCCGTTTCCATAGCATGCAATTGCACCGATTCTTTCGAACTTCTCTCAGAAGTAGAGAAATCATCAAAATGGTTTTTATGAGTCATGCTGGGATAGGAAATTGCATTTATGAATACACAGAATGTAATCTACCAATGGATACCTAAAGTGTCTATTTCAAAAGTAGTATTTTTAATTCTATTGCCAAATCACCCCAATGGACTACTGGATAAACGCTAATAGTCTACACCGTAGTTGTTGATTCTCAGTCACCGCAATCCTTACAATGAGATTAGAAAGTAAAACTTACAGTGGATGCTACTAATTGTGAGTGAATTAAGTAAAGAGGCTAAAGACAACATCGAGACAAAAATACATGATGTTATTTTTATCAAACCACCATAATTTTCCAACCTTCCGTGAAGTAGCTGGCCCGATTTGCACTAACCGCTTGGATCACCTTAAAGCGTCAGATGCTGAAAAAGTTATTATTTACAATTAATCAGTGATGAAACAATTCAACTAAAAGGAAAAAACTACCTCATGCAAAAAGCTGTCTGAGAATCCCAGACAGCTTTTCTTTATTCTAACCAACTTTCCTATTAATTATTTTAATGATCATGCTCATCCTCAGCATGAATCTCGAAATTTAACTTAAGTACATCTTCCCCTGGGAATCGCGTTGAATAATCACTTGCATTCCAATCAATTCTCTCAACTGTGCCTTTGGTTTCTGGATTGCTAAACTCCCTCAACACATAAGAAACTACGATAGTACCACCTTCATTGGATTCACCTATTGTAAAATAACTAAGCACACCCGTAGTTTCATATTTTCCATTAACCTCAGTTCCGTCACCATAAGTTAAATCCCGTGGCTGAAATATCGCACCGGATTCATCCACAGTTTCTGTATTCAAAAGAAGATTTCCTCCCAAAAGAAAAGTTTTATATAGATCTGCAGTCGCTTTATCCTTAAGAAAGTCTCCCTCAACTCTATTGCCTTTATAATCCCAGGCCTGCAATTCTACTTTATAAATCCCATCAGGATCCAGGTGTAAATGTCCCCCTGATACGGCATTGCCATCTACGTCAAATTCTATCGTGGAAGATTCGCCTTCAATAGCTGTGGTAATTCCATGAAAATGATCACCATGCGCACTCAAATCCTCACCGCCAGTTATCGGAGTGAAAATAAGGCTGGACTTTGCGATTCCCTCTAGCGGCACTGGTTCAGGATCATCATCCGAACAAGAAAATGTCACTAAAGAAGCGGCAAATAGCACAGGTAGAAACCATCTGGTGTTGTACTGTTTCATAAATACTTTACTGGTAAAATGTTTGAATTAAATACTTCAGATCTGATATCTAAAGATACAACATTGTTGCATAAACGAAATGATTTAATGCAATAATGTTGCAAATAAAAATTGAGAACAACTATAATCCTGATGGGTGGAAAAGTGGTTTTCACCCATCTTATTCAATCTGAATACTGATTCCCTGAATGGTTTGCCAACCTTCTTTATCAGTCAACTTAATCATAAAGTGATAGTCCCCGATGTCTACATCCTCAGGTATTTTAAGATCCATTGTGGCGGTATAGGATTGTTGATTTGCAGGAATGGTAAAGCCATCAATCAATAACCAGGGATTTACTGGAGATTTCTCAGCATCCATTTCACAATCATTCACCTCTGTACTGTGTGTATGATGATCAAAATTGTGATGGATATCTAAACTATAACTTCCTAGCTCAGCATTATCTGTAAAAAACGCTTTAAAATGCATTATATCTCCTCGCTCCACTATGCTACATTGAACTGGAAAGGAGTTTTCCGTAACCACAATTTCAGGATATTCCAGATCAATGGCAGGAGTCTCATCTTCATTGCAGGACAAGAGTAAGGTTGCTACTAGGGCAACAGGAAGAATTCTCAATTTCATAGGAATCTTAATCAATTATAAGTGGAATGATGGGTTAATGATCTGCAGGCTCAAATTCCTGTCACTTTTACCTCCAAATAATGGTGAAGGCTAATGTCAAAAGTGGAATTGGTATAAACCACGCCGAAGTAGTATCCTCCGGACTGCCACGCACGTTCCCCAAGGGTAAGATCACTGCTTGGCGTGTTGTTATCAGTATTCTGACCAATAGTAAGTTTAGGAGAAGCGCGTAAATACCCTCCAACTCCATCATAGATTACATTACTGAAGGAATCGACATCCTCTTGATTTGTATGAGAATAGGTATCGTATACTATAACTTTAGAAAAATCAATATCCGCTACCGATTCAGGTAGGTGGTTAATATCTTTTTTAATGAGTAAAAGGTAAATTCTCCCGTCTCCCTTCACATGCTTTATCGTTGCATCTGAGTTTAGAATTTCGCCTTTGGAAAATTCCACTTCTTCCGGGTTCTCCAGGGATTCATTCACATAGTGAAAATCTCCCTGATCAGTAGTAATCATCCAAAGGTATAGTTTGGGGTCTACTTCAAGATTGGAAGGATCCACAAGCTGTATTTCCACACGCTCTTCCAAAAAAGTCCCATTCTCATCTGTCACACGAATTGTAAACTCATACTTACCTTCAAATGCATCTAATGGTATATCAAAGTGTTGGTGCACGTTGGTGTCCTTCAACCCTTTAAACTGCTCCCAAGACAACTCAAATCTCCAGCTGCCAGCATAAGATTCTCCGGCAATTGGTGCTATAATGACCTGAACCAGATCAATCTTGTCCCCTGCCACTATATCTGCATTGAGGTGAAAATCCCGGCCAATAACGCCTATCTGGTTATTTCCAGAACCTACTTCAAAATTGCTGAGGGAAGGACTAGATAATACGGGCTCGGGATCTTTTTCGCAGGAACTTATAAATAGGATAAGAAGGACACAAATTAGTGAGTAGCTGATATTGGTTTTCATATGATTATAATTGGTTTTTTAAAGGCCATATGGAATCTCGCAAGGGTATAATCATCTCTCTGTGTGACGTTCTTCCTCATGCTCGATTTCATGTAATTGAACTATAGTTAAAATTGGTATCGCATGGAAAGTGTCAAATTCCTGCCTGCTTCGGGCAGGTCAATGAGTCTGTAAAAACTTGTGTGGCTGAGATAGCGGGTATTAAAGACATTTTGGACCTGGATATCTGTCTGTATGTTTCGATTGAAAAGCAAAAGCTCCGATCCTAATCTGAGGTTTACCAACTGAAATCCTGCTGTTATTTTTTCAGGGGGGACTATAGTTTCCTGTCTCGCAGTCAATCTATAATCCAATGCTAAATAAGGAGATTTGAAAAAGCCCGTAGTTGAAGGTTTGTAGGTAGCATTCAGCAAGACGGATGGTGGAGGAGAGAATGGCAATGAGTAGCCTTTTTTGTCTCCGGAAAGCTGACGACTATAGACATACTCTGAAAGCAACTCCATGCTGATCGTTTGGGTCAGCTGGTGAATAATACTGAGTTCGGCGCCATACCTGAACACCTCACTCTGGGTATAATTGAATACCTGGTTGCCTGCACCATAAAGAAAATCATGCTCGAAGGAAGGGTTGAGATAGATATAATTTGGAAAATAATTCAGAAAGGGACTGAAGGACATTTTCCATCTATCTTTACTTAATTCTGTTCCTAAGTCCAATTGAAACGATCGTTCCGGCGATAGGTCCGCATTCCCTTTTTCATAGCGGAAATAGTGATAATTCACACCATTTGCCGCCAGTTCTTTAGCAATTGGAATTCTGAAACTTGTACCCAAATTACCTTTGAAACTCAGATCCCCTGGAACGAAATTAAAGCCCACCGACCAGACCACGCTGTTAATCTCTCTATTGAAATCCTCGGCACGATATAAATAATCCGCATCGGTTCCGTGCTCAGGACCTTTTATACTTTGAAACCAATCCTGATATGCTTCCACCTGAATTTTGCTATGATCATAGCGAATTGCTCCGGTAAAAAGCCAACGATCATTCAGTTTATACTTCTCAATAGCATATAGCCCATAGCTGAATTGCTGAAAGGCCGGAATGAGGAACCCCCACCCTCCGATAGTATTACGTTGGGACTCAACGCTAGCCCCGAAGGACACGGTATGTTGATCAAAAAACAAGTCATCTTTTATGCTACCTGAAAACACCTCCTTGTCGAAAGCTCTTTCCAAGGAGGAAGGAAAGGCCATTTCCGAGGGATAAACAGGAGGCATATAGCCGTGGTTGACATATTGGCTCCACTCTTTTCGATCATTTCGCTGGTAGCCCAAGTCAACTTCAAGGAAGTTAATACCAGCAATATAAGTGAGCTTATTGATGAGTTTGAGATGATGAACTTCCTGGTACGGCAAAAGAAAATCCCGACTCGAGCGATCATGGAGGCCAGCATCCACCTGACGTGGTTCCAGACCGTGTGCATTGGCAAAAAATCCTGATTTCGTGCTTACCCTGCTCACTGAAAAAGTATTGCGTAACTTTTTGCCTATAAAGCCTACTCTACCGGAGAAGTTTAACTCATTTCCTGCAGTATTTCTTACCTGATTATTATGAAGAGCCACACCAAAATCATATACAAAAACTGAATCAGAAGGCACTTTGAAATCTCCATATGATGCATAGGTAAGTCTCCCATCAGCAAACCAGTTATTTTTCCTTGCAAATAAATGAACAGATCCACCGAGCCAGGCATTATTGGACCTTACTCCCAGATCTACTGAACCACCGAAGCCATCCTCGGAAGGGACAAGTTTTTCTCGAATATCCACGACTCCGGCTATTGCATCCGAACCGTATTTGAAGGAAACCGGACCTTTGATAATGATCACCTGATCTGCAGCAAACTGGTCCACTTCCAGCCCATGATCTGCTCCCCATTGCTGCCCTTCGTGCTTCACACCGTTTTCCACGACCAACACCTGATTGAATCCCAGCCCACGGATCAAAGGCTTGGAAGCTCCCGCACCAATACCTATTGTACTCACTCCCGGTATACGCTCTAGTGATTTCATGAGGCTCCCACCTCTGTTTTCCCGGATAAATTCCTGTTTGATGAGGTTGATACTATTCGATTCCTCCCTCCGAAGTTGGGTCGCTTGGTCTACAATAAGAAACTCTTCCAAGTCAAGGATTTGGGAAAGTGTGTCTTTCTGGATGGTATCCTGAGCAAGATTTGGCTTATAATGAGATAAATCAATGAACTCAAAATCAATAATTTGCCCACATTTCAAACAGGCAATATTTGAGTTAATAAGTAGGTAAGATTCAAAAATGCCCGCAAAAGCGAGTAGAAGTAAAATCATAAGGATGTGTAATTGCAACTATATTGCAAATATACAAACCCTCGTTTATGAAACAATGTTGCATTTGAAAAATACTTGGCCAAAAAAAGAAAATTGTGCGGATTTCAGTGTAAAACCCTCTTTTGCACCTTAAAACATAAACCGAATGAATGAGCTAAAAACTTATACACAAACTAAAAAAGAATAATTCTGAAGGACTACAATCACCCCATTATATGTAAAGCAAAAAAAATTCTATGGTTAGGATAAAATGATCAAAAGTTAAAATACCAAGAACCATTCAGATTCCTTGGGCCTTGCTAGTCTGTTATTAGTTAAGGTTTCAATTTCGGATATGGTAGCTGGTTTAAACAAATGATTTTACATTACTCTTATAAAAGTCCTTCAATTAGCTGTGCGCAATTAATGTTTAAAGCCCCAAATTTTAGAATTTCAGCACTTCAAATTAATTATGAAAAGGCTATTTTTGAATTGAAGGATTCAATACATACCAATTGAATTGTCCCCTGCTTAAATTCATTGAAATAAAAAATATGCTATAAAGAATTACTACACTTGTATTGCAAGTGAACTTTAGCTTATACTATAAACCCAACGATCATTAACCCCTAGCGGAGTTTGATTCACAAATCTCAATGCCAATACTCACAAAAATTAACTTCCTATTCCCATTAGTTTTTGGTTTAATTCTTTTGCAGTCCACTCAAACTGGAGGACTTAAATTCAACGGAAGTGAGCATGCAATCAATCAACGTACCTCTTATGATGTTTTTGGAAACAATCAAGTAGAATTCTCTGATCATTTTGAAATTGATTTTAATCTTTCGCTTAGTCCCGCTACAGAGATTGGATATATTTTAAGAATCAAAAACAAAGAAAATGACAGGATCTTCAATTTGTTTTATGATGGACAGGGAGATCAGTTAATTTTCAAATTTAATGAAGAAGGCAAAAGTAATCTCATAGAAGCGAATTTAGACCGGGATCAATTGCTTAACAAGCAATGGTTTGATGTTAAAATTGCGTTTGGGTTAGCTCAAAATTCCATCATTTTATCGATCGATAATAAAACCTACTCAGCCGAAAATTTACGCCTTTCCAGCTCTTATAGTCCAGTTATTCTATTCGGCAAAAGCGATCATATAATAGATGTCCCTTCATTTGCTATTAAAGACCTATCCGTGTCCGGCAAAGACACCTATAGGTTTCCACTACTTGAAGACAAAGGCACCGTCGTCCATGACATCTCTGGTAAACCCTATGGTCAGGTCGACAATCCTGACTGGCTTAAAAATTATGCCTATCATTGGAAACATCAAATTTCCTATAAATCTCAGGCAATTGCCGGTGCAAATTACAACCCCAAAAAAAAGGAAATATATTACTATAATGAAGATTCTATCTGGACCTATAATGTACGATCCGGGCTGACGGAGTTGAAAGTATTTGAAGAGAAAAGCCCTATTGAATTGATTTTGGGTACTAATTTTATTGATACGGTTTCAAATAAACTGTATTCATATGAGGTCTATTATGAAACCCCTAATTCTAAACCTACTGTAGCCAGTCTTGATCTTGATTCCTATGAATGGAATGAAGAAAGCTATGAGCAACTTCCTACACAACTTCATCATCACGGCTCCTATCTAAATCAAACCGATTCTACCTACACGATTTTTGGAGGGTTTGGAAATATGAAGTATAGTAAAAGCTTTTTCACTTTCGATTTAAACCAAAAAACCTGGACATTGGAAGAGGAATTTGCAGGTGATGCGATTTCACCTCGATACTTTTCCTCAGTAGGCTACCAACCTGAGCAAAATAAGCTATATATCCTTGGAGGGATGGGAAATGAGTCTGGGGAACAATCTGTAGGAAGGAAATATTACTACGACCTGCACCAGGTTGACCTCAACAACAATAGGATTACAAAGCTATGGGAAGTTCCTTGGGAAAATGACAATATAGTGCCGGTAAGAGGAATGGTCCTTTTGAATGATTCCAGCTTATACACCCTTTGCTACCCTGAACATTTCTCAGAATCATCACTTCGACTTTATCGTTTTTCTATAAAAGATGGCAGCTATGAAATCCTGGGGGATTCCATTCCAATCCGTTCGGACAAAATAACCACAAATGCCAATCTCTATTTTGATAAAGGCCTCAATAATCTTTATGCCATAGTTCAGGAGTTCGAAGATGACATTTCCTCAGATCTTAAAGTATATTCACTGGCTTTTCCTGCAATTACAAAAGGTGAATTGTCAAATTTTCCTGAGAAACAAAAAAGTGAAATCCCTTTCATCGCCCTTATCATTGGAGCAGGAGCGATAGTTTTGGGTTTCATTTTATACAAGAAATTGCGAACAAAATCATCAGAATCTATCGATACTGCAGATGAAGTTGAGCACTATACTCACCCGCTAAAGATAGAACCGAAATCCAAGCCAAATTCCATCTTGCTTTTCGGGAATTTCACTGTTCGTGACAGCAAAAACAGGGACATCACCTACATGTTCAGTACCCAACTTAAGCAGGTGTTTTGCCTAATTCTACAATATAGCATTACTGAAGATGGTATTTCCTCTCAGCATCTGAGTCATCTTCTTTGGCCAGATAGACCTGCTGACAAAGTAAAAAACTCCCGTGGTGTCACCATTAATAACCTACGCAAAACGCTTAGCGAACTGGAAGGACTGGAATTAATCCACGAAAAAGGGCATTACAAACTTATTTTCCATGAAGAAGCCTATTGCGATTATGTTCGCTTCCTACAGATCATTACTTCGCATGAAATAAATGAACACAGAGATGAGTTTACCCAGATTGTCTCAAAAGGTAAATTTTTATACCTGTCTGACGATCCTCTTTTTGATTCATTTAAGGAAGATGCTGAAACCAAACTCGAACCAGTACTCCTTCTGGAAATAGAAAAAAACTACGCTATCGAGTCCTATCAGAACACCATATCTTTGAGTGAAGCCCTTTTCCATATCGACCCATTAAACGAAACAGCTTTGGTCTACCAAATCAAAGCCATGCAGAAACTCAAAATGCAGGAGGAATCAATAATAGCTTTCAGAACTTTTGCAATTGAGTATAAAAGAGTCACTGGCAAGGAGTTTCAAAGAACCTATGCCAGACTTTCCTCTTAAGAACCAACTCAATCACTTACAAATCACCAGCTAAATTTCACCTTAACTCCATCGGGATAATTCTCAAAACTCAAGAAATAAGTTTTGCTGGATTCATCCCAGGAAGTTTCCGATGTCAAAACTTGTCCTGTAGGATCAATGACTTCAACAGTTTCTGGCTTGTGAGGTAAAAGTACTCTCATCACATTAGTAGTGTTTTCCGGGCTCTTTGCTACTAAGGAATACTCACTTTCAGTAGATATCTCTTCATAAATTCTCGCCGCTGTAGCCAAAACCTGAGGTACTTGAGGATTCTTTACCCGTTGGATATTGAAAAGAAATGACTGCTCACCAGGACTCACCTGTTTCTCATCCAACACTGGAATCTCAGGATCAAATAAATCAATAAACTTTCCCTTTGCTATAAAAGGAGCTTGATCTTCGTTCTCATTTACTACTGAGATGATTTCATATGGTCCTCTAGTTAAGGAAAAATGGTTTTTAAATTCCAGTTTTTCAGATTTCGCACCCGAATCATACATTTCCTTAATAGTATTGACAAAAGTCAAGTCATTATCTTCCTTTAAAACAAACTCTTTGGGATCGTTGCGCATAATAACCACTTTTCCTTTGCCATAGGCATATTTCCCTTCCTGAAAAGGTGCTTTCAAGCCAAGTTCCCCGAACAAATGCTCAGATGGAGCATTAAAATTATTCCCATTGGTATTCCACCATTCCTGTACAGTTTGGAAAGGATCATTATCTTTTCCGATATAAACAAGCACACCACCATTTTTAACCCAGTCGGCTAAGTGAACGTGTGCGTCTTTTTCCATGGGTTTCATATTGGAGTAAGACATGATAAGAATCTTTACTTCTTCGAGAGTCTTTGAAAATGAGACATTTTCTATATGAACTGTTTTTACAGGAACCCCTCTCTTCAACAAAGGCAAAGCCTGCCCATAAAAATTTGACAACTGAGGATCATCATATCCCTGATGAGTGGGGAAACGCTGAAACATTAGCGAGTTGGACATCAAAATCCCAATACCCTGCGATCCGCTGACTTTGTTATCAGAAAGAGGCATATCATTAAGTGTGTTGATCATTACCTGCATCTGGGTAGAATAAAAGCGTGGAATCTGTGCTTTCTCATCACTGTCAGCACTAGTCCTATATAAACCCTCATAAATTCGATCTGGCCAAGGCATTACTTCATAATCCGCTACCATAGGATAAAGTAATTGTGCTGCAAATGTGGCCTGATAGTTCTTCTTGTAATCCGCCCAATCCCTAGGCCAGTCTTCTATCGGATCAGTCAAGAAATAGACTTTTCTGCCGGTCGGAGCAGTCATCGACTCCATAGATCCATATTCCAGAAAAGCTGTTTCGAATACGCGTTCTTTCTCCTTTCCGTTGAAAAAATTGGGCTCACGAGAAGTGCCTGTCCATACCTGTGCGATGTATCCATCCACACTGGGCAAAGAAGCCAAACTTGCCTCAGGACTTACAATCATCCACTGTGAATAATTCACCAAAGAATGAGTAGGAATATAGCATCGAACATCCATTCCCTTACTCTTTCCATATTCCTTAGCGTAGGAAAAACATTCCTCCACCGCACGGTAATACAAATGATATTTAAGCTTGTTCGACAAATAGGTGTTTTCTGCGGATTCGTGCTGAGGTCTCCAGTCAAAGCCGTAATATTCCTTCCATTCTCTTTTAAATGCTTCACTATATCCCGCCCTAGCCCAAAACTCAGGTTCTTCCAGATAGATGGCGTCGATTCCAGCATCAATCACACGCTTAATTACCTTTTCCTTCATGTATTTGATGAAATTCATCGAAGGAACGATATAAGGAACCATACGTCCATGCCAGATCGTATCACCTTTTTGGGTGACCTGCCCTTCATCCAGGTGCCATTTGCCATCCCATTCTCCAGTGAAATAGTCTTGGTATTCTCCCCATGCAATGCCACTCATGAAATGCGTGGTATACCCTTTGTCCCTCCAAGTTTGAACCCGCTGTTCAAAACTCATATCGGCTTTACCGTGGTGATCTTTTACACTGTACACAATCGCGACATCAGCCCTGACATCTGTCACAGGTTTCCAAGGATTTGAAGTTTGAAATGCAGTTTTTTCTGTTTTCACTAAATCCTGATTCTCTTGGCTTTGTGGAAGTTGAGCACAGCCCTGAATTAAAAAAAACGGAATCAGATATAGAAAGAAATTATATCGCATAAGTATAGGGATTGAATGTTATTAGGGTAAAGTCAAATTTTTCTACTGTCAACTTGTTATTACAGGTTTTTGTACACAAGAGGGATAGGATAAAAGTGAATAAGGTGTTAGAAAAAGGGTAAAGCTGAAAAGCCATCCCGCTTAAGGAATGGCTTTTCAGTTTAAATCATTAGTAAACCAGCACTTGACGTGGCTCATTGTAATTCCAACGTCTCGTTCCGCTACCTCTTGGGGTATCGAAGTTAATTCTAGCGGCTGCTCTCACGAAGACCATTCTTCCCTCTGGAATCGTACCGTTGGATTCTATGGTAATGGTTTCACCAAGCATAGAATTGAAGGAAGTTCCTGAGAATTCCAGTTGACTGGACCATCGCTCGTCCCGTGCGCGATACCCGACAGTGGAAGAGTAGCTTACGAACAACTGGATATCAGTGACATTCTGAAAGCTATTGCTGTATCCACCCATAGGTTCGATTTTAGAGCGGAATTCATCTTCAGACACTCCGCGTGTTACCCGCACTTGTGCCCTTACTTTCCCGTTGACCACTTCAGGATCTTTGACCCACTCCACTCTCAAAAATGGCTGGACTTCAAACTTTACACTTGAAACACCATTTATATCGATAGTCTGGGTTTCATCTGCAAGAGGAACACCTCGGTCATCTTCTCTAATGAGAGGAATAAATGGACCATCAATACGAACGTTATAGTTCCCTGAAAATAGCTTTGTATTCTGGAAGGTTCCATCGGGCATGCAAAAGAAATCCGGATTAGGAGTGGCATTATCCCCCCAGCTCAATTCAGTCAGTCTTACACGTATGCCTTCACTTCCTTGGTCTGTGAGGATAGGTTCTCCAGTTTCTCTGTCCACAACTTCTCCTTGTAGAGTTTCTGCAGGCAGGTCATAATTATCCATCTCGAACATACTGCAAGAACTGAGTGAAATCAGTGCGAATAGTATTAGGTATGTTATCTTTTTCATTTTATGAAATTCTAGGTTATTGATATGGGCTTATCGATTAGGTTGCTGATCGATCACAGGACTTTTCGACACTTCCCCTCCTGGGATAGCGAAATAATAATCGATAATGTTGTACTCAAACGTCTTCAGACTAACCCACTGAAAACGTGCATCGAAGAAATACTTTCCGCTCTCGGTAGACAAGAATGGATAGAGGCCTCTGAATCGATAACGGGAGTTCATACTGAAATCTTCTTTATCACGGGTTTCACCCCAGAACCCATCTCTTTCCTCGTAATGCTGCACTCTCCATCTACGTAGGTCCCACTTTGTCTTATGCTCCAGAGCAAGTTCTTTTCTTCGCTCTTTACGAACGATATTGCGTCCTTCAATATTCGGGGTAATCATTCCAGTAAGTAAGGTCGCTCCTGCTCTCTCACGGATATCATTGATACCGGAAGTAGCTACCTGAAGCATATCTGAGCCATCAGGGGAAGCTTGCCCGGCCAACGCCAATTCCACTGCGGCTTCAGCGGCATTAAGCAATACGTCCGCATACCTCATCAATATAAAATGCTGGGAAGACCTTCCTTCACCTGCTTCAAAAGAAGGATCTGGATTTAACCATTTACGGCCATATAATCCTGTAAGCGTACTTTCACCATTATTATAGAATGGCCCATTTGCTCCTGCCGCAGTAATCTGCTCCCCTTGAAAAGAAACCAACTCCTGACTCCCCCCTTCTCTGGCGCTCAAGAAAAGATTCTTTGGGCTTTGAGTGTAAGCAGGAAGTTGTTGGTATCGTGTCTCTGCTGTAGCATAACTGTAATCGTTGAATAGAGGATTGATTGGCTCCGAACCTGTATATACTCCAGCCCTGATTTCTATTTCCTGATTCTTGAACATATCTCCAGGAAAAATGACATAGGCGCGTAGTCGCGGCTCAGCATCTTCAAAGAAATCCATAGGTGAATCATACATCAGGTAATTCCCTTCTGTATTGCTTGAACCTGTTGTTACCTTAATGGTACCATCCGGATATCGATCAAAACCTTCAAACAATTCCAGAAAATCAAGTGTAGGACAAGTACCTGAAGCCAATGGCGCTTTGAAAATAAATGGGGCGCTGTATGCATCATAACCGTGGGTAGCCACCGGAAAATCATATTGCTTAACATAAATATTCTCAGGACTGGTCTCATCACTGAACATGTCAACCATATTCTGGTATTGCGCCTGTGGATCGTTAGCTGCCCATTTTCTTGTATAGAGCGAATATTGCCCACTGGCAATCACCTCATTGGCAGCCAAATACGCTTCTTTGAAATACCTAACCGAAGCTTCCTGAGCAGTAGATTCAGAAAATCCAATAACACGTACACCGGTTTTTAGCCCTGTTCCAGTTAATCTTCCCGGCACAGTTTCATTGTACTTTGCAACACTACCTGCATAGAGCATCGCCTCTGATTTAAAGGAAAGTGCAACGTTCTTATTAGAATAGCCAGGCTTAGGACTTACTGGTTGAAGTAGCTCAATCGCTTGGTTGTAGTCTGCCAATACCTGATCCCAGGTCTCTTCTTCTGTAGAACGAGGAATTTCTAGTTCCGCTTCCTCTGAGGGATATCGTAGTACGCTGGTCACCAGTGGAACACCACCAAAGCGTCTAGCCATCGCTGAAAAAACAAACGCCCTAACAAAATATGCCTCGCCCAAGTAATGGTTGTAAGTAACTTCAGGAAATGCGTCTTTATATTCCGGCAACTTTTCCAGCAGATAATTTGCCTCCCGGATTAGTCTAAAAGCCATTCCCCAATATGGAGTCCGCTCTCCTGTAAATGCAGAACTGATCCCATCTCGGTTCACTGCTTCTCCCGTCCCTTCAATTCCAAGTGAACCTAACCAGGAGTTGTATTCTACTCCCCACTGCGCCATGTATTTAAAATCTTCAAATGGCATCTTGCTGTACATGCCAGCGATATATACATCCATGCCAGATTCGCTGGTCATTAGCGTCTCGTCACCAATCACATTTGGAGGAGGCACATCCAGATCCGTACAGCTGGTAATGTACACCAGGCTGCATAGCAATAGTATGATTCTTAGTTTCATGTGTTTTTTATTTATGTTTCAAAGTCTCTAGTTGCTTCTATCAAAAAGATGCTGTCACTCCTACTGTGTAAGTTTTGGTAAGAGGATACAATCTTCCTAGTTCATCTCCTGGATGCTCAGGATCCACAAACTTAACCCCAGTGAAAGTCAGTAGGTTATAAGCATTAGCAAAGAAACGTATATTAGTAGATGGGTTCTTGAAAGATTTCAAAGTATAGCCTAGCTCAATACTTTTAAGACGTAAGTAATTAGTGCTTACTCTGTTGAAGTCAGAATTTCCAAAAGGATAATTACCGGTGTAGCCATAATATCCACCTATCCATTCTGTCTCAGGATCATAAGGATCTGCCAATGGATCTACAGGATGCCAACGGTCTTGATACTGTTCCAAAGCTCCACCACCATTGCTACCCCATATTGAATACAGTGGCTCTTGATACTGCATGGATCCCAAAGCTGATCCCTGAAACAATACACTCATATCAAAATTCTTATAGTTTGCGTCCATAGCTAAGCTGAAGTTCAGCCAAGGAGTCTGATCATAGGCAAATGGATGTTCGTCCAGACCATTGATTTCACCATCACCATTCCAATCCTGGTATTTATAGTCTCCCGGTAGAATTCCTCTGTCTTTGTAGATATCGTAAGACCAAAAATCCTCCCAGTTGGTATATCGCCCGGCGGATTCATATCCAAATTGCACCCCCTGGTAGCGATCAGTAAGGTTATCATTTCTCCATTGGTCATAAGAATTGCCATATGGGCCTTTCTCAGCCGCGATCAAATGCTGTCTTCGGGTGATGGTCGCTATACCTTTTAAACCATAGGACACCTGTCCGATCGTGTTTCTGTGGGAAAGTTCCAGATCCATCCCAAACTGACGATCACTGTTTGTGTTTTCCCTAGGTGCTCCGGTGCCTACTACAGAAGGGACATCTCCAGAACGAGTGGAAAAAAGACCTTCTCGTCTACGATCAAAATAATCCAGAGAAAAGCCAAATTTTCCTCTCCAACCTTCAAAGTCCACACCTATATCAAAAGTTTTCGCAGTCCACCAGGTGATATTTTCATTGGGCACTACCACGGAAGCTCCATATACAAACTCCCCATTGAGAATATATCCCGGTGCATATTGATTGTAATATCCCTGCTGGGCATTACCGCTGGTAGCCGGATAGATGTAACCTGGGTACCAGTCATACGCCAATGAGCCATCATCTGCAGTCATCCCATAACTTGCCCTGAATTTGAGCTGATCAACAAAATTGAAGGCAGAGATAGAATTAAAAAATGGCTCTTCAGACAGACGCCAACCTACTGAAGCTGAAGGAAACCATCCCCATCTATTCGTTTTTACGAATTTCGATGAGCCATCATATCTAAATTGTACCTCTGCGATATACCGATCCGCATACGCGTAATTCACTCTGCCAAACATAGCAGAATTGGCTATTTCGTATAAATCACCGGAACCACCCTGCATTCCACCCTGTTGATTTTCATTCATGCCCCCTGCGAGGTATTCCATGGCAAATGCCAAATCGCGCTGTGCGTAAAAATTATCACCCTTCCGGTTTTGGGTTTCAAATCCCAGAAGTCCGGATACATCATGATTGGTACCAAAGGCTCTTTTATAATTAAGTAGAAACTGGGCTAAAAACTGTTGCTTACTATAAAGTTCACGTCTGATCTGATTTGGAGAACTGTTATTATAGAGTTTTGACAAATACGTATCCGTCACAGGATCATACATGTATTGATAATATTCCCTACGATAGATATCGTTATCGTCACCCCTGTAATCGTAGCTGACCAAGCCCTTAGCAGACAACCCTTCCAATACAGGGGTAAGTGTACCTAGATCATAGTCCAAAGAAGCTGAGGACTGAAAGTATTTTTGCTTGTATTTTCTATAGCCGGATACGTCAGAGCTCATCATTGCTACTGTGTTTTGCTCCAGATCCAACCCTTCGTAATTCAACATGGTGTTTTCAGGATCAGCATAAGCTGGAAAAAGAACACCTTGTCTCCAATAATTACGGATAATTTCCACCGCACTTGAATAAGGAGAATTTCTCTGATCTGCCACTCCACTCAGGTTCAGGTTAAACTTTAACCCTTTTGCAATCTCCGTGGTGATGTTTGATCTAAGGTTGACTTTACTATAATTCATATCACCGGATTTAAAAAAACCCTCCTGATACATATAACCACCGGCTATGTAGTATTGTGTTTTTTCGGTCCCACCAGTAATACTGATGTCATGTTGGCTTTGAGGCGCATATTCATTGATCAATAATGAATTCCAATCCGTAGTGCGACGACGGCCAGTCTGAAAAGCTTCAAAATCATCTGCCTGATAGATCAGATTCCCGCCATTTATATTGTTCATGGCCATCTCATTGTATAGCGTCATGGTCTGGTAAGGATCTGAAAGCTCGGGAAATCCTGATGGACTCTGCAAGGTGTATGAACCATTGTAGGTAACAGTAGCCTTGCCGTTTTGACTTCCCTTTTTCGTGGTAATAAGCACAACGCCATTTGCAGCCCTTGCTCCATAGATAGCAGCAGAAGCATCTTTCAGTACAGATAATTCGTCAATATCAGATGGATTGAGACGCTGAAAATCAGCCATGGTGCGCTGTATACCATCAATTACAACCAAGGGTGATCCTAGACCACGTATATCCAAACTTGCATTGAATGTACCCGGCTCCGCACTTTTCTGCCAAACTCTAACTCCGGCAACTCTACCGGTTAGCATATTTTGAGGATTTTCATTTTTGGTTCGCAGCATTTCATCCCCTTTGATATTAGCTACTGAACCAGTCAAAGTGACTTTTTCCTGCATGCCATAACCTACAACAACGACCTCTCCTAATTGCTGGGTGTCAGGTACCATGGACAGTTCAATTACGGATTGTGCACCTACTTCAATTTCCTGTGTCATATACCCTATAAATGAAAATGTAAGAATTGCATTTTCATCAGGAACCGTGAGGGTAAATTTCCCATCAATATCTGTAGTTGTTCCAACTAAAGTCCCCTTAACAAGTACATTCACGCCCGGCATAGGGGTGCCGTCTTCGGAGAATGTCACCGTACCAGTTACGGTTCTATCTTTCTCCTGCTCACCAAGATTCTCCATAGAATACTTGTTTTCTTTAAGACCTGAAGCAAGAACAGGGGTAAAAACAAAGCATTGTAACCCCACTCCCATCAGAGTGGTGTTGAGCAATACTCTGCAAAAACGCTTATATATCTTTTGCATATGTTTTAGGTTATTTTGGTTTATCATCGCCTCCTAGAGGCAGTAGTGGCAATTAAAAATCCCGACTTTCCCAGGTTTTGGGAAAGTCGGAAACCGAAGTCATTTCGCTAGCTCATATCGTGATAAAACGGCATATTCTGCTGCAAACGCGAAGTTGAACATCCCCTCAGTCCTGTTATTATTGGGCGTAAGACTCCAGCCAACCAATAAATTGGTAGGAAGAAATCCTTCGTAAAGGAAGTTTTCATATCCGTAGTCAAGGTTTTTCTGAAAAGTAGTTATGTAATCAGCAGCAGCACCGTAGGCCGGCTCTACATCAACATATCCGCGCATCAACACTCCATTGAACCAGTTGTTAAAACCACTGATATCGTAGGAATACAAATCAGGTTTATTCTGTCCCAATTTTGCAAAATGATTAAAGCTGTCATCAGACAATTTCTGTGCATCCTGAAGATAAGCGCCATCTCCTGTCATTCTATACAAATCTGCTGCTCCGGACAACATAGTGCCAGTGTTATAAGAAATGGCAGGTCCTACCCGATCCTGACAGTTGATTCCTTTGCGGTAAACTGTCCCGTCTATTGTTTCTGTTTGAGGATTTCCCGGAGAACATCCTCCTCTCATATCATCATAAACCCCATCTGAGCGGAGCAAATTATTCTGCTGCCAATCGTACACTTTCTTGGCAAAATCTGCATAATAATCGCTTTTCTTCACTGACATGGTCTCCCGGGTCTTCAGGTCGTCAGCATTTATATATCGGTAAGTGATCTCGTCACTTTTATCCTTGTAAATTTCGTGCAACCAAACCAATGGGCTTACCATAGGACCGTTGCTACAAGCATGCTTGGTGACGTATCCAGGGCCCCAAGGAATACCCCCACGCTCAGTTCCGTCCGGATTTCTCGTACTGTCCCATCCGTCCAACACATAGGCAGTCAGGTATTCAGCTTTCTCCAGGTAGGCATTTTCTCCTGTGATCTTATATGATTCAAGCAATTCACGGACAAGCCACATTTGGTCATCGTAAACATTCTCTATACCTTCTACTTTAGCAGTTCCCTTGGCGTTACCACGATTCACTCCATACACTGACCATTCTTTAGTCTGGGTATAAGACACCAACTCAAATGTGCCCTGATAGTAGTCCACATTGTCATACAATTGGCTCAGAAGTTCTTTATACCGGGAAAAGTTATCATCGTAAAGTTTAGGATTCCCCTTATCCTTTTGCTCCTGAAGTCCATGAAGAATTGCATTCACTGCTTCAATGGCAGAGGAGTACATCCATACACTACCGATCTCATCGGACCGTACTCCTGTATAGGGATTGTAATACCTGGCCATGGCCATTCCTGAACCGGAAAAATGGGCTGAAACTGCTTTATCGGTAAGCTCCATTGCCCTAGTAAGATTTTGTTCTGAAAGGCTCACCTCCACAGGAGGGACCGTTGGGTCGGTGTCAGTTGAGTTTTCGGTGCACGCTGTAAACAGCAGTACACAAAAACTCCAGATTGTGATCATCATTCGATATTGTATCATGTTTAGGTTAATTGTATTAGTTCAAATCAATTCTGTGGATTACCAATTTATTCTCACCCGAATTGGCTTCAGCGTTATATACTCCAAGAGATAGCGTTACATCTTTACCGTTGAACTGAGCAAGGTCATACACAAAAGATGCGTATCCCTCCGGATTACCTGCTCCTCCATCACCATGCTTGAATTTCCAGCAACCATCCTCTGCCGCGCTTGCTTCATCAGCTGTATTGGATTGGGGATCCAAATGAGTGACAGTGCCGTCATCCTCTATAGCTGTGAGTTTGAAATAGGTGAAATTGTCGCCGAAATTGCGGGTATTCAAGGTCAATTGGTTGCTTCCAGCGCTGATTGAAAATTTAGAGTACAGGTAAGCCTCCGGCACCTTTGTATCTACATCGGGAGTATTTCTTGTTTTTATCAGATAACCTTCAGACGGAAAGACTTCAGGATCCTTTTTCAGCGGGACAAAGAACCATTCTGCTGCAACATGGTCAACTGCTCTCCATGCACGGTAAGCATCCACGTAGTTGTCACGATTGCCACTGACAGGACTAATTCCCGTGAAGGATTTTTTGGTATGAGGCATGGTTGAGCGAACGGTTTCCTGAGTGAGTTTCCAACCTTCTACTACTTCAGTTCCAGGTAGCCAATCCCAGTTTTCCACTTTTCGATCTGCAAATCGAATGGCCCGAAGTACCAACTGCTTCCAATAATCACCTGTGGATTGTCTGTAGATACCCACTGCAACAATTACCTCTTTGCCTACATATTCACTTAAATCGAATTCTATGTCTCCATAGCTTCCGGAAGCATAGGTTCTATTCTCTCCTATCTTCACCGCAGTAGGCTGGGATGCTGACAAATCCACTACCTGAACTCCGAAGTATGCAGGGTTAGCTTCATCTGCATTATGGGTACTGATTCTTAAGGATAAGATTTTATTGTCTTCTGTTATCAGCTTACTACCATAGACATAGGAGTCAAAAACATTCAAATCTGCAGGGTTGCTGCGCTCATCCTCACTGTTTCGTATTTGAAGTGTAGTGCCTTCATTTTGCTCCTGCCAAGCGCCACGGAAATCAAGGGCAGACATGTAATTGCACGCCCAGTCCCACCGTGGATAAGCATCCGCATTTCTACCTCCTCGATATTCATTATAATACCATTTCTCTGCTGTCAAAAGATCTGCATATGTCAATCCCCGTAGAATTTCACTGCTACCCATTATCACATCAAGATGGGCTACACCATCAACAAAGTCTGCTTCAGTTACCGTTTTGACAACTGTTTCATAGTTAGCTTTGGTGAAAGTGACTGTGTACTCATCAACGATCAGATTCTCAAGCGTAAAACCACCTTCGCTTCCGCTGGTTTGCGTACCTGCAACCCCAACGCTTACCGTCACACCTTCGAGTGGGGCGTCGCCATTTTTCCCGTCTTTGATTGTCCCTGATATTTTTGCTGAAGCAAAAACCAATGACACATCCGCGGTTGCGATTCTTTCACTGTTATACTTATCAGGGTTCACTGTAAGGCTGACTGCTAACCACCCTTCTTTGGAAAATTTCACTGCTCGTGTTTTCAGCGTGACATTTTCAAAAACATATTTTCCATCACTTCCAGTGGTGACAGAAATTTCTTCTTCGCCAATTGCCGCAAGCACTACACTTACATCTGAAATTGGCTGTCCTTCGCTATCTGTAACAGTACCTGTGATCGAACCTCTCGGTTCAGCAATTGGCTCGTCCTCATTGACACAAGAAATTGTGAATACGAAAAACGTACACAACAAGGCGAAGTAACTTATCGCTCGTAAATTTTTACTCATCGTATAGGAAATTATGGGTTAAATTGAATCAACAATCGTTCAAAAATGCGTTTCACTTCAGCGATTGATACGGATGAAAATAGAGGCGATCCGGTTAATTAATTGGTTAAAACAGGGTTAATACGAGTGGAAATTTTACTAATCCTGCAATCAGACGATGAAAAATTCGTTAGGCCAACAATAAACACTTTTGGAAAGAAGCGAATACGAACTTCGGTTAAGTACAGGTTCACTGCAGGTGGGATTGCTACATTCAAACCCAAATCATTTCATCTAAAAACAAGTCATCTTCAAAATAATTTGGTAGTGAAAAAGGCACATAGATCAGGGAAAGATGATCTAAAAAAGTAATGCAGTTGAACAGAGTTTCAATCAGGTAAGCTATACATTCAATTAAAAAAACAAGGGGTATAATCTCCCCTAAAGAGCATTAAGCATTCATACCCTTAAATTTCAAATCACTTGGATAAAAAAAAGCCTTCCAACTAATTTCGGAAGGCATTTCAAGTTATAACCCAATCTATTTAATAATATTCCCATCGTCATCCCATTCGGCGATTGTACCCCGATCCTCAGGTTTTAGATATATTGGGAGGTATTTCTCCTGAAGCTCAAATCCATATTTTTCCATCACATGCTGTGGTACTCCATCCCAGACATTAGGCTGATTGCCTACATATCCTATGTATTTCCATCCTGCCTGAGTTGAAAAATAACCTGAGCAAACCAGATTTCTAAGCATGTTAAACCACTTTACAGCACCTTCATACTCAGGAGTAGCTTTATCTGGCCAAGCAACTAGTTCTACTATTTCAATAATCTGATCATTGGATAACTCATTAAATGATTTTCCAAATTTTTCATTTGCCTCAAAATCCAACCACATTAATCCACCTCTCATAGGTGTTTGATTTCCTGGCTGGTCATTCATCATAAAGTCAATAAAATCTGGCACTTCAAGTTCTGTGGCAGATGGAGATTCATTATCTGAAGGGCATATAATATCCGCAAGGACATTTATTTTCTTTCTTTCATCCTCTGTAAAAAACTTTTCGGAAAGAAACTCTGCATCTCTACGTTTTTCCTCTTCTGTTCTAAAACCGGGAGTGCCTCCGCCTATTATTGGTTCATGTACAAGTTTCGTTTGTTCAGATTCGCAACCAGTCATGATCATACCTGCACCCAGAGAGCCGGTAAAGAGCAGTTTAAGATTTTCTCTTCTGTTCATGGCCTATATGTTTTTTTGTTTTAACTGATCCACGATAAATTCTGAAGTTCTCCACGAAAGCGCCAGAATAGTCCAAGTAGGATTTTTATCCGCCTGAGACACGAATGACCCAGCATCTACTACAAAAAGGTTTTTACAGTCATGAGCCTGGCAATTGGAATTTACTACTGATCCTTTAGGACTATTTCCCATCCGCGTAGTACCCACTTCATGGATAATTCTTCCTGGTGCATGTAGCCCATAGTTTGATTCAGGTCCTGGTTTGGAACCTAAAAGAAGCGCCCCCGCATTTGTAAGAATTTCCTCGAAAGTATCGTGCATGTGCTTGGCTTGCTTCAGTTCCTGATCAGTCCAGTTGTAATTGAAACGCAAGACCGGAATACCATATTTATCCACCGTTCCGTTAGGATCAATCTCACAGTAATTCTCATATCTAGGTACACTTTCTCCCCTACCAGACATTCCCAAGGTAGATCCATAGATCCTGCGAATATCCTTTTTCAGTCCTTCACCATATCCACCATTTGAGCTTGGATTACCGAATTCGTCCTTCAGGTATTTTCTCATGGTATCCATTCCACCACCAGCGCCGTATGATGGCTGCCCCATACCACCCCAGTATTCAATGTGATAGCCTCGGGCAAAATCCAGTTTTTTATTATCCTGCCACCATGGAGTATACATATGCATTCCTCCCACTCCGTCTTCGTTGTATCGTTCCCTTTCAAAAAGATCCGGCAGAATCCCCATTCGATCTGCTCCTGTTGAATCATGAAGGTATCTTCCTAGCGCTCCGGAGTCTCCACCGATGCCGTTTGGGTGAGTTTTGGACTTCGAATTCATCATGATTCGAGCAGACTCACAAGCAGATGCTCCCAGTACTACTACATTGGATTTGAGTTTGTACTCCTTCATATCGATTTTACTCACAAAAGATACTCCAGTTGCCCTGCCAGTATCGTCAGTAGTAACTTTTCGAACCATGGAGTAAGTGAATAAGTCCACTTTACCTTTCTTCATGGCAGGGTGTACCAAACAGGTACCTGACGAGAAATCTGCATAGACCTGACAAGCTCTGTTACATTGCGCACAGAAGAAACAAGTACCTCTCTCCTTATTGATCGGGCGGGTAAGCATGGAAAGCCTTCCAGGGATCATCGGCATCCCTGCTTTGTCTGCACCCTTTTTCAGGAACATTTCGTGCAATCGTGGCTTGGGAGGTGGAAGAAAAAACCCATCCGGTTCGTTGTAAATTCCTTCTTTGGAACCAAATACTCCGATAAGCTTATCGACTTTATCATAGTATGGTTTCAGATCATCATAACCTATCGGCCAATCATCCCCTAATCCATCTATACTTGCTCTCTTAAAGTCATTTGGTCCAAATCGAAGAGAAATTCTACCCCAGTGATTGGTACGCCCCCCAACCATTCTTGAACGAAACCAATCAAATTTGGTCCCATCTTTATGGGTGTATGGTTCACCTTCTATATCCCAACCCCCAATTGCCTGATCGAAATCACCAAATGGCCTGATCCGGGTGCCAGCTCCTCTTCGCGGCGATTCCCATGGTGGTCTTAACTGAGTACGATCTTCATCTTTTGCCGGATCGAAGTCACCTCCAGCTTCCACTACCGCCACAGAAAGGCCAGACTCTGATAGAATCTTAGAGGCCATACCTCCACCAGCTCCTGACCCTACTATGATGACATCATATGAATCAGGAGTCTCTTTAATCTGATAACTCATTAACTATTATTTAGGTTTAAAAACTTCATTTCAGATCATCGGCATCTTCCCTCAATCCACAGCTATTGATCTGTTTGGGAAAATAGTGTCCGTAAGGTTAATCCTAAGGTTAATTTGGGGTTAAAACCTAATAAAAATCCTCTAATCCTGAATTTAAACCTCTCTGAATACGATTAATGCCATGGATGATAACTCAGAACTAAATATCCGGATGTAGTAATACCACCTAGAATAATCTGCATTAGCTTAATAACAGAAATCTCACTTTATCGTCAGTTTTTTAAACTCCCGGGTCAAATTCGTCAGCGACTCCTCCACTCCCATTCTTTCCAAAGAGGAAGCACCAACAAATCCGTGGACATCTGCTTTTTCCAAAACTTCACGAACGTCTTCTGGTGTGTTGATCGGGCCGCCGTGTGCCAAAAAGAATAAATCAGGATTAACCGCTTTGGCTGCCGCTACGATTTCATTTGTCCTCGCAACTGCCTCATCCATGCTACAGCTCGCACCAGTTACACCAATGGATCCTCCCACAGTTGTTCCCACATGAGAGATAATTGCATCTGCGCCAGCTTCGGCCATCTGTCTTGCATTCTCAGGTGAAGCCACATATACGATAGAAAACAGATCCATTTTATTGGCTATTCTTACCATTTCCACTTCTTTGTCGAAGCCCATTCCGGTTTCTTCCAAAACCTGACGGAAATGCCCGTCCACAATGGAATGTGTTGGGAAATTATTGATGCCCGAGAAACCCATCTCTTTCACTTTCAGCAGATGATGCCACATGCGTCTTCTCGGATCAGAACCATGAACACCACAGATCACAGGAATCTCTTCTACCACAGGAAGCACCTCAAATTCGCCGATTTCCATAGCTACTGCATTGGCATCGCCATAGGCCATCAATCCGGCAGTTGAGCCGTGTCCTGACATACGGAATCTACCGGAGTTGTAGATAATCAGTAGATCAGCCCCACCTTTTTCTATGAATTTGGCGGAAATTCCGGTACCTGCTCCCGCTGCGATAATGGCTTTTTTCTGAGCTAAAGTTTCTTTAAGTCTATCTTTTACTTCCTGTCTGGTGTAGGGATTTCCCTTTCCTGTCCATGGATTTGGCATATTTTCTAATTTTATGGTTTGTCTTTTTTAATAACCGCGGAGCACACAGAGTTTTCCGCAGAGGAGGCAATTTGCGAGTATTTTATGGCTGAACTTCAGCCCCGGTTTGTATAGATATAGACCGTGATGTCCGAGGTTATCCTGCTTCTCCAGTAGCAGAATATATTTCTGACTTTTATTCTCTTAATATCCGATCTCTCTTCTCTAATATTTCATCATCTCCATCAACGTTTCCACCGCTTTTTCAGCAAATTCTTTTTCATTGATATGTAAAGGCAAGTTTATAAAAGCGATATCCGAATTCAAATTCTTTTCGATTGAATCTGAAAGTATCTGGTTTACGGCTGGATTATAGAATACATTTCCCTCCGAATCTATTTGGGAAAGGCCTCTTTCCGGAAAAAGAACAGCTGTTGGGCCTGTGGCATGATTTAGCTTTTTGGCTAGGATCTCACCTAGTATTTGATTTTCTTCCTCATTAGTTCGCATTAGGGTTACTGTTGGTACCCAGCTATACAATTGACGGTTTTTGTATTTATCCGGTACAGACTCCATGGTGCCAAAGTTGACCATGTCCATGCATCCCGGTACCACTACTTGCGGAATTCCCAATTTCCCAGCAGCTTCCAACCTTTGTCCTCCTGCACTGCAGACACCAGCACAAAGATCATCTGCCAATTCTGTGGTGGTAATATCCAACACACCTGCAAAGCAACCTTCGAGCACAAGGCTTTCCATTGCTTTTCCACCCAAACCATTAGCATGAAAAGTCATCACTTCATAGCCTTTAGCCTCCAGCAATTCGGTGCAAAAATCTACGCAAACACTGGTGTTCCCAAACATGCTGATGGCAATGCGCTTAGAAGTAGTAGATTTATCGAAAACCTCCACCCCACACATGGCTACTATTGCAGCAGCAGCTTGCTGGATAATTGGTTTGATAATACTATTCAATGCCGCTACATCTACCACGGAAGGCATCATCACAATGTCCTTCGCCCCAATCTGCTCAGAAAGGTCTTTGCTGGCTAAAGTAGAAATACAGATTTTCGGTAAACCCAGAGGTAGGTTTTGCATGGACTTCAGCGTAACATAAGTTCCGCTACCTCCACCCATACCGATTACTGCATCAAATTTCTTCTGCTTATAAAGATCCGCCAATATTTCTGCTGATCCCCGCCCCATGATTTCCATGGCATAGCCACGGTCATTTTTACTTCGAATATCTTCTAGTTTTCCTCCGCCAGTTTCAGAGACTTTAGTTGCCTCCACATCTATTGGAAATAGCGTGGTCGAACCCATGACACCTACATTAACCGTAACCACTTCTGCTCCATGTACCAATAGACAGTCTCGTAGAAAAGAGAAGATTTCCCCCTTCGTATCGAAGCAGCCGAGCATCAAGATTGTAGGTTTTTGGGTCATGGTTTGTGGTTGTATTTATAGTCTTTTGCCATGGTTTGTATCCTCACAAACCATAAATCGTGGTGGTCTGTGAGACACAGACCACGGCGTTGGATTTCTCAGTCAGCCTTCCTTCGAAATGACCGTTACACAAAATCAATCTAATTCAAGAAATTTAAAACTCCCTTTCTTCACTTCCAAAAGATCCGCTTCGTTTCCATCCTCCTTAAATTCCAATTCAATCAAAGCTGTTTTTCGGGGAGATACCTTCTCATCCGAATTATGAGTATGCAGCACGTATCGAAGTTTACCCTTTGAATCGAAGAAAAAATCTCCATGCCCGGAACCGTTGATTCCTGCATCGCTTTTATCAAAAATTGGATTGGTAGGACTTTTTCTCCAAGGTCCCATCGGACTTTCACTTACCGCATAGCCGACAGCGTAGTCTGGATTCCTGAAATCATTTGCTGAGTAAATAAAGTAATACAATCCCTCGTGCTTAATAATCGCTGGACCTTCAGATACTGTCCAATCTACATTTTGAGTATTTTCCCAAGGTTCTTCCGCATGGAAGCAGTAGGTCAAGGTTTCTTCTTTGATACCTGAAAAATCATCCTTTAATTCCGCAACAAACAGTCGATTCCCCTCAGTCAAACGTACGTGGTACATGTATTTTTTTCCGTCATCATCAATGAAAATGTAAGGGTCAATCTGCTTCACAGGCGCTTCCAGATCTTTCTTTTCTGCTTGGGTAAATGGCCCTAACGGACTATCTGAAGTTGCGATTGCAATGTGTTCATTGGCAGTGTAAGCCATGTAAAATTTCCCTTCGTACTCGAAAACCTGTGGTGCCCAAAACCCAATATCTCCATAGGATTCGCCTTTTTTAAGCGCATAGCCATCATTTTTATCAGACCTCTTCCAGGATTTTAGGTTTTTGGAAACATAAACTTCGAAACCCAAATTCTTGTCATTTCCACTGGTACCATAGAGATAATAGGTGCCATCATGATAGAAAATAGTCGGGTCGGCAAGAAGTATAGGGCTTTTCTCAGGAACTGATAAAAAGCTCAGGCTAAACCAAAATGCTATAAAGAGGATTTGGGTAACGTTCATGGTTTGATGGATTATTGGGTTTTTAAAAGCTGTTACACATCAGTCTTTGTCTCACAGACAGAAATTGGTTGAGTGGTCTGTGAGGACACAGACCACGGAGGTATAGTCAGGCTGAGCGAAGTCGAAGCCTCTTTTATTCAAAATGACTCTTATAAAAAGCTAATCCTTCGCTAGCCAAAGCATCTGGACTTTCAGCTAAAGGTCTCCAAATGCAAGTAGCTTTTGCCATTTCCTTGGATACAGCACCGAAGGTTTCAATCACAATCGCACCCTCGTAACCTATTTCTTCCAAAGCTTCTTTAATTTCATCCCAAGCAAGATTTCCAGTTCCTGGAGTTCCGCGGTCACTTTCATTCCCCTGCACATGGCAAAGCAAGTCCTTGCCAACCTTACGGATGGATGCGGCAATATTTTTCTCTTCTATATTATTGTGGAAGGTATCCAACTGGATTTTCAACCAAGGAGAGTCCACAGCTTTTACAATTTCCAATGCCTGATCTACGGTATTGACCATATCACTTTCAAAGCGATTAAGAGGTTCCAACCCCAGCGTTACCCCAAATTCCTCCGCAGTTTGACACGCTTTTTTCAAGTTATCCACACACCAATCGAATTCCTGCTTTTTCTGATTAGCAGAAATAGAGCGAAGCTTTCCCACCGCAGAATAAAGCGGACCGCCGAATAATGGGCTACCCATTTTCGCAGCGATCTTGATGGAATCCTGAATGTATTGCAAACCATTTGCACGAATGTCAGGATCCTCACTGGAAATATCCCGGTCTGCTCCGAATGCTCCGCTGATACTTACTTGCAATCCAAGTTCGTCCGTGAGTTTTTTCAGTGCATCCCAATCCACCAACTCTTTGTCTTCCACAGGAACCTCGATGATATCGAAGCCCATCTCCTTCACTTTATGCACAAGATCAAAAGAATGGGTATCGAAAGGCGATACCCATAAAAATGTACTTACTCCAAATTGCATCTTAGTCGAAGGTTGGAACTTGAATTCTTTCCCCGCCCTTCATGGCAGACTCGTGTGCGCAAATTCCCGCGCAGGTATAATTTGCGGCAGTAGTCGCATCTACAGCAGAATCTCTTCCTTCTACGATGGCAGCGACAAATTCCTGCACCAAGTGTGGATGTGATCCACCATGTCCAGCTCCCTGAAGGAATGAAACGTGATTAGGATCGTCGATAGTCTGTCTCTTGGTGAAGTGTTTGATTGGCTCGATCAGCAACTCATCTGTATCAGGCACATCAATTCTTCGGGCATTTTCGCCTCCATCAAAAATCACATGACTTTCATCCTCCAGCTGTTCCCATTCGAAAGACATCTTGGTGCCATAGACGTCGTATGACTCACGATATTGTCGAACTACATCAAAAAGAGAACGAGTCGCTTCTGCTATAACGTCTGAGTTTTTAAGCGTGAAAGTTGCCGTTTCCATTGCGAATGGAGATCCATAGCGGCTTGCCAAATCTTCGCTCAAACGGCCTGAACCGTGACAAACTACCGTCTCAGCTTTTGTATTGTTGATTCTCAAAAGCGGAGAAATCGCATGCGTTCCGTTCAACATCGGTGGGAAACCTTTCCAATATTCATCCCAGCCCGGCATGCTCATATCCTGAATATGCGAACCTCTTACCATTTGGATTTTACCCAGTTGGCCTGTTTCTGCCAAGTTCAAGCCATATAAAAACTCACGGGTATATAGTGCAGTCTCCATCATCATATAGACTTTGCCAGACTTTTTCTTCGCATCCACGATAGCAGCACAATCTTCCTTAGTCATCGCCATTGGGATGGTACAAGCGGTGTGCTTATTGGCATTCAGTGATGCCAAAGTCATTCTTGCATGATCTGGAACTGGTGTCACAATATGAATCGCATCCACATCGTCACGCTTTGGCACATCTTCGAAATTAGTAAAACAAAGGTTTCTGTCCAGATTAAACTTGGTCGCCAATTCATCAATTGTCTTTGGATTTCTAGTACAGATACCAACTGCCTTAATGTTTGGATGTGCTTGATAGATTGGAATAAACTCCTTGCCGAAACCCAGTCCGACTATAACTACAGTGATTTGTTTTTGACTCATTAGTGTATGCTTTAGGTTTTTGATTAACTGTTGAAAAAGATAGGTTTAATAGTTTGAGAGTAATTACGCTACTCCTTTATGATAATTCCGGTCTGTGCAGACACAGACCGGGGGAAAATAGGTTTATAACTTATTTCGCAGCCCATTTTACTGCGTTTCGAATTAGTGTCTGATAGGCTTCCAGCTCATGTGAAGCTGCATCATGGCCTAAGGCAATGCCGACGATTTTCGCCTTAGGATTTTTTACAATGAAAATGGAAGGAAATGGATCTGTATCAGCATTGCTTGCATTTGCCAGGATTTCGATTCCAGGACCTGCTGCATCTACTTTGAAATAATATAGCTCGTCATCCAGAGAGAAATGTGCTGGAAGACCTTTGGTAACAGGGTGCTTTTCAGTCAAATCCACATTGAAATTCCCATAGGCATTATGGCCCCTTGAGCCGCCACTAACCATGGTTTTGTTGTATTCTGGCCAATCATTCCAATTGTACCAAAGCGCAGGATGTGCCAGAACTAAACCTTTTCCTGCATCTGCAAAAGCAAAAATTGCCTTGCGGGTAGCCTCGTCTGCTATGGGCTGATTATTTGCCAAAAAGAGCACATCAGTCTCATCTAAGTATTGCAAAATGGTAGTCGGATCATCAGTATAAGTTACCTCTGCCAAGCCATCTCTTTCCAAAGTGGCGACGTCGGCACCTTTGTACCATTTGTCAAAATCGTGAGAAGATCCGCCACCAACCATCAATACTTTGATTGGCTTTTTAGCAGGGTTTTCCTTTGCCAGCAGGCTTGTTCCAATTCCGAAAACCAGCAATAGGCTAAGAAAAGGAATGATTGTTTTTTTAAGGTTCATATTTTTGGGTTGTGTTTAGAATTTTTATTAGGTCACTTATGAATTTCCACAATGTTGACAGAAGCATTAATTTCCTTCTTCACCAAGACCGAAGCACTTCTTCCGACATCAAACATTTATCATCCCTCCACGACCATGATACCATTCATCATTCTCCAATGCCCAGGAAATGTACAGGCAAAGGGATAATTACCAGGCTTAGTCGGAGCAGTGAACGTCAAGGTGTACAATTCCTGTGGGCCGATCATTTTTGTGGCAAAAAGCACTTCCGGAACTTCAGGTATATAGAATTTCTCTGATGCTTTTGGGTCACGAAGCATAGCATCTGCCGCTGCACCTACCTTATCCAAGGTTCCAGGTTTAGCGATAAGTAGATTATGCTGCATACCGTCCAGATTGTCAATTTCCAGTATGATTTTATCTCCTGCTTTCACTTTGAAAGTATCCTGATCGAACTTCATCATCTCCGGTACTATTTCCAGTAAAATAGTCGTCTCACGCAATTCTTCATTTCTCACGATTCGAACATTACTCTTTGGTTGGTCTTTGTTTTCTATAGTTGGTTTTGCTTCGCAAAGAGCAATCGCTTCAGACGATTTTACCTCTTTAGGTGAAAACCAATTCCCCAGTAGCAGCATGGCTGCAACTGGAAACAAGGTCACTTTAATCATGGTATGCTTATTTTAACTCTAATACTACGTTTCTAAGGTTGCCTTCAAAACTGAACTCGTCTTTATAAGAACCTACATTTCTATCTCCTCCGAAATCACGGCCTGATCTTACACTTGGCGCAAGTTTGCCAGTAAAAGCTCCATTTGCCTTGGCAGTAGCGACAGACTTGCCATCCACCAGAATTTCCATTTTTCCATCCTTGGAAATAGTTGCTTCAGTTACATAGCTTTCTGGCAAAGCAGCGTTCGTTACAGCTTCGAAAGATTTCCCGTTTTGCTTCACTACCCAATGTAATTTGCCTTCTTCCAGATAGAAAGAATAGCCATTCTGCGCATCGCCGTGCGCCGTAATCACACCGAAAGGCTCATCACCTCTTCTTTTGGAAATCTGTGTGGAAATAGAAATCGCTTTGCCTTTTACATCCGGAGAATATTGTAGCGTGCTTCTTCTTCCCAAATCGTATTTCTCATTTGCCACGGAAGTCATCAATCTATTGGTTAGATCTGTTTTGTCAGAACCAACAGCATCTGTAAAGAATTTACCCTGCTCAGCTGCTGCTGCGAAAATCGCCTTTTGTAACCAATCGTCTTTAGCATTTGCCTCAACCAAACTCGCCTGATAAAGCATTGCACCAGCTTCTGCACTTCCAGGAACTTCTGCCAGCTTCAAGATTGCATGCATCCTTACATTTAGATCTTTGTCCTGAGTTAGTCCAGCGGATTTGATCGCCTGAGTCGTCGCCTGGGTATTTGGCAAAACAGCGATTGCAGCTTTTCTCACTCCAGCAGCAGGATGTGTTAATGCAGTAGTGGCTACTTTGATCGCCTCAGCATTAGTTGATTCAAAAGCACCTAGGCCATGAAGTGCCCATAGTGCATGAACTGCCGGGCTATTCAGTCCAATCTCATCCACAGATTTATCATTGACGATCTTATATAGATCGCCAAGTACTTTCTGGTTTCCAGACTCCACGAGCAGTCGCTGAGCAGTCATTCTCCAGAACATATTGTCATTTTTCAGCGCAGCAATCAGACCTTTTGAATCTTCCTTAGAAAGTTTCATAGGCTTGTCACTGCTACCGTCTTTATAAACTACACGGTAAATTCTGCCATGGTTGGTATCGCGAAGCTTACTCTGGAAGGCATTTCCCTGACCATGTGGCTGATCTTCGAAAGGCAATACCATTCTTGAAGGAGCCTGACGCTCTACAAATACGTTGTGCTGAATGATGAAATTATACCAATCGGCTATCCAAACTGCTCCATCAGGACCAACTTCAGCCTGCACAGGACCGAACCATTCGTCTGAACTTGCCAGGAAATTCCATCCATCTTTTTCGCTGAACCCTGCTCCATTTGGCTCTATGATCGCATTATGGGTCAATCTGATCGTTGGCTCATTTACAAAAGCGATTCTGTTCCAATATTCCTTAGGGAAATCCCGAGCAGTATATAATCTAAATCCAGCAGCAGAAGTGAATCCTCCAACAACATCTACCTGTCGTAGGTTTGGCGTCATCGCGTGGGCATCGTAGTGTCCATCGATTTTCTGGATCGGTTGGATTTCAAACTCTGGAGCTGCTTCTCCTTCGCCAGCTTTAGTAAATACGCGTTGTAGATATTTTGCTGGGATTGAATAGTATCCAGCGTGGGTATTGTTTGCAGTGGACATGAAGACGTTGTTATCTTCAGAAAAGCCTAGTCCCCAAGTATTATTACTGGATCCAGCCAGGTATTCAAAGTCTTTTCCGTCAGGATCAAATCGGTAGATTCCCTGAGGAAAACTCATCTGCTCGCCATTGATAGTCCCATTGAAACCTGAGTAACCAGTCACTCCCCAGATTTTATTGTCAAATCCATACTGCAGATTGGAAGGCCCAGCATGCGTATCGTTTTTGCCCCAGCCAGTCATAATGACTTCTTTCACATCGGCCACATCATCACCATCAGTATCTTTCATAAAGACAAAGTCAGGCGCCATGGACACGACAATTCCGCCATTTGCAAATACCATACTGGTTGGGATATTAAGGCCATCTGCGAAAACGGTGAATTTATCAGCTTTGCCATCTCCATCGGTATCTTCACAGATCTTGATACGGTCATTCGCCAATCCGTCAGTTTCTTTAAAAGTGTTTGGATAATCGACCGATTCTACGATCCACAATCTTCCTCTTTCGTCCCATGCCATAGCAATTGGGTTTTGGATATCTGGCTCAGAAGCAAAAAGCTCAATCGAAAAGTCAACAGGCTTTTGAATCAGCTTTTTAGATTCTTCAGGTGCCAAGGCATCCTGCATTTTCGGCACCTCATATCTTTTAGTGAAATCAGAAATCGTTTCATCGTATATGGACACATCAGGAATATTCAAAGCAGCGACACTTGCTTTGACATCGTCTCCCATTGCATAGAAAATGCCATTTTTCACCAAAGCTAAAAAGCCTGCATTCTTCCAAGTCTTTTCGTCATGTCCATAAGCGGTATAGAAAACACGCCCTTTACCCACATTTCTAACCCAGGTGTAAGGCTCCTTATGATCCCCATCTACTCGCTCAATGAGCACAGTCATGTCAGGATTGATATTCTGATGCACGTAAGTTTCGTCCCAGGTTTCGAAAGGCTTCAATCCTTTCATTACCTCATTATTTGGCGCCACAATAGTTCCTGTAAAATCACCTTCACCATGAGAGGCAAACTGACCGCCAATAGTTTCTATGTACCAATCCGAGTTTTTGAAACAGCCAGTAGCTGAGTGAAGCGGAATCAATCCTTTTCCTCCCTCCACAAAACTCTTCATCGCTGCTTCCTGCTCTTTTGAGAGCACGTCATGGTTGGCATAAATCACCAAACCGTCGTACTTGGAGAGATTCTCTTTAGTTAGGTCTTCGAGTTTTTCAGTGTAAGTAATGTTAATCCCACTTTCAAAAAGTGCTGTGGCAAGCCAAGGCGCATATAATCTAGAATTGTGATGCTCGCTGGCATGTCCAAGAAAAAGTACTTCGGCGCGGCGAGGTTCGGGCTTGCCTGCGGTTTCGGAAGCTAAAGAGACTGAACTGTGACTAAGAAAAATAGTCACAATCAGCAGGAAGAGAACATTGATGTTTCTACTTAATCGCATGATTAATTCGGTTTATCAGGGTTTATCAAAAGGATGATGAATAAAAGGAAAAACTTTGATTCACTTTAGGCTGTAAAACTATCCATTCACCCTCTTTTCGATTAGTCCCAAAACTTCAAAAAATAGCAAATTCCCTTCTTTTTGGGATTTAGGCGAATTTGTAATAGACTGATTTTCAAGTAACCTGAATTTTAGGAGTGATTTACCCAAAAAACCTACGGTAAACTTTCAAATCTTAAGGAAACTTCACATTCTCTCCTAAAACCGGAAAAGAATTCCTGAGAAAAACAAAGTTCTTCAGCATCGTTTTCTGTTAAATTACATCAGGCTTTTTCACAAAATCCTTTGGAAGCTCCCCGAAATGTTTTTGGAAACATTTCGTAAAGTATGAAGGACTGTTGAAGCCCACCATCTCGCTTATTTCGGCTATACTGTGCAGTCCATCTCCCAACAATTCTGCAGATTTTTTAAGTCTTACCAGGCGGATGTAACCATTCGGAGTCAATTCTGAGATTCCTTTGATTTTGCGCAGCAAACTCGACTGACTCATATGAAGCTGATCTGCCAGTTCGGATACGCCAAAAAGCTCATTCTCAATATTGGCCAAAATGGCCTCATTGATCTTCTTCAAAAACTCCTCATCTGCTTTGGAATGGGCGATTGTATCCGAATTCACCAAAGGAAGGCTGGCAAAAGCTTTCTTAATCTCATCCCTATGCTTCAGGAGATTTTTGATCTGTAGGTAAAGAAATTCCAGGGAAAATGGCTTCTCCAGATACACGTCAGCTCCCATTTCCAACCCGGTGATTTTTGCATTAATGTTGTTTTTTGCGGTGAGAAGCACGACAGGAATATGGCTGGTGGCCAAATCTGACTTGATATGTTCACAGAGTTTGTAACCGTCCATTTCCGGCATCATTACGTCGGAAATAACTAAATCAATAGGCTCTTTTTTCAACACTTCCAGCGCCAAAAGTCCATTTGCCGCTTTATGGATTACATATTTTCCTTTGAGCTTTTCTCCTAAAAACTGAAGCAATTCCTTATTATCCTCTACCAATAGTATGGCTGGAAGACTACCTTTTTTCTTGGTTTTAACTGGCTTAACTTCAGGCTCAGCTTCCTCCTGAATGATTTTCACTTCGGTACTCAAGTCATTCTCTTCATCCAAATGTATTGCTTCCTTTTGTTTGATTGGAAGCTGAAGAACAAACCTGTTCAATACCTTATCATCGTCCATGGAAAGAATTCCATGGTGCATTTCTGCTAGAGATTTTGCCAGCGGCAATCCCAAACCCGTCCCTTGCTTAGCTTTCGAGGCATTCGTATCTCCGATTTGGAAAAAGGGCTCAAAGATTTTCCCTGCCATTTCCTTGGGGATAAGATCACCGTCATTCGATATTTCTATATGGAAAACAGAAGGATGGGCAGGATCATAGTCCATACGAATATGAATCATGCTCTCTGCATTTTTTAGGGCATTGATCAGCAAGTTGCTGAGGATCTTAATGACGGCCTCCTTGTCCACATCTGCGAAAAGTGTTGGGGTGGACTTTTCGAGTGTAAAATTCAAGCCGGACTGAGAAGCGGTAACTTTGAACCGGACGTAGAGTTCATCCAGGATTCCGCAAATTTCAGTTTTGAGGAAACTTAACTTAAATCCACGCTGCTCGGTTTTGCGGAAATCAAGCAGTTGGTTGCTGAGATCAATCAGTCGATTGGTGTTTTTCTCTATGATCAGCAAATCATTTTTCACCTCTGCGTCACAATTGCGGTCCTTGCTCAGAATATCCTCCAAAGGGCCTTTTATCAGCGTCAGTGGAGTTCTAATCTCATGGGTAATATTGGTAAAAAACTCAATTTTAGCCTCGTAGATCTCTCTCTCTTTTTCGGCTTCAAGCAGGTTAATCTGCACCTGATGCCTATTGTTGACCCGGTTTTTATAAATGGTAATAAGCCAATAGGCAATTAGAACGATAAGTATCAGATAAAATGCATAGGCAAGAGATGTCTTATAAAAAGGAGGAAGAATTTCGATCTTTAACCTTGCTTCCTGATTCTTTGCACCTTCTGTCTCAATGTTGGATTGTACTATCAACTCGTATTCTCCTGGAGGCAAATAGGAATAAAAGATCTTGTTGGCATCATTGAGGTTCTGCCATTCTTTTTCGAAGCCGGCCATTCTATAGCGAATATTCTGATTTACGGCTTTGGTATAGCCCAAAGAAGCAATGTCAAAACTCAATGAATTCTGATCAGCTTCAAGCGTAATCTTGTCCGTGTAAGTAATGGCTTTCTGCAAAATCCCATCCTGATCAGTGATGGGTATTTCCTGATTAAAAAGCTCAATACCGGTAAAAACTAAGGGAGGCTGGTAATTGTAGTTCTCAAACTGACTGGGATTAAAAGCTATGAAACCGTCCAGGCTTCCAAAATAAAGGGTCCCATCGCTGGATTTATACCCGGACTGATAGTTGAATCCACTAACCATCAAGCCATTTCCCCTATCAAACAGTTGATATGTTTCATTTTCAGGATCAAATCTGAGCAGTCCTTTATTTGAGGTAATCCAGAGCAAACCCTGGTCATCCTCCACAATATCATAGTAATTATTTGTAGGAAAGCCTTTAGCAAGAGTATAGGAGATAAAGGAATCATTTTCACTGTCATATCTAGCAAAACCTCCTCCTGAAGTAGCTACCCATAGTTGTTGTTTATCATCCAAAAAAACATCGACAACAGAATGGTGAAGAAGACTGTTTGGATTGTCTGATTCAGGAAGAAAAGACCTTTTTTCTTTGGAAACGGGGTCAAAACTAATCAAGCCATTATTATAGGTAGCCAACCAGATGATTCCATTTTGATCTTCAAGCATATCATAAATGAAGATATACTCCATTTCAGGAATGTGCTGAAAATGATCTTTTTCATCCTCATACAGGAACAGCCCCGCAGTACTTCCTACCCAAATCTTATCATTATGGTCAATCAGGATTGCAAAGAAATCATCGGAGTGGAGTCCTGCATTTGGCGTTTTGGAGGAATATTTCCTAATCACCCCTGTTTTGGTGTTTAACACATTCAATCCTTGACTAAAGGTGCCAGCCCAGAGCTCATCTCCCCGCTGTGCGAGTCCGTGAATATTGTGATAGGAAAACTCCCTAGTAGACTTTCCAACCGGGAAATGCTGAAAGTGATCTGTTTTTGGATTGAATAAATTAAGTCCGGCATCTTCCGTCCCTATCCATAGTTTACCGTCCGGAGCACCTATAATCTCCCGTACCCGCTTCCCTGTTATTGTGTTTTTGTCGGCAATCGGGTAGTACATATCAAACTTTGTAGGCTGATTTGGCAGGTAATTCACTCCTCCAAAATAGGTTCCTACCCACAATCCCCCTTCCATATCTTTCCAAATAGAATAGATAGCATTATTTGAAAGTGCATTGGGATCATTGTGGTTTTCCTGAATATGCTGATAGCTTTTCTTGACAAAATCATAAATAAAAAGTCCCGATTCTGTTCCTATTGCCAGCTCATTTTTACTAATAGGAAACAATTCCCGTACGAAAAGCGGATTCCCATTTTCATCCTTTGAAAGTAAGTCAGTGATGATCCCCGTGCTTTTTTCAAGCTTTTTAATTCCGGCATTTTTTGTGGCTATAATCATAAATTCCCCCCAATCCTGCAGTCCCTGCACGATTTCTTGGGCCAACTTATTTTCCTCATCAATAAAATGGACGAAGGAGGATGATGAGGGTACATACCTGACCACACCTCTTCCTGTAATGGCAGCCCAAATTTCATTGCGCTCATCAATTTTCACGGTATTGACATTTCCCTGGGGAATGCTACCTGATACTTCAGGATCGTGTGCAAAAAGTTCCAGCTTTCCCTGCTCTGTATCGTAGCGAAACAAGCCAATGTAACTTGCTATCCACATATTTCCTGCTTGATCCTTTGCTATGGAAGAAATGGTCCCTCCTATGGAATGACCATCTACCGTAGTCTCGGTGAAATGCCTGAATGTTTCCTTTTTCCTATCAAATAAATAAAGTCCCTCAGCTGTACCTACCCAGAGTGTACTATCCTGACTTTCTGTAATGAAATAAACAAAGTTATTCCCGAGCCTATTTTCGACTGGACCTTTGCTGTCTGAATTGTAATTTTTCCAGCTATTTCCATCAAAGCGTGTGAGGCCATCTTTGGTACCAAACCACATAAATCCCTGACTGTCCTGAAAAATTGAAAAGACAGAATTATCCGTGAGACCTGATGTCACGTCATAATGCCTAAAGTAGTAGCGCTTTTCCTGAGCGAAACTTAAATTGGCGAGTGTAAGAATGAAACTAAGGCTTAGCAAACCTGCCAGTAAACTTTTGGTCAAGGTCATAGGATTTTGGGTTGTAGCTCTGAAATTATCAAAATCCACTTAGCTAACTCCTGTAGATTTCAAAATTTACACTCTCAGAACTAGAATTGGAGAATATTTATCATTTGCTGACTGAAAAGTTACAAATCAATCGGAATCGATTTCGCCTTTCGCAATCGATTGAGAAGCGTAAATCAAAAAAGAGGCTTTGCACCAAACAAATCCTCTGTTATTGAATATCAAACGGATTTTTATATGATATACAAATATAAAATTTAGATTAAACAGAATTTTATTCTAAAAAATCAGACTTAACCAAACACAAACATAAGTTTTAGGCGGTAAATCTTACATTTTTTGAAGCTTTATTGATATAGGTTCCTTTTAGGAAAAATTACATTTATACTATCGGCAAAGGAGACATTTTCCTTTATAAAAATTCTTCTTTCCGTAAACGATTTATTTACAAAAACCCTCAATAAACCCTATGCAAAAAACACCAACTCCCACCTAGCCTGACCCTCGGGCGCACCTTCTAGTCAGAATAGACTAGCTCGGTATTTACCTATACTTTCTTTCTGTTGAATTAAGCCTTTTGAAGGCTTCAGGGGAAAAAACTGCCTATACCGAACACCTATTTATTTAAAATTTTCAACCCAAAATGATTATTTATGAAAAGACTTCTTCTCATGAAATCCAGTCTGCTGCTCCTGATCGGAATGTTGGCGATTCAATCGCTGATAGCACAGACTGGAACCACAGTCCGGGGAACAATCCTGGAAGAGTCCTCAGGTGAACCACTTCCTGGGGTCAGTATACTGGAAAAAGGTACAACCAACGGAACCGTCACTGATTTGGACGGGAAATTCGCAATCACACTAGTAAGTGCAAATGCTACCTTGAGAGCATCCTTTATAGGATTTAAAACCCAAGAAATCATCGTAGGAACTCAAACTGAAATTGAAGTTCAATTGGCGAGTGATCTGGGCAGTCTGGATGAAGTTATAGTCGTCGGCTATGGCGAACAGCAAAAGGAAACAATCACAGGAGCAGTAGCCAATGTTACCAGTAGGGATATTGACAAGGCTCCATCTGCAACTGTATCGGGTGCACTTGCCGGTAAGATGGCAGGTTTGGCATTCCGCCAGCCAGACGGTCGTCCGGGAGCAGGAGCTTGGCTTCAGATACGGAATATGGGTACTCCCCTATTTGTAATTGATGGAATCCAAAAAGATGAAGGACAGTTTAACAATCTCGCTCCAGGCGATATAGAAAGCATCACTATTTTGAAGGATGCCTCCGCCGCTGTATATGGATCACGAGCTGCGAATGGCGTAGTGGTAGTAAAAACCAAACAAGGTAAGCGTGGCGAAACACCAACTATCAATATCAACGGATATTATGGCCTGCAGAACTGGTCCAGATTTCCTGAGGGTGTGGATGCCTACGAGTGGATGCTGGGAAAAGCAGACGCGGACATCAACCAGTTTGGAAGTACGAATATCACTCCTGAGGAATTGGAAAAATGGAATCAAGGTACTGAATATGGTTATAAGTCATTTGATTGGAGGGATTTCATTATTCAGGGCAATGCCCCACAAAGTAATTTCAACGCCTCGGTTTCAGGTGGCTCAGAACGAACCAATTATTACCTATCCGTGACCCGGTTTGATCAGAAGTCAGTATTCTCAGATGAGTTTGAATTCAACAGAACAAACATTCAATCTAACATCACCACTGATATCACTAGCAAATTCCGGGTAGGAATGCAGATCAATGGACGTATAGAAAACCGTGAGAATCCTGGAGTACCAGGTGGGGATGATTACTGGCAACCAAGATTCGCGCTGTTTAGAAACAGACCGACGGAGCGTCCGTATGCCAATGACAATCCTGACTATCCTGCCAACATAAACAACATCGAAACCAACTGGGCGCTGTTGAACTATGACCGTACAGGATTCTACGAAAACAAATGGCAGGTACTACAAACCAACTTCACGGCTGAGTATGAAATTGTACCAGACCTAGTTGCCAAGGGAATGTACTCATACTATTTGGCAGATAATATCTTCAACACTTTCGAATACACCTATGATGTCTATGGCTACAATCCCGAGACTGATGAGTATTTCAGGTCTGGAGGAAACGACAATCCATACCGTGATCGGGGTCAAACCAAGATCATGGAGAATGTATGGCAGTTGTCCTTGACATACAATAAAACATTTGGTGAGAAACATAATTTTGCAGCCTTCTTTCTCAACGAACGGATTGAGCGCACCCGACTTTACAACTTCGTTCACGCTGTACCTACCAATAATTTCCTGGACATCATCAAGTTTGCTGACACCGACACTTACAATGATGAGCGTCAGGAAGAAGCAAGGATTGGTTACGTAGGCCGACTGAATTATGATTATGCTGGCAAATACCTATTGGAATTGGCTGGCCGGGCAGATGCTTCCTGGAAGTTTTCACCGGATAACCGCTGGGGCTTCTTCCCTTCTGTATCTGCCGGATGGAGAATCTCCGAAGAAGGATTTATGGATAATTTCTCTTCCAATCTGAACATGGATGAATTAAAAATCAGAGCATCCTATGGTCAACTTGGAGATGATAATATTGGCATCGGACCCTTCGACTACCTCACAGGCTATAGGTATGGTGCATCCACAGTGATCGTCGATGGAGAAAATATCCAAGGTTCTGCCAATACTGGCCAACCTATAGATAATCTTTCATGGTACGTAGCAAACATTGCTGATATAGGACTTGATTTCTCATTCGGTAGTGGCAAAATCACGGGTGCAGTAGATTATTTCCATAGAAAAAGAACTGGACTGAGAGGTGTAAGAAATGACATTTTCCTTCCACTTGAACTAGGCTATGGATTAACAGATGAAAATCTGAATACTGATTCTAACTCAGGTGCGGAATTGGCAATCAACTGGAATGGCAAAGCTGGCGATTTTGTATTTAGAATTGGTGGGAATGTCTCTTATGCGCGCAGCAAATTTGTGGAGTCTTACAATCCTACATTCAGCTCTTCTTGGGATCAATACAGAAACTCCCGCGAGGATCGCTACAACGGAATTTTCTGGGGCTATGAAGTCACTGGACAGTTTGAGTCCTTCGAAGCTATTAACGACTATCCTGTTAACATAGACGGACAGGGAAACAAGACATTGCTACCAGGTGATCTGATCTACAAAGATGTGAACAACGATGGCAAAATCGATGGCTATGATGAGCGTCCAATTGGCTACCAATCCGGGGCTCTTCCAAGCTTGAACTTCGGCCTTAATTTCAATTTCCAGTACAAAGGATTTGATCTCACAGCTGACTTCTCAGGTGGTGGAATGTACTCTTACAACCAGAATTGGGAAATGAGATGGCCATACCAAAACGGAGGAAACTTATTGGCAGCTATGTATGACGACCGATATCACAGAGAAGACATCCTAGACATCAATAGTGACTGGATCCCAGGTAAAAACCCTCCACTAAGATTTAATACCGGCGGACATAGTAATTACAACAAAAACTCCACTTGGTGGCTGACTAATGTGAAGTATTTAAGAATGCGGACACTGGAGTTAGGCTATACGCTTCCAGAGAAATTGCTGAACAGATGGAAAATGGATAGAGCCAGAATATTCGTGAGCAGCTACAACCTGTTTGCTCTGGACAATGTGCACCAGTTCGGAATCGATCCTGAAGTTGCTGAAGAAAATGGCCTGCAATATCCACAGAATAAGGTGGTGAATGTAGGATTCAACGTGTCATTCTAATAAACCCGAAAGAAGGAACAATGAAAAATTTGAGATATATATACCTAGTCATTATTCTGGCAATAGCAGGATGTAACAATGACGAGTTTTTGGACAGAGAGCCTACTGACATTCTGGGTGAGGATCAGGTTTGGGCAAATGATGATCTGGTGTTTTCCGTGCTTGCCGATTTATACAATCGACTTCCTGATTACCAAGGATTAGAAAACTGGTGGGAATACGCCAATTTTGATGAGACTTTCGCCAGCAATGCTGGTGATTATTGGAGACACCAAAACCAGGAATATGGCTATGGCGACTGGGGGATGTGGGATTACGGCTATATCCGTGACCTGAACCTATTCATCCAAAAGTGCGAAGAAGCCACAGAGATCTCTGCGGAATCCAAAACCAGATTCCTTGCTGAAGCTAAATTTATTCGTGCCATGGTCTATTTCGAGCACGTGAAGCGAATGGGCGGAGTTCCTTTGATTTTGGAACCCTTGGAATATGACTACAGCGGAGATCCTACTTACCTACAATATGCTAGAGCTAAGGAGCATGAGGTTTATGATTTTGTAATCGCTGAAATGGAAGCTGTGAAAAACGATCTTCCAGATGGAGGTACAAAATCCAGAGCGACCAAAGGCGCTGCTTTGTCCCTAATTTCCAGAGCTGCCCTATATGCAGGCTCCATCGCAAACTATGGCCAAATTACTCCTGAGGTGTCCCTCCCAGGTGGAGAAGTAGGAATCCCAGCGAGCATGGCAGATGCTTATTACACAGCCGCCCTGAAAGCTTCTGAAGAAGTAATGGCATTGGGAACCTATGAACTTTATGATCAGGATCCAGATAAATCTGAGAACTATTCCAATATTTTCCTGAATAAGAACTCAAACAATGAGGTCATCATGGCCAAGGACTTCCTGGTACAAGGCAGAACTCATGGATTTACTATTGAGAATATTCCTCGCTCTCTTCGGGAGGAAAACACCTCCGGAGGGAAGATGAATCCTTCACTTAATCTCATCCAGTCGTACGAATTATTGGACAATACTTTCGCAGAGTTGCCTACAAAAGATGCATCCGGAAATCCTATTTACTACGATGAGCCAATGGATATTTTCGCCGGTAGAGATCCAAGATTACTAGGAACGGTGATCGTTCCTGGATCCTCCTTCAGAGGAAAAGAAGTGGATATCTGGGCTGGGTACAAGTTAGCAGATGGCTCCGTGATCACTTCGGGTCAGCTAGGCGGACAGGCCCAGCTTCCAGGAAGTTCCGCTTCCGTCCAAGTGGTAGGGTTTGATGGCCCTATAGACCAGTTGGAGTGGTCAGCACAGAATGGTTTTTATCTTAGAAAATATGTAGATACTTCTGTGGGATCGGGTCAAAGAGGAACTGGATCAGCTGTGTGGCTGGTAAGATTCAGGTATGCAGAGATTCTCTTAAATGCTGCTGAGGCCGCTTTTGAATTGGATCAATTGGAAAAAGCCGCTGAATACATGAATCAGGTTCGAAGAAGAGCTGGTTTCCCAATGGACTTGACTCCAGGTGAAATTGATTTTGATCGAATCGTACATGAGCGCAAAGTGGAGCTGGCATTTGAAAATCACATCCTATGGGATAACAAACGCTGGAGATTGGCTCACCGGGTATGGAATGGTGTGACCACAGACCTGACGAATAATCCCGGAGATGCCTTAGCAGTTAGTACAAGGGTATTTGGATTGAAGCCATTCAAATATTATGAACCCGGATCACCGAACAATGGAAAATGGATTTTTGAGGAATTTCTTCCTGCTCCTGTCTTCAATGCACACAGATTCAGATTGGGAAATTACTACTCTCTGATTGGAGACAATGTGAGAAACAACAATCCGAAGATTGTCAGAAATCCTAACCAATAATTATCCCTCAAAACTCAAAAGAACATGAAATTAAATTTCAAAAATATACTGGGAATGATGGGAATAGCAGCTTCCCTCGCTTCCTGCAGCTATGACAATTACGATGAACCGAGCTTCCAACTGGATGGCAGAATCGTTTATCAAGGTGAGCCTATCGGTGTGAGTTATAATGATGTCTATATAGAACTCTGGGAGTCTGGCTGGCAGCGTCTTGGTAATATTGGTGTTGCGGTAGATCAGGACGGTTCATATTCCTCTCTTCTATTCAAAGGGGAGTATAAAATGATCATACCTAATAACCAGGGACCTTTTAGAAAGATTACTAATGACCAATCGGGCAATGACACAATTCCTGTGAATCTCACTGGAAGCCGTACTATGGATATTGAAGTAATGCCTTACTACATGATCCGCAATACCGATATTTCCGGTGGAAGCAATAAAGTGACGGCAACTTTTGACTTGGACCAAATCATCACCGATGAAAATGCTAAAGAAATCCAGGAAGTCTCCCTTTATGTGAGCAAGACCGCCTTTGTGGACACCAGAACGAGCATCGCCACTACGAATATAGGAGGGGGTGATTTGGAGGACTTATCAGGCATCACATTGGAAGTCGATGTTCCAGATAGAGTTCCCACCCAGAATTATGGCTACGCCCGCATAGGTGTAAAATTAGAAGGTGTAGAGGATAGAATATTTTCGCAAATTGTCAAAGTAAATCTATAAGCCTCTTATGGATAAGCCGGGGATTCCAGCCAGTGAGATGGGTTCTGGATGACCCGGCTTTTTATAAGTATGTTTAGAAAAAAACACCATATGTACATTTCCATTTGCCTGTTGCTAGCCTTTACCTCCTGCACGCAAACAAAGGATAGCCAACTTGACGATATAACATATCCACTTCAACCTGATACCCTGATATATACCAATCCTGTTTTCGAACCCGTATTGGCTGATCCTACGGTGGTGAAAGTTGGCGACGAATTCTACGCCTACGGTACGGAGGACAATTGGGGAGAAGAAGGAGGCTACCACCTGGTGCCCGTGATCAAATCCAAAGACCTAGTTACCTGGAATTTTGTTGGGAATTCCATGGCCAAAAAGCCTGATTGGAAAGAGCGTGGAGGAATCTGGGCTCCTGATGTAACTCAAGTAGGTGATCAATTTTACATGTATTATTCCTTCTCCACTTGGGGTGATCCCAATCCAGGAGTAGGATTAGCTATAGCTGATCGTCCCGAAGGACCATTTGTAGATCAGGGGAAAGTGTTCGATTCACAGGAAATAGGAGTTACCAATTCAATTGATCCATTTTATTTGGAAAAGGAAGGGAAGAAATACCTGATCTGGGGAAGTTTCCATGGACTATTCCTAACTCAATTAACTCCCGATGGCAAAAAGCCTACAGGTGAGAAAACCCAGGTTGCGGGCAATCAACTGGAAGCCGCCTATGTGTACGAAAAAGATGGGTACTATTACTTATTTGGATCAGCTGGTACCTGCTGCGAAGGTGCAAACAGCACCTACAAAGTATTGGTAGGAAGATCAAAAAACCTGGAAGGTCCATATTTGGACCAAGATGGAAAAAATCTACTAGATGCTGATGCAGGCACTTTGGTAGTTGGAACAAATACCAGCAGCAATGGCTATGCAGGACCGGGACACAATGCTGAAATCATCACAGACTCCGAAGGTCAGGATTGGCTGCTGTATCACGGCATGGCAAAAGCAAAACCAAAACTAAATAACGGCACAAACCGAAGGGTACTGCTTTTGGATAAAATCATCTGGACAGGTGGCTGGCCAAGTATCGCTGGTCGCGAACCTAGCACTACGTCCCAATCTTCGCCAATATTTCATTGAAACTACCCCATGAGCTCACTAAAATATCTATTCTTAAGCATACTATTATTTGCCTTCACCCAGACTTGTTTTTCCCAGCAAAAATTAAATCTAGCTGATTTTTCTTCCGAAAATGGTGCATCTGTCACTGAACAGGATGGTAAAATCATTGTTTCTTGGCCCATAGGATCTAAGGAAAATGGAATATTACAACTCGACATGAATCCGGAGAATCCACTTTTCAGCGCCATCCAATTAAATGGTGCTGCTGGCATTAAGGATATTGCCAAAGATCTAAATCCACTCTTTCTACTTACAGTGGGACAGCGGGATCTAAGTAAGGAACATGGCTGGGATATATTTTTTGATAGAACAGCCTATAATCCTTACGATGCATACAATGTAAGCTTGGAAAAAGAAACGATCAGCGTGAAGAGTCATGGTAAGCGTACGATTATCCAAGTGAATACGATGAAGGCCGGAAATTTCGAAGGTTGGCTAGAAATCACACTTTATCATGGGAGTCCGCTGCTCAATATGGCAGCTGTGATGAGCACAGAGGATGACGCCAAAGCAATCCTTTACGACGCTGGTTTGGTCAGCAATAAGAAAAGTTGGAATGAGATTTTTTGGTCGGATACGGATGGATATTTACAATCATCCCCGAGCATTGAAGAAAATAATAGCGAGAACCTCGCAGTCAAATACCGAACAATTATTGCTGAAGGAGAAGAAGGAAGTCTGGCCATTTTCCCTCCACCGCACCAGTATTTTTATCCTTTGGACAACGCCTATAACCTAAAATATGTATGGCACGGAACCGGCTATAGGAATCTGGTAGATGGCTACGGGATAGGAATACGACAGGATCTCATGGGCGATAATCGTCACGTCCCCTGGTTCAATGCTCCACCCAAAACAAAGCAACGATTGAATTTCTTTATCCTGCTATCAGCTTCCAAAGACGGGCAGGTTCTAGATGATGTGAAGGCTTTTACGCATGATGACCGATACAAACCACTCAAGGGTTTTCGGACCATGGCAAGCCATTTTCACACCGAGCACATGGACGATATTCTGACCAATAAACCTTTGCCGGATGTGCCGGGTCATGTGAAAGCTCTTCGCAGTATGGGGGTGAATATTATGCATTTGGGAGAATACCATCTAGCAGGTAATCCCAGAGATCCTGGACCGAGAAGATTGCCGGAATTGGATTTGATGTTCAAGGAGAGCGAGAGACTATCCACTGGAAATTTCCTGATGATCCCGGGCGAAGAGCCGAATGTTCACTTTGGGGGCCACTGGATGAATATGTTTCCAAAACCTGTCTACTGGATCATGTCTCGTGAAGAAGGGAAGCCTTTTGTTGAAGAAACAGAGCAGTATGGAAAAGTATATCGAATAGGAAGTAAAGAAGAAATGCTCCAGCTCTTGGAAGCGGAAAATGGACTTGCGTGGATAGCACACGCTAGGACAAAGGGATCAACAGGATATCCTGACAAATACAAAGAAGAGCCATTTTTCAACTCTGATCGCTTTAATGGAGCTGCCTGGAAGGTGATTCCAGCGGATTTATCCACCCCAAATATGGGAAGAAGAGTTCTGAATCTGATGGATGACATGGCTAATTGGGGACATCATAAATATGTAATTGCAGAGGCAGATTTATTCAAACTGGAGCCTGATTATGAAATCTATGGACCTATGAATATCAATTATTTGCAACTGGACAAACTTCCAAAGTTTGAGGATGGATGGCAGCCCGTGTTGGAAGCAATGCAAAGTGGTAAATTTTTCTCGGGAACAGGTGAGGTTCTTTTGCCTGCTTTCTCAGTTAATGGCAAAGGTAGTGGAGAGATCCTGAAGGTAGAAGCAAACGGAAAAGCGGAAGTTAAAGTGACTGTAGATTGGACTTTCCCTCTAAACTATGTGGAGATCATATCAGGAGACGGAGAAAATGTTTCTCGGGAGAAAATAGATCTCAGCGATACTGAGTCGTTTGGGAAAAAGGATTTTCAGTTTTCAATCAATCTAAAAGGCGAAAAATGGGTAAGACTAGAGGTCTGGGATGTTGCTGCCAATGGAGCATTTACCCAACCAGTTTGGATAGAGTAATTCCGCTCCCATATAAAATGAAGGGCAACCTGTGACTGAAGCCTAGAATCACTTTTAAGAATATTGCTTCCTATTTTAATCTAAAACGCATATCTGATTTATTGGTAGTAAATCGGATATGCGTTATAAACTTTGGTTAACACGAGTAGTTAGGCTCTTCGTTATACCTATTCGGTCACTCGATAACAATCGACATGCCCCGTTAAACAGGGAAAATTAGCACTTCTAGTATTATTATAGATAATCTAAAACTCTATTTTAGGGCAGTCCAATTGCTTTAGGATATTGATCCAGCTTTTCCACCAGGTTGTCAATTAAATCCTGATTATTTTCAGCTATGTTTTCAGTTTCGAGTGGATCACGGGAATAATCATATAATTCAAAAATGACTGGCTTATCGGCTTCCCGAAGATGAGTCCAGCGCACCATTCTGTATCGATCCGTACGAATTGCTTCTCCCAAGTAACCGCCTCGCATATAGGCGTGATAGGCATGGTCTTTTTTCAGCATCTTTCCTTCTTTTAGCGTAGGACTTAAATCTATCCCATCGATGGGTTGAGGACCAATAGGCCTCGCTAGCCCAGCTAAAGACGCTAGCGTAGGAAATATATCCACTGTCTCTACAAACTGCTTGGAACTAGTTCCTGACTCTGTTACTCCAGGAACTCTGAAAATCACAGGAATTCTATTCGCCTGCTCATAGTTGGTATGCTTGGTCCAAATTCCATGATCACCCAGATGCCACCCATGGTCTCCCCAAAGTACAACAATTGTATTCTCATCCATCCCCAATCTTTCCAACTCACTGAGCACCTTCCCCACTTGAGCATCCATATAAGTTATACTGGCATAGTAGCCATGTACCAATTTTCTTTGAAGGTCCTTTTCATAAATATGCTGTTGGTTCGGAATGGGGAAAAATTGATTGATTTCCCCTCCCCTCTTCACTGCAAATTCAGGCGCATTTTGAGGGGATTTTTCAAACTCTGCCAAAGGCAATTCATCCGCATCGTACATATCCCAGTATTTCTTTGGTACACTGAATGGCAAATGCGGTCTAGCAAAACCCACTGCCAGAAAAAATGGCTGTTCTGAATTCTTCAAATCCCTCAAGCGATCTATGGCATGTCTAGCTACCCTGCCATCTGCATATGCTTCGTCGTTCACATCTGGACTTTCCCATGCAGCACCCCGTGGCAATTCATGATTAGCAGGAGTATCTTCAATATACATTCTGGTGTTTTCAAAGAATGCTTCCTCTCGTGTCAACTGACCATTGGTACTCTTGGGATCCAGGTATTCAATGACCTTTTCTTTCCAGTGTGGAACGGACCAGGATTCCTTATCATTGGTGTTTCCATGTCCAATATGAAACACTTTCCCCATAGACTCAGCGTGATATCCTGCAGATTTAAAATATTGAGGCATAGTAACGGCATCAGGAATTACATCCCTGAATTCCTTACCAAAATCATACAACCCCGTGCTTGTGGAACGTGATCCAAGGATCAAATTGTATCTACTGGATACGCAAACGGCCTGGTTGCAATAGGCCTGCTCCATGCGCATACCACTATTGGCTAGGGCATCAATATTAGGACTGATCGCTTGAGTGTCACCAAAGGCTCCAAGATTTGGCTTCAGGTCATCTACCAGTATTAAAAGAATATTGGGCTTGCTAGTCTGCTGAGCTAAGGCGGAAAACTCAACAAAGCATATCGTAACTAGTACTACCCAACAGGTACAGAATATATTTGAGGCGGACTTCATAGATCAAACTATATATTTAATGTAGGTATATATTAAAAACAACCGTTCTGGTTAAACAGCTAACTTAAGCCCTACACAAAGAGAATAATAGCTCAAATCAGTCATTTTTACTGACTTATTAAGCGTTATTTAAAATAAAGGTTCTCAACTTTTCTACAGAGTACAAAATAAAAATTTCCCGATGCTCGAAAACTTCGGGAAATTCATTAATCAATTGCAAATTTAACTATCGCTTTTTAGTAGCCGGGGTTTTGAATTAATTCCTTGTTTCTGTCAATTTCACTTTGTGGGATTGGATACCAGTAATTTTTGTTTTCCCAATCTGCTGTTGTAAAAACAACCGACCTTTGGTGAAATTCAGGAGAGGATAATTCTTCTCCTAAATCTATATTCATTGTAGCCCTAGCAAAACTCCGGTTATCTCTATAATCGTTATTGGGGAGAATAATTTTTTCTGGCAGTATAACCAGTGGAAGGATAATCCCTTGTGGCTCCCTGCTTTCCAGAATTACCTGTGTAGAAAAATTCCACCACATACTCCATCCTGGGTTAGGAACTACAGGACAATAAGAGCCGTTGAACGTGACATTTACGTAAAATCTAGGTTCACGGCAAACATACTTTTATAAGTCTGAATAAGTCACTTCCTATTTTAATATTTTATTCATTCACCTAATTATTCTGGCTCCAAAGTTTAAGAATAGCCTCCTCTTGGTTGTATCCAAATAGGCAAGCTTCACTAATTCGGTTAGCTCTATAGCTCCCATTACTTTCGTTTTCACGGGTAATCATTCTATTTCCCGGCATCTGTAGATGGCCATTTGCATCGATACTTTTGATCCATTGTTGGGCGTAGCGCAACCAATCATTTCTTTCCTGTTCGGATTGAAGAGAGAACCAGGTGATTTCATCATAGCCCCAAACAAAATGTGAAGTGGTGTCAGCAACCCCAACTTCTTTCGAACTTCCATAATTATCAAATTCAACCAGATAAGGTAAGCTCTCACTTTCCCAGCCAGAAGGGCTAACACCACCTAGACTTTTGTTATAAATCGCATCTAAATAGCCCTGCTCGAGTTCACCTTTTAATGGACTGCCAACAACTTCCTTAATGCGCAGTGGGAAGGAATTAAAATCAATTAAACTGACACCATCTTTAAGTAATCCTCCGTAAGGGACGTGGGCGTCCAAGATCACCCAACCTCTTCTAGAAGCACTTTTGGCTTTTTTTCTGATTCTATCTATGATTTCATTCCAATGCTCATGCTGTGGATCGTTCATTCCAATAAGTTCTACCTGGCCCAGGTGAAATGCTTCCGCACCAATTTGCATATAAGAACCAGCCAAGTAATAAAACCATAATTTGGTCTCTAACCTGCTGATATCAGGCACACTTTTGCCATTTCCCCAATGATCGACAAAGACTCGTTTTTCATTGAGCATCGCCTGATAAGAAAAATTTCTAGCAGTCGCCGGCAAACCAAATTCGGTAAGAACCCAGGCTGGGATTGAAATTTCATTTACCCCCCCTGTGACGATTTCAAATAAACAACCTTGAATGACCATAGTAGAATCAAACTGATGAAGGTCTGCAGCAATAGAACGGGCAGTCTGCCAATATTCAGGGGAATTCAATACGGACTCCCCACCCCATCTATAAATAGCTCTTCCAAGGAATTTGGCTCCTATCTCTTTGACCATTCGTATATCATCTTCATGATATAAATATTCTCTACCACCTTCAGGTTTGTCCGGTGTTAACAGATAAACCATAGTGATAGCTCTATCCAGGTAATTTTCAAGAACAGTTTTACTAATTCCTACAGAATCAAAATGATAGCTTTTGCTAGGATTTTGTTGAGCTTCTACCTTGTTCACTACCAAAAATAGCAAGGGTAATATGCATATAGCAAAGACTTCTCTTCGTACGCTACTTTCAAAATGCATTATATCAACTAATTAAGTTTCCGTTCTCATCCCATTGTGCAACTACACCACGCTCCTCAGGTTTTAAGTAAAGTGGGATGTATTGTTCCTCCAGAGAGAAACCGTGTTTATCCATCACTTCCTGCGGAACTCCATCCCAGACATTTGGCTGATTCCCTTTGTAATCCAGGTATTTCCATCCAGCTTCTGTAGAAAAATACCCGGAACAGGTCAAGTTCCTCATCATATTAAACCAGCGAACTCCACCCTCATATTCCGATAAGGCAGTTTCCGGCCAAGCTACGAGATCTATTATCTGTATTACTTGATCTGAGCTGAGGTCCAGAAATGCTTTTCCAAACTTCTCTTCAGATTCAAAATCCAACCACATCAATCCACCTCTCATTGGTGTTTGATGTGCTGGCTGATCCTTCATCATAAACTCAATGAAATTAGGCACTCCTATTTCCGTAGCTGCCGGAGAATCGGCATCCTTAGGCATAATGACATCCACCAGAATCCTAATCTTTTGCATCTCATTCTCAGTAAAAAACCGGTCAGTTAGCAAAACCTGGTCTCTGCGGATTTCCTCCTGTATCCTACCACCTCTGGTGCCTCCATCTAATAAAGGTTGATGTTTTACCTCAGTATTATCCGCTTCACAACTGGTCATGAACAGACCAGTTCCAATTGATCCTGTGAAAAGTAATTTTAGATTCTCCCTTCTGTTCATCACTTAAATGTTTTTCTTTTTCAACTGATCGACGATGTAATCTGAAGTTCTCCAGCTCAGAGCCAAAATTGTCCAGGTTGGGTTTTTGTCAGCCTGCGAAACAAATGAACCTGCATCAACTACAAATAGGTTATCGCAATCATGCGTCTGACAATTGGAGTTAAGGACAGAAGTTTTGGGATCATTTCCCATTCTGGCTGTTCCCACTTCATGAATGATTCTACCCGGTGCCTCAAGTCCATAATTAGTTTCAGGGCCTTGCTTTTTACCCAAAGGAATAGCACCGGCATTTGTCAGAATTTCTTCAAAAGTGTTCTGCATATGCTTGGCCTGAAGTATCTCCTGATCAGTCCACTTATAATGAAATCGCAGCACAGGTATTCCATATTTATCGACTACGTCTGGATCAATCTCACAGTAATTGTCTAAGCGGGGAACACTCTCTCCACGGCCAGCCATACCAATCGATGCCCCATAAAGTTGATGTATATCTTTCTTAAGACCTTCACCATAACCTCCGTTTGGACTTGGTTTTCCAAATTCATCTATGATATATTTTCTCATAGACTCCATTCCTGAACCAGCCCCATATCCTGGCTGTCCCATTCCTCCACCGTATTCAATGTGGTAACCTCGTGCAAAATCCAACTTCTTATTATCTCCCCACCAAGGCGTGTACATGTGCATTCCTCCTACACCATCTTCATTGTATCTTTCCCTTCCCATCAGGGATGGAACAATTCCTGAACGACTAGCTCCTGTAGAGTCATGCAGGTAATGTCCCAATACTCCTGAGCTGTTACCTATGCCGTCAGGATGGGATTTGGATTTTGAGTTTAGCATTATCCTGCTCGTCTCACAAGCTGAAGCACCCAAAACAACTACCCTTGATTTGAGTTTGTACTCTTTCATATCCTCTTTGCTGACGAAAGAAACTCCAGTCGCTTTTCCCTGATCATTCGTAGTTACTTTTCTGACCATCGAGTTGGTGAACAAATCCACCTTCCCTTTTTTCATGGCGGGATGAAGCAGACATGTTCCCGCCGAAAAATCTGCGTATACCTGACAGGCTCGGTTACATTGACTGCAGAAAAAACACACTCCCCGTTCATTATTTATAGGACGGGTGAGCATGGATAGCCGGGCTGGAATCATCGGAACGTTAGCAGCATTGGCTCCTTTCTTTAGATATAACTCATGAAGTCTGGGCTTTGGAGGAGGTAGAAAAAAGCCATCCGGCTCATTATATATCCCTTCCTTGGTGCCAAAAACTCCTATCAGCTTATCTACTTTATCGTAATAAGGCTTTACGTCTTCATAGCCAATAGGCCAATCATCACCCAAGCCATCAATGCTTGCCCTTTTGAAATCATTCGGACCAAATCGTAGCGAAATCCTACCCCAGTGGTTAGTCCGACCACCGACCATTCTGGATCTGAACCAGTCAAATTGGGTTCCGTTCTTTCGGGTATAAGGTTCACCTTCAATATCCCAACCACCTATAGCGGCATCGAAATCACCGAAGGGTCTTATTCTGGTGGCGGCTCCTCTTCTTGGTGACTCCCAAGGCGGACGAAGTTGGGTGCGATCAGCATCCTTTGCAGGGTCAAAATCTCCTCCTGCCTCTATCACAGCTACTGTCAGTCCCGCTTCCGAAAGCACCTTGGAAACCATACCTCCTCCTGCTCCGGAACCAACAATGATGACATCATATGGTTCCCCGGATGTTTTAATCTGAAAACTCATGTATTATTCTTGAATTGTATTGGTGATTAAACTCATTAGTAAAACTGAACTGCAGTTTATCTACTAGGCTGTGTGGCGGAAAATGTCCCTTCTCCTTTAACCCACTTTCCCGCTTGTCCAGTTAGAAATAAATAATGATCTGTCTGCAATTCAGGGTCAATTCCTATGAATTTGCCATCTGCGTTCAAAGGAGTTGTACCCTCATGCATCACCTTAAAAATGGCCGTCCCTTCATCAATTTCATCGAACATGGCTACGTACAAGGACTTTGCTCCGGACTTTACTGCGCCATTAATTTGCTGCCAAAAGAAGTTTCCTTTCAGTCTTGGAATAGCATTGTATTCTGCTTCCTGATTCATATTTCCCCAGCTAAATCCAGGAAAAACAAGTGGAATATACTTCACATTATTTGAGTTGCACCACTGTAAATCAGACACTAATGTCTGGGAAGAAACCTCACCATAGTTCGTAGAATTATATCTCCCTACGGCCCAAGGCATGATCACATCAGATTTTTTGATCAGCTCATGTAGTTTGGGATTGTTCTCTGTATCATTCCCTAAGGATCTCCACCAATAAGGAACACCCAGCATTACGGAAACCCGGTTTTGAGTTCCTTTCAACTGATCGACAAGTATGGAAGCATCCTCTATCGAATACTTTCTGTTGTCATTAAAACCAACTCCCCAAACCGCTACCAGAGGCTTACCGTTTTCTCTCAGATAAGTCGGATTCTCCTGATTGTCAAACAGCTTGTACTTATTGACCAATTCAAAATAGTCCTTCTCTACAAATTCTCTGACATCCTCACCTGTAGCCCCGCTGAGGTCATACATGATGCAAACTGCCCTGCCGTATTTCTTGGCTGCTGCCAATGCATTCTCCAATACTTTGTCAAAATGTCTCTTCCCCGCCGGATTGGAGTCTTTTACTTCAGCGACAAAACGTTGAAGGTAAACTCCATCAATTCCGTAGTCCTTCATCCATTTAAAGTGTAAATCCGTAGTCTCAGCATCATAAGAGCTAAAAAGATGCGCAGTTTCCCCGTTTTCAAATTTGAAATCCGTTGGGTAAGTTTTAGCATATTCACTTACATCTGCCCACATATCTATGGTAGAACAACCAGGCTGAAACCCACATCCTGACTGGTAATGATACCAGCCACGGTTAGAATCATCGCCTTCTGCGGCAAACCATCCCTGATAACCAGCCATAACCAACCCATCGATATTGGTATACAATAACCCCGTCTCATCGTATTCTATTTCAGTAGTAGGTTTTGTGGGTGGATCAGGATCGGGGGTTGAATCAGGTTCAGTTGATTCTGAGCACCCGAAGGTGCTCAGAAGTATTATAGATAGCCAATAGGTCAAAAACATAGTGTTATAATTTTTCATTGCTTAGAGAGTAATTCGCTCCGCTGGTACATAGTTATATTTTGATTCAGCCGCATTGGCTATCGCTCCTATTCTGAAAAAGAAATCATCTGCTTTTCCAAAAATTGTACTGTTTGCCGCCACATCCATTTCAAGTGTAAAGACTTCATCCGGTGACACATCCCGATTGATATCATTTTCCACAGAAAAGGATTGGACAGGCTGGCCAACTACCGAATTCGGATGGGCAAAGAATCCGATCTTGCGAACATTACTCGCCCCGGTTTGCTCTATACTAAAGGTGGCAGTTACCTTACCATTTAGGTAGGAGATCTGAGGATTGACAATTCTCAGGTACGGAGTTACCATAAAATCCATGGTAGTACCTGATCCGATTTCCAGATCCTGCGCATCAACCGGATAAAAGTTTCCTCTTACCGGCTGCACGGTATACGTATTTTCGAAAAGAAGCTTGTTCTCGAATGTGCCGTCATTTTTGACTACCAGGTATTGTAATCCTACCGGATCATACCCGTGCTCCGCCAATTGAATGACTGTTCCATTGATCAAATCCTGCTCTACCAATGCACCTGTCTGAGCATCAATAAACTGCCCTGAAAAACTGGCGGTGGGAGCATCATAATTATCCAGTTCACAGGAGAAAAGACCAACTGCAAATAGACAAAGGATATAGAATGAAGATTTCATATTCATATTCATTAGATTAATAAGATGGATTTTGAGTCAGCCCATTTCCACCTATGCCCGGAATAGGTCTATAGTAGAATCTAGGTTGAAAATTCTGAGCTTCCATAGAAGGCACATTTTCCCTAACAAAAATGTAAACCGGATCAGATTCCCGCAGGTCAAGGATCGGAAATAAGGAATGTCTTCTTCTGTTGGTGAATTCCTCTTCGTATTCCCTTCTTCGGATCAGATCCCAGTATCGCTTGTTTTCAAAAGCCAATTCCACGGTTCTTTCACGCATCACATTTTCTAATGTGAGCGGTACTTCTACCGTATGTGCAGCTCTCTTACGGATATCATTGATCGCTTTTTTTGCCAAAGCAGGATTACCAAGACCACTTTCAACTACTGCTTCGGCATAGTTAAGCAACACCTCTGCGTAGCGCATATCCATAAAATCTGAGGTACTTTGATTCCAGCCAGGAACCACAGCCTTATCTTCATTCAAGAATTTTTTGAATGAGAATCCAGTTCGGGTATTGTTGCCTCCATAGGTATCGAAACCTGAGTATTGGGATACATTCTCAGCTCCATAGGAATAATACATTCTACCATTGACTTCCACCTGATCTCTGGTTCGAATCACAGGAGTTCCATCTGGCTTTATAAAACCTGCCTGAATTATTATTTCTCTATCCTTCCAGATCGAGCCCGGACCTAGGACAGTTGCATGAAATCTTGCGTCCCTGTTTGAAAACAAAGCAGTTGGATCATTAAACTCGATGTAAGGAACAGATGGATTAAAACCATTGTAATCAGTCACTACTCCGTCAGATCGGGTCTGAAAAGGAGTGATTTCCCCTGGATTGTCATAGGTTTCATATAGCTCCACAAAATCCAATGTAGGGTTCATTCTTCCTGGGTGTGGCCATCCATTGGCAAGCTGTGCAGGTCCAAACCAGATATCGTAGTTATGTCCACGGTCATTGCCCGGTATTGCATAACCTTTAATAAAAATGGCTTCGATCGTTGCCACATTGGCATTCTGAAACATCCCTTGGATATTGCTAGCTGCTTCAGCTGGATTTGCCGGATTAGGCTGGTACAAACCAAAAGCTCCGCTGTTTATAATTTCCTCAGAAGATTCAATCACTTTCTGATAAAATGAATTGGCATCACCTGTGTTCAGTCCAACTAATCCAGCATCAGCTGCATTTCCAGAAAGCGGCGCTTTATCCGAAAATTTGGCTATCGATGCAGCATGTAAGGATGCTCTTGATATTAGCGCAAGTGCTGCCCATTTGGTAGCCCTACGCTCTCCTCCTGACCATTGCTCGGGAAGTGTTGTGCTCGCCATCTGCAAATCATTCAGCAGAAAATCCCAGGTTTCTTTTTCTGTAGATCTAGGCACTTTCAGTGATTCAATATCACCTGAATAGGCCTGTGCTTCATCGATCAAAGGAACGCCGCCGTACCTTTTCACCAAGCCGAAATAGGCATACCCACGGATAAATAATGCTTCTCCCAGTATCTGATTTCGATCAGACTCAGTCACATCAATGTCAGGTATTATGGCAATTAATTGATTTACATCCCTGATCAATTTGTAGGCTGGTTCCCACCAGGCGATGTCTTCATTTCGAAAGAAATCTCCAAATTCAGAATGCACTGCCTCATCCGTAAGCATTGTTACAGCAAACCCACCATTGTTGGGATCACCTCCGTTGATATTAAATCCATTTCGGAAGTAGGCAAAATCCTCTACCGGAAGTTGAGAATATAGATTTGCCATATAAAGTCTCACTCCTTCAGGATCAGAGAAGAGTTGTTCGCCCTGAATCCTATCAAGTGGTTCTTTATCCAGCACGTTATTACACGAACTCTGCACGAGCATTGTAATAAGTATAAGTATAGAATAATGTATCTTTTTCATGTTAATAGAATTAGAAGTTTGCGCTTATACCAAAGTTGAAACTGCGCTGAAGTGGGTAGGTAAATCCTGCGTTGAATAGACCTTCCAGTTTCTCCGGATCAAATGCCTTTACAAATGGATCTGTGATCGTAAAGATGTTATGCGCATTACTGAACACTCTCAAACTTGACAGTCCAATTGTATTAAGAGCGTTGGAATTAAATGTATATCCGATCTCCGCACTCTTGAACCTGACATAGGAAGCATCTCTTCTCCACACTTCACTTTCCGCATAGATCATCCCCATATTTTCAATCAAACGGGATGCTGGCCAGGTACCTGGAACCCACTCGCTGTCTGCATTATAAGGATCCTCTTTTCTCCATCGATCAAAGAAATAGGCTGGCGTATTCGATCCTTTAAATGCTAAAATCTCTGCATATACTTCATTGAATCTCACCGAATACTTGGCTGCACCCTGGAATAGGAAGTTGAAATCAAATCCCTTGTAAGATCCATTCAATGTTAGACCAAAAAACATTTTAGGAGTTCCATTCCAGAATGTAGGAAGCATATCATTTCCATCGATGATCCCATCTCCATTAACATCTTCGTATTTGAAATCTCCAGGGAGTTCGCGGATATTCCCCAAGCTTCCGTTTTGAATAGGTGCATTGAGAATTTCTTCCTGATTTGCAAACTGACCCTGATATTGGAAACCCCAAACTGCATCGTTGTTACGATCCAGATTCCCGTTTCTCCAGCGGTCCATGCTGTTCAAAAATTCACCTCTTTCTACATAAATGTTTTTCGTCCTTGCATAGTTGAAATTACCACTGATTCCATATCGGAAACCATTGACTTCATTCTTGTAGCCTACCATAAAGTCCAGGCCACGTACCTGATCGCTATTCAGGTTTTCCTGAGGAAGGTTACCACCAAAAGTGTTTGGTAAGGACTGATTTCTATAGGCTAGCAAGCCCTCTCTATTCCTTTGGTACACGTCAAATTCCATATTGAATCTTCCGTCCCAAAGCCCAAGGTTAAAGCCTAAATCAAGAATTTCAGAGGTAAACCACGTGAGTTGTTCATTCACAATAGATGGTGATCCAGCTCCTACTGTATAGGTTCCATCTATAAATTCGTATCCTCCGCCCCCAGTAGTCGTGTATCCGCTGACAAATTGGAAAGGGTTACCGGCGTCTTCTCCAACTATCCCGTATGAACCACGGATTTTCAAATCTGAAAGCCAGGAGGAAGTACCACTCATAAAGCTTTCATCAGAAATTCTCCATCCTAAGGAACCTACCGGGAAAAAGCCCCAACGTGCATCCGGGTGATATCGGTATGATCCATCTTCACGGAAAGAGAACTCTACAAGGTATTTGTCCTTAAAGTCGTAATTAAATCTTCCCACAAATGAAACCCGCGCGGTCTGTTCCTCCAGACCTCCAGCCTGCTGATTATTCAAGCCAGCGAAGTTGATCTGGTCTGTGGTATAAAAATCATAATACCGAAGTGCTGACACCCATCTGGACCAGGTTTGTTGCTGCTCGAACACCAATACACCACCTAGATTGTGATCTTCATTGATTTTGGTATTGTAAGCTGCCTGAGCCTGTAAAGTGATCCTATTGAAATCTGAGCTTCTATTGGAAATGTTTGAGTTTCCGTCGCGCTGCTTCTGCACTACATAACTATCCTCATTAGAATCATAATTATACAGATTGTAACCTTTTGATAGATTCTTGTTCAGATTGGAAGTGAAATCATAGGCTACCAAGCCTTTGAATGCTAAGCCCTCCAAGAAAGGAGCTTTATAATTTAAAGAAACTGAAGACTGGATATTCTTATCCGTTGTTTCATTATAACCTGTCAAATCTCTGTTTGCCAGAGCAACAGGATTTTGACCTGAACCTACACTTGATGGATATTGGGGATTCCCGTTTGCAAAAGGCTGCTCAATAGGCAGAGTCGTCCGTGTACCTTTGAATATATTGAAGAAATTCTCTCCTGGATCAGATCGCTTGTCTATTTTCCCGGCTATAAAAACCTGTGTCTCCAGGTTTTTTGAAAGTTTGGCTGTGATGTTTGATCTCAACGTATAGCGCTTGTACTTGATATCATTGGATTGCAAGAGGCCTTGCTCGTTAAAATATCCGCCACTCAGAAAATAATTTACGTTCTCATTTCCGCCGCTTGCACTCAAATTTTGCTGATACTGCCAAGCCTTATCCTTCAGTGTTTCATCATACCAATTCGTAGATTCATAGCCTGGGGCTCCTGTGATATAATTATTCAGGATTTCCTGGGAATAGAATGGTGCACCAGTTCCTAACAGTGCAGCATCATTTCTCATTTGAGCCCACTGGGATGCTGAGGCCATTTCCGGCACACCTGTAGGAGTCTGGAAACCTACAGTTCCACTGTAATTGAATTTTGTAACTCCGGCAGTACCTTTTTTGGTAGTGACGATTATTACACCATTTGCCGCCCTTACTCCATAAATTGCAGCTGATGCATCCTTTAGAACGGATATACTTTCAATATCATCAGGATTCAATCGCTGAAACTCACTTCCTCCATCTCTTGGAATCCCATCAATCACATAGAGCGGAGCTCCACCGAAACCTCGGATATTAATTGAAGTATTGAATTCACCCGGCTGTCCGGAGTTTTGTCGGATTTGAAGGCCAGGGACTTTTCCCTGAAGTTTCTGAGCTAAACTTGAGCTAGTGGTCGTCTGAATCTCCTCAGCACCTATATTACTGATCGCACTGGTAAGCGATTCTTTCTTTTGGGTACCATACCCAATTACCACGACTTCTTCAAGGCCAGCTATGTCTTCTTCAATTGTGATAGTCAGCTGACTTTGATTGCCTACTAAAATACTTTGCTTCTTATAGCCTATAAAGCTGAAGTCAAGTACAGCTCCATCTACAGGGACAAGAAGCTGAAAGGATCCGTCAATGTCAGTCACCGTACCCGTGGTAGTTCCTTGAAGGAGAACCGTCACTCCTGGCACTGGCTCTTGTTTGCCATCCAAAACCTTTCCTGTCACTTGTTTTTTCAGAACAGGGTCATTTTGTGCATTCACTAAGAAGGGTATCATCAAAGTAAAGACTACCGCCAGGTAGTACTGGATGAACACCCTCCTGATAAGAGGTCTGTTTTTTTTCATGTTGTTTAGATTAGGATTGGGAATTGTTAAAGATTAACCACTCAGAGAAGAGTGATTGATTGTGAAAAGTCAGGTAAAATCATGTTTCATCGGTATTAAATTTTGGGTTAAGAATAGGAAAATAGATGCTAGGCCTGCCCGAAATTCGAGCAGGACAAAACAGGAATTCATTGGATTTTAATATTGAGAAAGCCTTTAGGCTGATCACTTGATCTGAAAAAATCAAGTAGTAGAAATGCTAAAAAAACATGGATTTGATTCTCCAAGTAATTTGTAAAGTAGGTATTCTTCATTTTGGGTTCAGTTAATGGTTTGATCAAAAACTGTCCTAAATGAAGCACAGGGCAATTAATTTGGAATTAATATTCGCTTAACACTTCATATAATTTGGAACAAAGTCAAAAAAAGATGAATAATCTGAAAATATTCTCTGTATTTGGGCAAGAAGGAATTCATCAGCTCCTCCTTCTCCATTGTTTTTAACATTATGAGATAGAATAATAAACACTCAACACAAAAAAATCCATAGTCAAAAAATAGCACTGCCCATATTTCTTTTCTAGGTTTATATTGGTATTACCCAATAAAGACAATTACCCAAAATACTCCATCAGGAGAAAGATTAAAGCCTATTCACACGTGAACAAAATCAAGTTCTTCTTAATACTACTTTTTACTCAGCTTTTATGGACAAGAGCAGAAGCACAAACTGGATTGAATTCAGGATTGTACTTCAATTCCCATGAAGTAATTCAGGACGAAAGAACCTCGCTAAACTTAACACCGGACGATCCTATCACAATCAAAGAAAAACTAGTCCTGAATTTTGACATTCGGTTCAGACAAGGGGATGGTTACTACGGCTATATTTTTAAAATGCTTGGAAATGAAACCACTCCAATCAACCTAGTATCCAATCTGGCATCTGAAACGGAGAATTTTTGGCTAGTGGTAGGTGATCAATCTGTACTTTCTTTCTATTGGAAGGACCTTGGAGGTGTTATATATAACGAGTGGGCGAAAATAAAAATGACCTACGTTCCGGATTCAGGTGAATTCACCTTAAGTATTAATGGAATTGAAAAAAAAGCAATTCTCAATGGTTTCACTGGCCTAGATGAATTTCAGATTGTTTTTGGAGCAAGCAAAGTTGCTAAAATGCTCAACAGTGATGTTTGCCCGATGACACTGAAAAACCTCAGAATACATGATTCTGATGTGGCTAGAAGAGATTGGCAGCTAATAAAGCACAATAATGACTGGGTGTATGATGAGGTCAAAGGCTATGAAGCAGAAGTAAAATTTCCCAACTGGGAGATAGACAAGCATACCAATTGGACAAAATCGAAAAGTCTGATCATGTCAGAAATCCTCGGCATCACCAGCACTGCGGCAGCCGATACTATTTTCATTGTGGGATTGGATCAGGTCAAAGTTTACAACACTAGTACTGGAGAAATGGCTAGCATACCTTATAGATACGGTAATCCGTACCCTTGCCTAGACAATAACATCCTTTATAATGATAAGACTAAGGAAATATGGTCTTACTCCTTCGACACCGTTGCAATAAATAAATTCAATATAAAAACCCTTTCTTGGTTGTCTGCTCCAGACACATGCCCAGAGCCGGATCTATGGCATCATGTCAGGCTTTTCAATGAGCCAAAAGATCAGATTGTGACTTTTGGAGGCTATGGCCATTATACGTACAAATCCAATTTGATGTCTCTGAAGGATGGGGCAACTTCATGGGATTCTATTAATACCTCAAGTCAAATACCTCCAAGGTACTTAAGCAGCGCCGGGTGGATGGATGACCAGAAAGTTTTACTTTTTGGTGGCTTTGGTAGCCCTACTGGAAACCAAGGGATAAATCCACAACATTATTACGACATTTATACGCTAGATCTCAAAAGTAACAGCATACAGAAAATCAAGGAGTTAAAGAACATAAGCACTCCATTCACCCCGGTCGCTAATTCTATCATTTCAAAGGATAAATCAAGTTTCTACACCTTGCTTTATAACAACATCAATTATAATACTAGCCTTCAATTGACAGAAATTGGTATTACAAATGAAGTTTTCAGAGCCTTTGAAGACTCAATTCCCTATAATTTTCTGGATACTGAAAGTTGGGCAGGGCTATACCTAAACTCTAATGAATCAAAACTTATCGCAGTAACACGTACGGATAGCATAGTGGAATTCTACCAACGGGCTTATCCCCCACTTTTAAGAAATGAGGCTCTGCAATCCAATAGAGTAAAAACCAGTAAATCAACACTTATACTCTTAATAGCTGGGGCAATAGTGATCATTGCAGCAATTCTTGTATTTAGGAAATACGGAAATAGGGTGAAGCAAAAAAACCATACAAAGGAGAATTTGGCAGCAAGTCCAACTGAAAAAACAGTGATGGAAAAACCCCAGGGCGCTGCAATATATTTGATGGGAGGATTTCAGATTTTTGACAAAAATGGGGAGGACATTACAGGCCATTTTACACCGACTATAAAACAACTTTTTCTACTCATTTACCTTTCAGGCATTTTGGACAAAAAAGGAATTTCGTCAGAAATACTAACCGAAACGCTGTGGAGCGATAAGACCACTACCAGTGCCAGAAACAATAGGAATGTCAACATCAGCAAGATTAGGCTTATCCTGGAAAAAGTGTCAACCGCACTGATATTGACTCATGAAAACACCTTTTGGAAAATAGAACATGACGACACAGTGTATTCTGATATTTTTGATTCCAAGCAATTGTTTCAGAAAGTCAAATCAGGTAATAAACTCACCGATCAAGAAGTAGAACGATTGCTCAGCAATTCCTCAAAAGGAGGTATTTGTCCAAGTGTTCAGACAGAATGGATGGACCAGTTCAAAGCTGATTTCTCTGCCCAATTGCTTGATGTATTTTTTGAAATTATGCGTCAAACAGATAATCATAATTTATTAGCCAAACTATCAGATTCAATCCTCAAACTTGACCCTCTAAATGATGAGGCACTGAAACAACGATGCTATTCGCTTTCGAAACTTGGTAAAAAAGGTCAGGCTTTAACAGCCTACAATCAGTTCTGCAAAGATTACTTGAATCTGCTTGGAGAAGAGTTTAAAACAGAATTCTCTGATTTGTTGGAAGGAGGAACGTCTTAATGAATAGTTCTTTAATTCAAGCAGAAAATCCATCAAAAAAGGCCAATTCTTTCCGAATTAGCCTTTTTTGCCTATCAATCTATCGTATTACTCAACAACTACATTTTCAGCCATCTTGTACATATTCGGCAAGTCCTTGCTGAATAGTGTAAAGGAACTTTTATAAAACTCCTTGAAATCAGCTGCAGAACTGTGTTGAGCCCAAGGACCATAATAGTGATATCCTTCCTGTGTTGGATCGTATTTATTTCTCCACACGACTACTAATGAAATGTCTTTTCCGATGATAGGTGTAAGTATCTCCTTTGTCCAATATTTGGCATATTCATTTCCAGAATTGTCACGGACGCCTTCGATTCCTGTTTCAGTAACACCAACAGGCTTCATTTTAGCTTTACCCAGAGCAGCTAGATTAGAAACATTGGTGGAAAGAGAGTTTGTATTGGTGCCATGATAACTATCAATTCCTATAAAGTCTACATAATCGTCACATGGCCAACGATATAAAATCTTATCTGTCGTACTAGGACTATCCAGTTGCGGAGAAATAGCAAAGATCAGATTATGTACTTCCTTTTCCTTGGTGAGGTAATCCACCGTGAATTTCCAAAACGATATAAATTCATCCTGAGTGGTGGCACTACTACCCCACCACGACCAAGTCTGGGTATGCTCATGATAAGGTCTGAAAATAATAGGAATCAAATCTCCTTCCGAATCTTTTAATTCACCAAGAAATGAAGCTAAACGATCTAGCCAAACCTTGTATTTAACATTTGTTGCGCTTCCCTCGGTAAGGATTTCTTTTACCACTTGATTACTGGAATTATCCCAGGAATCTCCGCCGGTTAAAGGATTATTGAGATGGGCACATGCAGTAATGGCCTCCCCTCTACTTCTTGCTTCAAGGATGGTTCTCTTACGATCATCATTCAGGTCGCTGGAGGAATGTCTATCATCCATAATTTCCGCAAAGTCAACAGAATAAACTCCTGGGAAATCCCCAACTATTTCCTTTGTGTCAGATCCACCGGCATCCGTGTACCAAAGTCTTCCATAGAGCAAGTCATCATGATGCCCAAACATAAAGCCCTTGGATTGTATTGCCCATAGGTTTGAATAGAGGGCTTTAGTCTTTTCGGTCGCATTTTTATCTACCAGCGACAACTTTACTTCTTCTTGCGGTGTGGGGTCAGGTGGAGTTATAATTGGTTCTTCTGCTGAGCTGCAGCCCATATGGAACACTAATGCTATAAGTAATAATATTTTAGGAAATCTCATTTTTTCTTAATGTGGGTTATTTTAAATCTCATTAGAATAAAAAATGGGCATTCTCATCTATGCAATTGGATGAAATGCCCACATATATAGTTAATCAACTTTTTCTAAATCAATCCAATACCGTCTTGGTCGCTTGATAAACTTGTCATAGTCACTATAGATACTATTCCAGTCATCAGTGCCATTCAGATTGAATGCAAATGCATAATTATCAACTGTTTTGGAATATCCATTCCCTAAATCCTCAGTGACAGGTCCTTCCACAAATTGACCACTTGTTTTAGTACCATCAGCAAAGGTGAAGGTCACCATACCAGTAGCATAATTTCTGGACCAAGTTCCTTCACCGGTTGGGATTTTTCTGTAAAAACCATTGACATCCGTTGCAGGATAACTGCCAAAAGCAACTTGTTGAAAGTCAGCATACGTTTCGTCAGCCCCTGCATTGTTTACAATCTTACCAAAGCTATTTCCATCTTCAGTAAAACCTTCCAATTCTAGAGTCAAAGTATTATCCAGCTCTGCATCCGGACCTCCCGAAGGAAGCCATACCCAAGGTTTGTCCGTCATAGCAAGTACTCCTCCGCCACCATATTCAGGCCCCGTACCTCCATAGACTATCAAATTATGAATGTGGTACGTTCCGATTATGGTTTCTTCGAAGGGCTCTGCAATCACAGTATATATCCTTGATTTACCAGTTGGAGAAGTCACAGTGATGGTACTACTACTCGATTCATTCTCAAAGTTTAAAGTTTCACCTGGCTGTGCCGTTGCCTCTGCTCCATAAGAAAGAACCAATGAATTTATCTTGACAGCACTCAAATCTGCAACAGCTCCGGTATTGATACCCAAAGTGATTGTGCCTGTCTGGTCATCCACCCGGACTATTTCCTCTTTTCCCACTTGGTTTTCAAACTTGAGGGTAAGAATACTTCGCTCATTATTCCAGTTGCCCTCATCAAATTCTTCAAACGGATCTTTTACACAGGAAAACTGAGTGATGACAATCAGAAGCAGGAACAGGTTATTTATATATGATTTCATAGTTATTGACATTTTGGGTTATTCATTACAGAGACTGATTCAAGTCGATTTCAATTTGAGGAAGCGGATAAAATGCAACTTGTTCATCCGTTAAAGCTGCTGCTTCATCAATGAGTTTATTCACTCTATTGAACCTGCGTAAGTCATACATGCGGTTACCTTCATACATCAGCTCCCAGCTACGCTCCTGCCAAACTGCCTCTCTAAAATCTTCCAGAGATAATCCAGGAATCAAATCCCCTAAACCTGCTCGGTTGCGGATGTAATTGACCATTTCATAACCTTGCGCATTTGGCCCGGCGGCTTCTGCATAAACTAAAGCAACGTCAGAAAATCTTATCAAATACGGTTTGGTGCTAGTCTTATCCTGGATATAATGTGGGTCTACATATTTTCTTGAGAATCTGTAAGGAACTGCACCTGGGAAGGATGCGATTTCTTCACCTGACTCATCATAGACAGTAGATACCAGCAATTCACTTCCTCGCTTATCCGCCTCATCAAAGGTATCGTAGAAAGATTCCTTGGTCTGAAACACGCTCCAACCGTCGTGGGATTCAGTCAACGTACCATCACCGTTGTCGAGGTAAATGGCCGCACCAGCGATATATGGGATAAAAAGTTTAGAAATTTTAGAATAATCCCCTTCTATGATTCCACTTCTATCCATAGACATCAGGAAAATATGTTCCGGACCGGTAGGTTGATCCACATCATAGATATCCAGTAACTGATCATCAAAACCATAGATATTTTGACCTGTAATCACCTCCTTTGCAAAATAAGCAGCACTATCATACATGGATGACACCTCTCTTCTACTGCTTGTGTATTGTGGCACGTTGTGATCTTTTGAAGAAGCTATATGCAGGTAAACCTTTGCTGCCAAAGCTTGAGCAGCAACTTTATCTGCCCTTCCAGTGGCTCTATTGATATCCAGAAGTTCGATAGCTTGCTTACAGTCCGCTAGGATCAGATCATAAACTTCATCCAAATCGGTAGCTAGCGGAGATGAAGTCTGGTCCAGAGTTCCTACAAAAGATCTATGCATAGGCACTCTGCCAAAGTTCCTAGCCAAATTGAAATAACTCCAAGCTCTCAAGAAATGTGCTTCACCCAGGTATTTGGCTTTGGCTGATTCTTCAATGGCTGAATTTGGAATCACATCAAGAATTGCATTTGTTCTATTGATAGCGATGTAGGCATACTTGAAGAAATTAACCAAACTCCCGTTAGTTGAAAAATTAGCTACTTTCCAGTTATTCAGATCCTGAGCGTCTGCCCCTTCATCAGCTTTTGGGTTGCACTCATCCGAGGGCATATCCCCTAGCATAAATACCGTTCTGGAATATTCCAAAAAAGTTAACGCATCATAGGCATAACTAATTGCTGCTTCGGCATCGGCTACCGAATTGTAGAAATTATCTTCTGAATAGAAACCATATGGCTCCTCACTTAGGTCACACGCGTTAATCGTAAACAGACCAACTATTATCAGTATATATTTTTGAAATTTCATGTTTGTGTTCAGTTAAAATGTCAGATTCAAACCAGCAGTCCATTGTCTCAATCGCGGATATCCACCCCAGTATCTACCATCTGTCCCAACTTCAGGATCATATCCGTTGAATTTGGAAAACGTGAACAGATTGGCAGCATTCATAGACAAGCGTAAACGCATCGCCTTTGGCAAATCAAAATTGTAACCCATGTTCAGGTTTTGAATTCTTACAAAAGATCCGTCTTCAATCCACCAGTCAGAAAACTTAACCTGTCTGCCGTCTTTTAGACTTGGATATTCATTCGTAGGATTATCAGGAGTCCAGCGGAATGGAGTCATGCTTGGCTGGTTAAATGCCTGAGTATTTAGCACATCGTTACCAAACACCCCATTTAGAAAAATGCTTATATCAAACTTCTTATAGGTCAGTGCAAGGTTTAAACTAGCTAGGAAATCAGGGTTTGGATTTCCGATGATAGTACGGTCATTTTCATCCACACTGCCATCTCCATTGATATCCACGTATTTATATTCACCTGGCTGAGCAAGGTCGCCTTCCAGACCTGCGAGCACTCCTTCTTCCAATGTCTGAACGATACCATCTGCTTTGTAACCATAAAAGACATTTACCGGCTGGCCTACTGCAAGGAGATTAGGAAATCCCCTGAACTGCTCAATACTGTTGCCCGAATACTGGAACTGCATACCTGTATTTGGATCGGTGATCAAACCGGATTCCTCCGGATCTCCTAGACTGGTAACCTCATTTCTGTTTTGGAAATAGATCAGAGTAGCATTCAGATTCAAATCCTTAGTTTGGATCAAATCACCACCTACCGTAAGTTCAATTCCTCTGTTAGTGATAGAACCGTTATTGATCCACATTCGATCATACCCTGATGAAAGTGGCAAAATTCTCTCCTGAAGAAGGTTGTCCGTATTCTTCTGATAGTAATCAAAAGTCACGTTCAACTTACTGTCAAAAAGAGAGAAGTCAACTCCCGCATCAAACTGGGCTGTAGTCTCCCATTTCAGATCCGGATTTGGTATCCCTCCCCATAGCACTTCTATTCCTGATTGTCCAGTTCTTCCAACTTCGATACCAGGACCGATTGCAGTTATCCAGTTCCCGTTATTGAAGTAATTACTCACTCCATATCTGCTGAGTGTTTGATATGGTGAGATTCCTTGATTTCCCGAAATACCATAACTTAACCTAAACTTCAGCTGGTCGAAAACATTCATTTGTTTTATGAATTCTTCTTCATGAGCTTTCCAGCTCAATGCTCCTGAAGGGAAAAATGCCCACTTATTGTTCTCCCCAAATTTGGAAGAACCATCTGCTCTGGAAGTGAAGGTGAAAAGGTACTTCTCGTCAAAAGTATAATTGAATCTAAAGATCCCAGAAACCAATTCAGAAGCTACCAATCCATTACTTACTCTGTTAAGTTCCAAATTCCCAGCTCCCAAATTCTCATTGTTTAGCGTTTCATTCACAAAATCAAATGCACCTAGGTTAGAAGTTCTCGATTCATCATTTTGATATGAATAGCCAAGGGTAGCTCCAAAGTCATGCTTTCCAAATACCTTTCTATAGTTGGCAAAAGTCTCACTCACGACTGTACTTCCCTGCCAATTGTTGATATATGCCGCGCCATTATTAAACTGTCCAGCTTCTGTATAGCGCTTTGGCTGATACACATCATTGATACTGGTACCAAACTTGAAGTTCAATCTAGAATTAATTGTAAGTGAAGGAATTACCTCCCACTCTACGTCCAAAAAGGACAGTAAATCGAGCGTTTTGGACTCATTCTTACGATTCTCAGTTATTGCTACTGGATGACTGAAATCATTGCTGTTCAGCATATAGTAATCTCCAGACTCATCATATACAGGCCAGACAGGACTTCTCCAGTAGGCTAAACCACCATTGGCATTCCGCTTCCCTTTTGTAAGAATATTTGAAAAAGTGATTTTAAGATTATCAAGAACCCGATGACTGATACTGAAATTTGTGTTGATTTTCGAGTAATCATCTTCAATCTGTATCCCTTTGTCAGTAAAATATGCAGCGCTAAGGTTAAAACTCGTCTTTTCGTTGCTGCTTGCGATGGTTAAGGTTGTGTTGTTTGAAATGGGTGCATCTCTAAAAACTATCTGATCCCATCGTGTATTGTTGGGCCAGTCTCCATTAGAAAGTTCTTCCACTGAAGGATAGTAAATCCCTGATGGAGAAACCTCCCCGATAAAAACCGGTTCAAATCCACCATTTACCCTACTTTCATTATTCAGCTGAGCCATCAAAGCGGGGTCTCTCCAGAGATTAAGTTCAGAGGTAAATTCTGAAATAGTAAGCTGCTGACGAACACTGAAATTGGTTTGACCCTGCTTAGCCTTTTTGGTGGTGATCATAATTACACCATTCGCACCTCTTGAGCCGTATATCGCAGAAGCAGAAGCATCCTTCAACACTTCGACCGATTCAATATCAGCTGGATTGATCTGTTTCAATTCGCCCGCATCGCCTAATGGAAAACCATTCACAACAACTAAAGGGGAATTCGATCCTCTTAAGGAGCTTCCGCCACGAATCCTTACTGTAGAACCCGCACCAGGATCCTGGGATGGATTGATGATTTGCAAGCCGGCCGCTCTACCCTGTAGGACTCTTTCCACGGAATTGGCAGGAATATCCTGAACTTCTTCCATTTCCACCTGAGCTACTGATCCCGTGAGATCCTCTTTTTTCACCACACCATACCCTACTACGACTACCTCATCTAAACTTTTGAGGTCTTCCTGCATCCGGATTTCGAGACGGGTGCTATTAGTTACAGGCACTTCCTGGTTTTCATAGCCGATGAATGAAACTATCAAAACAGCTCCCTGCTCAGGTACTTCCAGTGTAAATTCACCATCTATATTTGTAACAGTACCTACTGTAGTTCCCTTAAGGATTACTGTAGCACCAGGAATTGTCACCCCATCTGTGGCGGAAGTTACAACTCCGGAAATTGTCATTTCCCGGATCGAAACTTCAACAGAATTGCCCAATGTAGAAGTTGAGCTGACACTGATTGTATTATTAATCTGTTTGAATTTGACTTTGTTTTCTCTCGCTATTCTCAGCAAAAGATCTTCCAGTGTAAGGCTTTGTTTGTTCAAAGAAAACCGTTGTTCCAAAAAGGAATCTTTGTTGTCGTAAACAAACACAAAGGGAGTTTCCTCCTCCAGTTTGCTAAATAGTTGACTAAGCTTTTCATTAGCAAAGCCGACGCTGACCTTTACATCTTTCACACTTTTTATATTCTGGGCATTTATCTCCGATGCAGCAAGAACATTTATAAAGAAAATTTGCAAAATCAGCCCACATATTGAGTAGGTTAATCCCATGAGTAGTAGTTTTAGTACTCGTTTTTTCATAATTTCGGTAGGTTTATTGTTTACTTATTAGCGCAATGAATCGTAGTAGACCGTATTGATTGGCAGATCAGTACGGTTTTTTTTGTCATTATTTTTTAGGGGTTTTAGTTAAATATTAGTGTCAATTCTTTTTCCTTTAAATCGTATGTGAATCCCTTGTTGTAAGCAATAGCATCCAACACATTTGTGAGGTACTCATTTTCAAAAGTTCCCATCAATCTCCAATCGTTTTGAGGCACCCCAACTATTTTCACCGTGACTCCATACCAGCGGTTTATTTCTGTTACAAAATCCTCCAGATCGTCACCGTCGAATATTAATTTTCCATTCTTCCAAGAAATGGCCTTGTCGAACATTGCCGGATTACTTTCCTTCGAAAATTCACGGAATACAGCAAGTTGTTTTGAGTAGGAAACTCCATTGGAAGGCTCTACAAGCAAGCCATCCATGTTCGAATCTGCAGTGACATTGATCGAACCTTCCAAAAGTGAAATATTTATATCCTGTTGATTTGGAAAGGCGTTTACATTGAATTTGGTACCAAGTACACGCACACTCACATTATCTGCGATGACAATAAATGGTCGATCACTGTCATGCTGCACATCAAAAAATGCCTCTCCCTCCAACTGGACAAGACGAACAGAATCAGAAAACTTCTCCGGATAGGATATTTTACTATCGGCATTTAGCCAGACTTTGGAACCATCTGGAAGTTGAGCTTGGGATTTCTGACCAATAGGGTTATGTTTTTCTATTGTCGCTACTTCTATTTCTATGGTCTGAGGAGCTGATAACCTTTCTCTTATACTAAATATTGCAGTGACAGTAAGTAGCAAGGAAATGGAAGCCGCAATGCTTATCCATCTTATTCTACCGGATTTTTGTTTGGCTGAAAGCAGTTCCGACGCTGAATCCGAAGAATCAAGGTATTGCTTCCATAACTTCTGCTTCTGAAACTCATGATTGATCAGCTTAGGATCTGCAGTATCTTTCTCCCAATAGTCTTTCAACTTATCAAATTGATATTGATTTAAAGGAGATTCTTTCACCCAGGCAAAAACCTGCTTTTTCTCAGAAAGGCTAGCTTGTCCGTTTAGGTAGCGGGTAATAAGTTGATTTATGTCTAATTCTTCGTCCATGAAGGAAATGTGTCATGCTTGTAGAAGTAAAGACAGTAGAATCAAAAAAATCCCGTAATGGATTTCTGGAGTTTTTAAAAAAAATTAAGGGGAACAACTCATTTCATTGATAGTCAGATCAATAAATTCAAAAATACATTTCTAAAATATAGGATTTATATAAAAATAGATAAGAACCTTTGTTTGGATATAGAGATATAATCCCTGTGTTCCTCATAGTATTCCTTCAAAGAAACCCGAAGGTCTTTAATAGCAAGTTTCAAATGAACTTCAACGGTGCGTTCAGAAATTTCTAGAATCTCAGCAACCTCTTTATGGGACATATTCTCATCCTTAACCATCTTGAACACAAGTCTCCTCTTAGGAGGTAAAGCCTGAATGACACGGTCAAGCAATTGACCCAAATTGGTATTGATTAAAGTTTTTTCCGGATCATTCCGTTCAGGAAGCAAGTAATCATTGATGTCATCAATTTGAATATTCCCAAGCTCCTCAGCTTTGGATTTTAAATGATTAAGAGATTTGTTCTTAACCATCTTAAAAAGGTAACCCTCAAAATTTCTGATTTCAAGCAGGCTTTCTTTTTTCTGAAGAAGCTTCAGTAGCACTTCCGAAACCACGTCTTCAGCCAGATCATACCTTGGCAAAAAGAGCAAAGAGAGATTTATTAGCCTTGTATGATAATGGTCAAAAAATTCCGAAAATGCTTTTTCGTCATTTTTCTCAACTATTCGAGAAAGTAGGTGTCTTAATTTTATTGGGTTCATTGAATCCCAAATCTAATGATTTTATTGATTTTCAAAGTTTCTTCGAAAAAACCAATAAGGAGTTAACTCTTTAATACTTCTATCCTCCAATCAAGCAGCCACACACCCTCCTTATTCAGATTTCAAGCTCAATACAGGATTGACATAAGCAACTCTTAGTACCTGATATCCAACTGTAAAGGCAGCAATAACCAATGTACTGCCCGCCGCCAAGACAAAGGTCCACACATCTAGCTTAATTTTAAATTCAAAATCCTGGAGCCATTGATTCATAAACCACCAGCCGATCGGGGCAGCTATCAGAAAGGCAATTAAAATCAGTCTTACAAACTCCTGACCGAATAGCCAGATGATATGAGCTACTCCCCCTCCCATCACTTTTCGTATGCCAACTTCTTTGGTCTTCTGCGAAATCATAAATGAAATCAAACCATATAGTCCCAAGCAGCCAATGAAAATAGCGATAAATGAAAAAAACTGAATCCCCTTTAGCAACGTATCCTCAGATTCGTAAAATTGAGCTATATCCTCATCCACAAATGAATATTCGAACATTTTACCTGTGTATTGCTCTTCCCACAATTGCTGAATTTCTTCCAAAGTTTCTTTCACAGAGTTCCCATTGATTTTTATGGCATAATTGGAATACATACTACTGGCACTGGCGATCAATGCAGGAGATATCCCGGCATGAAATGAGTTGTCATGGAAATCACGAACTACTCCCACTATTGGACCTTTCATCGACCCGCCGTTTGCATAGATTACTTGTCCTATAGCATCTTCATAGTTAGTTATTCCGAGATGCTGGAGCAGAGCCTCATTCACCAGCATTTCCCTCACAGTATCTGCTGGTGTAATGTTCCTACCAATTAATAACTCCAAATCAAAAGTGGAAATGTAGTCTGCATCGGCCAATTTCATATTAGTCCGGAAGTTTACCTCCTCACTGTCATTGCCAAATCGGATAGAATTACCCCAACTGTCGGATGAAGCTGGTGCTGCGTAGCAAAGGGAAACTTTATTTACTCCTGGAAGACGTAAAAACTCATTTTTCAGGACATGCATAGAATTAACCGAATCAGTTCCCAACTTCACCATTACAATTGATTCCTTATCAAAGCCTAGATCTGCTTCCTTGGCAAAACGCATCTGATTCATGATCACGATGACGCCGATGATCAGTACCTGGGAAATAACAAACTGCATGACAATCAGAGAGCGTCTAGTATTGAAACCTCCCAGCTGCTGCATAGAGAGCTTTCCTTTAAGTGCAGCTACGGGTTTGAAATCTGTCAGAATAAAAGCTGGGTAGCATCCTGCTAAAAGCGTGACCAATACATCCAGCCCTACGATAAACAAAACTAAGATGCCATCAGAAAGAAAATTCACTGGAATCTGGGTTTGGAAAAAGTCATTCACATAAGGAACTAAGGCAAAAGCTGCCGCGATTGCTATCAGAATACTAATCGTAGCAATGATGGCTGTTTCGAAAATAAACTGCCAGAAGAGCTGAGCTCGGAAACTTCCCAAAACTTTCCTAACCCCCACTTCCTTGGATCTTTTCAAAGCTTGGGCAGTCGCTAGATTCACAAAGTTCACACATGCAGTAAGCAGCAAAAAGATCCCGATCGCTATGAGAATTCCTATGTCTGACATCTCCAAAACTCCTCCATACCTCCCATTCAGGTGAATATCTGAAAGAGGTTGCAATTTATAATGGTGAACATTCTTACTTTCAGGCCTATTCTGCTTTACATAAGGCTTCAATGCTTCCTCCACCTCTTCCGGACTTACTCCTGCCCGGAGCAACGTGTAGCAATACATTCCTGAGCTGATTCCTCCCCAGGCATTGTCCGAGGCTAGCCAAGGATTGTATTCCTTAAGGCTAGAATAGGATACAAATATCTCTGGGCGGATATCGGTGGTAATTGGAAGATCCTTCAAGATTCCAGTGATGGTAAAAGATACCTGATTATCATAGGTAATCACCTGACCAATTGGATTTTGTTCAGCAAAATATTTCTTGGCTAGTCTTTCGGTAAGGATAGCTGAATTTGGTTCATTCAGGGCTGTTACAATTGATCCCTGTACGAGGGGAAAATCAAATATCTCGAAAAATTCAGGCTCCGTAAAAGCAAAACCATCAGGTTCCTTAATCATCTGCATTTCTCCATTGCGCTCAAAAGTGATAACAGAGTTACTGTCATGAAACATTCTTGCCACCTTTTCTCCATAGGTATGATTCTCCCTCAAAACCAGACCTAATGGCGAAGGAACACTGTTCACATAAGAGACCGATTCCCTGTGTTGCTCAGTGACTACTCGATAGATTCTATCTTTGTTTTGATGGAAATCGTCAAAACTCAGGTGATGCTTTACCAACACAAAAATTAAAATACAACATGTCACACTCAATGCCAGTCCAGCAATATTGATTAGTGCATATTCCTTGTTACGGATTAGAGTTCTCCAGCCGATTTTAAAATAACTTTTATACATACCATAAGTGGTTAAGTTTGGAATTGGTTTTCTGGGCCGAATAATGCCTGGGCGGAAGAGCAACAGTACATCGAGAATAAATTTCCAGTCAGCTTTGCGCTTGCCCAATTTTTTGAAATTCCTGTCATACACTTCTATTAAGTCACCCTCGATATAGTCAAGCATCCTAGGATGGCAGAACCAGCGAAAGAACCTGAGGAAATATTTTGGAGGAAAAGGATGTTGCTTTTTCATCGCTTAAATTCCTGAAAGATTTGACTGCCAAATGGTCTTTGGAATGGCTGCCCACAGTTCATCCCGAGTATCTTTGGCATATTGTATGGCTTTCTTACCAAGAGCAGTCATTTCAAAATATCGCCTTGGTCGCCCTGCACGTTCTTCTGTCGCTTCACCGGAAAATGATTTCAGATACCCCTTATCCTCCATCCTATTCAATGCGGTATGCAATGCTCCCATACTGACAGTCCTTTTTAATCGGGACTCAATCTCATCCTTAATTGCCACACTATAGGCAGCATTATTTAAGATCCCCACCGTCAAGATTACGATCTCTTCAAACTCCCCCAGTTGATAGTCTTTCATCTATTTAATATTGTTTTTTGGATAGAAGGAACCTTACATCTACATTTTCATTCCGCTGGTAACAACTCGTGGAAGACCTGCCTTCATCGATAATTACATATTATCTAAATGTAGGAATAATAGTCGTGCCACTTCTGAAACAGTGTTTCTAACTATTTGAAGAGCATTATATGGAAACATCGCGTTCGCAAATGGATAAAAATGAGCGGTAGCGGACTATTCTTATTAACAACTCTATTTTGTGGTTTTTTCTTCCTGGGTGTCTATGAAAGGAAAAAAAATAGTGATCATTGCAGCAATTCTTGTATTTAGGAAATAGGGTGAAGAAAAAAAACCATACCAAGGAGAATTTGGCAGCAAGTCCAACTGAAAAAGCAGTGATGGAAAAACCCCAAGGCGCAGTAATATATTTGAAACGCTATGGAGTGATACCAATAAAGATCTTGCCTCTCTTATGGATTAATTGTTGATTTTTGTAGTAATATTTTTTGACATAGTTAAACCTCGACAGCATCCATAATTGTTAAAAAAAGATAGGGCACCTAAAAATGACAGTCGGAACAAAGACAAAAAGCTCAATGCATAAATCGCCTAGTAGATATATAAAGCCACTCAAACACTTATGAAATAAAATATTTTACGAGTAAAATTAGAATCTCTCAATTTTCTACAACTGCGTCATCAAATGAAACAACAGGGTATCATAAAACAAAACTTAAAGATATTTGAAATATAAATTTCAAAATCAATCAATAAAACAACTAATACTCTTATGTAAACTAATTTCTAGTATACTATTGAAAGAAAATAAATATTTCACTAACTTTATAATTATTAACTAGTTACATTACTTAAAAATAATTTTGCCCTATTCGGTGACCTAGAGAATAAAATAATACATAAGACAATGTATTTCATAAGATTACAAGCCATGCTTCGAATCCTGCCACCCGGACTTAAAAGCTCCTAGATTTAGTTCTAAGAGCTTTTTTATATTCAATTCTAAAATCAAACTTAAAGTCGTAAATTCTCCCGATAAGCATCGGGACTACCAGCCCGATGAAACCAGTTTCAAGGAAAATCAAAAGCTTATATATCAGTAGATTTACAAGATTTTCTGTTTTTTCTGTTTTTTAGCGTTTAGTTTATATCCATAGATAGCAAAGAAAATGTGTCTTATTGGGCGACTATTTTTATACAAACTACAGCAAGTAACAATCAATAAATTCACTGGTCATATTTTTAAGATTGGTTTAAAAAGTTACGGACATCAAAAAAATCCTTCTAAGTAAAACGCACTGATATAATCATCTATTTTTATCGATTTTGAAGAATGGATCTAAAACCAATACACTGGAAACTATCAGTCAACTAGTCACTAAAAATAGGAGTTCCTAAATCAAAAAACCCCGTTGATTTAGGAAATTTATCAGCTTATAAATGAGGACTTATACAATTAGAATTTTGAAATAATAATTGATCAAGGCCATGTAAAGAACCAGTTTAAGCTCACAAACTTAATTCAGGATTAATGTTGTACTAACAGTGTAGAGGTATCTTTGAAAGTCAATAATTCAAGAATCGCATGGCTATACCTGTACGTCCTAACAATGAGTCTTATCGTAGCTTTAATTTCTTCGAACACATCACCTCGTTAAATCCCAATCGATCCTTTGGCAACGTCAGGGAGATTATTGTGAAAAAGAATGAATACATATACAACCCTTCTTCTGACCACCTCTACATGTATGAGATAATCGAAGGAGCGGTGAAACTTGGCAGTTATACCGAAGATGGAGAGGAGTTCACCTTTGATGTTCTTATTAAAGATGACTTTTTTGGCGATCTAAAATACCTAAATAATCAGTTTTTTGAGTTCTCAAAGGCTCTAATTGATACAAAATTAAGGGTTTACAGCCGGGATTTTTTTAAACAAATGGTAGTTCAGAGTCCTGAAGTATCCGAATGGTTTATCTCCTACCTAGTCAAACGTTGGTGCAGTGCTGAGAAGAAACTCAAAAAACTTCATGAGAAAAAAGCACAGGGAAAGCTGGCATTTCTCAGTTCGTTCTTCGACCACAAAGTATCGGACGCTCATGGGGCAGAATTTGCCATTATAGAGCTACTCACTCAAAAAGACCTTGGTGATTTAATCGGAGTGACCAGACAAACAGTAGCCAATACCTCAAGACCCAAACCAAAGTAAACTCCCACTAACGGTATCTAGGGATTTAATATTAGCCCAATATTTCCTGTTTTATATTATTGTTAAAGCTTTACCCTTTGTTAATTTTTAACATTTAAGGAGGCTGCCCAAATCTAGTTTTGGATAAAATTAAACCATTATCCAAACACTATGAGTTCAAGAAATTCTACCCAATTCCGAACAGGAATCCTTCTCCTTTTCCTGTTTCTGGGGCTTGAAGTTCAAGCCTTTTCACAAGCTACCAATGCCTCTATTTCAGGTAAGGTAACTGATAAAAATGGAGAGCCCCTCATCGGCGCTGCCTTGCTTATCAAAAATGAATTGACAGGGTTTACAGCTTCAGCTATCACAAATCTCACAGGTAACTTCACAGTAAACCAACTTCCGCTGGCAACTGACTATTCGGTTACCTGTACCTATATGGGCTACGGCACAAAAGTCTTCACTGGCTACGATGTCAGTCAAGGCGATCACATCAAGCTTGACATCGAACTGAGTGAAGAAGCACAAGCACTTAATGAAGTCAGTGTAGTTGCCAATTCGCTGAGCAATAGCATAGACCGCTTCGGAAGTTCTACTGCTGTCACTGCAAAGGATATGGCAACTTTGCCTGTAAATGGCAGGAATTTCAACTCCCTGGTTGATCTCTCGCCTGTTTCCAATGGAAGTAATCTATTAGGTCAACTTTACTCCTCTACAAATTATACCATCGATGGGATGACAAATAAAAGTCCGTTGTCCAGTGGCGCCACCAATCGAGGACCTTTCTCTATTTCAATGGAGGCTATTCGGGAATTTGAAGTGTCAACCAACGATTACGATGTAACTAACGGAAGAAGTGGGGGAGGAATTATCAGTGCGGTGACTAAAACAGGTACAAACACTGTACACGGATCAGCTTTCCTTTATAACAGAGCAGATTGGTTATCCAGTAAATACGACACGCGTGGAAATAAGCGAGAAGATGAATTTGCAATCCAACAGTATGGGTTTACGCTTGGAGGCCCGATAATCAAGGATAAACTTCATTTCTTTCTAGCCTATGATGGTCAGCACGATGCAAGGCCTCTTTACATCGCGGATATTAGAACACCAGCTGATGAAAACAGATATAATCTATCCCAGGAATCTTTGGATCGTTACCTACAGATCGCACGCGGGGAATATGGTGTAGCATCAACTCCCCAGACAGGAAGTTTTGATAAAAAAAGATACTCGCATACTGCCTTTGCAAGGATTGATTACCAAATTAACAAGTCCAATTTGCTTACTATTCGAAACAACTTTTCCCGTGACCTAAACAGTCAAGGTGTTTCTGACAATAGTTCAATTAACCTGTATGAAGTATATGGAGATCATCTTTCTACAGCAAACAGCTTGATGGCATCATTAAGAACAGAAATAAACAACCGATTGACCAATGAGCTTAAGCTTCAATACCTCTACACATTAGATGACGGAAGGCCAAATGAGCAACTACCCAGTAGCAACATCCCTAGGGCAATTGTGCAACGTGTGGAGTCTACGGTAGACGGAAGCAATGTGAATACAACTATTCAACTGGGTGGCCAGCGCTATCTTCCGGAGCGATTTGAATCCAATGTATATCAATTGGTCAATAACCTGTACTACAACAAAGGAAAAACCAATTTCACCTTTGGTATGGATTTACTCCTTAACGACCTCACCTCTCTTGCTACCAGTGAATTTAACGGAAGATTCTATTTTACAGGATTGGACAATTTTGAAAACAAGAAACCATACCGCTATGCTCGTGAAGTAGCAACAGAAGACCCAACTGTAGAGCAGAGCATTTTCGGAGGAGGTATCTACGCTCAATCCGAAACAGAACTAGGCAGAGGAATGAACCTAACATTGGGATTGAGAGGGGATTACACTGGATATAAAAACAGCCCTACGTTCAATCAAACGGTCTATGATGAATTAGGATTGAGAACCAATGTCAAAACTGGTGGCTTTCAGATCCAGCCAAGAATACAGTTCACATGGGACATCAATGAAAAGCAACAGGATGTTCTGAGAATTGGAGGAGGTATTTTTGGCTCTGCTTTAAACAACTACTCAGATGTAAACAACTTACAGTTTGACGGTACAAAGATCTTCGCAGTGGATATCACAGGAGAAAATGTTCCAACACCGGATTTTGTATCCTATAGAAACGACCCTACAACTGCTCCAGGCGTGGATCTACTCAATCAACCGGGCATTACACCTGTCACCACCATCAATATGAACAGCGAGGATCTTAAGGTACCTACTGTTTACAAAGGTAATGTGATGTATAATCGCGTTTTCAACAATAGATTAAGACTGGGAGTTAACTTTATCGCTTCTATCGCCAGAAATAACTACATGTATGTAGATAGAAATATGGTAGATCAGCCTTATTTCACCTTAGATGACGAAGCAGGTCGCGGAGTATATGTACCTGCAGAAACAATAAGTACTTCCAATGGAAATGCAGACTGGACTAAAGGCAGAAAAACTGAGCAAATCGGTCGGGTTTTGGAACTGAATAGCGAAGGGAGAAACAATACCTATACCTTTGTTATTGATGGTACATACCGCTATTTCAAAGACGGCCAAATCACTGCCAGTTACACTTGGAATGACAGCAAAGACAATACTTCCTACAATGGAAATGTTGCAAACAGTGCAACACTCAGCCAGATGGTAGTGGACGATCCCAGAGATCTTTCTAGGATGAGCTATTCCAATGGACAGTATAGAACCAAGGTAGTACTTTATGGCACTCTACCTACTTGGAAAGGCTTTGTCGTTGGTGTTCGATATTCAGGTATAGGCGGAACTCGATATTCGCTACGTGTAAACGGAAACGTGAATGGTGACTTTGTCAATTCCAATGATCTTGCTTTCGTTTTTGATCCATCGACTCCTGGCCTCTCAGAAAGTATTATCAATGGGATGAATACTGTCCTAGCAAATTCGGAAAATCTAGCCAAAGACTACATCCGCCAAAGCCTAGGAAAAGTCGCCGTCAGAAATGGTGGTGAGAATGGATATTTTGGCAACTGGGATATCCGTGCTGCCAAGAAAATCTATTTTTCTGGAGAGAAAAAATCAGGAATCGAACTGGGGCTTGATATTTTCAACGTAGCCAATTTGCTAAATAAAGATTGGGGAACCTCCAAGACTTTAGGGAACCAAAACCTGCTTACCATCAGGAATTTTGATCCAGTTGAGAAAGCTTATGTATATGAAGTAAATCCAAATGTAGGGGTTACTACTCCCGGAGGAACTCCATATCAGATGCAGATTTCCGGTAAAATATTTTTCTAAATCATCTAAAAGTCCGCTGTCAAAAATTATAGGCAGCGGACTGCTTATATCAAAAACAAAATGATAAAAATCACCAGCTTATCCAAGATGAAGATAACTCTAATCCTGTTGTTCACTGCAGGAATACAGTACTTCGCTTCGGCACAATCCCCAAGACCTTCAGACCACGTAGTTTTGATTTCTATAGATGGTTTCCGCCCAAACTTTTATTTGGAGGAAAAATGGCCTGCACCTAATCTTCAAACTATGGCAAAAGAAGGAGCCCGTTCATTGGGTGTGACTGGCGTTTTCCCTTCCGTTACCTACCCTTCCCATACCACTGTCATCACAGGGTTTCCTCCTGCTAAACATGGCGTGTATTACAATGCACCCTTTGAACCAACTGGCCAGACGGGAAGATGGTACTGGGAGAATGAATTAATTCAAGTACCTACCCTATGGCACGCAGTCCGCAAGGATGGTATGACTAGCGCTAGTTTTCTTTGGCCAGTTTCTGTCAACGCACCTATCGATTATAACATTCCTGAATTTTGGAGTCTGGAAAATGGAGGCAGAATAGAACCTATGAGAGCTATGGAGACTCCAAAGGGTCTAATGGCAGAGATGGAGCTAAATGTTCTAGGAAAACTAAATGAAAAAACGTTTAACGGGGACTATTTAAACCGGGAAGACAGAATCGGAGACATGGCAGGGTATGTACTGGAAACCTACAAGCCAAACCTGATCACCCTTCATTTAATAGCAACAGATCATTTTCAGCACAGTGAAGGAAGAAACGGACCTATGGTTAGTAAAGCTGTAGCTGCCACAGATCGAGCAATCGGTAAAATCATAGAAGCGGCAGAACGAGCTGGAATATTGGATAAAACAACCTTTATAATCACAGGAGATCATGGTTTTGTGAATATTCACAGCGCATTGAGTCCTAACGTTTGGCTGGTCAAAGCTGGGCTAATGGAAGATAAACCGGATAGAGGAAACTGGAAGGCTACTTTTCATTCCAGTGGTGCTTCGGCATTCCTTCATCTGAAAGACAAAAATGATCAGGAGTCAGCAGAAAAAGTAAAAGAAATTCTCGCTGAACTACCTGATTCTATCAAAAAACTATTCAGAGTAGTGGATAGAGAAGAGTTGGATAAAATCGGCGCAGATCCCAATGCAGTATTGGCCCTTGCTCCTATCCAGGGAATATCAATTTCTGGATCCAGCAATGGAGCTATTTTAAAACCTGCTAAAGGTGGTACACATGGCTATTTTCCTGAATTCGACGAAATCGAAACGGGCTTTATTGCCTGGGGAGCTGGAATTCGTGAAAATGTAGAAATACAGGAAATGGGATTAGTGGATGTGGCTTCGGTAATTAAATACTTACTGGATTTGTCCATCGAGCTTCCTGAAAGCACACTGTACCCAGGGATAAAAAAATAAGAGTTAAAAGAAAAGATCGGAGAATGTGCCATAAGCTTTCTCCGATCTTTTTCCTAATGCTCTCCTTTTCTTAAGTAGGTAGAAAGAAACCACTTTGGCAAATTTCATATGTAGCAGCAAGTCTCCTCCAGAATAACAACCACTTTTCACAGAGCGATTTAGAAAAGAGCATCAAAATCCCACAAAATCTGCGAATGAATAAACTCAGTATGAAGATATTATCCACTACTGATTTTGGATTTACTTTTAAATCAATTGCGATTTTTTTTGAAGTTGGATCAATCAACTAACGCCTCCCAGCAAAGCCTAAAGTATAATTAAAGCAGGTTTTTTAGGGAAATCTCCCTTTTTAAATTAAAATAACACCTGCCAAACTACCAGAAGTCACTCCTGATGACTATCAGGGCAAATCAATCAAAGCATCTCTAAATAACCGCGAAAATCAACAAGTTTGGCAAGATTTCAAGTCATTAAAAAGTCAATTTAGAGAGTGAATCAGTACAAATCTAGCTAAACATCAAGAATGCGCTCATCTAATTCGCTGACGTTAAAAATCTTACCTCATTTTGCAAAAGCCTATATAGGTAAACTAGCGGCTACTAATATCTGTTTTTTCTAGTAATTCTTGAGTTAGAAGTAATAATTAATCATAATTCAGTCATTTTTTAGGCTTAAACAGGGAGAACCACTCAAATTAATACATGAATTTAGTAGGCTATAAATACTTATAAAACTGATATGATTTTCAAAACCCCAAAAGTACCTAATTCACCTTATTTTGGTTTGGTGATTTTAATGATTGCTTTTCTCACGGGATGCGGAGGAAATGGCAACAAAAACTTCCTTTCATCTACCGAACCCAGACGAGTGGAAATTCTGGTTTTAGGACATGAAAGTGAGCATCACAACTCTGAAAAGCTGATGATGTACCTAGAGACTCCTTTATTTCAAAAAGGAATCAATCTAACCTACACCACTGATCCAAATGATCTAAATTCAACCAAGCTGAACAACTACGATGGCTTGATGATCTATGCAAACCATGACAAGATCAGCCCAGAACAAGAGGAAGCCTTGAAATCATATATTCAAGGCGGGAAAGCACTGATTCCGATTCACTCGGCTTCATTTTGCTTTCAAAACTCTCCTTGGTACATAGAAACAGTAGGCGGTCAGTTCAAATCACATGGTACAGGCGACTTCACAGCCACTATTGTGGATAAGGATTCTCCTATTATGAATGGAATCAGTGAGTTCGAAACTTGGGATGAAACTTACGTTCACAGTCAACTCAATCCTGACATGCATGTATTAATGGAGCGCAAGGACGACACAGGTAGCGAGCCATACACCTGGACTCTTGAAGAAGGAAAAGGCAGAGTTTTCTACACCGCTTACGGCCACAATGAGAAGACTTGGGAGAAAAAAGATTTCCAAAACCTCGTAGCAAATGGTATCCTATGGGCTGTAGGCGATGATGTCAACAAACTTTTGACAGAATACAATATTCCTACCCCACAATTCGAAGAAGCAGATATACCAAACTACGAAAAAAGAGATCCAGCACCGCGTTATCAGTTGCCTCTATCTCCGGAAGAATCAATGAAATTGGTTCAGGTTCCTGTAGGTTTCGAACTAGAACTTTTTGCTTCAGAGCCTATGATTATCAACCCTATCGCTTTTGCCTGGGATGAAAGAGGAAGATTATTTGTAATAGAAACAACCGATTACCCTAACGAAATTCGCAAAGAAGGCGGTGACGATAAAATCAAGATTCTAGAAGATACAGATGGTGACGGCAAAGCAGATAAAGTAACTGTTTTTGCCGAAGGCCTAAATATCCCTACTTCTATCATGGCTGTCAATGGAGGGATGTTGATTTCCATGGCACCTGATTTTGTGTTCTTAAAAGATACAGACGGTGATGATGTAGCCGATGTGAAAGAAGTGGTAATGACAGGATGGGGTAAGTACGATACGCATGCCGGTCCATCAAATTTGAAATACGGTTTCGACAATAAAATCTGGGGAGTTTTAGGTTACTCAGGCTTCAATGGTACTGTAAGCGGCAAGTCTTTCAATTTCAGCCAAGGAGCCTATAGATTTGATCCGAATTGGGAGAATTTGGAATTCCTAGGCCGTACCAGTAACAATACATGGGGACTAGGCTTCTCAGAAGACTTCGAAACGTTTATTTCTACAGCAAACGGTCAGCACTCCGTATATCTAGCAATGGATACGAAATATGCTAAAAGAACTGTTTATAAAGGAACTCCAAATACTGCTACAGGAATTGACTCGCACTACGACATGCCACACCTCACACCGTTTCTGAGACAGGTGGATTGGTTTGGAAGCTATACAGCTGCTGCTGGACACAACTTGTATACAGCTAGAAATTTCCCTCAAGAGTATTGGAACAAAATGGCTTTCGTAGCGGAGCCAACTGGACGAGTGCTTCACAATGCTCGATTGATTGAAGAAGGATCTGGATATAGAGAGAAAAATGCATTTAATATTTTGGCTAGTTCGGACGAATGGTTTAGCCCAGTACATGCAGAAGTTGGTCCTGATGGATCACTTTGGGTAGCTGATTGGTACAACTTCATTATCCAACACAACCCTACTCCTCGTGGTTTTGACAATGGTGAAGGTAATGCATACATCAACCCATTGCGCGATAGACAGCATGGTAGAATCTATCGTCTTACTTACAAAGGAAACGAATCTTCTAAAACCTTCGATCTGAAAGATGCTAGTGCGAGCGAATTGCTTGATGCTATGAAAAGCGACAACATGTTCTGGAGACTTACTGCTCAGCGATTGATCGTGGAAACTCAGAATAAAGAAGTTGTGGATGGTTTGTATGAAATAATCAATTCTACTGAAGTGGATGAGGCAGGGCTTAATGGTCCGGCTGTCAATGCACTTTGGACTTTGAAAGGTTTGGGAGAATTGGAAGGCAATAATGCAAAAGCTCAAGAGGTAGTTGAGAAGGCTTTGAGTCATCCTTCTGCTGGTGTGAGAAAGAACGCAGTAAGAGTTATCCCTAGAAATCAAGCAGCGCTGGATGCTATCCTAGCGGCTAATTTGATGGATGATGCCAATCTTCAAACCAGAAAGCAGGCTATATTGGTTGTGTCTGAATTGCCAGCTTCTGCTGATGTTTCCAAAAAATTGTTGGCCATTTCTGAAAATCAGGATAATGCAAAAGATGAGTACTTGCCACAAGCGATTTTCGCAGCCGCATTGACTCACCCATCTGCGTTTGAAAACAGAGAAGCAGCACCTGCTTCCCAACCAGATTCCTTAATGGGAGTTGCAGACAGAATCTCCAAAAGTTTGGTTTCAGAAGTATACACACTTAGTCAACGAAATGCACTCCTCTTCCCACCTGATCTTACTGGAAAGGAAATGACCATAGAAATGGAAGTTTCGCCAGGCAGAGAGGCATTAGACGGTATTTTAGTATCTCAAGGAAACAGCACGAACGGGTATAGTTTATATGTCTATAAGGACGCAATGAATTTTGCTATCGTACAAGATGGTGATATGAAAATCATTAAGTCTCGTAAGAATTTGCCATCTGAAAAATTTGTGGTCACCGCTTCTTTGAAAGAAGATGGAAGCATGAGTCTGAAAATTGACGGCAATGAAGTAGATAAAGGAAAAGCAAAAGGATTATTTACTGCTCCTTTGTCACCAGAGAATGTGCGGGTAGGTCAGTTTGACTCTAACAATAATCCAGGCGATTACGAAGGAAACTGGAGATTCTCAGGAAGGATCGGTAATGATTCAAACTTGGATTTGAAAAAGCCAGCTTCGGGAGACGCCAATAAAGGAGTGGCCTCAATCAAGGTAGTGAAGGATGGGCAGTTTACTTTAACTGCTGTCCCTCACGAAATGAAATTTGACATATCTACGATCATAGTAAACGCAGGAACCAAGCTGGTATTAGACTTCAATAACCCTGACTTTGTACAGCACAATTTGGTAATAGGTACAATTGGATCTTTGGAAAAAATCGGTCAGACTGCGGACCAAATGGCTCAGGATCTGACTGGAATGGATAAAAGCTTCGTTCCTAGCATTCCCGAGGTCCTAGCTTCTACGCTGCTAGTATTCCCTAATTCTACAGAATCCATCCTCATGACAGTGCCTTCTCAAAAAGGTGATTATCCATTCGTTTGCACGCTTCCAAATCATTGGAAGCAAATGAACGGCATAATGAAAGTAATTTAAGGATGGCATTAGAAGTAAAATTCGGAGTTAGCACCTGGTTATGGACTTCTCCTTTTTCGAAAGAAACACTTAGTCTTTTCCCAAAAATCAAGGCATTCGGATACGATGTAGTGGAGATTCCTGTGGAGGATCCTGCCTTGATTGATATCAAAGAAGTAAAACAGGCTCTTGCAGACAACGGCTTAGAAGCTGTCATCTGCGGAGCGTTTGGGACTAGCCGGGACTTCACCAATGAAGATCCCAGCTTTCACCAAACCAGTTTTGATTATCTGAATGATTGCTTCGAAATCGCTGCTGGACTTGGCTCAAAATTCGTAGCCGGCCCCATGTATTCAGCTGTGGGAAAAGCAAGATTGGTATCTCCTGAGCAGAAGAAAATCGAATGGGATCGCGCCGTGACCAATCTTCGAATTGTGTGTGAAAGCGCAAGAAAATTCGGATTGGATATCGCATTGGAAACCCTCAATCGCTTCGAAACTGATTTGATCAATACCTGCGAAGAACTGATGCGCCTGATCACGGACATCAATGAACCTGAAGCAAAGGTGATTTTGGATGGGTTTCATATGAACATCGAGGAACCAAACCCCGAAGCAGCCATCAAACTGGCTGGGGATAAATTGATTCACTTCCAGGTTTCAGAGAATTACCGAGGCACCCCTGGCACAGGTATTACGCCATGGGATGCCTATAAGCGGGGATTGGAGGCGATTAATTACACAGGTGTCGTCTCGATCGAAAGCTTCACTCCCGATGTGAAAGAGCTAGCTGGCGCTGTTTGTATATGGAAGCCTTTGGTACCTTCTCAGGATGGCTTTGCCAAAGAAGGACTACAGTTTCTTAAAAGCTGGGCGGCAAAGTGATACCTGATTGAAAATTCTGAATTACACATTCAGATCACTAGTAAAATATCAGAATACCTAAAACCTATTTCATCTAGTTAGTTATAAAATTAGAACCCATTACTCTCAAACCTATTACCTATTAACCTTAAACCACTTGTTACCTTATCTGTAACCTATTAAAAAAACAATGAGTAAAAGACCCTTTAATATCGCGATCGTCGGACTTGGTTTTGGCGCTGAATTCATTCCAATTTATCAGAAACATACACTGGCAAATATGTATGCTATCTGCCAGAGAAGTAAAGAAAAGGCAACCGAAATCGGTAAAGCATTCGGAATTGATAATGTCTATACGGATTACGACGAGATGCTGAAAGATCCAAACATAGATGCTGTTCATATCAATACGCCAATTCAAAATCATGCTGAGCAATCGCTGAAAGCTTTAAGAGCTGGAAAGCATGTCGCATGCACCGTTCCCATGGCAACCTCTGTAGAAGATTGTAAGAAAATCGTAGAGGAAGTTCAGCGAACTGGATTGACCTATATGATGATGGAGACTGTGATCTATAGCCGTGAATTTCTTTTCGTAAAGGAAATGTACGAGAAAGGCGAGCTAGGTAAAATCCAGTTCCTACGTGCATCCCACCAACAAGAAATGGCGGGCTGGCCTGGCTATTGGGAAGGCCTACCTCCTATGCATTATGCTACCCATTGCGTGGGACCTGTATTGGCATTGCCAAAGGCTCAGGCTGAATATGTCTCGTGCCTAGGTTCAGGACGAATTGATGAGGAGTTGATTCCAAAATACGGATCACCTTTCGCTATTGAAACTTGTCATATCAAATTCAAGGATTCAGATTTGGCGGCAGAGGTGACTAGGTCACTGTTCAATACAGCAAGACAATACCGTGAGAGCTTTGACGTATATGGTTCTAAGAAATCATTTGAGTGGACTTTGATTGAGCATGAAGACTCAGTGATTCATACAGGCGAAAGCCCAGAGAAAGTGAAAATTCCTGATTATGGACATTTACTTCCTGAGGAAATTGCCCCTTTCACCACTGCCGGAGTATATGACGGTGATGACAACCAGCACTTGTCATTCATTCAAGGTTCAGGCCATGGTGGATCTCATCCACACTTGGTAAATGAATTCTTGAATGCACTAAGTGAAGAACGAGCTCCTTATCCAAATGCCAAGGAATCTGCAAACATTACCTGTGTAGGTATTTTAGCTCACGAATCAGCAATGGAGGGTGGCAAAATAAAGCACTTGCCTGAATTCACGCTGAACAGCTAAGTTCAATTCGAAGAAGGAAGTTGGGTTAAATACCCAACCTCCTGATTTAACTCTGATTTAACTAAACCAAAATCTAATCCGTAATAGGAAAAGCATTTATTCAAATTTAGACCTTGAATACAACTAGTATAAACGAATGAAAATTACAATTCTATCAAAGTCAGCTACGGTCCTTATAGCTGTTCTTTTTTTCGCATGCGGAGGAGGAGAAAGTACCGCTGAGAAATCAGCCAAAGAGGAAACTGTGGCCGTCGCCAAAACTCCTGAACCTACACCTCCAGTGGAATCAGCTCCTCAAAAGGAAACTGAGCCTGAGGAAGAAGTAGTAAATGGAAGTGCTTCAAAAAAAATGTCAGGTGAAGACAAAGTGGCTAACTCAGACTGCTTGTCTTGCCATTATATGGACAAACAAATAGTTGGACCTGCTTTCCTTGACATAGCTGCAGAGTATGCTAATAATGAAGAAAACATCGCCATGCTTGCTGAGAAAGTTATAAAAGGTGGATCTGGTATATGGGGTGAAACAGTCATGCCACCGCATACCACATTGAGTGAAGAAGACGCAAAGGATATGGTAAGTTATATTTTGGGTTTAAAGTAAAGAGTTCGATCTGTTATCTATTCAGCCAACGCTTTACTTACACAACAGTTGCTTGGATAACTAATAATTTTATAAACATCAAAAACAGTAAAATAGATTGGGTTACAAGATTAAAAAAGGTGGCAGAAAGTTCTGCCACCCCTTTTTAAAGAATAAAATGTAATTAAAAAAAGGGCAAATTCATCTAGTTGAATTTGCCCTTTTTCTACTGTTTGACTTTTGGTTATTTCACCACGCTGGCAATTTTATCGATTACCTCTGTCTTTGGTTGCAGATCTCTGTCGAATAGCAAAGGATAGTTTGTTCTGCCTCTCACGGGAAAGTTATTCAACCAACTCGTACCATCACCCAAACCCCAAAATGTCACTCGGGTAATTTTGTCTTTATGCTTTTCATATATCTTAAAAATATCAGCATATCGCTGAGCTAGCTTTTCTTCTCCTTCAGGCGTAATGCCATCTTTATAAGGATTATATTCATCTGAATTGGCAAAGTTCATATTCAAATCAGCTCCGACAGCACGACGCGGTCTAGGCAACACATCTACATCAAGCTCGGTCACCATTACTTTAAATCCAGCTTCGTGGATATCAATAATTCCCTGCTCGATCTGCTCCAGTGTAGGCGTATCAAGCTGATAATGCCCTTGCATACCTATTGCATCCACTTTGATTCCTTCAGACACCATTTCCTTTGCAAAATCAAGAATACCTTTACGCTTAGCTGCATTCCAGACATTGTAGTCATTGTAATACAATTCTGCCTCAGGATCTACTTCATGAGCTTTGCGAAAAGCAGCTTTCATAAACTCAGTTCCGGTGACTTTATACCAGGTGGATTCGCGAAACGAGCCATCTTCGTTGAATGCTTCATTGACCACATCCCATCCATGGATTTTTCCTTTGTACCGTCCAGCAACGGTCTCGATGTGGTCCTCCATTCTTGCTATTAAGGCATCTTTATCCAGAGGCTCATTGTTTTCATCCTGAAAGACCCAACGCGGAACTTGCTGGTGCCAAACTAGGCAATGGCCTATCGTAAAAGCTCCTATTTTTTCACCCAGAGCGACATACTCGTCTCCAAATTTGAAATCATAGCGATCAAGTTCAGGATGCACCCGCTCCCATTTAAGACCGTTTTCCGGACTAAGACTGTTGAACTGGTTTGCAATCAGAGAGCTTACTTTCTCATCAGAGCTGTTTACTTGCCAAGCATTGACGGCAACTCCAATGTGGTAACTATCTGCAAAAATATCTTTGAGACGCTCACTATCCGGACTTTGGGCTGAAAACAGCAGAGTCAATGAAGCAAAGGTTAAGGCTTTTTTGAATATCATAGAATAGGTAATTAATAGGTTAATTGTAGGTTAATACGCAATATCTTTTTCTGTAATTGGGGAAAAATGAATTAACGAAGTCGTTTCCACCCTATTTGTTTGAAAACAAAATCGGGGCAAGTTCATACAAGCTTCTTCTCCAAGTCTGAAACTCATGTGCTGTCCCTTCTGAAACGTAAGAAACCGCATTAAACCCTGCCTCTTTCAATGCTGACACCGCTTTTGTCACCCGATCAGGATTCTCCTTGCTTCCTGCACTGATGAAAATCAGATCTGGCTTGGTAGAATCCTTCAGCTCCTCCGGAGTATAGATTCCTCCACTTAAAAGTGCATAGCGAGAGAACACTTCAGGTTTATTGAGTGTAATGGAATGTGTTTCCATTCCTCCCATGGAAAGTCCGCCCATCGCCCGGTGTTTTTGATCTGCCAAAGTCCTGAAATTTTCATCTACATAAGGCACCAGCTCATCTACCAAAACTGTCTGGAAAGCATCTACCTTAAAATCCCGTAAACCTCCAAATTTCACTTCATTAGTCATTCCATAAGTCATCACGATAATAAAGGGCTCAACTTTCCCTTCAGCGATCAAGTTGTCCATGATCAAATTTGCATGGCCCTGATTGCTCCAAGCTGTCTCATCTTCTCCCCAACCATGTTGAAGATAAAGAACAGGATATCGCTTGGAAGCATCTTTTCCATATCCAGGAGGAGTATAGACGAAAGCTCTCCGGGAGGTACCTGTACTTGGAGAAGGAAAAAGAACCTGCTGCACATGACCATGAGGTACGTTCTTCAACGCATAGAAATCCTGATCGTGAGCTGGAATCTCTATGCCACTTTCCCAACGGGTAGAACCATAATAATTTTTGGAACCTGGATCGTTGAATGTGCCACCATCTACTGTCAGGTGATAGTAATGAAAGCCTTCATCCATCGGGCCTTCCGTGGTACCAGTCCAAACTCCATCTTCGTTTTTGGTGAGTTTGGTACCTCCTCTGCCTCCAAGACCAAGACTTACTCTCACGCTGTCTGCTTGCGGGGCTTCTATACGAAATCTGGCATAGCCTTGAGAATTGACTTGGGGAAATTCCTTGCCCGGCTGATTTGTAATTGAAGGTTTAAAATCTTCTTTGATTGAAGAACTTTCGGTCTGAGAAAAGCAGAATGTGCTGCTGAATGTCCAAAGGAATACAAAAATAAGTGAATACTGCTTCATGGTTTTTTAGGTTTATGGTTATTGAAAATACGAATAAATTACTGGTTGATATGCTGGGTTACAAATGCTACATTCTATAAGTCTATTGCGTATTAACGTCGGTCAAAGATTACGAAAACCTTTTCGATCTTAGTTCTTAGGCATGGCTTCGATCGAGCTAGTTTTTTTGAAAAACCGGATGCTGAGTGGATATTTCCATAGCTGACCAGTGCTGGCTTTCAACGCACCTATGAGTATGAAAATAATATTCAGGATCATCAGAATTGTAATAGGGAAAAACCCGGTAAACAAGGATGGTAGCACATTCAAATTAAATGATTGACTCAAGGGAAATTGCATGAAGTTGTTCATCGGGAAAACAATGATGAGGCTGAGCAGAAGATAGATGGCAAAACTCAAAATCCAGTTTAGCACATTTCTTCCATGCTGATCTATGCTTGGGTTATTTTCCCTATTCAACGTCCAAAGTATGATAGGCACTATCAATCCAAGTAATACATGTACAAATCCCAACAGCACTGAACTATGAATCAGAAAGCAATAGGTGTTTTCATTTAGGCCAAAAAGATTGTTGGATAGGCTCATGGAGGAAGTTCTTAAAAGTTTACTTTTCTGGCTATTGAACTCTTCCTCAGTGATCACACCGCTTTGTAATAAAGTACCTAATCTTTCGAGATTCTCCAAGTTATTTTTCATAGGTTTCGATTGGTTTTCGCAAGATTTTCAGATAATTGAACACATCCCAAAGCGCTGGATTTCTATTAGTTTCGTTATAAAAAACAGGTTATGGTGATTGAAAAACATCCTATAATAAACCTGTTTATTGGGTCAAAAAAAACTAACCTAAGCCATGCTTCCAGAAAAGAACTATGACTTAGGTTAGTGGATAGTTTTTTACATTCCTTCTAATCCTTCAGCGAACCCAGCATAAGCAGGTTTACGATTCAGATTAAGATCCCAAAGTCCCTGCTTTTCTCCTGGAAGCCAATTGGAATTCTCAGCACTATCAGTCACACCCCAAATGGTGATACCGTAGCGCTGTGTAGCAGGCACATGCTCCATATACATCTCTGCTACGAACTTATACATCTCACGCTGCAGCTGCATCATTTCAGGAGTAGGATTGGTAGAATTTACACGTACATCCAGCTCTGAAACCTTGACAAGTTTGCCCGTAGCAGCTAGCATTTTGAACATAGAGACAATTTTATCCTTGTCTGAATCTATAGCAATGTGCATCTGAGTACCGATTCCATCCACCGTTACTCCTTTGCTTTCTATATATGCTACATAATCGATCAGACCCTGGGTTTTCTCCAGGCTATATTCGAGATTATAGTCATTGATGAAAAGAATGTCGTCCGGATTCCCGTATTGCTCAGTAAGTTCAAAAGCTTTTACAGCGTAGTCTTTACCTAAGTAATCTTGCCAGAAGAATTCGTCAGCAGCGATACTTGGCCGGCCAACTCCGGTTTTCAATTCTGAAGGATTCGCATCGTCCATAGGTTCATTTACTACATCCCAGGCCTTGATATGCTCTTTAGAATTAGTAACCATTCCAGCGATCCATCTTTCAAACTCTCCCGAAATGATTGATAACTTCTCTTCCTCGGTCTTCTTCACCAGTGTAGTGCTCCCTCCTGAAAGTGAAGCACTGCTCAAGACTACATTATCCAGATAGACTGTTCCTGCGAATTCCCCATAACTGATCACAAATCGAATACGATCATCTGCGCTAGCGACTGTAGTCAGTGAAACTTGCTTCCATTCTTTAGTGACACCTACCTGGCCAAAGCCATTGGATGAGTAGTTTGGACTTTGAAGTTCTGGTCTTATAATTCCTTCAGCGTCTCCTTTCACCCAGAAAGTAAGCTTGTACTCTTCTCCATTTTTAAGTGGTTCAGCTAATTCATAAGAAGTCTGTACTTCCCAAAAACCACCTGTGGTAGAAGGGTTAGTGACGTAAAAAGCTTTGCCAGAACCGCCGAAGCCCATTCCATCCGCTGTAACACCACGAGAAGAGCCATTTCCCCAGCCTCCCCAGCCATTTCCATTTTCGAAATCACCATCGGCAATTAGGTTATTAATAGCAGGTTCTCCATCAGGATCATATACATAAAGATTGCTGATGTCGATGGAATAAGAAACGCCAGGCATGTAGCCCATGTTAAAATTCATTTTGAAAGAATCTCCTTCAAAATCACTGATTTGGAATCGGATCTCTTGCCATGAAATACTTGTCTCAAATGCAGTGCTATCAACACCAGTGCCCATCCAATCTATTGCTGGCATGTTCTCAGAAAGACCTTCAAAAGTAATTCCTCCTTGACCAGGTTGATCGGATTTGATATAGACGACTACTTCATATTCTTTTCCCTGAATTACCGGAATAGCTGGAGTAGTAAGTTGCACGCTCTCAGGATCAGTTCCTGAGCCTGATTTTAAAACAAAAGCAGAAGTTCCTTCTCCCATTCCTTTGTCTCCAGCGATCATAACATCCCCATTTTTTGACCAGCCATCCATAGTTCCTTCCATCGGTGAGGAAAGATCCAATTCATTGGCAAATGCAGGTGAATTCACTACTAGAGGTTCAAGCAGGCTATTTAGGTAAGTAGCATTTTGATTTGCATGCCATGCCAGTGTATGACCAAAGACAGATGTTCCTGCAGCTGATGCAGCTTCCAAAGTTGCGTTAACCCCATCAAAATTCAGATTTCCATTTGCCTGAACTATAGCTCCGTGCTTCATGCCATATCCAGCAGTGATTTCATCGAAATTACTATTGATCAGACGATACATTACTCCTCTGTCATCGTATTGGGACATGGTAACAGCACCACCTAGCTTAAAATCAGGATAGGCTACGGTGTCTATGTAACTCCTAAGTACCCCGTAGCCATTGAGTACCTCTTGTTCGGCAATATTCATCGGCTTTTCTACCTGAAACTCATCATTTGCGATATAGTCAGCACATGAGGAAGTTCCGATAGCAACAGCCAGAATACCAAAACATTTAATATATAATTGCTTCATGTTTTCTTGGGTCTAGTTAATTGTTGTTTTTCACTACAGGAGAAAATGTCTCCATGCCAACCGCTCTGTCGCGAACCACAAGCGTGTCAGTAGCTGAAATTGTCATTTCGGGAAGATTGATTTCATACTGTAGGTAAATCACATCTCTGTCCTTATCGCCCCAGCTTTTCACCTCCCCCTTCGATACAAATTTCCCAGCTCCACTAGCCGTATATCCGTCTCCCAATGCTGAAACTGTACAGTTTCCACTTTCGTCAAAAGTCAATACAATGTCTGCTGGGATATTAGTCCCATCCTCTCCAGGGTAGGATAATGGAAACTCGACTTGATTCAATGACCTTGTTTCCAAAAAGTTCACCTCATCTTTTACCACAAACTCTGCATGCCTGATCACCGTCTCATCCAAAGCAGTGTTTCCGTTGGTTCCTTTGATGACATCCTGCCCTCTTCTTAAGTAGTTTCCATGCCAAGGATTCACATATTTCAATGCATATAAGACGAAGTCTTTTGGGATCACCGACCAATCCGCAGGGTTATTTCTCTGCGGATTTGCCACCAAACCCACACCGGATAGGACTGAGTCAGCATTAGCTATTTCAGTGATCCTCAACGGCAACACATAGGTGTTTTTAATAGCTTGAGGATCATTAAAGAACCCACTATTAAGTTGGATCTCCACACCGCCGGTCACTTCACCTTTCGGGATCATAATGGATTGTGCAGAAAGCTGGTAATATTCTGAAGGAAGTACCATTACTTCATCTCCATCGGCTTCAAATAGAAGATCCTCGGCCAGTGAATTATCCACTGCCACATTTACCAACACATCCTGCGGAGATGAATAGACGCCTCCAGTGGTGGCGATGATTTTGAATTTACCCTCATTATCCATGGATGTATCGAAGATGTCATCTCCCAAAGTGATCGTTCTTACCGGATATTGATAAGCAAAATAAACTGTCTGGTAGTCGAAGTCAGGGAATTCCCAATCATCATTCTTACATGAAGTGAGGACCAGAGAAAGTGCAACTAGTATATAAACTGTATTTTTCATTTTTCAGTGAGTTTATGGTCTATTGGATTCACGTTAGGTTGTGTTCTTGTGAATATTACCATCCTGTGTTTTGCTTTAGCTCTGTAAACTTCAGCGTTTCACTATATGGCACTGGACCATAAATCATGTAATCACTGAATACCCTGTTTTCTACATTCATGACCTCATAGCTGTCATCCTCTATGGTCATTCCTTTGGCAGTTTCATTGAGATTGACATTCCATCTGCGCAAATCCCAAAATCTGAAGCCTTCAAAACTTAGCTCCAATCTTCGCTCATTACGAATTAACTGACGCATTGCAGCTTGATCACCCTTGATAGACTCTAGGTATTCATCGCCATTTTCAGTTCCAATTCCTGCTCTCTGGCGGATTGCTTTTATTACATCATAAGCTGAATAGCTAGCACTACCCATTCCTGTAGGACCATAAGCTTCATTTGCAGCTTCAGCATAGATTAGGAATATCTCTGTGTACCTGATGCGGGGCTTCATATGAACCTGCTGATTAGTCGAATTAGGATTTAGATTTACATCCTGACGCAACAGTTTTCTCAGGTAATAGCCAGTACGTGTAGAAGTCTCTACCCGATTTAGCGCATCATTAGTTTCTCCATCAGCTGCAGTAATAATAGTAGTATTACTTGGCCCTGAAGCACTGCCATTCAATACCACAGATTGATTTAATCTAGGGTCACGGGCAGAATAAGGATTTTGAGCATCATATCCGCTATTTGCTGCACTGATAGGGTAGCCATTTGCCATAGGAAAGGCATCCACGAAGTTTTGTGTAGGATTGATCAGTCCTCTTCCGTATAGTGTTGGCGGGTAATTATCCGCTTCTAAGTTATTGCTCGGACCGATGGATGTTCTCCACAAAATCTCAGCAGGGTTCATACCTCCACCGATAGCGTTAAGCTCTTCGTTATTGGCAAACCAAGTTCCACCAGTTGGAGACAAACCGCTGACACCTCCGATTGTATTGAGAATTTCTGCTGCATTTGACGCTGCAGTTTTCCACTTCTCTACATCGCCCCCAGGATTGAAAGCAGGGCTAGCAGCTAGCAATGCAGCCTGAGCCATCACCGCACGAACAATTCTACCAGAAACCAACTGAATGGCGTCATCACCAAACACCCTGTTGTATTGCCCAGTCTCTGCTCCTTCATATTTGCTAGGAATTAAGTAGGGGTCTGTAATATTCCCTAAGTCCATTGGAAGTAAAGCCAATGCCTTGTCTGCATCAGCGTACAACTGATTCATACATTCTTCAAATGTATTTCTAGGAATATTGAACTCTGATTCTACATTCTGAGAAGCTGTAAGAATTGGAGCTCCGAGCAATTGCCCGTCAGCCATCCCACCATGCGCTTGTAGCAAGTAGTACATAAATAATGCTCTCAGACCGTAAGACTCTCCTTTGAGACGATCTACAAACATCTGATTTACGATAGGATCTACGGCGAAATTCACACTATCCACATCCTCCAACATCACGTTCAGGTATTGAATTGCAGACTGCGCACCTGACCATTGGTTGACTGGATTATTATTTGATGCCCATTGGCCTGTAGCTATGTTTAGAAATCCATTGGTTGGATTGCTACTCACAGCATCATCTGTGGCCATCTCGCTGAATGTCCAGCCGTTGGTAGGGATTCTCAGGTAGGCATTGATCAATAAGCCCTGCGCTAATCTCGGTCTCTCTAGCATGTCTTCCCGACCTTGGATATTCTCAATCGCCGGATCGATCAAATCCTGACAGCTGGAAAGGAATAAGAGGACACCAAAGAAATATAATATTTTAGTATTCATGTTTTTCAATTTTGGGTCTAGTTAAAACTTAGCTCGGATACCGAAGTTGTAGAAACGCGTCTGTGGAGTGCTTCCGATATTCAGTTCCAGAATATCGCTATTCGGACCTACTGTCAGGAGATTTGCCCCACTCACATATGTGCCGAGCTCTTTGATAAAACCATTTCCTAAGATGGACCTTGGAAAAGAGTAGGAAACCTGCACTTTGGCAAGATCAAACCTGTTTGTGCTATACAACCAGAAATCTGAATTTCTGAAGTTATTAGCCCCATTAAGCGTGGTCAATCGTGGGAAAGTCGCTGTATTTTGCGTTTCTTCCGTCCATCTGTCTCTTACTACCGCAGAATATTTATCGTCCGCATTCACCCAGAAGTAATTGCTGTTCTTCATGGCATACGCACCACTTCTCATCGTTCCCAAAGCGAAGAATGTAAAGTTTCTGTACTTAGCAGAAAGATTGAAACCCATCGTCAATGGTGCTCCTGACCATCCTCCTCTACCCAGATAAACTTCATCCTGAGCATTCACAATTCCATCGTTGTTCTGGTCTTTGTATTTGATATCGCCGGGCTTGACTTCACCGAAAGCCTGACTAGGAGAGTTTTCTATATCATCCATACCGCTGAAGAAGCCCATACTTTCCAGTCCCCAGATTGCATCTAGCGGCATTCCTTGTCTATTTTGGTAGCTATCTTCATAATTCTCAGATCTCTTGGAAGCTTTGGTGTCATAGTAAAGACCTGAAACACCTAGCGTCCAGACAGTCTCCCCGATTTTCTTATTCAGGTTAAGCTGGAAATCAACTCCATTTCTAGTATCTCCATTATAGTTTACATAGGGAATCCAAGAAGATTGTGGCCATCCTGTGACGAAATAACTTGGATATAGAATACTGTTCTGAACGAACAACCCAGTCATTTTACTGGTAAAAACAGATCCGTTGAATGTCAGTAATTGATCAAATAAAGAAGCATCCAATTCCAAACTTATCTCTTCTCTTTTAGGGAAGGTAAGGTTCATGTTTTCACCACGTCTTACATCAGTTCCTGTGTTGTTGAGTCCATCTTTCCACTCGTACCAAGAGCCTTCATCTGTATAGATGGCTTCGTATAAGTAGAAGTTTTCTATGTCTAGATCTGTGTTTAGAATACCTGCAGAAACTGATAGTCTCAAATCATCAATTACTGATGAAGAAGACATGAATCCCTCTTCACTCATTCTCCATCCCAAAGACATCGTAGGCGAAAATGCATTTCTTCCATTCTCAGGAAGCTTTGCAGAGTGCACCATCGCTCCACTGAACTCAGCGTAGTATTTCTGCTTAAAGTTGTATGCTAAATACAAACCTAAATTCGCATTGCTGACTTTGTGATAAATGGCTGATTCAGCGATCTGGTATCCATTCCCAATGAGCATTGCTGAGAAATTGTGTTTCTCCTGAAATGTTCGCTTGTAGTTTAATTGTGCTGAAAAAGATACCGTTTGACGGAACCAGTTGTCGTTGATGTTTTGAGTTCTCGAACTCGCATCTTGGCCGTACTTTGTCAAACTCTGAATTTGGTCTACCCCATTATAATTCGTCCATTTAGGCTCGTAAACTGCATACTCGTTATTAAATGACAAGGTGTATGAGGTGTTGTAATTCAAACCAAACAAAGAACTGAAGGATAAACCTTCAATTACATTTCTTAGATCTGCATCCACACCCGCATTGAATTGAAACTGACGGCTTGTATATTGATTTGAACCACCAGCGTAAACGCCTGCAATAGGATTGGTCTGATCGAGCTGAGTACCGCCGAGCAGGTATTTCCCGTCTATCACGTGATCACTTGTTTCTACCAATTCGGCCGAAGCTTCATCACCTGCCTCAATATATTCTATAGGAATAAGTGGAGAAAAGCGATTAGGCCTTAAGGTTGTTGAATTAGCCCAATAATCTGTATTCACACCATTGCTATTATAAAATATAGCTGAAGCATCTACTTTGGCAGATATGTAATCGTTCAGGTTAAGGTCTATATTACCTCGCACATTGAATCTTTCGTTTGCATTTTCTGCTGCCTGACCAAAGTCCATCACTGTTCCTTCGGTCATGAAACCCACGTTGGTATAATACCTTGCTGTTTCATTTCCACCGGATATCTCTAGATTACCGTCGTATTTGGCATAAGCTTTCTGAAGGTATTCAGGAGAGTAATAATCGACATTTGGATATCGGTAGATATTGGATCCTGAAGCGTGGTTATAGATGTCATTTTCAGAATAAAGTGGAGAAAGCCCATCATTGGTTCTTGCCTCATTATACAATGTCATGTATTCGCCTGACCCCAAATATTCAGGATAACTTTTTGGCGTATTTACCCCGGCATTTGTTCGTAAAGTAATATTTTGATCATTAGCCACACCTCTTTTGGTGGTGATCATGATAACGCCTTTGGCCGCTCTACTTCCGTAAAGCGCTACTGCTGTGACTCCTTTCAGAAAACTAATCTGTGCAATCTCAGTCGGGTGAACACTGTCCACATCACGAGGAACTCCGTCCACTAAAACAAGTGAGCTTGAGTTTCCCCACATGTTGCCGTTGAAACCGCCTACGTATGCTTCCATGCGATCCAGCGGATAGGTGATGTAGTTATCCTTCAGAATTTCGGGCATGTTGACATAAGAAATCCCACCCATCAGGTCTCTTTTGTCCTTAGTCTGGAAAGCGACTTTTACATCTTGACCTTCCAGATATTCAAACAACATGATTTTTTCTAAGTCTGTTGAAGCTACAATTAGCTTAGTCTCATATCCTGGAGCTTCTACTGCAAGATAAGCGTTGGACGAAACGACCAGTTTCACTACTCCTAAACTATCTGAGACAGCAGAGTAGTCATCATCTTCGCTGGTAATAATAGCGCCTTGTATCGGGTTACCGGCACTGGTTGTTACCACAGGGTTAATTGTTATTTTTAGGGTACTTTGTGCCAGCAGCTGATACGGAAACACGACCGCAGCGACACACCATACCATCACTATTTTTATATATTTCATTATGATTTTCCGTTTAGAACTGAAAAGTTTAACATCGCTTCTCTTACCAGCCAGGGTTCTGCGTCATCTCTGGGTACAAAGACACATCAGATACTTTCAGAGGTAGCCAGTAGTGCTTTTCCGTAAACGGACGCTCCAGTATCACTTCCTCTCGGATGTTTACCACACGGTTTTGTGTAGGATCATCTGCATTAAAATCACCCGCTCGGTCCATCTCCACTGATGATTTGATGGTGTATGGTTCTTCGATCAGTAGCATCCAGCGGCGAAGGTCTGTAAAACGGTGCCTTTCGAATGCTAGCTCTACCGCTCGCTCTCTTCGCAATTCAGGCAACAATGCATCCACAGATCCCACAAACTTGGAATGGATCGAAGCCATTCCAGCACGGTCTCTAAGCACATTTAATGCATCTACAGCAGACTTACCAAAAGTAGCACTAGGCGTACTAGGTGAATTGTACCCCATCAAAGTAGCCTCAGCGTACATCAGATAAATGTCCGCCACTCTCATGTAAGGCACATTGATGTGGAGTGAAGTTCCCCAATCGTATGCGTTATCATATTTATTGGCTTTAAGCGGCACAAACTTTCTGCTCATGTAACCTGTGCGGCTTCCGTTGCTCAAGTTTCTATAGCTTCCTCCACTGAATAGATTTGCATATCGATTTACCTCCTGACTTTGATCAGGTATAGACCCCTGGATCACCTTGACACCATCATAAGTGATGTCACTGTAAAATCTTGGGTCACGGTCTTTCCATGGATAATTAGGATCATAGCCTGATTCCGGATCAGCTTTGGAGATATCGTCTGGAAGAGGGAGACCATTAGCCATTCCATAATTTTCATGGACATAATTAGCAGTTGGCATAAACATCGTCGCATCTCCCTGACTGATCAGCAAAGGCATGAATTGCTTTGAAATCTGATAATTACTTCCGTTGGCACCTGTAGTAGGAGCTCTGAACATTGCCTCAGATCCTCCAGGCATAGCCCAGTTTTGACCCGTGGTATAGAAGAGATTGGACTTCTGCGCAAAAGGTATCAAGGAATACAAGGTCTCGCCTGCTTCTATCAGCGTGAGAAGCTCTCCGAATACATCCGCAGCCTTTTTGCTGTAGGCAGCATCGTAGGATTTACTTCCGTTGTCTGTGTAGTTCATCAATGGACTAGCTGCCCAAAGCAAATTCTTACCCAGATACCCTAAAGCCATCGCCTTGTTGATCCGCATGGTGTTTTTTCCCAGCGTTCTTTTCCCTGCAGTGGTATTATCCCAATTTAATGGAAGCAAGTCAGCAGCTCTACGAAGATCCTCAGCCACTCTATCCGCACTTTGACGATAAGTCAATCTTGGAAGTCTAAGCTTTTCATCACTTGGTAATACGGTATCTATGTACGGCATTCCGCCGAAATACTGAATCAACTGAAAGTGAAACCATCCTCTGAAAAATAAGAGCTGACCTTCAATCAATCTTCTTTCTTCGTCTGTCGCATCTGTAAGTCTATCTAGGTTTTCAAGTCCTAAATTTGCTTTACGGATTCCTTGCCAAGCTAAAGGCCAAAGGGCTTTTTGATGATGACCACCAGTAGTGGATGCGTTTCCTTTGTCAAACCACCCTACACCGCCACCTAGTTCAGCTTGCCAGGCCCAGAAATTCCCTCTATCGAAATTATAGGACACTGTGAAAGTGCCTGCAGTGGATTCTATCTCATCTTCTCCGAAGTTCCATGCACTCACCCAATATGCAAGTGTGAAATTTGGTACCGAGTGGTAAAGCTCTTCAGTGAATCCCTGAAAATTGGTGAAATTCTGGAAAGCAGTTTCTTCCGAAATAATTGAATCTGGAGAGCGCTCTAAGTAATCTTCACAGGAGCTAGCAGATAGCAAAATAGCCATCATAAAACCTCCTTTTATAAAATTCTTTATATAGTTGTTCATTTGAATGACTGATTTAGAATGAAACATTTACACCCAGATTGATTCTTCTTACCGTCGGGTAAGCTCCAGCATAGCCTGCAGAGGAGAAGTTAGATTCCCGGTCATCTGGCATGTCCGTCCAAAGCAGCAGGTTGTTTCCATTCAGATATATTCTAAATGTCTCAACACCTAAATTTCTCACCCAATTGGAATTGAAGAGGTAGGCGATTTCTGCATTTTTCAGACGTAAATAGGAGCCATCGTAGAGGTAGCGCTCACCATTGCTATAGCCTGGCATCAATGCGCCCCATCGTGGCATTGGAGAATCCGGATCCATATTATCTTCAGACCAATAGCTTCCTTCCTCATATACTCTGTTCAGTCGGTTGTTCAAACTGCTCAATGGAACATCTCTTGTGACGTTGTTTACACCGTAGAACTGAACGTAGAGACTGAGCCCCTTCCATTCCACTCCTATGTTTGTGCTGTAAGTATTTTCAGGTACGCTGGCAAATCCATAAGGAGCAGCATCGAAGGAATCAATTATACCGTCACCGTTGAAATCAAGGATTTGCATTCCACCAGGAAGTTTGAATTGATCATTGGAGTTGTTCTGCGTGCTGCCATAGACTTCATCCCATGAACTGTAGTAGCCATTGCTAATGTGGGTACGGTATTGTCCGAGCTGATATCCTTGATCCTTCTGATAAGCTACTTGCAATTCTGGATCATCTCTTTCCTTGACCACATTTTCGGCATGAGTCATGGTAAAGTCAGCCCATACTCGGATTTGATTTTCGAAGGTGTGATTTAAACCCAGCGTAAATTCAAACCCATTTGTGATCACTCGACCCAGGTTTGCTGCAGGGGCCGTAGTACCATAATAACTAGGGATTGATCGGTCTCCTGACATCAGAATATCCTTACGGTCATCTTTGAAATATTCAAAATTACCGTTGATCATTCCGTTGAGAATATCGAATTCAAGACCAATGTTAGTTTTGTAAACAGTTTCCCAATGCACCTCAGGGTTACCCACGGAAGATTGGCGGTACCACGTATAAGGGCTATACTCTCCTCCTTCACCCACTATGCCCAACTGAGAGCTGTTGCCATAGCTCCACTGATCCATGAATAGGAATCGTCCACCGATGTTATCATCCCCTACTTCACCGTAGCTGGCTCTTATTTTTAGGAAGTCAATGACAGAAATAGATTTCATAAAACTCTCTTCCGAGATTACCCATCCGATTCCTCCGGAGGAGAAAAATGCATAGCGGTATTCTGGAGCAAATTTCTCTGAGCCATTATAAGCTCCACTATAATCCAGTAGATACTTGTTCTTGTAGTCGTAGTTTGCACGGAAAACCCAATCTTCACGATAGGAAGGAATCATACTACCTGTCGCATCCTGCTGACGGCTCATCAAGCCCATCAGAGTCAAATTATGATTTGTGCCTATTTTGGTTGAATAATTCAACTGACCTTGATAGTATAGTCTGCGTTGAGCACCATTCACAGTGCCGCTAGCAGTTCCCCAAGTCACCGCTTCTCTAAAGTCAAATCTACTGTTGGCGTCTACTACATCATCGTAAAGATGTAAGCCTGTAGCAGGATCAATCCATTTTTGAAACGGGGTATTGTAAAGGTCATTTACCCCTCTGTTTATTTCAGTGAAAGAATTATCAATAGCAAGAGTACCACGGAAATTCAATCCCTTGATGATCATTCCCAGATCTTGGTTCAATACAAAATTGGTAGAAAGCTGCGTGGTAGTTAAGTATTGAAGTCCACTTACTGCCAGGATTCGCACTGAGTTTTCTGCCGCCACGTCATCAGGCGTATAGACTCCCCAAGCTCCATCTGAATAGACTGGCAAGAAAGCATCAGGCGGATTGCCATATGCTGCACTCCAAAAACTGCTTGAGTTTCCACCACCCCAAGGCGTTTTTCTTGTACCATATGAGCCACCAAGATTCACTTGTAATTGGGTACTGGAGGTCAACTGAAAATCAAGATTACTACGAAAGTTTAATCGGTTGTAATTGTATCCTGGATCGTAGCCGCGATTGTTGTCGAAATCCCTAAAAAGATCACCTTCATTCTGAAAATCTATACTTGCAAAATACTGGGTAAACTTCGTACCGCCTCTAATTCCCACATTGGCATTGTAAGCCATTGCATAGTCTTTGAAAAGCGTTTCCTGCCAGTCAATATTTGGATAGCGTTCTGACTCTTCCAGATTGGCAGGATTTCTATATTTATCTCGAATCGAATACGGAATGTAATCTGCCCAGCCTGCACCATTCGCAGAAAGTTCGTTTTCTATAGCACTGTTCCTAACTCCTATTGCATCGTAAGCATCGTATTTCCCAGGCAGCTTAGATACTACCTTCATGGTAGAGCTGAAGTTGGCTGTGATTTGAGCCTTTCCTTCTCTACCTCTTTTGGTAGTCACGATGATTACGCCATTTGCACCTCTGGATCCGAAAACTGCCGTGGCAGACGCATCTTTCAAAACTGAGATCGTTTCTACAGAAGCAATGTCCATCGTGTTGAAAAACTCAGGCCGTTCTACTCCATCTACAAGAATGAGCGGAGAATTACCATTCCAGCTATTTTGGCCACGAATAACGATCTGAGGACTTTCCCCACCTGGCACGCCTGTACTTGCTGAGGTGATTACACCAGGTAGATTCCCCGTTAGAGCTGATCCGACGTTCGAAACACCACCTGTACGTTTTAGAACTTCGCCATTGGTCTGAGCTACTGCACCCACAATGGTCTCTTTCTTTTGCTCTGCGTAGCCTACCACGATCACCTCTTCCAGCGATTGTAGGTTCTCTTCGAGAATTATATTGACTACCGCTTGATTACCTATGGTAACTTCTTTTTCATTGAATCCCATAAAGGAAAAGACCAATGTCTCTCCCTCATTCACGGAAATGGAGTAATTACCATCCAGATCTGTAGTAGTTCCTTTGGTCGTGTTTTTAATACGAACTGTAACACCTGGAAGAGCCAAGCCTGTAGGATCAAGCACTTGACCTGTGATCTCTACTACTGCAGGGATTATTTCCTTTGGCTGAGATACTTCCTTTTTCGGTCCTCTTGTGATGTGAATATTATCATCCAGCTGCACAAATTTTAGATTTGTCTGACTGGAAATCTCATAAAGCACCTCGGAGAGCGGTACTTTGTTCATAGCCAGATTTACGGTTAGCTCATCAACTGGAACCTTCACTTTATTATAAGTGAACATAAATCCGCTCTGTTTCTCTAGTTCAGGGATAACTTTGTTTAGTGTACTTTCATTGAAATTGACCGTTACGGTAATATCATCAAGTCCTTTTAACTGAGCATGTCCACTACTTGCCATAAGGACTGCTGTGAAAAACAGCTGAAAGATGAAAGCACACACAAAATATTTGGAAAGCATAATGATTTTCCTAAGTATTGATTTTTCCATACTTTTGATATGATTTTAAGTGTGTATTACTTGAAATTTTAGCCTTTGATTAATTTGACGATTGAGGCAAAGGCTATGGGCAGGAAAGCTTCGGTTTTCCTGCTTTTTTCATTTTCAGCTGGTGTTTGTGAAGGGGGCTTTCATAGGTTAGTAGGTTATGGGTTTGAAATTGTTACTGTTTTATCTTTGATTTTATAGTCAAATTCAGAGGAAATACTGATACCATCTAAGACTTGGTTCAGTGGTTTATTATGGTAGCTGCCAGAGTATGCCCATCCTTTATCTACCTTCAACGTGCTATTGATTGTGACTCCAAACCAAGTTTCCATTTTTCGGATAACTTCAGGGTAGCTGTCGTCCTTAAAAATGAGGTATTGATCTTTCCAGCCAAATATTTCAAGGGGATCAAATTCGGTTTTAGTCACTTCACCATTCTTCCGTTTGATTAGCATTTCATTGGGAAGGAGAGTGATTACTCCACCAGTGGAATCAGCAACTTCTACCTTGCCTTCTACCAGCGCCAGTTCAAAGTCTTCTCCGTTTTTTAAGTTAAATGAAGTACCTAAAACGGTCACCTGATTGTTGTCTATTTGGATTACAAATGGACGATTAGGATCTTTCGTCACATCAAAAAATGCTTCTCCCTGCATCCGGACGGTTCTTTTTTCCCCATCGAAATTCTGGGGATACGCTATGCTACTAGCTGCATTGAGGTGAACACGTGTTCCATCCGGCAATTGAAATTTATATTTCTGACCTGCAGGATTGTCTACGGTCAACCAAGTAGTTACTTGCTGATTTTCGGATTCCTCCTTATTCCTTTTATTGAGAACATCTATTCCGTAAACAGTAGAAAAAACTAAGAACAAGATGGCTGCAGCTTTATGCCAACCACTCCATTGGAAGTATCTTCCATCTGGTCTTGTCTGGTGGCTCTTCTCTACAATATTTTCGTAGAGATCCATGTAAACCTGATCAGATAATACATAACGCTCCTTGTAATCAATCATAGCTATGATTTCTCTGGCCTTTTGAAGAATAGGCCGTCTATCAGGATTATTCTCAATCCACTTCAGCCAAAAGTGATTAGTTTCTTCTCCAGGATTTTTCACCCACTGAATAAAAAATTCATCGTTCAAAAAGTCCTCGATCTCAAAATCTATGTATTTTATTTTTTCGTCCATTGTAGTGGCAGGAAGTGCGCTGGTTAGGCTTTCTTAACTTCAAATATTTCTTTAAGCTTCTCCATGGCTCGATAGACCAAGGTTCTGGCTGTTTTGACTTCACTGAAATTCATCACTTCAGCTATTTCTTTATAGGATAGCTCTTCTTGATAGAGCATGATAATCGCTTGTCTTTGTCTGGTAGGCAGTTTGTTCAGCGCATTGGCGATTTCCAACTTCTGCTCCAAGGCAAATTCTTCATCTATCAATTTGGTCTCATGCGAGGTCTCGATGTGAAAAATATTTTCCTCATTTTCAAGAGATGTCAAATCAGCATTTAGCTTTCTCTCTTTTTTGAGAAACTTGAAAAGTTCTCTGTGAAAAACGGTAAACAGATAACCTTTAATTCGCTGTACATCACCTAATTTAGCTTGGTTCTTCCGTAGATCTACAAACATTTTCTGAAGACAATCCCTGATTAATTCTTCTTGCTTGCAGATCTGCATCCCATAATTAAATAGGTCTGCTACATGCTTTCGATAGATATAGTTAAAGGCGGCTTCATCTCCACTTTTGAAAGATGTCCAGACCTCACGGTCTGATTTTTCAGTATATACCACCATCACTTGACTATGCTGCATATATAGCATAGCGGATGTTTCTGAGGTTTCAATAGGTTTATTCTGGGTTTTTTTCATTTGAACAGGAAGGTATCTCCACTCTTCACTTATAAAGAGTGTTTTTAGAGGTCAAACAACCTCAAAATTTTATTTTATTTTTATTCATAGCCATAAAAGACTATCTGAACACGCAATACACTAATTAATACACACAATTGAACTAGTTTACAGAATAATATTCTGAACCTAATTCTATGGATTAACAGTAAACTTTCTACTAGTTTTTACACTTGACAAAAGCAGAATCAACTGCTTGATTCTAAGCAATTACTAGCTGAAGTGACCTGAAGGAATGCGGTGGTTTAGTACAAATTAGTTTGCTCATCGTTCTTGATACTTTCATCTAATTCCTCAAATGAAATATCTAGTTTCCCATGATCTACTAATACTTTTCCTAAGGATGGAATACTAGCCTGCGTAGAATTATCAGCAACAGACCAGAGTTTTGATCGAATTATACATTTTGCACAATGCATAAAAACCTCCTTGACGTAGACGATAATGGCTAAAGAAGGAATTTTACCCTCACAGGAAAGTAATTCCAATACTTTTGGATCAGTGACTATTCTAGCTGTTCCGTTCACTCGTAAGGTTTCCTTGATGCCCGGAATTAAAAAGATCAAACCTAAATTCGGGTTTTGAATGATATTTCTTAGCGTATCTGCTTTACGATTTCCTGGCCTATCAGGAATAGCAAGCAACTTTTCATTCAAAATTTTTACAAAACCCGCCGGATCGCCTTTCGGGGAAACATCAAAATTCCCTTGGGAGTCTGAGGTGGCAATTGTTATAAAGGGAGATTGTTCTATAAAACTTCTGCTGTGGTGATCAATATGATCAATTGTTTTCTTAGAAACTATCTCACTAGGATACCCTATTAGTTCACGTAGTTCATTTTCCGAACTAATTGTGTTTTCAAATGTCCATTCCATTATTCCTTAGATTAAATGATGAGAAATATTCTAGTCAATAAGCATGACGAGATAAGGAGAAAGGAAAGGCCAACTTTACAGTTGCTCTCCTTTCACCTCTATCCTGTTCCTTTTATAGTAGACCAAGTTTTTATCAAAGAGTATGAGGAACCTTCATCAAACGTTAGAGGACGGCACCTGCAAAGGAATCGAAGGCCTCTAGATTAAAAGCTCCTGTCCAACTCTAGCTGGTCAATAAATGGGACAATCCCAGATCAGGTTTAATTTGACTTAAGAAACTCATTGACATCCAACCAGTGAATGAAGGCATCAAACCAGCGGTTACTGGTTCTTCCCGGATTACCAAGGCCAAAGCCATGACCGCCATTTTGATACAAGTGAAACTCAACAGGAATGCCTGCTTTGTACCAGGAATCGATTACACCGAACTGTCCTCTAAAAAGAAAATCATCTGTGGCAATGACATTGAACATAGGAGGTGCATCTTCAGGAACTTTAACTGGTCCCATGCCGCCATAGATCGGACCGATAAAGGCCAATTTCATTGTCTTGGAATTCAACGTACTGTGCATGGTCAATCCTGCACCGGCAGAAAAGCCGATCATTCCTAACCTATCCATATCAACACCCCACTCTTCTGCTCTATCCTTAATCATCGCATAGGCAGCCTCTGCATCTTCCAATTGATCCGAAAGATCAAAGGGTGCTGGAGCTGGACGTGCTGGAGCTGAGGATTCCGACGGGGCAGGTGGCGGTGATAAAGTCTGGTTCATAGACTCTTTGAAGCCATCCAAAGACTCAGGGGTTGGACGAAGTCTGTATTTCAGAACGAACGCAGCTATACCCTGATCAGCAAGTGCCTGTGCAACTTCCCATCCTTCATTTTTCAAAGAAAGCCATCTGAAGCCGCCACCTGGAGCGACGAGCACCGCTGCTCCTGTAGCCTTGCCTGGTTCAGGTAAAAATGGAGTAAGTGTAGCAGTGGTGATATTTCGAGCCATGGGATCTCCCCATTGCTTAAACCAAGTTTCGGAAGCAGGTTGGTTTTCAACTCCACCTGTTCCCAGCAAAATTGCATTAGGTTCAGCTGGTGTTTCCAGTGGATAAATGGTGCCATCCTGTGCAATAGCAGAGGAAGCGATTAAGAGGCATGACGCCAGAATTGAGGTTTTTAATAGGTTCATGGTATTATGGGTTTTGTTAATTGCAATTAGGTGGAGAAAAGGAATTTATATGACCATCCTTAATCTTGCCAGTAATAGTAATTTCTTTTCTCATCAGGTCAGAAGACCGAAGACAGGAGACGGGAGTGGCCTAAATACTAGTATTAACCAAATCCTAGGATTCTTTAATCTCTTTACAAGTTGAAACGCGGATTTAGTTTTAAATCAATTTCTCCAATGATTAGTCCCCCTTATAAACTGGTTTAAAATGAGTTAATTTATTTAACCGCTGTGATATCGAGTGGACTATATTGATCGAATTTAGATTCATCGACAGGTTTAAACAGCAACTGCGAGAACATGTAAAGTCCATTTTTCCAAACCTTGAAATCATGCCCGCCAGTCTCCAAGTAATAGATATGAGGCACCTCATTTTCTGCTAAATACTCATGAGTTCGAGAACTGAATCTCAGCAATCCATCTGCATCTCCACAGGATATCCAAAGCACTTTTAACATTTCCTTGGCTTTCTCAGGGTCTGGAACCAAGACTTGTGGCTCCTTAGTATTTGGAGCAGAGGAAAAACCTCCTACCCAAGCAAACTTATCCAAATTGCCTAAGCCAAAATTCAGTGATTGTCCCCCTCCCATTGATAGACCAGCAATTGCACGGTTTTCTCTATCGGTAAGAACTGGATAGTTTTTTTCAATATGGGGAATCAAGTCATTTAGCAAATCCTGCTCAAACGTAGCAAAGGCTGCAACTTTATCAGGAGCCATCACATTTCCACTAGCACTATCATCTTTCATAGCTCTGCCATTTGGCATCACAACTATCATAGGCGCTAGCTTTCCATCAGCATAGAGATTATCCAAAATTATCTCAGGATGCCCTCCCTTCAGCCATTCCTTTTCATCTCCGCCTATTCCGTGAAGCAGGTAGAGCACTGGATATGTTTCATTTTTGGAAAAGCCCGGAGGAGTATAAACTAGGGCCTTTCGGTCATTGCCAACAGTTTTTGAAGTATAGGTGATGGTGTCAATTTTCCCGTGGGAAATCCCATCTCTAGCCTGATCAAATCCTGGTGGAGCTTCTTTTTCTAGCTGCTGGGCGTGAAGTTGCCCAACAAATAGAAACAATAGGAGTAATAGGTTTTTCGAGCGGTTCATATAGGTTTATAGGTTAATTCTTAGGGTAAATTAGTTGGGTCAAAAAGCTCTCTATCATTCATTTCTTAGAATCTCGGCCATTTTCTCACCATATCGGGATCCTAATAATCTATAGCCAGAAGCGGAGAAGTGTAGACCATCTGCAATAGCTTCGCAATCAGCTGAAGAGATTACGTAGGAATTGGGAACTACAGAAGGCAGCGTCGCAATGATTGGGTTCATACTTGCGCACTTGCCTCCCTGCTCGGCACTCACCAATTCCCCCGCCAAAAGCGGTACAGAATCAGGCGCCAAACCAAGATCCACTAACAAATTATCATACACTCCTTCCACTTTATCTGGCCAAGATTTGTCCCCTGTGTTGGACTCTCCTTGATGCAGTAATATTCCTTTGATCACCCCATCCTTTTGGGCAATCTTTGCTAACTCCAATAATCTTCCATAAGGATTTCCATCGTATTGAGCGATCATACCTTTCATCCATCCTGGAGCCGTTTCCACATAGGATTCATAAGTATCTTTCTCGAAAAGCTCGATTTTGCAGCCTCCCACAGATACATTGATAATGCCTATTTTGATGCTATCAGGCAGGCTTTCAGCCAAAGTTTTTCCAAAATAATCTCCTGGCGTAAGTCCGGTATTGCATCTACTTAATGGTGGAACAGCTGTATACCAATTACCTCTTTTCCGGTTTAAATCCGGACAATCCACTGCCTGCAACACCTTAAATCGATCGTTTGCCACGGTGTCCTGAGGCTCAGGCTTGGAATGACCTTCCATATTGGACTGTCCAAAGCTGAGGAAAATGTAAAAATTAGGGTCTTGGGCAAAAACACTCATTGATGTAAAATACATCAGTACCAGAAGTGTTAAAGAGAGTAAAGGTTTTTTCATTTTGGGTATAGGTTAGGTTTGAGAGCTTACTAGGTATTCAGGTTTTATAGGTTTTTAGATTTCAATTCATAAGTAGCTCCAGCTTCTGTTTTTAAATCATAAACACTGGTTTCACCAAGATCAGGAAAGTCGATTTGAGCAGCTGGAGAAACAATTGGATCGGCAGTGACTGGTACTTGATAGAAGGGATTCGGGTTTTCACCACTCGCTTTCATAAGATCCTTACCCTTTTCCAGATCCAAAGTGTTTGGTACTCTCAATCTTAGATTTCCTCCAATTGTCGATTTAATCACTGCTTTTTCAATCTTTCCATCTTTCCATTTCAATTCCACTATTTCAAAGCCACCTTTAGCTCTGATTCCGGTGATGCTTCCCTCTTGCCAAACATCCGGCAAGGCTGGTAATAGATGGATTTCACCATTGGCACTTTGTACTAGCATTTCTGTGATTCCCGACGTACAACCGAAGTTGCCATCAATCTGGAAAGGTGGATGCGCATCAAAAAGGTTGTTGTAAGACCCACCTCCTTCGCCACGCTTAGCGCCGACAGGAGAAAGCTGATTCTGGATGAGTTTGTAAGCATGATTGCCGTCCAGCATTCTTGCCCACCAGTTCACTTTCCAACCCATACTCCAACCAGTGGATACATCTCCTCGCTGGATTAATGTGTTTTTGGAAGCAGAATACAGTTCTGGGGTACGCAGCGGGGAAATCTGATTTGAAGGAAAAAGTCCGTACAAATGGGAAATATGACGGTGATGATCATTAGGATCGTCAATATCATCCAGCCATTCCTGCAATTGACCGTGTTTTCCTATGTGCATAGGAGGTAATCGATCTCTCATGGCTTTCAGTGAATCTGCAAAAGCTTGATCTTTACCAAGCATCTCCGAAGCTTGAATCACTGCGCTGAAGGCATCAAAAACCAGTTGATTATCCATCGTAGTTCCAGCATCCAAAGAGGATCCTTCGTGTGCAGCAGGTGCATTTTCGGGAGATGTTCCCGGATTGACAACCAGCCACTTATTTTCAGGATGCTCCACCAAGAAGTCCACATAGAACATCGCTGCACCTTTTAGAATAGGATAGATAGATTTCAGATAATCCATATCTCCATTGTATTGGAAGTGATCCCAAAGATGCTGACTCGTCCATGCTCCACCACCACTCCAAATCCCCCAGAATATCGCATCGACCGGGCCGGTAATTCTCCAGATGTCCGTATTATGATGTACCATCCAACCTCGCGCGCCGTACATTACTTTTGCCGTTTCCTCACCTGCTTCAGCCATCTCGGAAACCATTTTCAGGAAAGGCTCATGAAGCTCTGCCAAGTTGGTTTTCTCAGCCGGCCAATAGTTCATCTGCGCATTGATATTGATGGTGTATTTACTGTCCCATGGCGGAGACATTTCTTTGTTCCAAATTCCCTGCAGGTTTGCTGGTTGCCCTCCCGGCTGAGAAGAAGAAATCAACAAATACCTCCCATACTGATAATACAGCGTAACCAGCTGCGGATCATCTCCTTCTTTAAAGCCTTTGATACGCTCATCCGTTGGGAGTTTGGAGGCTTCTGTCTCACCCAAATTCAGGCTTACACGATTGAAGTACTTTTGATAATCCACCAAATTCGTCTTCAGTAAATCATCAAAAGATTTGGTAGCAGCTTTTGCCATAAATGCGGCTGCTCTGCCATTTTCATCTCCACTGAGATCTAAGTAATTGTTGAAATTGGTAGCAATTGCAATATAAATCGTCGCTTCATCTGCATTTTTTACCGTGATGGAATTGTCAGTGGAAGAAAGCGTTCCACCTTGATTTTTGATTTTAGTTAGGCTTTTAAATTTCACCTTGCCTTCCACACCTTCATGATCCGTTGTGGTACCGGAAATAGTTAATTCCTTCTCTGAATTGAGGGCAACCGTTGCATTTGGCTGAGGGGTAGCCATGGAAGCGGTGAAAGAGATTTTACCGGGCTTACTGGCTGTCAGGTGAATTGCAATGACATTTTCAGCGAAGGAAGCAATGGCTTCACGAGTATAGGTCACACCATCCACCACATAACTTACTTTGGAAATCGCCTGAGAAATATCCAATTCCCTTCTATAATCTGTAAAAGTAGAATGTCCTTCAAAAGCAATGTTCAGGTCTCCCACAGGCTGAAACTTTTGCCCATGTGACTTCTTGCTTTGGATGGTTTTGGCAGCCAACTGCTCCGCTTCTTTTTGTTTCCCTTCAAAAATCAATCTTCTGACTTCAGGCAGAGATGCCAAAGCATCCGGGTTATCATTTCTATTTGGACCACCGGACCAAACGGTATGCTCGTTAAGCTGAATCAGCTCCTTTTCTACATTTCCATAGATCATTGCTCCCAACCTGCCATTTCCTATCGGCAAGGCATCCGTCCATACATCAGCAGCTGGTTGCTTGTACCAAAGCGTGAGATCAGAGCTTTCCTGAGCTTTTACCTGTAGGGAAAAAGCCAGAAAAAGCACGGCAAAAAAAGTTCTTAAACAATATTTACTCGTATGCATTTTGGGTATTTTATTACTATTCATATAATTTTCCGCAATCTTTCCAGATACTAAAATTTCATTTCTCTCCACCTTCTTCGGTCTCAAATCTCCAATCTTCTGTCTTCCGTCTCCCGTCTTCCATCTTCCGTCTCCCGTCTTCCGTCTCCCGTCTCCCGTCTTCTGTCTTCCGTCTTCTGTCTTCCCTACATTTCCACCACCGCTTTGATCACTCCCGTTTCTGGATTCAACCAAGACTGAAAATCATTCTTCACCTGATCAAATTTCACTTTATGAGTAATGTACTTTTCAACTGAAAGTTTTCCAGATGCCATCGCTTCCAAGACCTGATCGAAGTCTTCCCTGGTTGCATTTCTACTACTCATCAGCGTCGCTTCCCGCTTATGAAACTCAGGATGGGAAATAGCAATTTCACCTTTTTGTAATCCAACTAAGACATAGGATCCTCCATGGGCGATATATTGAAAACCTGAGTTGATCGCAGCCAAACTCCCAGTGGCATCGATCACAACATCACAGAAATCCCCATCGGTGATTTCCTGAATCACTTCATAAGCAGATGCGCCAGCTTTCACTTCATGTGGTATATTCCACTCATCCTTACAAAACTCAAGTCGCTTCTCGTTGATATCCATCGCGATCACAGTAGCTCCAGCAATCCTAGCGAATTCCATCACTCCCAATCCAATGGGACCAGCTCCGATCACCAAGACAAATTGCCCGGGCTTCACTCCTGCCCTGCGCACGCCATGAGCGCCGATGGCGAATGGCTCGGCCAATGCAAGCTGCTCCAAGCTCAGCCCTTCTTTTTTGACCAAAGAAGTAATCGGCAAGGAGACATATTCCTGCATTCCGCCATCCTCGTGAACCCCAAATACGCTGATTTTCTGACAGCAATTGGGTTTGCCATTTCTACAGGCTACACAAGTCCCGCAATTGAAATAGGGAATCACTGTGACTAGATCACCTTTCTTGATTTCCTCATTAGCTCCAATTTCCACCACTTCACCAGCAAGCTCATGCCCCAAAATTCTAGGGTAAGAGAAAAAGGGCTGAGTACCTTCAAATGCATGAAGATCCGTTCCGCAGATGCCAATTCTCTTGATTTTGACGATGGCCCTTCCTTCAGAAAGCACGGGCATTACGCCCTCTTTATATTCAAATTCTCCCGGCGATATGCAGGATAATAGATTCATAATGATTGATTCAAATTAAATTCTGATAAATAGTCAGCGATCAACCCCTTTTCCTTCATTACTTCCCAGAAAGAATCCGGAAGTTTAGTAGCGCAAAACTCAGCATTTGCATGAATCCTAGCCGGAGAAGTAGAATTCAGTGCTATGGAATTAACTCCCGGCAGCTGAAGTCCAAATTGTATGCATGCATGGGCTGGATCAATTTCCTGAGCTTTGCAAAGCTGGAAAAACTGATCTCTCCAAGTATGCCTTGGCTGATAGTTTGGATCGGATTCCTCCATTATTTTGTAATCATAATGATCGCCTCCCACCAGAAACCCAGACTGAAAAACTGCCGAATTAATGATACCCACCCCTTCTTTTTCCAGTTGCCTCATAAAGTGAAAAAGGGCCTCCGGATGATTATATATAGTCATGCTATTAGCTATCATCACCCAATCGAGTTTAACCTCAGCGTAAATCTTTTGGATTACTTTCCAGTTTTTAGACCCCACGCCTATTGCTTTCACTCTTCCGGCTTGTTTTAGCTCTTCCAAAGCTGCATAGCCTTCCAGAATATGTGCAAATCGCTCTTCATAATCTTCTGGCGAAAATGCCATATCCAAATATTCATCGGGATCGTGGATGGAAACCAAGAGACTTTCATATCCCTTGAGCAAGGAATTTCCCTCATCAAAACAATTGATGACTCCTTCATAACTGATGTTCTGAATAGCATCATGACTAAGATTCTTCCAGACATCTTTCTCGAAAGTAGGCTCTCCATGTAAATGTGTGCGCTGCCATCCCAGCTTATTGCTGATCAAAACTTTGTCTTTTGGCACTTGGAGGTCATTCAGGGCATGTCCCAAAGTTTCCAACGCCAAACCTGCTCCATATTTCCCTGCCGAATCGAACACTATTCCTTCTGGAAAACGCTCCAAGGCTGCAGCTATCAATTCCAGTTTTTGTTCATAGGAATAAGCTTCATAGAGATTGCCTAGAGAACTCGTCCCGAAGATCATTGAAGGTACTTGTATGCCTGTTTTTCCTAATTCCATTCTATTTAGTAATGATTCTGCCAGTAAACGATTCAAACTTTTGTTCGGCACAAATCAAGTTTATCAAAACAATAAACCAATATGATAAAAATGACCAATAGTATATTGGTCAAACGTTTGACCTAATATCCTGAAGCTCCCACTAAAACCCATTCAGCTTTCGAGCTTTTGTTCTAAATTAGGTGTGCCAAGCAGCCCAGAATGAAAAAGAAGAGAATCAACATCACCGATATAGCCAATGCACTCAATGTAACCCCGTCCACGGTTTCCCGAGCGCTGAATGGAGGTGGAAAAGTTTCTGAGAAAAAAAGAAATGAGATTTTGGCTTTGGCAAAGGAACTTGGCTATAGACCCAATCCCATTGCTAAAAGTCTTCTGGAAAACAGGACAAATACCATTGGGCTGATTATCCCGGAATTCACGCATCATTTTTACAGCCGCATGCTTGCCGGCATAGAGAGCGTCACCTCAGAGGCAGGTTACCAACTCCTGATTTGCACCTCCAATGAAAACCAGGCCCAGGAAATAAAATCCACACAAACTCTTTTGGATGCCCGTGTAGATGGGATTCTAGCCACGATCTCCAAAATGAATGACAAGTTTGAGCATATACAGGAGGTAATGGACAGCGGGACACCACTGGTGCTGGTGGATCGTTTTTCTGAGGAAATTGAAACTCCCTACGTGATCTCGGATGATTTCAAGGGCGCATTTTCTGCGGTGGATTACTTATGCCAAATCGGATGCAGAAATATCCTGCATATCAAAGGACCTGATAACCTCTCTACTACTTTCAATCGCTTTATGGGTTACAAAGAAGCGCTTCGAAAGCATGAAATCGACTTGAATGAGGAGTTAGTATTGGAAAGTTCTGATACCAATCTGCTGGAAAAAATCAGGTTTTGCCTGACAAATCATCAAGTGGATGGCGCATTTACTTACAGTGATTACCTGGCATTTGAAATTTATAAAGTAGCAAGCGAACTTAATATCCCGATTCCTGAGCAATTGTCAGTAATAGGCTATGCAGATGAACCTATCTCCACCTACATCAACCCTACCCTAAGTACCGTAAATCAGCAGCCATTTGAAATGGGTGCATTTGGAGCCAATTACCTATTGAATAAAATCAATAATCCTGAAATCGGATTAGAGATTAAAAATCTGGAAACTAGGTTAGTTATTAGGGGGTCTTGTAAGGGGCTGGAGAGGTGAGGATTAATGGGGTTGGGAATTGAGAAATGGGGTGGGAAGGGGTAAAAGGTAAGGTAAGTATAAGAAAGATAAGCGATTTCAATGCAAAAACTTTGTTTAAGCATAAAGTTTGATAGCAGCCAAAAGCCTAGAATTTACCACTATTTTGTTTTTTTAATCTGTTCACCTTCCTACTCAGAATGGTAATATATCATCTTCTTCAATTTCTGGTTCAGATTTCGGGTATTTAGTTTTATAAAACTTATTCAAAAATAATCCTACTGTGGCGACTGAATTAACTATAAAGTGGGCGTAAAGTGCATCTTCAATTAAAAAATCTTCGTTTGTTTTACCATGAAAATTAGTCTTTTCACTTCTTAATTTCTCTATGGCTTGATTTGCCGTCAGAAGGGAATTCCCAATTGTTTTAATTTCCTTTGGATGTTCAGTACTTGAAAAGTTAAATTCTTTAAGTATTGCACTACTAAGTTGATAAAGAGTTTCATTTCCTTTTATTTTCGATTTTAATCTTTTGTCCTTCAGTATTTCCTTAATTATACTTTCAAGCGCAGAATTTGCTAGTCCAATAGCTGTACTTGGATCAGATTCTATTTGCTTGTATGCTTTAGTAAAAGTGTCATAAGCTGTTTTGTATTCTGACTTTATCTCATTTTTGAATGTTGGGATTGAAGGAATAAAGTCAGGAGTGTCAACTCCTAAATCAATCGCGACTTTTAGTAAAATCTCTCCCGGCATGGAGTGAATTGTGGCATTTAAGTCAATATTCTTGTCATCCCTTATTACTACTCTAAAGTTCTCCCAATTATAATTTTGCTCATCATGTTCGTACCATTTTTCAATATAATTTCTAACATTCTTATATGAACCAAATTCATCCCAAACTGCTTTTTCAACATCTGCAGCAAGTTTCATTTGATATTTTGGTGAAATCAATTCGTTCATATTATTATTCGTTCGTTTTTTTGAATTCGGTTTACTAATGAGTTAAACTTCAAGATTGGCTTGCAAAATTCACTTTACTTGCCCGCAAGGCAGCTTTAATTTCTTAGCCAATGTTATGCACACTTTTTGATTTCTTTTTGTAGTAATTTTCTAATTCCTTAGCGTTTTTTACAAATGCTTCTTTCTGTAATTTTTCTCTTTTAAGTACAGCTTGTAATTCTTGAATTTCACTATCCAAAAAGTATTTATTTAATAATTCTAATATTTCTCTATCTGTAAGCAACTCACTTATAAAAGTTCGATTAGATACCAAATGCGGTTTAGTTTCAAACATTTTTTCAATCTTATTATATGCAGATTCCTTTTTGTTCAATTTGAATAGGGCGTTAATCTCATAGGAAGTAAATAGATTTTTGTCCTTAGGATATTTCGATCTTACGACTTCAATTGCCTTAATAGCTTTCTCATACTCTCCTGTATAGTAAAAATGTTGTATCAAATAGATTTGAATTTCTCTATTCTCAAGCGAATACTTGAATACTGTATCTTGTAGCGTTTTGTAGAGTTCATATATTTCCCAAAAATTAATCTTCATGTAAGAAATGCTTGGATTTACAGGATAGAATTCAACCGAACCAATCTTAGATACTGCTTCCTTATTGTAGTTTTCTAAATCATAAACATGTAGCTTTTTTCTAATTTCCTCCAAATGAAGAATTTCATCAGAAGTTAGATAAATATTAAAATCAAAAATTCTACCAATTGAATCGTCAATTTTCTTAGTATTATTTGCTAGTGTTTTTCCAATTGGCAAAAGTTTTCCTTTGATAGCTTTATCATAGAAATAATGTTCATTCAGGCATTTATTTTGTAGGCCGATTTCAATATCTCTTGGTTTTAATTTATTCCCTCTTATCTCTGACTGATAGTCTGAAGGTGAATGATTATTAAAACTCATTATCGTATCGAATAGGGAAAACAATTTTGTATATACTTGATAGATTTCATGCTCAATTTTATATCTAATTTTTCTTTTTCTACTTCGTTCGGGTAAATATGAAAAAGCAATCCAAAAGATAATAGCTGCAATTATTGAGAGAATGATTGGGTAAATAAACTCTTGAAAAACCCCACGCTTTGATTCCTCTATTTCCTGCTTTACATCAGTTATGGATTTCTCAATATTTGACAATTTGTCCTTTAACTTCCCAAAATCATCTCTATTGCTAAGTTGTTCGTGTTGCAAAGAATTCAAAGTTTTAGCAATTGAGTCAAATTGTGCTGATATTGAATCTATTTTTGAAATGACAATGTCGTTCAGCACCTTTTGACTAAAGGCAAAATTGAGGTTCAATAAAAAAATAACTATAAATAATATTCTTTTCATTTAGTCTTATTGTGCACAACGCTTAATATGCTCAGCTTCCACACTTCGTCAATATCGTGATTTCCCACAGGTCTTTGGGATTCTGCTGCCTCCAAATTAAGGATTTCGTCGAGGGGAATTGTGCAGGAGCTGATTTTTTTTTATGGGTAATGCATTTAAAAGGATTGGAAGAGAATTCAGGATAGTATTATGTCCTTTCAGCCTTTTATCCTGAATGTTCAGGTTCTGAGTATGAATTTTCAACCTATTATCCTCAATGTTCAGGTTCTGAGTGTAAAATTTCAACCTATTATCCTGAAATTTTAAGCTATTAACCTTAATGTTCACCCTATTATCCTGAAGTTTTAAGCTATTATCCTGAATGCTCACTCTTTTATACTGAATCTTCAGGCTTTTTACCTGAAGCTTGAGTAGTAACTCCTCAAACAAAAAAGCCGGATCCTCTCGAATCCGGCCTGGAGAAGTGATAAGTAACAACTCTGCGCTAAGTCTTAATCAGGTACTTTAATCGCCGTTGTTGTGTGTTTATATTTAAATTCATTTCCGCATTTTTTGCATTTGTAAACTGTCTTATAATAAATCGGATAAACCATAAATAAGATTGAGGTAATTGCTGAAATTATCCCTTTCGTTCCTGCCATTGATTTGAATCCGCTGTAAACTTGTTCTGATTGGCAACTTGGGCATTTGATAACTTCTCCATGTTCATTAGTTAAGGTGGCTTTTTCGGTATCCTCAATTATTAATATGGCCTTATCGATGTCTGATTCACCAATCTTCAATTTTATTCCTCCAACAGTTATGTTATAAAGAGGATTAAGTCCAACTATATTTTCGTCAAATAAAAAGCACATTATATTCTCGCTTTCGAGCTTAGATTTCATCAAGTGAGCCTGAATCGAGTTATCAAATGTCTTTATAGTTATTAGCTCCATGGCTTATTCTTTTAATTCCCTACAACGGTTTTATATACGCAACTCCCCTTCCCTATCACCTCTATATCGCTAATGTCCACAGGTCTTAGGGGTTCTGCTGAGTACAAAATAAGGATTTCGTCAGAGGGTTTTGAGCATGGGTTGGAATTTATTTTTAGGATGATAGTTCTGAGATTTTTAGAGCGTATGTCCATTCAGGATAGTTCCATCTTTTACGGTCTTTAGGTAGCTGATGACCTTACCGTCTTCCCCCACTTCGCATACCCGATAGGAAGGAAATGGATTACCCCAGCTTCCGCCGAAGTGTCCTGACCATAGAAAGGGTTTATTACGGTAAATCATCTGTCCATCTACGTCATGATCATGTCCATGGAAAGTTGCCCGCACATTTGGGTAGGAAGTGATCAGGTTTAGGAAGTCCGTGCAAGGTACTCCATGCCGGGTCCAGTCGTTTTGGGAGATGTGAACAAAGACAAAAACCTGAGGAAGGGAGGCGAATTGATCCAAAATGCTGTTGGCGAAGTCTAGGTTGGCGCAGAGGTATTCTCCTTTTTCATTGGAACAGTCAAGCAGCAGGATGCCGGAGTCCTTGGCTTGGAAGGAAAAGTTGGTCGTCTGTCCCATGATTTTCTCAAAGTCCGCCACACTTACCCTATCGTGGTTGCCTCGGGTGACATAGTGAGGTACTTGCAGGCGGTTATACACTTCCTTGACCTGTGGTAAAAGTGTGGGGTAATCGTGAATCAGATCCCCATTAAAAACCACAAAATCCACATCCTTTTCCCTGTGGATGGCCTCGATCAAGTTGCCATGGGAAGTTTCGTAATCTGTATCAGGCTGTCCCCAGTGCCCATCTGAAGCGGTGATGAATTTGAGTCGGGTTGATTTAGGGAAATCCATTTTCCCATAAAGCATAAAAGGCATGGTTAGGAAGGATGTGCCGATAAGGCTGATTTTTTGAAGGAAAGGTCTGCGGTTCATGGGTTTAAAATAGGGTTTTAGGAAGAAGGATGAAAGGGTTTTATAATTATCCTCAAGGATGCCAGTAACCTTAGATCTACTAACCTGATCTGAAGACCTCCTATTAGCTCGGGAGACAGGAGACTCCTGCCTTGGCGGGACAGGCTGAAGCGGCCTCAATTCTTAAGTTTAACATATCCTTTTTTGCTTTTGACTCCATACTAGCACAAAAGCGGATAAACAAAACTCTCAATCCTATAAATCAACAATCCTTCACCTTGATGAAATTATTTAAACCAACACGCTTACTTTTCCCTTACCACATCACCACCTGCCGGGAGTCCGTTCTCACATTATCCCGAAACAGGTTGAAAACTGCAGTAAACTCATGGGTATTGCCTGGCAGGTTGTAGCTGGTTGCATTCGGGAATTCATAAACATATCCTATTCGAAGTCTGTTGGTGATCACGCCCAGCTGGGCGTTGGTAGCATAGTCGATCCGATGACCTAGCCCCAGCCAAAGTCTGTCCATCAGCAGTGCCTTGAAGTTGAACTCGATGTTGTCATCCTGATTTTTCTGAATGCTGTACATCCCGTTTACAATCACCGCCAACTTATCACTCACCGCATTGCGGTAGCCTGCCTGAAAAATGGAACTTGCAGGATAGGTATCCATAAATTCATCACCACTCGTGATCTTGCCCCCATTCACCCGGTGGATCCCGTAGGACAGGTAGTAGTTTGCATGCGTCAATGCCATCCCCAGGTTAAAGTCCACCACATTCATATTTGAAAACTGACCAATGTATTGCCCAAGGGTTGGGTCATTTTGCTCCTCGGTAGTCAGCGCATTGCCATCCAGCCGGATGCTCTGGTAGTTCAGTCCAGCACCCAGCCGCAGATTCAGTTTCTCCGAAAGCCTGATCCTACTCGCATAGCCTACCGTCAGTTCAGTCTCGCGAAAAGCTCCGTAGGTATCATAGAGTAGGTTTACTGAAACTGCGTTTTTACCCATCAATGCCGGGTCCTCTTCGCCGGCAAGTTCTCCAAAGTCCAGTTCGGTACTGAAGAAATAGGTCTTCGGTGCTCCGTCAACCCCTGACCATTGGTTGCGGACAAAACCCCTCAGCGTCGAGCCTTCGTAGCCTGTCAAGCCTGGATTGTAATAGCTCTGAAAAAAATCAAAGCTGGAGATGTATTTGCGGGATTGGGCATTGCTGTCCACCACAAATACAACGATAAAAATAAATGCGCCTAGGTATTTAATGTGATGTTTCATCTGTTTATAATTGTTTTCTATGGTCATATGGAATCTCGCATACACTCTAATCATCCCAGTGTGTGACTTTTTAGTCCTGCTCGATTTCATATCAATATTGGAAAATTTGGAGGCTGAGTTAACAAGTAGATTCAGCCTCCTTTATTCTTATTCCTATTCTAGCTTCAAGTGTCCTGATTCTTTTATCCAGTCTCTTGGCTCTTGATTCTAAAGTCTTAAGTCTAGTCTCTTGGCTCTTGGCTCTTGGCTCTTGATTCTAAAGTCTTATGTCTAAAGTCTAAAGTCTTGAATCTAAAGTCTTGAGTCTAACTTACTGCCTCAACAGATTCAACATACCTCTTCTTATCTCGCCTGTTTCCCGTACTTCGATCACAAACAGGTAAGAACCTACCGGCATCTCCTTGCCGTTGAACGTTCCGTCCCACTGCACATCCGGGTTTTCGGTGTAGAAGACTCTGTCTCCACCAAGATCCATCACCGAGATTTTCACTCCTGTATAGTATCTCAGTGCCAAAACTCCCCAGGTATCGTTCACTCCATCAGCATTCGGTGTGAAGGTGTTCGGTACACCCAGCTGTTCCAGCGGCGTGCGCTGACGTGTGATCTGGAAGCTCTTCTCCAGTACATTACCGGCCCGGTCTGACACGCTAAGTAGGATTGTGAATTCCGTTCTGCCTCCAGCCTGCTCTGCTGTGCTCCAGAATAGAATGCCGTCAAGTACTTCGAAGTAGTTATTGTCTTGTGTTCCTTCTGGTAGACTTAGCGTATGGATATTATCCGTAGGATCGATCACTGTGAAGGCCCCGATTTCCTGGAAGTACTGGTCCGGGATACCGATGAAACTGTTTGCACTCAGCGTCACATCCTGCGGTGCCGGCTTGGCCAGTACCGTGATTTCCAGTTTAGGCTGTAATCCCTGTGGATTGAACAGTCCGGCAGGAAGTTCAATGCTGCCCAAGTACTGGGTAACACCTGACATCAGCGGATCATAACCTTCCAGATCCCAGATCACCGGCACGTTGATGAAGGCTCCCATTTGAGTCATTGCCACCACTTGGGTAGGAACTTTCAGTTCCTCAGCTTCCGTACGCCAACGTACTTCGATGCTTTCACCTACAAACTCAGAAATGGATCTTTGATGGACATAATCCGGGATTCCGTCGTCATCTTCATCTTCGAAGTCCGAGACGTCTGTTGGATCGGTTCCTTGTTGAGTTTCCACGTAGTCAGGCACTCCATCTTCGTCAGTGTCGAGGTAGTCTGAAGGGTTAGTCGGATCGGTACCATGTTGCTCTTCCACATAGTCCGGGACTCCGTCATTATCGGCATCCGGGTAATCCGTCGGGTCATGAGGGTCTGTACCTTGCTCTTCTTCCACTTTGTCAGGAACTCCATCGCCGTCGCTATCGACATTTGGCTCCTCTGTAATTACAAAGTCAGCTCCGATAAAGTCAATCGTGTAATTGGCTCCTGCATCTAAAGTCCCAATGATGATCGCATAGCTACCAACTTCCTCGCCGGATGCTCTGGACAAGGTTCCGGTCACGATTGATTCGATATCAGCACCTTGAAGTCCTGAAACCTGATAAGTCAATGCTGGATCTTCCATTCCGAACTCTTTGCCTTGTCCTTCGTCCGCCATCACCATCAAAGTGGCCGGATTGATAGTCAGATCAGCAATTAAGGTTACTTCGGTGAAGTTCGCTCCACTGATCATCGCAGTGACTTCCTGTGTACCAACTTCAGTTCTGCTGTTGTTGCTGTACGCTACACTTGCCCCTGACGGAAGCGTTCCGGAGATCGCAAGAGACTTGGAAGTACCATCGTAAATGAAGGTTTGATCTTCAAAGGTAATACCTCCGATTGCTGCAGGAATCACAGTCAGGTCTGCTGTCAATACCAATGTAGTATAGTTCGATCCACTGATCGTAGCCGTAACTTCCTGTGTGCCAACATCGGGTCTGCCGTTGTTGCTGTACGCCACACTAGTTCCTAACGGAAGCGTTCCGGAGATCGCAAGTGATTTGGAAGTACCATCGTAAGTGAAGGTTTGATCTTCAAAGGTAATACCTCCTCCGATTGCTGCAGGAATTACAGTCAGGTCTGCAGTCAATACCAATGTAGTATAGTTCGATCCACTGATCGTAGCCATAACTTCCTGTGTGCCAACATCCGTTCTGCCGTTGTTGCTGTACGCCACACTAGTTCCTGTAGGAAGCGTTCCTGAGATCGCAAGTGACTTGGAAGTACCATCGTAAGTGAACGTTTGATCTTCGAAGATAATACCTGAGATCTTTGCCTTAGTGATCATAAAGTCAGCACCAAGGTAATTGATGGCATAGTTTGCACCAGCACTCAATGTACCCAGGTTGATTGCAAAGCTTCCTACATTTTCACCTGCGGCTCTCGCTAGTGTCCCAGTGAGTATCGAATTATTATCTCTATTTTCAAAACCATTCACCCTGTACGTAAAGTCAGGATCTGAAGTCCCAAACACCTTACTCTGGCCCGCTTCAGCAGTTACGTTCAATACTTTGGTGGCAATTTCAAATTCAGCAGAAGTAAAGTCGATGGTGTAGTTTAGTCCTGCACTTAAACTCCCTAAATTGATTGGATACAGTCCAACGTTTTCGCCGGAATTTCTGGAAAGAACACCTGTCAGTGTTGCTGCAGTATCTCCGGCACCAAAATTACTGGCTGTGTACGCAAGTTCGGGATCAGAAAAGCCATAAACTTTAGCCTGATTTGGACTTGCCATTACATTGAGTGTTCGAGGTGTAATCACAAATTCCGCTGAAGTAAAGTTGATCAAATAGTTTCCACCGGCATTCATTGTACCTAGGTTTATGGCATAATCACCTACATTTTCACCCATAACTCTACTCAACCCTCCTGTCAAGGTAAACTCATCATCTTCGTTTTGGAATCCGATAGCTGAATATGTGAAGGTAGGATCCGCTTCTCCATAGATCTTCGTCTGACCTGCATCTGCTGTGATATTTAGCGTCGCTTTCGTGATCTCAAAATCAGCTCCGATATAGTTGATCGTGTAGTTATCTCCCGCAGTCAGCGATCCAAGTTCGATTTCATAGGTTCCAACCGATTCTCCAGTGGCTCTTGAAAGAGAACCTTCAATTGTATTCCCTTCTACCAACGTGGAATTCGTGTAAGTCAATTCCGGATCAGCTTCGCCAAAGACTTTGCTTTGACCAGAATCTGCTGTTACTGTCACCGTCGCCGGAGTGATCGTCAGGTCTGCTTTCAGTTCTAGTGTCGTGAAGTTCGATCCTGTGATCGTCGCTGTTACTTCCTGCGTTCCGGCATTGGTTCGGCCATTGCCCGTGTATTCCACCGAGGTTCCGTCTGGCAGATCGCCTGTGATCTCAATGCTTTGTTCTGTGCCGTCGTAAGTGAAGCTGGCTGCCGAGAATGTGATTTCCTCAACTTCGGCTGGAGTTATAGTAAACAGAGTTCCTGACGCAAAAGAGATCGTGTAATTGGCTCCAGCGTTGAGTGATCCAAGTTCGACTTCATAGGTTCCAACCGATTCTCCTGCGGCTCTAGAAAGAGAACCTTCAATTGTATTCCCTTCCACCAATGTGGAATTCGTGTAAGTCAATTCCGGATCAGCTCCGCCAAAGACCTTGCTTTGACCAGAATCTACCGTTACTGTCACCGTCGCCGGAGTGATCGTCAGTTCTGCTTTCAGTTCCAGCGTCGTGAAGTTCGATCCTGTGATCGTCGCCGTTACTTCCTGCGTTCCGGCATTGGTTCGGCCATTGCCCGTGTATTCCACCGAGGTTCCGTCTGGCAGATCGCCTGTGATCTCAATGCTTTGTTCTGTGCCATCGTAAGTGAAGCTGGCTGCCGAGAATGTGATCTCCTCAACTTCGGCTGGAGTTATAGTAAACAGAGTTTCTGATGCAAAAGATATCGTGTAATTGGCTCCTGCAGTCAGCGATCCAAGTTCGATTTCATAAGTTCCAACCGATTCTCCTGCGGCTCTAGAAAGAGAACCTTCAATTGTATTCCCTTCCACCAACGTGGAATTCGTGTAAGTCAATTCCGGATCAGCTTCGCCAAAGACTTTGCTTTGACCAGAATCTACCCTTACTGTCACCGTCGCCGGAGTGATCGTCAGATCTGCTTTCAGTTCTAGCGTCGTGAAGTTCGATCCTGTGATGGTCGCCGTTACTTCCTGGGTTCCAGCACCTGTTCTGCCGTTGTTGGTGTATTCCACCGATGTTCCGTCTGGCAAGTCGCCTGTGATCTCAAGGCTTTGTTCTGTGCCGTCGTAGGTGAAGCTGGCTGCCGAGAATGTGATCTCCTCAACTTCGGCTGGAGTTATAGTAAACAGAGTTTCTGATGCAAAAGATATCGTGTAATTGGCTCCTGCAGTCAGCGATCCAAGTTCGATTTCATAAGTTCCAACCGATTCTCCTGCGGCTCTAGAAAGAGAACCTTCAATTGTATTCCCTTCCACCAACGTGGAATTCGTGTAAGTCAATTCCGGATCAGCTTCGCCAAAGACTTTGCTTTGACCAGAATCTACCCTTACTGTCACCGTCGCCGGAGTGATCGTCAGGTCTGCTTTCAGTTCTAGCGTGGTGAAGTTCGATCCTGTGATCGTCGCTGTTACTTCATGGGTTCCGGCACCTGTTCTGCCGTTGTTGGTGTATTCTACCGAGGTTCCGTCTGGCAAGTCGCCTGTGATCTCAAGGCTTTGTTCTGTGCCGTCGTAAGTGAAGCTGGCTTCCGAGAATGTTATCTCTTCAATTTTGGCTGGAGTTATAGTAAACAGAGTTCCTGATCCAAAAGATATCGTGTAATTGGCTCCAGCGTTCAGCGATCCAGGTTCGATTTCATAAGTTCCAACCGATTCTCCAGTGGCTCTAGAAAGAGAACCTTCCATTACATCTTCTGCCTCATCGTCCCCGGCAAATCCTGTTGCAGAATAGGTGAACTCCGGATCGGCGTCGCCAAAACTTTTACTCTGATTTTCATCCGGTGTAATTACAAGTTCCTTCTTCGCAGTAGTGAATTCTATCTCGTTACCATAAGTCGCTTCACCATTTACATTAGTAAAAAAAGCTCTGACGTAATACGTAGTATTAATACTCAAGCCCGTGATTTCTGCACTGAATGCTCCGGAATTCACCGACATCAGGACCTTCGAATCTGTCAATTCCGGCAATTTATCCATAGAATAAACCACACCTATTTCCGATTCACAATCGACTCCATAACTAATTATCGAACCACCAAGAATCGCACTAGAGAACGTAACTGCTGAAGCCGAAACCGTTGTCACTTCTGATGGATCAGGTTGGTCAATAGTAACATTTTCAATAGAAACACATCCATTTCCATCGGTAACCTGTACTTCATAATTTCCTGCGCTGAGTCCAGTAGCACTTGCTTCGGAACCACCATAAGGAGTCCATTCATAAGTAAACGGCCCAGTTCCTTCCTCTATTGAAACAGTTGCAGTTCCATCAGCACCTTCATTACAAGACACATCAGTTTTAGCTATGGAGATTTTAGGACCTCCCACTCTAACCAATTCACTTTTTATGAGTGTATTGGAACAACCATCAAGAACAGAAACTTGTAAAGAAACAGTATAGCTACCTACCTGAGTATAGGTGTGAGAAGGGTTTGCAGACCTTGAAGAAGTCCCGTCACCAAAATTCCATAAATAGCTTACAATTGGTGAGCCACTGTATGTGTTATCGGTAAATGCAACAGTAAGAGGTCCGCAACCAGCTGTCACATTGCTCAAGAAATCAACTTTTGGCCCAATTACTTGAATAAAGTCTGACTTAATCTCCGTATCAATGCAACCATTTTCGGAGGTAGTTGTTAATTTGACCGAATATCTCCCTGGAAGGTCATAGGTATGCGCAGGGTTTTGGTCGGAGGATGTATTTCCATCACCAAAATCCCAAAGCCAACTAACTGCACCCTTGGACTGATCGGTAAACTGCACAGAAAGAGGCCCGCAGCCATGATCAATATCAGAATTAAATTCCGCCGCAACCCCTAGAACTCGTATGATTTTACTACTGATAAACCATTCACCACTATTAGTGTCTTGGATCGCTAATTTGACAGTATAATCCCCAAAATCAGTGTAGGTGTGGGTTGGATTTTTTAGATAAGGATCATCACCGGATCCTAGTATTGTACCATCACCAAAGTCCCATTTCCACCATTCAGGCAGACTAGAACGGTCTGTAAAATTGACTGTAAAAGGAAGTTCGCATGAATTGGTAGAAGGGTCCGCAATAAATTCACTTTGCATAGTTGTGGATTTAGGATGGATTAACTCTACTGAAGATCTGAATTCCAATCCCTGTATATCCACCACCAAATATTCATAGAGCCCTGCACCAAGGCCAGTTAAAACTGGTCCAGGTCCGACAGGTTGAATCCATGTAACAGTATAAGGCTGCACACCTCCTTCAATAAGTAATGTGATTGCTCCATCCATCGCTCCGTATGCAGAAGGATTCTCTTTTTCTACTGTAACTTCCAGGGCTCTCGATTCTGAAATTGTCAAATCTGCCCTTAAAACCTTGGTGATATAATTACTTCCAGTGATGGTAGCAGTGACTTCTTGCGTTCCTTCTTCTGTTCTTGAGTTATTAGTGAATTCAACAGAGGTGCCTTCAGGAAGAGCGCCTGTTAATTCCAGTGATTTTGGAGAACCATCGAATGGAAAACTCTTATTGTCCAAAGTGATACCTTCGATTTCTCCAGGAGAAATTTCAAGATTCGCTTTCAACACTAAGGTAATGAAGCTATCACCACTGATCGTAGCAGTCACTTCCTGAATTCCCACAATTGTCCGAGAGTTGTTAATAAAATCAATAATAGCTCCCTCTGGCAATAAACCTCCAACTGTCAAAGATTTCTCTGAGCCATCAAATGCAAAACTCTGGTCATTCAATTCAATTCCTATCAAAACCATTTTTGATATCTCAAACTCTGCACCCACAAAAACCACTTGATAAGCATCCGGAGCTCTAAGACTTCCCTGTGTAACTTGATAGGCACCAGGAGCTTCACCGGGAACTCTATCGAGATTTCCAGTTAGTAAAACTTCTGGTAAGCTTGATTCATATAAGAAATCAGGATCAGCCTCGCCAAACGTTTTGGATTGACCTGAGGCAACTGTGATTGTCAATTCAATCAGCTCTTCTTGAAACTCATAAGCGCCCAAGTCCACGTTGCCTATAATTCTTTTTCCAAGATCCAGATCGGTAGTCACCTCACTTAAATCCGGCGATTGACTGGCATCAAAATATTGATTACTCCCTTTATTCTTAATTGGAGAATTGGTTTCCACTCTGAAGTCTCCAGTAACCGAGGTCAGCGTATTAAAATCCGTAATTGCCTCTATGAACAAGGGATCATTTGCAGCATCCGTCCCATCTAGATTGCCTTCTCCCGCTGGGTTTACCCCCTGAATCAAGCTATAGCTCACTTCAGAACTTGAGTTATTGAAATCATACAAACTCGAAGTTGCCGTTTCTACACCTGCATTTGTTTTGTTGTTCCAAATGATCGAGTTCCTGATTTTTGGTTGCGAAGCCAGCGAAGTATTATAGACACCTCCTCCAGAATAAGCAGCATTTCCGCTGATGGAGACATTGGTCAAAATCGGACTTGCTCCATTGTTTAGGATAGCTCCCCCTCTGCCGTTGCTGTTGGTTGCTTTGTTTCCACTGAATCTTACATTCGTCAAAATCATGACGCCATCCGAAGAATTGTAAAGGGCTCCACCACCAACGATGCCTGTACCCACTCCTCCTCTTGCTTCATTGCCTATAAAATCCACGTTTGTCATTCGCGGTGCACTGGAACTTTGATTGTACATTCCACCCCCATTGATGGAAGACAGATTTTTGATAAACCTTACCTGAGTAAAATCCGGACTGCTCAAATTGTTGTAAACTGCTCCACCAGCGTTAGTGGCTACATTGGACTCGAATATTACATTGGTAAGCGCCGGCGAACTGTTTTCCAAATTTGCCATCCCTCCACCATATCTGCTGGATCGGTTGCCGATGAAAATCAGATTAGATAGACTTGGACTTCCGTTTTCATTGAGCATCCCAGCTCCATCGCTCAAGCTTCCATCTCCAATCGCATAGCCAGCAGTGATAAAGAAACCATCCAAACTAGCTGTTTGATCTGTGCCTGACCCAGTCACTACGTGGAGAGAATTTCCAGTTGGAATAGTATAAGCATTATCACTAATTATAGTGGTCCTATTGATAATATCACCACTAAGAATAGTCTGATTCGCCTCCCAATCCCGAGCTTCGAAATTCCCTCCTCCAGAGGGAAACCCTCCATAGACGGAGACATTATTGATCAACTGAAAAGTAATAGAAGCATCCGAATCATCAGTCGGGAAATAGGCTCCCTTCGCCACATAAATTTTCAACACTTCTTCTTTTCCCTCCCAAAAAATGGCTGCATAATTCAACGCCGATTGAAGATTGAGGAAAGCATTCTCCCAAGAATTTCCATTCTCTAGGCCACCGACTACCGACTGATCCACATAGAGTATGTTGTTGAGATCAGGCATTCCATCCAAAAGACCTGGCGCAGGAATTTGTTCGTTATGGATCAATACAGGGAAAGAGCGATCCTCTTCAATCTTCCAGACGTCCGCAAAATCCCAGTTTTCAAAGGAAGATTGCTCTCTCATGGCAGCAGAAGTAAGCCCTATACCCTTTTCATTATCCGGACCAGCTAGCTCTGAGTTGAAATACGATTGAACAACAGCTGGGCTTCCTGTACCTAAAACCGCCCCATTGTTTACAGGTTCTCCAGCAACTGTTGATAAAGAGTAAACATTTCTGATAATGCCTGCTTGAGTGTTTCCTACCAAACCGCCTCCAGATGGGATCGGGTCAATTTTCTGTCTCACTTCAAGGTAGCTGTAGGAATTCTCCAGAAGGGAAGCCGAGTTCTGCAAAACCCCAATCAAACCACCTACGAAAAAGTCTCCAGACATAGATCCTTCAAAAGCGTAGCACTCCTGAATTGTTCCTCCAACCACTAATCCCGCCAAAGCTCCAACGACAGTTCCTCCGCTAATCTCAGGATTCAGGATTGCAAGTCTGTTGACAGAACCATTTTTAATCACTCCAAAAATCCCGACATTATTAGCTGTTGAATTATTGATATATGCTCCATCCAAAGCGAATCCTCCGCCAGAGATACTGCCAGTAAACGGAGCACTTCCATCTCCTATAGGCGACCAACCTACTCCGTCGTTCCAATACTTTCCCCCTTCCCGGGTAACTTCCGACAAGTCAATATCTGCGACGACTTTGAAATGGTCTGACAGGTAACTTCTCACTGCATGCAACTGCTCTGGAGTTGCAATCTCCCATGGGTTTGCTTCGGTACCGTCTCCAACTTTGGAAGGAGCGGTAACAAATGAAAATGTCTCAGACCATTCGCTTGTACTTAGGGCACTTACTCCCCGGACTCTCCAATAATATTTAGTACCAAAACCCAGATCAACGTTCAAATTAAGTGTCCCTTCAGCAGAAGCTATTCTCGGAATTACCTCTGAAGAGAAATCTTCCGTAGTCGAAACTTGAAAATCATGGTAATCTGGAGTGGCAGAACTAGTAGCATTGCTCGCTGGCTCCCAACTGAAAGAAGGCCTAATAGGGATTTTAGACGCTAGATTGGCCGGAGAAATTAAGGAAGGAGCGCCAAGTTCATGTTGCCCAATACCAAAATCAAAGGCAGTAACATAGTCCAATATCGCAAAGGTACCCACAGGAACATCCAAGGCTTCGTTGTATGCCCCATCTGTAACAGGAAAACCCAACGTAAGCGAATACCCTTTTAAATAAATGATACCGTTTTCTACTCCAACCGAATTGGCATAAGTAGCGCCTCCACCAAACAGTGTGCTATAAGTTAAATTTTCCCCCGTAGGATTGACCTGCATCACAAATGCTTGGGAAAGTGCTCCCTCAATATAGGTCTCTTGGTAGGCTCCGGGTGTGGTAAAAAAGCCAGGATGGGTAGTTTGCCCTGCCAAATAAGGAATTCTATTTTCTACCTTTAGATCTGTAAACTCATCTGCCCCATTCACCAAGGATCCCACAAAGGTGCTGAAGACCAAATTTTCGCCCAGATTAGAAAATTTCATCAAATAAGGCACTCTGAAGTCGGCTTTGGAATCTTGGTAAGATCCGGGCGTATTGGGAAAATCTGCAGCTAGATCTGTTGTGCCCAACAAGTATAAATCATCTTCATCCCGTTCCATTTTAGTCAGCATCTCCTCACCTGAAGTCCCTATGAGGGTGCTATACTCCAATTCGGTAGCAGATTCATTCATTCGGAGTAGAAAAAGATCATTTCCTCCCCGGGAATCTGGCATAAAAGCATCCGGAGTAGTGGGGAAATTTAAATTTGAAGTACCTGATAAAATGGGACTTCCATCTTTGACAGTTAGGTCATACGCCATTTCTGCTCCTTCGTTACCGATCAATGTGCTGTACAGAAGTTGGGAACCATCCTGCGACAACTTACTGACAAAAACATCAGTAAAATATTGGGCGGTTAGGTTGAAAAAGTAATCCTCAACTTCACTGCCCGACCTTAAAAACCCAAAACCATTTTCACGCTGATAAACATTGGCAGTAGTTGGAAATGGAACTTGTGTTTCCTTCTGCGGTCCTGATCCACCTGTCACAAAAACAACCCCATTTTCAACTGTGATCGCATTGCCATAATCTACGCCTGCACCCCCCAAATAGGTACTATACACTAAACTTCCTCCATCCAGTGCCAACTTGGTCACAAATGCATCTGTGGGGTTACTTAAATCACTTAAAATAGGTGGATCAAAATCCTCAAATGGCTCGTCAGTTTCTGGATCATTGAATAGAAAAATTTTACCTCCATCTGAAAAACTCTCCTGATAGGCATTGGCAGTGGTTGGGAATTCATCATACGCTGTACCGGATAAGTAAACAAACCCATTTTCCACGGCCATATCCCCCAACATAAAAACCGCCCCTTCTCCCAAAAAAGTGGAGTAGATTAAATCAGTACCAGTTTTATTCAACTTGGTAACATAAAGAGCAGAGCTGCCTTCCGACAAATCGGTACGATAAGCCCCCGCTGTGGTAGGATAAGTAGTAGAGGAAGTAATACCTGATAAGTAAACGAAACCATCTTCCACTTTCAAAACTCCACTTGAAGCACCCGGAATCGTTGTTGAAGGAGTCCCGATGAACGTACTGTAAATCAACGGATCAATAATCAGCGGCAATTGGTTATCATAACTTCCTATTTCAAAGCCCACCTGACCATTTTCCTTGACGGAAAAAGCAGAAGCAACTTCCTGCTTCACCCCATCTACCACCTGATAGGTGAATAAATCCGTTTGCCTTATTTCTCCGAGTGAAGTCAAATAACTCAAATCTCCTGCTTGATTTAGCAAAACATTTTCCGCTCCGTCCAGCGAGAATTTAATCTGTGATAAATCTGCTCCAGGCTCCACGATGAGGTCATATCTAGGCATACCATTTTCCCCATACAATCGCAGGGAAATACCGTCGTACAACTCTGAGAGCGTGATTTCTCCAAACTGGGGCACCTTTTCAATCCATTTACTACGATCGCTGCCATTAAAAAAATTTACTACACCTGAGCTTTCCTTACCTGCAGAAATGTAACCTGCTTGGGCTAGGTCAAAATTCATTTTGACTACATGTCCTAACATCGTACTATCACTTGCACTGGAAGCCATAAATTCATACACCAATGACTTCTGAGTTACCCAAAGTCGGAATCCCGCACCATTTGCCATGAAAAGCACTTCCCCATCCCACTGCCCCTGATTAATGATATAGGAAAGCTTAGAACCGATCGCGTAATTATCAGTTTCTAAAATCTTTTCCTTTTGCCCAGATAATTCAACCTCCGAAACTGATTTATTGGAATGAGATGGCTGATAATCCTGAGCGATTGTCAGGAAGGAATTTGACAGAATCAGTAAAAAAGCAGCTAGAAAAAAATTGAATTGTTTCATGTGTTTAGATTGTTTTTTAGTGGTCACATGAAATCTCGCAGCGTGAATAATCATCCCTCTGTATGTCTCCTCCGACATCCTCGATTTCATGATCTTTATCTATGTTGCGATTCAAGTGTTTGTATTTCTTCTTGAATTTTCTCCTCTTTCAGCTCATAAAAACGAAAGACCAAAGCCACGGCAGACAGCAATAAAAAAATTGCTCCCCAAAAGAAAATGGTACGTTTCGAAATTTGCCTCATAGTGAAAAATCTATGTCAAACATAGCTTGAGGCTGCTAAAAAGGGGGTTGTAAAGCGTTACAAAAGCGTTACATCGTCCAAAAAGTGGTCTTACAGCTCTGAAAAGAGCTCATTATGAATTTGACTTGGTTGAAAATCTTTGTCCAATTCCAGCTTCTTGCGCAACCTATGCCAGGTCACTCTAAGTGAAGAAGGTGAAATGCCCAAGGCATGAGCTATCTCAATGTTCTGCAATTTTAATTTGAGCAAAAGCAGGTATCTCATTTCTGCAGGAGAAATGTTGAAACTTAAGGATTGCAAATTTTCAATCAAGCCAGGGAAAATTTTATTGAATTGAATCTGGAAATTTCCCCAATCCTCTTCGGTTAGGATCGTACTTGCTTTCAGATTTAAAAGAATTTCCGTTTGCTCATCAGAAGGCTCCGAGTCTTCTATCGAGCTAATTATTTTGGAATTGCTATGAATCTTATTGGTATAGCTTTTCAGGAGATTTTTGGCATTATCCAAATCCTGTTGGGCCTGCTTCAGCTTCATTTCATTCAGATTCCTCTGCACCTGGTTCTTTTGTTGCTGAGAATGATTGATGATTAAGCCAGCTATCACCACCAGCAGCAAACCTCCAATGATAGAATTTCTTACGATCCTGTTTCTTCTAGCTTCATCACTTAATTTCTGTATTGCCTGCTCCTTTTGACTCGCTTTGATAGTTTGATCTGCTCGCATCAATTGGAGAGCACTGAATTTCTCATTGTATCTTTTATTGAAAACAAGCGAAGAATCCAGATATTCCTGAGCTTTTTGAGCGTTACTCATCGCCGTTTCCCATTTGCTCATCACGGGGTATAAGTGTCGAAATCTATCTGTCTGGCCAGTTAGTTCTATATAGTCAGTAGACTTGTCTATAAACTCCTTAGCCAATTTAAGTTGGTCTTTTTGTATATAAATGTCAGCTAGAGGAATGCAGGATTGGGCAGCCAAACCAAAATCTTTGTAGGTTTCAGCAATCTCTACATCGCTCATCAAAAAAGGTATGGCCTCATCAAACTCCCCTTTCAGGTAATGATTATAGCCAATATTTCCCGAAGCTATTCCAACCCATTGTTCGGAAGTTTCCGCAGCATGAACCAATAATCTATTGAATGCAATATCGGAGCTATCCAACTGACCGAGCTGCCTGTAGCTATACCCCATATTATTCATGGAATGTCGCCATGCATTAATATAAATATCCTTTACCGGGAAATCAGTGACACGCTTGAAATAGGAAATTGCTTTCTTATAATCTCCAAAATAACGGTAATCACTTCCTATTCCTGTAAGAAAAATCGCTTTCTCGGGAAACTCGTCAATGGACACTTCCTTCATCAATTCATCCAAATGAAGGTGCCAGAAAAGCGTCTTTTCATAGTCTTTGGCATACCAATAGGATTTGGAAATAGCTTCGGCAGCCCTACAGGCGAAGTAGATATTGCCATTTTTCTCCTGTTCCTTTTGAAAAGCAATCATGCGGTCCGCATTTCGATATTCCACCAATAGCTCATAGCTCAGCTCCAAAAAGTCCGCTTCCATCTGCAGAACCTCATCCTTTTCCAGAATAGCAAGCTTTTTCATTCCTGCCAGTGTATCCTCAAAGATTGGCCTGGCTACTTTTGCCTCTATGATATCATCGTAAAGATCACTTAAAGCTTCTGTCTGCTCCCAGTGTGATTTATGAAGCAATCGAGAATATTGGGCATTCGCAAAATTGATAGAAAAAACAAATGAAAGGAAACACCCGAAAACAATCTTTGCCATTAAAAAAGTAGCTTTAGTAGAGTAAATTATAGCATACTTATAAAAATAGCGGAGATAAAAGATTTACAACTATTATTTAAAGAAAATCTTAAAACTCACTAGATTCTTTACATTCTTCGCTACAGAAATCATTTAAATTAAAACACCATTGATGCATCAAGTTCTATGAGTAGCTTCGTAAAAGCTTTTCTCACCCAGTTCTAAATGTCATCTCAAAGACAGAAAGCAATTTTAATTTCACTTACTAATCCAAAGTATTTCTAAACTCGTAAATCAGGATAAATAAGCTCATAGAATATTTGTTTCACAGCTTTTATACCTGACCCCACCTTGAATTACACATCATGCGATTAACCTTCAGTTATTCCCTCCTTTTTATATTTCTGATCCTCAGTTCATTGACTAAGATGACTGAGACAAGAGAAAAAACTCCACTTGAATCAGTCTCTGCAACAACGAGTGCTACTGAAGTTGAGGAAGCTGTCAAACGACCTATCTGGATAGATACTGATTTGGCAGTGGGAATGAAAAGGTATTCCCGACCGGGGTTCTCTGATGTGGACGATGGATATGCTGTCTTGCAACTGATGAAATCCGACAAAGTAGAAATCGTAGGGATCAGCGCTGTTTTTGGAAATACACGAATCGATGATGCCTATCGAATTAGTAATTACATGAATGAGGAATTTGCTTCAAGCAAAATCCCGGTATATAAAGGCGCTGGAGAAGCTATTAACCTAAGCAAAATTGAAACGAACGAAGCGGTAGAAGCTTTGGCAGTTGCACTCAGAAAGCAAAAAATGAGGATTATGGCTGTAGGTCCTGCAACAAATGTGGGACTTTTACTTTTGCTTTATCCAGAACTTAGCTCCCAAATCGAGGAAGTTGTGCTGGTAGCTGGTAGAAGAAAGCACACAGACTACTTCTCTATAGGAAACCAAGGGAATCAGGCAAAGGATCTGAATTTTGATTTGGACAATGATGCATTTCGAATCATGTTTGAAAATAAGGTTCCGGTTACGCTTTGTCCTTTTGAAATCTCAAATCTAGTTTGGGTAAAGGAACAGGACTTAAATGCACTGGCTAAAGCAGATAAAGGATCTCAGTGGCTCGCTGAAAATTCCCGTCCATGGTTAGCGCAGTGGATTAGTCAGGGTGCAGATGGATTCAATCCTTTCGATGTTTTGGCGAGTCATTATATGATCAGTCCAGAAGACATCATTTCCGAACCTTTGAATGCCAGACTAGAAATTCACATTGATGACACCATTAAGGGAAACGAAAAAGATACTTTCAAGCAATACCTTATTTGTGATAAGGGAGAGGGATATCCTATCAAATACTGTTATCAAGTAGTACCTGAATTCCATCAGAAATTGATTGCAAGCTTTGTCGAATAAGTTAGAAAACCATCAAAACCATTTTAGCAGATATTAGTCTTCAAAGAGTAATAGTTAATTAAGAACAGATGCAACACTCATCCAAAACAGCCCTGATGGTTTATGCCATCTGTCCGAAAATTCAGGCAGGAAAAAAAGCTGTATTTGGAAAAGCTCATTTCAGAAAATCACTGGAACTTTTTGCAAGACTCCAGGAGAACACCGAAGAAATTGCAGCTCAGTCCGGATTGCCTACTTTCTGGATTTTCGATCATGAGCAAGAGGGAAAGACGTTTGGTGAGCGCTATGCAAAAGCATTTGATTCGCTTTTCAAAGAAGGATTTGATCAAGTAATTTCAATAGGAAATGATATCCCAGGATTGGATTCTTCGCACATTTTACGAGCGAAGGAAGAATTCCTAAATTCTGAAACTATTCTAGGACCTGCAGAAGATGGAGGCAATTATTTGATTGCACTTTCACGAAAAGGCTTTGACAAGAATTCATTTGCCGATCTACCTTGGAATAGTGACAGCTTACATCATGCCCTGAAATCTTGGTCTTGCGCTAAAAATGACCATGTTTCCCAATTAGAATACCTGATTGATATCGATGATTTTGATTCGCTTGCTAGGTTCAAAGAATATTCGGAATCCACAGATTTCACTCAATTTATACTTCAGCTTATCAGATCTATTTTAGCTTATTCACAAGCTAAAAAGACATTTTTCAAAGAGGTTTTCATCTCAAAAGACAACCCACTGAGGGCACCGCCCGCTTTTCTCAGCTAATCACCTAGCTCTACTTTCTGCTTTTACTTTTCTTTTATCGACAGCACACCGATGTTTTTCATCGGATAAATGCTTGTCGAGCGGATTTATTTTGAACAATCATTAAATGAAATTCATCTATACCACACTATTACTCTTTGTCTGCTTTCTCTCTTACGGGCAGAACAATGTCTACCAAGGAACCATCCAAGATCAAAATGGATTGGCAATTCCCGGTGCAACTATCGCAGAACTCGGAACCAAAAACGTAGCTATCTCTGATGTAGATGGCAAGTTCAGGATCAGTTCTGAGGCCAAAAATCTAAGCCTGAGAATTAGTTTTGTAGGCTTTCAAACCACAACTGTCGAGATCATCAATGGTCAGTTCAACAGCAAGATCATCCTCGAAGATTCCACAGAAGACCTGAGTGAATTTGTAGTTACTGCTTTGGGAATCAGTCGTGAAAAGCAATCCCTTTCTTCTGCCGTCACCACAATTGGCAGCAGAGAATTAAGCGACGTGCCTCAGACTAATTTAATCAATGCCCTTTCGGGTCAAATCGCAGGTGTTCAAGTCACAAATGGATCCTCTGGTGTTGGCTCTTCATCTAGAATTGTGATCCGTGGAGAGAATTCAATCTCTGGAAATAACCAAGCTTTGGTTGTAGTCGATGGCGTTCCTATCAGCAATGAGCAAATCACATCAGCCTTGTTCAACGATGGAGCGAATATTCAGGAAGTTGATTTTGGAAATGGCGCTGCAGATCTCAATCCAGATGACATTGAGTCTGTGACCATTTTGAAAGGACCCGGTTCAGCAGCACTTTATGGAGCTAGAGCAGCAAATGGGGTGGTGCTTATCACTACTAAAAAAGGAACAATGAAACCGGGGATTGGAGTATCTACCAGTAGCTTATTGACTTTTGATGGATTGCTTACGCTTCCTGATTATCAAAATGTTTATGGCGGGGGATCAAATGGAAAATACAGTTTCCAAAATGGAATCGGTGCGGGTGTGAATGATGGCGGGATTTCCAGCTATGGTCCCAAATTGGACCAGGGAGAATTGATTGCCCAGTTTGACTCTCCTTCTGTGGATATCAATGGCAATCCAGTACGTGGTGGAGACGTGATTAGCAGAACTTTTCCAAACGGAACTTTCACTGAGATCACCCCTACTCCTTGGGTTTCAAACCCAGATAATGTGCGTGATTTCTACCGAACAGGCGTCACTTCTCAAAACAACATTTCCATCAATGCGGGAAATGAAAAAGGTGGAGCTAGACTTTCCTACAGCAATCTGAGAAATGAAGGTATTCTTCCCAATACAGATTTGAAGCGGGATGGTCTTGCGATCAGTCTGAATCAGCAGTTGGTTGACAAACTACGGGTTGACCTCTTTGCAAACTATGTGAACTCAAGAAGTAATAACCGCCCAAATCTGGGATACGGTTATGAAAACGTACAATATGGTTTCAACTGGACTGGAAGACAAACCAACATAGCCTCCCTTAGGGACTATTGGCAAGCTGGTCAAAAAGGCATCCAGCATTATGATTTCAATTACCTCTGGCTGACCAATCCTTACCTGACGCTCTTTGAAAACACTAATAGTTTCAACAAAAATAGGGTTTTGGGGAATCTCGCACTGACTTATGATTTTACAGACAAGTTGAGTTTGAGAGTACGATCTGGGATGGATACTTACGGCGATCTTAGGAAGTTTAAGCGCGCATTTAGTACCAATAGAAGAGTCTATGGAGGATATAGAGAAGATCAGGTGAAATTCTCCGAGCGGAATACTGACATCCTTTTGACCTATGCTGACGCAGTGAATTCAAGAGTTTCCTACTCTGTTTCAGCTGGCGCAAATCGTTTGGACCAAAAAATAAATTACTCCTACACAGAAGCTTATCAACTGGCCCTCCCAGGAATCTATACACTTGAAAACTCCAGAGTGCCGTTACGAGGAAGCAGCCAGATCTTCGAAAAGCGAATCAATTCAGTTTATGCTTTTGGAAATATCAGTTTGAACTCCTCCCTATTTTTGGATTTGACGCTGAGAAATGACTGGAGCAGCACCTTACCAGAAGGCAATAATTCCTTTGCATACTATTCAGCTGGTTTCAGTTATGCTTTCTCAAATAGTCTCAAACTCTCAGAAACAATATCCAGCGCAATTCTTCGATTCAACGTCGCCAGCGTGGGGAATGACACTGATCCATATCAGCTGAACAACAGTTTTCAGTTTAACCAAAACTATGGATCATTTACCCGCGTGACCAATGGAACGGTATTGAATAACCCGGACCTCAAACCCGAAAGGCTTACCTCATTGGAAGCCGGATTTGAGATTGGATTATGGAAAGACAGAGTACTTGCAGATGTTTCAGTTTATCAAAACACTAGCATTGACCAGATCATCGGAAGACCGATTTCTACTTCTTCAGGATTTAGCAATATCATCGAGAACGGTGGTGAAGTTCAAACAAGAGGATTGGAAGCAAGTCTGAAATCTCTGATGATTCAAAAAGGAAATTTTAGCTGGAACATAGGATTGAATTTTACAAAATATATCTCCAAAGTAACCCAACTTCCTGAGGGAGTAGATCAATACGTAACTGGTGAAGCTAGCGTTTTTGCAGGTTCGGGTGGTTCCAATTCTGTTTTTTACATCGCGAAAAAAGGCGGAAGAATTGGAGACATGTATGGCTCTGGATTTAAGGAATTTGAAGGTCAAATCATTTATGGTGCAAATGGTTTACCTATCCAAGATGGGCAGTTGAGATTATTGGGAAACTATAATCCTGATTTTTTCATGGGATTGAGCAATCAGTTTAGATATAAAGGTGTAGAACTGAGTTTTGTATTTGACTGGAGACAAGGCGGAACAGTAGTTTCGAGAACAAAAGCTTTGGGAAGTACTTCCGGTGTGCTGAAAGAGACCTTGAACGGACGAGAAAATGGTGTGGTCGGTGAAGGACTTATGAATGTAGGAACTGCTGAAAATCCTCAGTATGTCACCAACACCACTTCGGTACCCGCCAGCACTTTCTACAACAACTTCTACGACAGAGGAAATGAGGCAAGTGCTTTATATGATGCTTCATACTTAAAATTAAGGCAGCTGAGTATTTATTATGATTTGCCATTTCAGTGGGTGAATCAAATTGGCTTCCAAAACGCACGAATCGGATTTGTAGGATCCAACCTTTTACTCTTCACAGAAAATCCTCATTTCGATCCAGAATTAAATGCCTTGCAAGGCAGAAACATCACTTATGGTGTTGAAGATATGTCCTATCCATCTACCAGAAGCTTTGGCTTTAGCATCAAAACAGAATTTTAATCATGAGGAAGCTAACTAAATTATATACCGCTGCGGCTGTCCTAACGCTACTTTTTACTTTTGGATGTACTGAAGGTTTTGAGGAAATCAATACAAATCCTAATTCCCCAGAATCCATTGGACCGCAGTTTCTTTTGTCCAATGTGATCTCAGTGGCTGCGAATGAAAACACCTACACGCAGGGATTTAGGCTATCAAATTACCTCACCCAGTTTGCAGCAAGTGTGGAATTTGAGCGAATTGATCGCTACGAAATGGGTAGCAACGCACAATATTGGAATGGAACCTACAGACTCTTGAATGATATAGAATCTATCCAAACCAATGCTGCTAGCAACGAAGCCTACAATGCAGTTGCGGATATTATGAAAGCCTATCTTTTTTCGCAGCTGACAGATATGTGGGGAGATGTGCCCTATTCTGAAGCTTTAGGAGCCAAAGCTGGAGTATATAATCCCGCCTATGATACTCAGGAAAAGATTTATCTAGATCCTGAAATTGGAATTTTGGCTTTGCTTAGAAAATCATCTGCTACGCTTAAAAACACCAGTTCCAGTATCCAAGGCGACATGATGTTTGGCAACAACTTGGAGAAATGGCGAAGGTTTGCGAATTCCTTGCGGGTACGATACATCCTCAGAATCTCAAAAAGAATCACTGACTTCTCAGAACTGCAGGCTCTGGTATCCGAAAATGACTTGATGCTAAGTAATTTGGACAATGCAGTAGTGACTTATTTGGCTTCAGCTCCTAATCAGTGGCCCATGTCGCAGGCGGCCTTAGGCTTATATCAAGAGCATAGAATGACGTATACGGTGGACTCCGTGTTGAAGGCTTGGAATGATCCGCGCCAAATGACACTCTACAAACCAACTCAACAAAGCGTCACTGCTGGAAACCCGCAATTCAAAGGCTTACAAAATGGATTGAACAGGGAAACTATCAATGAGCAAGGCATCAATCTGAATGATATTTCTCTGTTCGGGTCAATATTCCGAGATGTACCAAATGGTGTTGACGGTCAGTTTATGCAATATGCGGAGCTCCAGTTTGCTTTGGCAGAAGCGGCCAGCCGAGGATATATTTCTGGAGAAGCTTCCGCTTATTACAAAAAAGGAATCAGTGCCAGTTTTGAGTATTTTAAGACTTCCCTCCCGGCAGACTATTTCAGCAGACCAACTATTGTTTTGGACGGATCGGATGACCTGACTAAGATTCTCACTCAAAAATGGCTTTCACTGATCAATAATGGTCATGAAGCTTGGTTCAACATCAGAAGAACGGGGATCCCGGCTTTGACTCCAGGTCCAGACAATCTAAATGATGACAAGTACCCTGTAAGGTATTTGTATCCAGAATCAGAGCAGGCAGTCAATAACTCCAACTACCAAGATGCCGCCAGCAGAATGGGGGGAGATAACATCAATAGTAAAGTTTGGTGGGAGAAGTAAAAAGAAACTAAACCTGCAAATAGTAAAAAAGGCTAGACTGAATTAACTCAATCTAGCCTTTTTTGTCGATTATAAAATTAGACACAAATGATCTACTACAATTCAAAAAGTCTATTAGGATAAAAAAGTGAGATTGTCCGTAGTTACATTACTTTGCATTTTTACAGAACTCTCTTAATCCAATTTTTTCTGTAGACAATTGGTTTTGAATCAAAAAACCTGCTTAATAAATCAAATCTTAGGTTTTGCCAATCGCTTTTCAACCACCACCTCATCATCAAAGCTCCCAGCGTTGAACTTGCTGCCACTTCTCAATATCAGGTAACCTCCAGTTATTCCTAGAGCTACCCTAAGCGCCACATTTCGATTTGTCAGTGCAAGTGACAGAACATAGGAACCTGCAATAAATGAGGTTAAACCTTCAGAAAAATGAGTAATTCTTCTAAGTCCTGTTGCAACTGTGTTTATTTCATATTTCATAACATCCTTTTTTTTCAAGTTAAAAACATTCAGTTCTTCTTTGAAATTCAACACATTGAAGAACTGATAAAGCTACTTCTAATCAGGCAATTCCCTTTGACAATTGATTTAAAGTAGTTGAGTTTTCATTAGGAAAAATCTCGGCACTCACACCTTTTGCATGAAAGAGACTTCTCAAAGTTCTTTCATAAAATTTGGTATTTGTTTCCCACAAATTCCCTTCTTCCTTATCGATCTCTAAGCACTCAATATTCTTAAGAAACTGGGAGGAAATCAGTTTAGTAATCCATTCAAAATCTATCGGTCTAATCTTTCCCAGTTTTACCTTTTTGCCTAAGTATTTTGCCCAGGTAGTTGTAAAAACCACATCGTCGGAAAATATATTCTCTACAGAATCTTGTTTTTTACGATCGGAAGGGTTTCTCCATAATTCAACCACTGAGAAGTACTTGCCATGCTTCAGGATAAAATGCTCAACTATTTCGGGCAAGGCCTGTTTCGGGCAGATAGACATTCCGTCGGTTTTTGAAAAGTTGTCAAAACAAAGCTCAAGTTCAAAACTTTGTGCTAAAGTAGGGATTAGCCAATCGTACCATTTACTCCCCTTTTTTGTGTTAAATTCTGCACAGTCTATCCCTATTCTTAAAGTCTCAAACCCGTAAGACTTCAGCTTCTCTATTTCGAGATTTACTTCTCTTCTATTTCTTGCAGTGAACCAAATGATCTCATTAGCTACAGGCTCTAGATAATAACCATCTTGTTTTGGAATTGAATTGATTTTCATTGGAGCAAAATTTTGGGATTAAGAATTTTCAGAGCTGACCATAGAAAGGACTGCTCCTACTAATTACTTATTCAAAAAAGTTACCAAATCAAAAAGCTACCTTCTACGTCAGGAAATGGCTTCACATAAATCTCACTGCAAAAATCAGTGACTAATTTTACTCAATTTGTGGAGAAATTGCATGTGCTTTCAATAGGCAAACCCATCATAAACTATCTTCTTGTTTTGCAAAAAAACCAGTAAGCAGAAATCCAAGAATAAAAATAGTTAGTGTCCCCATTACAATTGTCAGATTAGTATGAAGGGTATTTTCAAAGCCTTCCAAACTAGTTCCTTTGAATAAAATCCCTGAAAGACTCATCCATCCAATAACCAAAACACCGCACAACACGCCGATTGCTGCTGCTTTGCTAGAGGCCTTTTTTACTACAAAACCCAGTAAAAACAAGCCTAAAATCCCACCACTAAAAATCGACGAAAGCGCCCACCAAGCTTCTAAGGCACTTGTCACTCCATTAAACGCTAAAGCAACCACGATACTGAGACCACCCATCACGAATGAGCTGACTAAAAGCACGCGCATGGATTGCTTCTCAGTGGCGTTTTTGTAAATGTATTTGCGATAATGATCTGAAAGAAAGACCGTCGCTGAGCTATTGATACTCGTAGAAACAGTGCTCATACCTGCTGCAAAAATCGAAGCAATCAATATGCCTGTCACCCCCGTCGGAAGCCCCGATACAATGAAATATGGAAATACCTTATCGGCATTCTCAGCCAGCTTCAACTCCGCTGGCAGAAGCTCTGGAAAAGCTTGGTAATAGGAAAAAAGAGCAGTTCCAATAAAGAAAAACAACAAGGAAACTGGCACATAAAGTAAGCTTCCCAACCAAGTGGATTTCACTGCTTCCTTCTCTGATTTGGCGCTGATATAGCGCTGAATGTAACTTTGATCTATCCCAAAATTCTGCAGGTTAATAAAGAGCCCATAGATCAAAATCATCCAAAACGTTGATTCTACGAAATTGAATTTGAAGCTTCCCAAACTGAATTTATTTGCTTCGGCAGCGATAGTAATCACTTCTCCAGGTCCATTTGGCATAGAAAACAAGATCACTACAAGACACAGCAAAGCGCCTCCAATCAAGACTATCCCTTGAATAGCATCTGTCCAGATCACTGCTTCGATCCCACCTAGCATGGCATAAACCATCACGCTAATTCCTGTACAGATGATAATAATAGGGATGCTCCATCCGAATAAAGCATTCATCGGCAAAGCCAGCAAGTACATGATTGCTCCCATTCTTGCCAGCTGAGTCAATAAGTAACAAATGGAAGCATAAACTCTAGCCCAGGAACCAAAACGCGTTTCTAGGTAATAATAAGCGGATTCGCTTTGGAGATTTCTATAAAGGGGGACAAAATACTTGACCGCTATCCAAGCTGCGAAAGGAATAGAAAGGCTAAATACAAAGCCATTCCAATTGGATAAAAAAGCATTCCCGGGAAGTGCCAAGAAACTTATACTGCTCACAAACGTGGCGAATATTGACATTCCAATCGCCCAACTTGGAAGCCGGCCACCGCCAGTTGTGTATTCCAAAGCCGTCCGTTTACGAAATGAAAAGGAGATTCCAAACCCAACAATAGCAGCCATGTAAACAAGAAAAACTAGTAAATCTATTAAAGGTAAATCCATATGTTCTGGGGCTTTTTGGGAAGAGAAAATTAAGTAACGCTAATTATAGGATTCAAACCAGTCAAACTTTCTTGAGTTCTAGCTGATTAGAAATCTCAATTAATCTTTTTCGGAGTTCTTCTACTTCTTCTTCTGAGAATGGATACAATGGTGAGGCAAATTGTGCTTGGCAAAGTCCTTTAAATGACATCGCAGTTTTCAGTCCTTTCATATAGCTTGACTTATAGCCTCCCACTTGATAAATCTTAGTACTGATTTCCATCACCACAGCTTGGTATTCTTTTATTTTATCAAAATCCCTTTTCACAGCAGCTTTATAAAGCGCGACATACACTTCTGGAAATAGATTTGCTCCTCCACAAACTCCACCATGACTTCCCATCAATACCGTTTCGGCCATCATTTCTTCCGGTCCTACCATCAGCACAAAATCAGGCTGATCTCTAAAGGCATGGCATAGCGACTGAAAATACACACCATGTGCAGAGCTGTCCTTCAAGCCAATAATCCGCTCATGTGAGGAAAGTTTGACTACCGTATCCATCTCGATGATGAGTTTGGTATGAGAGGGCATATTGTAAAGAAACATTGGAATAGAGATTCCGTCCGCCAATTGCTTGAAATAAGAATACATTTCTGATTGATCAATAGTAATGTAAAAAGGCGGTGCAGCCACCACAGCATCTGCTCCAGCTTCTTTGGCATAGTCTGCCAAAGCGATACTTTCCTCAATCGAAACATCCGTTATCCCTACCAAAACAGGCACTCTTCCAGCTACCTGCTCACAGGTTAGACTGATCAATTCTCTTCGAATAGAATAGCTCAAACCGGAAAATTCTCCCGTAGTCCCATGGATGAAAATACCGTGAACTCCCCCGTCTATCAGGTGCTCAATCAATTTCTGAACACTTACCGCATCAAGCGACCCATCTGAATTCAGTGGTGTAATCATCGGCGGGACAATCCCTCTCAGTGGGGAATTTATTATAGTTAAACGTGACATAGTTTTTTTATAAAAAGGTGTTGAGGTCTAAGATAAAAATCTGGTAAAAGGCTTCTCCATTGAGAGTCACCTTCCTATTGTAAGCGATAGTATGGCCTTTGTTTGACCAGTTGATATTGCTGAGATGAGTGAATGCTTTTTCAGGCGCAGGCAAAGCCAGAACGGTCTCTCCAGTTTCGACGGTGGTGACATAAATGGCCTCATTTGCTCCATACGCTAGGTATTTTCCATCGGCACTTAGCGCGAACGAAGTATCTGGAGAAAAGTCATTTGCAGTGATTGCCTTGATCGAACCTCTATTAGGAGAGACTGCATAAATCTGAGCAATACCTGAATCGTCCTTTTGATAGAAATAGATGGCATTGCCATCTGGTGAACTTCTCAACCATTGTCGAGGTCCCTGGACTCCTGGATTTACATTTCCAGTAGTAAAGGTTAATCTACGTTGACTGAACCCTTCAGGAATAGAAGGCAGCTTTGTCAAACTCCCCGCATTCACTGAACTCATGAGAATTGAATTATCATCAGGAATATCCGCGATAAAAACCTCTGTTACTTTATCGCCAGAACCGGAAACCACATCTCCTAAAAATGCCAAAGCGCGCTTTTGTCTAGTGCCTTCAGACTTGAAATACCCCTCATTTCCTACCCAACATTCTTCGTAAGCTTTGCTGACTTGATCCGAACCTGGGGCTGGATTGCTAGTCACTTCGGCAAGTAAAATTGCAAAACTAGTCCCATCAAAATTCTGATCACTCTTCTCATCAGCAACTTCCACTTTCTCCCCTACCAGAAAAGCGCCCACAGTTCTGAGGTCTGAAACAGTTGGGTTTTCTATGGAAGTTTGTTCTAGAATTTCGTCATTATACGTAAAGCTAACCAATTGACCATCTGCACTGTATAAATAAGCATGTGAACCTCCACGCAAAGCCCCTATGCTAAAGGGAAATTGCACATCCCGAGCTTCCATGGGCTCTGATTGATTGTCATTTTCCAAATCAACTTGCATGGCAAATCTTCTGTTAAAGCCATAAGGAACCTCTTCCGAAGCATTCTTCAACCCATGAATAAATACAACTTCGTTTCGAGAAGGATGAAAGCTTACCGCTCCAGTTCCCGGTCCAAACACAGTTTGGTTATCAAGCTGGTAAATAGTCTGAATTTCCTGAGTAGCAATATTCACTACTCCTATCGAAGCGTTTTCTCCGATTTTTGTGTCATCGTTTCTACCATCAAATGCCAACAAACGATCATCGGGAGAGAAAGCCTGCCGCTGATTTAGCATATGACCAGATGGGCCTGTGGTTATTTGAATTTCCTGCGCTTCGGAAGTAGTTTGATTCATTGTTTCATTTTTGTCTTTGCATTTTACCAAAGTGAAAAGTAGTGGTATTAGTAGAATTCTGCCAAAGGCAGAAGGGTTTGAAAAGTGTCTCTTGCAAAAAATTCTCATCTACTGAAATGATAGAAATGACCATCCTCAGCACCGACTAGTATTTCCCATTCACCGTCTTTATTCCAATCCACAAACGTGGGACTGGTAGTATGCCCAGCCAATATTTTTTCTGAAAGAGGCCCTTTCCAACTGAAAATCACTTTGTCTGGATTTTGGCTGATGTTTTCAAATAAAGTGACGTTTACGCTGTTGACAAGAAGATCTAAATCACCGTCATTATCCCAATCCACCAAACTTATCTTTCTCCTTCCACTTCCTCCAGCCTCGGCATTATTCAGACGAAGCGGTCCAGCTACATCATTTTCTGCTTTATCACGGTTGGTATAAACTGAAGCTTTATCTCCGTAAAAAATTCGCTTTCCAGGAAGAATAGCGGGTCGACCATTTTCGCTAACTCCTTTGAAAAAGGAGAGATATCCTTCATAATCTAACATCACTAAATCCGTCAGGCCATCTTTATCCCAATCTATAGCAAAAGGGGTAGTTCGCCACTCTGTGACCAATTCATCTTGAGCAGATTTCCACCAGTTCCAAGCAGGAGAAGTCGCAAGTTCATCGCCCCGAATAACGGAGATAGGTTCTGGAGCTAGTAATTTTGTGCCTGTATTTTTAATCCATTCCACCTTTCCCCAGATAGAGTTAAAAATAATATCCTTAGTTCCGTTGCCATCCCAGTCGGCGACAGATAAGGTGGTGTAGCCCCATTTTGCTTCAGCAGGACCTTGAATCGATCCATTTTCACCCGCTTGAATCCGGATGGGTTCTCCTTCCACTTCCAGTAATTTTGGTTCTTTCCAGACCGGGTTTTCTCCGCCACTCAAATTCTCTATAAAAGCAAAATAACCTGCGGAATTTCCTGTAATGATATCCTCGTCTCCGTCATTGTCCCAATCCACGCTGACAGGTGTTGCTAAAGCACCAAACTTCAAGTTGTCCGATTGCTGACGGAAATACTTGGGCGATTCAAACTGAGGTACGTTGTTTATTAAGATTCCAGTGTTGCTTACTAAGGCGACTCTCCCATCCTCATCTCCCACCACCAAGTCTATGCGGCCATCTTGATCCCAATCAACTGCTACAGGAATGATCATCTCTAAGTCCATTTTGATGAGTCCGGTTTGATTACTAAGAAACACTCCTTCTTTATAAGTTGGCTCTTGTCTGCTGCCAATATTTTCGAAGTAAGTCATTCGATCCAGAAACTCTCCACAAATCAAATCCAGATCACCATCTCCATCGAAATCAGCAAAATTTGGAGAGGGAGCTCCATAAACGTCAAGTATCTTTCCTCCAGCTTCTATCCTGCCCTGATTCACATAGGTTCCATCCTTATTTTCAAGTAAAAAAACAAAGCCATGAAGTGGGCCATTTGTCCATTCTCCTTGATCATTGAAGGCATTGTCCCAGCCATAATCTGCCCAATCATCTATTCCAACGACTACATCCAGGTCTCCATCGCCCTCATAATCCACCATTTTCCACTGATTGAATCTCACTTTTTCAAATCCCTCCTTTAGAACCTCAGCATCAAATAATGTGCGTTCTTCACTAGCCAATTTTGTCCTAAAATCAAGCAATTCAGCTCCTGGCACATTGATTTTTACACCTTCAGAAATATGGGAGATTTGAACGTTCTTGATCGCATCGCCTAATCGTACTGGCGCAGCAAAATCAGGAAAAACATCTCCAGAAGTATTTTCAAAAAAATAAAGACCATTAAATGGCTTATCTGGACAAGAAACAAGCATGTCCATATCACCATCTCCATCGTAGTCCATTGGAAGAGGCCAAGCCCAAAGTCCAACTCCAAGGTATGATGTAGTGCCGGGGTTGTTGTATTTAACAATTTCAAAGTCATGGGCAACTTGCTGAGCGCAACTTACCTTGAGAAAAGAGGTAATTGTCAGACAAAAAATGACGAAAAATCTCACCAAGCTATTCATTTGCAAAAGTGGACTCATGCTTTAATTTATTTTGGGTTTTACGTTGATAAAGATCACTTGAAATCCCATACGTTCTCTATTCATTCTTACTCATATATTCCATTATATTAACATAACTATAGGATGTATCCCTAGGATGTATATCAAAATCATATTATTGAGTAGATTTGAAATCCTTCACATTTCAATTTAACCAGTCAAATTGGCAAGTGAAAAATCACGCTCTTTTTATAGCCCACTATGAAAGCCCATTTCCATAAAGTACCAATCGAACCAGCAAAATCCTTCATTATTCGCTTCGATCCCAAACCACTTACGGGGGACTTATGGCATTATCATCCTGAGCTGGAACTACACTACATCATTAAAGGCGAAGGCACTCAATACATAGGAGACAATGTGAGCAATTTTTCTGATGGCCAAATGGTTTTCTTAGGTCAAAATCTCCCTCACGCATGGCGTTGTAAGGAAGAGTATTTTGATAAAGACTCCACCTTGCAAACGGCAACCTATGTCCTTCAATTCCACCCAACATGTTTTGGTCCGGAATTCTTAAATCTCCCAGAGGCGCATAGTATCCCCGCTTTATTTGAAAAAGCAAAACAAGGCTTGGTAATCAATGGAGATACTAAATCAAAAATCGCCGAACTGCTTCAAGAATTGGAACAAGCAGTCAGTATAAAACGGCTAATCCTCCTTCTTGAGATAATTAAAACTCTATCAGAAACTGAAGACTATGACACTATTTCACCAGGATATGCATATAGCCATTTGTCCAATTTGTCAGAAATGCACAGACTGGAAAAAATTTACTCCTATGTCTTGGCAAACTATGGGAGCGAGATCAATCTTGCGGATATCGCCGATCTAGCGAACCTCAGTCCATCTGCTTTTTGTCGCTATTTCAAAACCATGACTAATAAAACATTTTTTGAATTTGTAATTGAAATAAGGATTTCAAATGCCTGTAGAGCCTTGAAAGAAAACAAGCAGTCCACACAGATGATTTGCTATGAGTGTGGATTCAACACACTTTCCAACTTTTATAGGCACTTCAATAAGGTAACTGGAATGACTCCTTTTGCTTATAAAAAACAACATCAATCGTAATTTTTCTTACTACTAAAAAAGTGAAAGCGTATTAATCAAATACATTTATTGGGACGTTTTATTTTATTTTTTATCTTGAAAAATGAGTTGCGTTTAATATGTTCAAATCTTAATTCTCAGCATTTTTTATTGCAGTCTCATTTTTCACATTGTTACCACATTATTTAAAAAGTATGACAAACACTAAAAAAATCAACCAACAGTTATTAGCACTTTTTGCTATTCCATTCTTGCTTCTCACAGCCTGTGAGGTTCAACCTGATGATTCTATTACTCCCAATGAATCAGAGTTGCTTTCTAGTCAATTACCAAATCAACAGGATCTTGGAGATAAATTAGTACCAGACTTTAACTTCAAATCAGAAACAGGAAGGCAAATCGAATTAGAATTGCGTACAGAATCTGAGTATAAAGAGTTGGTGCGAAGAGCAATTAATGCAGTGGAAGCTTCAGAATGCTCCAATACTGAAATAGACTATTGGATTGATAGCGAACTTTCAGACTGGACTTCTAATTCATTTTTCTATGCTGATTTCGTAGACATGTTAAATCTTCCTACATATGATGCTTTAATCTTCGAAAACAGCTCTGATAACCAGCAGTTTGGCAAAAATGGTGAGTACACACAAAGTTTAACCAAAGCTTTCAAAGATCTAAAACGCTTCTGGAATATTGAATCAACTAATATTGTTCTAGCAGCGATGCACGGGGACATGTTATTAGACCGAGATAAAATAATCAGGTTATATACATCTGCGGTATATAATATTCCCCAAGCAGATGCTGAAGATTATGCTGACTTAGTACAGCTTCTTTTAGAGGCTTTTCCGGAATATAGAAATGGAGATCATCCTCTCTTCACTTTTAATGCCTTTGCACAGAGTAGTTTCTTTTTTCCACCTGTAGGTGTAATTCCTTCTAAAATAATCATGGGGGATGGAATATTGGAAGCTTACAGTGCTTTAGGTTTTGAAGATGTGGCTCCACAGGCTATTCTTGCTCATGAATTTGGGCATCACATTCAATTCCAGCTTGGATTATTTCCTGCAGTCCGTACTCCAGAAGGCACTCGACGAACAGAGTTAATGGCAGATGCTTATTCGGCTTATTATCTTTCTCATTCCCGTGGAGCGACTATGCAATGGAAAAGAGTTCAGAAATTCTTAGAAGTCTTCTTTAATATTGGAGATTGTGGATTTGCAAGCAATGGTCACCATGGTACACCTCTACAAAGAATGGCTGCTGCAGAATGGGGTTATGAAATTGCGAATTCGGCCAAAAAACAAGGTAAAATTCTTACCAGCGAAGAATTTACAGCGCTTTTTGAAGCCAAGCTACCAGAGTTTGTAGCTGTTCCTCTGACAGTTCAATAAGTAGTATCAACAAACAATACTTAAATCACCTTTACAAACGTAAGGGTGATTTTGTGTTTTTAAATGAATTCTAATGCTTGAAATTAAACACCTTGACCATTTCCTTATCACCATTCCAACAGGTACTATTGAGGATGCACGAAGATTTTACGCAGAAACTTTGCGCCTGAATGAAATACCAGGAGATCATCCTCATGGTGCTATTTGGATCAAATTGGGAAATATTGAACTACATATTCGAGAAGAAGAAGGGCATCAAAGAAATTCAGCACGACATGCAGCCTTTGTCGTAAAGAATCTCAAAGCAGCCAAAGACTTTCTGATCCAAAACAATGTTGAAATCAGCTACTCATCGGTTATAAAGGGCCGTGATCGTTGCTTCTTCAGAGACCCCTGGGGAAATAGATTTGAGTTAATTGAATATATTTCCTGAAAATTCACATTATTAGAAGCAACTGTAGATATAATCCCAAAATCAGGAATTTAATAATCTGAACAAAAAGTAAGCTTTATCCAATATTGCCTAATTTTCAAAGGCAATCGATCAGGAATTAAGCCCATTTAAAATGATTCTTCTGCTATAATCGCTGATTTTTTCCTTTATTCGAGTTCTAAATAAACCCGAATCATACTTAATTACAGGAATTCTAAGTTTTAAAATCATATATGAAAGAGATAGTAGAAGCTATTAATGCAGTTGTTTGGAGTAATGCGCTGATTTTTCTTTGCTTGGCAGCCGGAGTTTATTTCTCCTTTGCCACCAAATTTCTTCAGGTCACTTACCTGAAAGAAATGGTTCAGCTCTTATTTAAAGGAGAGTCATCAAAAGAAGGGGTTTCATCCTTTCAGGCATTTGCAATAGCCATATCAGGAAGAGTAGGAACAGGAAATATCGCCGGTGTAGCAACCGCAATAGCCATGGGAGGACCTGGCGCTATCTTTTGGATGTGGGTGATTGCATTTCTGGGAGCTTCTTCGGCTTTCGTAGAATCTACTCTTGGTCAAATCTATAAAGAAGTCAATAATGGCGAATACCGTGGTGGACCTGCCTATTATATAGAAAAAGGAATAGGTAAAAGATGGTATGCAATGCTCTTTGCTTTCGCTACTATTTTGGCTACAGCTGTCTTTATGCCAGGCGTACAAAGTAATAGTATAGCCCTAAGTATGAACAATGCATTTGATATTCCTGTGATGTGGACAGGAATTATAATCACTGCATTGATGGCTTTGATCATTTTGGGAGGAGTAAAAAGAATCAGTAAAGTAGCTGAAGTGGTTATTCCATTTATGGCGGGAGCCTATATTCTGATGGCTGTAGTCATCATTTCAATCAATATCACAGAAGTTCCTGCAGTATTCGCATTGATCTTCAAGTCTGCATTCAACATAGAAGCTGCATTTAGTGGTGTATTTGGTATGGCCATCGCTTGGGGTGTGAAACGAGGGATTTATTCCAATGAAGCCGGGCAAGGAACTGCTCCTCATGCAGCAGCTGCAGCAGAAGTAAGTCACCCGGTAAAACAAGGCTTGGTACAGTCTTTTTCAGTTTATGTAGATACACTTTTCGTTTGTACGGCGACAGCCTTGATGATTCTCTTTACTGGCCAATTCAATGTAGTCAATCCAGACGGAGGTTTTATCGTAGAGAACCTTCCTGGAGTAGCATTTGGCCCTGAGTACACCCAGTTTGCCGTAGCATCCCAATTCCCTTCACTTGGTGCTGGATTTGTAGCAGTATCGTTGTTGTTTTTTGCCTTTACTACCATCATGGCCTATTACTATATCGCAGAGACCAACTTGAGTTATCTAATCAGAAAGACACACAACAAATGGGGTATATGGGTATTGAGACTTGCTATTTTGGGTGCTACTTTCTACGGAACGATCAAAACTGCTGAGATGGCCTGGACTATGGGAGATATCGGCGTAGGACTGATGGCATGGTTGAATATCATAGCAATTATCCTACTTCGTAAGCCAGCTTTCAAAGCATTGAAAGATTATCAGCGTCAGAAGAAAGAAGGCAAAGATCCTGTATTCATTGCGAAGGATGCGGGGATTGATAATGCAGATTTCTGGAAGTAGTTTTAAATAGCGAGTGTTTACTTAAAATAGTTTTACCGCGGAGACCACAAAGGACAACGCAGAGGGCGCAGTGCTATACTTTACTTTCCCGCAAATTTGTATTGATAAATTTTAAATACGGCTTAAAGCCCTAGATATCAAAGCTCACACTAAAGGGGCTGGGTAAACCAAATTTTAAAGCCGACAAACTAAATTGTCGGCTTTTTTTGAGCTATTAGTAACAGAATTGGTATTTTGTAATAGAATTGCTTAGGCAAAATATTGGACACTATACATTTAACAGATATGAATATTAACACTAAAAGACAAGTGAGAATTATCGCCTACTTTTTCCTAATCTGTTTATTAGGATGCCAGGATGATTCTGACCCCTCAACTATCACTGTGGAAAGGTACGTGGAGTTATTAAAAAAAGGGGAATATGATGCTGACCAGTTGCCAGAGTTTTCTTCTCATGACATACCTGCACTATTAGCTTATAGCAATGAAAATCAGTCAATTAAAGACTTTCCTGTTAATACACTTTCATCCTCTTTGACTTCGGAATGCCGATTAGGAATGTTTGTTCTATGGACTATAGAATCTATTCGAGCACGTGCGATAAACTCCAAATACCTGTTTCGCACCTTCCCATCGCAAAATCCAGTGGTAGAAAATAAAGTTGATTTTGAATGGATAGAACAAAGTGATGCGGTTCATGCAGCTGTAGCTGAATCCTACTCTGACTGGTGGGAAAGCAACAAGAACAAAGACTTTGATATGTTTAAAGAAATTGATCCTTTAGCGAAAACTGAATATCGCTGGCATTAATTCTCCTGACTCCTAATCAAACTTCAGGTTACCTATTCAAACATCAAGAGCAGCTCGGAAATAACCCTTCCGATCTACTGATACCTCTTCCTATACTCTCTAGGCGTACAGCCATTTATTTTTAGGAAAGCTGCATTAAAGCGACTGATAGCATTGAATCCACAGTTAATCAACTTTCGCTAAGGAGACCAAATTTCGCAAGACAAGCTTTAAGATTTAAACTAGTTATGACTTTCATCAAAAACTATTTACTTCTGGGATTTTGATAGGTTTATCTAAAAATGCAAGTAGTTTTTCCGCTAATACGAGAATAGATTTACGTTTAATTGAAGTAAACCCTTATTTGACCTAGAAACCCTCTATGAAAACTTGGCTCACAATTTTACTTTTCGTCGCATCCACTACCCTTTTTGCGCAGCAAAATCAAAAGAAAGCTACTCCAAAACCTCGAATCGTAGTCTTAACAGACGTTTCCACTTGGGAAACCGATGATAGTGAATCATTGGTCAGGCTCCTTGTACATGCAGATTTGTATGAAATCGAAGGCTTGATTTTCACCACAGGTTGGAGTCTGGATAAAACCCGGGATGATTTCATGGACTTGATTCATGATGCAATAGACGCTTATGAGAAGGACCTTCCAAACTTAATGAAGCGATCCAATCAGCAAGGATTTTTGTCCGATGAATCCAATCAAAGCATAGGTTACTGGCCAAGCCCGGATTATTTGCGAAGCATCACTGTATTTGGTAGCAAAAACCGAGGACAGCAATTTATTGGAGCGGACAATAATTCCGCAGGAAGTGAATTAATTATCAAACTGGCAGATGAAGCGGACAAGCGACCGCTTTGGATTACCGTTTGGGGAGGCGGAAATACCTTAGCACAGGCAATTTGGCAAGTTCAACAAACAAGATCTGAAGCAGATTTGAAGACATTTCTTCACAAAATCCCAACCTATACAATCACCGATCAGGATAGAGATCAAAAAACTGATTTTGCTATCAGCTCACACCAATGGATGAGAAGGGAGTTTTCCGATGATTTACTCTTTATCTGGGATGAATCGGCCTGGAAATATCAGAATGGAACTGGGAAAAGTAATTGGGAAAAATATGCTGCCGATATCCAGACTCATGGCAATCTAGGCAAAGTCTATCCCAAATATAAATACGGTGTAGAAGGCGATACGCCTGCTTTTTTTCACCTGATGCCAAATGGTCTAAATGACCCGATGGTTCCTTCCCAAGTGGGTTGGGGAGGATATTTCGAAAAAGGGATAAGTGAAGATCAGGAAACAGAATCATTCACGAACTTCGAAGCGCCTGTCTATGATAAGTCAAGAGAATATTCAGCCTACTTCTACCCTGCCACCTACAATAATTTCGCTGCCAGAATGGATTGGGCAAATGAAGGAAAAGGTAATCGCAACCCTATTGTAGTAATCAATAAAAACGAAGGAATAGAGCTACTTCGCGTGAAGGCAAAAAAGCGAGAAAACATCCTTCTTGATGCTTCGAAGTCTTACGATCTTGAAGACGATGAACTGAGCTTCAACTGGTGGATTGTCCCTGAAGCAGGCACTTATTCAGGCGAAGTCAACATACCAAACAGCGAATCGGACAGCATCAAATTAACTCTGCCTAGCGATTCCTCCGGCAAGACCATTCATATCATCTGCGAAGTGACTGATAATAGTTCACCTAATCTGACCAGCTATAGAAGAATCATCGTTGAGGTGAAATAATCAATAGATTATCGACAATTTAATCCCATGAAAACTAACCTCTTGTTCACCTTCATTTTTGCACTTGTGTTTAGCATCTCTCATGCGCAAAGCACAAAATATCTCAGTATGCGATGGAAAGATGTGGCTACCAAAATGCCTGAAGCTTGGTACGGTACAGAGGAAGCAAAAGCTGTTGGCGAGAATGTATTGTTAAATCAGAAGGAAATTGGAGGCTGGGAGAAAAACAAAGAATATCACCAACCCTTATCCGACTCAGAAAAAGCTGAAATCAAATCCAATAAAGCAGCCGTCGGAGCAACTTTCGACAATGGAGCAACGATTACCGAATTAAGGTTTTTAGCGAAAGTTTATGGACATAATCCAGATTCTCGCTACAAAGAGGCTTTTGAAAAGGGCTTGAATTACATCTTCGTTTCCCAATATGACAATGGCGGTTGGCCTCAGTTTTTTCCCATTCGAGGTGGAAAAGGAGATTATTCTATGCGAATCACCTACAACGATGATGCAATGGTAAATACGCTGAAGTTTCTCAGAGAGATTTACTCAGGAAACCAAGCCTATTCTGCGTTGAAACTAGATCAGAACTTGATAGCTCAAGCTCAGAAATCATTTAATTCTGGGATTGATTGCATTCTCAAAACTCAAATCCTCGTGAAAGGATCCCCTACTGTCTGGTGTGCTCAACATGATGAAAAAACGCTAGCTCCAGCAAAGGCCCGCTCCTACGAACTTCCCTCCTTTAGCGGTTCTGAATCCGTCCGGATCGTACAACTGCTAATGGAACTCGAAAATCCTTCACAGGAAGTAATCAACGCAGTAGATGGAGCAATTAACTGGTTTGAAAACCACAAAATAGAGGACATCAAGCTAGAGACGGAAATTAATACAGAAGGCAAAAAGAATAGAATTGTAGTTTCTGATCCGAATGCAGAAGCGCTGTGGGCTCGATTCTATGATCTGGAAACTGGAAAACCTTTCTTCTGCGACCGAGATGGAATCAAGAAAAACTCCCTTGCTGAAATCGGTTACGAACGTCGCAATGGCTACAGCTGGTACACCAATGCACCGGAAAAACTTTTGAAAGAATATCCAGATTGGAAAAAGAAAGTGGAACAAAATTAATTAGCCAATTGAGGCACCATTCTTTGGAAAACCTGTTATATGAACTAAAATAAGATCTACATGTCAATCACTAAAGAATCCGAACTTATCGGAATGAAAAAAATCTCTGAAGTAGTGGGAACCACGCTCAGACTTATGACAGAATTCGCCAAAGTTGGCATGTCCACTAAGGAACTTGACGAATACGGAGGGGGAATCTTGAAAAGCTACGGTGCCAAATCTGCGCCATATGAAACCTATAAATTCCCCGGATACACCTGTATCAGCGTAAATCAAGTTGCTGCCCACGGCATTCCTTCGGAAAAAATCATATTAAAAGAAGGTGACCTGATTAATATTGACGTCTCTGCCGAACTCAATGGTTTTTGGTCTGACAATGGAGGTTCGTTTGTCCTTGGGGAAGACATTTATAATCATCAGCCTCTAGTGGATGCTTCTAAAAACATTCTTCACAAAGCAATAAATGCCATAAAGGGTGGAGTAAAAATCGCCGACATCGGGCATTTGATAGAAACTGAAGCAAGAAAATCAGGCTTCAAAGTGATTAAGAACTTAGCTGGTCACGGCGTAGGGAGAAGTTTACATGAGGAGCCTTCCGATATTTTGAACTATAGAGTCAAAAGCAACAGGGAGCGGTTTAAGAAAAACACTACTGTCGCAATTGAAACTTTCATCTCCACCAATTCTACCTATGCCGTAGAGCAGAATGACGGCTGGACACTCGTAGGGAATAGAGGCGGATTTGTCACGCAACACGAACAGACTATTTTAATCACTGATGAGGCTCCAATTATTTTGACTGTGGCAAATGGGCTTTGGGATTAATGCCTTTAAACTCTACAAATTGAGAGTTTAAAGCCTTCTATTTTTTGAATACTTCCTCTGCGTAAACTCATAAATACCATGGAAGCCTATGCCTTATTTCTGATTTCTAATCCTACCTCAATTCAGACTAATTTATCTGAATGAAATCCTTATTTTAGTCTAAGAGAAACCTCAAATACCTGATGTAAGCAACTGCAAAAAAGAAAGTTGCGAATTGCGTTTATACTGGTCGTTGTGCTTGAGCTCGAATATCTAATTGTTTTTTTAACATGACTTAAAATGGCAAACGCAAAAGAAAAGGTAGTCTGGATAACAGGTGCTTCGTCCGGGATTGGCAAAGCTATGGCTTTTGAATGGGCAAGCTTAGGATACAAAGTGGTGCTATCAGCAAGACGCAAAGAACTTTTAGAAGAGATTGCTCTTGAGATTAAGAATTCCGGTGGCGAAACATTGGTTGTTCCTGTTGATATTTTGGAAGAGAAATCCATAGAAAATGCCGTTCAAAGCATTATTGACACCTGGGGACGATTAGATGTTGCTGTTGCCAATGCTGGGTTTGGTGTTTTCGGAAGCATAGATAAGTTGACTGCAAAAGATTGGAATAGGCAATTGAACGGAAATGTCACAGGTTTAGCCCTGACTGTAAAATATGCGCTGCCACATTTGAAGCAAAACCAAGGTCGCATTGGATTGGTAGGTAGTGTTGGAGCCTATCTTCCTAATCCGAATGTCGGGGCTTATGGCGCATCAAAAGCAGCAGTTCATTCCATTGGTCTGACCCTGCAGGTAGAATTAATGGGTACCGGTGTGAGTTGTACAACCATTCATCCAGGCTTTGTGGAATCGGAAATTGCGAGAATTGATAATGATGGAGTTTGGCATCCTGAACGAAACGACCCGCGTCCTTCAAATTTAATGTGGCCTACAGATAAAGCCGCGAAAGTTATGGTAAAGGCTATTATTAAGCGGAAGCGAAATTATATTTTCACAGCCCACGGAAGGATTTTGGTATGGCTGCAAGGTTGGTTTCCTAGCTTGGCGAGAACAATTGTTTCAAAAGGTCCAAAACCAGAATAAAAAGGTTAGCGAATTTACAGGTGTTACCCAATTTTACTGACGCATACCTCCCAGTCTTTGACGTTTTTAGACCTCACCTATTTTGTACCTAATCAGTAGATTTGAATAGATAAAAATCAAAGACACTACAAATTCAAAATAACTATGGCACTGATTAATCCATACATCAACTTTAACGGGAATGCAGAGGAAGCATTCAATTTTTACAAATCTGTCTTTGGCGGAGAATTCGCAAATATCACACGCTTCAAAGACATGGATATCCCTGGAAATCCAATAGCAGAGTATGAAAAAGAAAAGATCATGCACATTGCCTTGCCCATCGGTCCAAATATCCTGATGGGCAACGACGTCCCTGAAAGAATGGGTAAGGTAAATGAAAATGAACACAGGTCTAAAATATCCATTGCCGCAGAAAGCAAGGAAGAAGCTGAACGCATTTTTAATGAACTTACTGTCGGAGGCACTATCGAAGTCCCTCTAGATGAAAGTCCTTGGGGCTCTTATTTTGGGATGTTCCGTGACAAATACGGGATTGAATGGATGGTGGATTTTGACCCAAGACACAAAGGAAAAGTCTAAGTTGTAATCACCTAAATCAGTACCAATAGTATGCTCTCAATAAGCCTAATCTTATTGGGAGTGTTAATTTTTAATCCTTTATTCTTCGAGTTAAGATAATTTGCTAAATGCATAACTAAAGCTCTATCCTAGAATAAAAAATCACTCAATACCCCTGAGAATTAAAATCTTATCAACCAAACACTACCTAGACATAATTCTTAATTTAGAATACAATTCAGTAGCTGTTTATTTCCTGTTATAAATTAGGGGTCATAGGCTTACGCATAGTCTGACTTCACATATTAAATATTCAATCTTAGAATAAAATGAGCAAAATTATTTTTGATTGTGCAATCTCCTTAGATGGCTATTTCGCAGGAGATAACAGAAGTCCAAGCAATCCAATGGGTGGAGTTTCAGGACTAATCCATCAATGGATGTTTGTGCAAAAAGCATTTTGGGAGCACTTGGGGATAGATGGAGGCAAGGAAGATGGACCTGATGGCAAATACATTAGAGAGACCATTGCAAGAACCGGTGCCTACATCATGGGAAAACGAATGTTTGAAGAAGGGGAAGCGCTTTGGCCTGAAGATTTATTCAAGGCAGATGTATTTGTTATGACACATGAAAAGAGGGATCCTTGGATTCAAAAAGGATCAACCACCTTCTATTTCATCAACGACGGATTACAAAGCGCCTTAGAAAAAGCAAGAGAATCGGCCAAAGGAAAAGACATCAGAATTCAGGGTGGAGCTAATACTATACAGCAATACCTCAACGCAGGGCTTATTGACGAATTTTTCATTCATATCGCCCCTGTTTTTTTAGGAACTGGCGTCCGATTGTTTGATGGAATGGACAAGGACAAATACGATTTTCAAATTGCAGAGGTAATGCCTTCTGACTTGACTACACATGTGAGATACAATTTGAGGAGGAAATAAGGGGATCTTACTTTCATTTCTACTAATCCAGAACAAGATCTCGAACAGAAATCCGATTGTGTATTGAGGAATTTGCAATCTCATAGTAATACACTAGAGTTAAAAAACTCAAACAATATCATGCCTCTTAGATGAAATTATTACTTTGGGATGCGAAGGTTGAGGGGTATTGCCTATTACAAATCAAATGCAGAATGAGTAAAAAAATCATCGTAGTACTATTTCTTTTTTTCGGGTTTTCCCAAGTAAAATCACAAGATGTCGAACAAATTGCTATCGGCTCAACACATCATATTCACTCCAACATTTTAAATGAAGACCGGGAATACTGGGTAAGTCTTCCAGATTCATACAGCGAAGATGGGACTGCATATAAAAAATATCCAGTGCTTTTTATTTTGGATGGAAGTGCACATTTCAGACACATCACAGGGATGGTCAATTACATGAGTTCTGGAGCCAGCGGCAACAGGAAAATCCCCGAAATGATTGTAGTCGCCATTCAAAATGTGGATAGAAGACGAGACTTTACTCCAGACAAAATCATTACCGTCAGAGAAAATAATTCCGGTGGTGGCGAGCGTTTTTTAAGCTTTCTCGAAGAGGAATTAATACCTGTCATTGATCAAAACTTTAGAACAGAACCCTATAGAATTCTTTTTGGCCACTCCTTGGGCGGATTACTTGCCACCCATGCCTATATGAAAGAGAACACGCTTTTTAACTCATTCATAGCAGTTGACCCAAGTTTTGGGACTTGGGATGCTGAAACCATGGACAAAAAACTAGAAGCAGTTTCCAAAAAGTCTTTTGATAGATATATCTACCTAGCCACAGCGAATTGGGGCAAAAGAAACTTCACCAATCGGGATCGCCATGTACGGTTTTACGAAGCCATGCATAGCAAAAGTGAAGGCGAGTTTCGGGCAAAACTTGAATATTTCGAGAATGAAAACCATGGCTCAGTACCTCCTATCGCATTTCACAATGGCATTTCGGCAATTTTTGAAGGGTATGGCATTACTTACCGGGAAGTAGAAAGCATAGAACAATTGAATGAACATTTCCAAACTATTTCCAATCGACTATCCTATGATTTTAGCCCTCCTGAGTATCTGGTAAACCAACTTGCCTACCAGATGATGCAAAGTAAAAATGAAGCTGATAAAGCTAAGGCATTGGATTTTTTTATTCTGAATACAGAAAACTATCCCAATTCATTTAATGCCTTTGATAGCTTAGGTGAGGGTTATGAATCTATAGGGGAAAATGAAAAAGCAATCGAAAACTATACAAAATCTCTGGAACTCAATCCTGATAATGAACACGCCAGAATGAAGATCGAAACCTTAATCTAGAATATTTCTTTAGGTAAAAGTTCTATATCCATAGCTTGATCAAGTCCTAAAAAGAACCTTTTCGGCCCAAACATCAGTTAGAGAAATCAACTGAGTTTAACAAGATAATACAGCTATATGGAAATAGGAATTGATAGTTTCGCAGCTTCTCCCGACAATCAGTTGGATGGTTCTAAATCACTAAGGGAGCTGTTGGAGAGAATAGAATTGGCAGACCAAGCGGGTTTGAGTTATTTCGGCATTGGAGAGCATCATCGCAAGGACTTTTTGGACTCCGCTCCCTCTATGATTTTGGCCGCAGCTGCTGCCAGAACCAAAAACATCCGACTTGGAAGTGCTGTCACGGTTCTGAGTGCTTCCGATCCCGTTCGTGTATTTCAAAACTATGCTACGCTAGACCTAATTTCCGAAGGACGTGCAGAAATAGTAGCCGGGAGAGGTTCTTTTACCGATGCATTCCCCCTATTTGGTTTAAATCTTCAGGACTATAATGAGCTATTCGAAGAGAAACTGAATCTGCTTTTAAAAATCAGAGATAATGAGGTTATCACCTGGTCTGGGAAATTTAGACCGGCACTTCGGAACCAAGCGATCTATCCTCGTCCTAAACAGGAAAAGTTGCCTATCTGGATTGGGGTGGGTGGTACGCCCTCCTCTTTTGAAAGAGCCGGCAAACTAGGCTTGCCTTTGATGGTGGCGGTAATTGGTGGAGAGACTCATCGTTTTGCGCCTTTGGTAGACTTATACCGAAGAGCAGGAGAAAGATCAGGATTTGCCGAAAGTGACCTAAAAGTAGGATTGCATTCTATAGGATTTGTTGGCAAAACCAGACAGGAAGCCATCGCAGACTTCTATCCTAGCTATAAGGAAATGTTTGATAAAATAGGAAGGGAAAGAGGATTTGGTCCGGTAACAAAAGCTGGATTTGATGCTCAGAATACCGAAACCGGCGCTTTACTAGTAGGAGAACCAAAAGAGATCGTGGATAAAATCTTGAGACACAGTGAATCCTTAGGCGGACTGGTAAGATTAACCTTCCAAATGGATGCCGTTAAAGACCATCAAAAATTGATGAAAGCAATCGAGCTTATTGGCTCCGAGATCGTCCCTTTTGTAAAAGATAAAAATTGAGTTTAGCACACCTTCATTAAAGCGTAATTAGTAAGTTAGTATTAGAGATCTCCTGAGGGTTGGGGGAATTAGGAAATAGACACAATAAGAGGGAGTGAATAGGGGTGTTGTAACACATTTAGTTCAAACCAAAAAACTATGGGAAATGTTTTGAAATTTTCGCCCTTTTTAAGCCTTTTGCTGATTATAAATGGTTGCAACGAATCAATAGTAAATGAACAACCGAATGAAAATGACGAATGGAAAAAAGTAAGCCAAATCGAAAAACAAATCGATAACGTCATATTCACGTTTCCAGAAAATGGATTTGCACACGACAACAAAGAAAAACTCGTAAGCGAATGTTTCGAGGCGATGAAATATAATAGCGAACTAATAGAGTTTGAAGAATTCAACGATACGATTTTCATAAGGGTTTTACCAAGCAGAAAAGCAATGATACCACTAACTGGACACACGCCAAGTGGAAGTGCTTATCCGCATATTAATACCCTTTACGTTGTTGCAAATGACAACACGCGACCACCAATCAAACACGAACTTATGCATCTGATTTCAATGCTGGAATGGAATCAACCACCACCATCTTCAAATTGGATGAACGAAGGACTTGGCACATTTGCAGAAAACAACTGTAGCGGTTGGAATGTTGCACAGATTTACAGATATTTTCTCGAAACAGACCAACTGATTTCAATTGACTTACTTACAGAGGATTTTTACAAGCAACCTGAAATTTTCGCTTACCACCAATCAGGTTACATTGTCGAGTATCTTTTGAAAAATTATAGTATTGAACAATTTGAGCGAGTTTGGAAAGGCGGATTTGGAAAATTTAAGGAAGTTTATGGATTTACATTTGAGCAACTAAAAGCAAAATTGGAAAAAGACTTGCTGGATAAAATGCCGAAAGTACCAGAAATTGACCCTCAAACATTTTACAAAAACTGCGAATAAAAACGTGCTACAACAGGCGTTAGATGCAATACACGGACATGAAAAAGTGGATTAAAGAACGACTGGACTACTGGGACTTAAAATCATTCTTCGGGACAGTGATTTTTATTTCAATTTGCCTTTACGGACTTTACTACTTTTCTGACATCCGAGATCGATTCCGACAGACGGACTTAGAAACTTTCAAAGGACACACTACAGGAGAAATTATTTCAATTGAACCAATTGTAAGGAATAAACAAACAAAGTGGAAAGGGACCGAGATTTATACCGACAGTTATAAGATCCGATACACTTATACTGTCAATGGACAAAGTTTTGAAAAAACAGACTTTATTCAACTTATTCCCAAGAATGAGAATTTATTAACGAGGATACTGGAAAGAAAAACGACCGACACTTTCGAAATACATTTCGACTTGGACGACCCAGAGAAAAGTATTGTGGCTACCGTGCACTGAAGTGATGCAGCTAAAAACTAGGTTTTCGTTGCGTGCAAAGCACGAACAACCAGCTCTTCCAGCTCTTCGAGATTTGTAATCTCGAAGCTTATCCGTTGAATGTCTAATTCTTACTCAGCAATACCTCTCTAGTAAACATTTGCATAATTGGTGTATATTTACACCAAACTAGTTAATCATGGGAAGACAGAGCATTTCATTAACCGATCCAAATGACAATTGGCTACAAGAGAAAGTAGCTGCTAAGGAATATGCTAGCAAAAGTGAGTTGGTAAATGACCTGATTCGACAAGAACGAAAACGGCAGGAAAGTATAGCCTTGCTTCGACTAGAATTGATAAAAGGTGAAGAAAGTGGCTACTCCAAGAAAACTAAAGACGAGATTTTAGCCTTAGCAAAAAACGGTCTGAAATGACTTACCTGCTCAGTCAAGAAGCAGAAGATGACATTGTTCGAATATACAGATTCGGCTTTATGAACTTTGGGGAAGCGCAGGCTGATAAATATTTCGAGGCACTTTTCAACTGTTTTGAACGAATTGGTGAAAATCCATATCAATTCCCGCAAGCATCACATATTCGAAAATCTTATCATTATTGTGTTTGTGGATCAGATACAATCTATTTCAAACTAACTACCGATGAAATACCGGAAATAATCCGAATAATAGGAAGACAAGAATTCTAGAATAACCATAACAAAATCAACCTTCATCCTACATCTGGAAAAGCCAGGCAACACAAATTGTTTTTTTAAGTATGAAACTACTCCCTCCTCTCCTGTAGCTGCTCTTAACGAAATCCTTTATTTAGACTGAACACAAAAAAAAGACTGGTTGCTTTTGAAAACCTGATAGAAATCAGAAAAGTAAATAAATCCAACTATTTAAAAGGACTGGCCTATCTGCCTTTTAGCAAGAGCCATTTTTACTTTAGAGACTAGCGAAAGTAAAATTAGCCCCTCTGGATTTGCAATCTCCAGCCTACAAACAAGCGAAAACATGAAATCTTTCGATCGTAACCGAGAATTCACATGTTAATTTTCGGTTACGATCGAGAATTTACATATTTTCAACTCATGATAACTCGTCAAAAAGAATCTGAGCTGCGAAAAAGGATTCATCAAGGAAAGCTTTTGGTAATCATCGGGCCTAGACAGGTAGGGAAAACTACGCTCATGAAGCAGGTCTTGGATTTTCCTAATGAGAAAGTTTTATGGCTGAATTGTGATAACCCAGATGATCGCCAGAGCCTTTTTGAAGTTACAACTTCAGCCCTAAAGTCCCTTATCGGAGGTTATAAATTGGTAGTAATTGACGAAGCTCAACGTGTACCAAATATTGGTCTTACGTTGAAAATATTGGCAGACGAATTTCCCGAAGTTCAAGTCATAGCATCAGGTTCATCAGCATTAGACTTAGCCAACTCAATTAAAGAGCCTTTGACAGGTCGCATACGAGAGTTTCAACTTCACCCAATTTCTATAGAAGAACTTTGCTTGCATACTTCTCCTAGGGAAGAGAAACGGCTTTTGGAGCGGCGGATGATCTTTGGCTTTTATCCTGAAGTAATCAACCATCCAAGCGAAGCACAAGAAGCACTTCAGGAAATTACCAGCAGCTATCTCTACAAAGATATTTTGAGTTTGGCAGATGTTCGTATGCCTACAGTTTTACAGAAGTTATTACTGGCTTTGGCACTTCAGGTCGGTTCAGAGGTTACATTCAATGACCTGGGAAATACAATTGGGATAGATAAGGAAACAGCAGAAAAGTATCTAGACTTGCTAGAAAAGGCATTTGTGATTTTTCGTCTGAACTCGTTTAGCAGGAATATGCGTCGAGAGCTCAAAAAAAGCAGAAAGATCTACTTTTGGGACAATGGCGTGCGAAATGCCATTATCAATAATTTCAACTCCCTGGATTTACGAAATGACAAAGGAGCGCTTTGGGAGAATTTCATAATCAGTGAGCGAATGAAATACCTGAGCTACAATCGCATTCATTCTAACGTTTATTTTTGGAGGACAACGACAGGAAAAGAACTGGACTGGCTGGAAGAGCGTGAAGGCAAGTTATTTGCTTTTGAGGCGAAATGGAATCCAGAGCGAAGGGCCAAATTGCCTCTGGGTTTTGAAGAGGCATATCCAGAAACTGAGTTTCGAGTTGTTAATCGAGAAAATTATTTGGATGTGCTGACTCAATAAAGGGAATTCTGGAAAGCTGAAAATTTCATTTTATTTATTGCAATTAAATCTAGGTAAACATGACGAAATTCTTAATTTAGAATCAACTTTTCCATACGTTTATAAATTAACTAATCACTTAAAATGAAGAGACAATTAACTTTTATTGGGGCCATATTTTTCCTAATCTCATGCTCATCCACTCAGCCACTCTCCAAGAACGTAAAGCAACAGCTAAAGGATAATGATACATTTGTTGTGAATGAAATTTCGACCGACAAATCCTATGGACTTTCTCCTAAAAATCCTGTAGAAGTGGGAGGAGCTAAAGACTCTGAAGGCCCTTTAAACGAGAGACGTTACTTAAATGCATTGACAGGCCCAAATGGAGAAAAAATCTACTATTATCGACAAGGAAGTTGCTGCCCTGTTAAAAGTGAAAACGGCCTAATGGGAACCGCGATGTTGGACAATTATAGAGTCACTTGGGCGAATTCAAAAGATACAGTGTCCATCTACATAAACATGTATGATTCAGGTTTATTAAAAGCTCCATTTGGATTCGGCATTAAAAAATAATACTTAAATATCCAGCTTTTGGAGAAGCAGGATAACCAAATTTGCGCTCTCCACGAAAACCTCCGTTCTCTCTGCGGTTAATCAAGAAAAATGCCCCCATCAAGCTCATCACTTTCTGGGGGCATTTGAATTAAGAAACCTACCGTACTACTTAATGATGCTCATGTTTGCTTGGATCATAATTAGCCTCAAGCTCTGCCAAGCCTTTTTTACCGTAAGCAATTTTAGTAATAACCACATACAGGACTGGCACAAAGAAGATCGCCAAGAAGGTAGCTGCAAGCATCCCTCCGATCACTGTAAAACCAATTGTCTGTCTTGCCACAGCACCTGCTCCATTGGAAATAGCCAAAGGAACAACCCCCAAAATAAAAGCTAAGGAAGTCATAATAATCGGACGAAGTCTCAATTTCACCGCTTCCAAAGTTGCCTGGAGTAGTGGCATTCCTACGTCAACACGTTCCTTGGCAAACTCCACAATCAAGATGGCATTTTTCGCCGCCAAACCAATCAGTGTAATCAAACCAATCTGTGCATAAATATTATTATCCAACTTCGGCAAGAAGTGAAGGGCGATGATCGCACCAAAAGCACCCAGTGGCAAAGCCAATAGAACTGAGAATGGTACGGACCAGCTTTCATACAAGGCTGCCAATAGCAAGGAAACCAACACAATCGCCAAGGCAAAAATCAGAATAGTACTACTTCCAGAGGAAAGTTCCTCTCTACTTAATCCAGAGAAATCATAGCCATAACCTGCAGGCAAGGTTTGCGCTGCCACTTCTTCCAAAGCTGCCAGTGCTTGTCCTGAACTATAGCCAGGTGCTGCATTACCATTGACTTCTGCAGAGCGGAATAAGTTGTAGTGAGAAATCACCGGAGCATTTTCCACCACCTCATAGCTAATCAACGCACTCAATGGCACCGATTCTCCTCCAGCACTTTTTACATAATACTGTTCTAAATTGTTTATTCCAGCTCTATAAGCAGTATCTGCCTGAGCCACCACCCGGAAATTACGCCCGTATCTGGTGAAGTCATTCACATAGGAACTTCCCATGTAATTCGACATAGTCGTAAAGATCTCTGTAAGTGGAACGCCCAATTTCTTAGCTTTCTCTCTATCCACAGTCACATGGTATCCAGGAGTCTTTGCGGTAAAGAAGCTATATGCCATTGCAATTTCCGGACGCTGATTGGCTGCTGCAAGGAACTGCCCAAGTGCTCCTTCAAACTCCTTGATATCTCCAATAGCAGAACGCTGCTCCAGCATAAAGCTAAAACCACCTGTACTACCCAAACCTGGAATCGCGGGTGGCGGAACTACCACAATGCTTCCTTCGGTAATAGCAGCAAACTTTTTGTTCAAGGTTGCCAACATCCCTCCAAGCTGTAGGGAAGGATCTTTTCTATCATCCCAAGGATCCATCTGCACAAAGAAAGTTGCGGCATTTGGCTTGAATGAGAAGTTAATCACGTTCAACCCACCTATACCTGTCACGTGGTTGATACCCTCAGTTTCCTCCAGAATGGCATTCATTTTTTGCATAACTGCCTGAGTTCTGTTACTCGCAGCACCTTCAGGAAGCTGAAGAGTCACATAAAGTCTTCCTTCATCCTCAGTAGGCAAGAAACCGGTTGGTTTGGTTTGGAAAAGCCCAAAAGTACCAGCGAAAATACAAACGAGTAAAATTAATACCAGCGGAGCTCTTTTGATACTAGCTCTCACCCCATTGGTATAGCTTCCAGTCGTACGCTCAAACCACAAGTTGAACTTGTAGAAGAACTTATTTAGTCCTTTACCATTTTCATTAACTTCAGAAGGTTTAAGGAGGAGAACACATAAAGCTGGAGTCAAACTCAAGGCTACAAATGCTGATAGCAAAACAGAGATCGCAATTGTGATAGCAAACTGCTGGTACATTCTACCTACAATACCTGGGATAAAACCTACCGGAATAAATACAGCCGCCAAAATCAATGCAATCGCAATAACCGGAGCTGTGATATCTTTCATTGCAAGACGTGTAGCTTCTTTCGCAGAAATCTTCTTAGAATCTATGTAATGCTGCACAGCCTCCACAACCACAATAGCATCATCCACCACAATACCGATTGCCAATACGAAACCAAATAGCGTCAGCGTATTGATCGTAAATCCGAGCAAAGGGAAGAAAATAAACGTACCAATGATGGAAACAGGAATTGCCAATACCGGAACCAAAGTAGCTCTCCAACTCTGCAAGAAAAGGAACACTACAATAATCACGAGAATCAATGCCTCCACAAACGTGTGCATCACCTCATTGATAGACACTTCCACTACAGATACCGATTCAAACGGAACTGTGTACTTCATATCTGTAGGGAAACTCTTTTGCAACTCATCCAATGCTGCGTATACACCTTCAGCCGTTTCTAAGGCGTTACTTCCCGGAGCCTGATAAACAAGCAAAATCGCTGCTTCTTCCCCATCCAGGGTAGAATATCTACCGTAGTCAAACTGTCCCAGTTCGATTCTAGCTACATCTTTCAAATACACCAAAGAACCGTCCTGAGGATTAGTTCTTAATACGATGTCGTCAAATTCCTCAGCTCTTTCCAGACGACCATTTACAGTAATCGGATATTCAAATGCCTGTGTATCGTATTGAGGCATACTTCCCACTGTACCTGCTGCTACTTGTAAGTTTTGTTCTTGAATGGCTGCAGTCACCTCGCGAGCAGTGATTCCGTATTGAGCGAGTTTATCAGGCTTCAGCCAAACACGCATACTGAAATCCTGACCGATCGCTGTAATATCACCTACACCGTTTACACGAAGAAGTGCATCTTTGATAAAGATGTTAGCGTAATTGGAGAGAAACTTAGAATCATGAGTTCCTTCTGGTGAAGTAATACTCAATACCATCATAATGGATGGATTCCTCTTTCTAACCGTTACCCCCAATCGACGCACAGCCTCCGGAAGAGAGGGTTCGGCGATGGACACTCTATTCTGTACATCCAGTGTCGCGATGTTAATGTCTGTCCCTACTTCAAAGGTGACGTTCATCTGCATCTGTCCCGTACTGGTGTTATTCGAGGAAATATAAGCCATCCCAGGAGTACCATTCACTTGGGTTTCTATGGGAGTAGCTACAGTCTGCTCCACCGTCTTTGCATCTGCACCCGTGTAGTTGGCTGACACCGATACTACCGGAGGCGTTATGTCAGGATACTGTGTAACGGGGAGATTTAATATAGCTAAAACACCGACCAGCACGATGACGATCGAAATCACCATTGCGGTTACTGGCCGTTTTATAAATACGTCTGATATCATTAGTAATTAATCAAGTCTTATTAAAAAACGATTTATTGGGCTGCAGTTTGTTCGGTGACCTGAGCTCCTTCACGAAGTTTTTGAATGCCAGTAACCACGATTTTGGCACCTTCCTGCACACCGCTTCTCACCACGACACTCTCTCCTATTTGTGACCCTAACTGTACATTTTGCTGCTTCACCGTATTATCAGGCTGGACTACATAGACAAAGTACTCACCCATCTGCTCAGTGACAGCTTTGTAAGGAATCACAACTTGCTCTCCGATATCTTCATTGAGCACCATCAAATTCACCGTCATCCCAGCGATCAGATCACGGTCAGGATTTGGGAATTGTACACGTAGATTGATCGTACCAGACTGTCTTCCTACTGCTCTGTCAATGGTAGTAAACTTGCCATTATATGGGTAAATAGATCCATCAGAGAACTTAATTCTAAATAAAGAATCAGGTTTTTCTTCTGCCTTTAACATTTTATTGAATCTTGGAATCTCACGTTCGTTTATTACAAAATTCAAAGACATAGGATCATTGGAAGAAAGGGTATTGAGCAAAGGTGCTCCTGGGGAAACCTGTGTACCCAATCTCACTTGGGAAATCCCAACCGTACCGTCAAATGGGGCTGTCAATACAGAATATCCAAAATCTGTCGAGGCCGATTCCAGCTGAGCTTTAGCAGAACTCAATTGGGCCTTGCCATTTAGGACTTCAGTTTGAGCATGATCCAATGTTTGCTTTGCGATAGCATCCTGCTCATCCAGTCTTTTGTATCGATCATAATCTTTTTCCAATCTAGCCAGATTTGCTTCAGCGCTTTCTACTAATGCCTGTGCCTGTTGTCTTGAAGCTGCGTATTTGCTTCGATCGATTTCGTATAGTCTCTGACCCTTTTTCACTTCTTGTCCATCCTGCACGTAGATGTTCGTGATATACCCACCGATTTGCGGACGGATCTCCACTTCGTTCAGGGGTACAAGTGTGGATGGATATTCATCCAGTCCTGTCACGGACTTTTTCACCAAAGTATAAGTAGTGACTGCAGTCGGAGGTGGAGCTTGCTGTGCCGCCTGCTGTTGCTTTTGACCGCAAGAGAATCCTGCTAAAATCAAGGCCGAAAAAGCTACAAGTTTGTATGATAAGTTCATTTGATATAAAATTTTAAAGGGGATTCTAATTAGTTGAGAGTTCCTAATGCTTTTTCCAGATCAAGCTTGTCTTCTAAAACCTGATAAAATGCATTGATGTGATTAATCTGGGCTGTTTGAAGATCGGTTTCTGCCACGACTAGTTCGACGTAAGCTTTGATACCTTCATCGTATTGCATTTTGATGATGTCATAAACTTCCTCTGCCATCACCATATTTTCCCGAATCAACTGCCATTCGTAGACACTACTGTTATAATCAGCCAGCGCTGTGGAATACTCTGTCTTGATCTGATTGCTAAGATTTTCTATTTCAACAATTCCACGCTCAACCTGAAGTTCAGCGGACTTTACTTGATGACGTCTTTTGCCTCCTTGGAAAATAGGAATTGCCAAATTCACTCCTACAGATGAAATCGGGTAAGCAGCAGCATACAGGTCTGAGAAATTCGAATTGAAATAATTCCAGTTGTATCTATAGTACGCGGACAATTCAGGTAGGTAATTCCACTTTTCATAGCTCGTCTGAATCTCATTCAGCGTCTGCTGAGTCTGCAAAAGTTGATACTCTATTCGATTCTCAAGGATGAGTGGATCAGCTGCTTCTTCGACTATGGAGCCTGCAGCATTCTGCATATCAAATTCAATGGTGAATTCTAAGCTATCCGGATAGCCCATCAATTGCTTCAAGTAATCGTACTTGGCTTCAAATGAATTCGCCACTCTATTTCGATCGCTTTTCACGTTTGTCAAAGCGATTGAAGCTCGCTGGTAATCTGTCTTATCCACCAAACCAGCGTCAAATCTGCTATAGGCATCTTTGTATTGCTTCTCCAGACGGTCTAGGTTTTGATCCAGGATTTTAATCTGCTCCTCAGATAGAAGAATAGAATAAAAAGCTTTACTTACGTCCACTACCGTATTGATCTTGGCATCTTCTATGACTTGAGCAAGTTGCTGGCGGTAGTATTTTGATGATTTGGAAGCGAATAACTGGTCTCTATTGAACAGCGTCTGATCTGCCTGAAGCAAAACATTCGAGTTATACTTCTGACCAAAAGTGATCAACTGATCACCGATAATTTGCTGCTGAAGCTTAATATTATAAGCACCGGCCGCAGAGGCAGTGATCTGAGGATACCAATTTGCCAAATTTGTCTTGATATCCTGATCTCCTATTTCCTGATCAATCTGTGCCTGTCGGATAATCGGACTCTGAACAAGGGCATATTCGACCACTTGATCCAAAGTCAACGTACCTTGAGGCACTTCACTTTCTTCCTGACTGAAGGCGGATTTTGACAAGAGTAAAATACTCAGTCCGACCAACAGTAAACGTTTTTTGAACATGTGTGTAATAAATTAATTGGTTTAGATTGAAAAAAGGTCTTTGGGTTACTAAGTCTTGATACCATCCCAGATTAAGTGGGATATTTCATCCAGCTCCATGTTGTTTCTGGCAAGCTTCTTTTTAAAATTCTTCTTGATACGTACTATAGAATTCACGTTTGTATTCACCAAAATAGAAAGTACGATAGGGTTTAATTCCTTAATTTCTCCCAGCTTTATTCCTTCTTCGAAAAAAGCATAAGCGAAATCAAGCCATGCATTGGGTTTATGTTGTATCTCTTCTGAATTGAATGGAGAATTTAAAAACTGATCATAAAATCCATAAGCAGAAGGGTTTAGCTCATAAAAATCGGTTAAATTTTTCCAATAATTATAAAATCTGTCTTTAAATGTCAGAGAAGCATCATCACGCTCCGCCACATATTTTTTGATCTCTTCGGCTACGTACTCGTATATTCCAATTATCAGTGAATCCTTATTTTCAAAATAAGTATAGATCGTGCCAGCAGCTACTCCCGCATTCTTAGCGACCATACTCACAGGGCAACCATGGAAGCCGTGTTCTTGGATCAAATCGAGGGCACTTTGAATAATACATTTCTTTTTATCTAATAAACTATGCATGGATCTTCGGACTGAATGAACGTTCAATCACAAAGCTGATTCAAAAGTTCCAGCCTTCATGAAAAAAATTTAGAAATTTTAAGAAAGGCTACAATTCTTGAAGTTCCTCGAAATTAAATCCATTGAAAATGAATGCTTTCTATCACTTTTCTACTTTTTGTTACTTGAGAAGTCCTTATTTAATCCAAGATTCACTAACATTGCATCCCAATAGCAAACAGCTGCGGATGTGGCGAAATTGGTAGACGCACTAGACTTAGGATCTAGCGCCGCGAGGCATGGGGGTTCGAGTCCCTCTATCCGCACTAAAACCTCTCAGAATTATCTGGGAGGTTTTTTAATTTTTACCCTTTGCTAATTGCAATGATATTCTATACAAGAATTCCTATTTTGTGATCTCGCAACACCCAAATCACCTTTTCTTATGAGAAAATTTCTTATCCTATTATGCCTATTACCATGCTTTGCATTTGCTCAAGCTAAGGTAGATACCATCGAAGTCCACAGCAAAGTCATGGACAAAATGCTTAAAGCTGCGGTAACGACACCATCTACTTATGATGGTAGCAGTCGATTTCCTACTTTGTATTTATTGCATGGGGGAAGTGGAGCTTTCAGTGATTGGCATCAGAAGGTAACTGAGCCAGGACTGGTCAATCGTATGGCAGAACAGTATAACGTGATAATAGTCACACCAGGAGTCGGGCCTTCTAGCTATTACTTCGATAGTCCGATAATGGATTCAGTCCAATACGAGACTTACATCACGGCTGAATTAATCCCTCATATCGACAAAACCTACCTGACTTTGGCCAAGAAAGAATCAAGAGCCATCACTGGTCTTTCGATGGGTGGACATGGCGCAATTATGCTTAGCGCAAAGCACCCAGAATTGTTCATCGCAGCTACAAGCATGAGTGGAGTGATGAACATCGATACCCGCTTATGGAAAGTTCCTGCCGAATTCAGCAAACTTCGAGAGGGTCAGCAAAAGGAAATGTTGGGGCAAGATTTAAGCTATGATTCGCCTTTTAGTACATACACAGCGGTAGGTTTGGTAGATAAGATGAAAGCAAATGGAATCGCACTATTAATCGATACTGGAGTGGATGATTTCTTACTGGAAACCAACAGACAAATGCACCAATTACTCTTAGAAAACGGAACACCTCATGACTATACTGAGAGACCTGGAGCACATACTTGGGAGTATTGGACAGATGCTCTACCCTTCCATTTACTCTTTGTAGATAAGCATCTCGTTCGTTAGTTTAAGCATTTATTAACGTTGATCTATGTAAATTAGCTTAGAATTCTGAGCTAAAATTTGCTCTTTGCAGACCACCCAAACGATAATTATGTCTCAATTTGATTCGATCAGGCCATTTTATGACGTAGAAGCCAATGCTGCAATCCGCAAGATTGTAGACGATCCTATGCTGGAAGCCATGATGAGTTTCACTTTTCCAAATGATACAAAAGAACATTGGAAAGACTTAATGGTGCATACCCATTCCTTACGTGACTTTCAGGTGAATTTTATTTACCCTGGGGTTCAAAAAGTTATAGAGAAAAGCTCTGACGGGTTAAGTACGGGCGGTTTTGAGCAATTGCAACCTAATACCGCTTACCTGTTTATCTCTAATCACAGAGACATCATTTTAGATACTTCACTTTTAAACTCCTGTCTCTACGAAAACAGTCTAATTCTCACGACTTCTGCCATTGGTGATAATTTGATCCAAAAGCCCTTTTTACATACACTTTCTAGACTAAACAGAAACTTTGCTATCAAGCGCGGGCTCCAAGGAAGAGCGTTGCTTGAAAGTTCGCAAATGGCCTCTGCCTACATAAAAAAATCTTTATTGACTGAAAATAGATCAGTCTGGACTGCTCAGCGGGAAGGAAGAACGAAAGATGGCAATGATGCGACACATCGTGGGGTTCTGAAAATGCTAACACTTTCAGAAGAAGGTGCAAATCCTTTTGGGTATTTTGAGAAAATCAAGGTGGTACCAATTTCTATTTCATACGAGTACGATCCTACCGATGTCCTGAAAATGCCAGAATGGCTTGCCAAATCCCGAGATGAAAAATACATCAAAAGTGCGAATGAGGATTTCATGAACTTGCTTCGTGGAATCATGGGTACCAAAAAACGCATCCATCTTCAAGTGAATGGCCTTCTGGATAAGGAAATTCAGGAAATCGCGAAAATGGAAATTAGTCAGCCTGACAAACTCAGTAGACTGGCTGAAACTGTAGATCAAAAAATCTGGGCAGGATATAAGCTTTGGCCTAGCAATTATATCGCCCATGATTTACTTTATGGTGACAATGAATATGTGGATTTCTACTCTAAAGAGGAGAAAAGTTCCTTTGAAAGGCGAATGAATGAAAAAGTGAATATGAAGAATGAGTTTCTCGTAAAAAGCTTTTTGGCAATGTATGCCAATCCTGTCAACAATCAGAAGGCAGCCTTAACTGTCAATTCACCTTCATCGAAATCTTAAATTTAGTTCCTTGACCCAATTCAGAGTCAATGTCCATGGATCCATCCTGTTGATTTACGAGCTGCTTCACGAGGTTTAGCCCTAATCCATATCCAATCTCCCCTCTGGTCCCATGATTAGTAGATGTCCCATCTTCTAGGATTTCAGAGACTTTGGAAGCTGTCATCCCCATGCCATTATCCTCTACTATCAACTCCAGCACTAGATCCAACTCATTTCTTTTCAACCTCATAATTACCAAAATTTCTCCTCCCGATTTTGTGAATTTGATTGAATTGGAAAGTAAATTCCCTAAAATCTGCAACACATATAGCTTTGAAAAAGACTCAAATTGATTTGTCTTATCAACTCTGACTTGAAGACCAATTTGCTTTACTTTCACCTGAGGAGCAAGAAGTCGCTCGATGGTTTCTTTTAGTTTAACAAGATTAGTTTCTCCTTCTTTCAATTCTCGAGTTCGATTAGAATTGGCATCAAAATCATTGGTTAGAATGTCTTTTGAAAGATCAAGCAAGGATTCGCTACTATGCTTGATCATTTCAGTGTATTCTAAAACTTCTTCTCGAGTGACTTCATTTTCATCATCCAAAATTAATTCTGAAAGCCCAATTATTCCTCCAATTGGGCCACGAATATCATGTGCCAATTTCTTTTGACTCAATTCTGATTCTTTAAGTTTGTTTTTCAGGTTCGATACTAGATTATTAACTCTCAACCTATCTACAATCTGCCTAGCTATCAATTTCAGCACTTCTTTGGCATCAGCAGAAAGATGCTTCAATTGGCTATCCATCACACACAGCGCACCAAGATTATAGCCTTCAGGAGAAGTAAGTGGCACTCCCATATAGTATCGTAAATTGGGCGAGCCTTTTACGTAGAATTTATTCTTAAATCTATCATCTAAGGTCAAATCCTCTACTTCAAACCCTGTATCGGGATTAGAACTGATAGTAAATTGACAAACAGAATCTTCACGAGGCATTTGAGTAATTTCTATGCCATAGGAAGATACACTCCACTGAGTAAAAGAGTCTATTAAGTTAACAAGAGATATCTCAGTACCTGAAATTTTGGCAGCAAGTTCAGTGAGAAAATCCAAGCCTTGCTTAGGCTGATAATAGTCAATCCCAAGATTGCTTAATGCCAATAATCTATCTAATTCATTCTCATGTACTGAGGATATTTGATTCATTTCACTAGTTTTAATTCTCCTGATACAAAAAATCCTTATTTCATTTTCCTATCCAAACGAAATGGCAATTACTTTTAAAATTTTGACCTACATACGCGAAAACTCAAAATCGAGATCTCTCACAGCACTTATCTTTCTATCAATCAGTCTTTTTATAATCCCATCCATTCAGACTTTTGCACAAGAAAATACAGAAACTGTACCTATCGGCCAAATACTTACACCTTATGGAGAGATCTTAATTCGGCTTGATGACCGCACACCAAATCACAAGGAAAGCTTCATTGAGTTGGCGAATGCAGGCTACTGGGATTCTCTAACTTTTAATCGTGTCATTCCGAATTTTGTAGCTCAAGGAGGATGCCCAGATACCGAGGAAGGATTTACGGATCCCGAATATCTTTTAGAGCCTGAGTTTGTCCCAGAACTAACCCATGTTTATGGAGCTGTAGGTGCTGGACGGGATGATAATCCCGGGAAATTATCGGCAAGGTGTCAATTCTATATAGTCCAAAATCCCGAAGGACTACATAGATTGGATGGAGACTACACTATTTTTGGACATGTGATCAAGGGGATGAGTGTGATTGAACAAATCGTCCGTGTCAAGCGGGATAGTACTGACGAGCCGATCAACCATGTAACCTTATCTGTGAAAATTATCGAATTGGGTAGAGCTGAAGTTGAAAAAAATTGAAAGGCATCAAGTAAATTAGTTTCTAAACCTGCCACCTAATCCTTAGATTTTAAATGAAAGAGCCTTTTTATAAAAGGAAAGCAGTCAAGTTCATCTTAGGTTTTCTAGGGTTGCTACTCATTTTTCTACTCACTTTTCCCCTACTTTTCAAAGATAAGCTTCAGCTGGAACTTCAGAAATTGCTGGATGAGCAGTTGCAAACTGAGGTTCATTTCTCTGAAGTTGGTGTAACGTTCTTTAGTCATTTCCCCTCATTGACGATCACTATGGATGAACTATTCATAGCAGGATCGGCACCTTTTGAGCAGGACACGTTGCTCTATACCAAGCAGCTAGACCTTGGTGTGAATATTCCCTCGCTTTTTTCGGACAATTATAAAGTTGACGAGCTATACTTAAATGAGGCTGTTATTAAGATTTTGAGAGATAATAAAGGTTTATCCAATTTTGATATCCTAACCCCATCTTCGGACAGTACAGCGGCAGACACTTCTTCCGGTAATCTGGAGTTGGAGATAGAAGGTTTCTTCCTGAAAAACAGTCATTTCCTCTATCAAGACACGTCGCTGGACATGATCTGTGAAGCTAGGGGTATTGACTATAAAGGCGGTGGTGACCTTGCTGATGATATTCTTTCACTAGGCAGTGATTTAGAAATTCAAGAGTTCAGATTAATCTATGAACACTTCGCAATTTTTGATAGAAATCGGGTATCAGCCAGTCTTCAGACACTAATCAACACAGAATCTACAGAATTAACTTTCGTCAGAAACGAACTAAAAATCAATGAATTACCCGTTAATTTCGTAGGAAAACTTGAATTTCTGGAAGGTGGTTATGACATGAATTTTGTGTTGGAATCATTCGATGCCAATTTGAAAGACATGCTTTCGGTGATTCCGCCAGATCTGATGCCCGACTATGGGAAAACTGAGATCCGAGGGAAAGGAGATATTGTCGGCTCATTTCAAGGTCTCTATCTACCTGATGAAAAGCAAATGCCGGCGCTCGTTATGAATCTGCAGGTTCGAGATGGATATTTGGAACATAAGTCTGCCTCCACTCCCATCGAAAACCTGCGTCTGAGCCTGAATGTGATGGTACCAAAACTGGATCCTGATCTCACACGAATTGACGTTGACAGCATAGGATTTTCACTTGGGGAAGGCTTTTTAAAAGGAAATATGCACCTAGCAGAATTCAATCGAATGAAGTTGAATTCTGACCTAGAAGCCAAATTGGATCTAGGATTATTGAACGAAGCGCTAGGGACAGCGTCGGTTGACTTCCGCGGAATTCTAGACCTCAATCTGAAATCAAGAGGTTTCTATATTACTTCGAAAGACCCAAAAAGTCTACGAGAACCTAAATACATCACGAGTAGCATCCCGGTTTTTTCTTTATCAGCAGGACTTTCTGATGGATATTTCAAATGGGCAGAACTTCCTGAAGCCATTAAGGACATCTCGATTGACCTCTCAATTTCAACTCCCGACAGTTTGCCAGAGCATATAGGAGTTGATTTCAAAAAGATTCATTTTCAGGTTTTGGATCAGGTGACAGATGGCTATTTAGCCTATAATTTAAATCTCGACCAAGCAGTTGACGGCAAAATCAAAAGCGCCTTCAACCTTGCCGATATCCCTAAATTCTATCCCCTTGACTCAGGCTATCAACTTAGAGGGATCATCAACATGGATCTTATGGCGAAAGGAAACTTTGATGAAAGCCAAAAAACCATACCGATTATTGACGCTAATTTCAGTCTAAAGGATGGCTACATTCAAACTCCATATCACCCCGAAGCTATCAAAGATCTTTCAATGGTTCTGACCATGAAAAGCAGTAGCACTTCTTACTCTGATCTGAAATTTGAGGTGGAACCCATTCAATTCAACTTTGCAAACAATCCATTTACGCTCACTGCAAATCTTGAAAATCTTGACGATATCCGATATGATTTAAATTCAAAAGGACGGCTTGAATTAGGGGAATTATATCAAGTGTTCGGACCTACAGACATGTCTGTTGATGGGTATTTGATTACTGATGTGACTCTCAAAGGATTACAAAGCGATGCGATGAATGGAAGAATACAAAACCTTCAAAATCAAGGGACTATAGAAGTAGAAAAAATCTCAGTCCGTACCCAACTCCTTCCTCAGCCATTACGATTGGAAAAGGGAAATCTAGAATTTAACCAAGACAAAATAAGCTTTGAGAATTTCCTTTTTGGCTATGAAAAAAATGAAATAAAAGCTGACGGATACTTGAGTAATTATATGGGTTATCTGACTAGTCCTGATCAGCTTTTAAAAGGAAATCTTGAATTCACTTCTTCATTTATCAACCTGGACGATTTCGCTTTTTTCGGGGAAAGTAATGAAGTGGAAATTGACAGCCTTGGGGAAGTTTCCGGAGTCATCGTCCCTCCTTTGAATATGGATGTCACCGTAAAAGCAAAAGTAGATTCTATGAAATTTGGAGAGCTTAGGCTTCACAATTTTGATGGAGAAATAAATACAAAACCAGGTCAGCTCACCTTAAACAAAACTAGATTTGAGATCATTGGTGCTACAGTGGAAATGACAGGAACATATATGGCCTCCACTCCCTATTCCGCAAATTTTGATTATCAGATTAATGCAAAAGAATTTGATATCCATCGCGCATATGAGGAAATTCCACTTTTCAGAGAAATGGCTTCTTTCGCAGAATATGCCAGTGGCCAGGCTTCTCTGAATTATGAGTTGGCTGGCAGGCTTGATGCAAATATGGAACCCGTGCTTCCTTCGATTACAGGAGAGGGGACTTTAGGGCTGAAAGCCATCAAACTGAAGGGGTTCAAGCTTATGAATTCTATAGCCAAAGAAACTGAAAATAATGAGCTCGAAGATCCTGACCTGAATGATGTTGAAATCTATACAAGTATTGCTAATAACTTAATGACAATTCCTCGCACCAAAATGAGAATCGCCGGGTTCCGTCCTCGGTTTGAAGGGCAAGTTAGTTTGGATGGCGACATGAGTATAGGATTCCGGCTCGGATTACCTCCTCTTGGGATTTTTGGAATACCAATCAAAATCACCGGAAATGCTGAGGACTATAACATGCAGGTGGGAAAAGTTTCCAAAGAAGATGAATTGGAAGAGGTTATAGACGAAAAAGTAAATCAATAATAAAAGTAAGACCCAAAATAAATGAGTACAAAAACACCATTACGAATACTAGTAGTTGGCTGCGGAAATATGGGGATAGCTCACGCTTCTGCATACCACAATTTTTCTGAATTCGAAATTTGCGGTCTTGTTTCCCGCGGCAGTTCCAAAAACAAACTCAACGAGAAACTTCAAGCTAATTACCCACTTTTTCCAGATTTCGACGAAGCCCTATCACAGTCCAAACCTGATGCAGTTTGCATTTCTACTTATCCCGATACGCATGAAGACTTTGCTATAAAATCTTTGGAAGCTGGATGTCATGTTTTCATTGAAAAACCACTTGCTGATACTATCGAAGGCTGCGAGCGGATTATTGCAAAAGCTAAGGAAGTGGACAAAAAAGTAGTCGTGGGTTATATTTTGAGACATCACCCATCTTGGATTAGGTTCATTGACGAAGCTAAAATGCTTGGAAAGCCGCTTGTAATCCGGATGAATCTCAATCAGCAAAGTCAAGGCTACATGTGGGATGTGCATCGAAATCTAATGAAAAGCCTCAGTCCTATCGTGGATTGCGGAGTGCACTACATCGATGTGATGTGTCAGATGACTCGATCAAAACCCATATCTGTATCCGCCATCGGCGCAAGACTCACAGACGACATTTCGAAAGATAATTACAACTACGGCCAACTCCAGATTCGCTTCGAAGATGGTTCTGTAGGTTGGTACGAAGCTGGCTGGGGACCGATGGTGAGCGAGACAGCCTTCTTTGTGAAGGACGTTTTTGGTCCAAATGGCGCTGTCTCCATTACTGCAAAAGATGCCGGAGCTAGTGGTCAATCAGACAATGTAGATTCCCACACTAAAACAGAATCTATCCGGGTTCATCATGCGGCAATTGATTCTGAAAATAAATTTATTAGGCCAGATGAGTGGATAGACATGAAAGATGAACCAGATCATCAAGAACTCTGCAACCGAGAGCAGCGCTTTTTCCTCAAAGCAATTCTGGAAAACAATTCTTTAGATGATCACTTGGAAGATGCACTCAACAGTCTAAAAATAGCGTTCGCCTGCGATGAATCAGTCAAAACCGGCGAAACAGTTAAATTATAATCTATGGAAAATATTTTGGGAGTCTAGGTCAAAGACCCTAATTTCCGTTTTGCTTTAATTATGGAAAATAAAACAGTACTTATTACAGGCGGTGCATCCGGAATCGGACTCGCCATGGTTCAGCTTTTTGCAGCCAAAAAAACCAAAGTTTACTTTATAGACATTAATCCGGAGATCGGAGAAAAAGTAGCTCAGGAAGAGCGAGAAAAGGGTCTTGATGTCACCTTTCTGTGCGGCAGCGTAGCAGATCCTGCAGAAACTGAAAATCTAATTCAATCAATTCCAGGTAAGATTGATACCTTGATTAATAATGCTGGTGTATCGCACATTGGCAAAGTAGAGACCACATCTCCTGAAGACTTCGACAGAGTTTTTCAGGTAAATGTGAAAGGCATGTTTAACTGCATCAAGGCAGCTCTTCCAAAGCTTAAAGAAAACGGCGGTGGATCAATTTTGAACATGGCTTCAGTGGCTGCTACGATAGGTATTCCTGATCGTTTTGCATATAGCATGACCAAAGGCGCGGCACTTTCCATGACATTAAGTGTGGCAAGAGACTACGTTGCTGATGGGATTCGTTGCAATTGTCTTTCTCCGGGACGTGTACATACGCCGTTTGTGGATGGATTTTTGGCAAAAAACTATCCAGGTCAGGAGAAGGAAATGTTTGAAAAACTTGCAGCTACTCAGCCGATAGGAAGAATGGCTACACCTTCAGAAATCGCAGAACTTGCCTATTTTGTGAGTTCAGAAACTGGAAGCTTCATCACAGGAACAAATATTCCAATTGATGGAGGTTTCTTAGGATTGAAAATGTAAAAAGCCCGATGTCCGATGCTGGATGTCGGATGCTTGATCGGAATTCAATTGACGAGTAGAGATAAAACTAAAAAGCTATCTTAATACCTCATTTCGATCCTATACTTTAATTTCTTGATTCTTGACTCTAGCATCTTGAATCTAAATACTTAATACTAAAATCTAAATACTTGATACTAATATGAAACTTATACGATTCGGCGAAGCCGGCAAAGAACAACCAGGCATACAAGACGAAAATGGTAAATATTTGGACTGCTCAGGGTTCAATGAAGACTGGAACGAAGATTTTTTCACGAACAACGGAATTGCAAGACTTGAAGAATGGTTGGACGCGAATCAGAAGAATTTAAATGAAATCCCTGCTGGTTCCCGCTTAGGCTCGCCAATCGCCAGACCTTCTAAAATTATTTGCATAGGCCTAAACTATCGTAAGCATGCAATCGAATCTGGCATGGCAGTTCCTGAAGTTCCTATCATTTTTATGAAAGCTACTTCTTCACTTTGTGGTCCTTTTGATAATATTTTGATTCCGAAGAATTCGGTAAAAACTGACTGGGAAGTGGAATTGGCTGTGGTGATCGGCAAGCGGGCGAAATATGTAAGCAAAGAAAATGCAATGGAATACGTGGCAGGATACTGTGTTCACAATGATGTCTCAGAGCGTGATTTCCAATTACATCATGGAGGACAGTGGGTGAAAGGAAAGAGTGCTGATAACTTCGCTCCTCTTGGGCCAGTTTTGGTCACCAAAACTGAGATTGAAGATCCGCATAACTTGAGACTTTGGTTGAAACTGAACGGGAAAATGCTTCAGGACAGCAACACGTCAGATTTGGTTTTTGATATTCCTGAATTGATCGAGCACCTGAGTCAGTACATGACATTATTACCTGGAGACGTGATTTCTACAGGAACTCCAGCTGGCGTTGGCCTTGGATTGACCCCTCCTACTTACCTGAAAGAAGGTGATGTAGTAGAACTAGGCATCGAAGGGCTTGGTGAAGCCAAGCAAATAGCAATCAACGACCCAGAAGCATGAGACTGGATTCCCACCAGCATTTCTGGAAATACAATCCCCAAAAGCACTCCTGGATCACCGACGACATGAAGGTGATCCAGCGTGACTTTCTTCCTAATGACCTATTCCCGATTTTAGCAGAGCATAAGATTGACGGTTGCGTCGCTGTACAGGCAGATGAAAGTTTCAGAGAAACTGCCTTTCTATGTGATTTGGCAGAAGAATATGAACAAATCAAAGCTGTCGTGGGGTGGGTAGACTTGGGTTCTGATGATGTAGATAAGGATTTGGATCAGTTTGCTTCGCAAAAAAAGCTAAAGGGCTACCGGGAAGTCCTCCAGTCAAAACCAGTGGAATACATGCTTCGAAAGGAGTTTATCCGTGGTATTGAAAAAATTGGAAAGCGGGGTTATACTTACGATATCCTGATTTTTCACAATCAATTGGAAGCTGCATTGCAGTTTGTGAAAAAAGCGCCGGAACAGCCTTTCGTTATCGACCACATCGCCAAGCCAAATATCAAATTGGGTATTTGGAGAGAGTGGAAAAAGGAAATGACTCCACTTGCGGAGCGGGATTATATTTTCTGTAAAGTATCTGGCATGGTCACCGAAGCTGATTGGAAAAAGTGGACAGCTTCTGAACTTCAAGTTTATCTGGATGTAGTCCTCGAACTATTTGGTCCAAAGCGCCTGATGTTTGGAAGTGATTGGCCAGTTTGTAAGATTGCAGGAGAATATGAGCAGGTTCTGGAAGTCATCGAGAGATTCACCGATAAACTTTACAAGACCGAGAAAGAAGCAATTATGGGAAATACTGCTGCTGAGTTTTATGGGATTTCTGCTATGCCAAAGCCGGAAGAGTAATTTTAATTATTTGAAAAAGAAATAGCTTCACATTCTGATTCGTTTTGCCGTAGTTTTTTTCAAATTATCAAATTTTCGTGACACTGGTTCTACTAATGTTTGACCATATTTATTATGCTAATCTAGTTATACACAGTCTGAAGCTATATTATGAAAGACAAGGAAATGCTGCTGTTTCAGGATTTGGCAGACATTATTGAAAATGGTAAAAGAGAAATCACTGCTCAAGTTAACAGCACACTTACCCTTGTTTACTGGCAAGTTGGATTTAAAATAAACACCTATATTCTAGAAAATAAGCGAGCAGAATATGGCAAGGAGATGATCCTTAAAGTAGCTGGTCAATTAGCAAATGCATACGGGAAGTCTTTTCAGGAAAAAAACCTTCGCAGAATGATGCAGTTTGCGGAAACCTTTCCGAATTTTCAGATTGTCGTGACAGTGTCACGACAATTGAGCTGGTCACATTTTATAGCACTAATTCCCTTAAAAAGCCCATCGGCTATAGATTTTTATATAAAAAAAATATCAGAAGAAAAGTGGAGCATTAGACAATTAAGAAATCAAATAGAAAGAAAGGCCTTTGAGCGAAAAGAAATCGCACAAATCCAATTTTCGGAGACTGATTTAGAAATACAAACAAGTTTTAAAGACCCCTATTTTTTGGATTTTCTAGGCTTAAAAGAAGGTTATTTGGAGAATGATTTAGAAGGAGCAATTCTGAAGGAATTAGAGCATTTCATATTAGAGCTAGGTAAGGGGTTTGCTTTTGTAGAAAGACAAAAACGAATTATACTGGATGGTGTAGATTTTTATATTGACTTGTTATTTTTTCATAGAAAACTGAAGCGTCTCGTAGCTATTGAGTTAAAACTCAACAAATTTAAGCCTGCCTACAAAGGACAAATGGAGCTCTATCTAAAATGGCTCAATAAATACGAAAAACAAGAAGGTGAAAACCCTCCGATAGGATTGATACTATGTGCCGAAAAAAGTAATGAGCAAATAGAATTGCTTGAAATGGGAAAAGACGGAATAATGGTAGCCGAATACTGGACAGAATTACCGCCTAAAAGTGAACTAGAAGCAAAATTGCATCAAGTATTAATAGAAGCCAAAGCAAGAATAGAACATAAGAAATTATTATAAAATGAACCTAAACCTAACCAATAAAGTCATCCTGATTTCTGGCGGAGCCAAAGGAATTGGCGGGGCTATATCTAGAGGATTGATCGCCGAAGGTGCAATTCCCGTGATGATTGATCCTTCGGAAAAAGAAGGTGCAGAAATCCTCGCCTTGGGAGAAGCGCTTCAGATTCCAATCCGACTTTTAGAAGCTGCTGATGCCGAAAAAGCTGTCAACCTTACGCTAGAGAAATATGGTAGAATTGATGGACTTGTGAATAATGCAGGAGCAAATGACAGTGTTGGTTTAGAAAACGGAAGCCCTGAAGCATTTGAAAAATCAGTGGCGAAAAACCTTAATCACTACTATCATTTGGCTCATTTTGCACTTCCTCATTTGAAAAAAGCAAAGGGAAGCATCGTGAACATCAGTAGTAAAACAGCTGTAACTGGCCAAGGAGGAACTTCTGGCTATACAGCTGCCAAAGGAGCTCAATTATCCCTGACTCGGGAATGGGCAGTGGAACTTCTTCCGTATGAAATCACAGTAAATGCCATCATCCCAGCAGAGGTTTTCACACCCCTTTATGAAAACTGGATCAATTCATTCCCAAACCCAAAAGAAAGACTAGCTGAGATCACCGCAAAAATTCCTTTGGGAAAACGCATGACAACTCCTGAGGAAATTGCTGACATGGCGATTTTCTTATTCTCCGACAAAGCCAGACATATCACTGGCCAGCATCTCTTTGTGGATGGTGGCTACACCCATCTTGACCGTTCTTTATAATCCTACCCATGACCCAAAAACCTGCATTAGTCCCAAAGGAGCTTATCCTACCCTTTATCTTAATCACATCTCTTTTTGCCCTTTGGGGCTTCGCAAATGACATCACCAATCCGATGGTGGCGGCATTCAAGCGAGTACTCGAACTGAATAACACCCAAGCTTCTTGGGTGCAAATGGCTTTTTATGGAGGCTATTTCACTATGGCTTTGCCAGCTGCCTTCTTTATCAAAAAGTATTCTTATAAAACTGGAATCTTACTCGGTCTAGGCCTTTACGGCTTTGGAGCATTGCTATTTTATCCAGCAGCAGCTTGGGAGAGTTATGGCTTTTTCCTTGCTTCCCTGTACATTTTGACCTTTGGCTTAGCTTTTCTCGAAACCACTGCCAACCCCTATATCTTATCAATGGGACCTGAGGCGACTGCAACTCAGCGATTAAATTTAGCTCAGGCATTTAACCCGATGGGAGCTTTAGCTGGTTTGTTTGTTGCGAAGCAATTTATATTGAATGCACTTCAATCGAATGCAACTGATGCGGACGGCAACATCATATTTTCCTCGCTTGATGAAGCATCCAAAGCAGTAATTCGAACCGCCGATCTAATGGTGATTAGAAATCCATATGTGATGCTGGGCTTAGTGGTTATCGCCATTTTAGTGATCATTGCGATGGTCAAAATGCCAGAAAGCAAAGAGACAGGCAAAGTTGAATTCAAAGCTACAATGGGTCGCTTGCTGAAAAACAGAAACTTCGTAGAAGGTACACTCGCTCAAATGTTCTATGTAGGAGCTCAAATCATGGTTTGGACTTACATCTACCAATACGCAGAAGTCCTGGGAATATCGAATGCCGATGCTGTAAATTATGGTTATGCTGCGTTAGTGATCTTCTTGGTAGGACGTTGGGTTTGTACCTTTTTGCTTCGCTACATCTCTCCTACTAAGTTGCTCAGCATCTTTTCTGTGCTGGCAATTATATTCACTGCTGGAGCGATTTTCCTTCCTGGAATGCCTGGGCTTTATTCCTTGGTAGCCATTTCTTTTGCCATGTCCCTGATGTTTCCTACTATCTACGGGATTGCATTGGATGGTTTGGGTGAAGACTCCAAATTTGCGGCCGCATATCTTGTGATGGCTATCGTGGGTGGTGCGATTATGCCTACACTGCAAGGAATGATTATGGATATTGGTGGAGTTGGATATGACGATACATTGATTCTGGGCGTCCCAGAAGTTAATTTCTCCTTCATCCTTCCTCTTGCCTGCTTTGTAATGGTGTTGCTATTTAGTATTCGGGTAAAAAAGGTGGTAAAGTTGTAGTAATTGAAGGATTCTAAAATTAGAAAATTTGAAGATTATCCTGTCTGTATTAAAGAATCTTGTCTTGGTAAATATCGGCAGTAACCTGTAATCCATCGACAAAATATAACGGTTAATTATTCTGAGTAAATCTATAGTAAACATGAAAACCCAAACCTATATTTTAATCTGTGATCTCAAAGACACTGAGGAAGCTAAGTTAGGCTATGACGAATGCCACAAGGCTGTCGCACCTGAAATCATTGAAAGTATCCGGGAGGCCGGAGTATTACAAATGACCATTTATCGCTGGGAGAACAGACTTACGATGATATTAGTGGCAGATGAGGAATTCTCATTTGAAAAGAAGGCGAAAATGGATTTGGCCAACCCACATGTGCAGGAATGGGAAAAGTTCCTAAGTAACTACCAAACCAATTTGCCTGGAACACCAGAGAACTGGAGATGGGCACCCATGGATAAAGTTTTTGATTTTCACGCCTAAAATAAAACCTATGCAAAAGTCCTTTTTAGTATTCAGCCTAATCATGATAAGCATGATCGTAAATGCCCAAGAAATTATACTTCCGCTTTGGGAAGGAACTCCTCCTCTTCAAAATGACATGGGCTTGGAAGAAAAAGCAGTCGAAGAGGGAATCATCCGAATCGAAAATGTGCAGAACCCACAGATCGAAGTTTTCCTGCCGAGCAAGCAAATGCGAACTGGCCAAGCTGTGGTCATTTTCCCTGGGGGTGGCTACCATATTTTGGCTTACGATTGGGAAGGAAGAGACTTTGCCAAGTGGCTTAATACGCAGGGAATTGTAGGAATCGTAGTAAAATACAGACTTCCAGACTCCAAATCTCTCACAGATGCGAAAGAAGTTCCGCTACTTGATGCTCAGCGGGCAGTTCGCTTAGCTAGACATCACGCCGAAGAATGGATGATCGATCCAGCCAAAGTTGGTGTAATGGGATTTTCCGCTGGTGGACACTTGGCTTCTACCGTTAGCACTCAGTATGAACATGAAGTAGACAGACCAAAAGATGCGATTGATGGACTTTCTGCCCGCCCTGACTTTTCTATCCTAGCGTATCCAGTAATATCATTCCGTGACGCAAGCGCTCATTCTGGTTCCAGAAGAAATCTAATCGGGGAAAATGCAAGCCAAGAATTGATCGATCGTTTTTCGGGTGAATTGAATGTAACTGCTGAAACACCACCAACTTTCTTGGTTCATGCGCAAGACGATGGCGGAGTACCAATCGAAAACAGTTTTCTGTACTACAAAGCTCTCCATGCTCAAAAAGTACCTGCTTCGCTGCATATCTATCCAAAAGGCGGTCACGGTTTCGGGTTTGGCTTAGGAAAAGGACCTGTTGACGGCTGGAGAGATGTGTTGTTGGATTGGATGAAGGATTTGAAATAAAATAGTGGGAAAGTGGTAAAGTTGTAAAGTTGGTCTGGTCCAGACTGAGTGGAGTCTAAGTCCTATCAAAATAGCTTCTTAATTACCCTTCGACTCCGCTCAGGAAGACAACATCCTACTTCCAACTACTTCACTTTACCACATTCTAACTTCTGAACCTTACTGTTCATTAATCTTACAATCTGAATAAATGATAAAAGTTATAGCCTTTGATGCTGATGATACACTTTGGGTGAATGAGCCATTTTTCCGTGAAGCTGAGGAGGAATTTGCCAGCTTGATGGAAGGGTTTATGCCTAGGCACAGCAGTATCAAAGAGCTTTACCTTACAGAAATCAAAAACCTAGGTCTTTACGGCTACGGGATCAAAGGTTTTATGCTTTCGATGATCCAAACAGCATTACGGATTTCAGAACACAAAATTCCAGTTAAAGCCATTGACAAAATCTTGGAGATCGGATATGAAATGATGCAAAAGCCAGTTGAAATTCTTCCTGGTGTTGAGGAAGTTTTAGCTGAATTGCAGGATGACTATCGTCTGGTAATGGCAACCAAAGGAGATCTGGTGGATCAGGAGAAAAAGCTAAAGAAGTCAGGCTTGGATCATTATTTCCATCATATTGAAATCATGAGCGAAAAGAAGGTGGCTGATTTTGCAAAACTGGTAAGACATCTCGATGTAAATCCAGAGGAATTTCTGATGATGGGAAATAGCTTGAAATCCGATGTCCTACCGGTATTGGAACTTGGCGGACATGCCATCCATATCCCCTATCACATCACTTGGGAGCACGAGCGAATCGAGCACGAAGTCGAACATGACAATTTCTATCAAGCCGAGCATATCGCCCAGGTGGTGGAGATGATCAAAGGGATGTGAGGATTTTGAATTTTTGATTTCGGGTTTAGGGTCTTAGGCTACCCTCATCCGAAATCCTGCTAAATCCTCGACTGATACGTATAAAGCTGATAATATCTTCCTTCCAAAGCAATCAGCTCATCATGCTTGCCTCGCTCCACGATATTACCTTTTTCTACTACCAAGATCTGATCGGCCTGACGAATCGTGCTCAATCGGTGAGCAATCACAAAAGTCGTCCTGCCTTTCATCAATTCCTTCAAACTAGCCTGAATCAGCGTTTCTGATTCTGTATCCAAATTGGAGGTAGCCTCATCAAGAATCAAAATCCTAGGATCGGCCAAAATCGCTCTGGCAATCGCTATACGCTGTCTTTGCCCACCTGAGAGCTTTACTCCTCTTTCTCCGATTAAAGTATCTAAACCATCCTCAAAACGATCTGTGAACTCCTGCACGTGAGCAGCCACCACTGCTTTGTGCAAGTCCTCTTCACTGGCATTTGGCCTAGGGAAAAGTATGTTTTCCCTGATGGTACCTTCAAACAAAAAATCATCCTGCAAAACGACACCTAGCCGGGAGCGAAAAGACTCTAGAGTCACGGTCTGCAGATCATTTCCATCCAAGGTGATTTGACCAGAATCTGGGTTTAAAAAAGTTGCAGCTAGACCTGCAATAGTAGTTTTTCCAGACCCGGAAGTTCCCACCAAAGCAGTTACTGAGCCTGCCGGTGCATGGAAGCTTACGCCCTTGATCACTTCCTTATCTTCCTCATAGGCAAAGGACACATTTTCAAACTTAATATCTCCTCTAAACTCCTTCAATGCTAAAGTTCTGGTGCGGTCATCAGCCTCGAGTGGAGTATTCATAATCTCTTCTGTACGATCAAGACCCGCAAAAGCCTCTGTAAGTTGAGATCCTATATTTGACATCTGAACAATTGGAGCAATCATAAAGCCTAAATAAAGTGTGAAAGCTAAAAAGTCACCAAAGGTCATATCCCCTTCCATGATCATATAGCCACCCATTCCCATAATTCCTGCAGATGCTAAGCCCAAAAGCAGAGCGCCAGCAGAAGTCACAAAGCTCGTCGCAGTTAAACTTGCCTTTACATTTTGAAAGAGCTCATCCACGCCTTTGGCAAACGTATTTATCTCCTGCTGCTCCGCATTAAAGCCTTTAATCACACGAATTCCCCCTAAAGTTTCAGTCAACCTTCCAGTCACCTGCGCATTGATTTTGCCGCGTTCGCGGAAAATAGGGCGTATTCTGCCGAAAGCCTTGAGGGATACCAAACCAAAAACCACCACGGGAAGCAACACGTAAAGCGTCATCATCGGGCTTATGCTAATCAATAGAAAAAGTGAAATGACTGCAGTCAATATCCCTCCGATCATTTGAGCAAAGCCTGTTCCGACCAGGTTTCGAACTCCTTCCACATCAGTCATAATTCTGGAAACCAGCTCACCAGTTTTCGCATTGTCAAAAAATCGGATCGGAAGTTTAATGATATGCGCTTGAACCTGAGATCTGAGTTTAGAAATAAGGTTTTGGGCCTCGACACTTAGTATTTGTGTCAAAGCATAGGAAGTAGTTGACTGTACTACTATCGCCAAAACAACACCACCGATCAACCACTTAAGCATGGTCATATCATTGGAGGGAATCACATCATCTATCAAGATTTTACTCGCTCCAGGCAAAACAAGGCTTGCCAGACGGGAAATGATAATCAAAAATAGACCTAAAAATAAATGCTTTCTTCTGGGCCAAATGATCGTCTTAAAGACCTGACCCATGGTCACTTTGCGCTCTGCTTTCTTCGCCATGAAATAGTTTGTTAAGCCTGAAAAACCCCAATATGGGCATCACAGTTCCAAAAGGGGTTGAAGTTAATTCGCAAATAATCTGGATCTTTGCGGGTTCGAAGTAGGGACTAAATAATTAATCCATTGTGGCGAATAATACTGAAAATAACTAATTTTGCTGTTGACTTTGGAAACGGCCAATTAATTGAAACCAAAGTTCGTGTGAAATTTGCAAAAGCATCGTAATACCAGACGACCCTGACTAAATAATTAATCAAAAGGACTTTTATAACATACTTTCCACTTTAAATCTCACAAGATTCCATGACCAAAAATCGACATCCTTTAATTCATGATTACAAAATAGATGCTTTTTAATTCATTAGACTTTGCGATATTCTTACCTATCGTTTTTATACTTTATTGGTTTGTCGTTAATAGAAATTTAAAATCCCAAAATTTACTAGTGGTAGCATCTAGTTTATTATTTTACGGATGGTGGGATTGGCGATTTCTATCACTAATCATTTTCAGTACACTTGTAGATTATACCATCGGTCGCCTACTCAGCACAGAAGATAGTCTATCCAAAAGAAAGGTTTTACTCTGGACCAGTATTCTAGTAAATCTAGGCTTTCTCGGCTTTTTCAAATATCACAACTTTTTTATTGAAAATTTCACGGCTGCATTTTCCTTTTTCGGCACAGAGATAAAACCAAATTCCCTGAATATTATCCTACCGGTAGGGATCAGCTTCTACACATTTCAGACATTGAGCTATACGATAGATGTGTACAAAAGAAAATTAGAACCTACCAAAGATTTAATAGCATTCTCAGCTTTTGTAAGCTTCTTTCCTCAGCTGGTAGCAGGACCTATAGAACGGGCTACAAATCTTTTACCGCAATTTTATAAAAAGCGTGACTTCGACTACTCAAAAGCCGTCAACGGAATGCGTCAAATACTTTGGGGCTTGTTCAAGAAGATAGTAATAGCTGACAATTGCGCGGAATTTGCAAATCAGATTTTCAATAATTCATCCGAATATTCAGGTAGCACGTTGATATTCGGGGCCATATTTTTCACCTTCCAGATTTACGGGGACTTTACCGGCTACTCAGATATAGCGATAGGAACCTCTCGCCTATTTGGATTTAACTTGAAGCAAAACTTTGCTTTCCCTTATTTCTCACGAGATGTAGCCGAATTTTGGCGCCGATGGCATATTTCCTTATCCACCTGGTTCAAAGATTACCTATATATCCCCCTAGGTGGAAGTCGTGGTGGAACTTGGTCCAAAATCCGAAATACCTTTATTATTTTTATTGTCAGCGGATTTTGGCATGGAGCTAATTGGACATTCATTGCTTGGGGAGCGTTAAATGCAATTTATTTCTTACCGCTCCTGCTTACAAATAAGAATAGAAACAATTTAGAGGTAATTGCAAAAGGCAAAAGCTTGCCTAGCATCAAGGAGTTCAGTGCGATGTTTGTAACTTTTATGCTTACTGTATTTGCGTGGATATTTTTCAGGGCTGAGAGTATAAATCATGCCTTAAGCTACATTTCTGAAATATTCTCAGCATCCCTCTTTACAGTTCCCAAGTTCCCCGGAATAGGCCCTGCTTTCAGGTTATTTCTGCTTGTTATTGCATTTATGACTATAGAATGGCAAGGACGAGGAAATCAATTTGCGATAGAAAAGCTGGGATTAAAATGGAAGCGACCTTTAAGGTATAGCATGTATTTTTCAATTATTATTTTACTCTTTTGGCTTGGTCAAAATAAACAGCAGTTTATTTACTTTCAATTTTAATATATGAAAAAGTTCATTCTGAATACCTCTATTTTCGTTGTCCCTTTTCTTATTTTATATACGATCAATGTCTTTAATTTTGATCAAAGAGGAGCAGAAGGTGATTTAGCACGCATGGGATATTTCTACTCTAATCCTTCCCCGTCAAGCTTAATTAATAACCAATATAATCTACCAAAACAGTATACACTCTTATCAGAAATCAAACCGTCTTCTAAGGTAAAAGTTGATGTAATGACTATAGGCGACTCCTTTTCGGAGCAAGAGAGCTTAGGATATAAGAATTTCCTTGCGAATATGGGACCCTCGGTAATACATGTCGATAGGACCATATCCGGAAGAAACCCCATTCAGACACTGGTATCCTTGATGAATTCCGATTTATTTGAGTTTGTAAAACCTGATTTTGTAGTAGTACAATCCATAGAAAGAGATATTAATTCCCGGACCCAAAGTATTGACTTTGATGCAAGATTAGAAAGCATTGATTTTTATAAGCCAACTACTTCAGAAGAAATTTCCGTGGATGACACAGCTAATGAAAATAATATCCAAACTACTAATTTGCAATTTTTCTCAGATGCTACATTGAAAATGCCATTGAATTTTTTGCAATATTTATTTTTGGACAAACCTCTAACTTCCAATACTTATAAGGTAGAAGCTACCCGTAAGGATTTATTCACAAATGATCCAGGAAACCTACTGTTCTATAAAAATGACCTTCGGAAATTAGAAGCCAAAAACGATTCATTGAGGACTCTTAATAGCATAAAAGTCTTAAATGAATTAGCGAGTTTACTTTCTCAAAAAAACATAGAATTAATTGTACTCATAAGCCCCGATAAGTTCGATTTGTATTATTCCTACATAAAAGAAAAGTCGAATTTCATGAAGCCCACTTTCTTTTCTACTTATGAACACGCTGAAAAAAAATACAAGAACGTTGATACCTATCGCGTGCTATCAGGCAAAATCACCGAAGAACGTGATGTCTATTATTATGACGACACGCATTGGTCTCCTAAGGGTGCCAAATTCGTTGCGGAAGAAATATACAGCTTGATGGGCAAAGAAAAACGGGAGGACGAACACTAAAAAAATCCTCCCGATATGTTTAGAATGCTTCAGTTTTTAATGTTGCTGACTCTTATTTTGTCTTTGACTATTTCATAGATGTCAACGATACTTTTTCGATAGGGTAATTTGCCAGCTGATAGGAAGTTATACTTATTGGAACCGTAGTTTTTTTAAACTATATTCCCACACTAAGGAAAGAGTTTCAAGTCATTATATTAAAATCTGTCCGAACCCGATTATAGATAGGTTCTTCTAAACGGTCATGATGGTTTTCGGTAAAAACACCCATCAAACTAACAGTAACATTCAAATAACGGAATTATGAAAATCAATAATTTAATTTACGCGTGTGGGTTACTCCTAATTGCAGCTTCAATACTGCTCATCCTAAGTTATCCTGATTCTAACAGAGCATATCTAATAGCTGGTGTGCTAGCATTTATAGGCTTCCCACTAAATATTGTCGGTTATTCGATGGAAAAAAATAGATCAGAAAGACCTCAACCTCGGATATGAATAGTGTCAAATTGAATCAAACTTAGTTGAAAATTGTAAACACTAACTTAAGGTCATGACCGTTGCATTATAATAAAAAAGCCTCCTGAATAATTCAGAAGGCTCCACTTTTTATAAGAATTGACTTTTATTTCGTTTTCGGCAATACGTTAGATATCAACGATACTTTTTCGATTGGCTCAGAAGCATTGGAGTAGATTCTCACTACTGAGTTCTGCTTACCCATTTTACCGGCTGAATTAAAAGAAACTTTGATCTCAGAAGATTTACCCGGAGCGATTGGCTCCTTTGGCCAGCTAGTAGCTGTACATCCACAGGTCACAGCCACATTGGAAATTACCAGCGGAGCAGATCCAGTATTAGTCAACTCGAAGGTATGTTCAACTTTATCACCTTGGGTGATATCACCGAAATCAATTGATTTCTCTTTGAATGTGATTGCAGCACCACTTTGTTCTTGAGCATTGGCATTAAATGCAAATACCAAAGCAAAGAAGGTAAATAGTAATCCTAATTTTTTCATGGCTTGGTTTTATTTATTTGATTGTCAAATATTCAATTTTTCACGTCAACTTCAAAATAACGGATTTTGTAGCTTTTGGATGTCATAAAGTGAAAATACCTTGCCAAAAAAAGCTAAATGAACGACAAATTTTTGTTTTCCTTTAAAAATCAGAGTCTTCTACCTCCTTTGGTTTGACAAAAAAAGTAGGTGCAAAGTTTACCAAGTACAATTCATCCGTAGCTCGGGTCACCGCAGTATAGAGCCATCTTGTAAAATCCTTATCCACCTGATTTTCGGGTAGATAACCTTGATCAACAAAAACAGCCTTCCATTGCCCCCCTTGAGCTTTATGGCATGTCAAAGCATACGCAAACTTGATTTGCAGCGCATTTAAATAGGGATCTTTACGGATCAGTTCCTTTCGCTCCACCTTGCTCGCCACATCTGCATAATCTTCCGAAACCTGCTGATAAAGACTTCTATATTGATCTCTGGTAAGGGATGGGCTGGGAGAATAAAGTGTATCAAGAATCACTTTAGCCTCGAAGTGTGGCTCATCGGGATAATCCAGAAGTCTAAGTTCAAGTGTAGCAAAGCGAAGCCCGTAAAACTCCTCAAAAGAACGAATCTTCATGACTTCTGCCATATCCCCATTTGCCAGGAAATTGACCTTTTCCGACTCTGCCATATACGTATAATTATTCTTCACTATCATCAGCAAATCACCCGAGCTAATCTCATCCTCGAAAAAGTGTATAATACGCCTGATGTATAAATTGTACTGCACCGCAGCCTTATTTGAGCGGGTAATGATGGTGGTATTTTCCGTCTCAAACTTGTCATAAGCATATCTCAACCCATCCTCCAGTCGCTCTCCAGTCATTTTGAAAGTGTCTTTGAATTGAATAGTACTGATCTGGATCTCCTGCTTTTCCTGAAGTAATTGATGCCTTAGATTGGTCGCATTGTAGAGAATACCCGATTCCAGACGCTGACGCATCACTTCTGTAAGTTCTATAAAGTCAGCATCCAGCCGGTAATGCCTTAACAAGTAATCTACTTCCAATGCTGGACTAAACTCACTCCCTACCGGAGGTAGCTGAGCGGTATCTCCGACTAAAATGAGTCGGTTGTTTTGTCCATGAAAAACAAAACTGATCAAGTCTCCTAGTAAATTCCCAGACATCCCTCCATCATCAGCGAGCATGGACGACTCATCTATGATAAAAACCGTGTCCTTATAATAATTCTTTTGAAGGATAAAGCCACCCCCCAGACTTCCATCTTCAGCTTTTGGCTTGTAAATTATCTTGTGAATAGTATAAGCAGCTCGACCACTGTAATTACTCATTACTTTAGCCGCTCTACCAGTTGGCGCGAGTAGCAATGAGCGCATGGATAGTTTGGGTAAGGATTTGACTAATGCCGATATCACCGATGTCTTCCCCGTACCTGCATACCCACGCAATACAAAAGTTGGTTTTTTCTCAGGCTCCATTAGTAGAAAGCGGTCCATTTTTGAGAAAAATGAACCCTGACCAGAGGTAGGCTCAAAAGGGAAATATTTTCTTAGCAAAGCTGAAGGCCTCAGCAGTGACTCATTATCTTTACTCATACAAACGAATGTAAATGTCAAAAGACAAAATCAGCAAGGAAATCGAATCAAAGTTCGGAAATCATCTCAGATCACGCGTAAATGGCATTCTCATAGACGATGAAAAAATCCTGATGATCAAACATTTAATGGGAAATGGCAAGTTTTTATGGTCCGTTCCTGGCGGTGGAATGCATTTTGGAAGCAGTGCTTCGGAAAATTTAAAACGAGAGTTTTATGAGGAAACTGGCCTAAATGTAGAAGTAAAAGCCTATCTTTTCGTTCACGAATACCTTGCAACACCACTTCACGCGATGGAACATTTCTTTCATGTGGAAAAAAAAGGGGGGAAATTAGTAATTGGTTCGGATCCTGAACTCTATCCAGATTCTCAAATTATCGAAGAAGTCCGATGGATGAGTATAAATGAAATCCGATCATTGCCTAATCAAGCCCTTCATCAAATCTTTTGGGGAATTAAATCTCTCGAGGACTTAGTATTGTTGCGAGGATATTTTAATTTTGGAAATAATTCTCTAAAATAGCACGATTTATAACCTTCAACCTTACCCAGATTCTTAAAATTTTAGCAAATGAATTTATCAAAAGTACTATCCTTGGTCTTCTTAGTAGTGGCAATTGGTCTTGGCTACCTTCTCTGGAAAGGTGTTGATGACGTAGTAGAAGAAGAGAAAAAAATAGCTCTAACGGAGGCTGCAATCATTGAGAAACTACAAATGCTCAGAGATGCTGAATTAGCTTACCAAGCTTCTAACGGAAAATACGCAAGCAGCTGGGATTCTCTTAAAATGTTCATCCAAACAGGTCGGATTTGGTTGATTCAAAGAACTGAAACCACGAAACTTCTTGAATACGGAAAAGAAGAAATCACTGTTGAATTTGACACCCTAGGTTCTGTTCCAGTAATTGATTCTTTGTTCAACGAAAGAAAATATCCTGATTTCAATCTTGAAACTCTTGCAGTAGTTCCTGGATCTGGAGGAAAGCAATTTGAATTCTTCGCTGATAAAGTAGAGAGAAACTCTTACGAAATCTCTGTTTTTGAGATTAGAGATCCAGCTCCTATTAATCCAAAAAGAAGAATGAACAACAATGAAAAAGCCTTGAAAGTAGGTTCAAGAACAGATGCCTCAACTGAAGGTAACTGGAAATAAAACCTCCTATTTTGGAAAGTAACCTTAAAGTATTTAAAAGTGATAGGTTTGATGTGGAAGACGCAGCAAGCCTATCACTTTTTTTGTATCCTGACTCCTTATTCATTTTTGCTAAGGATAAGAACCAGTCAAATATTTGCATCCATGAGTACATGAATTTCGAATGGAATTCATTGGAACAATTGGTGATTTCGGATCACTTACTTAAAAACGATATTCCAGCAATGGTATATCTCCATAAGCCAGCGTTCAGTCTCGTACCGGGAGTTTTATTCCAGCCAGGCGAAGAAGCTACTTACATGGAGTTTGCGGGAGATCTAAAAAGTAATACAAGCTATTTTAATACACCTCTCGACAGCAATAACCTTCAAGTCGTATCAGGAGTGTCTACGAAGCTCAAGAAAACGCTAGAGGCTAGATTTTCAGAATTGACTTTTCATCATGGTTCTGTTTCATTCCTCTCCTATTTGTTCAAAGAAAGATTCAACCTGATCGGTCAGGAGATTTTGATCAGTGTATTTGAAAATCAAATCTATGCTGCAGCATTTTCTAATCAGGAACTTTCAGCTTTCAATATCTTCTCGATTGATTCAAAAGAGGATATTTTAAAATATGCCTTAATTCTTATAGAACAACTGAAATTTGATCGAAATCACGTACGAGTAAGCCTATTCGGTGCTACCAGCGAGAATGAAATCACCGAAGATTGGGGGAAGCAGTACTTTTACAATTTCCGTCTTTTGAGTCCGCATGCCAACCAAAACTTCACTCACGGTTTCAAACACCTGAAATCAGTCAACTTGTTTGAAACGAATTGGCAATTTAATTAAAGCACGAGATAGAGGTAATAAAGTTAAAGAATGCCTTAGTCTAGAGCATGATTTTGTTTTTCACCAAGGTACCTGACATAGAAAATAAATTAAGCGCATGAAAAAAACTGCCATTTTCCCAGGCTCATTTGACCCATACACACTTGGACATCACGATATCGTGATGAGAAGCCTTAATTTATTTGACGAGGTGATCATAGGAATCGGATACAATTCTACCAAGAAATCCAGGTACTTTGAGATCGAAGACATGGTGAAAAAAGTGGAAAGCGTGTATGAAAACATCCCTGGAGTGAAAGTCATCGTGTACAACGAACTTACTTCTACCCTCGCTAAAACTCACAATGCGCAGTTCCTTATTCGTGGATTGAGAAACACTACTGATTTTGAATATGAAAATACAATCAGCCAGATGAACAGATACCTCAATGCCGATCTGGAGACTGTATTTCTAATTACTTCACCGCGATATGCAGCTATTAGCTCTACTATCATTCGAGAAGTACATCGATTCGGTGGAGATGTCGCAGAGTTTCTTCCTTACAACGTCTGAGGCTTCAAATGATTCTTGATGTATTGCTTGAAAAGGTAGCGCATCGAAGGATATGAATTAATAAGAGCGATTTTTGCATCGCCTTCATAAAACCAACGAATATCATCTATTCCCTCTTCTTTTTGCGGCGTCATCTGTGCGTCATTCAGGCAGTCCATCTCATACCAATACGTCTTCTTTAGAATACTTTTCCGGTCTTGCGTATAGGTATGCCAAGTATTGCAGATACGTTTGCTTGCTTTCACTTTTACGGCGCACTCCTCTTCTACTTCACGAACAGCACATTGTTTAGGAGTTTCTCCTTTCTCGAATTTCCCCTTCGGGAAATCCCATTTTCCTAGCCTAAAAATCAAGAGCATTTTGTCCTTTTTGGACACAATACCCCCAGCCGCTTTGATAATCGAAAATCGGCTTTTCACGAACTTCTTTAAAGCGTCCTTATCCTTACTAACCAACGTAATAGAATCCAGATCCTTTAATTTCCTAGTTCTTAACGTATACAGCAATCTAATAATCAAGTCATGAGAAGGCTCATGAAATAGGATGTCATCTTTCCAAGGTAAATGCGAAGGCAAGTCCTCTTGCTGGTGATAGACTGATTCATACGTTTTATTAGGATTCAGTTCCTCGTAGCTAATCAGGTCAAATGGTTTGTCATTCACGAAGATTCTCATGGTCGAATCAGGGGTTTGGCAGAGTTGGGATTAATCAAAAGTGCATATTTTTTTGACTTGCTACAACCTTAGCCAGAGTTAATCTCTTATTTTTGAGCCATGGAAATTTTAGACAAGAATGTAGCTGCTGAAGTAGCTGATAAATTACTGGAAATTCAAGCGATTAGACTTCAACCCGAAAAGCCTTTTACCTGGGCTTCTGGCTGGAAATCACCAATTTACTGTGACAACAGACTTTCTCTTTCTTTTCCAAAGGTTAGAAAGATGATCAAAGACCAACTGGTCAGAAGTATTCAGCATTATTTTCCAAATGTAGAAGCAATCGCAGGCGTGGCAACTGCTGGCATCCCTCAAGGAGCTTTATTAGCCAATGACCTAGACTTGCCTTTCATCTATGTCCGATCAAAAGCTAAGGGGCATGGAATGGAAAATATGATCGAAGGAAAGGTAGTTCCAGGTCAAAAAGTAGTCGTCGTAGAAGACTTGGTTTCTACTGGCGGAAGTTCATTGAAAGCTACTCAAGATTTATTGGATGCTGGATTTGAAGTACTTGGCATGGTTGCCATTTTCAGTTATGGATTTGAAGTTGCTAAGCAAAACTTTGAAAAAGCTGGTGTAAAGCTTGTATGCCTTAGTCATTACGAAGCAATGCTGCCGAGAGCTGTAGAGAGAAAATACATCGCAAACGATACGCTTGAATCTCTTTCGGAATGGAGAAAAGATCCAGCGAGCTGGAAACAATAAAATAAAACAAACAAAGGCAGTGAGAAATCACTGCCTTTGTTTGTTTAATCCAAATAGGAACTATCGCTCAAAAAGCCCGATCGATCCCCCTACCCAATCTTTGTCCTTATTGAATTTCACACCGATCATCTCTCCGCGACTTAGTCTTGAAAGATTACCTACTAGCGTAGGTTTGGTGTCAGCCTCCGGCCACAGTGCCAATATCCTGACCTCCACTTTCACCTTCCCTTCTGGCGCTTGGATAACCGCCGCATAAGTGACTTTTTTCTGCAAAATGTAAAGATCCTTATCCTTCACATTTTCGATATCAGATTTCTTAACGTTGAAAACCACGCCTGATCCTGAAAACGAGAATAGTGGCTTCAATACATAATTTTCCAAATCCTCCGGAATTTCTTGCAGTTCGCTCAGAAGCTTGGTTTCTATAAAATATTTCCCCTTCAAAAAAGGGAGGATAAACTTGGAAATTCTAGTGTACCAATTCGGGTGACCAGCCCATTCCACATCCAATTCCTCTTCAAAACTAAATTGCAGTACTAAATCTTTTCGAAGGTCCAGCTCGTCAAAAATCACGCGGTTATAAACCCGTTTGATTTTCGTTTTTTCATCAGCTTCATTTTTATAAAAAAGCTGCTTTCCTTCCTTTATCACATCAGTCACACAGATAATAGGAATCCCCAAATCTCTATGACAATAGTAGAAATCAATCTTTGTGTTCTGTTTCTCGGGCTCAATTTCAAGAAGTACGACCTCCGATTTGTCGTAACCACTCAGGACAACTTCTTTTAATTTTTTCAAATATGCCTCTTCATCCATGCCGGACAGATAAGGAGTCAATTCAGCAATGAAAGGGTAATGATTCTGAAACTTGCGAAATAGATTGAATTGAAAATTGAAAACCGATGGAAAGCCCTGAACCTCTATCAGTTTTGGAACGATCTTGCCGTTTTCTTCACATATCCCGAAATCTATCGCCATAAACTGCGTATGCGCATCTTCATTCGGCACCGAGGTAGTCAAGTCAATGGATCGCTGGGTAATCTTTTTGAAATCTGGCCTTCTTACAAAATCACAAACTTCTCTACAGGCTTCCTCCAATTGAGTCCTCACTTCATTAGGGATAAAAAAAGGAGTTTCCGCAATTCTGAAAGTAGGTGCATAATTGAAATCCTCAGCTAGGTCATCAAGAAGTTTTCGATACTTTTCGTTAGAAAACTCCTTATTGAATTGATCTCTGCGGGATTCAATCATAGTGCATTAAATTAAGGTAAGCGATTTTGAAGCTCTTACTTTTTTGATGGACAATTCCAGAAAATTGGGGATCAGCGTCTCATTGGTCTTGTAGATTTTATCCTCATCGATCATGTGCTCAAGCATTTTTCTAAACTTGATTTTACCTATAGTTGCAATGATTTTCTCTTTGACTTCAGCTTTTTTCAAATGAGCTAAAAAACTCACTGGATCAGCCTCTGGGTGAAATTGCGTCCCTACCATCTCATCTGAAAATCGAATTGCCATAATAGCTCTCTCATATTGGACATGATCACGGATTTTTTCCAGAGCGATAATCTTTGATCCAAGTAATTTAAATTTCTTCAAGTCTGGTTGTACTACTTGATAATCTCTCGAATCAACAGCCCAGAATGGATTATTTAGATTATTCAGCAAAGAATCCTTCTGCCCATCAGCAGTCTTGTGCACTGACATCACTCCAAACGAAGTGGACCTTCTCTTTGTAATTGTACCTAGTCCAAAATGCCTACAAGCCATTTGGAAAGAATGGCAAATGAAGAGAATGTGCTTTTTATGGCTATGATTCTGATTCCAAATCCAAATCTGATCTAAGAAATCGAAGTACTTTAAATCCCAATTTCCATCTCCATCCATTGGATTTCCCGGTCCGCCAGTCGATATAAAGAGATCGTAATCTCTTATCTCGGGAATCTCAGCCTTCCCTCTCACATCAAATATTTTACAAGTGACTTGGCTATCAAATCTAGCTACGATCTCCTTGATACAACGCATCCCCTGATTTGGCTCGCCATCGTACATATCTAAGATCGCCAAGTTCAATTTTTTCTTTCCCACGTTGCCTTTATATTAATTTTCGCCCGCAAAGGTAATCAAAGCACTTAAATCCCCTCTGTAAACTTTGAAGTGATCATATCTACAACTTTCTTCAAATCTTGAGTCTGGTCAAAAACAGCCAATTGCTGGTCAGCTCCAGTTCCACTTTTGAGAATTTGGTGCACATAGTTGATTTCTTCTCTGCTATCTAGCTCATCTACGACATCATCAATGAAATCAAGCAGTTCCATGATCAATTCAGAAGTTGGAACCTCTATTTTCCTACCGAAATCTATCAGTTTACCTTCTATCCCATTTCTGGCTGCTCTGAATTTATTTTCACGAATCAGGGCAATTCGGTAGATGTTGAAACTGGTATTGCTCAGCAATAACTTATACAATTTGGCTACTACTGCTTGAATTATCGAGACAATACAAATCGTCTCATCGACTGTGAGACACATGTCGCAAATCCGGAATTCAATCGTGCTGAAAAATGGATGGATTCTAAGATCCCACCATATTTTCTTTGGATTATCTATACAATTGGTTTTCACCAGTGTCTCTAGATAATTATCATAAGACTGAACTGAGTCAAAATACTCCGGCAATCCAGTTCTAGGGAATTTGGCAAAAATCTTTGCTCTAAACGCTTTAAAACCTGTATTTCTACCTTCCCAAAAAGGAGAATTGGTAGTCAAAGCATAAATATGAGGAAGGAAATAGCAGGCTTGATTCATGAGTTGAATCGCTATTTCCCGATTATCAATTCCCACATGGACATGAAGTCCAAAGATCAGATTGGACCTAGCGATATCTTTCAACTCATCTACGATGGTGTGATATCTAGGATCGTCTGTGATCTCCTGATCTTGCCATCTAGCAAAAGGATGCGTACTCGCGGCCCCAACTACCAAGTCTTGATTTGATGCTAGTTCGGAAATTTTATTTCGAAGAGAAGAAACTTCAGCTCGAGCCTGAGCTACATTCTCACAGACGTTTGTCCCAACCTCCACCACAGATTGATGCATCTCCGCTTTCACTTGCTCCTTGAGGGTGATTTTTCCTCCCTCCACTATTTTTGACATGTGTGATCGCAGATCCCTGGTTTCGGGATCGATGATTTGGTATTCTTCTTCTACTCCTAAGGTGAACTTTGGGAGCTTTTTTGGGGATAATGCCATGATGGGTCGTTATTCTAAAAATTAAAACCGTGTACTACTTGCTACAGCATCTTTCATGAATGTGCCCCAAGTCAGGTTCATCTTGCCTGGCATTTGTGCTTTAGCATAGGCAATTGCCATTTTTGCAGCTTCTTCTACCACCCAGTCAAAATTCTCCTGACCTACAGAATTCACATCTGCATCTGGAGCCGGGTTTCCAAAGTCTATTGCATAAGGAATTCCGTCTTTCACGGCGAATTCAACGGTATTGAAATCGTAACCAAGTCCTTTGCAAAGACGAATGGTGTAATCTTTCACTGTCGCCAATAATTTCTTTGAAGCGGGTGGCCCATCTACGACATAGCGCAAATGATGTGGATTTCTTGGCTCATAAGGCATGATTTTCACTGCTTTTCCACCCAAGCAATAGACTCTGAAATATTCTTCAAAGACTATTTCCTCTTGAAGCATCATGACGAGTTGTCCCGTTTCTGGGTGAGTTCTGAAAAACTCTCCCTTATCCTCCAAGCGATACACATTCTTCCATCCACCACCTGCATAAGGCTTCATATACGCTGGAAAACCCACATAGTCAAAGATTCCTTCCCAATCTAAAGGAGCTACCAGATTCCTAAATGATTTGCCTGTAGTATCATCGGGATGCTTTGCCGAAGGCAAAATTACAGTCTTTGGAAGTGGCACTCCCAGCTGATCTGCTAGCGCATTATTGAAAAACTTATCATCCGCACTCCACCAAAATGGATTGTTGATGACAGCCGTACCAGTCAAAGCGGCATTTTTCAAATATGCTCTGTAGAATGGCACATCCTGAGAGATTCTATCTATGATGACAGCGTATTCTGATAGGTGATTCTGAATCACTTTATCAATTTTCACTGCTTCTGCAATGATTCCTTTTTCAGCTTTTTGATTTACTCTATCAATAAAAGCTTGAGGAAAAGTGTCCTCCATTCCGAAAAGTATTCCTATTTTTTTCATATCAAAGATTTATAATTAGCTGATCTAGTTAAACTTAATTCGGCTGAGGTAATGAGGAAACATTTCCTTCCAAACATCCCAATCATGCTGACGGTTTTGACGCACATCGAACCAATGGTTTACGTTTTTTGCTTGCAGCGTATGGTGTAGCTTGATGTTAGCATCATAGCAGATATCCCAGTTTGACGTTCCCAATACAATATCCATTTTCCATAATTCCTGATCATGAAGTCCTGGAAGATATTCCAGAGGATTATTGTAAAAGATATCATCGTGTTGATAGCCATCCATAAAGCTGCGAATGTCAAATGCCCCAGACATGCTAAACATGTGACTTACATATCCTGGATGTCTAAAAGCAAAATTGGCAGCATGATAGCCTCCAAAACTACAGCCTGCCATTACCACTTTGGCAACTGATGTATTCAGTCGGATTCGTTCTACTATTTCATGACAAATCATTTTGTCATAGGCCACATGGTGTTGGATCCGTTGATGAGGATGAATATTCTTGTTATAAAAACTATCAGCATCATTACTTATGGGACAATAGATTTTGATAAGTCCCTGCTCAATATACCACTGAGCCGATTTCACTAAACCCATGTCCCGGTTTTCATGAAAAGAGCCTTTTGAAGTAGGGAAAAGAACAACTGGATACCCAGCATGCCCAAAAACCAACATTTCTACATCCCGATGTAGATGCGGAGAAAACCATTTCAAATATTCTTCCTTCATAGATAAAATTTCAATAGTTATTCAAAAAGTAGAGGTTTTCTCTTCCTTTCAAATACTAGTCAAAATTTCCTAAAAAGAAAAGAAACTGGTATTAGCTTATCAAGAAAAAATTATTGCATTTCAACCCTTGACATCTAGATCAGGCTGATTTCTTAAAACATAATTCCTAACCAAACCTACAATTAGAAACAATACACAACCTAAAACACAAACCCATTTTGCAGTAGTAAAAAAAGAGGCAAAATATCCTAGTATGTAATTCTCAGTTGGGAATGTCACTATGAGGGTGGAAACAATGACGTTTTCAAGGAAATCCAATGCAACAATGGCAACTGGTAAAAAGAGAAATTTTCTTCGCTTCCATGTTTTGCTGAAAAGCCCAACTAGTAATAAAAAATAGATCATCATGTACGGAGTGTCCAACGCCCAGATGACCATCAAATATTTTTCTCGGGTTTCCTCCCCCATCATTTCCAATAGATGATATGCTTCGCTTGCCGAATAGGCAAAGCGGATATCCAATGCCAAACCCTGAGGCATAAATCGATTAAGAAGGAAGTTGAACAGAATAAAAAGGATGAATAATACGAGAAGGTAATTCTGCTTTCCGAGTTTTTTGAAAAAAGAGTCCATTGAGTCTAGAAAAAATAATTTTTGAAAAAAGAATATGATCAAAGTTAAACTATTTCAATTTAACTAGTGAAAGATTAGGATCCCTTAAACCTATTGGTACCTTATATTTTACCTTGGAACCAACTTGCATACATCGGGTAGTTCTTAGCAGTTCTGGTGATCACTGCATCCATAGCTTCTCCAGTATCTTTTACTTTTTTGGCAGGCATTCCCGCATAAATACTGTTTGCCTCAACAATTGTATTCGCCAAAACTACAGCACCGGCTGCGATCACTGCACCCGAATGAATTACTGCTCCATCCATTACGATAGCTCCCATTCCTATCAAAACCCGGTCATGAATAATGCATCCATGCACAACAGCATTATGAGCAATAGATACCTGATTCCCTATATAAGTTCCTGATTTTTGGTAAGTACAGTGAATTACTGCCCCATCTTGGATATTTGTATCGTTACCGATTTTAATCTCATTTACATCACCGCGGATGACGGCATTAAACCAAACCGTGCAATTTTCACCCATTGCCACGTCACCCACAATGGTAGAATTTGGAGCTAACCAACAATTCTCACCAAAGGCAGGAGTTTTCCCTTGTACTTCCAGAATTAAAGCCATATCTGTGCTATCTCTAATGTTTCGATTATTAAAATATCATAAACAAAGTTTCACTTTTTCTTTTCTGTATCGAACTTTTTAGCAAATTTTGAGTTTACATGTATATACATTTAATTTGAAACCAAACTATTACCATGAAAACTATCAAACAAACTGGCCTTGTTCTAGCGGCCGCACTGATGACATTCGCTTGTAGCAAACCTGCCGATACGGTAGAAGCAACTGAAGCACAGGAAGTAGCACAATCTGAAGGAACTACGCTTACATTGAATCCAGAAGCATCTAAAATTGCTTGGATGGGTTACAAACCAACTGGCCAGCATAATGGAATCATTCCTGCTACTTCAGGAACAGTAACTGTTGATGGAACAGAAGTAACTGGCGGGTCATTTACTTTCGATATTACTGCACTTGAGATCCATGACATGGAAGCAGGAACTGAAATGCATGGCAAACTAAGCACGCACTTACAGTCAGACGATTTCTTCGATGCAGCTAACCACCCAACTGCAACTTTCGAGATAACTGCTGTTGAGCCTTTCTCAGCAGATGATGTTGTAACTGACGAAGAGCAGTTTGTTTCTGACAATACTCCTAAAGCAAACAGCGAATTAGCTCCTGAAGCTCCAAATTATTGGGTAAGCGGTAACTTGACTATGAGAGGCACGACTAAAAACATCAAATTCCCTGCAACTATCAATGTAACTGATGGAACTGTGACTGCTAAAGCTGGTTTCAACATAGACAGAACCGATTGGGGGCTTGCTTACGGTGACGAAGCATCTGTGGCTGACAAGGCAAAAGACAAATTCGTTTACAACAACGTTGGTGTGGTTTTGGATGTAAAAGCCAATTAATCATAACAAACTCATTTGAAAGAGGAATTCTAACAGGATTCCTCTTTTTTTGTGCTATCAATGAAAAGCACTTCCTTCATATACCCTATCTCTGATCCACATTTGATCGAAAAGTTGTGTCGTTGGGCAGACTCTAAATTCGACTTTTTTGCGTTTACAAATGGGAATGGGCATAACTATCCTGAAGGCCCCTTTGCTTTGAGGTTTTTTGCAGGAAATAATCAACTAGCTGAAAAAGAAGTCTGGAGCAATACTTCCACATTCTTAAGGGTGGGGATCATAGGGTATGATTATAAAAATCAATTAGAAAAACTCTCAAGTGAAAATGAATCCTTTTTCGATCTTCCGGAGATTTGCTTTTTCCAGCCTACTTTTACACTTGAATTTCAATCTGAAACTATTCATTCCGATATTGAACTCACAGAGGAATTCTGGGAAGAAATAGAAAACACAAAAGTCCCATATTCATCCAATACAGCTTGCTCAGTTTCTCCACAAATCTCTAAAGAAAAATACCTGGAGAAGGTAAAAACGATTCAAAACCACATAGTCGAAGGCAATACCTACGAGTGCAACTTTTGCCAAGCGTTCTCTGGTAATTTTGAAAAGTGGGACCCAATCGCAGCTTACTTTGAGTTGAAAGAACTTTCCCCTATGCCTTTTTCAGCATTATTCAAGGCAAATGAAAAATGGCTCGTTTCAGCTTCTCCAGAGCGATATCTGAAAAGAACGGGAAGTAAAATCATTGCTCAACCCATAAAAGGTACGATCAAACGAGGCAAATCAGAGAAAGAAGACATGGTCAACAGACAAACATTAGCCGGCAGTGAAAAGGAACAAGCTGAAAACTTGATGATCACGGACTTGATGCGAAACGATCTTTCAAAGGTTTCCAAGACCGGATCTGTTTCCGTCACAGAACTTTTCGGCATCTATCCTTTGCCGAGGGTGTTTCAGATGATCAGTACAATAGTATCTGATTTGCAAAGTGAAATACGCTTCTCCGATATCATTCAGGCCTCCTTCCCGATGGGAAGTATGACTGGTGCACCCAAGATCCGAACGATGGAAATCATAGAAAAACTTGAAAGTTTTAAGAGAGGTTGGTTTTCCGGTGCGTTTGGAGTGATTGAAGAAAACGGAGATTTTGATTTTTCAGTAGTCATTCGCAGCATCATCGCCGATTTGGAAGTGAAAAAACTCTATTTTGGAGTCGGCAGTGCAATCACTTATGACGCCAATCCTAATCAAGAATATGAGGAATGTAGTCTCAAAGCTCAAGCAATTCTAGAGGTGCTTCGTGAAAAATGAAAAAGATATATATCCGAATCCGATCAGGAAAATAATCCACGTGGACATGGATGCATTTTATGCGTCGGTAGAGCAACTTGATCATCCTGAATGGCGCGGAAAGCCACTTGTCGTAGGCGGAAATGCAGCTAGAGGCGTAATCGCTGCCGCGAGTTATGAAGCTCGGAAATACGGCGTTTATTCAGCCATGCCTTCGGTTTTAGCCGCTCGAAAATGCCCACAGCTTATTTTCGCTCCTGCGAGATTTGATCGCTATAAGGAGATTTCCATTCAGATTAGAGAAGTTTTCTATGAATACACCGACCTAGTTGAGCCTCTTTCTCTGGATGAGGTATTTATGGACGTCACGGAAAATAAGAAGGGATTAAAATCTGCCATTTTAATTGCCAAGCAAATCAGGCAAAAGATCAAAGAACGAACAGGATTGAATGCCTCAGCTGGTGTTTCTTACAATAAGTTCTTGGCCAAGATTGCATCCGATCTAAACAAACCCAATGGTCAAGCTGTGATTCTTCCTGAGGAAGCCGAGGATTTTTTGGAAAAGCTCCCTATCAAGAAATTTTTTGGAATAGGAAAAGTGACAGCCGAGAAAATGAGTGGATTTGGGATTCACAACGGTAAAGACCTCAAGCAATTTTCACTTCAATACCTCACAAAGAAGTTTGGTAAATCAGGCATACACTATTTCAATATCGTTCGGGGCATTCATCTTTCTGAAGTTCAGCCACATCGAATTCGTAAATCACTCAGTGCAGAAAACACCTTTGAAAAGGATCTTTCAGATATAGAGGAACTATCTGAAGAATTGAAAAAAATCTGCGCTGAGCTTATCAAACGAATCAAAAAATCCGGGATTAAAGGGAGAACGGTCACCTTAAAAATCAAATATTCCGACTTCACTCAACAAACCCGAAGTAAAACCCAGGAGCAATATCCTGACGAAGATCATATCTGGGAAATCGCTCAGGAGCTTTTAATTCAAGAACCTTTCACCAATTCAATTCGCTTACTCGGATTAGGCATATCCAACCTCAACATTATAGAAGAGCACCAGCATTTTGGTGAACAGTTGAGGATTCCTTTTGAAGGATAAGCTTCTACTCAGTCCAGAACTTTATTCAAGCAAACTAGGCTAGCTATTACCGATACAGGAATTAACAAAATAAAAGAATCAGACATCCTGCCATTTTGTCCGCATTTTCGTAATTTCGCCATCCCAAAGAAGGAAAGAAGAAGTACATGAATAATTTGATTGCAGACATTGATATCATCTCAGGGGAAGAAGCACAAGCATGTGACTTCAAAACCACTATAGATGAGAACACCGGAAAAACCAAAAAACTCTACATTGAAAGCTACGGATGTGCGATGAACTTCGCCGATTCCGAAGTGGTAGCTTCGATCATGAAAGAGGGAGGATTCGACACCACTTCTGATTTTTATCAAGCCGATGCTATTTTCCTTAATACTTGCTCCATCCGTGAAAAAGCTGAGCAGACCGTAAGAAAGCGACTCACAGATTTTCAAAGAGCCAAAAGAGCTAAACCTTCACTCACAATCGGAGTTTTGGGCTGCATGGCTGAGCGATTAAAAGAAAAATTGCTTGAGGAAGAAAAACTGGTGGATATTGTGGTTGGTCCTGATGCTTATCGCGACTTACCAAACCTACTTTCAGTTGCTGAAGAGGGTCAAAAAGCAGTAAATACATTTCTTTCTCGTGAGGAAACTTACGCTGACATCTCTCCTGTTCGACTGAATTCCAATGGAATCACAGCATTCATATCTATTATGCGTGGATGTGATAATATGTGTTCCTTTTGCGTAGTACCGTTTACTCGAGGTAGAGAAAGAAGTCGCGATCCACATTCCATAGTGGCTGAAGCTCTAGACCTTTTCTCTAAAGGATACAAGGAAGTGACCTTACTTGGCCAAAATGTCGATAGCTACAAATGGTCTCCTGAGGAGAACAATAAGGCAAGACTGAACAAAAAAGAAGAAGAAGTAAGTACCGTTGTCAATTTTGCCAATTTATTGGAAATGGTAGCATTGGTAGATCCATCTCTAAGAATTAGATTCTCCACTTCTCATCCAAAGGACATAACAGATGAAGTCTTATACACAATGAAGAAGTACGATAACATCTGCAAATACATCCATTTACCAGCGCAAAGCGGGAATTCCCGCGTATTGGAAATGATGAATAGAACCTACGATCGCGAATGGTATTTGGAGCGAGTTTCCAAAATCAAGGAGATCTTGGGAGAAGAATGTGGTATCTCATCCGATATGATCACTGGGTTTTGCACAGAAACTGAAGAAGAGCATCAGGATACACTTTCCTTGATGGACATCGTCAAATTCGATTTTTCCTACATGTTCTTTTATTCTGAAAGACCAGGAACTTTGGCAGCAAAGAAGTATGTCGATGATATTCCAATGGAAGTAAAAAAGAGACGTTTATCTGAGGTCATTAAAAAACAAAGTTCATCTTCCCTAGAAAGAAATAAGCTTGATTTAGGCAAAGAGCAAATAATACTTGTCGAAGGGGCATCTAAAAAATCAGCTGATGAATTCAAAGGAAGAAATTCCGCAAATAAAGTCGTAATCGTCCCAGCTGGAAACTTCTCCAAAGGCGATTACTTAAAGGTAAAAATCACCGATTGCACTCCTGCAACGCTTTTTGGTGAGGTGATTGAAATAAACCCGACTACTAAATGATTACAAATCCGGAAATACAAAGTGTAAAACAACGCTTCGGAATCATCGGAAATAGCCCTTTGTTGAATCACGCGATTCAGGTAGCAATGCAAGCAGCTCCCACCGATATGACTGTGTTGATCACAGGAGAAAGTGGCAGTGGAAAGGAAAGTTTCTCGAAGATAATTCACTCACTAAGCGTAAGAAAGCATGGTAAATTCATTGCCATTAACTGTGGTGCAATTCCAGAAGGAACGATAGACTCAGAACTTTTTGGACATGAAAAAGGCTCCTTCACAGGAGCTCATGAAGCTAGAAAAGGATACTTTGAGGTCACTGATGGCGGCTCTATATTCCTTGATGAAATTGGAGAAATGCCATTGGGAACTCAGGCAAGGCTTCTGAGAGTGTTAGAAAATGGCGAATTCATCAAGGTGGGTTCTTCCAAAGTCTTGAAAACGAATGTCCGAGTGATCACTGCTACCAATGTCAAACTTTTGAAAGCAGTAGAAAAAGGGAAGTTCCGGGAGGACCTTTATTACAGACTAAACACTGTTCCGATTTTTGTCCCACCGTTGAGAGAACGTGGGGAGGATGTAGTTTTACTTTTCAGAAAATTCACCTCGGACTTTTCAGAGAAATATCATGTAAAGCCAATTTCTCTGGATATAGAAGCTCAAGCTGCTTTGATGCGTTATTCATTCCCGGGAAATATTCGTCAGTTAAAGAACATTGCGGAGCAAATCTCTCTTCTGGAAAGCGAAAAGGAAGTAGATGCAGCTACACTTGCGAAGTACCTCCCGTCAGATAATTCTCGTCTTCCGATGGCACTTCCCAACATGTCAAAAAACAGTGATTCATCCGATTTCTCAGAGCGGGATTTACTGTACAAGGTGCTTTTTGATATGAAAAAGGATATGAATGAATTGAAGAAACTCGTCCTGGAGTCGTATCAAAATGGTGGATTAAACCAAACTATCATTCAAAAGCATCAAGGACTTTTTGAAGATATGGATAGCGGATTTGGCTCAAAGGAAAGTACAGAATCGAGTTCCAGTTTCGTTCCTTTAGTGATAGATTCCCAGAAGGCGAATTCGTCCAATGAGGATGACTATGAGGATGATGCCATTGAAGACATTATCCATGAGGAAGATGACAACTCACTTTCGCTTGAAAAAAAAGAAAAGGAGATGATTTTGAGAGCTTTGCGTAAGCATAATAATAAGCGAAAATACGCAGCAAGTGATCTAGGAATATCCGAGCGCACCCTTTATAGAAAGATAAAACAATATGAAATTGACCAATAAGCTCCCTCTATTTGCCTTTGGGTTAGTCTTTTTCTTATTCCAAAGCTGCTCCGTCAAATACAGCTTTACGGGAACAAATATAGATTATGACCAGGTAAAGACATTTACGGTAGAAAACTTCTTTAACGACTCAGGAGGAGGGCCTGCAAACGTAGAGCAAAAATTCACCGAAGCACTGAAGGAGTACTATCAAAGAAACACCCAACTGGAGCTGGTGAGATCAAATGGCAACTTGCAGTTTATGGGGGCAATTACACGATATACTTCGACTCCACAGGCCGCAGTATCTAGCAGTGACCCGAATCTTCCTGATCGTGCTGGAACCATGCGCCTGACGATAAGCATAGAAGTGGAATATATCAACACCACCAATGAGGAGGAAAATCTCAAGAGACCATTTTCCTTCTTCAAAGATTACGACCCAAGGACTACTACTTTATTGGATGTAGAGAATGAACTTGTAGACGAAATTTTCACGAATATTATTCAGGATATCTTCACTGCGACGGTCGCAAACTGGTAATTTGTCTATATTCAAGCCCAAAGAACTTTACACTTGAACGCTGCCCAGTTTTTAGAAATCATCCAAAAAACAAATTCTTTAGATGGTAGTGAGATAGTACAGGTACAGAAGGTTCAGAAAAATTTTCCATATTTTCAGATTCCATATATCCTTGAAGCACGCTATGAATTTCAGAATGAAATAAGCGAAAAATCATCCGCCCTAGCCTATGCAGCGATCACAAGTCCTGATAGAGTTTGGATGAAAACTCAGATCGAAAGGAAAAGAGCAAAAGAAATCTTGCCTGAGGAAGAGAAAAAGGAAGAAGTTGCACAAGGGAACAAGGCAATAGACCTCATAAAGGCTATTAGCAAAAAAGAAGTCAAACTGGAATCGATCAAAGAGATCGAAGCAAACCAAAATATTAAAAACCAAGGCGCAGGTAGCAGGCCGATTATTTACAACTTAAGCGCTGCCACCATGCGCTTAACTATTGTAATTGAGGTAGAATATATCAATACTTCCAATGCAAATGATACTTTAAAAAGACCTTATACGTTTTTCAAAGATTACGATCCCCTAACAACTTCATTTTCTGATATGGAAAGTAAGTTGATAGCCGAGATCGCCATTATCATCCAAGATATTTTCACTTCGACTGTCTCTAGTAATGATTTTACTTATATTCAAGCCAAAAGAACCTATCACGTGAACGCATCCCAATTTTTAGAAATACTCCATAATTCAAATTCGTTAGATCGAGGTCAAATTCTTCAGCTACAAAAAGTGCAGGAGAATTTCCCTTACTTTCAAATCCCTCATGTACTCATCGCACGCTATGAATATCAAAAAGATGGTACAGTATTAACTCCAGCAATGGGATATGCCGCGATCACTAGTCCTGATAGAATTTGGTTGAAAACATTGGTTGAAAAGCCTGGCGAAACACTGGAAGAATTGCAAGAAGTTGTATCGACCCCGGAAGTCAAAACCAAAGAAGAGGCGCCTATTCCAATCAAAGAAGAAGTCCAAAGTCCAGTAAATACTTCGGAGGATATAGCCACACCTGAGCCAGTCAAACCAAAACCTCGAAGAAGAAAGCCTCCAAAAGATGATCTGATGGAGACGATTAAAAGAAAGGAGAAGAAGGAGATTCTTGATGAGAAAAAGAAGCAGCAGATTGATTTGATTAAAGCATTCAGTAAAAAATCAATCAAAATGGCCACTATCAAGGAGATCGAAGCAAACCAAAACACGGAAAATCTGGCAGCTGCCAGCACCAAGATCAACGACAACTTGATCTCAGAGTCTTATGCAAAGATTCTTGCGAACCAAGGAAAGAAGCAATTGGCAATAGAAATTTATGAGAAGTTGGTATTGAAGTTTCCGGATAAAAGGACTTACTTTGCGGACTTGATTGAAAAACTGAAAGATTAACACCCACATTATATGTTTACTTTATTGATTACTATTATCCTAATTCTAGCTGTATTGCTAATCCTAGTTATCCTTGGCCAGAATTCTAAAGGTGGAGTTGGTGCGGCTTTCGGCGGCGGTGCTTCTCAAATCATGGGTGTAACCCGTACCGGAAATGTGCTTGAAAAAGCAACTTGGGTATTAGCGGTTTCCATTCTTGTGCTTTCATTGGCATCTTCTGCTTTCTACTCAGGAGCACAATCTAACCAATTCTCTTCTCCAAACATTGAGAATGCTAAACAGCAAGTGGTAGCTCCTACTTTTGGTGAAGACCAAAGCTTACTTCCTGCAGCTACTGAAGAAACTGCAACTGAGCCTGATACTACTTCAGGAAACTAAGAAGTAAAGTTCTAAGATAGTTCAAGTCTGCTCTTCCAAGGGCAGACTTTTCTTGTTTACGGCCTATTTACATTGAAACAGACTTGAGTAAAAGCCGCTTGCTGATAGGCACCAGTGTTTCTTCGAGTGGAAATTCCTGTTGGCTGTGTATCCTCCAAGTCGCAGGATTGGGCAGCTCCTTGATCTCTCGGATCAAATCCATTTTAATCCTTTCAAGGGTATTCACCAAGCTTCGCTGAAAAACGCCAATCAGCCACATACTGATACTTCTGAACTTTTCCCCGGCAAAATGCAGCAAACTGGATTTGTAGCGATATGCATGAATATCCTGTTTTTTGTCCCGGGACATCAAAATGTAACCTTCTTTATTGTAAATTGGGACGATACCAACTGGCTCAAATTCCAGTTGATCTTCCACATAATCGTAGATCTTCTTTCCTTCCTCGATCTGTGATACGATTTTTGGCAAAGCAAATTCAGTAATCATCGATAGCTCCTTCATCACTCCGTCCTCTCCCACTTTTGATTGGTAATTCAGTTTTCCTTCAATAAAATCTATGGAATCCAGTCGCTTTGGAAAAAGCTCATTCAGCTCAGAACTGTTTGATTTCAATTCATTCAAATCACGGTAATGATCTATCAGGTCGCTGAGAACAGGATAAATTTTCATCTGATTGAAATGCTTGTTTGTTTCCTGCAGATAGGCTAGCAATTGGTACTTTTTATACTCAAAATCAATCAAGCCTTCCGTAATCCAATTTTTTGGCAGGGTTGTCATAGGAAATAGGTTTGGTAATAAATTACAAATTTCTGACAAGTTTGAAAGGTCTTTAGCAAAAATGGCAGTCCTTTCTGCCAAAAAAATCCCAATCCGCGCCCTAATTCCCCACGAATGACAGCCTATTTGTCAGCCTTTCTCCCTAATCCTTCCTTGGCACAGGAAGTGCTATTAGGGAGTTACATTTTAATCTAACCTTAAACAATTTATATTATGTCAAAAGTAAACATCAAACCTCTTGCAGACAGAGTTTTGGTACAACCTGCTGCAGCTGAAGAGAAAACAGCTTCTGGTCTTTATATCCCAGATACAGCTAAGGAAAAGCCACAGAAAGGTACTGTTGTGGCAGTAGGAAATGGTAAAAAAGATGAGCCTTTAACTGTAAAAGTTGGCGATACTGTTTTGTACGGTAAATATTCCGGTACTGAGCTAAGTGTAGAAGGCAGCGATTATCTTATTATGAGAGAGTCTGACATCTTTGCAATCCTTTAATAAATCATCCTTAATCGTTAACTCAAAATAGTAACAATATGTCTAAGCAATTATTTTTCAACACAAGTGCAAGAGATCAACTGAAGAAAGGCGTTGATGCACTTGCTGACGCAGTAAAAGTGACATTGGGACCAAAAGGTCGTAATGTGATTATTGACAAAAAATTCGGTGCACCTACTATCACTAAAGATGGTGTGTCTGTAGCAAAAGAAATCGAATTGGCTGAGCCAATCGAAAACATGGGCGCTCAGTTGGTAAAAGAAGTAGCTTCCAAAACTGCTGATAATGCAGGTGACGGTACTACTACTGCAACTGTACTAGCTCAATCTATCTTCGGTGTAGGTATCAAAAACGTAGCTGCCGGAGCTAACCCAATGGATCTTAAAAGAGGTATTGACAAAGCAGTTTCTGCTGTTGTTAAGCAACTTCAGGCTGATTCTAAGCAAATCTCTACTTCTAAAGAAATCGCTCAAGTAGCGACTGTATCTGCTAACAATGACGAAGAAATCGGAACAATGATTTCTAACGCAATGGACAAAGTAGGTAAAGACGGTGTGATCACTGTAGAAGAAGCAAAAGGTACTGAAACTGAAGTGAAAACTGTAGAAGGTATGCAGTTTGACAGAGGTTACCTTTCTCCTTACTTCGTGACTAACACGGAGAAAATGGAAGTTGAATTGGAGCAGCCTTACATCTTGATCTACGACAAGAAGATCTCTTCGATGAAAGAATTGCTTCCAGTACTTGAGCCAGTAGCTCAGTCGGGAAAAGGTCTAGTAATCATCTCTGAAGATGTAGACGGAGAAGCTCTTGCTACTCTTGTAGTAAACAAAATCAGAGGTGCCTTGAAAGTTGCAGCTGTGAAAGCTCCAGGTTTCGGTGACAGAAGAAAAGCAATGTTGGAAGACATCGCTATCCTTACTGGCGGAACAGTTATCTCTGAAGAAAGAGGTTTCAAATTGGAAAATGCTACTATCGACATGCTTGGTAGAGCTGAGAAAATCAACATTGACAAGGACAATACTACTCTTGTGAATGGTGCTGGTGATGCAGCTGCTATCAAAGGCAGAATCGCTGAAATCAAGGCACAGATTGACAAAACTACTTCTGATTACGACAGAGAGAAATTGCAGGAAAGACTTGCTAAACTTTCTGGTGGTGTAGCTATCCTTTACATCGGTGCTGCTACTGAAGTAGAAATGAAAGAAAAGAAAGACCGTGTTGATGATGCACTTCACGCAACTAGAGCTGCCGTACAAGAAGGCGTTGTAGTAGGTGGTGGTGTAGCGCTTGTAAGAGCTGCTGAAGCACTTAACAACCTAAAAGGTCTTAACGAAGATGAAGATACTGGTATCAACATCATCAGACAGGCTATCGAATCTCCATTGAGAACTATCGTTTCCAATGCGGGTGGTGAGCCTTCTGTAGTGATCAATAAGATCAGAGAAAACAAAGGTAACTATGGCTACAATGCAAGAACTGACGTCTACGAAGACTTGTTCAAAGCAGGTGTAATCGATCCTACTAAAGTAACTCGTTTAGCTCTTGAGAATGCAGCATCTATTGCAGCACTTCTTTTGACAACAGAGTGCGTAGTAGCTGATATGAAAGAAGAGTCTCCTGCAATGCCTCCAATGGGTGGCGGAGGAATGGGTGGAATGATGTAATCATCCCCTGGGATACTTATAAAGGAGGTTCCTTGGAACCTCCTTTTTTATTGCCTGAATATTAGGAGATGAGAAGAATTAAATTAAAAAAGGTAGTTAAACCTTTTTCTTGGATCAGTATTAATTGTATTTTGGCTTTACCATAAAGACCTTTTTCTATCGTAATTCTATAAATGATCCAATTTGACACCATTTTTCTAGTGGATGATGACCCCATTAATAACCTTATAAATAAAAGGCTACTTGGAAAAGTCAATATTGCTGAGAACATTATAGAATTTCTCGAAGGAGAAGAGGCCCTAATCAAACTCAAAGATTTTGATGAACATCACAGGCTATTAATTTTTCTGGATATTAATATGCCTGTATTGAATGGTTGGGAATTTCTGGACAAATACCAACTTCTTCACCCAAATAGGACTGATAAAATAATCATTCTATCAAGCTCAATTGACTATCAAGATCGATTCAAAGCTCAAGGGTATAAGGTTGTGACCGGGTTTTTAGAGAAACCCTTGACCCTAGATAAAATAAAACTTCAAATGGAGAAATACGAGCAAGAATAAGTCGTATCCTATTCAATAACAGGATTCAATCTATCCCAAAGATCCTTCATCAATAAAAAAGGAACTGGTAAATCTCCCGGAGCTCCGCCCATTCTTACGATAACCAATCCTTCTGATGGCACTACCATCAAAAATTGTCCATTCTTGCCCATGGCTTGATACATATCTGCCGGAGCATTTGGCACCAGCATTCCGGGAAATACTGTTTGAGACTGAGGTATCATATAAGAACTCTGCCCATTCAGCCAAACGAGGTATCCATAGCTTCGATTCAGGCTTTGAGAAGATTTAGATAACTCATCAAAATAATCCCCTGACCAAATCTGAGTACCATCCCAATTCCCCTTTGCTAGCAATAAAAGACCAAATCTGGCAAATGAGCGGGCATCAGAGTAGAACACATTATTTTCACCTGTTTTCTGCCAAAAACCTTTCATACCAATCTTTCCTCCCAAATTCTCAGTGAAGAAATATTGAAAGCTTTGGCCAGAGGCATTTTGAACAACCTGCTCTAACAAGGTATAAGGAGCATTGTGGTATGCCCATCTTTTTCCCGGCTCAGCTAAAAACACTAGTGAAGAAGGCTTGGTTACATCTGGATTTGCTACTCCATCATCCAGTCCAGTTGTCATGGTAAGCTGATGAATTAACCGAATATCACGTTCCTGATTATTAGGTAAGGAAGTCCAACCTTCTCCAAGATATTTTTGAGTTCGGTCATTTGTTTTGAGCAACTTTTTATTCTCAGCAATACCCACCAATGTAGCAGTGAGGGTTTTTCCAGCAGAAGCCCAATACCAATACGAATTTTCATCCATCTTCCCCACCCCAGTCAGCTTATCACCCCAATATTCTTCCACGACAATCTTCCCATCTTTCAAGATGATAAATGCCCTAGTATCTTGGGTCGGGAGCCAGGCTAAGAATTCAGCAAATTTCACCCCATCCCAGCCTAATTCTGCTATAGGCTGTTTTTCCCAAATGGAAGATTCAGTTGAAGGAAAATAAAGATTGGAAGGAGTTGAAGTAGGTTTTTGTGCCTCTGCACAGGAATAAATCAAACATGTCAAGTACACTATAAAAAGTACTCTTAAGGTGATTCTAGTTACTTGAAAATGCATACGATTCCAAAAATCAAGGTGAAAATTTTAGTACAATTTAGATTGATGAATTGAATCATGGTTTAAAACAATGTGATTAAAAGCTACTTTGCCAGTAGAAAATATTTATTCAAATGGCCTCACCAGACTCTTACTCACAGGTAATAGACCCCATGTCTCTACTGCTACGTAGAAAATCAGTATCTTAGAGAAAAATCAGAGAACAATGACAGGAGGAGCCGGCTTTATTTCTTCAGCAAACAAATCTTCTAAGGAGAATCGAAATCTGGGTAAAATTAGACCTAAATCAACAGTTTCTGATGGGGTTTCGCGCGAAAAAAACATGGATAAAGCTGATGTTAAAAGTATTGATGAAAGCATCAAATACAGAAACAACAGATATTCTTCAAACTCCAAAAGTGGCTATTTTTTCACCACAATAGTGATTTTAGTACTAGCCTGGATTATTTGGGTTGCCTTTTTTTAAACTCGCTAGCTAAGCACATCTCTCAGTTCTTCCTTTTTCTGAAACATCGCCTTTGCAAATGGGCAAAGCGGAATGACTTTGATCTCTTCTTTCCGAACGTATTCTACCAGCTCCTTCAAAAGTTTTAATCCTATTCCTTGACCTTGAAGGCTATCATCTACTTCGGTGTGCTCTATAATCATCTTTTTTGCACCGGCCATCACATAAACCATTTCAGCAAATCGCTTAGCTCCTTCTTGGATGAAAAAAGAACCTCTTCTCCCATCAGTTTCATGTTCGATTTTTATTTCACTCATAGTTTAGCTCGTAGTTTTTCCTTCAGTCATTTCATCGTAAACTTCGTCTACTGCCTCCCATAGCTCAATGCTGTGTCCATCCGGATCTAGTACATGCACAAACTTCCCATATTCTGTATCATCGATCTCATCCAAAATAGTAACTCCTTCTGCCTTTAATTCTTTCACCAGTTCCACGAGATTTTCTACACGGTAATTGATCATAAATTCCTTTTCTGAAGGTTTGAAATAAGTAGTATCATCCTTCATCGGGGACCATTGGGTAAAACCTTTTTGATTTGGATCTTCAGCACTTCGCCATTCAAAAGTAGCTCCATAGGCATCTGTATTTAGGCCTAAATGCTCTTGATACCAATCCTTAGTTTTAGCAGGGTCTTTTACTTTGAAAAATATCCCACCGATACCTGTGACTCGTTTTTTCATTTGATTTCTTGATTGTTTTGATTTATCAAGATAAGGATATTCGCAATCCAAAAAACAGGCAATGGAAGTTCAAGAATAACTATGTGCAAATATTAGTACTGAAAACTGATCTCTGAGACTGCCCACTGCATTCTAATTCGCCTCCTCAATCTTCACCTTCACCTTCTTGACCCGCTCATTTTTCAGTTTGGGTAAAAGTTTCTGCACCAAGTTACTTTTCACGGCAACATAAGATGCAAAGTCCATGATGGTAATCAATCCGATCTCAGCACTGCTCAGCCCACCTTTTTTAGTCAGCATTCCTACGATATCTCCTTTGCTTACTTTATCTTTTTTGCCGGCACTCACATAGAGACAAGTCCATTCCTGAGTAACTGGCGGCACCAACTTCTCCCCTACTTTAAATTCCTCAATGAATTCATCTATATAATCTGGTCTTGACTCATCATTTGCCAAAATCAGATAAGACAAACCCTCTGCATGCATTCTCGCTGTTCTTCCATTCCTGTGAATAAACGCATCTTCCTTAGGAGGCAATTGATAGTGAACCACATGCTTGATCTCCGGTATATCCAATCCCCTTGATGCCAAATCAGTTGCAATCAACAGATTGGTGACTTTGCTTCGAAATCTGATCAAATTCTTTTCTCTGTCTATCTGGTCCAAGCCACCGTGCAAAACCGAGTGGTAGTAGTCGTAATCCTTTAGCAGGGTGCTAAGTCTATCCACTGCATCCCGGTGATTACAAAAAACGATACAGGATTCATTCTGAAATCCTGCTACCAAACGCATCAGCGTTTCCCCTTTTTCCTTGCTTGAACTATGGACAACTTTTAACTCTAGCTTAGACTCAACCACATCCTTTAAAAAATTAATTGTGCGATGGTCTACGAATGGAAGAAAGTCTGGAAGTCTTTTCAACACAGTTGCCGAAGTAAGTAAATGTCTTTGTTGTCCATTTAGCGCTGCAAAAATTACCTTCAGTTGCTCATGAAAGCCCATTTGAAGTGATTTATCAAACTCATCCAAAACCACTGTTTGGATGGTTTTAGGATCAAAAGATTCTCTTTCTATATGGTCAGCAAGTCTTCCTGGCGTACCTATAATTACATCCGGTGATTCAGCCAAGCTATTTGATTCCAATTTGGATGAGTGGCCTCCGTAAACGGTACTCACTCTGAATGGAGTTCTCATGCCTTTGAAAACCTGCTCGATCTGGATCGCCAATTCCCTGGAAGGCACGATAATCAAGGCCTGTACTTCACGCACATTTTCTTTCAGGGAATTCAAAAGTGGAATTAGAAAGGCAACTGTCTTTCCAGAACCAGTTGGAGATAAAAGTACGAGATGGGGATTTTTGGCAGCTCTGGAGATGAACTCAGTTTGCATTTCGTTGAGGCTTTCAATCGAAAGGCTATTGAGATACTGGGTGGTGGAATCTTGTTGTTTTTCTGACACCCCCAAAAGTACCAATTTACTGCGAGGTAAGCGTTCAAATACTTCCTTGGCGTTAAACTTCCTTTCCTTTCACGACCAAATACCAGTCACCTTCTAATGCCAGAAAGCCATAATCGTAGCAATAATGATAGATATTACCCTTTTTGGTTTCGTAGAGATGTGTGAAATATTTGAATTGAAAACCATCACGTAGAAGTCTTTCCCGTGTTGTTTTTGCCATCTCCTCACCTTCAGGAATGATTGATTCCAAAATATTCCGATTCTTTTTCAAGCTGTGATTTACTCTTCGGATGTAATTGGTCGAAAAGGCATTTTGCTGATTGTTGTAGGAATTACGGCATTGATCATCACAGAACTTCTTATCGATTCTGCCTTGAATCACCGCATTACAGTTTAAACAGTATTTTTTCTCTAGTGCCATATACTAAAAAGTTTGACACAATTTAACCGATTAGTTTGAAAAATCAGCATTCAAACTAATCGGTTAAACTTTTCTTACTTCTCAAATTTCAACGTATTCAGATTGAATGTACCCCAAATGGAAATAGGCGATTCAGTCACATAAACGAAATACAGATCTCCATAATAATCGGTATTTGGAACGCTAAAAGGAACTTCAAACCATCCCTCTTTTGGACCGGTTGCAGGTCGGGAGTCTTTGGTAAGCATTCCAGATTCTGCCAAAAGCTCTCCATCCGGTGATCCTGCTCTTACCTGAAGTTTCCCTACCGTATTTCCTGGCATAATTGAAAGCGTGATTTTCTTAATCTGATTGAGATCAATATCTCTAAACAGCAACCAGGAATTATTTGCTGTGAATTGCACATAATGTTCATCCTCAGGATTTGCCCTAGCCACATTTTCAATTCCATCGGCATTGTAGGCAGACACTTTGGTGTTTCTCAATTTCAATTGACTGGTTGTCTTAATAGGCTCAATTCCATTCGCGCCCCTGTCTTCATAAGATGCCTGGACAAGATAAAATCCTTCGGGATCATCCGTATTTTCTATCGAATACTTCCCAGAAGCAGGCAAACCTGACAATGCATTTGGATTAGCTATACTCAATATAAAATCTACCATCTGGCTAACTCTCTTCTCATCGATATGACTATGGGCAGGCATAATCTGCTCTCCCCATACTCCAGAACCGCCATTTCTAACTTTATTAATTAGGTATGATTTAGCTTCTGGGTCATTTTTATATTTCTCAGAAACAGAAGTATAATCCGGGCCAACAGACTCATTGTTTATTCCGTGACAAGCTTTGCACCCAGCTTCATTGATGTACGTCTCGCCTATGCTCAGCACTTCTTCTTGATGTCCCATTTCTATCAGGTCGTAGCCACCTTCTAAGTAGTCAACAGTTACATTGATTTGTGATGGATCTATTTCCCCATCCTCGGTATCATTTGCCGTCACTTCATAATTGACAACTTCTTTATCGAAATAGAAACTCCGATTTGCTTCCCAATCTATGGAAACAGTGGGTGCTTCATTACCGACTTTTATATCCAAAAAGGTATTTGAAGTCTCACCTTTAAGATCAGTTGCTTTTAACTGCACTTTATAAATTCCCGGCTCGCTGAAGGTATGTGTTGGGTTTTCTTCTGTTGAAGTAGTTCCACTTTCACCAAAAATCCATTCCAAACTCACCTGGTCGTCCGTATCAGGATCCTGAGTTCCTGCAGAGGAAAAATTCACTGTTAATGGGGCTGATCCTGAGGTTTTATCGGCGGCTATTTTTGCTTCTGGCTTTCTATTTCCTTCGGAAAAAACGATTCTATACAAACCCGAATCATCATTATTTGCCCGCCAAAAAGTCCCGTATTCCAATACATACAGAGAACCATCTTTGGCGAACTGCATGTCCATAGGCTTTTCAAAATGAGTTTCTGGCATGAAACGCTCCATGGTATCGTATTCAAAATTCTCCGTCAAGCTAACTGTGAAAATCCAGTTTCTCATCCAGTCATAGATGAACAACTTTTCATTGTAATATCCAGGAAATCTAACTTCAGAATCTTCATAATCTTCTCGATAATATACCTGACCAGCCATGGCATTTCTACCTCCTTGACCAAGCATAGGAAATTCTTCAGACTCAGCATAAGGGTAATAAATCAATGCAGGTTTGGCAGCTGGTAAAATCTCCATTCCAGTATTATTTGGAGAGGTATTTTGTGGAGCTTTCGGATCGAATTGAAACAGGCTTTCTCCTGTAGCAAAATCGTATTTCCAATAGGCATAGTTATTTCCTACAAAATATGGCCAGCCGTAATATCCTGGGCCAGTCGCTATGTTGATTTCATCGTATCCTCTAGGTCCTCGACCTTCCTTGTCTTCGGCGCCATCTGGACCCACTTCTCCCCAAAACAAATTACCGTTATGACTATCTATTGAAAATCTAAATGGGTTTCTATTGCCTTTCACATAGATTTCAGGGCGGGTCTTAGGTGTTCCAACCGGAAATAAATTTCCTTCCGGAATAGAATAACCTCCCTCAGGGTTTGGCTTGATTCGAAGGATCGCACCACGCAAATCATTCGTATTTCCTGAACTTCGCTGGGCATCTACATTCTTTGGCTGATCTTGACGCTCGTCAATAGGATTGAAATTACTGGATTCAAAAGGAGTAGAATCATCTCCGATTCCCAAGTAAAGATTTCCATTGGAATCAAATTCCAATCCTCCTCCGGAGTGGCAGCATCCTCTGAAAAGATCTATATCTAAAATTTTCACTTCAGAGCTCAAATCCAACTTATTGTCCACAAAGTCAAATCGAGAAATTCTATTCAAAGCAGCTTCATTTGCTGGAGCATAATAGAGATATAACCAGTGATTCTCTGCAAAATTCGGATCCTTTGCCATTCCCATCAAGCCATCTTCCCGCTCTGGAAAAACATCCAATTCTCCAACTACACTAGTTTCTCCTGTTTCTTCTTGATAAAGCTTAAGCAAGCCATGCCTTTCGATGATCAGCACATCTCCATTGTCCAGCACTTCAATTTCCATTGGTTCATTGAAATTACCCGCTAAAGGGATTTTTGTGAACCTCGATTCATCAGGTTTTACGGTGGCAAATGGATCTTCTTGCTTTTTGTCACAACTCCAAAAACTCAAACTACAAACTGCAAAAAGAAGCAGACAATTTCTCATAGGGCTTATTCAAATTTTATCTTGGCGTGAAGGTATAGAAAACTGAAAAACACGCGACAAGAATATGATTAAAGGTTTGAAATGAAGACAAGAGAGCCTTTCATCCTTAAAAAAACCGATTTAAGGTGCTAATGTTTATTTAAAAATATTGGTAGAATATGGACAGGGAATAGACTCATTGAATTTCAAACTATGCTCCCGAAAAAAAGGATTTAAAAAATATCATATTTTCTCATCTCTTCCTGTAGCATATTATTCTTTGGCTTCGTCTAGCAGATACATACTTTTATAACTCTAAACTAAAGCCAAATGAAATCCTTCTACTACTCCACGATTTTCTTTCTTTCAGTTTTGATATTATCCTCTTGTCAGGATGAAATCACAACATCCTATACTTATCATACTATGTTGCCAGTTTACCTGGAAATGAGCGATGTGAGGGCTAGAATGATTTCTACCGAACCTGCCCAACCTTTGGACAATCCAGGTAAAATATACATTTATGAAGATTATCTGTTTATCAATGAACCCACTGAAGGGATTCACATTCTGGACAATACCAATCCTTCCGATCCTATCAATCTAAAATTCATCCCTATTCAGGGAAATGTAGATCTTGCTATAAATGATAACATCTTATATGCTGATAATTATGTGGATTTATTGGCTTTTGATATCAGCAACTTAGATGATATCAAACTCATCAAACGCGTAGAAGATGTATTTACCCACATGTACACTCATGAGACGGGCCAGATTATCACTTTCAGAGATACCGTAATCACAACTGAAAATGGGGTGTATGAAGGTGGCTGGGTGATGGATTCCAGAATGGGTTTCACAGCAAATTTTGCCGCAGCTTCTCAAAGCTATGGCACTGGTGGATCTATGGCAAGATTCACTCTTTCAAATCAACACTTATATGCGGTGGATGAATCTACCATGCGCGTATTTGATGTAGAAAATCCGTCTGATCCCACTTTTGTGAAGCCGATTGATCTAGGCTGGGGAATTGAAACTATTTTCCCATTTGAGGATAAATTATTTATTGGGTCAAATAGTGGAATGCACATCTACGATGCCAGCACTCCAAGATCACCTACCAGAATGGCCGTTTATGAGCACTTACAGGCCTGTGATCCTGTTGTAGTAAATTCTGATTATGCTTTTGTGACACTGAGAAATGGGAATACGTGCAGAAATGGATCCAATGAACTTCAGGTAATTGACATCAAAAATTTGTACAGCCCAAAACTTATAATGGCTTATCCCATGCTCAATCCACATGGGCTGGGTTTGGCAGAAGATTTTCTATATGTTGCTGAAGGAAATCATGGTTTAAAGAGCTTCAAAGTCAACGATGTCATGGCAATTGACCAAAATCAATTGGAGTTTTTGACTAGTCAAAGGTCAGTTGATCTTATTCCTGGACCAAAGTCTCTTATCGTGATAGGTCCGGATGGAGTATGTCAGTTTGATTATAGCAATCCAAGTAAACTCGAAAAACTAAGCTGTATCCAGGTCAAAAACCCAGTCAAATTTTATTGATCCTAATGCGCAAAACTTTAACACTTGTCTTCGCGAGTCTTCTATTGATCAATTTAGATGGGATGGCTCAGAATAAGGTATATTTTGGCCAGACTGAAATCGGGTTGCTCACCGGACGCAGCCCAGAACAATGGGACGGAAATACTGAAAGACGTACAGATTTCACGCTCATGAGCTTTCATGGCGCACAAATCTTTAAAAATCATGTGGTAGGTTTTTCAGTTGGCTTAGATCAATACGAGGATATTTCTATTATACCAATTGCCTTTGGTTATCGTGGTTTTTTGGGAAAAGAAGGTAAACCGAAAATTTTTGGAGGGTTAGATTTGGGTTATGGTTCGGCTATGCTGGAAAAAAGGGAAGAAACTGAGTGGAGCAAAAGCTGGTATAGAGGAGGATTAATGTTTAGCCCTTCGGTAGGATGCAGCTTTCCAGCCCGAAATGGCAATTCTGCCCTTTCACTTAGCGTGGCATATAAGCGGCAGGACATTACCTATTTCCAAGGAAGCTTAGCCAATTTAGGTACACAGACCATCGCATCGGATCAACTACCTCCTGGATTCAGCTCCTTGAACCAAACTGAAAATTTATATAGAAGTATAGTTTTCAGAATCGGGATTATGTATTGAACTATTTACTTCTCTTTTTCGAGCGAAAATTATCACTATTCAAAATCACCTCCCACAAATCTCCTTGTAAGGACAATAACCACATTTTTTCAAATCATCCGTTTGGTCAAAAGGAACTTCAGGATTGTAGATATCCTCCAAAAGTGATTTCAATCCAGTCTTATATTCCTCCTCAAACTGCCTGTAATCATTTACTTCAACTCCATCTTTTCTAGGCAATTTTACCTGTAAATAGGGATTGAAATCATCCCCAAACATTTCCCTTAGATTGAAAATAGCAGGTTTAAGAGGCAGGGTATTGCTTGGATTTGTAGCCTGATAAATCAATCCATAAAACATCGTTTGCATCGCTGCTTTATTTCGGGACTTATGCTCACGATCAAAAAGTGACTCCACATCAGGGAAAGTCTTATTGTCCTGACCAGATTTGTAATCGATCAGCCTCACAGAACCATTATGCTCATCCACGCGGTCAATGATTCCTTTTAGAGACACAGTTTGAGCTCCAGCTGTGGTTTCAATAGGCAGGCCTGCAGTATATTTTTTCTCTTTCTCAAGAGAAATCAATCTAAATGGCGCAGAATCCTCATCGATTTTCAATATCTGATGCAAATATTTCTGCAGCACATCACGCGCAATTGCCATTTGCCCATTCAGTTTTGTATCTACTTCATCTTCTAAATGGTAGAATTGGCGTATGGCTTTTTCAATTGCCGGAAACACCCAATTCTTATTCAGCTCATCGAAATCTGTCTTTTCCAGCAAAGTTCTATTCTTTCGCTTTGCAAAATCCTGATACAAAATCTCCATGCTCAGGTGAGCCAGATTTCCAAAAACAGCAGCGTCGATCTCCTCACTTACCTCCTGCTTTTCCTGAATATTTGCCAGATATTGAAGGTAGAATTTCAGCCTACAATCCAGAAATACGCTTAGCGCAGATGGTGAAAATGAAGTCTTGGATTGCCCATACTCATCGATCAGATACTTGTCCAACAAGCTTAAAACTTCTGAATCCTTTTGGATCGTAATCGCTTCCGGAGATTTCTGATCGATGGGTATGAAAACAACCTCTTCCTCCATCTCTCTTCCAAGCTCAACTCCCATTTGCTGCATGTAACGGCTCTTTTCTCCTGCTTTTCCCTGATCCGAAGCTGTAGTATAAATCATATGAACTTCCTCCGCACTATGCAATAATCTATAGAAAGTATAAGCATAAATCGAGTCATTCTGCTCCTGCACTGGCAAGCCAAAGGCTTTGCGAATATTAAAAGGAATCATGGAATTCAGACCTGCAGAAGGCGGAAAGCTATCCTCATTCATATTGCAAATGATCACTCGCTTGAAGTCAAGATTTCTTGATTCCAAAACGCCCATGATTTGTAAACCTTGAAGTGGCTCACCTTCAAAAGGCAATTTGACCTCCCGAAAAACCTGACGAAAAAGGCGAATAAAGAATTCTCTATTAATGGAAAGAATATCCTGTCCTGCAAAAATCTCTCGTAATCTCGTTAGTTGCTTGAAGCATTGATACAAATAAGAACGCTGCAAAGGCTCATCTTTCAATCGCTCAGCCAAGGCTTCCATTAGCTTAGCTAGATAGGGAAAAAGAGAATCATTCTCCAACTTTTGGAATATCAACTGATATAACTCTCCTCCTTTGTGAAGCTTTTCTGCCGAAACATGAATCTGGTTTAGAAGCTGCATTTCTTCCATCAAGTTCTCAGCAAATCCTGGATTGGTACTTTTGAGATAGATGGAGCTTAAAAGATTTTTTACTGCAGTATGATAAAACAATACTTTCCCATCCTCTTCTTTGATGAAACGCTGCATCTCCAGCACAGCCTCCAAAAAGGAATAAACCGGCGCATTTTTCACAGGATACCCCATGGTCACGTTCACCTTATCGACTTGCACAGGAAGTGTATGCAATACAGGAAAGAGCATTTGCTCGTCTGGCAAAATTACCACGGTTTCTTCCCATGCTTCCCCAGCTGGAATCTTCTCTAGGATTGCACCAACCAAATTCGCCTGATTGGTCTTTAAAGGAGTTGCGTAGGTCTTGATCCTTGCCTTCCTATCATCAATCTGAGTAGGAATGTGTTCCGGAAAAGTGGGGCCAAAGATCTTGTCCTTTTGATAATCACGGAAAAACAAACCTGCTTCTTGGACTTTATCCTCTAAATAATAGGCATCAATATCCCAGTAAATCTTTGCCTCAAATTCAGTGATATAATGTTTGATCAAGACTTCTTCAGTTCCTGTGAAGGCATTAAACCCCACAAAATGATGTACTTTCTCAGGTCGAGGAATGCTCTCCAAACCCTCCGCAACTTTTCTATACAACATCCCAGAATAAGCCAAACCGGATACTGCAAGTGAAGCCTGAAAACTAGTGTAAAGCGGACTTAGCAATTGCCAGAACTTCAAAAACTTTTCTTGATGATCCCTATCCTGATTTACAAATGATGCCCAAAATTGCCGAATCAAAGCAAGCTGACTCTCGGTCAGAAAACTCAAATCCGACTCTAATTCCTTGATTTCAGACAAATGATGGTAGAGTTTACCAGCATCCGCCATGAACTGATCCACATCATTGAAATCCTTAAGGATCATTTCTCCCCAGAAATAAAATCGATCGAAAGTTTCGGCTTCTGGATTAAGATCCTGGTAGACTCGATACAATTCAAATATCAAGGTCAAATCATCAGCAGGTCTGTTTCCTGCCAGATCATAGAATATCTCTTCGATAGTCTTCACTTCAGGCATCCAAGTAGGTTCGCTGATCAAACTCCCAAGGTGTTGAGTGAAAAATAATCCTGCTCGCCTATTAGGCAGTACGACGGTGAGCTTTTGCAGATCAACTCCACTTTCGAGGATTTCTTTAGCGGTATTTCTTAAAAAACTATGCATTGACTTCCTCGATTACCCCTGTTTCTAAATAACATAAATAGCCCTTAGTTGGCTTCTGTGATAGCTTTGACACCAATTCCATGTATTCTCTCACTTGATTGGCATAGCGACTTTGAGCCTCACCCGTTTTAAAATCCACGATCACAGCTTCATTTTCATTTAGGATAATTCGATCTGGCCTTTTCTGCTTTCCTCCTGGTAAAAGAATCCCCTGTTCTGCCAATAAAATACCTTTGGTGCCAAACCAGGAAGCAAAAAGTGAATCCATAAATAAATGCTCTAATTGCTGCTCGACTAGCTGTTTTTCCTCCTCGTTCAATCTTCCTTCAAAATAGAATGACTGCAAATTCTGTAATGCTGAAGCCTTGTCAGCAGATAATTCAAGGATTTCATGAACTATTAAGCCAAACTTCTGCTTCTTCCGCTGCTCAATTCCTTCCATCGAAAAGTCAACCGCATATTTCTTTAGCGTAAGCACTTCAGCCCAGTTTTTATAGGCCCAGCGAAGTTCTGGAGATTTTCCAGGAAGTATTGATTTCACTTGATTTACAGGCCATTCGCCTAACTCAAATACTTTTGACTCTGAGTCATAATAAGAAATCAAACTTAAATTAGACTCTGGATCGGTATGGGATTGAACCAATTGCTGAAGCTGGACTTCGATTGAATTCGGCGAACCGATTTTCTCCTTGTATGGTATAAAACCAAAAAAGACATCCTCTGCTCGTGTCAGCGCCACATATAGCATATTTAAGCTGTCCAAATAGGCCATCGTAGCTTCATCAGCGTAAGTAGCGCTGAAGTCAGAATTCGCTAAATCCCCACTTAATGTCAACGGAATAATAGCAGAGAGCCCTTTCTCTCTATCCTCAAATGGTGACCACACCACATTGCCCTTCGTAATATCAAAGATTGTCCACTTCAGGAAGGGCATCATGACTACCTTAAATTGAAGACCCTTTGACTTATGAATTGTGAGAATTCGCATCGCATTATGACCATCAGGGATTTTGACGGTGCGCTTAGTCTGATTGATTTCCCACCATTCCAAGAAACCGCTCAAATCCGCCCTATTATTGGCTGTGAAGTCATAGACAGCCTCTTTAAATCCTGAGATATAAGCCTTTTCCAGGCCCAACTCCATCAATCCAAGCACTTTGATCAACTCCTCCAGAGCTTCCATTAGAGGCAGCTGAAGCATCAAAATTTCCTTTTCCTGGAATTGCTTAACCTGCTTTTCCAGAAAGACTGGCATCTTATCCAAAGCAAACAATTCGTGGTCTACGGGAGCGTCCATTAGCACCGCCAGATAATACCACATGGTTTTGTACTGAACTTTATCGGCAGGATTATGCAAGTAATTGAAGCCAGAAACAAGTGCTTTCACCGAAGCCGACTTATTTAGATACATAGACTCATCGGAAAGTACATCGAAGCTGTATGCGGTGTCTGGATGCTCCGCAGCATAGTTCATCATGCAATCCGCGATGGCTTCACCCTCTGATCTTGTTCTCACCAGAAAAGCGATATCCTCCAGTTCATATCCATGATCCTGCAACTCCATGACCTGCTCAGGCAATTTTCCTAGAACGATCTCATCGAACTTACCCACCTCTTCTTCATCCTTGGGATCGATAAATTCCAGTTTAACCTTTCCCTTAAAAGCTGACTTTTCTTTTTTAGGAGAAATTTTCTGAAAGGAATCGGCATAAGCTTGCGAAAGAATTTGTGCATTTTCAACTCCATAACTTGAACCCAAAACCTGCTCCATTGCCTGTGGCAAGGCCTTAAAAACCGCATTATTGAAGTTGATGATATTAGGAAGGCTGCGGAAATTCGTGTCCAGATTCTCCAATTGTATGCTTTCCTTTCCAATTTCATCCTCCACCTGTGAAAGCAATAATTTCATCTCACCACCTCGCCAGCGATAGATCGATTGCTTTACATCTCCTACCAATAAATTGGTGTGGCCTTGCCCAAGGGAATTTTCTAACAATGGTTTGAAACTATCCCATTGAAAACCTGAGGTATCCTGAAATTCATCAATCAGGTAGTTCTTGTACTGATTGCCGACTTTCTCATAGATGAAAGGCGTATCATTTCCTTTGGTGATTTCCTTTAGAAATTCATTTGCATCGGAAATAAGTAGAATATTTTCCTCGTCTTTGATTAGCGTAAGTTCGTCTAGAAGATTCCTAAAAACCCCATAGACATAGCTGTTCTTTGCAATGGCCTGAAGTGTATTCCACTTGCCTGTAAGAACCAAAATTTGATGTAGAATCTGATTTAAGCCTTGATCGTAGGCTGATAGAATAGCATCAATCTGTTTACTTGACTTCGAAAACCAAGAATCTGGGTTATCAATTTTTCCTTGTTGAGAATCCGAAAGAATTGGTAGCGGCTGATTTCTATCTCCGAATTTCTCAAACAGTTTCGCAAAAGATCTAGAGCCTCCGGCAAAATCCGTCCATTCCAATCCATTTGTAATGCGAATAGCCTCTGCTTGTTTGCCTAACTCCTTTGATAAGTTGACAATCTCATTTTTACGCTCCCTTACAAAAGACTGTAGTAAAGTGATATTTTCTTTATCCTTCAGAAACTCCTTGATTTCAGGAGCATATTTTTTAAAATCTTCCTGAAAAATCTGCTGACCTAAGCCCCGGATATTTCGTCTAATGTCCCAGGATTTTCCATTTTGGATTTGCTCGTAGGCATAGTCCACCAACCACTTGTGCAGAAATTCATCCTCCATTACAAGCATTACTACCCGATCCACCACGCGCTCCAAAACTGCAGTTTGATCCAATTCCACATCAAATTTGGCATTTAGGTCAATCTCCCGGGCAAAGGCTCGCACCACTTTTTGGAAGAAACTATCGATGGTACTCACAGAGAATCTTCCATAATCATGAAGAATCGCAGTGAGCGTCTGCTGAGCCAATAGTTTTAGGCCGGCTTCATCAACTTTCAAGGAGCTCAACAATTCAGAATCCATCTTTTCATCAGGATTTACATGATTCCGCAGTCGTTTTAGTTCCTCAACGATCCTCTCCTTCATCTCCTGCGTAGCTTTATTTGTAAAAGTCACCGCAAGGATTTGCTTAAAGGCATGAGGACTTTGCAGTGCAAGTTTTAGATATTCCAGCGTCAGCGTGTAGGTTTTACCCGAGCCGGCGGAGGACTTGTAAATGATGAAAGGTTTTTGATCCATAAGGGAAAAAGTAATGGAACTAAGATAAGGAAAGGCGTGAGTTTAAAGGCAATTGTAAATTGGATTTGACGAAAATTGTCAGGATAAAAATCAAGTAGTTAAGTACATCATTCAAAATCAAACCCTTGGATTTAGCGATGAATTTTCGATCTTTTAGCCTCAAACCCAAAACCTATGTACAAACCTATTTATCTGTCAGCCATACTTTGGATCTGCTTTACAGTTTCTTCCCTAGCCAACGACGGCTACAAACTCTGGCTAGATTATCAGCCTATCAGCGATTCCCAATTAAAATCTCAAGTCGAACCTTTGCTCTCTGGAGTCTACTTTTTCGGGGAAAATCCGACCTACGAAGCCATACGAAATGAGCTGAATCTAGCTTCCAAAAGTATGCTTGGCAAAAGTCCGATTTACACTAAAGAGCGATTGCAAAACACAAAGCTTTGGATAGGTACACGAGAGCAACTTTCACAGGTCTTATCTCTTGATCAACAAACCCAAATCAAGGAATTAGGAAGCGAAGGATACTGGAGAGGCCAAATAGAACTAGATGGAAAATCCTTTTATGCCATCGTGGGAAACCAACCTATCGGAGCACTTTACGGAGTCTATAATTGGCTAAATTCTATTCAAAGTACAACTTTCGATAAGTCCATAGAAATAACTGACAGTCCGAAGATTAAACTTAGAATGTTAAACCATTGGGACAACTTGGATCGCACCGTAGAAAGAGGCTATGCAGGATTTTCTATTTGGGATTGGCATAAGCTTCCAGGCTACGTTGATCCACGCTATACTGACTACGCCCGGGCAAATGCTTCCATTGGAATCAATGCAGTTTCGCTGACCAATGTGAATGCAAATGCCTTGATTTTGACCACCGATTTCATGAAAAAAGTGAAGGTGTTGGCAGATATTTTCAGACCATATGGCATCAAAGTTTTTCTTACCGCCCGATTCTCCGCACCGATTCAACTCGATGGTCTGAAGACAGCTGATCCATTGGATCCAGAAGTGATTGCTTTCTGGAAAAAGAAGACCGATGAGATCTATTCTTTTATTCCAGATTTCGGAGGATTTCTTGTTAAAGCAAATTCCGAAGGACAACCCGGTCCGCATGAATATGGAAGAAATCATGCCGAAGGAGCAAATATGCTGGCTGATGCACTAGCGCCACACGGAGGAGTTTTAATATGGAGAGCTTTTGTCTATTCACACGAAGATGATGTGGACAGACACATGCAGGCAAATAATGAGTTTGAGCCTTTGGATGGAAAATTCAAAGACAATGTGATCATTCAAATCAAAAACGGAGCGATAGATTTCCAACCGCGAGAGCCTGTTCACCCACTTTATGGTGCGATTAACAAAACCAATGTAGGCATGGAATTCCAGATCACTCAGGAATACTTGGGTCAAGCTACCAATCTTGTGTACCTCGCTCCTATGTGGGAAGAAGTGCTCAAAACGAAAACCTTTCGCCCAACTCCTAACTCGACAATTGCAAGTATATTGGAAGGAAAAGAAAGTGGTCAGAAACTAACCTTAATCGCTGGAGTTTCAAATATTGGAACAGATCGAAACTGGACTGGTCATTTATTTGGACAGTCAAATTGGTTTGCTTTTGGGCGACAGGCGTGGGATCCAAATCTGGAATCCAAGCAAATCGCAGATGAATGGATCAAACTTACTTTCGGAACTAATCCTGAAGTACTGAGCAAAATCGAAGAAATCATGCTCGATTCGCATGAAGCAGCTGTGGATTATATGACTCCTCTTGGTTTGCACCATATTATGGGCAGAAGCCATCATTATGGTCCTGGACCTTGGGTGATGGGCGGCAGAGCTGATTGGACTGCACCTTATTACCATCAGGCGGATAGTCTGGGAATCGGCTTTGACAGAACTAGCAAGGGAAGTGGAGCTCTGGAACAATACGCTCCTGAAGTCGCTAAAGCATGGTCAGATCCGCATCAGATCCCTGAGAAATACTTGCTGTGGTTCCACCATGTGCCTTGGGATTTTGAGCTAAAAGATGGAAACACCCTTTGGGAAGGAATAGCCTATCACTACGATAGAGGAGTGAAAGAAGTAAGGAAAATGCAAAAAACTTGGGCGAGTTTGGAATCGGAAATTGATCCTGCTGAGTTTGATCACGTTCGCCAACTTTTGGAAATTCAGGAGGAAGAGGCAGAATGGTGGAGAAATGCCTGCTTACTATACTTTCAGACTTTCTCTAAAAAACCATTCCCGGCTGATATTGAGCAACCAGAAGGAGATTTGGAGTATTACAAAAGTCTTCAATTTCCAAATGCGCCAGGCATATAGAATTTGAGATTATTGATTTGAGATTTGAAATTTCCTTGGAAATAGGCACTAATCGTTAACTAGTTCGGTTAATTTCAAATCTCAAACTTCAAATTTATGAATGATTACACCATACCCGCCGCCACCCGCATAGGTCATATTCATCTTAAGGTTTCCGATCTTCAACGTTCTCTTGATTTCTATCAGGATTTGCTAGGCTTTGAATTGGTCACCATGTACGGACAGGATGCAGCATTTATTTCTGCTGGAGGATATCATCATCATATTGGACTGAATACCTGGCAAAGTAAGGGCGGAAAACCAGCGCCAAAAAACACTGCTGGCCTTTTCCATACTGCCATAGTTTTACCAACCAGACGCGACCTTGCGGTTCTTTTGAAAAGGCTAGTGGATGCCAATTACCCGCTTACTGGTGCTGCGGATCATGGAGTTTCTGAAGCTTTATATCTGGATGATCCAGATGAAAATGGTGTGGAATTGTATTGGGACAGACCAAAAGAAGAATGGCCAATGAATCCAGATGGAAGTATCATGATGTATACCAGACAATTGGATATTAACGGATTACTAGCCGAAATCTAACCCTTTGAATAAGGGTCAATAAAACGACTCCCAATCCAAGCTACGATCAGCTTAATGACTTCCTCCCTATCCAAATCATTAATCAATTCATGAAATCCTCCTGGAAAAACTTTTAGCGTTTTATCTGCTGAAGTAGCTTTTTCATAGAGCAATTCTGATCCCTTTGGATTAGTAAGCCCATCATCAGAACCGTGGATTAGTAAAACTGGCAATTTGAATTTTGAGGCGTTTGCTTGTATAAAACGCATCATTTGAAGCAGTTCATATCCAGTTCTCGCTGGTACAGCATCTGTGTAAACCAATGGATCGTTCAAATACTTTTCTACTTCCGCAGGAATTCTGGAAATTTTTTGGGCGTCGAGTTTCAGCGCTTTCAATTTGGGAAAGTACTTGCTGATCACACTAGACGTAGCAATCAGGATTTTAGAGGTGCCCTCTGCCACTTTTATCGCAGGGGAACTCAATATTACTCCTTTTGTATCTGGATTGTATTTTAGGACATAAGCTGCCACCAATCCTCCGCCCATACTATGCCCATAAATGAAGGCAGGAACCCCAGGTACGTAGCTTTTCACCTTTCCAAAAAGGGAATCTATGTCTTTCAAATAATCTTCATAAGATTCAAAAAAGGCTGTGGGATCACCTTTCACAGATTTTCCATGCCCTCTTCCATCAAAAGTAAAAACCGAAACACCTGACGCATTCAGTTTTTCCACTAGATGCAAATACCTCGAACTATGCTCTCCTAAACCATGAACTAGCAATAAGGAAGCCTTGGGAACGTCTACCATCCAAGCCTGGAGATAAAGTTCTATGCCATCATGGGTTTTGTAGGTAGTTTCGAGATGTTTCATGAAAGTAATATAAGGGTTGGATTGATAAGTTGCACAGAAAATCGAGAGCTAAAAAATCGCTTTCATTTCCTGTCCCAAAACCCTGGATATGATTAGCAAAACTTAACTAAAGATTAATCTCAATGCAATATCATTTTCTTAAATTGAGCTAACTATTAAAAGGTAGATTCTCTACCTATTTTTCAAACCAACAAAATTTCAAAACGATGAAAAAGATATTATTCCTGACTGGGGATTTTGCTGAAGATTATGAAACTATGGTTCCAGTACAAATGCTGGAAATGGTAGGCTATGAAGTTCATTCTGTTTGTCCCGGAAAGAAAAAAGGCGAAACCATCAAAACGGCGATTCATGACTTTGAAGGAGATCTAACTTATACTGAAAAGCCAGGCCACAACTTTATGCTGAGCTATTCTTTTGATCAAGTTGACGTAGATGACTATGTAGGCTTGGCAATCGCAGGTGGACGCGCACCGGAATACTTGAGATTGAACAAGAAACTTCTTGAGATCGTGAAGCACTTCTTTGACACCAACAAACCAGTAGCAGCTGTTTGTCATGGTATCCAGATTTTAACTGCGGCGGGAGTTGTAAAAGGTAGAAAGCTGACTGCATATCCAGCTGTAGGTCCTGAGGTAACTATCGCTGGTGGAGAGTTTCAGGATATTCCAGCCACAGATGCTTACGTAGATGGCAACTTGGTAACTTCTCCAGCTTGGCCAGGTCATCCAGCTTGGATTAGGGAGTTCCTAAAAGTATTGGGTGCAAAGATTGAGATTTGATAATATGTTTGGTGTCGGATGTCCGATGCTTTACTACTCATAAAAATCATAAGCCCTTTCAGGATTATCCAGAAAGGGCTTTTTCATTCTATTTCATATGTAACGAATTCAATTATTAAGTAATTTGTCACACTATGCCTACTGTTCTTAGAGAAAATGGATATCGATTTTTCTTCTACAGCAATGAACATTTGCCGAAACATACTCATGTGGAAAAGTCAGGTTTTCAGAAATCCGTACATTAATCGAACTAAATGTCCAACTATTAGATGAAAAATGGGATGAGTACTTTAACTAAATTCAAATCTAATCAGGCCTCCAACCTTTCATTCTCTAATGACAAAATGAAAATCTCAATGGAAGATGGTCGTGAGATCAGTATTCCGCTAGAATGGTTTCCTTCACTTAGAAATGCCTCTATTTCTGAACTCAACAACTGGCGGTTTATCGGAGATGGTGAGGGAATTCACTGGGAAGATCTAGATGAAGACTTATTGATAAGTGAATTGATTTCCTAAAATTCTACTAGATATAAAAAAGCCAAGAATCAAAACCAATCAGGTCTCGATTCTTGGCTCTCATGTCTTGATTCTCCGACTTTAGACTTTAGATTTTTCACTTTAGACTTTTTACGGTATCCACTTATTCTTCCCAAAATCAGGCTTTCTCTTCTCCAAAAAAGCATTTCTACCTTCCTTAGCTTCCTCTGTTCCGTAGGCCAAACGTGTCGCTTCTCCAGCAAAAACCTGCTGACCAACCATTCCGTCATCAGTCAGGTTCATCGCAAACTTCAGCATCTTAATGGAAGTTGGTGACTTCGCTAATATCTCCTGAGCCCATTCATAAGCCGTTGACTCTAGTTCAGCGTGAGGAATTACGGCATTCACCATGCCCATTTCGTAGGCTTCCTGAGCAGAATAGTTTCTACCTAAAAAGAAGATCTCACGTGCTTTCTTCTGCCCCACCATTTTTGCCAGATATGCCGAACCATAGCCTCCATCAAAGCTGGTCACATCAGCATCAGTTTGCTTAAAGATCGCATGTTCCTTACTTGCCAAAGTTAGATCACAAACTACATGGAGAGAATGTCCACCACCTACTGCCCATCCTGGAACTACGGCGATCACAACCTTCGGCATAAAACGAATCAAACGCTGTACCTCCAAAATATTCAATCGATGGTAACCATCTTCACCGACATAGCCTTGCTTTCCTCTAGCTTTCTGATCACCGCCAGAGCAAAATGCCCAACCTCCGTCTTTTGCTGAAGGACCTTCTCCACTCAGTAAAACTACTCCAATCGAGGTGTCTTCCTGTGCATCGTAAAATGCATCATATAATTCAGCAGTAGTTTTCGGGCGAAATGCATTTCTCACTTCCGGGCGATTGAAAGCGATTCTGGCCACGCCATCGCATTTTTTATAGGTAATATCTTCGTATTCTTTTGCTGTGATCCAGTTCATATCTTTCGATTTGGGTAAAAATCTAATTCTTTTGCAAGATAACAGGCTTCCCTGAATTTTGAAGCCAGGATTACTACCTTCGGAAAAACCACTATAATCTCACATGTTTCAACTTACTTTCGGCAGTCATACTTATCAGAAAAAAGAGGATTTCGACCAAGAATTTACTGATTTACCTGACTTTGCGATAGGTGCATTGAAATTCTGTAATGACTGGTTTTCGGAGAATGAAAGCTTTGTACAGCAGACTTCAGGGTCAACTGGAATTCCAAAGAAAATTGAGATTACAAGAGCTCAGATGATTGCAAGTGCAAAAGGGACGCAAGCTTTCTTTCAGACAAATCAGAGCACCAAACTCCTTTGCTGCCTAGATTCAGCCTATATCGCTGGTAAGATGATGCTCGTTCGTGCTATGGTCTGGGGTTGTCAAATTGAGTTAACTGAACCTAAGTCAAATCCTCTTTCGGGAATTGTAGCTATACCAGATTTTGTTGCGATGGTTCCCCTTCAAGTTGAAGCATGCCTTCGAGAAAAATCTTCGCTTGAGAAGCTTAGAGCTGTAAAAAACTTACTAATTGGCGGCGCTCCTGTTGGTTTTTCTTTGAAAGATGAACTGGTTAAAAACGGCATTGAAGCTTACCAAAGCTATGGTATGACGGAAACCGTATCTCACATCGCTGTAGCGAAAATCGAAGAAGTAGATTTGATTTATCGCGTTCTTCCAGGAGTTGAATTTGGAGTAGATGAAAGAAATGCCCTATGGGTAAAATCGGCTTCGAGTAATAATGAATTAGTCAAGACAAATGATTTGGTCGAACTGATCCACCAAAACTCTTTTAAATGGCTAGGGAGAGCTGACTTTGTCATCAACTCAGGCGGAGTCAAGCTTCATCCAGAACTATTGGAGTCTAAAGCAGAAAGTACCATTCTTCAATTCTATCCAACTGTTTCTTTTTTCTTTTTTGGAATGAAAGATGCAAGACTAGGTGAAAAATTATGTTTGGCAATAGAGTCAACTAATATCAACAAGGAAGTAAGTCAGCAACTTCTAAAAGCGCTAAAGAAAGTCATGAACAAATATGAAATCCCGAAAAACACTTTTGTCATCTCCTCGTTTTCTAGAACGAACACAGGGAAAATAAACAGACCTAAAACCATAGAAAATTTATGAAGCTGGCAATTCTAAGCCTTTTATTTCTTTTCAATTTCAATCCAAGCCAAGAAGAATATGGTACGATTGAGTTGGTAATCTCTGAAACGTCCAGTGACGAAGGCGTTATTCAGCTACTCATTTTTAACAAAGAAAAAGGCTGGCCAGAGTCTTTGGATGATGCCTGGAAAATAGTGACTCTTCAACTCAAGAACGGAACAGCTAAGCAAACTATCCCTAATGTACCCGCTGGAAACTATGCGATAACAGTTTTTCATGACCATGACGAAGATGGGCAAATCAGGAAAAACAAGATCGGCTACCCCATAGACCCTTTCGGCTTTTCGAACAATCCAAGCTTGCTTTTTGGAGTTCCTTCTTTTGAAAAATGTAATCAGAAAGTTACGGCAAGTAAAACCACCCGGTTCGAAATTGATCTACGCTAAATCTTTTTTAATCTAAAAGACCTACTTTTGCAGTGATGAAATCGAGCATTACGAAGAACATCGCAGTCAGGTAGACTTGACAATCTTGCGAGATTCACCCGAAACAAGTCGGGACAGGCTAAATGGCCTGTAAAAATCAAATTATAAACACATGAAAAAGAGTATCGACCACACTAGCGGAATCGTAATTGAATTCGATTCAGGAGTAATTCCACCGCCGTACAGTCATGTATATAGACTTTCTCTAGACTGGAGTAGTGCTGAGCTGATCGCAGAATTAGAACTACACTATACTGATAGAGAAGACCTGACCGAAGATGAAATTTTAGACGAAGGATTTACTGCTAACGATGATTTCAGCTTCAAGGGCAAACTTGATTATGTCTGGAAAAAAGTAGTTTCAATAGAATTCGAAAAAACTAAGTGGAGCGGAAGACATCTAGAAGAAGGCGGGATCGTTCTTTCAGCATTAGAAAACGGTAAACCTGGCCCATCAAAAGCTCCTGTTGAGCAGGAAGCCTGGCAAATGCTTGCTCAGGATGTGATTCAGGCTATTTACGAGACTTCTAAGAAGGAAGCTCCTTTGACAGTGAATTACCGTCAAGTGACCAACGAAGGAAGTAATGATTGCTCAATTACCATGAATTTCTCCACTCGTGAGGCAGTTTTCACGCTGAAAAATGAATCCAGAACAATCAACTGGGAATATGCAGTTCAATTACTGAAACTGGTTTTTTCTCCAGATTACAACTATGAGATAGCAAAAGAAACTGCAGGTACAAAACGAGGTGAATACATCGAATGCGGAGATGGTTATTGGCATGAGTTAGGAAAAGGGGTTATCAACATTGACAACTCATTTGATGCTGTTGGAAGAATAAAAGATGGATTTGAAAACCTGATAGAGGAATAAAAACATTCTGCAAATTGCATTTAAAAGCCTGATTCGTTTAACTTTAGCTAAACAGAATCAGGTTTTTTTATGGAAAAGAATAAAATTTTTCTCAGCCACAGACATTCAGACACACAAAGTGATTGTCATCGAATCAGAGAAACGCTAGAACAAGAATTTGGTGAAGATGCTGTTTTCTTAGATATAGAAAATCTTGAGCCTGGAATTCGCTTCGCCGACGCGATAGATAAAGCACTAAAGGAAAGCAAAGTCGTCTTGGTGGCCATAGGCCCAGACTGGTTTGGTGATCCTGACGAAAATGGAGTTACCAGACTTTTTCAAGAAAAAGACTGGGTCAGAAGAGAAGTTAGTGCTGCACTTGCGAAACCTGATACCCGAGTGATTCCTTTGTTGCTGAAGGGTGCTTCTAGGCCTACTGCGGATCAGTTGCCTGATGAACTAAAAGAACTTGCAGACTTACAAACTTTTGAAATATCAATCACCCGGTGGAAATATGATCTGGGAGTGCTAGTGGAAGCACTTGCGAAACTTATCCCTAGAAAAAAGAAAACCGAGCCAGAACCTAGTCCTCGCCCAAGGCCGGTACCTATTCCTAAGCCACAGAAAAGTTGGTGGGGAAGAAACTACCTGTGGGTACTTGGGATTTTTGTAGTGCTGATGATAGTAATGATCAGTAGTGATGAGTTTCAACAAGGGTATCAAGATGGACTTACAAATTCAGAAAATAGTTATGAGGCTGAGGATGTGCAAGTCGACGATCAACTTAGTAAGGATGAAATCAATACGCTGAGAGAAGAAAAACCTACTGGAAACGAAATTTACAATAGTTTAGAGCTAGAAGACGAACCCGCTTCTCCTCAATATGAGGCGGCAGTTTTTGACTATTCCGGAAAATGGTGGGTATGGCAAGAAGGCGTGCGCATGGGTTACATTTTTATCAAACAAAATGGTTATTACTTCACTTTTGACTATTATTATTTTGATCAAAAAACTGGAGAAGGAAGCGGAGAATTCGATGGTACCTACATTTATTCTACGGTCTTTAGAATATATGGAGACAACAATAGTTATGGGTTTAAATTTGGATCAAATAATGGTGGAATCAGCTGGTATGGGCAGAATTACAAGAATAACTCTCCAGCCTCGGCTGAGTTGATAAAAGACTAACCTTTCAAAGTCCTCAAGTCTGCACGAATATCTGAGATCATTTCTCCAAGGTCTTCCAAACTTAATGGCTTTTTCTTGTCACCAGGATTTGGAAAATCAGTACTGATAAAGGCTTTGGCTTCCCAAACTTCAACTACATCCTCACCTTTCACTTCGTAGGGTTTGTACTGCTCATTGTCAGAAACCAAGAACAGTTTGCCATTATCGCTCAGGTAATTGAACACACGCTTATAGACTACACCTTCGGTATCTGTCACGAGCACATAGGTCTTGCCACTTTTAATTTCTTTCAACTGGTCAACATAAGCACCGATAACTATGGTGCCTGAAGTCAAAGGAAGCATCGAGTCTCCAGCCAATTCAAACGCACGGTAGGTTGCCTGCTTAGATAGCGTAGGAATCTGAAACTGCGGTAAACTCTCCATGTATTCCGTATCGGCAAATCCATTTAGATACCCAGCTGTTGCCTTCTGCCCTACCAGCGTGATATTCTCTTTTTCGTCTTCGTCACATGCTATCGTCAAAATATTGATTCCTCGCTTCTGTATTGCCTTTCTCCCCAGACTCTCAATATCATGACTTAGCAGCTCTTCCATTCCCACCTCCAAGATGTCACACAGCTTTCCAAGCGTCAATAATTTTGGTTCAGATCTCCCATCTTCATAGGCTGAGATCATAGTACGCTGCACATCCAATTGATCTGCCAGATCATTTTGAGTAATGCCTTTTTGCTTGCGCAAAAACCTGAGGTTGGAAGCAAGGTTTTTCATGCTGAGTACAAATAAAAGTTATGATCTTCTGGACTTGCCGGAATCGGGAAAAATGGATTCATGTTCATCGCGGCACTTCTTCTGCGTTCCATGCGCTGTTTGATCTCATCGATGATTTCCCCGACAGGCTTCGGACCATTCACAAGCAAGTAGCCGTATTGCGGTTTAGCCTCGTCTTCTATAAAAAATTTCACTTGGCAATTTCCTGAAGCCAACGTCTTTGTGGTGATACTGATCTTTTCTTGATTTTCCATAACTGATTCTTTTAACATCAGCTAAGATATAAATGTTGCTTTTATAAACATATAGATGATCAAAAAATAAACATTTTTACATGACACCAACTGTCAAAGAAGAATAAAGTGTGTTGAAAGAGTGGTGCCAGCTTGATATAGCACTATACTTTCTTCAAAAAATTAGTTAAGTAAACTCCTTATTTGCTACTCAATAGAGCATTTGACCGCTTAGCTAATTATACCTCCCTATCCTGAACAATACTTCCTTCCTTTGCCTCATGGTTGACTAAAACCAAACCACCAAAATATTCTCTCTATGAATGAGAGATCAGCTTTTATAAAGCATCCAACTAACCTATACCAATGAAATCTTACCTCTACCTAGTATTATTTTTATTAGTCACTCTCACCGAAGTGTCTGCCCAAACTCATTCTATTAAGGGAAGAGTAAAAGAGGCTGGGAAGGAAGTTACAATTCCAAATGCTACCGTTTTGCTTCAGAATCTGCCCGATTCTATTCAAATAAATGGAATGATTTCTGATTTCGACGGGGAATTTGAAATTACTGATGTTAAGAGTGGAGAATACCTTTTGAAAATTCAATACCTAGGATACGAAGATTTGTATAAATCCATCAATGTGACCCAAGATCTTGATTTGGGAGTTTTAAGTCTCAAGGAGTCCGCTACCGATTTGGATGAGGTGACTATTAGTGCTAGAAGGGCACAAGGTGAGCAGAAAGGTGACACGACACTTTACAATGCAGATGCTTTCAAGACGATGAGAGATGCAAGTGCGCAAACTCTAATCCAAAAACTTCCCGGAGTAATATCGCAAGATGGTTCATTACAAGCACAAGGTGAAGCCATTACACAGGTTTTGGTAGATGGCAAGCCGTTCTTTGGGGGAGATGTCAATACGGCTCTCCAGAATCTGCCTGCCGAAGTAATTCAGGGAATTGAGATCTTTGATCAAAAAAGTGACAAAGCTCTCCTTAGTGGATTTGATGATGGTGAACGTATGAAAACCATCAATATCATTACTAAACCAGATAAAAGGAAGGGACAATTTGGTAAAGCAACTGCTGGCTATGGAACCGATGATCGCTACTTAGCCGGGGCGAGTATCAACGCATTCAACGAAGACCAGCGTATAACTTTCACTGGCCTAAGCAACAATATTAACGTGTTGGATTATTCCAGTGAAGCTAACACTCAAAGTAATAACCGTCCTCAAAACGGAATTGTCAACACCAATATTCTAGGCATTAATTATTCTGATAATTGGGGAGAGAAAATAAAAATAAGTGGAAGCTACCAATACAATCAGCGTAAAAACACCAATCAATCCAGCCTAATCAGAGAGTATGTGACGGGCTCGGAATCTGATCAAATCTACACAGAAGACAGTAGAGAAACACGCACCAGTCAGGATCATCGTTTTGATATGAGATTGGAATACAATATCAACGAAAACAATCGAATCCTCTATAGACCAAGAGTATCTGCCAGTTTCGAAACTGAAAACTCAGGATTCTTTGGGCAAAGTGTAAATGATCTGGGGCCACTGAACCAAACAGAGAACATCAGGACTGCTGACAACGAAGATTATGACATGTTCCATCGCTTATTTTATAGTCACAAATTCAGCAAACCTGGCAGAAGTCTAACGCTCAGCGCAAATACAGGAAGTCATGGCAATAAAGATGACGCTTACCGTACTGCTACGAATATATACTACCAACCCGACGAGCGAACAGAAATAATCAACCAGAACATCACTCGGGACAGGTCTGGGAATGATTGGGAGACGGGTATTTCCTATACAGAGCCTCTAGGAAAAAATGGACAATTAGAACTGGAGTATGAAATCGGAAATAGATATAACGACTCAGATCAGTTGACTTTTGATATACTAAATGAGGATATCAATAATCCTGAACTTTCGCTGGATACCGCCCTTAGTAATTCCTTTGAAAGCAAATACCTGCGAAATGAAGTGGAACTTGGCTATCAATACAAACTGGAGAAATTGAAATTCCAGGCAGAAATTCAATACCAAAATGCCACGCTTAAAAACGAACAATTTTTCCCAGCAGAAGGAAGTATTGACCGGACGTTTAAAAGTTTCATGCCTACGGTTCGAATTGACTATGACCTATCTGACAACACTAATTTTGAGTTTGATTATGATACAGATGTGGATGCGCCTTCAGTCGGCGATCTACAAAATGTAATAGATAATTCTAATCCGCTGCAACTGAAGACTGGTAATCCCAATCTAGAGCAGTCCTACTCCAATAGATTGAGACTTCGTTTTCGAAGTAATAATCCTGAAAATGACCGTTCCTGGTTTGTTTTTGCGCAGTATAACCTCGTGAAAGATGCTGTTTCTAACAGTACCTTCACAGCAGAGGAAGCGACAGAATTGCCTGGTGGAATACTATTGGAAAAAGGTTCGCAACTTTTCAGACCTGTTAATTTAGATGGTTACAAAGACTTTAGATCATGGGTGAGTTATGGTATTCCGCTTGAATTTCTGAGATCCAACTTCAATTTGAATGGAGGATTTAGCAGTACCAAAAGACCAGGTCAGGTAAATAATCAATTGAGTTTCAATAATTCCACAAGAGTCAGCACAGGTATCTCGCTTACGAGTAATATTTCCGATCAGATAGACTTTAATATCTCTACTCGTGTTTCGTTCAATGATGTGGAAAACACACTAAACGCTAACCTGAACAACAACTATTTCAATCAGCGCTCAAGGCTGAATTTAAGTTGGATTATTTGGGAAGGTTTCATCTACAGATTAGATGTAAATCATCAGCTAAACTCTGGACTTTCGGAAGGATACGATGCCAATGTAGTTCTGATGAATATGAGTATAGGGAAAAAAGTTTTCGGAAATCAACGAGGAGAAATTTCATTGAATGTGTACGATTTACTAGGGCAAAATAGGAGTGTATATAGAAACGTCTCAGATGCCTTTGTCGAAGATGGTCAAAACAATGTAATGCAGCGATACTTTATGCTTTCATTCTCGTACAATATCCGTCATTTCAATAAAGGAACGAATATGGATGACTACAACGAAATTTATAACAATTAAACAAAAACGGCTGATGGATTTACAATCAGCCGTTTTTGTTTGCTCTTAAGCGAGCATCATTTCGCATTCTGCTATGCATGCTCTGCAAGCCTCTGCGCATTTAATACACGCATCGTGCTCATGCTTTTCGCATTCTTTCGCACAATTATAACATGCATCCACACAGTGTTGCATAGCTACTGCCCGATCCAAAGAACTACTTTCATTTGCAGCGATGCAGTCTTTACATGAATCTACACATCGCTCACAGTACTTGATGCAATCAGCCATTCCTGGCTTGCCTTTACAGGAATCAATACATCTGACACATGCATCTATGCATAGTTCGCAAGATTCGATAAGGCTGCTGGTGATTTTGTTTACAGTATTCATAGTTATTTCATTTAGTGGAATACCTCCATTTCTATCATCAAATAGAAGCAAATTAAACTTTAGCGTTAGGTAATAATTCTAAGTTTCATTCTTATAACTGTCAAAAACGAGGCCACCAGCCATTACTACATCAAATGGCCAATAACACTAGTTAGAAAACCTAAACCACCTGTCCTCCAATTAAATATGAGTAATTTCTGTCTCATCTTGTGGATAGCTAGCACATAAAAACCCAAGTTATTAACCCCGAGAAGAAACTTTCCTGAATGATTTTCAATTTGCTTACTAACTACAAGCAATCACCTATTTTGAAAATGAACCTCCCCTATTCTATACTTGACCTGGCGATCATTCGTGAGGATTACGATGCCAAAGATGCCTACGAAAGAAGTTTACAAGTGGCTCAGAAAGCAGAGGAACTTGGCTTTACCAGACTTTGGCTGGCCGAGCATCATAACATGGCAAACGTCGGCAGTTCTTCCCCTCAGATTTTAATTGGCTACTTAGCCAACGGAACCTCCAAAATCCGTCTAGGATCCGGAGGAATTATGCTTCCCAACCACAGTCCTCTGATTATTGCCGAGCAATTTGGAACGCTAGCGACGCTTTATCCAAACCGTATTGATCTGGGGCTTGGAAGAGCTCCCGGAACCGACCAGACTACAGCTACCGCACTCCGAAGAGGAAGACATGAGTCTGTACAGGAATTTCCAAGCGACCTGGATGATTTGCAGCGTTATTTCTCCGAGGAAAATATCGATTCGAAAGTTCGCGCTTTCCCAGCCGAAGGATTGGATGTCCCAATTTATCTCTTGGGCTCAAGTATGAGCAGTGCAGTATTAGCTTCGCAAAAAGGATTACCCTACGCATTTGCCAGCCACTTCGCACCAGGCTACCTAATCAATGCTTCGAAATACTATAGAGAAAACTTCCAGCCCTCTGAGCATTCTCAAAAGCCCTATTTCATTTCTTGTGTGAATGTCATCGCAGCTGATACAGACGAAGAAGCACACTACTTAGCGACTTCATTTTATCAAACTGCTTTGGGAATTATTCGGGGAAAATCATATCCGATGAAAAAGCCCGTAAAAAGCATGGAAGGAGTCTGGTCAGAGCCAGAAGCTGCTGCCATTCAGAATATGATGGCCTGTACGTTCATTGGAACAAAAGAGTCACTAAAACCTCAATTTGAAAGCTTTTTCAAGCAGGTAGAAGTAGATGAACTGATGGTGTCTACAAATATCTACGATCCAGAGAAACGACTGAGATCTCTGGAGATTACAGCTGAGGTGCTGGGTTAAACTAAAGGACTGAGGAGTGAACTAATCCTCAGTCCTTTTTATTTTATTTTTTCGCCAATTGGATTTCACTAGTGTAATGAAATGTCAACTCTGAATGGTCATGGCTACTTCGGTCACCGGTCTTCGGTCTTTCAGCTCTTCTATTATTCATCCGCCAAGCTATCCACAGGATTGCCCAAAGCCGCTTTCACTGACCTATAACCTACTGTCGCTGCTGTAATTAAAAGTGAAACAGTAATCACCAGAACGTACAAACCGATTGGCACAGAAGTCTTATAGGAGAAGTTTTGCAGCCATTGATCCGTGAGATAATACCCGAGCGGTACAGCAATAACGAATGCTATCAAGACCAGATAGATAAATTCTTTAGAAAGCAAGAAAGTGATCTGTGGTATTGATGCTCCAAGTACCTTTCGGATTCCTATTTCTTTGAGCTTTTGCCCAACCAAAAAAGAAATCAAACCATATAATCCGATCGAAGATATAACTATCGAAAGCACAGCAAAGATTTTATAAACCAGCGCCAACTGATTTTCTCTCCGGTAGAAATTAGCTATCGTCTCGTCCATAAACTGTGCAGAATAAATGGCATCAGGATAGATATTTTTGAATTCTTCTTCTATACTTGCCAGTGTTTGCTGACCAGCAGAGGCATCCAATTTCATTCCTACCACATAGTAAGACTCTCTTTCAGTAGCAATGATGAAAGGCTTTATTTCCTCTCTAAGTGAGTTTTGAGCAAAGTCCTTCACCACGCCGGTGATCGTCATCCACGGTTCACCGCCACCAATAGTGATATGCTTTCCAATTGCATCTTCAGGATTCGCTAGGTTGAGCTTCTTAGCCATCGTTTCATTTATCACAGCTTCTTTGAGCGTATCACTTTCAGAAAAGCCAGTTCCAGCGGCGAACTCCAAACCGTAAATTTCAAAATAATCCGCATCTCCATACTTCAATGATGTCATGAATTGAACATCTTCTCTTTTGTCATCAAACCAAAAATTCGAACTCCAATTGTTATCTGAAGAAGGTACATCGCTGGAAATGCTGACACTTTTGATCTGAGAATTTGATTCAAGACGCTGCTTGAGTACATCCAATTTGCTGTCTCTAGACTCATCAGATGGGAGGTCAAAGTAGTAAACTGCTTCTTTGGAGAAACCCAAATCTGCTTCCTGAATCTCTGTCATTTGCTTGACTGCAATTACTGTAGCAATCATCAGAACTTGCGCGATCACAAATTGCATCACAACCAAACTTCTTCGTAATGAAACTCCACCGATTTGTGCTACTTGAATCTTATTTTTCAAAGCTTGAATTGGCTGAAAGCCCGAAAGGATCATCGCAGGATAAAGGCCAGACAGCAAAGTCACTCCTAGAACTATTGCTGAGGAGAACATTAGAAATGTAGGTGTAATCAATTGAATAGAATCAGGGACTTCAGCTACTTTGCTCAGATAAGGAAGCAAAATAGTAGCTGCCAGAGTTGAAATAATCGCTGAGATAAAAACCACCATAAATGTTTCTCCGAACGATTGCCCAATCACCTGAAGTCGACTTCCTCCCATCACTTTTCTGATTCCAATCTCCTTACTTTTCCCTATTGCCTGAGCGGTAGAGAGGTTGACAAAGTTGATTGAGGCCATAATAAGGATGAAAACGCCAATCAACGCTAAGGTGTAAATGGTAGCCTTTCTGATCATGTCTCCACTAATTGGATCAAAGCGATTGTCGAAGTGAATATCAGGCATTGCCTGAAGAAAAAAGCGCTTCTTTGAAGTTCCTCGATCTTTATAGTTCTTTTCGGCGAAAGCTATTAATTGCTGGTTGATCTGTTCTGGATTTTCAACTTCAGGGAGCTTCAAATACACCTGAAAATTACTTCCAAAACTCCCCCATTCGTCAAAATAGGTATCAAAGATTTCCTCATTGCTCTCCATCGTTTTATAAGAGGCCAACATTTCGAACTTGAAATTACTGTTGTCAGGAACGTCCTCAACGATTGCTGCTACAGAAGCTTCTATTCGTTTAGACAACAACAGTGATTTCCCAAACGCATTCTCCCAAGTGCCAAAAAGCTTCATAGCTTCGGACTTAGAAAGTACCACCTGCCCAGGATCATTGAGTGAATTTAGGTTTCCTGCCAATACCTCCACATCAAATAATGAAGGATAATCAGCGGTGGTAAAGAAAGCATCTTCGACTAAAAAATTGTTTTCCCCTGAGCCAGTCACTGCTTCATCTAGGGTTACAAATACCGATGAATTCACAACAGGAACTACCGCCTCAACTCCTGTCAAGTCAGCTTTCAATGCCTCAGGCATTGGCGGCGAAACTCCCGGAGTATAGCTCATACCATCCGAATATTCATCCTGAGTCACCACTCTATAGATGCTATCCGAGTTGGTTTGGAAATCATCATAGCTGAGTTCGTAGCTAACGACAGTGAAAAGCAAAAAAGCAGCTGTAATTCCCAGCGTCAGTCCAAAGATATTGATCAAGGTCACACGCTTACCTTTTACAAGATTACGCCAAGCGATTTTAGAGTAAATTTTCCACATAGTTTAAATGTTATAAATTCTGAAAAAGCAGGAGAATCAACTATCCGCCGACGTGAGTGTCCTCACTCACGTCATATAAGAATAGTTAGAATTCCTTGAGCGAAGATTAAACCAGAAAAAAAGTAGCTCAAAAGGCTCTAAACAATGATTTTGAAATATCCCGTCCAAATACCCCGAACAATTTTGTTCGCTTTCGGGCGAAGACTTGTTTAATGAAATTGGACATCAAAAAATTTATTGAAATTCTTTGGACTAAAAATATCGATTAAAAACGACACTTTAATAGTAATATTGTAGTTTTAAATCTACAATAAACTTGTATATTTGTAGAATGTATTCGACAAATTATGGAAATACTATTCTCTAATTCCCAAAACCTACTCAATCAAGCTGAAAATAAGTTCTTCAGGTACCTCTTTGATAAAATAGACTGGAACCAGCGAATGATTGCCATAAAAGGGCCTCGGGGTTCTGGAAAGACTACTTTGATGCTTCAAAGAATCAAGTATGGAATAAAACCTCAAGCTAACGAATCTTTATACTTTTCTGCCGATCACTACTGGTTTTACACTCACAATCTAGTGGAGACTGCCAATACTTTTTATCAAAATGGTGGGCGGTTTTTGTTTATAGATGAGGTTCACAAATACCCAAATTGGTCTCGGGAGCTCAAGAATATTTATGATTCATATCCTGATCTGAAAGTGGTATTCTCGTCATCTTCTGCACTTGATATTTATAGAGGTGAATCCGACTTGAGCCGACGGGTTATCACTTATGAATTGCCAGGAATGTCATTTCGGGAATACCTGAACTTGACTCAGGAACACAATATTCATCCAGTTTCTTTGGCAGAAATCCAAACAGTTCATTCACAAATAACGCCTGAGATTACCTCCAAACTCCAACCTCTACCGGCATTCAAGGAATATCTCAAAAGAGGATATCTCCCAATCATCACAGAGTCAAACCCTGAAACTATTCCGGTTTTCCTACAACAGATTATTAATACCGTGGTGGAATCTGATTTGGCATTTATCGCTGATTACAATGCTGGAACAGCCTATAAAGTGAAAAAGCTTCTTGGCGTTTTGGCAGATTCGGTTCCCTTCAAGCCCAATGTATCATCGATTGCCCGAAAAGTAGAAACCAGCCGGGATTCGGTGTATGAATGGCTTACCCAACTAGAAAAAGCCAGATTGCTTAATTTTCTGATCGCAGAGGGAAAGGGAGTTTCTCTTTTACAAAAGCCAGACAAGGTTTATTTGGAGAATACAAATCTTTCTTATGCTTTAAAATCAACTCCCGACATTGGCTCTATACGGGAGACTTTCCTTCTAAACCAACTCAAAAATCTCCAACTAGAAGTCAGGCTTCCAAAATCAGGGGACTTCTTGGTCAATGACACGGTAATAGAAGTTGGCGGTAAAAACAAAGACGCGAGTCAAGTCAGCCACCTTCAAACCTACCTAATCTCCGCTGATGAAATTGAGCATGGCTTTGGCAAAAAAATACCACTGTGGCTTTTTGGGATGATGTATTGAACAGTTGCAGTTGCAGGATTGGTTTCCCCATCAGCCGACGTGAGTGTCCTCACTCACGTCATATAAGAATAGTTAGAATTCCTTGAGCGAAGATTAAATCAGAAAAAAAGTAGCTCAAAAGGCTCCAAACAAGGATTTTGAAATATCATGCGTATTTACCCGAACAATTTTGTTCGCTTTCGGGCGAAGGTGAATCTACATTGTAAGAGAAACTGTCGAACAGAATCGACAGGTATCTTCTGATTTTGCCTTCTATATTCGAAAAAAACCCAAAGAATTAACTCTTTGGGTTTTGTTTTAAAAATCCTTCAGCGCCTTCTCTGCGCTACCTCAGTTCTCTTCGTGGCTATTAAAATATCAACCTCCAAACTTACCTTTCAATGCAGCCAATTTATCAGCCATTGATCCTTCAGGTTCTTTTCTCTCTGGTTTAGACACTGGTCTTTTCTCCTTCTTTTTACCTCGCTCCGCAAATGGATCTGACTTCATACTCAGCGCAACTCGCTTACGAGGTATATCAACTTCCATCACAGTCACCTGCACTTTTTGATTCACAGAAACAATCTCATTCGGGTCTTTCACAAAGCGATCAGCCAGATGACTCAAATGAACCAATCCATCCTGATGAACTCCCACATCCACAAAAGCCCCAAAAGCCGTAATATTTGTCACCACGCCTGGAAGCTTCATTCCTACTTTCAGGTCAGACATGCTGTTCACTGATTCCTCAAAAGCAAAAACTTCGAAGGTCTCACGAGGATCTCTTCCTGGCTTTGCAAGTTCCTCCAAAATATCCTGAAGCGTAGGCAGACCAACCGTTTCAGACACATAATTCTTTAGGGAAATCCGATTTCTCAAATCCTCCGAACTCATCAAATCTGACACTGAGGCATTCACATCTTTAGCCATTTGCTCCACCAAAGCATAGCGCTCTGGGTGTACTGCGGAAGAATCCAGCGGATGCTTTGCCTTGCTAATTCTCAAGAATCCAGCTGCCTGCTCAAATGCTTTCTCTCCCAATCTTGGCACTTTCTTCAGTTGTGCGCGACTTTTGAATGGCCCATTCTCATTTCTGAATTCAACAATATTCTGAGCCAAAGTTGGCCCCAAGCCAGAAACGTAGGTCAAGAGTTGTTTGGAAGCAAGATTCACTTCCACTCCTACTCCGTTTACAGCAGACATCACAGTATCATCCAAGGCATTCTTCAATGCATTCTGATCTACATCATGCTGGTATTGACCTACTCCAATTGACTTCGGATCGATCTTCACCAGTTCAGCTAGCGGATCCATCAATCGCCTACCGATTGAAACTGCTCCTCTAACAGTCAAATCCAGATCTGGAAATTCCTCACGCGCTACATCTGAAGCAGAGTAAATGGATGCTCCTGATTCGTTCACCATCGTTACGATCACAGATTTTGGAAGACCCAGCCCTTTTATAAAAGCTTCCGTCTCGCGCCCAGCAGTTCCATTACCTATAGCAATTGCTTCTATCCCATATTTTTCCACCAAACCTTTTACATTCATCGCAGCTTCCTGACTTCTGCGATTAGCTTCATGAGGAAAAATAGCTTCATAGTGTAAGAATTGGCCTTGTGGTCCTAGGCATACCAATTTGCAGCCTGTTCGGAAACCCGGGTCAATTGCCATCACTGACTTTTCGCCCAAAGGTGCTCCTAGAAGCAGCTGACGAAGATTCTCAGTAAATACCTTGATTGCTTCCTCATCGGCTTTACGTTTGGTAAGCAATCGAACTTCAGTTTCCATGCTTGGCTTAAGCAATCTTCTGTAGCAATCTTTGATCGCTAGCTTTACTTGATCCACAGAAGAATTTGAAGCGTCCTCCAAAATCATCTTTTCCATCTGATAGATAGCCGAAGCCTCTTCAGGAACAGAATCCAACATTAAAAACAATTCTTTCTCTCCTCTTCTCATCGCCAAAACGCGGTGAGATGGAGCCGATTTGATAGGTTCAGACCATTCGAAGTAGTCCTTATATTTTATGGCTTCCTGCTCTTTTCCTGGCAAAACCTTCGAAGAGAAAACTCCCTCTTCCAAAAACAGCTTACGCATTCTCTCCCTCAATTCAGCCTTCTCATTAATCCATTCAGCTATAATATCCCGAGCACCTTGTAGGGCTTCTTCGGTAGAATTCACTTCTTTGGCTGCATCCACAAACTTCTCTGCTTCAGCATCCAGATCAATAGATTTTTGCTCAAAAATCTGCTCAGCAAGTGGCTCCAAGCCCTTTTCTCTGGCAATGGTTGCCTTTGTTCTACGCTTAGGCTTATATGGCAAATAAATGTCTTCGAGCTTTGACATAGTCTCCGCTGCCTCCACTTTACATTTCAACTCATCAGTCAATTTTCCTTGCTCTTCAATCGACTTGAGCACAGCCTCTTTTCGCTTTGCCAGCTCTCTCAACTGTAATACCCGGTCACGAATAGCAGCTACTTGCACCTCATCCAGCTCACCAGTTGCTTCTTTTCTATATCGGGAAATAAATGGAACCGTTCCGCCTTCGTCCAGTAACTGCACCGTGGCATTTACTTGATGTGGTTTGATTTGGAGTTCTGCGGCAATCTGTACTTCGTAATTCATATGTGAATGGAAATTCTAATCTTAATTTGTGCTGCAAGTTAAGCCTCCTTTTGGAGACAAAAAGTGTGTAATGTGAGGGTTGTCACTAAGAGTCTGATTTTAAGATTGTAAAATTGGAAGATTTTAAAATTGAAAAATTTCGTCAAATCAAGTGGTTCAACCGTAAATGGTATTTCGTACTTCGCAAAATCATTCTTAATTAAAACATAAAAGAGTTAAATGTGCCTCCTCTTTGGACTTGGTACATTGGACTTTGGACTCAAAAAATGGATTGGAAAAAAGAAATCAAGAGCTGGGGGATTATGCTCAGCCTCATTGCATTTTTATATTTCACGGGGCTTTTGCCAGTAGTAATAGGCGGAATTCAATCTGTTATTCTTTCTACAGGCTTGATCAAACCAAAACTGGAAATTCCAGACCTCACCGATAAGCAATTCGACTATCGAGGTAAATTCCTCACGTTTGATGGGCAGCAAATTGATTTGGAAAGCTACCGAGGCAAAACCTTATTCATAAATCTTTGGGCATCATGGTGTGGACCTTGTCGAGCAGAAATGCCCCATATTTCTGAATTATATAAATCAGTTCAGCAAGAGCCCGGCTTGGAGTTTCTTATGATAGGAATTGATAACGACATAGAGAAAAGCCGTGATTTCTTAGATGGAAAAAGCTGGACATTCCCAACGGCTCATGCTAGCTTTGGGCTAAATCAAAGCTTACAAAGCCAGTCGATCCCAACTACTTTGGTCGTAAATCCAGCAGGAAAGATCGTTTTTTATCAGGAAGGGATGAGCAATTTTAACACCGATGAATTTCGTGACTTTTTATTGGGACAAACTAAGCCTCAAGGAAAATAGTCTCGTCATTAGGGTAATTAAAAGCAGGAATTTGTGCGAAAAGTAAGGACTATCCATCAGGATTTTTATAATTTATCCATTTCCCTAGTGTAATTACCCAGAACAATTGGAACGGAATTTACTTTATTGAAAAGAATTAATTTTAGAGTTACGTTGCTTTTGTAAACTCAATTTTGAGTTTATTTGATTCCCATTTTCAGCATTTATGAACGAAACCATCACTTCTCAGCAAGAGCCAGAAATAGACAAAAGCAGGCTGATAGATGCTGTATTGGAAGAATTTCAGAAGTTCACAAAGGGTATTGCTGATCAAGTTGACTCAGAAGAACTCTACACCTATCTATTCAAAAATGGAAGCAGCTTGCTAGCACACTATTGCGAAGCGGGCGAAGCTTGGCTAGACTCTGTAGAAGATAATGTCGAAATCACAGATCCTGACCATTACCTAATTCACTTTTCTTATCCAGACAGGATCAAATCCAGCTTTTTGCTAGTAAGAGATGTACTTCTTCAGCTTAGCATCGCTCGACTTCGGCGTTCTGAAGGCTTGGTCTCGGAAGCTAAGATTCAAGAGCATTTTGAGGAGTCTCAAGCGCTGCTCACTACTGAATTAGAAAAATACCTACATTATTTTCAGCTTGAACGTAAAGCTATTTTGGGTAAACCTGAAGTACTCAGAAGAAAATTGGAATCAGTCAAACATTTCGCTAATCCTTGGAAAACATTCCATTCCCAATTTCAGACCATCTCTGGCCAGTTTGATGAAATAAATCTTAACGATACCAGGCTAAATCAAACCATTGACCAATACAGTCTGATTCATGAGTTGATTCTCCAATTGAGAACAGACGTTCTCAACAAAAATTCCCTTTTTGAAAACAAGGCTCTTTCTTGCCTAACAGAACTTAAAACAATCAGCGAAATTGAGCAACTCAACTCTACATTAAAGTCTTTAGAGGATCTGATTAATTTAGGTGTTGGAATGGAAATCCGGTCGGAAACCACCTTACGAAATCTGGAAGATTCAGTAAATAAACTTACCGCGCTTTCAGTGCCTGTTGATTCTGAAGGCGGGTATTTAGTAGTAAAAAAAATAGATTTCCGAAAAACGTCAGAGAAATGGCTTGACTACGAAATCCTTCCCTACCTCACTGATCTTTGGGATCTCCAAGAGGCTACTTTTTCTCCGCTGCTTAATATTGCTACGCAAATCAAAAGCAGTTTGCTTGTAGCAAAGAAAACACAACAGACTACAAGTTTTGACGCTGAAATCAGCTCGCTAAATGCGATCACCGAACAACAAAAAAATGCTATCAAACAGAGTAAGGATCTAATCAGGCATATTGAAGACGTTCTTTCTCAAAGCTACAAAGTGACTGAGCTCTATACCTCAGATGAATACCTCAAAGTCCCTTTCCAAACTAACTTCTCGAGGTTAACTTCCAACAAAGAAGGAGCCTTCAATTCTTACTGGCAAAAAATGGCTCATGTTTTCAAAAACCTTGGTAAACAAGTGAAAGATGCCAAAGAAAAAACGCCGCATCAACGCTTGGAAATTGCACTTCAAATTCTTGAAACAAGAAATGAAAAGGAAACACCTGACCATTACCATTCTTTATTTCTAAACAAAAACTTTATCGGAGACCTATTTTTGGTCAGGCGAAGCGAACAGGAAAAAGAGATTGAGAAAATTATAAGCTATTGGAAAAAAGGTCAAAACAGGTCATTAGCAGTTTTGGGAGATCCCCTCTGCGGTAAATCAGCAATTTTGGAGTATGTGACACATCAATTCAAATCAAACGAAGTACATCATCTCACTCCTGGAGCGGATATCAGCATAGAAGGCAGAAAACTCAAAGTGGGAAAAAATTTGGAAGAGGTATTGAACTTTGTTAAAAGGTCAGTTAGCAATTCTAAACCTCTTGTAGTACTTGATGACTTGCATCTTTGGCGGGATTCAAACTCTTCTTTACTCTCAAATGCTGAAGTTTTAATTGATTTCATCAGCTCAATTTCATCCAAAGTATTGGTCATAGTAGGAATGACGAATGCACTTCGGGTTCACTTAGATACCAGAATGAAATTCTCTCAGGGTTTCACTAATTTATTGGATGCAAATACCTCCACTTCAGATGAAATTTATAAGGCAGTAATGCTTCGACATGGTGCTTCCCATCGATCGATCTTTGAAAAGGAAGGCGTTAAAATGAACGAAATCCAGCTTCAAAAGAAAATTGGCTGGCTTACCAAAAAGTTTGACTTTAATATAGGCGCTGTATTGCAAGCATGGATCTTTTGCACAGATGTTCAGGAAGATGGGTCAATACGTTTTTCAGAAAAAGAGACGCATCTCAATGATTTCTTATCCATTGCAGAGCTTCTCATTTTGAAAAACTGCTTACTTTTTGGCTATTCCAGTGATCTGGAACTCAAAAACTTGTTTACCGATAGATACGAAAGTGAGTACAAACCTGCCGTAAGAAAACTGCTGAATATTGGAGTTTTAGACCGGGATGCCAATGGCTACTTAATCGTGAAAAACACAGTGAGACAAGACCTTTATTCTATTTTGAAATACAGAGAATTACTCGCCTAATCAACCAATTTTACTATGAATCATTGGAATGATCTCCTCGTATTAATTCTCATCGTATCAGCGATTTACCTAGTACTATCGCTATGCTTCTTCGGCCTTACCCGCTATGTCCGAAAAAGGAGGATAAGTGAAAAATATTTAATTCTGATTAATAAATTTCGGCTCTTTTATAAACCAACGGCTTGGGCAGTGGTTATTGGTGGTTTCATTGCTTTAGACCCGATTACTCATGGTTTCATGATTTTGTTAATCTTAGGTGTAGGCTACAAACATTTAGGAAATTATATCAGCGGACTTTTCCTCAGATCTAGTCCCCTGCTCGCTATTCATACGCTGGTGAAAGCTGGGAAAATCCGTGGCAGAGTGAATAAAATCGGAAGCTTAGGAATGGTACTTGGAACTGATCAAGGCGAACAATGGGTCTGGTTTAATTCCTTCGATCGAGCGGGTTTCACCTTGATTTCCAACCAAACAAATGAGCAACAACGCTCTCTTTATCTCAAATCAGAACATTCGAAGGAAAAGTTACAGAATTTGATTTTCGATCATCCGATTTTGGCTTTGGGTAAGCCATCCAATCTGAAATCACTTAATGCTGAAAACATGTACTTGCTCCACTATACTTTGGTGAAAGGTGCGCAGCAAGAAGATCTCACCAACTACCTGAATGATCACGATATCCAAACAAATTCCACTGAAAAATTCAACTCCTAATGGAACTTATATCCTCTTATAACTTGATCATTGAGTTTTCGGTGATAATTATTTTATCCTTTCTATTCAACGGTCTATCAAAGAAAACGAACATTCCTGCCGTGTTGATGCTGATCGCTCTGGGTCTGATACTCCAATACATCCTTGGCTATTTCACCACAGACACAATTGACTTTTTCCCGATTTTGGAGGTTCTAGGAATCGTAGGCCTTATTATGATCGTATTGGAAGCAGCACTAGAGCTAGAGCTCAAGCGTGAAAAACTTATCCCTATTTTAAAATCTCTGGCAATAGCATTGATCGGTCTGATGCTCTCGACCTGGGCGGCAGCAAGTATTCTATATTATTACATACCTGAGATGACCATGCAGTCCGCATGGCTTTATGCTACACCGCTTTCCATCCTTTCGAGTGCTATTATTATCCCAAGCGTGGCAGGGTTGAAAAGCAAAAAAAGGGAATTCCACATCTATGAAAGTACATTTTCAGACATCCTGGGAATTATGCTTTTCTACTTCCTCACCGGAAAATTAAATCCTGCTGAGGATTCTGGTTTGGTAGGTTTTGGAGGGAATTTCTTGTTGACTGTCGCTATTTCGTTGATAGCTAGCTATGCAATTATTTTGATTTTTCAGAAAATCAAAAGCAATGTGAAGCTTTTCCTGTTGATCGCTGTTTTATTGCTTCTCTATGCATTAGGCAAAAAAATGCATCTTTCTTCTCTGATTATCATTCTGATTTTCGGGTTGGTGATCGCAAACATGAAGCTATTTTTCAAAGGCAAACTTTCCCGTTTATTGGACTATGCCAAAGCACATCAGATTTATCATGAATTGCACACAATCACTGCAGAAACAGCCTTTGTGGTTCGAACGCTTTTCTTTGTGATTTTTGGATTAACTATTACCATTACCTCACTTTTTGATCTGCAAGTAGCTTTAATCAGCTGTCTCCTGATCGGCTCAATCTATGGAATTCGAATTGTTCTATTACTGATTTTTGAGGGCAAAGACATTATTCCTCAAGTATTCATAGCTCCTAGAGGATTGATCACTGTTTTGCTTTTCTATGGGATTCCGAAGGAAGCTCAGGTGGATAGTTTCGAGCCAGGAATTTTACTTTTCGTCATCATCGGCACCAGCTTAATTATGACTTTTGCGATGATCTATGAAAAGAAAAGATCGTCGCAAGCAATCGATCAAGCGAATAGCAGAGCTGTGGGATCCGTAAAGTGGAAAGCACCTAGCGTACTCGAAAATCCGGACTCCAAATCGTAAAAACCAGTTCCTATACCTACAGAAAACCTCCTTCAAGTCAATTTTGAAAAGTTATCGTTGGCGACTTCGAAGAATTATCGTATTCTTATTTTCTGACCCAATAACCTATGATAAAGTTCTTGTTGAGCACAGTGCTCATCTTTTGCCTGTACAATTACAATTTTGCCCAAACTTCCTCGGTTCTTTGGTACAACCAGCCAGCTGTAGAATGGGAAGAGGGGCTGCCAGTTGGAAATGGCAGACTTGGAGCAATAGTTATGGGTTTACCTGGACAAGAACACCTTCAGCTTAACGAGGATTCTCTCTGGCCAGGAGGATATGAAGACTGGGGATTGGCAGAAGGAAAACGGGCTGATTTAGATCAAATTAGAGCCTACCTAATTGCAGGGGAAAACAAAAAAGCAGACTCATTATTAGTATTGAAGTTTTCCAGAAAAGGAGTGACTCGTTCTCATCAAACAATGGGAGATTTATGGTTTGACTTTGGCTATGTGGAAGCTGAAAACTACCGTCGAAGCTTAAATCTAGAAACTGCTACTGTACTTACTCAATTTATAAGTGAGGGCTTTGAATTCAGCCAGGAAGTTATTGCCTCTGCGCCGGACGATGCGCTAGTCATTAGATTCAAAACCAATCATCCTAAAGGCTTCAACGGCAAAATCACCATGAGTCGACCAGAAGACAAGGGCTTTGCGACAGCTACAACAGTAGCCCTAAATGAAAGGGAGCTTGAGCTATCTGGAATGATCACTCAGCGCGGTGGACAGCTTGATTCCAAACCAGTAGAAATTTTGAATGGAGTGAAATTCCGTACCCTACTTTTCGCTCAAAATCAGTCTGGTGAAATATCAAGCAGCGATTCCAGTTTAGTCATATCTGGAGCCAAAGAATTTATGCTAAAATTGGTTTCTGAGACGTCATTTTACCACGAAGATTTTGAAGCAGAAGCGGATCGCCAATTAGAAAAAATCCAGTTAAAAAGCTGGGGGGAATTACTTCATGTACATGAGAAAGAATACGCTTCTTGGTTTGAGCGCATGAGCCTGCAGCTTGGAAATGAAGAGCCGGATAAAATCGCCACAGATCAAAGAATTGAGCGAGTCAAAAATGGAGAGTTGGACTTACATCTTGAAAAATTGCTTTTCGACTATGGTAGGTACCTCCTAATTTCTTCCAGTAGACCCGGAACCAATCCGGCGAACTTGCAAGGACTCTGGAACAAGCATATCGCTGCACCTTGGAATGCAGATTACCATGTGAATATCAATTTGCAAATGAATTATTGGCCAGCCGATGTCACAAATCTGAGTGCATTAAACCAGCCACTTTTTGATTTTATTGACGGTGTAATAGAAAATGGAAAGAAGGCAGCCCGGGAAAACTTCGATATGGCTGGATCGATGGTTCCTCATACGACAGATCTTTGGCAAGTGGCCTTTTTACGTGCTGCTACAGCTTATTGGGGAAGTTGGATCGGTGCTGGAGGTTGGATCGGAAGACATTATTGGGATCATTATTTATTTACTCAAGACAAGAAATTTCTCGAAGAGCGGGCATTTCCAGCATTAGAGACAATCTCAGCTTTCTATTCAGACTGGCTGGTAACCTATCCTTCAGATGGTACTTTGGTTTCCTCTCCTTCCACGTCTCCAGAGAACCAGTTTGTCAATGCAAATGGAGAAGTAGTGGCTTCCACCATGGGAGCAGCTATGGATCAGCAGATTATCGCAGATGTTTTCAACAACTATTTGAAGGCATCAGAGCTCTTGGGAAAGGAGACTCCACTTCGTGAAAAGGTGAAAAATCAACTGGCAAATCTTCGGCCTGGCGTTCAAATAGCGGAGGACGGAAGAATTTTGGAATGGGATCAGCCTTATGAAGAAAATGAAAAAGGGCACAGACATATGTCACATTTGTATGCTTTCCACCCTGGAGATGCCATCACATCAAGTGAAACTCCTGAAGCTTTTGCCGCTGTTCGTAAAACACTAGAATATAGATTAGCTAATGGTGGAGCTGGAACAGGTTGGTCACGCGCTTGGTTGATTAATTTTTCTGCAAGATTATTAGACGGAGAAATGGCTCATGAGCATATTCAAAAGCTGCTCTCACAATCACTCTACCCTAATTTATTTGATGGTCACCCACCCTTTCAGATCGACGGGAATTTCGGTTATACCGCCGGAGTCGCTGAGATGCTTGTGCAGTCCCATGAAACAGGCCTCATCCGCTTGCTACCGGCACTCCCTAAAGCTTGGGAGAATGGCAGTGTGAATGGACTAAAAACCAGAGGCGATTATACAATAGATATGACTTGGGAGGCTGGAGAACTAAAAACCTGTAGAATTCATGCCGGAAAGAGCGGTAGAATTTTGGTGTTTTATGACGGATCAGAAATGGATATAGATCTTGAAAGAGGACAAAGCTTCGAAGTGGAGTTTTAACTCCAGAGGATACAAGTAGTATTTATTACATCAAATAGTCTCGAAAGGACGGGCCTCTGGCTTAATTCGGATTATAGCTATTCGGATACCTAGCTTGTCGAAGTGCCCAAGAAATTTAGTTTGCTTACTGGAAGAAATTCGTAATGCCATAATTTTCCTAGGTCGAAACTAACAATTATCAATAGCAGTAGATGTTGCCCCGCAAGCTGATAAAGTGTAAATTACTACATCACTTAACCCCAAAATGATGAAAAAATCTCTCAGTCTCGCGCTAGTATGCCTAGCTATTTTTCCGGCTTTTTCCCAAACTGCTATGATCCCTTCTAAGGAAGTTCAAATCAAAACAGCAGTAATGGCTGCTCCAGAAGAAAAACAAGCAGATGCAACCGTATTGGGGTACCATGAAAATGGAGAACTTGTAGAATTGAAAAAAGGCACTAATGAGATGATTTGCATCTCAGATGACCCGAATGGCAAGGGATTTAGTGTTTCCTGCTATGCGTCAGATTTGGAGCCATTCATGATCAGAGGTCGAGAATTGAAAAAAGAAGGAAAGTCATTTCAGGAAATCTTTGACACTAGAGAAGTTGAAGCCAAAAGTGGTAAGTTAAAAATGCCCAACGAAGGCGCTACTCTTTTCGTACTCAGTGCCGAAGATGAAGATTACAACACATCTTCTGGGGAAGTGTCTGATACCTATTTAAGATATGTTGTTTACCTGCCTTGGGCTACTGCAGAGACAACTGGTCTTCCACTGAAACCTAGTGCACCAGGTATGCCTTGGATCATGGATCCGGGTACGCACCGGGCACATATCATGATCACTCCTCCGAGGGATTAAGTGAAGTTCTCAGATTGAAGGGCAATTAATTAAAAGAATGATTTTACTTTTGATTTATACTCGACAAATAAATTTCCCTTAAATGCCTCTTTTCGCAGAGCAGACCTTTAAAAGTCTGGACTACACCCAAGTACCACTTTCTCCTTCAGAATATGAACAGTGCACTTTTGAACAGTGCAATTTTTCAGGGCTTGATTTGAGAGGTAATAATTTTGAGAACTGTACTTTCAAAAATTGTGACCTAAGCAACACAAAAGTTCCAGATGTGTCTTTTCAGCAGGTAAGATTCGAACATTGTAAAATGCTAGGCATTCACTTTCATGCAAGCAATCCATTTCTATTGGAATTTATCTTCAACGGATGTCAACTTGACTATTGTAGCTTTTACAATCTGAAGATCAAAAAATCAAAATTCATCAATTGTAGGCTCTTGGAAACTGACTTCACACAGGCAGATTTGACTGGATCTGATTTTCAAGGTTCTGACTTAAGCGGAACTACCTTTGACCAAACTACTGCAGAAAAAGTTGATTTCAGGAATGCACTCCATTACATAATCGATCCCGAAAGAAATAGGATAAAAGGAGCGCGTTTTGACATTGAAGGCTTACCTGGGTTGCTGGGTAACTATGGAATCAAGGTTGGTTGATACCAATTAGGAGCCTCATTTTCAGTTTCTTTTTTTGAAGCTATATAAAAATGGGGCTTTGTGAGAACCACCAGAATATAATTTCTCATGTCGTTCCAAAATATTAAGGCCGAGCATCTTACGCTGAAAATTAGCACGGTTTTGAGTTTCGCCTAGGATAGCATCATATACCATTTTCAGGTCTTTCATCGTGAAACGCTCAGGCAGAAGATTAAAACTCAGAAGTTTTTGATCCAAATTAGTACGTAGATGCTCAAGTGCCTTTTCGACGATTTCATTGTGATCCATCATCATTTTAGGAAGCTGTTCATAGTCATACCATTCGATAGAATCTGACAAATCATCAGGCTTAGGAATTACGTTATCGTAATTAATCAAGGCATAATAAGCCACAGTAATGAATCTACCCAAGATCCAGTGGTTCTCTTCAAATTCCCCCTGCTCTTCCAATATTTTCTTCATCACTGCCGGGCTAAATCGCTCCATAGACCCGAACGTATGAAACTGCTCTAAGTAAATCTCATCCAATCCAGTTCGCTCCGAAAGACCACGTTTTACAGCATCATCTAATGGTTCATCCACCTTCACAAATCCTCCAGGCAAAGCGAAGGTTTTCATGTTATGATATTCTAAAACTAATATCTTAAGCTTTTCTCCAGAAAATCCAAAAATAACTGAATCATAAGACAGGTTTGGGATATATTCTTCTTTTGGTAGAGGCATGTGTAAAACTAGGAAATAGTAGTTTAGGAACTAGGAAATCCAAAAATAAGGAATTACTATTGTTTCGCAAAGAAACATTAAAGTCCTACCCATGAAAGCAAGTTTTAAACCGGCTCAGATACTTATACTGATCATCTTATTCGGTGTAAGTTCATCTCTAAAAGCCCAAAATAACAATTCCATCGAAGTGCAAACTAAAATCAAAAATGGAATAATAGCTGGATCATACGATACCAAAACTGGTATTCAAAAGTTTTTCGGAATTCCCTTTGCAAAGCCACCTGTGGGAGATTTGAGATGGAAAGCACCACAACCAATGGACAACTGGACTGGCGTGAAAGTCACAAAGAAATTTGGCCCTAGAGCTGTTCAGGCTCCCGTTTTTGGAGATATGGACTTTAAATCTGACGGTATCAGTGAAGATTGTCTTTACTTGAATGTGTGGACTCCGGCAGATAGGAACATGAAAGATTTACCAGTTTTGGTCTATTTCTATGGAGGAGGTTTTGTCGCTGGAGACGGATCTGAGCCTAGATATAACGGCGAAGCCATGGCACAGAAAGGAATAGTCGTGGTGACGGTGAATTACAGATTAAATATTTTTGGTTTTTTTGCTCATCCTGAACTCAGTGCTGAAGCTCCCTATAAAGCTTCTGGAAATTACGGACTAATGGATCAAATGGCTTCATTGAAATGGGTGAAGGAAAACATAGCAGCATTCGGTGGGAATCCAAAGAAAGTAACGATCGCGGGGGAATCAGCCGGTTCCATTTCAGTAAGCTACCAAATGGCTTCTCCCCTTTCCAAAGATCTGATAGCCGGTGCAATCGGTGAAAGCGGCGCGGGGATCAATCCAACGTTGGCACCTACACCACTAGGTGAAGCTGAGAAAATAGGGTCAGAATTCGCTTCCAAAGCTGGGTTTCCTAGCATCAAAGAACTTAGAGCACTTGCCACAAAGGATCTATATGACATCTACACAGAATCTAAGCGTTTTGGATTTCCTGTAGTCTTGGATGGGTATTTTATTCCAAAAACACTTCCTGAAATCTTTGAAGCCAAGGAGCAAGCGATGGTTCCTTTACTAGCTGGTTGGAACTCAGCCGAAATCCCAGGGATGGCATTTATGCAAGGTCAGCCTTACACTCCAGAAGCTTTCATTGCTAAGGTAAAGGAAACCTATCCGAATGATTTTGAAGAAGTATTAAGCCTTCATCCACATGCTGACGCAAAGGAGGTAGAGCGCTCTGCAACTAATTTGGCAGCGGATAGATTTATAGCTTATTCCACATGGAAGTGGCTGGATCTCCATGCTAAAAACTCCGATCAGCACGTTTACAGGTATTTATACAGTAAGCTGAGACCAGCATTGAAAGACGCAAACCTGACCACTGGACTTGCTGGCGGCGTGGTAGAAGGTGGTCCAAAGGCCCCTGAAGCCATCGGAGCTCCTCATGCCTGTGAAATAGAATATGCCATGGGAAATCTACCCTTAGTAGATGTTTTCGCTTGGACTCCGGAAGATTACAAAGTCTCCAAAACCATGATGAATTACTTTGCAAATTTCATCAAAACCGGGAATCCAAATGGAGACGATCAACCTGATTGGAATGCGATGAATGGCTCAGATACAGCTCCGTCAGTAATGGTGATCGATACTGAAAGCAAGCTTGTGAAAGCTACCGAGGATGCACGGTACCGCTTTCATGACAAATCGTACGGAAACATTAACTAACCCAATCTATCTAATCGAAACAAAAAAGAGAGGCTACATAGTCTCTCTTTTTTTGATTAATTAGAAATTTGGTAGTTTTGCTAGGTAGTGCCTATCAATCTATTTTCCGTATTAACAGACGGCAGAAAGCTATCTAATCCTCTCTAGCTGCTACAACCATTTTAATCGTATTGTAATCGTATTTTCCTTCGAAATGAAGTCTTAATGCCTGAAGATTTTTGATGTTTTCAACTTGAGAATTGATCTCAGAAATCACTTCAATTGGCAAGCAATCTTCCAATTCCACTCTTCCTTCTTGAATCCCTTTAGCCAAGTGACCTTTGATAGTCGATTCGGCTAAACCACGTGCTACGACGATATCTCCAATGCTTTTACCGTCATTGATCATCCCAAAAGTAATCTCGTAAGTCTCTCCTACTTTCCTTTTCAGGTTTGCTTTCCCAGTCTTTTTCCTACCGGTTTTGTTACTGGCAAATTTAGGATTGTCAGCAGCAGCTTGTTTGGCTGCCTCAGCCAATCGAAGTCTCAAATTTATTTTATCCTGCTCCAGATCGTTCATCTTTCCGGGAATCTTGCCTTCCATGATTGAGGAGATCAGCTGACTCACTTTGCTGATCTCTCCATACTTTCTCAGTAAACTGACTTCCAGCTCTTCCAAACTATTCGCATAAGTTTTGGTTCTGGAAAATCGCTCCACTTCAGCACGGTGAATGAGGATTTTCTCCAAAGCCGTTTTCAAAAAACCCTGGAAATAAGAGGAGCCCTTATCAAGCCGTTCCATCAACTTCTCCTTTTCATTTTGCTGTAAAAGAAAGCGAAGTTGATTACTGAATTTCCCTGCAGTCACCACCTCATTTTTAATTAAAGCAGCGATCTCACTGACTGCCTTTTGCATTTCAGGATCTTCAAACTCAAGCGAGCTATCATTCTTGCGCTGAAAGCTGTTAATTTCGTGGATCAACCCTTGCAAATCGAAGGTATCCCCAGACAAAAGCGAAAGATATCGCTGCTGATAAGCCCCCAACAGTTCATCAAGTTTGGAATTTTTCTTAGCGCTTTCGACAAAAGTCTGTACCTGAGAATCTGACTGCAATGCATTGTTCTGAATCCTAGTCCTAAGAATCAAACCCTCCAAACTCCTCAGGCGACTCAAGGCTACATAGACTTGCCCTGGAGCAAATGCATTTCCCACATCTATAATCGCCTGATCGAAGGTCAAACCTTGGCTTTTATGAACTGTGACAGCCCATGCAGTTTTAATAGGATATTGGCTAAACGTACCAATCACTTCCTCCTCCAATTCCTTGGTATCCGGATTGATCACATACTTCTTATTTTCCCAGATTTCCTTCCGCAATTGGTACACCATACGTTTTCCTTCCAGCATAACTTTGATGGAATCATCTCCCAATTCCTCCACGGTGGCTAGCTTACCATTGAAGTAATCCTGATTTCCTGAGGAGTCATTTTTGATAAACATCACCTGTGCTCCTACCCGAAGTTCGAGTGATTTTGGAAGTGGGTAAATGTTCTCCGGGAAGTCATTCTCGATATCAGCTTCATAAAACTTTGATTCACTTTTTAACGCCATCAATCGATCACGATTGATTTGGTCAGCTTTATAGTTATGCGTAGTGATGGTGATGCAATCTTTTACTTCAGCGATCTCATCCTGAGTTTTATAATGCTTATTCAAAAGAGCGATATCCTGATCAGTGACCGTATTCTCTCGTAAATGATTGAGCACTTGAATAAAGTCTTCGTCTTGTTGCCGAAAAATCTTATCCAACTCTAGGTAAACCAAACCAGAATCCTGCAAAACTCTGGCTTCGAAAAAATGCATGCTCGGGTAAAACTTGCTAAGCACCTGCCACTCATTATCCCGGACAATGGGAGGAAGCTGAAATAGATCCCCAATCATCAAGATCTGAACACCGCCAAAAGGTGTATTGTAATTACGCTTGACACTTCTGAGCCTGTAATCTATCGCATCCAGCACATCAGCTCGAAGCATGCTGACTTCATCTATAACTAGCAGTTCTATGGATTTCAGTACATTTTTCCGGAGAGCGTTTAGCGGGTGTTTTCTGATCAAGGTATGCTGAGTAAAGCAACCGTATTGCTCTGAGAAATTCCCCTCAGGTTCGTTCACAGGAAGGAAAAATCCAAGTGGGAATAAAAACTGAGAATGTATGGTCACTCCTCCGGCATTCAGGGCAGCAATACCCGTAGGCGCAACGATAACATGGTTTTTATGCGTCTGCAAGGCTAGATTTTTCAGAAAAGTCGTCTTCCCAGTTCCTGCTTTTCCAGTCAAAAAAATCGGTGCTCCGGTATTGTTAACAAACTTCGCAGCCAGCTCAAGTTTGTCAGTACTTTGATTTTCCATTTGGCGAAACTACTATTTTTAAAAATGAATAAAATGGAGTTTGGAATCTTAAACTTCCTATTCCAATTCCTAATTTCAATCTTTTACTGAAAATTCTCAAACTAATTCTCATGTATATCCATCCTCTAAACCGCTGGAAAGACGATTCTGAAGTGCTAGCTTTTATAAAAAAGAATGCGTTTGCCACGCTTGTCTCCCAAATTGACAGCAAGTCATGGGCGACGCATTTGCCTTTTGTCTTAGATAAAAACGAAAATGGAAAAGCGATCCTTACTGGGCATATTGCCAAAGCAAATCCACAATGGAAAAACCTCACTGAAGATCAAGATGTACTGGTCATTTTCCAAGGACCTCATGCCTATATTTCTTCTTCTTGGTATAATCACGAAAACGTACCTACCTGGAATTACTTGGCCGTTCATGTATATGGAAAAATTCGGCTTATCCAGGGAGAAAAGCTAATGGATCATCTGTCAAAACTGGTGGACACCTTTGAAGAAGGACGTCCAAATCGAGTAAGTGTGGAGACAATGAATCCTGATTTCGTAGCAAAGCAGATAAAAGCACTAGTTGGATTTGAAATAGAAATTACTGAAGTACACGGAAGTAGAAAACTCTCCCAAAACCGGGATGAATTTAATCACCAGAATATTGTGAAGAATTTGGAAGAGAGTAATTACCCTATGGATAAGGAAGTGGCAGAGGAAATGAGAAGGCAGAGAATTGAGAATTTGTAAGATCACTTATTTTTAACCAAAGTGAAAACCATTAATTCCGGGGCAGTAATTTTCTATGAATCTATCTGCGAATTTCATTTCCCAATTCGCCCTTCAGCCACACATAAAATTTCTTAAAAAAATGAGCTAACCCCCTCATAAGGGCATTTTTACGGCATGGCATGAGGTTGGTTTATAGTAATTACAACAGTAATATTCACTAAACCAACTTAACCATGAATACCCAATATCATTTTCCAATAAGCAGTTCAACAGCCGCAAATTGCACTGTAAAAACAATAAGAGATGAATCCGTAGGAACTATTAAGGATATCATGCTGGACACCGAGACCGGTGAGGTAGCCTATGTAGTCCTTTCAGTTGATACTGGATTTCTAAATCTTGGCAGCAAACTTCTAGCTCTTCCTTGGGCAGCATTTGATTTTCACGGTCACCAACGTGATGTAATCCTAGTGAATGTCGAAAAGGAAAAGTTGGAAAATGCGCCAGGGTTTGATGACGACAACTGGCCTGTAGGTCCTCAACATGAATTCATCAATGATGTCCATACATATTATGGATTTGACAGAAGAAGAGCGCTAATTGAATAGGCGTGGCGTTCTGATTCTGCATAGCTCTCCATTAGTTGGAGAGCTTTTTTTATATCAAAAAACACCGTGAATAAGTTGAAAAGTTTTCACTAGGTCGCTTAGAGTGCACCCTGCAGTCTCTTCAAATTTAACTGATGATTTTTCATTTAAAATTATTTATATATCCGCTTTTGTGCCAGTATGGAGTCAAAAGCAAAAAAGGATATGTTAAACCTAAGAATTGAGGCCGCTTCAGCCTGTCCCGCCAGTGCGGGAGTCATCGGTCTCCCGACCAGATAAGTAAAGATTCTAAGTTGACTGGCATCTTTGCGGACAATCATATTATCTTCTTTTTCCTCCGTCGGAAGGATCTTGTTCTTTTAATAGTAATTGTGCCAAATCACCTGGGACTATTTCCATCATTCCTTCTCTCAACGATTCCCAGATAAGATTAAATGTGCCCCGGTATTTGTTTCGTTCAGTTTGAAAGCTCGCAGTTTTGTAATTGTTGTTGTCAGGAAGGTTGTTACTCGACATTAGAATATTTGCAAGTGTAGACATCAACTTTTTCTTTTGTTGCTCCTCATCTCTCAATTCCAGTTTCAAATCTTTGTAGTCAAACTTCATGTAATTGGTAGCATATCTAGGATTTGCCTCCATGGTTATTGCCAGCTTTTGCAAAGTTCCAGAATTGATATTCACAGATACCAAATCACCAAGAATGCCATTAAGTGACGCTAAACTGAATGGATCTACGCTAGCTTCAAGATGAAAACTTTCCTCATCACCATCTAATCCATAAGGCACAGTTACGTCCATTCGCATGGGAGCAAATCCATTGAGCACAGCTTCACCATGAATATTCATCTCACCCGATTGGAGTGAATCCAATGAAACTACATGCGTGATCAGTGCAGAAAGCTTCTCAAAATTAAGGCTTCCCACAGCAGATTTTCCTTCACTTATCTGCGAATAGGTAATCTTGGAATTCAAGACCTTCACCGTGTCCACTTCCAGAGGAAACGGAATCAATTCTACCATTCCTTCAAACATAGGTTTTTCAGGCTCGTCGATGGGTCTTGGTTTATTTTTATTCCTCAGATCATGAAGAATAAGACTATCCACAGTAATCAAGCCTGCTACTATAGACCAATTACCGTATATGCTGCTTCGCGCATTGATTTTCTCAATTTTAAGATGCTTTAAGCTGATCTCTATGTAATCCTTTTGCACGGACGATCTTTTCGCTACTTCTAGATTGGAATCTTCGTAGGCCAATTTCAAATCAAAAAAATCGAGAGCATCTTCTCTGGAATCGTAGTTAAGTTCGCCCAACGTAAAAGACTGTTCTTCACTTATATTGATCTGCAAATTTTTCAGGCGTGTTTCTATGCTTTCCAGTTTAAATGGAATGGCATAATTCAATCGAACTGAATCAGTTTCCAGATTAGTAGCAGAAATATTAAAACTATCGAAACTCCCGAATTTTCTTAAAGAATCCGATTGGTTGTAAAACTCCCCGGAACCTTCACGGAGATTAAAGTTATGGATGACACCCCTAGAGACTATATCCCCGAAAAAATCCTGAAATGCCATTGAAACATCTGCAGGCTTTTGAGAAATAGAATCATTTCTGATCAAAATAAATTTGGGGACATTCAAATTCAATTCCCCGATGTCCAGAACATCTCCAAAAATGAATCCCAGCATATTTATCCCTCCAAGTCTCACAGAGTTCATTGTCCCGGTGATAGAAGTAGCCATGCTATCCTTCAACGGATGAAGGGATATTTCACGCAACTCAATACTTCCCCTAAATAACTGGACATCTACCTCTTCAAACAGAATATCGTAGGCCCTATCCTCTTTTGCATTTATTCGAGCTGGCAAAGTATCTACGAGCCATTTTTCAACAAAAAATATCGCGACAAAGCCCAAAAGAATAACTATTCCTATAGCCCAGAGAATCTTTTTCAAACAGGTAATTATTAAAATTGTTGAGTAATACGCTCCAACTCCCTTAGGGTGATGTAAAGGAGTAAAATCTCAAAAAGATACAAATAAATCGTAACTAAATAATTTTTCATTTATCAGGAACCCGCAAATCCAACAATCGCATAAATCAACCATAAAAATAACAAGAGAAAGCACCAAACTCATTTTAACTCTCAAGAAACATGAAAATCATTATCTTCCATTCTCATTGACTTATCTTTACCGTGTTCAAGAGCTAATTTTGATTTAGTAAAAGGAAGTACGAGGAAATAAATCCAATATGAAAAAAACAGCTTTAGTAATCTTATCTTTTTTGCTCGGCTTGTCTTGTAGCGTTATGGCTCAGGAAACTTTCTCCGAATTCAAGATTTTAACTTATAACATTTACCATGGAGAAAACCCAGATTCACTCGGCGTCCCAAATCTGGATAACATTGCGAATCTGATAATTCTCCTACAACCAGAAGTGGTGGCTCTTCAGGAAGTAGATAGCATGACTACTCGGTTGGAAAGCATTTATGGTAAAAAAATAGATTGGGTAGCGGAGCTTGGAAAAAAGACTGGATACAGAAGTTACTTTGCCAAAGCAATGGATTTTGCAGAAGGTGGATACGGAGAGGGCGTCTTGGTGAAGAAATCGTTAAGCTACAAAACTCAGCAGCTTCCGACTCCTGCGGGTGGTGAATCTCGAGCCGCTGCTTGGGTTAAAATTGAATTAAAAAGTAGAAAAGAACTTTATTTTGGCGCTACTCATCTTTGCCATGAATTTCCGGAAAATCGGCTGGCTCAAATTGAAGCCATAACACAGTATGCCGATTCACTTCCAAATCCTGCATTTTTCGTAGGAGATTTAAATTTTGACCCTTCTTCTGAAGCATATCAAAGTATCAATTCAAAATGGAGCGATGCGGGATATATAGCGAACGATGATACTCCCACTTTCAACTCACCAGAAGGCAAACGTATTGACTATGTCTGGTTTGACTCTGAACATTTTGAACTCGTAAAGTATCAGGTGATTGATGTTCCTTTTTCTGACCACTACCCAGTGTTGGTGACTCTTAGACTAATTAAACCCTATAAATAATGAAAAAATCAGCATTACTTTTCCTTCTACTACTTTCAGTAGGATTCTTTTCTTTTCAGCTTCTTACTGAGGAAGCCAAAAAACCAAAATGGCAAACACTTTTCAACGGGAAAGACATTGATGATTGGTCAATCAAAATTCGAACGCATGAGCTAAACGATAATTTTGCCAACACCTTCCGTGTGGAAGATGGGCTGATGAAAGTACGCTACGATGGCTATGATCAGTTTGATCAGCAATACGGACATATTTTCTACAATGAACCCTTTTCCAATTACCTACTTCAAGTGGAATATAGATTTGTGGGAGAACAGGCAACTGGTGGCGAAGGCTGGGCAACCAGAAATAGCGGCGCCATGCTGCATTGTCAGGATCCTAAAACTATGTTAAAAGATCAGGATTTCCCTATGTCTATTGAGGCGCAATTTCTGGGAGGAAACGGGACAGACAAAAGAAGTACCTGTAACCTGTGTACTCCAGGCACCAATGTGGTAATGGAAGACAAACTTATCACCGCACATTGTGTGAACTCCACTTCAGATACATATCATGGTGACCAGTGGGTCACTGCCAATTTTATTGTGTTAGGAAATGGTGATGTTCACCATCTAGTGGGTCAGGACACTGTCTTGAGCTACACCAAATCTCAAATCGGAGGAGGAAATGTTAATCCTGTCGATCCCAAAGTAAAGGTGGATGGTCAGATGCTAAGTGGCGGATGGATTTCCCTGCAAAGTGAAAGTCATCCAATTGACTTCAGAACCGTACGTCTAATCGATCTAACTGCTTATTTGGGTGATCAGAAAAAATTGGATCAGGTAGTCAATGAAGGGCTAACTGATAAGCCAACGCACAACTAATCAAAACCCTAAACCATACAAAAGCCCGCTAATCGGATGATTAGCGGGCTTTATTTTTTCTGGGATTTGACTTATAGCTGTTACTTTGCTACATGGGGCACTTTCCTATTACATACTAAACTCTCACTCCGGTAGTCCCACCACCATCAAGCGTAATATTCACCGGCGCATTTGTTTTCCAATTTCCGCCAGTAAAGTCAGGCACATCAATAGAGTTAGATCTATTGGCTACTGACCACTCACTCAAAGGCGATACTGAACTCCAAAGTGCCGCATCATATACATCCTGATCCAGTGGAAGGCCGTTTCTTAGACAATCGATCAATCTCCAATCCATCATAAAGTCCATTCCTCCGTGACCGCCAACTTTCTTGGCCAACTCTCCCACTTTCTGGATGATCTCAGGCGTGTATTTGGTTTCTAGATCTTTGAATTCTTCGTCCTTTAACCAACCATGTCCTTTTGCAACTTTTGGTTGAGGATATTTCTGAGCATATCCTTCAGTTCCACTCACTACATGAAGTCTGGAATAAGGGCGTGGAGAAGACACATCATGCTGAATCATGATCGTTTTACCGTGTTTAGTTTTGACCATGGTAGTATTCATATTTCCACGGAATTTTTTCTCAGCGTAAGAAGCGAAGAAATTATCCTGCTCCGCCAATTTCACAGCTTCGGCATGCATGGAGAAATCATTAGAAGAAGTCGAAGTCAAAAAGTCCATCTGATCTCCTCTGTTGATATCCAAAATTTGGCAAATCGGGCCAAGACCATGAGTAGCATAAAGATTACCATTGCGATAGTTCTCTTTCAACCTCCACATGTCCTGATAACCACCATCTTTCTTGAAATTCAAGGAAAGTAAGTCATGAATGTATGCTCCTTCGACGTGCAACACATCTCCAAAATACCCTTCGCGTTTCATTTTCAATGTCATCAACTCGAAGAAATCATAGCAACAATTCTCCAGTTGCATACAGTGCTTTTTCGTGCGCTCTGAGGTTTCCACTAACTGCCAGCACTCATCCAATGTTCTTGCGATTGGCACTTCACAGGCAGCATGCTTTCCAGCCTCCATGGCATAAACAGCCATTGGAGTATGCCATTCCCACGGAGTAGCGATATAAATCAGATCCAGATCATCTCGATCCATCATTTCTTTCCAAGAATAAGCGTTTCCAGAGTATCCTTCGGGATTGTGCGGAGTATCTTTCAATTGAGCTTTCGCCTTTTCTACCCGCTCTGGAAGTAAATCACAAAGTGCTTTGATCTCTACATTCTCGATTTTACTCAATCTATCCACAGCTCCAGGCCCTCTCATACCAAGTCCAACAATACCGATTCGGACAGTGTCAATTTTTGGAGCAGCAAAACCGCTCATATTGAATGATTGGATTCTATTTACTCCCTTTTGAGCCTGTGTAGGTAGGGCTTCAAAATCATTGGCAAGGGTAGTCCCTGCCCCAAAAAGTCCTAAACCAACCAAACCGGTAGACTTCAAAAACTCTCTTCTCTGGTTATTTTTCATATTTTTTTAATTTTACATATAAAGCCCGTAGGAATCTCGCATAGAGAATAATCAGTCTTCTGTGTGTTGTTTTCTAGATGCTAGATTCCATATTCTAAAGAATGTTATTCTCGTGTCTTCCCAATAATAACTGGAGAAATCTCACTTACCCAATACTAACATGGGCAAATTGGAACATGCTTGATTTTTAAAGGGTATGCTCTATTGAAATGGCTAATTAATAAAAAAATAAAGGAAGTATAGACACCTTACAAATAAAAAAAACGAAAGCTTTTAATCGATCCGTTAATTAGCGACTTATAAAAATGATTATCCGATACTACTATCCTATGCCATTACTTCTTCAGTAAAACCCTCAAGAGATGGATACCTGAAAAGGTGCATAACCAAATAACAACTTAACACACCACTAGTATTAAGGCAAAAGCAAACTACTTTAAAAAGAAGAATTACTGATTATTCCTGTCATTTTTCCACTTAGCTTGATTTCCCTCCAGTATATCCAGTTGCTTTTGCATCAGTTCCGTAATTTGGCTTAGCAACTCGATATTTTTAGGAGTAGTGACTGTTTCATTTTTAGGATCTTCCGCTTTCTTACGTATGGAATTCATAAGCTTTACCACCAAGAACACGGTAAATCCAATAATCAGAAAATCTACTGAAGCTTCAAATAACTTCCCATAACCTATCGCTATTTCTTCAGGATGCGTGACTCCATCTAAGGTAATAGCTTCGCGTAGGACTATCTTCTTATTTTCCCAATTAATTCCATTTGTGAGAAATGATAGTGGTGGCAGAAAAATCTCTTTTACCAACACATCCACCACATTATTGAATGCCGATCCGATGATCACCCCTATTGCAATATCTATCATATTGCCTTTGACAGCAAACTCTTTAAACTCTTGAATTAATTTGATTTTCATGCTCCCTTTCAATTTTTTCCTGATAACAATTCTAGCTAGCTAATAGCTTACTCAAATGTTATTCCTAGTGTAAGTAAATAAATCTCGGTGCTTTTTTTGGAATTACTATACCTGTTTCCAATGGATAAAGCAATTCATGAATTCATTGATGGAACTAGAAACCAATTATTTAACCCTAAAACCAATCTATCATGACAAAGGACCATGGCCCAAGCATCAAAAACGATGAAAAGTATGAGGCACTACGAAAAGAAGGAATGAGTAAGCAGAAAGCTGCCCGAATAGCAAATGACCCCAACTCGGGTAAAAAAGGTGGCAAGGCGGAGAAATACGAAGACAGAAATAAGCAAGATCTATATAATAAAGCCAAAGAAGTCGGAATCGAAGGCAGAAGCAAAATGAGCAAAGATGAACTGATCAATGCATTGCGAAATTCTTAACTATTAATGCCAGACATCTACTTATTCGGTGTCTGGCTTTCTACTAAAACTAAACCACTCAACCCATGACAAAACCAACGGAATTTAAAGACCAGAAACAATCCTTACCAGGACAGCAAAGTAAAATGATCCCCAAACCGGAAGTGATACGGAAAGGATATAAAGGCTCGGATAAGCTAAAAGGTAAAGTAGCATTAATCACAGGTGGAGACAGCGGTATCGGCAGAAGCGTTGCCGTTTACTTCGCAAGAGAAGGAGCAGACGTAGCAATAGTGTATATCAGTGAGGATAAAGACGCGAAAGAGACAAAGAAAATGGTGGAGAAGGAAGGACAAAAATGTCTACTTCTGCAAGGAGACATTAAATCAGAAACTTTCTGCAAAAAAGCAGTTGAATCCTGTGTAAAAAAACTTGGCGGATTGAATATCCTAGTGAATAATGCTGCTATCCAATTTCCTCAGGATTCTCTTCAACTGATCACTAGCAATCAATTGAAGGAAACCTTTGAAACGAACATCTATTCCTTTTTCTACCTATCAAAACTAGCTATAGATCATTTTTCTCCAGGAGACACGATCATCAATACTAGCTCTGTCACGACTTACAGAGGAAGCGAACATTTGGTAGATTACGCAAGCACTAAAGGGGCAATAGTCGGTTTTACCAGATCACTCGCACTAATGGTGGCTAAGGATAAAATAAGGGTAAACGGAGTCGCTCCTGGACCGATTTGGACGCCGTTGATTCCAGCGACTTTCGATGATGTCAAAAAGTTTGGGCAGGACACAGCTTTGGGACGAGCGGGCCAGCCAAGTGAAGTAGCTCCAGCGTATGTCTTCCTTGCGAGCGAAGATAGTTCGTACATTACTGGACAATTTATTCACGTGAATGGTGGCGAAATCGTAGGCGGATAATTAGTTTAAAATTTAACTCATTAAAAAAGGAAAAAGCAAGTCAGCTTTTTCCTTTACTATTTATTATACATCTACAAACCCGATTAAAAAAACACCACGAAACCCTGTAGCACTTCTTCCATAAAGAAGGAAATTTCCACCCCAAAACGTATTAAATAATTTTTAACGCATTAGCCAAAAATATTCATTTCCGATAAATTTTTCAGTTGTTTCTCATCAGTTAAATCTAATCTAAGTGGAGTCATAGACACTAAATTTTCACCCATAGCATACCTATCAGTCCCTTTGTCCGGATTCTCCAATGGCACCACGGTAAACCAGTAATGCTTCCTACCCATGGGATCTTCAGAAGGTTTTACCAGTCCGTCGTATTGACGGACAGACTGCCTTGTCCAAGCAATACCTACCGGAGCATAAGGGAAATTCACATTCACTAGTTTTGGCCCTTTCTCGCTGATCAAATACTCTAAAACTTCTCTGATATAAGGCCGCATTTTAGAGAAATCATACTCCTCAGATTGTGTGGGAGTACTGAGGGCTATACCTTTAATACCGAGCAAAGCAGCCTGTTTTGCGCCTGCAAGGGTTCCAGAATGCCACATGGAATTTCCAAGATTTGGCCCTAGGTTGATTCCGGAGAGTACCACATCTACTTTGTCCCAGTGAAAGCTTCCCAGCGATACACAATCTGCCGGAGTTCCATTTACTCGAAAAGCATCGAACTCACCAATTTGGGTTTTCTTATAGGAAAGAGGTCTGGTAGCAGTCACCGCATGTCCCATAGAAGACTGTTCCACATCAGGAGCCACAATCCGAACATCTCCAAACTCAGACGCCACTTGTGCCAATTCTAAAATCCCTGGGCTATATACCCCATCGTCGTTAGTGATTAAAATTTTCATAGTCTTTCAGATTAGTCATCTTTTTGTATGCAAATAACACGCAGGACTTTTAGACCAATAACCCTATGAAAATTATCCTACTTTATAATCCAACCGCGGGATACGAAAATTTTCCGCTCGAAAAAATAGTAAACTCTCTTGAAGAGCAAGGTGCACGTGTCTTAGCCCAAAATACAAAAGAAGAAAAATTCGAAAAGGTATTCGATCTGATTTTCGATTTGATCATCATCGCAGGTGGGGATGGTACCGTAGAGAAGATATTGCTTGAATTGCGGGACACGGATATCCCCATCGCAATACTCCCGTATGGCAACGCCAACAACATTGCTGGAAGTTTAGGTCTGAAAGCAGACTACAAAAACCTTGTACAGATATTCAATGACAAAAAATTTCATCAACTAAGTATTGGCAAATTCGAAACCCCCGAAGAAAAAGGCTGGTTTATCGAAGGGGTCGGCTGGGGAATATTCACTGCTCTTTTGCTTCAAATAGAACGGAAAGAGAAAGTAATAGATGATGCCTCATCAAAAGTAGAATTTGGAATTAAAAACCTAAGAAAGCTTCCAGATGAGCTTCCAATAAATGACTACAAAATTGAATTGGACGATAAAGACTACTCCGGAGAATATCTCTGGGTGGAAATTATGAACACAAGAAGACTCGGCCCACAGCTGGAACTAGCTCCCGACGCTGATCACAGTGACGAGTACCTCGATGTAATGCTCGTAGATAAAAGCCAAAAATCTGAATTAAAAAGTTTCTTGAAAAGTCATAAAAAAGATTTAATTCCTAGTCCTTTTAAAACTATCAAATCAAAAAAAATCAAAATCCAGTCGCATTTACCTTTCCATGTAGACGATGAATTTTTCCACCATAACACCTTATATGAAGGCATTCCGGAAGTGAAAGTCTCCTTGACCCAGCATAAGTTGAAGATTCTTAAAAATTGATAAAATCCTTCATTAAAGTATATTTTAATATGATTATCCGTAAAGATGCCAGTAACCATATTCCCCTTGTTTTACTGGCTAGATGACCGATGACAGATGACCGAAGTGGCCTAAATGCTAGTGTTGCCCAAATCCTATAATGTTAAAGTCTCTTTACTGGCAGAAAAGCGGATATACATATATTTTAATTAATCATCGCGAACTTAAAAATCTTGAGCTCTTGAGAATGAAACAGAGGCTGGTTTAATTGGAGCAGAAAATAAAGTAAATACACTGACTTTAAGCCGCTTCAGGAGTACCCAAACTGGGAATTAATATTCACAGAAGGATTTAATAGATGCTTTTCCAACTTCCCGAAACGTTTCCTAATAGGTAAATAAAGCAGCTGATAAGCATTTAAAGCCTGATTTAACTTTTTAAAACACACCATGGGTTTATAGGCATTCAGATTGCCTCTTTTAGTTATACACTAAAACCAAAAAACTACGACCATGAATAAATCTAAAAACCCGAACAATACCACAGAAAAAACAACTGAACAACTCGCCGCAGAAGCCAGAGTCACCAAAGACGACCTGGAAGCCCTAGGGCCAAAAAGTGCAAATCTTAGTGACGATGGAGGGGACGATGAGCAGTTGCTTCATAGAAAAGAAAAAGTGGACTTCGCTGGCGAAGGCTTGGATGTGCCAGGAAGTGAGCTAGATGATGAGCAGGAAAAAATAGGTTCTGAGGACGAAGAAAATAATTCTTATAGCCAGAGCAATGAAGATGAGGAGAAATAGAGATGATCAATAAAAAAACTAAAGAGGCGATAGGTAAAGCTCTAAAAACGGGAAATACACTCAACATGCGTTTGGGTAAGCAAAACCGTTTTAAAATAGAGCGGAGATTGCCTTTTTTATTGATTTACAGGTATAGAGACAATGAGAAATCGCCTATTTCAGATTTGGTGTCTGCAGAAAGCTCCTTTCTTATTGCAGACGCTTCCACTGACAATAACAGTGAAATTGCGATTTTGGTGAAAGACCTAGCAAAGGAAATAGCAGACGATTACGGTAGCGTGATGATTTTGGAAGTTTGGCTTGGAAAAGCTAACAGCAAATCCTTTGTGATCAAAGCCGCGAAAGATAAGGCACCTAATACAGTAAAAGCATTTCAGGATGGATTGATAAAATACACGGAGCTTCGTCCTGAACTGGATGTGAAAGTGGAAGAAACCACCATCAGACATCCTGAAGGCATTTCTGATTTCCTAACGCTTAAACAATGTCAGGAGTCAGGCATCTACCTCATGGGGCTGGAAATTCCTCCCTTTTTTCAAAACGAACTTTCAGATGAATTTTATTACCTCGTTTTTAAAGATTTTAAAAGGGCTTTTTCCGGAATTCTTAGAAAATCTATTTTCGAATTCCTCAGAGTGCAAACTTCCTTTGACATAGAAAATTATCAGAAACTAGGGAGCACTGCCATTGATCAAGCTGTTTGGGAAGTGGATAATAAGCTTTCAGCAATTGAGGCAAAATATCAGTTTCTCATGCTTATCTCTCCTACAAATACGCTTCAGGCTAAGGAAGAATTTATAGCTAAACGACATAAAATCAACCCTAAATTCCTTTACAGAAATCTCCCTGTAGACCCTGACCGACTGAAGGAAGAGCTTTTCTCTATCAATTTGAAAGATATAGAGGATCCTACACTTGCATTTTTATATACAGAAAAGCGGGAAGAATTGGAAAAGCAAATCACCATGCTGAAAGAGCGAGGTACAAAGAATTTCATATACAGCAGTATCCGGCTTTTCAGTTCACCTGGAGTGGATCTTTATGAAACAGCCAAATATCTTCTAAAGACTCTTCCACCAGATAGCTACGAGGATGTCAAATGGATAGACTGTTATGATCTCGCAAAAATCTGTGTAGAAGAAATCGAGAAATACCGCAAAATATATCCCGAACTAGACGCTAAAGTTGAGGTGAAACATGACATAGTCGGAATGCTAGTTTCCAGAGGACAACTGTACATAGGCGAAAGTTTTAAAGTTCCTGAGCATCGTGTTCAGGCACTAGTACATCACGAAGTAAGTACACATGTGCTCACCTTCTATAATGGAAAAATGCAACCATTTGGGCAGATGAGTAGCGGATTTGCAGACTACGACGAGCTTCAGGAAGGTCTGGCTGTATTGGCAGAATACCTAGTTGGAGGGCTGACAAACAATCGATTAAGGATTCTGGCAGCACGCGTTATTGCAGGTAGAACCTTAACTGAAGGCCAGACTTTCGAAGAAACCTATAGAACACTGACGGCAGATTATGCTATGTCGCCTGAGCAAGCATTTCAGATTACCGCAAGAACCTATCAGGGCGGTGGTTGCACCAAAGATATCATCTACCTCAGAGGTCTCATTAAGCTATTAGATTACCTGCAAAATAACGGAGAGCTCGAGCCCCTTTATGTAGGCAAAATCGGTTTCAAACACATCCCATTAATTAATGAATTGAGGATAAGAGGAATCATCAAGCCTTCCCCGCTTTTTCCCTCCTATTTGAAGACACAGTTTGCTAAAGAAAGATTAGAAAAACTCAAAGCTGGAATGGACCTACCTGAACTTGTCAATTAACTAAACCACTAACTATAATTATATGAAAATTGGAATCGTAGTAAATCAAATCGAGACCGAAACGGCTGCATACAGCACCACCATGATCTCATCGGCAGCCGTGCATCGCGAGCATGAAGTTTACCTTATCTCTGTAGGTCAGCTCAGCTATCTTGAAAATGGTCATATGGGTGCGATTGCTATTAAGGCTCCTAAAACAAAATTTAGGAGTCTGGAGAAATACATGGAAGCTATCCATAGTTCTGAAGCCGAAAAAGTGACTATTTCATCAGCCGATTTGGATGTATTATTTCTTCGAAACAATCCTTGTGAGGAATTTGGCGAGCGAGCCTGGGCACAGACCGCCGGGATGATCTTCGGTCAAATAGCAATGGCCAATGGGGTTTTGGTAGTAAATGACCCTTATTCTCTGATGTCTTCGTTCAACAAAATGTATTTTCAGCATTTCCCTGAGGAAGTACGTCCGAAGACGATCATCAGCCGGGATTCAGATGAGATTAAAGAATTTTATAAAAAGCAAAAGAAAAAGATCATATTAAAGCCGCTACAAGGCTCAGGAGGTAAAGATGTGTTTCTCGTTGACTCTGACAAAAATATGAATCAGATCGTGGAAACTATTAATAGGTATGGCTTTGTGATCGCTCAGGAGTATTTACCTGCTGCAAAAAATGGTGATATCAGAGTGATCATGATGAATGGAAAAATCCTACAGGTAAAAGGAAAAGTTGCTGCTATCAATCGAGTCAACAGCAACGATATCCGAAGCAATCTGCACACAGGCGGGAAAGCGATTCATGCTGAGATCACGGACGATATCAGAAGACTGTGTAAAATAGTTGGTCCAAAATTAGTCCGGGATGGAATGTTTCTGGCTGGCATCGATATCGTCGGAGATAAAATCATGGAACTTAATCTGGATAGTCCTGGAGGAATAAACGCCATGCACAGGCTGGAAGGAGTAGATTTCTGTTCGGAAATGATTGCGGCGCTAGAGCGAAAAGTAGAATATCAAAACTATTACGATGGCAATCTGCCCAATGCCTACTTGGCAACTTTGGATCTGTAAATCAGAGTTCCTTCAAGTAAAATTACAGGGAAAACGTTTAGTAGTTTTCCCTGTTTTTCGTTTGAAATCCAATCAATCTGCAGGCATAACGATGAAGAAACCATCGGAACCCTGCTTTTGATAAAGTGGCAAAAATACTCTGGAGTCTGAATCTGCGAGAATATTTTCACCATCTAGTTTTGCCAGTAATTGGCCTTTTTTCACTTCAGAGAAATTTTCAAAACCAGCCTCCATCACAAACTCACTACCTTCCTCAAGATTTAAGCGATACGTGACTTCAAAGTTATCCTGTGTAGGCGAGGAATCTTTGAGCAGGTTATAATAATACGAATAGTCGATCACACTCTTATCCAGCATGCCATTATCTACTAACACCACCCAAATAGCAGCTTCATGAAAATCCACTGATTTGGGATCATCATGTTGCCCGGCTTCCATCGTAAATCCAGTGTGCCCCTTTAAAGTCAAAAAATGATCAAAATGCCCAGGGATGAATTTTTCAATCCCCTTCACCACTGGCAAGGGCATTTTTTTGGCAAAATCAAAATTCTCTTTTTTCCTATTTACACTGATGTAAGGTGGCGTCATCGAAGAGGTAGTATGCAAATCCATAAATAGGAATTCCTCTTGCTTCTTATTGTTTTCAAGTGATTCCACGATCGTCGCAAGATCATGAAATTCGGAGCCTTCCTGGAATCCTGCAATTTCTCCTGCAATTAACCTATCAGCAAACTCAGGTGTACACACCCTATTCAAGTCCTTATCAATCAATCTAACCCCTTGCTTGAGAGCGGCCATATTGCCTGTCACTCCTATGAGTTTCCCTTTTAAAAAAGGTTTATTGGTTATAAGCTTTTCAAACACCCTTCGAAGTGCAAGTATTCCACTTGGCTCATTACCATGAATACCAGCACTAGCTAATAAAAACGGTCCTGGCCTTGAATACATCCCATCAGTAGGATACTCTCCTATCACCCTAGTTAATCTTTCAGCGTTAAATTTTTCAGAATTCTTAGTATTCATGACAGTCTGGTTTAGTTCTTACAGAAAAAAGCCAAAGACCATACCCCGAAAAAAAATATGTAGTGTTAAATACCTGTCAATGCGACTTGGGCCCAATGGAGGTTGAAAAAGACTAAATTCACAAAATTCTGATAAGACACTAGTAAAAAATGAGATCATCTAGCGGTCTATTTTGCGTGAGAATTTCCTCGAATTGAGAAATGAAACTCAACACTTAAACGATCCACAGATTGGGCAGTAAACCCATCAAAATGAGTACTTTACAGATACAAATAGATCAGCAGGATTCACTATTCTGAGTGAAATTATTATTGGTTTGTTTTCTGAAAGAACAATACTTTTTAAATGAATTTTCAATAAAAATTCAGATTCCCACTCTCGGGTATTTATAAAAAGTAATAAGTCGAAATTTTATTCTTTAATTCAATCGAGTTACGCAAATGCTTTGGCTCTTAAAAAATCAGAAAAAATCAATTTGGGCGAAATTTTGAAAGAGAGTTTCTGAAGATTCTATTATTTGGATCATTTGAAAACTACACAACTATGAAAACTCAATTTGTAATATATCCTGCCATGATTGCGCTACTGTGCATTTCATGTGGCGAATCAAAAGATTCTGCTTACGAAGATAGTATCGATGCTCAAAATGAAATGAGTGGTGCTATTCATGAGAATGACACCAATATGGTCAAACGCGATGGCACGCTACTGGACGGCGCAATAGATCAGCATAATGCCGTAAATCTTCCCGAAGAAGTTCTTGAAGTGATCGAAAATGACGATGCGCTATCAGCAGATAATATCAAAAGCACACTGAAATTCACTGAGAATAGTATCACTTATTATGAAGTAGATTTTATACTTCCGAATGAGACTACCAAAACCATCATTTTTGACGAAAGTGGTAAAATAAAATCTCAAGATTAATAAACATTGACAAGCGATGATGCCTCCATTGACCGACTGAAGGTCACCACAAGTTTACTTTATTTAACAAGCCTAATACGCGTTAAGTAAGGCCTGACAAGTAGACCCAAAATAGATCCAATTAACTAAAAAACAATAGGATCGGAAAAACCACAGTCGAGAGGAGGCGCCATCGTTTTTTCATTTTTAGCGAAAACTGATGAAATCTGAGCTAACATGAAAAAACAATCTTGGGATACCTGACCATTTACTGGTTTTAAGGAAAGCGTAAGTTGAAAAAATAAGAGTGATTTGCACTTTTCAGCAAACTTTTAAAAGAAGGACTGTTTGGATTCTTCGGGTGCAAAATTACAGGTATCACTTTTGATAAAAAATGACATAGATCAAATAATACACTAAGGGTCAGTCAGCTAAAAAATATTTTTGCATAACCTGCTCCGCCAATTTCCCTTGAGGCGTAAAGTCAGGGTTACGATGCCTCCCGTCGGGATACCATTTCCAAAAGAATACTCCAGCCATCCATTTTTCTTTCCAGGCAGTTTGGAAAAATGCTTCATAACAAAGCGCTTGCATTTCTTCAGATAGCTCTGTTTCCCTGCGTTCATTTGGCCAAACCCAAGGCTCTTTTGCCGCATCCACAGTATTGCAATAGCCAATCTCTGTGAACATGACAGGCTTTTGGTATTTCCGAACGACTTTCTCGATTTTAGGTAAACTCTTATTCCATCCTGATTTGAGATCGGATAAATCAGGATTTGTTTTGGTAGAAAGTGGAAAATAGGCTTGAATGCCTATGTAATCCAATGCATCCCAAAACTTCACATGTTCGAACTCAGTAAAATTGGCTGCATAGATTAGTTTTCCCGAATATACTTTTCGGACTTCCGCAATCACCTTTCTCCAGTCAGCCTCACGCTCCGAAGTTATTTCCAGCTCAGTTCCTACGCAAAGCATAGGGATTTCATGTGCCTCAGCCATCAGCGCATAGTCAACAATAAAATCCTGATAATTGTTAAACCAAGTCTTCCAATGCTCCTCATTCTTCATCTCAATCTCTCCCGGCCAGCTTCCGCGAACCCAAAGGTGTGGCTTGAGCATATTCATGATTCCATGCCGTGCAGAAGAGTCAAAAGTTGCTTTTATACCTTTAGAAGATTCACCCCACCATTTGTTCTCATTATGCGTGTCCCAGCGAATTTCCGGCGTGTTTTTTTCACTTTGCCAACCAAACGGAGTTTGGGAAAGTGCATCCGCTCCGGTTGATTTTAAGGCTTCCAATTCTGGTCCTTGGAGCGGTGACCTACTTCCTACCCAACATACGCCCTTCCATTTTTCGGCAACAGTAATTAAATCTGCTTGAAGAGGGAAAATAGCCCACAGGCCTAGACCTAGAACCACCAGAACCGAACTCATTAAGTAATTCCTTGACCAGCCCTTCCTCATTTTGCCAACATAGTTTGGATGATAATCTCCTCTTGAAGTGTGCGATGTACTGGACACTTGTTAGAAATTTCCAGCAATTTTTGTCTCTGCTCTGAGTCCAAATCACCTTCTATTTCTATAATTCGCGTAAACTGACTCACTTTTGCAGAAGATTCCTCAGGATTACGTCCATCCGAAAGATGAACTTTCTCATGATTTAGAAAAACCGATACTTGCTCCAAAGGCCACTTTTTGCGTTCGGCATACATTTTCAAAGTCATTGCAGTACAGCTTCCAAGTGATGCCATCAGCAGGTCGTAAGGATTTGGACCCAAATCCGATCCACCCACATCTATAGGCTCATCTGCTATCAAATGATGGTTAGGCGTCATCACCTCGGTCGTATATTTCGCACCTGAAATTCGCACGAAAACCTGATTTCCTCGTGTATCATTCGGTTCCTTTACCTCTTCAACTATCACATATCGCTGACTCCAGCTCCCAATCACATCGGCTATATATTCAGAATCTTTTGGATTGGACACCAAATGAGTCGCACCATCAAGGGAAATAAAGCTTTTAGGGTGAAAAGCAGCATTATAAATCTCGGCCGCATTGCTGATTTCGACTATTTCGTCTTGAGGGGAATGCATTATTAAAAGCGATTTCTTAAGCTTTTTCAAAAAAGTAGCAAGTGGTTTTTGCTCCAGATCATCAACAAAACTCTTGTTGATCTTAAATGGGCGTCCACCGATATTAACTTTAGCACTTCCATTTTCTTCTATCTCCTCAATGCTATCTATAAACAACTTACGCACATGACCGGGGAAAGCTGGGGCACCAATTGTGACCACGGCTTTTACTTCGTTTATATTTGAAGCAGCATATAACACCGCGGCTCCTCCAAGCGAATGGCCAATGAGCATTTTTGGAGCTTGATATTCTTTAGCAAGAAATTTTGCAGCATCCATCAAATCGCTCACATTCCCACTGAAAGTAGACTCAGCGAATTCACCTTCACTCATACCCAGTCCCGTGAAATCAAAGCTCAATGTGGCAATACCATTTTGGGACAAAGCGGTACAAATACGGGTAACGGCTGAGAAGTTTTTAGAGCAGGTAAAGCAATGGGCGAAAAGCGCGAAAAATCTCGGTTTTTGGTTGACGGGCAAATACAAATGAGCTGCCAACTGGAGGCCTTTTCTGTTTGTAAATGTCAGTCGTTTTGGATTCATGTTAGTCTAATTCTCGAGCGGTTCAACGCTAATATTCTCAAGGTTGATTTCTGAAAGTAACTCTAAATCTCCAGATTCGTAAAGCTCCTGCATCTTTTCTACAGATACAGATTCATCCGCTGGCTTAAGATTAAGGTAGTTTTGAAAACGGATTCCACCTACTTCATTTACCCCACTTACTTCTCTCATTCTCACCCCTCCTCCATCAGTATGATAGCTATAAGCCATGTAATCCACAATGGAATCTTCAGTACCAATCCAATATAAAAATTCATCGTCAAAATCCTCTCCGCCACCTTCTTCGGCAAAAGTCACTTTGATTAGATTATACTTTTCCCCATTTATTTCTGTTTCTCCCAATGAGGTTTTAAATACAGAAGGATCATTTAACCCATAAGGTAAGTATGCGAAGTATGCCACGGAGTTAACTGAGCGGGAATATTTTCCTATCCATTCCTCAGAAAGCGTATCTATTTTGGCACCATTCACAGTTCTCACAAAACCATCATTATTCAGGAGATCTTTGACATTCCCAGTAGAATCAGAAAATTCTCGGATGTATTCAAATCGATCTGGAGTTTTTAGGATAGTGTAATGAATGTTACGAAAATCAAATTCCACTTTTGAATTCCAATAAGACTCTCCACCATGCGCTTCAATCGCTTTGTCCACGATTTTCTGAGCTTCGGTTCTGGAGTCACATGCAGAGAACAGAGTCAAACCACACAGGAATAAAAAGAGGTGATGCAATTTCATATTTCTAAAGTTTTTATAGGGCAAGATTTAATTATTCAAAAGTTACCTGATAGTCGGAATATAAATACTCCGCTTCTAAAAACTGAGTTTTCCCTTCTTCATCTATCATATAGTTTTTTTGTTGCTTAGCCAATAGCAAACCTGTTGACTCGTCGTAAGAAATTGTTTCTATTAGCCTCTTTTTACCGGCAGTGTGCTGTTCTAGAGCAACAACATTTGCAGAGACTGAATCAATATAAATCCAGTTTTCATCTAATCCAGACATAAAAGACATCCGAATTGACTCTACGGAATTGCCGCCTTTCAACGTCTTCCGGCCTTCATAGCTGAGGTTAGTATTCTCCTCTAGGAGCGTCCATGGCTGCGCAAAAGCAAAATAAGCCGCATCTATTTCAGCTCTTTTCGCTTTCAAAAACCCCTCATTTTCAATGGTATTTTCTCCCATTTGATAGCTTGTCTTACTTCCATTGAAATTGACTACATGAAGTATACTATCTTTTGTCCACGTCAGTTTGGCTTCAAAATAAGGCTTCAAGCGAAATTCTACCCACTGTTCAGATTCACTTTCCACAGTTCCTGATTCATCCAGCAAGCGAGTCATTTTTTTAAACTTAATGCTTGAAATATTCTCCCAATTCTTTGAAAGTTGGTGGGCTGCGATTGACTTTTCTACCAGTTCCTGAGCCTGCTTTTCAGGGCTTTGGGTGCAGGAGAAAAAGAAGAGAGAGAAGAGTAGAGAGAGAAGAGATTTATAGTTCATGTAGGTAAAAGCGATTTTGAGTTTGTTTTGAAATAATCCCAATAAATAGCCAGAGCTAGCATTGAATATTCTATGAAAAGAAAAACTGGGCTTTCTAAGTAGTTGGGATCGCCATAGGCTTGGTATGAAAATATCACAGCGAAAGTCCAAATCATAAAGGCTTTTTTACCAGTAAATAAACTCAAACCAAAAGCTGGAATGAGATACCAAGGGTGAACTACGGGCTGAAGAATCAGGTAGAACAAATATATCAATACCCAAAGGTCCACAAGCTGTAAAAGGTCTTGAGGTCTCCTTTTCCAAGAAAAGTATAGAATTCCGACTAAGGTAATCCCACTTAGAATCGGTGTCAGTTCCCCGATGACATTATACCCTTTCACCCAATAGCCAACTTCCCGGAGCAGGTAGTAGATCGAGGCATTGAATTCAAATTTACCTTGATAAAGTTTCAAGCTTTGCAGAAAATGGACCCAGGAATTATCGATTAATAGCCATGCAAAGCTGGCTACAATCGCAATAGCTGAACCCACCCAAAAAGCCTTGGACTTTCTGGTTTTCTCAAAAGAGAAAAAAGTAGGAACCAACATAAACGGGAGTAACTTCATTCCAATCGAAAGGCCCCAATATCCTCCAGAAAGCGCATTTCTATTCTTTCGAAGCATATAAACAGAGGCCAATAAAAGAAGAAGAACCAAGCCTTCAAAATGAAGATTTCCTGTGATTTCCATAATCACCAAAGGATTTAGCCAATAAAGAATCAACCTTTTTCCTACAAGCTGAAAATGATCGAACAGCTTGAGTAAACCAAAGAAAACTCCAATCTCGCCTAAAATCAGGATTACCCTTAAAATCAGAATTCCTGTTTTTGTATCAAAATTTGCGCCCCAAGCAGCGATATAAAATACAGCCTGATTCAAAGGCGGATAAACCGAAAAATACTGTGGTGAATTCATCGCTTCAAAAAGATCAGCCAAATAAGGATTTGCACCTTCTGTATGATTTTGAAGCCAGGTTTCAGGAGTTTCCAAATAGGGATTTTGACTCGTCTTCACCAATTCCCCATCCCAAAGAAATCTTGGATAATCATCAGACCACTTGGGAATGGCAAGTAGTAAGGAAAGGCGAATGAGTAATCCCCCTACAAAAATCCATTGCCACTTCAGCTGTGCGCTCAAAAAATAGAGAACAAGCATTCCTCCGAAAAGGAAGCTGTAAAAAGAGAAAGTCAACCAGAAATTTTCTCTTGGAATGTAGTAAGCCAAATAGAAAAACCCGACTGTAATTGACAGCCAAATCGATGGGATTAATCGCTTGTTAAGCTGCTTGTTCAAAGTCCTAAACCTTTGCGAAGCGATTCATCCTGAAGACCATTTTTACGCCAATAGTCAAGCATTTGCACACTTTTCCGAACTGCGGTAGTTACTTCTTCAGTGCCATCTTTTTTAGTGTAAGTTTCCTTCCAGGACATGATTTCGTATGGAAAAGTATCCACATAGTTGATCACCAATCTTCTTCCAATTTCCTCATAGATCACTTCGACCTCAGCTTGATTCTCACCCGTTTTTCTCTTAGAGATTACGGCGCTTTCGGCATCAAGAGGAATATGCGTAAAGCGGTTAAAAATCAAACTTGGGATTAATTTCCTATGTCCTGTAGGCACCAAGTCGGGATTTAGTCTGATCAAATTAAAAATCTCATCCTCCGCCATCGCGCTGATTGATAATTCCTGATCTCCCTCTGATTCGAAGTAGGAGAATAAATTTATGTTATACTTATTGTTTTTCCAGTTGAGCTGAGCAAAGGACTGTCCGCACCATTCAGTCACGGAAGCCGTTATTTTAGGAGAGTTCAAATCATCATAAACTGGCGTAAAAACGGACAACATGGTTTGATAAGGATATACTCCAGTCACAAAATCACGGGTCATATTTAGCTTCATCACCTTTATAGCTCCCTTTCCTGCAGCAGAAGGATCATCCACCTTCACTTGCTTGCGTTTGGAAAAGTCCTCAGTCACAAAGATCATTACCGCATTGCCATCCCGCTCTTCACCATATCGCATTTGCGTCAAGTCAAAGACATTTATCTCTGCCTTTCCCTGATACCAATGTGAAGCAAATTGCTCCTCATCTATCGCTTTTCTTCCTGTGGAATTACAGGAGGAGAAAAGTAGTAAAGCCAATCCAAGAATGAATAAATTTTTCATATTCCTAAAATTACTAAAATCCAGTTGAAGCCTTAATAACCAAGTCTCTAGTCTTGATACTTATGTCTTGCTACTATAGTCTAACCTCACCAATACTTAAAAATCGTATAAATAATCTTATACCCAGCTCCAAACACCCCTTTTACCGTTCCGCTAACTTTAGATATCCCAATTCGCTTACGGTAATTTACGGGCACTTCTGTGTAAAGAAGCCCAGCTTTGTGGGCTTTGATCTGCATTTCTATCGTCCAACCAAAGTTTTGATCGATCATATTAAGGTCCAGTAACTTGGACCAAACAATCGCCCGAAATGGCCCCAGATCCGAGAATTTTGCACCTTGCATGTACTTCATCATTGTCGTAGCCAGCCAGTTTCCAAATACCTGCGGAAAAGTCATTGAGCCTGATTCCCGCTCTCCTAGGGCTCTGGAACCTATAACCATATCTGCTTTTTGATCTAAAATCGGCTGAATCAAATCCAATAGCTCTTCGGGATAATCGCTGTAATCCCCGTCCAGAAAGACGACAATATCAGGTTGAATCTCCTGTTTTTTTATCCAATCCATCGCAGTCAGACAAGCTTTTCCATAGCCTTTCTGAGGTTCGAAAACCACCTTTGCGCCAGCAGATTCAGCCACTTCTCCAGTTCTGTCAGTAGAGTTATTATTTGCTACTACAATATTCCTCACCAAGGATGGAATCTCAGCAATTACCTTGGGAATAGACTTTTCCTCATTGTAGGCAGGAATGATTACATCAATAATTGGAGGATTATGCATCAGCTATTATTTGCCAAAACCGTAGGCTTTGAAAGAAGAAAAGAAAACTAGACCATAGCCTACCGAGAGCATCAGGTGAAAAGGCAACATCTCAAACGTGCCCCAATAAATATGGAGACCAACCATTACTGAGAAGACCAGCATTAAGATTCCTTCCATCCAGGTAGTTGCGGGAATTTTAAACTTGATATAGCGATTAGTTGCTAAGCCAGAACCACTTTCGAGATTGAATTTTGGTGTGCGGATAAAGGGTGATTTTTTTCCGGTAAGACCTTCCCAAACTGCCTGCGCATTGTGCAAAGCCAAGCCCATAGAAACTGAAAGAAATAATGGCAACATGTAAATGGCTTGAATCAGGCTTCTCCAAAAGCTACGTTTTTCATAGAAATAAGAAACCAAATAAACTCCAGCAATAATCACAAAACCTATCATGAATATACCCGCAAGTCTAAATAGATTGGCGGAAATCATTCCCAGCATTCCAGCCCACCACACACCAATACTACTCAAGCTGACCAGAAGAATAGCAATGAAAATACTGCTATTAAACAAATGAGCCATTGCATGAATCTTGATTCCAACTGGAAAATCTTGACTCAAAACTGCCTTTGCATGCTTTGAAGCACACTCAGCTCCTCCTTTGGTCCAGCGGAACTGCTGAGACTTAACGGCCGACATAATCGGAGGAAGCTCGGCAGGAGATTCGATTTCTGGTCGGTACACAAACTCCCAGCCTTTGCGCTGCGCGCGATAACTCAAATCTAAATCTTCTGTCAGTGTATCGTCTTGCCAGTCTCCTGCATCGATGATACAGGACTTCCGCCAAACACCTCCAGTACCATTAAAATTGATAAAGGCATGTTGGCTATTTCTCCCTATCTGCTCAATTAGAAAATGAGCGTCCAAAGCAAATGCCTGCAAGCGCGTTAATAGAGAATAATTTTTATTCAAATGTGTCCAGCGCGTCTGCACCATACCAACTTTATCTGAAGAGAAATAAGGAATAGTTTTCAACAAAAAATCGGGGTCAGGAACGAAATCCGCATCAAAAATCGCGATAAACTCACCGCTTGCTTTGGCGAGACCTTCCTTCAAAGCTCCCGCTTTAAAGCCGGTTCGATCAGTTCGATGGATGTATTTGAAATCGAGTTCTGGAAACTCGAGTATTTTCTTCTGAATTAACTCTGCTGTCTGATCCGTGCTGTCATCCAACACTTGAATCTCAAGCAACTTTGAAGGGTAATTCATTTTTGCAACTGCCTCTATCAAACGTTCCACAACATATAATTCGTTGTAAACAGGAAGTTGGATGGTGACTTTTGGCCAAGATACAGGGACAGGATGAGACACGTTCCCCATATACTTTTTTGAGCGAAGGAAGCTCAAAAGCAAATGCCCTTGAGCAAGGCTGTAAAGGAAAACAAACAGCATTCCCAGGGCATAAATCCCAATCAAAATATATAAGAAGATCATTTACGCATTTATCTTGATGGAATCATTTCCAATGATTATTGGCATTTCGTTGATTCTATTTTCTTCCGGACCGTTCTCTAACTTCAGCACTCCACGCGGGCAAACTGAAGAACAAACCCCGCATCCTACACAACTGGATCTCACGATTTCCTGTCCACGCTGCGCATACCAGCGGACATCAATTCCCATTTCGCAATGCGTTGAGCAATTTCCGCAGGATATACACTGACCACCATTGGTAGTGATTCTGAATCTGGATTTGAAACGTTGAACCAAGCCTAAATAGGCAGCCAGAGGACATCCAAATCTACACCAAACACGGTTACCCATGAATGGATAAAACCCTGTACCAACTACCCCGGCGAAGACTGAACCAATCGCGAAACCATAAAACGAATGTAATTGGTTCGTAGCGTTCCCCAATAGGGCAAACCCAGAAAAGTAATTAGCAATGGTCAAAGCAGTCATTACCACCGCCAAAACCAACACACTGTGGATTATTACCCGCTCATATTTCCATGCTTTTAGAGATTTATCGGAAAGCTGACGATAAGGATCGCCCACAGTTTCTGCTAATCCTCCACAGCCGCAAACCCAGGAGCAATACCATCTTTTACCAAAGAAATAAGTGAAAGTTGGTACGCCAATTACAATGAGTAAAATTCCCCAAATCAACATAAACATCCCTACTCCGCCAGAACTCAAAAAAGTATCAATCTGATAATCGTAGAAAAAATCGTAATCAAGCGGCCAGATATTTTTGAAATCGAAATAGGGTTGATTGAGTAAAACGAGGATTTCTGGGATTAGAAAAGCAAAGGCAGTCTGAAAGAACATCACTGAAGCAGTGCGTAGTTGTTGATATTTATTGCCTCGATACTTGCGGAACATCCGCACTCCCATCACAATGATTGCCAGCGTATAAATCGTGCCGTAAAGAAACCATTGGCTGGCGGGATTACCACTTAGGATCATGCTGAGTGGGGTTACCATCCAAACTTGGTTTACTATATAAGCTGGAAACCAATACAATATGATATAGAAAAGAATCAAATAAGCGCCAGTAATCTTTCCCATCCAGCCACGGTTTTTCATGGAAGAATGGAAAATCCCGTTGTTTTTGATTCCTGATGGTTCTCCTTGATACTTTGGTAAATTGTACATCAAGCCACCTAAAACCGCAAGTCCGATTGATAATCCTAAGAAAAGCCATGGATTATCCCTCACAGGGCTACTTAAAGAACTTTGCGCTAGAGGCAAACTATAATCGTCCCAGATCACTTCATCCCACTTGGATTCAGCTTTTAGAGCTTCATTATATTCATTAAAATTTTCATTGTAGGCAGAAAGAAATGAGAAATTGGATGAATAAGTCTCACTATACATAGGCGAAAGAATCTCAGCCATTTTCTTCTGATGAATATCCTTTGTATTGCCTAAAACTTGATCTTCAGTGAGTGTGTAATCTCCCAAAAAAGGCATCACAGTAAAGAACGCCAAGCCTACCAAAAACAATAGAACACCTAAACTTTGAATCACCTTCATACGCTTGCTCCGAATAGTTTTTGAATAAATGACTTTTTGGAAACTTTGACATTTCCTCCGAATTTGTCTTTAAAAACCTTTTGAATTTCTATATAATGAGGCGCGAAAAACTCAGGATCGAAATTGGCTTTATCAAGTTTGGAAATCACCTTATCTCCATCCCACTTTTCTCTAATAGCCTGATCAAAAAACTCATGTCTAAGTCTAAAACCGAAATTATTTACTCCCAATATCTTCCCATCCAAATCCATTAGCATTCTGAAAGAAACCTTCCCTCCTGCGTGCTCCCAATAAAAAGATTTTACATTTTCGGAATCCCATTTCGCAGGGACTGTGCCGTAGGTCTGGTATTCTATATCCAGAAATTTGGCTGAATTAAACCAAATTCCAGGCTGGTATGTGACTTTTTCACCTGCCAAAATGTAGCCCAATGTTTCTCCATGCATTCTGCCCGTGTACCAAACCTGCTCCACAGGCTTGCGGTCTGCAGCCGGAGCTTCATGGAACTCTGCGCAATCACCGATGGAATACACATTTGGAATGTTGGTTTGAAAGCCAAAATCGACTTTCACTCCTCGATTCACTTCCAGTTCTGTATTTCTAAGAAAGTCAATACTTGGAGTGACACCGGCAGTCAATCCAACAAACTGACATTGGATTTCTTCTCCTGATTTGGTTCTGATTGCTTTCACCCGGGCATTTGGATCAGAGATAATCTCGTCTAATTCCTCATTTAGTCTAAGATCAATATGATGCTCCCGAATATGCCGCCCAACCAATTCAGCTTCCTCCTTTGGAAGTATGTTATTCCAAAAGGAAGCTTCTCGCACCAGAAAAGTCACTGGTATTTTCTTGTAAGCCAGCATTTCTGCCATTTCAATACCGATCAATCCACCTCCTACGATTACCGCGCGTTCAACACCAGATTGGGTGTTTTCTTCCATCAGCTCCAAATCCTGCTTGGAATACAAACCCTGCACTCCCTGAAGATCCTCACCCGGCCAGCCAAATTTGTTAGGTTTAGAACCTGTAGCAATCACAAGCTCATCATAATTCAGGTTTTCACCAGATTTGAAATGTAGATTCTTAGCAGAGAAGTCTATTGATTTCACCCAAGCTTCTTTTAGCTCAATCCTATTTTTCTCCCAAAACCAATTCTCGTATGGCTGAGTGTGCTCAAATTTCATGTGTCCCATATACACATACATCAAGGCAGTTCTTGAGAAAAAGTACTTCGATTCACCTGAAATCACGGTAATCCTGACCGAATCATCGAGCTTCCTTAGCTGGCGAGCACAGGTAATTCCTGCTATTCCATTGCCTATGATGACCACATGGCGATTTGAACTCATTGGGTGGGGGTTGAAATAAGACTCAATTTGAAATTTACCAAAAACTTGGTTCTATTCGTTCAGATTCCAATCATAATCCAAATGTGACACTTTTGCATCTGGCTTAATTTTGACTTTACTATACTTATTCAAAAAGTCAATTAGGCTTCCATTCTTCGTGAAATCGCCTTTGAACCAAGAGAAAATTGAAGAAATCTGAATGGAATTTGGGGTGATTTTATTTCTGGAGGAGTCATTAATAAAACCTTTTGCCACCTTATCCAATTGGGCATCGATGGTCTCGGCTTCGAACGCTTCATTTAACAAAGGCGGACAGGAAACTGACGCGCAATTAATCGCAAAATGGATTCGAGGTTCTTCAAATTCCTTTCTCAAAATAGAATGCTCAATCTCGTCCAAGCTGGATTCCTGACCTCCTATTTTGAAAAACTTGTAGTGCCATACATCTTTGATCAGCGGGATTTTCAATGCTGGACCAAGGTCTTTTATACTTGCCACAGGATAATTATCCACGATCAACTTCACAGTAAAGCCATTGTATGCATTGATCCAATAAGCCAATTGCTCATTTTTTGACCATGTTTTACGATCCGGAGCATTTTCACTTAGGCTTTTCAAATAGGCCTCTAGCTTGGCTTTTTCTTTAATGAACCCTTTGTAATTTACTGTTCCATCAGCGCTGACATTTGCCTTTAGTAATTCATTCCAAGTTTTGTGGCTCGGAGGTGTGGTTGCTGCCATTCCTGGAACTGAACTTTGGCAACTTAGGAGGAAAATTGAAAGGAAAAGAATGAGATTTAGTCTGCTATTTTTCATCGGGTTGTGTTTAGGATGATTTACGATCCTAGTCAAAATAAAGATGTAATGAACTTGGAATTGGTCGTATACAAGACCAAAAATGGTAATTAATAAACCTTTTCACCCTTATTCAGCCAGATTCCCCAGGATTTGGAATAGGTATGCACTTGATTTGTCGGAGATCCTTCGTGGAAAATTGGTTTTTCTTCATTTGCCCATTCGATCAATCCTCCATAAAGATTATAAACCTGTTTAAAACCTGCTTCTTTTAGCTTTTTACCTATTTCCTGTGATCGCGCACCCACCGTGCAATAGACCAAAACCGGCTTATTTTTATCCAGTTTGGCCACATTTTTCATCGTAAAAGTATCATACCCAACCCAGTTTGCACCCTTCAGATGACTAACAGCAAATTCTACCTTTTCTCGGGTATCGAGGACTTGATACTTTGTCAAGTCAGTTACCTGATCTGGTTTTAAAACTGGAAAATCAGAATCATAAAGTGTAGAAAGAAGGGTTTTATAAGCAACTGATTGGGCATTTGCATCGGACGAAAGATGCACCAGCATCAACGCAATGATCAGAGAAAATACATTTCTAGAGAGAGTGGGATTCATACTTGTTCAACCCTAAAGTCCCTTGACATGTTCAACCTAAGCATAAAAATCCGAAAGCTTTACCAAGCCATCCTTATCCAAAATAATGATCTTCTTTCCTTTCAACTCAATAAGTTTATCCTTCTTGAATTCGGAGAGCAATCTAATCACAGACTCTGTCGCCGTACCAATTAAACTCGCAATCTCCTCCCTGCTCAACACCAAATCTATTTTCTGATGTTCTTCTCCATCCAACCCATAGGAATTGGCAAGTTGTAAAAGCAGGTAAGCCAGTCGCTCACGAATACTCTTTTGCGAAGCATCCACCAATTTCTCCTCCATCACACCAATCTCATGACTGAGGGCTTTCGTCAGTCTTTTAAAAAAAGGCCCACTGCTCAGAATGGTTTTTAGAAACGATTCCTTTGGGATAAAACAGATTTTAGCATCTTCAATTACAGTCGCAGAATTCGTGTAATTTACTTCCCCAAGCAAGGCCGTGTAGCCCAAAAGGCCGCCTTTCTTCACCAAACTAATAATCTGTTCCTTTCCATTTGAAGCAGTCTTAAAAACCTTGATCACGCCGGAATTCACACAATAAACCCCAAGCGGCTTGGCTCCTTCGTAATAAAGAACTTGCCCCTTCCGATGAGAAATCATGTTTTTATTGTCAGAAATAGTGCAGGCTTGCTCCTCCGTTAGTTCGGAAAACATGGAGAATTTCCGGCTGGCACAGAGATCACAAGGAAGAGAGGAAGAAGTCTTGGACATAATGAATGAGGGTGATAACCTGTGAAATCGAGAAAATCTCAGAGTCAAATTTACAACATCCGATTTAAACGGGAGGTTCGGGAAAACTTTTCTCCTGAGTAAACTTCTCCCGAACCGAGTCAAAGCTAAGACAAATGTGTTGCAGCCCATTAGTAATGACCAAAAAAGGGGTTTTCAATTCCTTATGATACATGCAGGCCTGCTCTATCGTTTTTTGAGTCAACTTCACTTTAGGAGCTTTGCACTCAATCAGCAAATAAGGATTCCCATTTTTATCCCAGACGACCAAATCAGTTCTTTTGATTAGCTTATTGTAAAGCAATCCTTTTTCAAGAGCCAAAAGCCCTTTGGGGAATTTCAATTGGTTGATTAGGAAATTGATCCAATGCTGGCGAACCCATTCTTCGGGAGTCAATACCAAATGCTTTTTGCGAAGCGAATCAAATATCCAAAGACGACCTTCCTTCTCTAGAAGTTGGGGTTCGAAATGGGGAAGATTTAGTTGGGGTAATTGGACTTGATCCAGATTAGAATCCATGGATCAAAGATGGGGAAAATCGCTCAGTTGGGAAAAGGAGAATTAAAGATCTATTCAAAATCCAGATAAGGAGAAAATTTATCTATCCATTCCTGCTTGAAAATTCTGATTTTCAAAAAATCATCAGAACTTTGATAGCTTCCATGTTGCTTTTTGTAGGCTATCAAAACCTTTGCTTCGGAATAGCTTACATACGGATGCTTTGCTAGTTCCTCCACTTCCACTTGATTGATTTTGACTTTTCTAAAAATAGTAGGAGTGAAATCAAAATATTCCCAGATGGCATCGATTGTTTCTGGCTTTAGTCCATACACTTCTAATAGCTGATTTTTACTATGAAGTCCACCCAGATTTTCCCTGAACTTCACTATCCTACTCGCTGTGCTTTGCCCAATGCCTGGCACTATCTGCAATAATACCGAGTCAGCTTCTGCAAAAGGGATACGATTGAGGTTTTCGAGCTGCTTCTCATTTGACCTCTTAATAATTGTATCCTGAGGATTGAAAACAGCAAAATGCGAACTAACTAGGAACACTCCAGCACTCTCGAGGCTATCAATAGTCGCCAAATACTGAACATGAAAGTTCTCGGCTTTTGATTTTCTTACTTCTTTTACTACAACTTTTGCCCCTACCAAAAGAAGCAAAAAAGGGATGAGCAAAACGAAACCTTTGGATTCCTGTCGGGAAAAGCCCAAGTATATTTTCAGCCAATAAAAAAATCTAGCTCTCATAGGTATTTCAAAAAAAATGATAGACGCTATCAATAAGACATAAGTTAATAGTATTTGATTAGTAAATCAATACCTGCTACCATTGCACTGTCAGATTGAAAATACTATTTAGACAAATTCCAAATTAAGAGATCCTTGCCCAAAATGGCACTTCTCGTGGCTTTGTCTGTTAAATTTGCAGTCCAAGCTTACCAATGATGCAAGTCAATTTTAGAGCACTCAGTTTATCCCACAAAAATGCCCCTGTTCAGATCAGAGAAATCATTTCTTTGGACGAAAAGGCAGTACATGGTATCTTACTGAAAATCAAAGACTTTTTCAACCTAAATGACGCATTGATACTTTCTACCTGCAATAGGACAGAAGTTTATTACACCCATGATCAAGACATTAGCATCGAGATAATTAAATTGATTGGCCTGGAAAAAGGACTAGTTGACATCGTTAATTACCTCGAGTACTTTGAGATCATCAATGATGACAAAGCCGCTATCCGGCATTTGTTTAGAGTTTCAATGGGTCTGGAGGCACAGGTAGTAGGTGACATTCAGATTTCCAACCAGGTCAAAAGAGCTTATCAGGCTTCTGCTGATCTGAATATGACTGGTCCTTTCTTGCATAGGTTGATGCATACGGTCTTTTTCACCAATAAGCGAATCGTCCAAGAAACTGCCTTCAGAGATGGAGCTGCTTCTTTGTCCTATGCTGCAATTGAACTCATAGAAAGCTTGACCTCAAATACCTTCGAGCCAAGAATTCTTTTGATCGGTGTCGGCGAAATCGGTGAAGATGTAGCCAAAAACATGGTTCATCTCCCATCTGCAAAAATCAAAATTACCAATAGGACTTTATCCAAAGCAGAACCTATTGCTGCAGAAATGGGCTTCGAAGTCGTTCCTTTTGAGAATTGTTTGGAAGCAATGGAAGAAGCTGACGTGATCGTTTCATCTATTCAACGTTCTGAGCCATTTATCACTAAGGAATTGGTGAAGAAATTCCAGATCAATAGCTACAAATTATTCGTAGACCTATCTGTACCGAGAAGTATAGAAACATCCGTTGAGGACGTTCCTGGCGTAATACTATATAATGTAGATAACATCAGAAGCAAAGCTTCGGAAACACTTGAGAAACGACTTGCCTCTGTTCCTAAGGTGGAAGAGATCATTGAAGAAACAATTAAGGAGTTTTTTGATTGGAAAAAAGAAATGATCGCTTCTCCTACTATCAATAAGCTCAAGCAGTCATTGGAGCAAATCCGTCAGGAGGAAATGGCGAGATTTATGAAAAATGCGGATAAAAAGGAATATGCGGTGATTGACAAAATCACAAAAAGCATGATGCAGAAGGTCCTTAAAGTGCCAGTGGTACAACTTCGTGCAGCTTGCCAGCGTGATCAAGCTGAGGAAATGATTCAAATCTTATCCGATCTGTTTGATCTAGAAAAAATTAAAACTGAGTAGCTTGCACTACAATCACTAATAAAAATGACCAAAGGATTGAATCAAACCTTTGGTCATTTTAACTTTAGGACCATTCCGAATAACCGATACCTAAATGCATAAAAATTTTACGCTACTCGTATGTTTACTTTCCACATTTTTTATTTCTGAGGCAGCTCATTCTCAATCCTGGGAGGTTTATAACACCAATATTCAACTTCAGTCACGCTTGATTTATGATGAGATAGAACTGCTAAGTGAGACTGTGAAAATTGGCAAAAAAGGGAGCGAACTTTCTTTGCTTTCCAATGATTTGAGGCCTGCCGTTTCTTTAGTAGGAACTGAAGTATATCAATATTTAGAGCCTTGGATTCTTGTCAAAGGGCCAAAAGGAATCGGAGCATTCCATGAATATGGACAGCAAGTTTTGCCATTGGAGTATGAAAAAATCCAGACCTATTTCAACATGCTTTTAGCAAGCAAAGGAAATGAGTATTGGTTGTTTGAGCGAGGAAACAACAGAACCACTTATTTAGGGGAATTGGATGAGGCAATAATCACCAAAACCGGCTTAATTATCACACGCAAAGGTAACGAGTACTCTTTGCCCTTATCATCAAACCCTGACAAGGCCTTCGAACTTCTCAAAGCAAATGATGGAGAATTTGTTTTAGCTAAAGAGGAAAGTGGGTTTGGCTTGATCAATAGAGAAGGTGATTATGTATTAGATCCAGTAATTGACACACTAGAGCACACCCATGGTAATTTTTATTACGGTTTTGATGAATCGCAGTATTTGTTAATCGAAGGAAATGACATCAAGTCCAACATCCGATACAATTCATTTCACAAAATCACATTCGAAAATGACATCATGCTGGAATACATTCATGGCAAACTTCGTCGAGTGATGGAGGATGATGGGATTTTGCTTGATGATGTGGGAATGACGAAAGTAGAGAAAATCGGCAAAGACTTGTACAACGTCTATTTTCGTGACAACAAAATGGGTTTACTTGGAAAAAAGGGCTGGTTGGTGCAGCCAATGCTTGAGGTAGAAGAAATTAAGCTGGGCAATGAAGGTCTCTTTGCGGCAAAATCTAACGGTGCATATGGTTTCGTGAATTCCACCGGAACTTGGGTCATCAAACCTCAGTATGTAGAAACAACAGTATTCTCGGAGAATATTGCGGCATATAAATCAAGCTTAAACTGGGGATTGATCAATTCCACCGGCGAGCTAATATCCGACCCGACATGGGAAGAGATCAAGCCTTTTCAGAAAGGATTTGCGATAGCAAAAGCAAATAGCAAATATTTCCTTTTGAACACTTTCGGCTCTCCAGTGAATACTAATGGCTTTGACGATATTTACCGAACGAATGACGGATATTACATGATAGAGCAGGCAGGTAAAACTGGGCTTCTCGACAGCGAAGGTACAGTTGTCATTCCTGCAGAGTTTGAAGCACTACGAAGAGAGCGAAAGAATTTCATTGTAGCTCAAAAAGATGGACTTACGGGTATCATAGATGAAGCTGGTAAAATCATCCTGCCATTGGCTTACGAAGAGATATTAGTTGATTTTGCTAATGGGCAGATTTTCACAAAAAGCAAATTTGTTCCCACGGTGATTCAAACCGTTGAAGAGACTAGTAAGAAAAATAAAAAAGGGGCCTAAGCCCCTTTTTTTATTTTTTCTCATTTTTCCCTTTGGAAGAATCTTTTGAATCCGTATCAGAATTAGCTATCGATTCCCGCATGGAGGTATCTGATTGTATATTTTCCATTTTGTAGTAATCCATCACGCCAAGTCTCCCAGATCGGAACGCCTCTGCCAAGGCTTTCGGAACTTCAGCTTCAGCTTCTACTACTTTCGCTCTCATTTCCACATTTCTAGCTTTCATCTCTTGTTCAAGTGCTACAGCCATCGCACGTCTTTCTTCTGCTCTTGCTTCAGCTACTTTCAAATCAGCAGAAGCCTGATCGATTTGAAGTTTCGCACCGATGTTTGTTCCCACGTCGATATCTGCGATATCAATTGACAGGATTTCAAATGCCGTTCCAGCGTCCAAACCTCTTTGAAGTACTAGCTTAGAAATTTTATCAGGATTTTCCAGTACGCTCTTATGAGTAGCAGCCGAACCGATGGAAGTAACGATGCCCTCACCTACTCTAGCAAGAATAGTTTCTTCTCCAGCACCACCGACCAATTGCGCGATGTTTGCACGTACGGTAACTCTTGCTTTGGCGATCAACTGAATACCATCTGCAGCTACAGCAGCAACATTAGGTGTATTGATCACTTTTGGATTAACAGAAATTTGAACTGCTTCAAACACATCTCTACCTGCCAAATCAATCGCTGTAGCTTGTTTGAAAGTCAAGTTGATATTTGCTTTATCCGCTGAGATCAGTGCTCTTATGACATTAGGGATATTACCTCCAGCCATGTAGTGTGTCTCCAGATCATTTGTTGTCAATTGTAACCCCGCTTTAGTTGCGGTGATCAGAGAATTTACGATAATACTAGGTGGTACTTTTCGGATTCTCATCCCTATTAACTCCCCTATTCCTACTCTTACATTCGAAAATTGAGCTGTAATCCAAAGATTTACAGGTACAAAATATAAGAAGATGAAAAGTAAGACGATTCCCGCCACTGCAGCGACAAGAATAAACATTGAACTTGATGGGTCTAGTGCCTCCATATTATTTAACTAAAATTGTATTGTTTTCGATTTTCATAATTGTCACAGTTGTTTCCACGGGAATAAAACCATTTTCGGACTTCACCTCATACACCACATCTCCAAAGCTAGCTTTCCCTATTGGTTTTAGATCTGAAGTGGTTTTACCTGGCATCCCTACTTGTAAGCTATCTGTTCGTCCGTCAAATGCTCCTCCTGTAATTGCAGACTTAAGAGAAAAGCGATCCCAAACTCCTGAACTAAAACCATACACGATGGCCACAAGGTTCAAAATAACTGCGACGGCAGTAATCCACCATGCAATAGCTGGTTCAAAACTCAAGAATGCATAGGCAACTCCTGCCAAACTAACAGCAAGTCCAAAAATCCCAACCACGGTTGTCCCAGGCACAAAAAGCACCTCAGCTAATAAAAGTATAAGGCCAATAATTAAAAGACTTGAAAGAACTAGTACGGTCATAAACTTTATTGAAAAGAATAGATGTCTAAAATACAAGTTTCCTTGTTACCCTTAACTAAATAAAACAAAAAAAGCCCGGATAATTCCGGGCTCGTAAATCAATATGCTTTTGCAAAGAGGACTCTTCCTTTGGAAGGTTTGCCCGAAAAGACACAGACTCCCTCCTCTTCTTGCCTATCCAAAGGAATACACCTGATAGTTGCTTTAGTGAGATCCTTGATTTTCTCTTCCGTCTCAGCAGTGCCGTCCCAATGAGCAGACAAGAACCCTGTTTTCCCATTTAAAACTTCCTTGAATTCTTCCCATGAATTAACTTCAGTTGTCTTCTGAGCTCTGAATTCAAACGCTTTGGAATAAATACTTGATTGAATTTCATCAAGCATGGATGTGACCTTTTCCGAGATTGGCTGAGATGCTAATTCAAATTGCTCTTTTGTTAGTGTATCTCTTCTGGCAATTTCAATAGTGCCATTTTCCAAATCTCTAGGACCGATAGCAATTCTCAAAGGAACACCTTTCAATTCATGCTCTGCAAATTTGAACCCTGGCTTATATGTATCTCGTTTATCATATTTCACCGAAACTCCAACTTTGCGCAGCTCAGCCATGATATCATTTGCCTTCTCGCTAATCGCGTCAAATTCTTCGTCTTTTCTGTAAATAGGAATAATTACCACTTGGATCGGAGCAAGTTTTGGAGGTAGCACCAATCCATTATCATCTGAGTGAGCCATGATCAAGGCTCCCATCAATCGTGTGCTGACACCCCAAGAAGTACCCCATACATATTCCAGACCGCCTTCTTTGGAAGCGAATTTGACATCAAAAGCTTTGGCGAAATTTTGCCCTAGAAAATGAGACGTACCTGCCTGAAGAGCCTTTCCGTCCTGCATCAATGCTTCAATACATAAGGTATCATCTGCACCTGCAAAACGCTCACTCTCAGTTTTCCGCCCTCTCACTACTGGCAACGCCATAAAGTCTTCCGCAAACTGAGCGTAGACGTTCATCATTTGAAATGTCTCTGCTTCAGCTTCCTTTTTGGTAGCATGAGCAGTATGCCCTTCCTGCCAAAGAAATTCTGTAGTGCGAAGAAAAAGTCTTGTTCTCATTTCCCAACGAACGACATTAGCCCATTGATTCACAAGAAGAGGAAGATCTCTGTAAGATTGAATCCAGTTTTTGTACGTACTCCATATGACAGTTTCTGAAGTAGGACGAACGATTAACTCTTCTTCCAACTTAGCCTCAGGATCTACAATTACCCCACTACCATCCTCGGCATTTTTGAGTCTATAATGCGTAACTACAGCACATTCCTTAGCAAAACCTTCAACATGGCTGGCTTCCTTGCTCAAGTAAGATTTTGGGATAAAAAGTGGGAAATAAGCGTTTGAATGGCCAGTTTCCTTGAACATACGATCAAGCTCAGCTTGCATTTTCTCCCAAATAGAATAGCCATAAGGTTTGATCACCATGCAGCCTCTTACAGCTGAATTTTCCGCCAAATCGGCTTTTTTCACTAATTCATTGTACCAAAGCGAATAATCCTCGCTTCTCTTAGGTAGTCCTTTACTCATTGTGGTTGGTTGAGATACAGATTATAGTTAATTTTGCTTAACTTATGCGGGGCAAATATAAAGTAAAAAGTATAACCCTTCACCCAGGTGCTCGTATAAGAAAGTAACAATTAAACTTCTACTATGAAGAATTCCTTAATCAAAACATCATCATTTATCCTCGGAGCAGCTGTTCTGGCATCTTGTAGCACAAACAAATTAGCTACTACAGATACTTCAGACAATTTGTATTTCATGGCGTCGGATGCTAAAGTAGCAACCGAATATGCTGTGCAAAACAATACTTCAGGACAATTCCAAACACTATCTACTTCTGAAACTGTTCCTCAGGAAAGTTTCAGTTCTAGAAACGTAAACCCTGACTACATCGCAAGATATCAGGCGGAAGAAAACACAGAACAAGATGATATTGTATACTTTGATGAAGCTACAGGAGAAGAAAGCAATGTAGATATTGATGCATACAATAACTATAGTGTAGGGAACTCAGGAATAAACTCCAATTTTTCATCTTCCATGGCTTTCAATATGGGAATGATGTACGGAATGAGCCCATGGGGTATGGGAGGATTTTATAATCCTTACATGGGCATGGGATATGGCTTCAGACCAGGTTTTAACCTAAGCATTGGCTTCGGTTTCGGTTTTGGAAATCCTTTCTATTCTCCAATGTATGGATATGGAGGTTTTTATGATCCTTTCAGACCTATGTATGGAATGGGTGGATATGGTTATGGCTACGGATATCCTGGATATTATCCTCCATTATACCCTAGTAATCCAATATATATTCTTCCAGGTGGTGAATATGGAGATCGTAGAGTAGTGAGAGGAGCAAGACCAACAAGAGGATCATCTCTTGCAGCTTCTACTATGGGTAGAAATGCTTCTAACGTAGCACTTCAGCCAAGTACAGCTAGAGCACAAGCTAGAAGAGATGTACTAAATAATAATTCAGCTCCTTCAAGGAGATCGATATCAAATTCTGACAATTCTAGAGTTTCAGCTAGAGACTTTAGTTCTTCACAGAATGACTATTATAATTCTAGAAGTAGAACAAGCAGTGCTAGAAATGTTAATTCTGCGGCCATGGATAGACCTGTTTCTAGAACGAGAAGTGCTATGCCATCAGCTAGACCAAGTGTCAATTCTACGAATACAAGATCAATCAATACAGGGCGAAGTGGATCGGTAAGATCATCTTACCCAACCAATACAAGATCATCAAGTCCTTCTTATAATAGAAGTAATGTTCCTTCAAGAACTTCTTCTCCATCCTATAACAGAAGTAATACAAATACAAGGACTGTTGCACCTACTAGAACTACTACACCAACTAGAAGCACTATGCCGACTATGAGCTCACCGAGTAGAAGTTCTGGTGGTTCTACTGGAGGAGCCACAAGAACTAGCTCGGGTACTTCATCAAGAGGCGGGAGAGGAAATTAATTTTTGATTCAAAATATTTAGAAATAAGGCAGTGGAATCACTGCCTTATTTATTTCTGACTACTGTAGCTAGGTTAAGAGATTCTTTTAATTGAGAATTTTTAGTAGAAGAAAACAAAAATTAGTAACAATTCTATCCCAACTTCACGTTTATAAACTACACTCAAATCAAATCTAAATGAGAATATCCATTCTGGTTTTATCACTATGTTTAATTTCAGCATCCTCCCTATTTGCACAGAGCGGATATTATGAAGATGCTTACCGATTCAGTCAAGTTCGCCAAGCTGGCTCAGCTCGAATAATGGGCGTCGGAGGGACCCAATGGTCTTTAGGTGGTGATGTATCTAATATTGCTGGCAATCCTGCAGGCCTAGGCTTTTTTAGATCTTCAGAAGCTAGTGTAACCATTGGTTATACAGATTGGGGAGTAGAAACAAGTTATTTGGGGCAAAGTAAAAGTTATAACACCACAAATTTCTCCTTACCTAACGCGAGCTTTGTAATGGCAAACCCAAAAAGTGAATTTGACAGGGGAGCTTTCAAGGGCGGATCATTTGGTATTAGTATTCAGAGAATTGCTAATTTCAACACTGAATATGGTTATTTCTCTGATATAGAAGGAGAAACATCCATTATGGATTTCTATGTACAAGATGCGACTGGCTTCCCTATAGAACAGCTTTCAGGTCTTACAAATCTTGCATATTACACTTATCAAATCAATCCCGCATACAATTCTAACGGACAAGAAATCCAAGGTCAGTATTTACCAATCAATGGTTTAGAATACGCGCCATTTCAAGACGAAAACATAACTCAAGAAGGTACATCTAACCAAATCACCTTTGCTTACGGAGCCAATTTCAACTATAAGTTTTTCGTGGGAGGTTCTGTAGGTGTACGTACATTGAACTTCGCCTCATTCAAACTTTATCAAGAAGAGTTTAATACCTCTGCTCCTTTAAAAAATTCTTCATTAGGAGAGACTTTACGGGTAAATGGAGGAGGAGTAAACCTCAACATAGGTCTAATATATAAGCCAGTAGATTACTTAAACCTAGGGTTTACGCTTGAGACACCTACCTGGTATACCTTGAATGACGAATACTCTGCAGATATGTACGCTAATTACAGTGGATATGTCTATAACCCCACAGATGACATTGAAGAGGTTTTGGGAGAATATCAAGAATTCACAGATATTTTCCTGAGTTCATACAACTTGAACACACCATTAAAAATTGGCGGTGGAGCAACCGTATTTTTAGGGAAAAACGGATTTATTTCTGCTGATGTAGATTGGTTAGATTATAGTGCAGCAAGTATCAAATCGCGAGATTTTGATGAAGGACCTGATAATTTGGAAATCAAAAATCTCTATACAAGTACAATCAACTTCCGTTTTGGAGCTGAATATAAATTTAACATGTTCAGGATTAGAGGCGGATATGGCTATTATGGAGACCCAATTGCGAATTCAGATTTTGACAGAAGCACACAACAAATCAGCGGTGGTCTAGGAGTCAAAATCAAAAAATTATCTGTGGACTTTGCTCTGGTAAACTCAAAATTCAATACACTTTACAGCAGCTATCAAGTACTGGATAACCAAAATAACAATGTAGGTCCTGTCACTGAAGTAAAAAACAACCAGATCAATGGCGTATTAACTTTAGGCCTTAGCTTTTAATCAAACGTATCAATTCAGAAACCAAAAGCTCAGCAGAGAAGTCTTCTCCGCTGAGCTTTATTTTTGCCTGTCGATAGAAGTAATCCCTGTCGACCAGCAAGCTTTTTAATTTCAAGGTAATTTCTCCTTGATCTAGTCCTGAAAACATCGGCCTATTATGTACTTTGGCCAAACCCAATCTCATTGATATCTCTTCCAGAGGAACATCAAGGTATACAGAAACAGCCTTATCATTGATCAGATCCATATTATCATTGAAGCAGGGACAACCACCACCTGAGGCGAGGACAAAAGAATCATTACGGTTTAAAAAATCTTGTAACACTTCAGTTTCCCATTCCCGAAATTTCCCTTCTCCATATTTTGTGAAAATAGCAGGGATTTTCAATTGAAAGCGCTCTTCAATTAGCTGATCTAGGTCGTAGAACGGGAACTCAAGAACAGTGGCCAACTGCCTTCCAAAGGTGCTTTTTCCAGAACCTGGCAAACCTACTAACACTATTTTCAATTCTTTCCCCATCTCCTATTTCATGAATAAATCCAAAACTTCGACAGCTTCTGGGGTATTGTTATGATGGTATTTAGCAAGCACAGTTCCATCCTTTATCACTAATATCCCTGGATTGGATCGAATCATAGTTTTCACCACGGTCGCATCTGCCTGCAATGAAAGGACGTCCCATCCTCTGGACTGTGTGAATTTCTGAATTTCTTCTTGAGATGCTGCTGCTACAAAAACTGGCTGAACCGGTGATCCTGAAAGTGATTTCACTAATTGATCAAGTTGATCTTGGTTTGAATCACTCATTTTAGCCATATTACTAACCAGAATTAATACCTTATTTCCAGTAAAAACTTCTTCTGAGAAATCTCCTTCATCGTTCCAGACTGCGAAGTCAGAAATTTTTGGAAGAGCATCTGGATTCTTCAAATTCATTTCTACAAATTCCAAACTTTCGTCTGAAGGATATTGGTCAAAAGTCATCAATTCTCCATCCTTCTTCATGACATAGGTATACTGCAATGGAGCAGATGGTTGCATATTGGTGGGGATACTTACTCCCACTTTATAGGCTCTGAAATCAATGAAAGGGAGATTTCTAACTGCTACTATCGCTAGAACAAAGGATAATATAAGTGAGACCTGCACCACTATTTTTGCCCACTTTGGAGAGTTTCTTGGCAAATCATCCTTGAACAAAAACAAAATCCCGATCAGTACAACTAGAATTAAATCCTTGTAAAATGATTGCCATGGTGTCAATTTGATTGCGTCTCCAAAACACCCACAGTCAGTTACTCTATTGAAATACGCGGAGTAAAACGTAAGAAATGTGAAAAATAAAATCATCAATGTCAGGGCCCAAACGGTGAATTTGCTTCGAACACCAAGGATCAGCATGATTCCTAAAACCACTTCTACCACCACTAAAAAAATCCCCAATTCCAAAGCAATAGGCTTTAGATATTCAAAAAAACCTGCTATATCATTGGAAAATACATCGAAATACTCCTCCAATTTGATCGCGGTACCTACAGGATCATTTACTTTAATCAACCCAGAAAAAACGAAAAGGCTTCCGACAATGAATCGAATCACCCATAAAAACCCTTGCTTAAACATGATAGTCCAATTTAATTAAACAAAATACAGCATAATTGATCATATCTTGATAGTTAGCCTCAATACCCTCAGACACCAACGTTTGACCCTGATTATCCTCTATCTGTTTGGTTCGAAGTAGTTTCATTAAAATTATATCGGTCATAGAACTTACACGCATTTCGCGCCAAGCCTCACCGTAATCGTGATTTTTATTCTCCAAAAGACCACGTGTTTCACTTACCCAATGGTCGTAGGCAGGCTCCAATTCCTCGAAAGGAATTTCCATTCGCTCGTCTTTAACGTAGCTAATTTGAAGCAAGGCAATCAGGCAATAATTAATTATCCCTACGAAATCATCTTCAATCGGATCATTTACCTTTTGACTTCCCTTTTCTTGAATTGAACGAATTCTTTGAGCTTTTATAAAAATCTGATCTGTGATAGATGATAAGCGAAAAATTCTCCAAGCTGTACCATAATCTATAGTCTTCTTACGAAATAGTTCTTTACAACGGCTGATAACTTCCTTATATTCGTTACTCGTTTGCGTCTCCAAAGTCTCTTAGTTTAATGTTTCCTATACCGGGCAAGTCTTCCAAAATCGAAGATAAATCATTTCCCCAAAAAAACACCCTTCAAATAGATGGTCGGCTAATCAGTTGGGAAAGACCACAGCTGATGGGCATAGTCAATCTGACCCCTGATTCGTTTTTTGAAGGAAGCAGAGCAGAAAAATCTCTCGATAAAGTAGCTAAATTAGTCAGATCACATATTTCTTATGGCGCTAGTATTCTGGATCTTGGGGGCTATAGCTCGAGACCAGGCGCTGCGGAAGTAAGCCTTCAGGAAGAACTTGATAGAGTGATTCCGGCGGTAAAATGGATTTCATCCAATTATCCTGACATTTTAATTTCAGTTGATACTTTTCGGGCAAAAGTAGCTGAAAAGGCAATAAAGTCAGGAGCTCATATCGTAAATGATATTTCGGCAGGTGTCTTGGATGAGGAGATGATTCGAACCGTGGCAGAGTTACAAGTACCCTACATCGCTATGCATATGCGAGGAAATCCTCAAAACATGCAGAAAAAAACGAATTATTCAGATATTTTAGGAGAATTATTGTATTATTTCGCTGAAAAACTGGAACAATTCAGAAAGTTTGGCATCAAAGATGTAATAATTGATCCTGGGTTTGGATTTGCTAAAACCATCGATCAAAATTATTTCTTACTGCGTAACCTTCAGCAGTTTCAATCACTTGCTTCACCTCTACTGGTAGGTATTTCGAGAAAATCGATGATTTCAAAAGCCTTGAGTGTAGAACCAAATGAAGCATTGAATGGTACCACCGCATTAAATATGTTTGCGTTATGTCATGGCGCAAACATACTAAGAGTACATGACGTTAAAGAAGCTAACGAAACATTAAAATTATTCAACACTTTATACCCTTGACTTTACTTTTCAAAATAGGATTTTTAGATATTTCCATCGTTAATATCATTGATATTGCGTTGGTGGCCGCCCTATTGTATCAAGTGTATAAACTGCTTAAAGGAAGTGTTGCAATTAAGATTTTTCTAGGATTCCTATCTATCTATTTAATTTACCTTTTGGTCAGGGCGCTTAGAATGGAGCTCTTGTCTGCCATTTTAGGGCAATTCATGGGAGTTGGTGTAATCGCTGCTATCATTATTTTCGCTCCGGAAATCAGAAAATTTCTCTTGTTGATTGGTAGATCCTCACTCCTCTCAGATGATAATGTTTGGAAGGAAATGCTTTTTTTCTGGAGAAAAAAAGACAATTCTCTATTTAATATCAGTCCTATCATTGATGCTTCCAAAACTCTTGCGGGTAGCAATACCGGTGCACTGATGGTAATCTCGAAAAGTACTGAACTGAAGTTCTACGCTGAAAGTGGAGATATTCTAGACGCAGAATTATCAAAAAGACTTTTGATCTCAATTTTCAACAAATACAGTCCTCTTCATGATGGGGCTGTAATCATCCACAACGGTAAAATCAAAGCCGCTCGCTGCATCCTGCCCGTTACAGAGCGTGAAGTTCCAGCACAATTTGGGCTTCGCCACCGCGCGGCTATAGGCATGTCCGAGACCACTGATGCGATTGTTTTAATTGTCTCAGAAGAAACTGGTCAGTTATCCATGTCAAAAAATGGAAAAATCCTGCATAACATGTCTTTCCAGGAAATCAGGGAGACAATCAATGATTACCTGAATAATCTGGATGTAGATTCCCGCTTTGAAGATATCGAGGAATATGAATTGAAAAAGCGAAGAAAGCTCGCAATGACTAGTAAATCAGCATCATAGCAAAAACTAACTTCTCTCATTTTAAGAAGTTGATTTTGGGGAGATACTTTACTTTTAAACCCTTGTTGATTCTGTAAGTATTCAGAGAGATCATAAAGATTTCAAGTAAGTATATAAAAAAGATGCCGCCAACTCTGACATATAAATAATTATAGACTAGAGCAGGGCTTACATCACCATTTCCAGAAAAGTTAAAAAACCCCATTAACCAACTACAAAAGGTAGTCCATAAGTAATAGACTAAAGCCCAAGTAAGCTGGAAATTCACCAAGCTTCGTCCCAATTCACTGACACCAGCAATTTTATCCTTCCGACTCATCCAGAGTATTAGTGGCAAAACAACACCAAGAAGTGGTAGGACTATAAAAATCAAACCTGACAAATTCATTCCTAGCAAATATCCCTTATCCTCTGTCTGAGTCCAATCCATTACCTCATCAGGACTCAATCCAAAAATTTGAAATAATCGTTTCACAGTGTCCATCCTAGGTACTGCCTCAGCATTCTCCATTCTTTGAACTGTTCGCAAACTAACTCCGGCAGATTCTGCCAGTTCATCTTGTGAATATCCATTCTTTAACCGAAGAGTTTTCAATTTTACGCCAAGAGCTTTACTATCCATTTTCTTGTTCATTTAGTAGAATTCAAATGTAGTTTTGTGGCTTCACAATACTAGCGACTAGGATACGTCATTCTTACGTCATTTGTGTCATACCACCTAGAAGCTTCTTAAGCTACCGTTCATAAATCCAAAAGTCCTCAAAAAAATTAATTCTGGGATTTATTTCATAAAAAAGTCAAGTTATCGTTTCTAATAAATGAGAGTCAAAATCACTTTTCTCAAAACTATATCAAAATAAGTTTTCACCCCGAATTAACTATGGATTAATCTTTGCTTCGCTCGAGACTAAGTTAATAAGCAAGATCTGAAAATATCAAGCACCACATTTACCAATGAAAAAAATCCCTTTCTTCCAAATTGCTTCCTTATTTATACTTTTTTCAGCAGGCGCTTGGGCAACGCAAGCCTATATGCCAGAATTAAAACAGCAACTTAAAGAAACCTATTCAACCTTAACTAGCACTCCTAAACCAAAAAAACCGGCTGAAAATCCCGAGCCAATAGAAGTTGAATTGCCTCTACCAAGGATTATTCCTCCCATACCAGAAGGCATTATCACCAAGGAATATGACAAACATCTCTTCGCTGGAGAAAACAATGGCTTTGGTGTAATAGAAAATGAAAGTCACTTCAATAAACTCATCGAAGAGGGAAAACTCATACTAATAAATGAAGGGAATGGATACGAAGTAATGAAACTTACCCATAGCCATCCTTACATTACCCCATATTCAAAGGTAGTTCTGGAAGAACTCGGAATAGCTTTTCAAACATTGACAGATAAGGAAAGTACCTTCACACTCACATCGGTAACGCGTACTCCGGAACAGCAAAAAAGCCTCAGAAGAAGAAATTCAAATGCAACTTCCGGCGAGAGCTCTCATTCTTATGGAGTCTCTTTTGACATCTCCTACATTAGATTTAACGGAAAGAAAAATTGGAATAGAAGCAAACAGAAAAAGCTTGAGAAGATCCTAAATGAATTTCAGGACGCAGGCAAAATTCTTTTTATAAAAGAAAGAAAACAGAGCTGTTACCACGTGACCGTGAGATAACTGATTCTAGACTAAAGAAGGAAGGCCAAACCCAATTTTACTTTTGGTCAGAAAAAATCATCAAAAAAGCCGGGAACCTCTATTGAATCCCGGCTTTGATATTTCTGAGGTATACTTACCTCCTACCTGCATTATCAGGCAAAAACTTACTCTATTACACCTAATTCTTTTCCAACTTCCGTAAATGCTGCAATCGCCTGATCCAAATGCGCTTTGTCATGTCCTGCAGATATTTGGACACGGATCCTAGCCTGTCCCTTAGGAACTACCGGGTAGTAAAAACCAATGACATAAATCCCCTTCTCCAAGACTTTTTCGGCCATTTTTTGCGAAAGAACAGCATCGTAAAGCATAATCGGCACGATAGCATGCTCACCTGGTTTGATATCAAATCCAGCAGCAGTCATTTTCTCACGGAAGTACTTCGTATTCTCTTCCAGTTTATCTCTCAATTCAGTGGTCTCAGAAAGTAGGTCAAAAACTGCTATTGAAGCACCTGTGATAGATGGCGCCAGGGTATTGGAAAACAAATATGGTCTGGATCGCTGACGTAGCAGTTCCACAATCTCCTTCCTTCCTGAAGTAAATCCTCCAGAAGCGCCACCCAAAGCTTTTCCTAACGTACCGGTGATGATATCAATTTTGCCCATCACTCCGCAATGCTCATGCACACCACGGCCAGTTTTACCCATAAAACCTGTGGAATGACATTCATCCGTCATCACCAAAGCCTCATACTTTTCAGCCAACTCCACGATCTTGTCCAACTGGGCAATAGTGCCATCCATAGAGAAAACTCCATCAGTAACTATGATTTTCTGCTTAGCTCCCTTTGCAACAGCGTCCTTCAGCTGAGCTTCCAGATCCGCCATATCGTTATGCTGATATCGGAATCGCATGGCCTTGCATAGACGAACCCCATCGATGATCGAAGCATGGTTCAAAGCATCAGAAATAATTGCATCTTCAGGGCCCAATATCGGCTCGAATACTCCCCCATTTGCATCAAAAGCAGCGGCATACAGAATGGTATCCTCCGTGCCCAAGAATTCTGAAATCTTCTTTTCCAGCTCCTTGTGAATATCCTGTGTACCGCAAATGAATCGCACGGATGACATTCCAAAACCGTGTGAATCAATCGCAGCCTTTGCCGCTTCGATCACTTTGGGATGAGAAGAAAGTCCCAGATAATTGTTAGCACAGAAGTTCAAAACTTTCTGACCTCCAGCGATAGTGATTTCTGCAGATTGTGGAGAGGTGATGACACGCTCTTTTTTGAAAAGACCTGCTTCCTCTAATCCCTTAAGTTCCTCTTGCAATTTGGGTCTGAACTGATCGTACATGATAGCTAGTTGATTTTATGTTATTCAAAAACGTCTGATTCCTTTGGTCAAAAATCCTGCTCAGGAAGCAGTTTTTTCTTAGTTTTGCAGTCGCAAACCCAAATATAAACAAAAACCTAGAGCTCCTCTTAGGTTGATTTTCAAAGAAAGATTAATGGAAAAAATCCTTGTAATAGGCGCCGCAGGACAGTTGGGTTCAGAACTCACTCGTTCTCTGGCAGATCAGTTTGGTGCAGAAAAGGTAATCGCTACAGACCTCAATGAATCAGCAAAAGTTAAATTTGATTTTTGCCGCTTTCAGGTTCTCGATGTGATGGACAAGGAAGGTTTGAGAAATCTGGTCAAGAATGAAAAAATTACTCAGATTTATCATTTGGCAGCAGTTCTTTCAGCCGTTGGTGAGAAAAAACCCCTTTTCGCCTGGGAACTGAACATGGAAAGTTTGCTACATGTTCTTGAACTTGCCAAAGAATTCAAGCTTAATAAAGTTTATTGGCCATCGTCTATTGCAGTCTTTGGACCGAATACTCCAAAAATCAACACGCCTCAATACTGCGTAAAAGAGCCAAACACTGTGTATGGTATTTCTAAGCAAGCTGGGGAAAGATGGTGTGAATACTACTTTCAGAAGTTTAATGTGGACGTGCGCAGCCTACGCTATCCAGGTTTGATTGGCTATAAATCTCTTCCGGGAGGTGGTACTACGGATTACGCAGTTGACATCTATCATAAAGCTTTGGCAGGTGAGAAATTCGATTGCTTCCTGCGAGCAGACAGTTCTTTACCGATGATGTATATGCCAGATGCGATCAAGGCAACACTGGATCTAATGAATGCTCCCCGTGAATCCGTAAAAATCCGCTCTAGCTATAACCTGGCTGCGATGAATTTTACTCCTAAAGAGAGCTACGAGAGTATTCTTAAACATATTCCAGACTTCAAAATTGAATATAACCCTGATTTCCGTCAAGCAATCGCCGATAGCTGGCCGGATAGTATTGACGATTCCTGCGCCAGAAAAGATTGGGGCTGGCAACACGACTATGACCTGGACGCTATGACCAAGGACATTTTGGAGAATCTTCCAAACTTCAAATTTTAATATCAACACCCTGCTTCTCAAAAAGCAGGGTATTTTTTTATAACCACTTTGTGTGCAGAGTTTAGATGGTTCAGAGGCCACACTATAATGCCCCCCTTCTACCTCTGAAAATTCATAACATATAGAGAAAAACTTTTTTTTAATACATAGCCACACACACTTTTTTATTCATATTTAGTCCTCACGCACTAAAACTTATTGGTATCTTTTTAAACAATCAATTATTCCTTACTTTAAGGCTTCATTACTGTCTAAATGAATAAGCTCAAAATCACAATATTTCTTACAATTGCAGTGTTGGTAGCAATTGCTGGCTTTTTCTTTTTTGGAACGGAAAGAGAAATTGACTACAGCACAGAGATCAAACCCATCCTAAATAAAAATTGCATTACCTGCCATGGAGGCGTAAAGAAAAGTGGTGGTTTCTCAGTACTTTTTGAAGAGGAAGCCTTCGCTATCACGGAATCTGGCCATGCTGCAATTATCCCGGGAGATCCCAATGGGAGTGAATTGATCAAACGACTTACTTCTTCTGATCCTGAATTGAGAATGCCCTATGAAAAAGAACCTCTTTCTAAAGATGAAATAGAACTACTCAAAACCTGGATCAAGCAGGGAGCGAAATGGGGTAAGCACTGGGCATATCAAACAGTGCAAAAACCTAAAGAAATAGACAACAAACTTGCAGCCGGTCTTTACGCTGACGAGAACTCTGAATCTTCCAATTCCATTGATTTTTATATAGCCAAAAAGCTGGAGGAGCAGGAACTTGAATTTTCTCCAGAGGAAAACAACTTGAAATTACTCCGAAGAGCTGCATTGGATATTACTGGGCTCCCTCCTACTCCCGAGATCAAGGAAGCCTTTTCTTCTAAAAAAATCACCTATGTAGAGGCTGTAGATCAAATGCTGGCTAGCACAAGCTATGGGGAAAAATGGGCTACCTGGTGGCTTGACATGGCCAGATATGCAGATACTAAGGGCTATGAGCGCGATGTAAACCGAACGATGTGGCCTTATCGCGATTGGGTAATCAGGGCATTCAATGCTGATATGCCTTACGATGAATTCACAATTAATCAATTAGCAGGAGATTTACTTCCAAATCCAACAGAAGATCAACTGACCGCCACGGCTTTCCACCGTAATACCATGAACAATGATGAGGGAGGCACACAGGATGAGGAATTTAGGGTTGCAGCCGTGTTGGATAGAGTGAGCACCACCTACGAAGTATGGCAAAGCACCACGATGGCATGTGTGCAATGTCACAGCCATACCTATGACCCGATTAGGCATGAAGAGTTTTATCAGTCTGCTGCATTTTTCAACAATACCCGTGATGAGGACACCCATGACGAGGAACCAAGACTCAGGTTCTATTCACCCGAGGAAAAAACTAAAATCGAAAGCATTACCCAATGGGTGAAGGAAAACGAAGGCGTAAAAGCTGCAGAAGCCAAGAAAGAGTTCCTCACCTATCTTGAGCCGAAATACCCATCCCATAGTGCAGTTGACTTTGTAAATGCGACTTTACTGGACAGTAAGTGGTTAGGCATCGAGGGAAACGGTTCCGCTTATTTAAAAAACATCAATACACAGGGATCAGACCAACTTCTGATGGAATATTCTGCAGGGCTGGATGGTAGCACAATGAACATTAGAAAAGATGGACCTGAGGGCGAGCTTTTAGCTTCATTCCCTATCAATAAAACCGGGCAAATTATCCGTCCTATTCCATTTAAGTCAGTTGAAGGAACTATTGATTTATTTTTAGAAATCAAAAATCCTAATTCAAAACCTGACCAAACTGCAGCTAGATTTATCTGGTTTGCTTTTGTGCCAAAATTGAAAGGTGAAGAAAAACCTGGCTATTCTGCTATGCAGAAAAGTTGGGAAGATATTCTCAATTTCAATGGAACCAAGCTCCCGATTTTGATCGAAAACCCAGACTACATGGCCAGGGATACCCGGGTTTTTGAACGGGGAAACTGGATGATTTTGGGGGACAAGGTAAAACCTGAAACACCTAAAGAGTTAAATCCTTGGAAGGAAGAATGGCCTGCAAATCGACTCGGATTTGCTTATTGGCTTACGGATAAAGAAAATCCATTAACCTCCAGAACCCTGGTAAACCGCGTGTGGGATCAAATCATGGGAAGAGGAATCGTCAGCACTTTGGAAGACATGGGAACTCAATCAGACCCACCTTCACATCCAGAGTTATTGGATTATCTAGCTTGGAAAACCATGAATGATTACCAATGGAGTATTAAAAGCCTTATTCGTGAAATAGTTACCTCCAAAACCTATAAGCAATCTTCAGTAGTTTCTCCAGAACTTTTCACTAAAGATCCTCAAAACAAATATTACGCACGAGGACCACGGTTCCGGTTAAGTGCAGAACAAGTACGCGATCAGGCGCTTGCAGTCTCCGGTCTGTTAAGTAAAAAAATGTATGGGCCTGGGGTAATGCCTGCCCAGCCCGATGGCATCTGGCAAACAGTTTATAATGGAGGGACCTGGACAGAAAGTAAAGGAGAAGATGCCCACCGACGGGGTATTTATACCTTCTTAAAAAGAACAAGTCCCTATCCGTCTTTCCTGTCCTTTGATGCAGGAAGTCGTGAAGTCTGCTTGAGTAGACGATTAGTAACCAACACTCCATTGCAGGCCTTAGTGACGCTGAACGATCCTGTTTATTTGGAAGCAGCCTACCATCTTTCTGAGGATATGCTGGCACATGGCGATTCAGATCCTGAGAAAGCGATTAGCTATGGTTATGAGAAAATGATTTTGACTCCTATTTCGGAACAGAAACTAACTGCCTTGGAAAAATTACATGAAGAAGCAATAGCCCAGTATTCAAAGAATCCATCAGAACTTGATTCCTTCTTTGGCTGGAAAGACCAAAAGGTAAACTCTGAGCAAGCCGCCATGACAGTTGTGGCGAATGCCATGCTGAATTTGGATGAATTTATAACCAAACCTTAAAATGAAAAGCTTAGATAAAATGCTCGTTGAGTTTGCGCAGCAAAAGCTGGCAAAGCAAACTAGAAGACATTTCCTAATGGACTGTGTCTCCAAAGTTGGTGGACTGGCAATGGCGCCATTAATGTTTGGCTGTGACACAGGTTCTTCTGCTTCTTCTAAGGGGTTAAATCTTAGTGAAAGAGACCTGAATCCCCTTTCTCCTTTGCCTCCACCTTATGGAGCTAAGGCAAAATCTATTATTTATCTTCATATGGCTGGCGCTCCTTCTCAGTTGGAGCTATTTGATTTCAAACCTGAATTAGTAAAATATCATAACCAGCCTTGCCCTCAGTCACTGCTGGAAGGCAGAAAATTCGCATTCATCCAAGGCACACCAAACATCTTAGGTCCCCAAGCCAATTTCTCCCAGCATGGACAATCAGGCGCCTGGATCTCAGATTACCTGCCTCACTTTTCCAAACTTGCTGATGACGTTTCATTCATAAAAGCAGTACACACCGATCAGTTCAACCATGGCCCTGCTCAGCTTTTTATGCAGACGGGAAGTGCTAGACTTGGAAGACCAAGTTTGGGAAGCTGGGTAACTTATGGATTGGGTACAGAAAACCAGAATCTACCTGGGTTTGTCGTGCTTACTTCAGGGGGAAAAACTCCTGATGCCGGCAAAAGTGTTTGGGGCTCAGGATTTTTGCCATCTGTCTATCAGGGTGTGCAGTGTCGATCCAAAGGCGATCCAGTATTATATCTGGATGATCCTGAGGGAATGAGTAGAAATCTGAAGAAAAACGTCATTGATGCTATCAATAAGGTAAATCAGGAGGAATTCAACACCTATGGTGACCCTGAGATTCTAGCTAGAATCAATCAGTATGAGATGGCCTACAGAATGCAAATAGAAGTTCCGGAGGTAATGGACATCAACGATGAACCCGAGTCCATACATGAGCTCTACGGGACAAAGCCAGGTGCTGAATCCTTCGCCAACAACTGCCTATTAGCTAGAAAAATGGTAGAAAAAGGTGTGCGGTTTGTACAGCTTTATGATTGGGGTTGGGATACTCACGGTACAGACCACGATGGTTCTATTGATATGGGGCTTCGCAACAAATGCCGAGAAATAGACAGACCAATTTCAGCTTTACTTCTTGACTTGAAGCAAAGAGGGATGCTCGAAGACACCTTGGTAGTCTGGGGAGGTGAATTTGGAAGAACTCCTATGCAGGAAAATCGTGGTGGAAAAACTCAGGGATTTTTGGGTAGAGATCATCACGTAGATGCCTTTACCATGTGGATGGCAGGTGGTGGCATCAAACCCGGCGTAATTTATGGTAAGACTGACGATTTTGGATTTTCTGGAGTTGAAGACAAGGTTTCTGTCCATGATATTCACGCTACAATCCTTCATTTGATGGGTTTTGATCATGAGAAATTCACTTATGATTTCCAAGGCCGCCCTTTCCGACTAACGGACGTTGAAGGTGAATTAATTAATAAAATATTAGCTTAATCCTGCATGCGCACAAGAATTACCCTCCTTGCTTTACTATTTATCTTTTTTCTTTCTCCAGTTTTTTCCCAACAAAAGATCCAATTCTTCCAGACAGATTGGGGGAATCAATTTTCCACTGACGAGTTTCTGGAACGTGTAAAAAATGATGGATATGATGGGATTGAAACATGGTTTCCATATGATGAAGCTAAACAAAAAGAGTTAAAAGCCGGGTTGGAAAAACATGATCTAAAAGTGATTTTCCTTCATGGTACAAACAAGGGACTTCCATTTGCCGAATCGTTGAAAGTCTATGAAGAAAATCTTCAAAAGATAATTGCATGGAACCCAGTAAAAATCAACTCCCATACAGGATCGGATTATTGGACTTTGGAGGAAAACAAAGCCTTTATCGATGTAACCACCAAAGCAAGCAAAGCCTCTGGTATTAGCATTGTTCATGAAACTCACCGCAGTAGATTTTCTTTCAATGTCCCACTTACCGTGGAAATGGTCAAGCTAGCGCCGGAATTACGACTAAACCTTGACATCTCTCATTGGATGGTTGTTCATGAGCGATTAATCGGTATGAATGATCCATTGCTACAGCAAATCCTTCCGTATGTAGATCATATACATGCTAGGGTCGGTTTTGCCGAAGGCCCGCAAGTAAACAATCCCGCCGCGCCAGAATGGGCGTCTGCTCTTAAAACCCACTTGGATATTTGGGAGCATATCATCCGTAATTCTGGTCAGGAAGTATATACGATCACGACAGAATTCGGTCCTCCGCCTTACTTGCCTACAGTCCCCTTTTCTAACGTACCTATCGCTGATCAATGGGAAGCCAATGTGTTTATCATGAAAGCCATTAAAGAACGCTTCGCAAATGATTGATTTTATCTTGCCATTGTTCGGGCGGTTTCACCCGATCTTGGTTCACTTGCCTATTGGTTTTCTGGTATTTGGTGTGATTTTGATTTTCTGGGCAGGGAAAAAGTATGCTCTATATGCTCCTATTATCCAGTTGGCTTTTTTACTGGGTGGGATTTCCGCTGGTCTGGCTAGTATCAGCGGATTTTTGCAATATCAGAATGAGGGATATGGCTGGGACACTGTGAAGTTTCACCTCATCTTAGGCATACTTACGACCCTTCTTTCTATTGGCTTGTGGTATCATTTGAAAAAGGTAGTGGCAACACCTAGGCAGCTGAAGATCAAAGGAGCAAGTTTGATGGTGATATTGACACTTACCGGCCACCTAGGAGGCAATATTACGCATGGGGATGATTACTTCACAGAAGTATTGCCTCCAGAGTTGCAATCGCTACTGGGCGGTGAAACGAGTAACAATGAACCTCTTGAACTGCCCTCGGATAATTGGGAAGAAGTAGAGTTTTTCACGGGAGCCATCCAGCCGATTTTGGATCAAAATTGTAAAAGTTGCCATAATCCTAAAAAACTAAAGGGTGAATTAGACCTCAGTTCCTTCAAAGGAATTCAAAAAGGTGGAGAAGATGGTTCGGTGCTTACCTCAAAAGTTGCTGAAGAGAGTTCCCTTTTCACGCGAATGATTTTGCCGGAGGACCATGACGACCACATGCCTCCAAAGGACAAGCGTCAGCCAAGAAAGGAAGAAATCGAATTGATCAAAGCCTGGATTGAATCAGGAGCATCTGAAAGCAGGAAACTTGGTGAATCCAACATTTCGGAAGAATTGATAGAACCGTTTTTCAAGAAAATTGAAAATCCTTTCTATCCTGAGGTGGAAGTTGGGAAAGTTCCTCAGGATTCCATTTCCAAACTAAAAGACCGAGGTTTTTTTGCGGAGGTAATTAAAGAAGGGTCTTCCTTTCTAAACATCAGCTGCATTAATTTTCCTGCATTTACCGATACAGACTGGAATTTGTTAACCTCGGCCCAAGAGCAGATTGTATATCTAGACCTTACCGGTACAGCCATAACTGATGCGATTTTTGAGTCAATTTCCAATCTTCCCAATTTGACAGTTTTGAAGCTAAATAAAACTTCAATTGACGGCACGCAACTAGACAAGCTAAACAGCAACAAAAATCTAAAGTTGCTCTATCTTAATGAGACCAAAGTAGCAATGGACAAGCTAGACAAACTTCAGGGTCATCCAGCGCTTGAAAAAGTGTTTGTCTACGATACACCGGCAGCAGGTTCTGGGGATAATTCGCAATTCAGTTTTCACCTGGAAACAGGCAATCTCACCTTACCGCCCATACCGACGGATACAATCGTTTACTAATTTATTTCTCGCAGCGGCGCGGCGGCGCAACGTTTTTGATCAAAGCTACTCTGGAATTGTAGGTCCAGAATCATTCCCTAAAGTCTTCAATTTTCCAGAAAACACTAAAGAAGTAAATGAAAGAATTCAACCGAAGTTTTGAAGCCTAGAAATTATGCCGACTTTCTACGTCGCGCCGCCGCGCCGTTGCGAGAAACTCTATTTCAAATGCCCCTCAATCACTTCCGCATCAAACCCTAAACTCAAGCTTCCATCTTTGTAAACAATCACCGGACGCTTGATCATACTTGAATTTTCTTCTAGAATCGGGATCGCGGTTTCCTCATTTTCTAAAGCTGATTTTTGCTCATCAGACATTTTTCGGTAAGTGGTCCCCTTCTTATTCACAAGAGAAGCAAGATCCGTTTTCTCCAAAAAACCTTCTAAAAGCGCAGCATCTGGCTTCTGCTTTTTATAATCGATAAAGTCATACTCCACTCCTTTTTCCGCCAAGAAATCGAAGGTCTTCTTCATCGTATTGCAATTCTTAATTCCGTAAACTTTGATGGACATATTTTATTTGTTCTTTTATTAAAACGAATTTGATCCAAAATAGTCCGAAAATCAACTTTTAACCTTTAAAAAATAGCCGTCAATCCAATCAAGAAATTTAAAGCTTAGTGATTATATTGGATGGAGATCCATAATTATGAAAAGGCAATTAGAAGGTTATTTCAAAACAATCCTACCTAATGAGTAAATTTGAAAAGCTTTTATTAAAGGTTCTCTCTGGTAAATCGGATAAAAATCTATCCATATCGGATTTGAAAACGTTAATTATTCAGCTAGGCTTTAAAGAAAGAGGCGGTGCTGGTAGTCATACGATTTATAAAAAAGAGGATATCCCTGAAATGATAAATATTCAAACAACCAAAGATGGCCAAGCAAAACCCTATCAAGTAAAACAAATCAGAGAAATCATCATCCAATTTAAACTTTCAAAACAATGAGCAAATACGGAATCTTCGTTTACTGGAGTGATCAAGACGAGTGCTTTGTATCTGAAGTACCAGAATTACCCTCTATCAAAGCACATGGTGACAATCAAACAGAGGCATTGGAAAATGCTCAGCAAGCAATAGAACTTTGGCTAAAAATTGCCAAAGAGGATGGGATGAAAATACCAGAACCAAAAGGTAAGCTACAATATGCTTAGCTTGCCCTTTTGCTCTGAATAAATACAAAATCTATAACCCCAATATCTCCACCATTGCTTCCTTATGAGCACTCAAGATCTGGTCGATCACATCATCTTTCAAAGCAGTGGATAAGAACAAACTCTCAAATTGACTTGGTGCCAAATATACTCCACGCTTAAGCATAGCCTGGAAATATTTCCCGAATAAAGCCGTATCAGAAGCCTTTGCCGTTTCAAAGTCAACCACTGGAGAATCTGTGAAAAACAAGCTATACATACTTCCAAAGCTGTTCACAGTGTAGTTCAAGCCTAATTCATTATTGATACTTTTAATGCCTGCGGTCAATCTCTCTCCGATGTGAGTTAACTCCGCATAGACAGTTGGATCTGTATTCAGATGATTTAGCATCGTCAAACCTGCCGCCATGGCAATTGGATTACCCGAAAGCGTACCAGCTTGGTAAACAGGTCCAGCAGGAGAAACAAACTCCATGATTTCTCTCTTTCCTCCGTAAGCTCCCACTGGCATTCCTCCACCGATGATTTTACCCAAGGTCGTCATATCAGGAGTTACTCCAAAAACTTCCTGTGCCCCACCTTTTGCTAAGCGAAATCCTGTCATCACCTCATCGAAAATCAACACTATTCCTTCTCTAGTACAGATATCTCGAAGACCTTGCAGATAACCTTCCTTCGGGAGACACAGGCCCATATTTCCAGGAACAGGTTCTAGTATTAAGGCAGCAATTTCACCTGGATTAGCAGCTACCAACTCTTCAATTGCTTCTAGATTATTATAAGGAGCAATTAAAGTATCCTTGGCAGTTCCTTTGGTCACTCCTGGAGAATCAGGATCGCCCATAGTCATTGCCCCTGAGCCGGCTGCGATCAAAAATGAATCCCCATGTCCATGGTAGTGCCCTTCCATTTTGATAAACTTATCACGACCTGTAAAACCTCTAGCCACTCGGATCGCGGACATGGTCGCTTCTGTTCCGGAGTTCACCATGCGAACTTTCTCGATGGAGGGAACCATACTTACGATCAACTCGGCAATCTCCACTTCGCGAGCTGTGGGAGCACCGAAGGAGGTACCGTCTTCCATTGCTCTGATTACAGCGTCTTTGACCTTAGGATGATTATGCCCGAGGAGCATAGGCCCCCAGCTATTGATCAGTTCTATAAATTTATTTCCATCCTCATCGTACAAGTACGCTCCATCAGCTTTTTTGATAAAAAGTGGATCTCCACCTACAGCTCTAAATGCACGTACTGGTGAGTTCACACCACCTGGAATGAAATTTTGGGCTTTTGCAAAAAGCTCTTTACTCTTAGAAATATTCATTGCTTAATCTAAAGGTTTCAATTCGCCTGCTTCCAATTTAAACAGAGGCACATATTGATTATTATGACTTCCCTGGAAATTATATCCCCAAGTCAACCTACCAGCTTGGAAGGCATTCTGATCCAAATTTCTTCTCAAATCAAAACCTTTGCTATCAGATAGATTGGATGACACCCAGTTGATCAGCTCGGCGCCGATAGCGGTGTTCATACTCGGGAAATTCAGGTACTTATTATAAAATTTATTGCGGAATTGCTGCATAGGTTCACTATAGAAATTCAGCGTATTATTACCTATGAAATAGAAATTTGGGAATTCCAACATCTCGTAATTTGCAAAGTTGAAACCCAACCAGGAATCCATCACCAAGGTGGGGATAGATGCGGTGATGGATTCCATCAACGAAAATGCCGGTTGAGCGATGGAAGGATCATCAGAAAGCAAAATCACCTGATCCACTGACATTGTCGACTGCCCTCCACGGATTCCCAGTGACTGCAAAAAATCACTTGTATTTCTTGAATTGATTTGTTCAAATTTCACCAATTGGAAGCCAGCTCTACCTAGTTGATTTTGCAACATTTTCGCAAGCATCTCATCACGGGAACTACCGCTGTATCCCACTGCAACTCTTTTGCCCCAATTCTGCTTTCTCAAACCTTCAACAATCCCATCAGCGATGGAACTCACGGAAGGACGGAATAAATAACTGAAGTTCAATTCTTCAAATCTCTCACCCAGATTTGACAAAGGATGAACAAAAGGTATCCTGGAAGTTTCAGCAAAACTGCTTACCAAATCTGCTTCTTCCTGATAAATGGGACCGATAATAATATCTGCTGACGCAATAGCCGGATCAGCGAGTAAGTTTTGCAGATGAGCAACATCCCTTTTTGAGTCAAAAGTCAACATATTGACCTGAGTACCCTTTAGCTTTAATTGCTCGACTCCATATTCCAATCCTTGGTATAATTCAAAAACAAAATCGTTTTGCGGAATGCTCGATAAATTGGTGCGGGAAGAATTGGTGAAAGGTAATATCACTACAATATCCAATACCTGATCCTTCACCACATTTGTGCTCTCATTTGCTTTCCCCTGCAATTCATAATAAGCATTTCGCTCCGTAGCTGAAAGAATGCTTTGACTTTCCAAAACCCGCTTGAGAGCTTCCCCATAGCCTTTATTCTCCTTAAATTCTGAAAGATGTGCAATCATAAAACTTGCACTGACTTGCTTGAGGTTCTCAAAAGTAGCATTCTCAGCCATCTTCACGATCTGATCGTCTTTGATCTTTTTGATCAGCTGCAAGGCCTCTATATTCTGCTGATTTTTAAAATAAGCTACGGATAGTAGGTATTTTGCTTCTTCTGATTTTGCCCAATTTCCAGACACTACAGGCTCCAGAGCTGCTACTGCCTGTGCAGGTTGATTCGCTCCTAATGCCGCTTCGCCAAGGTGAAATGCGGCATAATTTGCCAGATTTCCGTATTCTTTGGGATCTGTGAACTGTTTGAAAAGAGGGATAGCTTCCCAGTAATTTTTGGCTGCAAGTTCGGACTGGGCCTTGCGATAAGCATCCGGTGTAGGGATTTGAGCAAATGCTAAGCTCAGGATGAAAAATACCGGAATTACTAAAAGAAATTTTTTCATTTTATTGAGGTGAATCAAACATCAAAACATGGGTTGCAAATTTAACCCATTATTTTCAAACCCAAAGTTCAGGCCGAAAAGCCTTGAAAAGTAAAAACCCGAAGACAATGCTCCGGGTTTTTACAATTTCAAATTTGAAATCTAAATTTCTACCTCCTATTCCCACTCAATAGTTGCAGGTGGCTTGGAAGATATATCGTAAACAACTCTGTTTACACCTTTAACTTTATTGATGATGTCATTGGAAATCTTGCCTAAAAACTCGTAAGGAAGATGGATCCAATCGGCGGTCATGCCATCCACAGAACCCACAGCTCTGAGCGCCACAACTTTCTCATACGTTCGCTCATCTCCCATCACGCCCACTGACTGAATAGGTAGCAACATTGCGCCAGCCTGCCAAACATTATCATAAAGCCCGTGATCTTTCAATCCTTTGATAAAAATATGATCAACTTCCTGAAGGGTCTTTACCTTCTCAGCAGTCACATCTCCCAAAATACGGATTCCAAGCCCCGGTCCCGGGAAAGGATGACGCCCAATGATAGTTTCCACAATCTCCAGCGCACGTCCAACTTCACGAACCTCATCTTTGAAAAGTGTATTTAAAGGTTCAACAACGGACAACTTCATGAAATCCGGCAAACCTCCCACATTATGGTGAGATTTGATAGTAGCAGAAGGTCCTTTGACAGAAATCGACTCTATCACGTCCGGATAGATCGTTCCTTGCCCAAGCCATTTTACGCCTTCCAATTTATTTGATTCTTCGTCGAAAACCTCGATGAATGCATTTCCGATCGCCTTTCTCTTTGCTTCTGGATCAGTTACGCCAGCAAGTGCATCATAGAACTTTTGCTTAGCATCTACGCCAATCACATTCAATCCCATGTGCTTGTATGAATCCAAAACCTCTTCGAATTCATTTTTGCGAAGCAAGCCATTGTCTACAAAAACGCAAATCAGCTGATCGCCAATCGCACGGTGAATCAAGGTAGCAGCTACAGAAGAATCAACGCCTCCCGAAAGACCCATTACCACTTTATCTGAACCGATCTTTGCCTTCAAATCAGCAATGCTCGCATCGATAAAGACATCAGAAGTCCAGTCCTGAGAACATCCACAAATTCCTACAACGAAATTTCTAAGTAGATTCTTCCCTTCGGTAGAATGAGTTACTTCAGGGTGAAACTGGATTCCGTAAGTTTCTTCATTTTGAATTTTGAATGCAGCCACACGAACCGAATCTGTGCTTGCGATTACATCAAAAGTATCAGGCAAATTCTTGATCGTATCTCCATGAGACATCCAAACTTGCGATCCATGGCTCATTTCCTTGAGCAGGTCATAATGCGTATCGATGTGACTCAAGTTTGCTCGGCCATACTCTCTGATCTCAGATGGAAGTACTTCTCCCCCATATTTCTGAGCCAAAAGCTGTGAACCGTAACATACGCCCAATAGAGGAAGTTTGCCTCTCAAAATATCTAAGTCCAAATCAGGAGATCCCTCATCTCTTACCGAGCAAGGAGAACCTGAAAGTATCACTCCCTTTATGTCGGATGTGATTTCTGGAACATTGTTATAAGGGTGGATTTCGCAATAAACATTCAGCTCTCTAACTCTTCGGGCGATGAGTTGTGTGTACTGAGAACCGAAATCGAGGATCAAGATTTGTTCTGCCATGCGCAAAGGTAAGCAGGTCAGTTAAATTGAGGAAGTGTTCTTGTAAAATTTACAGAATAATGTTTGGCTGGAAGGGATTTGAAAATTGGAAAATTGGAAGATTTGGGTTAGATGTTGGAAAGTGGTAAGGTTGGAAGGTTAGAAAGTTGGAAAGTGAACCCACTTCATTATTCAAAATTCAGGGTTGGACATTCATTGTTTTTGAGCCTCCATAATACTGATATATAGATTTTTAACAACCTTTTAGTTAATTAAACTAAAGTAAGTTTAGTATTAAAAAAGATTAGTAGTAATTCGATAAATCAACTATTAAAACCTTTAAAACATAAATTCTAAACACATGAAAACACATCGACTGCTTCTGATCCTTTTAATCTTCGCTCTCGCACCTATAATTTCTCATGCACAGGTTAAGCCCAAACTTCAATACACAGTTGGTTTAGGTTCATCCATTGACGGGATGAATGATCTTTATGGGATTAACTTCTCCAATGAACTCAATGTAAGGCTTGGCAAAAGAACATCATTCAATGCTGGTCTCTCATTTTATCAATCACTGGGCAGTTACAATGAAAAAATACTGCCTGAATACTCAAACGGCAAGAACAATGAGCAATCTTCCGGAATTTTCATTACCCCATCTCTCAAATACGATATTATTCAAAGACCTTCTGGATTCAATTTGGCTTTTTCAGCTGGCCCTTCCTTACAGCTTGGAGGAGGATCCTTTATCCGTTCTTTTTATTCGGGGCAACCGGTCTCAAACTACATAGTCAACAAATACCAGAGAATTGGCTTAATAATAGAATTAGAAGCTGAGTGGAACTCTAAGAACCCTAACCGAAAAAATGCGGTCAGCATCTCTGCGTTTGGAGCGGACAACTCTATTCCCTGGTACCTTAATGCTACATATAAAATGAGATTTAAAGTCGGGAAGAAATAACTCTAAACGGCTATCTTGCGACCTTCAAGCGATCGAATTCAACTTTCCAATATGTATCTAAAAACTTCCTTTTCCCTTCTTCTCATCGTTCTAAGCATAAGTTCTTTTGCTCAAAACGCTCCGCTTCAGAAAGTTACCGATCCTTACTTTAAGTTGGTAAGACCAGAATTCAAAGGCGACTTAGCTTATGAGACCGTTGCCTTCGTGGAGCAATATTGGAGAGTAGCAGGAAATACCGGTTTTAACAATACGGTAAATCGAATTGCTGAGAATCTCGAAGCGTCTGGATATGTTTTGGAGGAAAAAGCGAAGGACTCAGATCGTTTTACCTACAGAATAGAAACCAGGGAGATGCGTCAGCCAACTTGGGAGCCAGTTTCTGCTTCCTTGAAAATAGTTGATTCCAACGAAACCTTACTTTCCTCGGAGACCAACCGAAACATGATTTATATGTACTCCTCCTCCACTCCTGTGGAAGGGATTACCGGAGAAGTGATTTATGTTGAAAGCAAGGAAGCACTTGCTACTCTTGAAGTAGAAGGAAAAATCCTCTTTTCAGATCAGGTTAGCTACAGAACCATGCAGTCTTCTCTGACTGAGAAAGGAGCACTAGGGGTATTGACTTATGATATGCCTGGTTATTTGCAACCTGAGAAAAACACTACTTCCATCCAATTTCGAGGATTAAGATACGATGAGAAAAACCCCGCTTGGGCGATCGCACTTTCTTTCGAAGCCAAAGAAAAACTGAAATCTGAGTTGGCAAAAGGCATAGTCGAAGTGCTGGTGAAAGCAGAAACGAAGATTTATGAATCGAAAGAACTCACCGTTGTGGCTAATGTAAAAGGATCTGAATTCCCTTTAGAAAGCCTGGTTTTCTCCGCACACATCCAAGAGCCTGGAGCAAATGATAATGCCACCGGAGTGGGAACTCAACTGGAAATGGCAAAAATTACTGCAGATTTGATTCAAAAAGGAAAGCTTGACCTGAAGCGTACCTTGACTTTTCTGTGGGGAGATGAGATAATTTCGACGAGAAGATATATTGAAGAAAAAGATAAAAGGGATGCTGAGATCAACTGGGGAATTTCCTTGGATATGGTGGGAGAAAATACAGACGTCACTGGCGGAACTTTCCTAATCGAGAAAATGCCTGACCCAAGTGCCATTTGGACTCGTGGAGAGGATAAACACAGCGAATGGGGTGGCAGACCATTGAAAGTCGAAGACATGAAACCTCATTATTTGAATGACTTTATCCTGACCAACTTCGAAGCTCAAGGTGAATATGCTGATTGGGTAGTAAAAACCAATCCTTTCGAAGGCGGATCTGACCATACTCCTTTCCTTCAGGCAGATATTCCTGGGCTGTTGCTTTGGCATTTTACAGATCAATTTTACCACACAGACAATGATCGCTTGGATAAAGTCTCCCAAAAAACCATGGTCAATGTAGGTACAGCGGCATTGGTGTCGGCTTATACCTTATTGAATGCAGATGCGAAAACTGTAGATCATATGATAGCTATGATCGCAGCAAAAGCGCAAATACGAATAATGACAGAAGTTCAGCTTAGCAAAAAAGCTATTGCTGAAGGTGGGCCCAAAGAAGATGAACAAAAAATCCTCGACACCTGGGCGGATTATTATGCGAAGGCTTTGGATTCTATCAAGGACCTAGTTCCTGCAGATGATGAAAAAACTTTGAGAAGAATAGTACTGGCAAAAGAAGGAATCAAAGCGCATGTTCCACAGCTGTAGTAGAGGCACGCGGCGACGCAGCGTCGCAACGCTTCTTGTTTCATCTTCTAAATGCACTAGACTCTCTTTTGTTCTAGTTTAATGGATTTGTTTGTTGATCCTTGAATTTGACAATTGATCATTGATCATTGACCATTTCCAAGGGCACGTTGCGGATTTTCTTCCAAAAGCATTTTCCAATCTGTTTCATCGAAGCCTTTGTCATTCAACGCTGGCATTAGCTTTTCGAAGATATTAGTAAAAGGCACAAAATCTCCCCCATTTGGCTTGGCGGGATCGTACCAACCTGCGTCATGGGAAATCAGGACATTTACCAAAAAACCATTTTCCTTTGCGAAAAATAAACGATCCACATATTCATCCACACTCCAACCTATTCCATCCAAACTGATCCAAACTCCAAGTTTGGCTGCTTCTAGATAGTTCTGAAAATTCTGCTCCGCCTGCGCATGTACCCAAACAAAAGCTGAAGGCTCAACAGCCATTTTCTGAAGAATCTCAACTTCCTGCTTTGCTGTTTTCCAAGTCCCAGTGTGGGAATAGATTTTCAAACCGGTTTTCTCATAAGTCAGGCCAGCTGCTCTGACCAGCTTTGCATCCATTTCACCCAAAGGATTATCCTCGTTAACAGAGATTTTAATAAATCCAGGCTTGATGCCAGTTCCTTCTATCCCATTCTCGTATTCTGTAATCCATCTCTCTGACAACTCTTCAGCTGTTTCTTTGAAAGCATAATCAGGCAAAAACTTTCCCTTTTGTGTTCCATAAAGTCCAGTATTTGTGATGAGTTGAATACCAGATTGCTCACTGAGCTTTTTCAGTAAGACTGGGTCTTTGGCCAGATAGGAAGGCGTACAGTCAAAAATCGTTTTTACTCCATACTTTTTCACCTCCATCAAAAATGGCAAAACTTTGGCAATGACCTCATCTTGATCATATCGTTCCTTAGACACAGAATCAGCTCCTATAAAATCCACCAGCATATGCTCATGTATTAAAGTCAAACCCATGGAATCGATGGGAATTGAGCCAGAGACGGAATTGATATAAAATGATTTTGACTCAGGGCTAGAACAAGAAACACTGGAAAAGATGATTAGCAAAGAGTAGATTAAGACCTTTTTCATTCTTAAAGCTACTTATCTCAACTCATAAAAATAAATGGTCTGTACGTCCTTTTCCACTTCATCGGGATCTTCACCAGGCTTGGCACTGGAATAAAGCACATCACGAACTGACCAAAGGTTGACATTCAAGTCTCCTTGCCAAAGCTTGTCTTGACCCTTGAAAATCTGGTAATGGTATTTTGACTTGTATTTATCACTTAATTCATTGAACTCAGGACTTCCTACGGTCCTATTTGGCAGTGCGTCTATTTCATCCTGAGGGGCTGCTCCTTCAAAAACTGTTAAAAGGTAGCCATTTGAAAAGCTAAAGCTTTTGTATTCTGAACTCCCTAGGGAGTTAAAAAACCCATCAAGAGAGGATGGATCATGGTTGGGGACTATTTGCTTGTAAGAGTCTCCAGGATTCAAATCCCACGAAGTTTTCAACTGCAATTCAGGAAAATCATACACATACATTTCAGGTGAATTTGGGAAAAGAACATACATCTCGTCCTCCACTATTTTAACTATAGGGTCTAAATTATTGTATAGTCCAGGATTTGCTGCCATTTGAGTTTCTTTTGGTATAAAACTGCTGTGTAGTGTATCCAGTGAATTTATATCCCGAACGGTCATAAAAGGATAAGCAATACTGAATTCTTCAGATCCAAATATTGCTTGAACATCACCATTGGTATCAAGGGAGAAAGTGTACAGATATTCATTGGAAGTAAGGGCCGCTCGACTTCCACCAATATTTCTAGTTACTAGTTCAAAATCAACTTTTTTTGATTCTATCAGGTTAAAATCAAGATCATAAATGGATGCCAGAGCGTGTGTCAACACTAAAATTCGGTTATTTTTCATATAATGAGCAGTGGTGAAATACCTTGACCTGAAACTATCCTTTCCATCTTCACTTCGATTAGCCTTAAGGATTATTTCTCCAGATTTTCCTATTCTAAAAAACTCACTAGTCTTAAAATCATAGAATAAATATTCAGAATGATCCTCTTTGACATCTATAAAAGCCAGTTGGGTGAGGTTATCAATCACCAAACTATCGGTAATCACCAGCTCGGGAATATAGGCATCTGATTGTGTTTCATCCGTTTTTTCACCGCATGCTATCAAGCCAACGAAAAGAAGTGCGAATTTAAAGTTCTTCATGATTTTCAATTTCCTAATAAGATAGGTATGAGATCCGGAGGTTCAAAGTAGAAAAGTGAATTTGGAAACCTTAATTTATTGAAATGGCTAATAAAACATCCCAATTCACTAGTTCATTTTGACGAAAGTATTAATTTAGTGAAAGTTAATAGCTGCCACACAGATTATTACTGCTTTTTAAAAGAGACAAATGATCACTTTAAATTTTATGTTATGATTTGGTTTGACATCCATGAATTAGAACGAGGCCTTAGAAATGGGGAGATCTCAGATAAGGTAATCTTCAATTATTTACTTGGGAACTTGGTTCTGTATTCAATCGTACCCTTTATGGCGGGCAATGATTCCTCAACCATTGCGATGATTTTATTTCAGGTTTTATTCACGATCACAATAACGGTGATTGGCTCTAAAAAAGCCTTTGATATGAATGAATCAGGAGATAGTAAGGATTTTTTCAAAAGATTTCTCGCGCTGTCCTTTGTGACAGGTATTCGGCTATTTGTTTTTTGCCTCATTATCGCAATTCCAATTGGCGTCACTTTTGGAGCTTTAGGCTTCAACCCAAACTCAACCCCCTATTCTGAGGGTCTTTTCGATTTGATTCTGATGGTTGCCTCTAGTATTATTTACTACTATATGTTGATTAACTCATTTAAACGGGTGAGTCACGGACATCAAAATCTTGAGATGGCTCAATAAAAGCAGGATATTTCAAGCAAAGTTTGCTGAGGAACACTCATAAAACACCATTTAAATCAAACGCAATCCACCTTTTAAAGAAGTATAATAACATACTCCGCGATCTCTGCGTCTCCCTGAGTGTCCTTAGTAGTTAAAATCCTTCAACTCCATTCTTGTGACACGAAAAGAGACATAAAAAAACCGAGCCTCTCAGCCCGGTTTCAATGTTGGTTTAGTATTTCAAAATTATCTCTCTAAACTGATATACTTCAGAAATTCATTTCGAGTTTGTTCGTCTTTTTCAAACTTACCTGAGTAGAACGAGGTAAGTGTAGAACTTGTTGTGTCTTTCACCCCTCTTGAGCTTACGCACATGTGATCTGCGTCCATGATTACCGCTACATCGTCCGTCCCTAAAGCTTCTACCAACTCATTCCCAATCTGCATAGTCAGGCGCTCCTGAACCTGCGGGCGCTGTGAGAAATATTGAACTATTCGATTGATTTTTGATAATCCGATCACTGAACCATTAGAAATGTAAGCGACGTGGGCTTTGCCATGGATCGGCACAAAGTGGTGTTCGCAGTGAGAAAAGAAAGTGATATTCTTTTCTACCAACATCTCATTGTACTTGTATTTATTTTCAAAAAGCTTTGCGACAGGCTTGTTGGCAGGATTCAACCCAGAGAATACCTCCTTTACATACATTTTTGCCACACGATGCGGGGTGCCCTTAAGGCTATCGTCAGTAAGGTCAAGCCCCATGATATGCATAATCTCCCTGAAATGTTTCTCAATCAACTCAATTTTCAGCTCATCATCCATTTCGAAAGCATCCTCACGAAGAGGAGTTTCTAGGGAAGTTCCTACATGCTCATCTCCTATATCTTCAGCAGATGCACGGGTTATATTAATTCCCATCGTATTCAACAAAGTTTCTTTCTGTTTCATAAAGTCGAATCGTTAACTCGAATTTTCGATCAATTTTTTCCCTTAAAATATTCCAAATAACCACTGCAATGTTTTCAGCGGTAGGGTTAAGTTCTTTGAATTCATCGGTATCAAGATTTAAATTTTTGTGATCTAATTTTCTCAGCACATGCTCCTTTATCAGGTCGCTAAGCACTTTCATATCATATACGTAACCAGTTCTGGGGTCGATTTCCCCTCTTAGTTTTACGACCAATTCATAATTGTGACCATGAAAATGGGGATTATTACACTTTCCAAACACGGCTTGATTTTGTTCATCTGACCACTCAGGATTGTGAAGGCGATGTGCCGCGTTGAAATGTTCTTTTCTAAATACTGATACTTTCATGGAATGTTGAAACAGCCGCTTTTCTGGTTTTGTTTGAATTATTTTTCGTTATGTCTGTTAGTATACTTGGAGTATCCTGAATGACAGTGAAATAATTTTGGGAACGCAAAATTACAGAATAATAATTTGTACCAAAATCAGACTCCCTTCTCATCACCCCAAGAACCGAGAAAGTCACCCAGTGGTTCCCGGAGAAATTTCACAACTTTTATGACCTAAATCATAAGAGACTGACTTCAAGTTCGTTTGAACTCACAGGATATCCTCCTAAATTTGCAAAATCACCCAAATGCTTATGCTTTCACAAACTCTTGCGATTACCTTCCTATTATTCATAGGAATTTTCCCCAATCCAGATTTCAAAGAAAACTCATCAAACATCCTAACCTCCATCGATCCAGTCTCTGTGACTTACGATGCACTACAGGCAAAAAATGGAGTTTTACCTTCCAAAGAAGTTTTCAATTTAGCTATCCAAGGTTGGAACAAAATGAAGGACAATTTAAAGTCAAAAGTCCTTACGGTTATTGATTTTAGCCTTCCATCCACCGAAAAGCGAATGTGGATTATTGATCCTGAAAACGGAGAAATTCTACTGAATTCTGTAGTTTCTCACGGAAGAAATTCTGGAGACTTGATGGCAAAAACCTTCTCAAATGTGCCTGAATCATTCAAAAGCAGTTTGGGTTTTTATAAAACTGCAGAAACCTATTCTGGCAAACATGGCTATTCACTTCGTTTGGATGGCTTGGAAAAAGGGTTCAATGATCAAGCACGGAACCGCGCAATTGTCATTCATGGTGCTGATTATGCCAAAGAAGAATTCGCTAAATCTGTCGGTAGATTAGGTAGAAGTTTAGGTTGTCCAGCACTTCCAAGCGAACTTTCTACACAAGCAATTGATCTGATCAAAGACGGTTCTCTACTTTTTATCTTCGGAAAAGACGACAATTACTTATCAAAATCAAGCCTGATCAAGGCTTGATTTTTTCGTATTCCTCAATGCTTTCAAAAGCGCCTGATCTCTTTCGTAGACGTCAGATCTGAAATTAGCTTTCCCATCTTTATCCGCCCAGAAAGTCATATAGACTAGCACGACTGGGATTTCTCTTTCCAATTTCACTACTTCCTCCGTTTCCTGATGCATGGCAGCTTGGATTTTTTCATCATCCCAAGAGTTGTCATTCAATAAGATTTTTGCGAATTGGTCCGGATTCTGAATTCGAATACATCCATGACTTAAGGCTCTTGTTTCTCTTTCAAAAAGGCTTCTCGCAGGCGTATCGTGGATGTAAATATTGTAATCGTTAGGAAACATAAATTTCACCAAACCTAAGGAATTGTCTCCTCCTGGCTTTTGTCTCACTCTATATCCCGTTTCTTTGGCCAAGTTGACTTGGGAAGCTTTCACTACAGCGCCATTTCCGTCTACTACTTCCATATTTTTCTGAGATAGGTAATTCGGATTCTTCTTTACAGACGGTATAATCTCGTCATTGGTAATAGACTCCGGGATATTCCAATATGGGCTAAAAACGATGTAACTCATCGGTGCTGTGAAAGTTGGTGACTCATTGTACTCTTTTCCAACAATCACTTTTGCCGTAAAAGCCGTATCCTGTTTTTTCATATAGTCCAACTGATAGTTGGCAATATTCACTAGTACCATCTCCTGATCCCAATCCATTTTAGGCATCCAGCGCAGACGCTCCATGTTAATAGAAGCAATGTCTATTAGATTTTGGGGACTGTTGTTTAATGATTCTGCGACTAGGGAACCAATCACACCATCAGGATTCATCCCATTAGATTTCTGATACTTCTGCAGACCCGCAAACATAGTAGAGTCAAACAGGGTAGCATCCTCTGTTTCGTATGGCTCCAAAAAACCCCAAAAGATCAATCTTTTCCTCAGAGTTGGAATAGCTGAATGCTGCTCCCCTACTTCTACAGCTCCCTCCACAGGTTGAAACTCCCAAGCCAAAGTATCATTATTTCTGATCTTATAAAGATCCTTGATTGCTTCCTTTCCCAGCGCATATAATTCTGAATTTGGGTAAAGTCTTTCAAAAGTCTTCTCCACAGAACTTCCTCCAGCTACTTCCTTAAGCATTTCTAAGTAGCTATTTTCCGTCTCCTTCTCCTCAAACTTCCAGTTTGGATCAAGTGAGGAAGGATTTACTTTCCCATTTTCCAAATCATGAGCTAGGCGAAAAAAGGCATCGGTAAGTAATAATTCAAGGCTAATTTTCTCACCTGAAGATAAATTTCTGAATTTCTTATTCTCCTTTTCAGGATTGGATGATAACGCATAAATCCGTTCTAGATGGTAATCTTCAGGTTGCAAGCCATCGTACTTGGAATCCTCTATTTGCTCTAATAACTCTTCTCCGTTTTTTGAAAGGGAACCGTTGAAGAGCCATACTTCCATATATTCTCGATCAGTATAAAACTCTTCAATGGAAACCGCATAATCTGATTCAGCTAAAACTCCAGCTTCTCCAGATGTAAAATACTGCTCAAGCTCGTCAGTGATATCAGATCTTCTTTGGTTAAAAAACCAGACGAGACCTACAGCAAGGAAAACAACTGCAGCGATGGGGATAAATATTTTCTTGTTCATAAAAGGCGTATTGTACAGCCTCTTATTAGTCAAAGTTCGTACGCTTAAATATCTCAACCGATAATAGCCCCAGATTTAAACCTTTCTAATTCATTTTCAAACCTTTAAGAAAATTTCAAACTATGAAGTCAAATCTAAGGAGACTGATCACTGAGACTGTTATTACCCAAGTTGGGGCAAATCACCTGAATTAATTTCGAAGTGCTTCCAAAACCTCAGCATCCCGGTCGTAGATATCCTGTCGGAAATGACCTTGACCCTTAGAATCAGCCCAGAACGTCAGGTAAAGCAAAACCACAGGGATCTTTCTGTCAAGAGTAACAATCTGTTCGTGATTTTGATGCATCGCTGTATTGATCTTTTCTGGCGTCCACGTCTTATCTCCTTTTAGCAATAACGCCGCAAAAGATGCGGGATCTTGTAATCGAATGCAACCATGACTTAGGGCGCGATCTTCTCTTGTAAAAAGACTTCTGGCAGGCGTATCGTGAATGTAAACACTGTGCTCATTTGGAAACATAAATTTCACTAGTCCCAAGGAATTAGTAGCACCTGGCTTCTGCCTTACCATGTAAGGAATAGATTTCCCATTCCAATTCACAGTTGCAGGATCTACAGCTTTGCCTGAAAAGGTGACTACTTCCATATTTTTCTGAGTAAGGTAATTCGGGTTTTTGCGCACAGCAGGCATCACTTCATTTCGCACAATGGAAGTTGGAAGATTCCAATAAGGACTAAACACGATGTAACTCATCGCCGATGAAAAAATTGGAGACTCATGGTATTTTTTACCTACGATCACCCGTGTAGAAAATAGCGTATCCCGGTTGCTCAGGTAATCCAACTGATAGTTAGCAATATTCACCAAGATCATCTCTGCACCACGCAGCGTATCCGGCAACCAGCGCAATCGCTCCATATTCACAGCCGCTTTATCTATCAAATCTGCTGGAGATTGATTGAGAGCATTAATTGTATTTTTACCCAAGGCTCCATCAGGCTCTAATCCATTTCTCTGTTGGAATTTTTGAACCGCCACAAACATGGTCGAATCATATTCTTTTTCGTCTTCAAATGAATAGACACCAAGGTACTTCCAAAAGGCAAGCCGCTCTCTCAAATTTGGAATCCCTCCATTAGTTTCACCTACCTTGATGGTTTTTGATACTTTCACCGACTTCCAGTTCAGTGTATCTTGCTTTCGGATTTCATCCATCGCCCGGATCACTTCCCTCCCCTTTTTATATACCGTGATCGTAGGATATAGCGTCTCTAAGGCTTGTCGGATTTGCTTCTTTTCCACAGCTACTTTCAGCAAGTCAGGATAGGATACTTTTGAAGTCTTTGTGGTGATTTCCCAATCACCAGCTAACTTCTTTGGATCTACTTTCCCTACTTCCAGATGTGCTGCCAAATGGAAAAAAGCGTCAGAAAGCAGCAAATCAACATCTGCTAAGTCATCCAAGGCATTAGAGATAGCTTGTTTTTTGTTGGTCTCAAATTGAAAAAAGAATTGATTTATCAAATCCAAGTGATAATCCTGTGGATTCAGTCCATCAAACTTGCTTTGATTAATTTCAAAGCGCAGTTCATAAGCCAACTCTGTAAGCACCCCTTTTTCTGTCCAAACAGGGTTAAACAACCGATTGGTGTAGAACTGATAAATTTCGCCTTTGGCAAAAAGCTCATGCTGACGAACATTAAGCGGAACGTCGGGCTGATCTAGCTCCAGTCGGATTCGTATGTTATCCTGCAGATCCGTGCTTTGCCCAAAACAAAAAAGCCCCAGAGTAGTACTCAGGAGCAAAAAGAGTATAAATCTCTTGATCATATAGCTTGAAAGATTATTCAACTTCAAAATCCTGATACTTTCGACCAAGTGTCCATGCTTCCTTCAGCATTTCCAGAAAGCCTCCCATTTTGTGAAGGGGAATCAAATTTGGCCCATCGCTGAGTGCTTTGGACGGATCAGGGTGAGTTTCTATAAAAAACCCATCTATACCCGTCGCCGCTGCAGCCCGCGCCAAAATCGGCGCAAATTCCCGCTGTCCTCCGCTACTTCCGCCCTGCCCTCCAGGCTGCTGTACGGAATGCGTGATGTCAAAAACCACCGGAGCAAACTGACGCATGATCGGAAGTCCGCGCATGTCCACAACCAAATTATGGTAGCCTAGGGAAAAACCTCTCTCGGTGAGGCATACATTCTCGTTTCCAGTTGACCGCACTTTGGTCACCGCATACTGCATATCCTCAGGAGCCATAAATTGGCCACGCTTGATTTTGACCGCTTTCCCACTTTCGCCTGCGGCCAAAAGCAAATCTGTCTGCCGACAAAGAAATGCTGGAATCTGAAGCACATCCACTACTTCAGCCACATCCTTCACCTGATAGCTTTCATGGATATCTGTCACCAAAGGGACGTTTAAGGCATTCCCAACTCGTTGTAAAACCTCCAGCGACTTATCCATCCCTATACTTCGAAATGATCCAGATGAAGTTCTATTTGCTTTGTCAAATGAAGCTTTAAACACATAAGAGAATCCGTGCTGCTCGGCCCATTCTTTTACTTTTGTTCCTATTTCCAGACAAATATCGAAGCTTTCTACAGCACAAGGCCCAGCAAATAAAACAGGTTTTTCTTCACCTAATATCACCGAATCAGTGATGCGCATAGGTTGGTTATTTCTTATCATTTTCAGTTTGGGATAAAGTATCAATTAATGGAACTAGTTGCTCGTTGGCATGAAGAAGCAAATCTCCTACTTCTCTAAAAACGCCCTCTCCTCCTTTAAATCTAGAAACATAGTGCGCAATAGGCTTCACGTATTCCATTGCATCGCTAGAAACTACCGCCAAGCCTACACGAGATAAAATTGGTAAATCAATCAGGTCGTCACCTATGAAAGCGACTTCCTCAGCCTGCAGCTCAAGTGTTTCCAAGACCTCGTTGAACTTCTTGCCCTTATTCTTGACACCGTGGTAGTGAAAGTCAAACTTAAGCTCTTCACAGCGGTTTTGCACTACGTAAGATTCTCTGCCCGTGATAGCACCTACCATCAGGCCGCTTTTCCGCAGATGATAGACGATCAAGCCATCCTTTACATTGAACTTTTTAAACTCCAGCTTATTATCATCGTAGATAATTCCGCCGTCTGTCATCACTCCATCGATGTCCGTGATGATTAATTTTATTTTGGCTGCTCTCTCCCACACTTCATCAGAAATGTGAGCGAAGTATGCAGCTACTATTTTTTCTGTTTCCATTGAATTGAATAAAGATCGAGCCTTCTCTGCTCTAGGTTTCGTACACTTCCCGCTTTCCGCTGCTTTGTCAATAAATCCAAATCCACATCCGCCACAATAATCGTTTCCTCATTTTCGGAGGCCATAGCCACTACCGCATCATGAGGAAAGGAAAAGTCTGAAGGAGAATAAATCGCAGCCTGTGAATATTGAATATCCATGTTTTCTACTTTTGGTAGATTCCCCACAGATCCTGTGATAGCAACATAACATTCATTTTCTATGGCTCGTGACTTCGCGCAGGTATTTACCCGAAGGAAAGCATTCTTGGTATCTGTCCAAAAAGGAACAAACATAATGTCCATTTCCTGTTCAGCGAGGATTCTTCCCAATTCTGGGAATTCCACATCATAGCAGATCAAAATCCCGATTCTACCTGCATCGGTATCAAAAACATTGATTCCGTTCCCACCTTGAAGACCCCAGTAGGAAGCCTCATCAGGCGTAATGTGCAGCTTGTATTGCTTATCCTGCGTACCATCTCTACGACAGAGGTAACTTACGTTTCTTAGCTTTTTGCCATCGTACTCTGGCATGGAACCCGCAACGATATTCACATTATAAGAAACGGCTAAATCACTCATTCGACTTACAATCTCATCTGTATAGTCAGCCAAATTACGGATCGCTTCAGAAGCATCCATATCATTGAATTCTGCCAATAGCGGTGCATTAAAAAATTCCGGAAGTAAGCAGAAATCGGACTTGTACCCAGATACAGTATCCACAAAAAACTCTACTTGCTGCATCAAATCGTCCACATTGGAGAAGCGACGCATCTTCCATTGAACCAAACCAAGTCGTACAATTGACTTCTTGTTACCAATTAACTTCTCGTCTTTTTCGTAGTAAATATTAATCCATTCAAGAAGCGTGGCATAGGCTCTCGAATCAGTGTCTGATGGTAAATATTTGGTAATAACTTTTCTTACGTGAAATTCATTAGCCAGCTGGAAAGACAAGACTGAGTCAAAAATCTCCTTATTTTTCACCAGATCTATGTATTTCCTAGGCGTCATTTCCTCGGCATAATTGGTATAGCCTGGGATTCTTCCTCCCGCAATAATCGATCGAAGGTTTAGATTTTCGCAAAGCTCCTTCCGCACATCATACAGTCGGCGTCCAAGGCGCATACCTCTATAATCTGTATGTACAAACACGTCAGTTCCGTAAAGGGTGTCGCCATCCATGTCATGCGTATCGAATTTCCCAAAACCTGTGATTTGATCGTAGGTGTGATTGTCCCCAAATTTATTGTAGTCGACCACCAGACTCATCGCTGCGGCTACTACTTTGCCATTATCTTCTATCGCAATCTGCCCTTCTGGGAAGGCTTTGAGTTGGTTCTTGAGTTCTTCTTTTGTCCAAGCGCCACCCTGGTTTTTATATATGGAAACCATTATTTCCCGGATATCCTCATAGTCCGAGAGTTTTATGTTTCTTAATTTGAGACGGTGCTCTAATTCTTCTTTTTGTTTACTCATGATCCAAAATTAGCCAAAATCAATTAAAAATTCCCACAGAGTTTGCCCTAGCAAAAAGAAACCGAACAATCCATAGAATACCTTGTTTTAAAAGAATTGTACTACCTTAAAAGAGAAATCTTAATAGTTTTAGCATCAGAAATTCAGAAAAGTAAGAAGAACTAAATGCAACATGAAATAAAACAAGTAGCGGAAGAGAAGGCTCAGGGATTTATTGAGTGGATACAGGATATTTTCAGCTACAGCTTAGTAAACCTTGGAGATTCTAAGCTCACAGTAGGGTTAGTCCTCACCTTGATCGTATCGTTCATTGTTTTATTCATAATCACCGAATGGATACGTAGACTTCTGGTAAACAAAATCTTAACCAGATACCAAATCGACTCCGGCACTCGCGCATCTATCGGAATGATAGTCAAATATGTACTTGTGCTAGCTGGCGTGTTTTCTATTCTTCAAACCAACGGCGTAGATTTAAGTGCTTTTGGAATCCTAGCTGGTGCACTTGGTGTGGGTATTGGTTTTGGTCTGCAAAACATCACCAACAACTTTATCTCTGGACTAATCATCCTTTTTGAACAACCCATAAAAGTGGGAGATCGCATCGAGGTAGGTGATGTGACGGGAGATGTAATTAGAATTTCTGCTCGATCCACCACCATTGTGACAAATGACAACATTACGATCATTGTCCCAAACAGTCAGTTTATTGACAGCCCAGTTATTAACTGGTCGCACAATGATCGAAATATTCGGTTCAACTTCCCTGTAGGTGTGTCTTATAAAGAAGACCCTGAAAAAATAAAAAGCATCCTTATCGAAGCCGCTAAAGAAAATGTTGGGGTTCTAAATACTCCTGCTCCTGACGTACTTTTTGACAGCTATGGAGATAATAGCATCAACTTTACACTTCGCGTATGGTCTTCTGAATATATCAATCGCCCAAAAGTTCTGAAAAGCCAATTATATTATGCGATCTTCAAAAAATTTGGTGAGCAAGGTGTAGAGATCCCTTTCCCTCAGCGTGATCTTCATCTCAAATCTGGATTTGATAAGTTAGAAAATTAGGCTAATTTTCACCGGTGATAGCGTTTTGAACGAAATCATGGAAGGCCATCTATGAAAAAATTACTATTCATCTTACTTTTTCTTACCTCATCACTGGCCTACTCCCAGAGTTTTTATCGATTCCGTTTTGAAGAGCCTTTTTCTATTTCTGCAAGTGCTGGTGTAACTCAGTATTTCGGAGAGTTGTACTCATTTTGGAAATATAACGAAGGAGTTCAACCTGATTGGAATGCAAACATTGCTTTTCATTATACCTTTGGTACTAACCTCAGAGCTAGAGGAGAATTCACCTATTATAAGATGTCTGGTTCAGATCCACCTTCTGATCCTCGAGCTTATAGAACTCCCAGAAACCTAAGTTTCCGTACGACAAATTTAGAAATGACTGGAATTCTGGAATACTACTTATTTCCAGTTAAAGTGCCTAACATCCATAGAAGTCTATGGAATCCATACATTTTTGCAGGTGTAGGCATGTCAACTAATAATCCGGAAGCTGAGCTTGACGGAGAATGGATAGACCTCAGACCACTTCAGCTAGAAAATAATCCTTACAACCAGAATGTCATCGTTTTCCCCATGGGTCTGGGTCTTAAGTACAAGCTCAATGTGTATGTGGATTTGATAGTTGAAGGAAATTATAGATTCACCCTGACTGATTACATGGACGATATTTCCGCCTATAATATCAGTGAGTTTTATTTGGATTTGGTGGATGATTATGTCACAGGGAATAATCCTGACCGATTGAGACTAGCTGTTCGAAACCCAAGTTTCCTAGATGATAACGGGCTTCCGGATGTGGACAAAATCCTACGAAACAATGGAAGAATCCGTCGTGGATCAGGACTTACACACAGATACGATGGTTATATGATGGTGAATGTTGGCCTTGAAATCTACCTTTCACCTGATATCTGGGACAACTTGTTTTTCAGAAACAGAGTGAATGAAAAAGCTTTCAGATTCTGGTAATCCTGAATTTCAAATTTGAGATTAGGAATTTGATGTTTCTAGATCCAATTCCATTTTGAGGTTGCAGCGGCAGTATTTACCCGGCTCAAGTTGTGCTTCTTTAAAACCCAATTTCTCGTAAATTCTTAGAGCAGGGGCAAGCTTGGAATGGGTATAAAGCACCACTTTATTTGCTCCCATTTCCCTGGCTTTTTCTAAAATAGCCTGCCCAAGGATCATTCCTACTCCTTTGCCCTGAGAAGAAGCAGTCACTCCCATTTTAACCAATTCAAATTCCTCGTCAGAGATCTTATATAAGCCTACCGTACCCACAATTTCTTCACCTAGCTTAGCATAAATTATCGTTCCTCCTGGCTTGATGATCGTCTCCTCAGGAGAATCAAATTGAGCCTGATCGAAGGCCTCAATAGAAAAAAGTTCCTCAACCCATACTTGGTTGATAGATTTGAAAAATGGACTTAAATCTGTTGAGAAGGGTAAAATTTCAATCTTTTGCATGGACATATCTTTTGCTGGCCGAGCCAAAAGTAAAAAGAATCACTTAGCTTAGAAACACAAAAACCACACTTAACGCATATGATTACCAGAAAATTTATCCTCGCCTCCCCACTGATTTTTCTTGCCTATTTTGCAAATGCGCAAACTCCAGAACAAAATCTGCAAAAACTCGGGTTAACCTTACCTGAAGTAGGAGTTCCGATTGCAAACTATGTAAAATGGAAACAAGTAGGTAATCTCTTGTACCTGTCAGGAACAGGCCCGGATGTCTTTGGCAAAGTGGGCGCAGAGCTCACTACTGAAGAAGGGTATCAAGCAGCCCGGGAAACTGGCTTGGAAGTGATAGCGATGATAAAAGCTGCAACAGGGGACTTAGGTAAGGTGAAGCAACTAGTGAAAGTTCTGGGAATGGTCAATTCCGACCCAAAATTCGATAAACAACCGGCAGTAATTAATGGCTTTTCTGATCTTATGGTTGAGATCTTTGGAGAAAAAGGAAAACATGCGCGCTCTGCAGTAGGTGTCGCCGCCCTGCCAAATAACATGGCTGTAGAGATCGAGGTGATTGTGGAGCTTGAAAAATAATCTTACAAACTAAAACGGGAAAGATGTCTATTCTTTCCCGTTCTAGTTTACTTATATGTATAGCCGCTTTACTACCAGTATGGCGGCGAAGCAATGTAGGATATGTTAAACTTAAGAATTGAGCCCGCTTCAGCCTGTCCCGCCATGGCGTCTTATTTCATCCCAAATAGCGTCACTTCAGCTTTGCCATTTAAGATACCTTTGGTGTCATACCAAAATTCCACTGATTTCAATTTTCTTTTTCCACCTTTTAGATCTATCACCCTACTTTCCCCGTCTTTAGGAATTTCATAGCGAGTCTGCAATTCTTCTGGCCTTCCTCCGTCATCGTAACGAACAATTATTCTGCTCATATTTACCGGAGAATTGGTCACTTTGAACTTCAATTTCCGGTAGTAATCAGCAGGACCTGAAACTACAATTACATCATGATCTGCTGAATGCGACGCTGATTTTGAACCCAACAATCTCCAAGAACCTGCATTTCCTGCTCTTGGTGCAACTCTTCGCTGCGCTTCAGCATCATTGATGGCAAAGAATGCAGCTAACATAAAGACTAAGGTAAAAACTCTAAATATCTTCATATACTAAAAATTAATGGTGTCCATAAATTTAAAAAGAAAAAACTATTCGGACTCATCGATTCAAAAAGTTATCTGTGCTTTTCACCTCTTAATATGAAGCATTATCCCAAAATTAGAAATTTCTGAAAATCAAAGAATCGACAAAAATTCCGTAAAAACTACAAGTTCAAAAGCATTTTCACAGTACTTTCGCCAAAAATCCTATCAAAATCTTACGATTATGAGATATTTGGCGTGGATTTGGCGAATTTTACCGAAAACCAATTTTTAGAAATTCATCCACATGAAGAAGCATATCCAGCGGGGAATCCGAGTTTCCCGATACGTTTTTTACAAAGAAACCTTAATAGATGCCAAGGAGCATTTTTGGTCTTTCTTAGGGGCTTTTGTGGGAATTGGATTAATTACACTTTTTCATAGTAATACCCTAAATGAGTATGAAAACCTTTTCCTGATTGGCTCATTTGGAGCATCCAGCGTGCTGGTGTATGGTTTGATTGGAAGTCCACTGGCTCAACCCAGAAATCTCGTCGGAGGGCATGTGGTATCAGCCATAGTTGGAGTCACGGTGAATCTAATTTTCCCAACTACCCTCTGGATAGCAGCACCACTTGCAGTGGCATTATCAATTGTCGCAATGCAAATGACACTGACCTTACATCCTCCTGGTGGCGCCACGGCCTTGATCGCAGTCATTGGATCTGAGAAAGTGAAGGCCTTAGGATATATGTATGTCATCTCACCCGTGCTGACAGGTTCTTTGATTTTGCTCGTAGTGGCACTGATTTTCAACAATATTACTTCGTATCGAAAATACCCTTCTCAACGCCCGTTTAGGAGAACACTAAAGTTGATACGAAATAAAAGGTATGTGAGGAAAAAGCTGGTAAAGTCTAAATAATCCATATGTTTATCCGCTTTACCTCCCTTAAGGTAGCAAAGGCAATGTAGGAAATTCTAAACTTAAGAATTGAGGCCGCTTCGATTCTTGGTCATAGGTCTGACGACCAGATAAGAAAAGAATCTAATGAGACTGACATCATTGCTGATAATCAAAATCTACTTGTAAAGTCAATCCCCCTATTTCAGCAGTAACATTATCCAATTTCCATAGTTTATAAGAAACAATCGATTCAGCAAAATTTTCCTCCAAAAAAGAGGAGCATGTTTCCATCCTCCTGAATTTATAGATTTGTCGAGATTTCTCTAAAGCCTAAATCTCAATCCAGCAGTAGCAAATAGCCCTCTTGTCTTCCCAACATCAATAGTACTCACGTCCGACAAATCAGTAACTGACCATTCATAGGCTGCCTCCACAAAAAGAATAGAGAAATCTACACCTGCTCCAGCAAATACTCTATAAGATGATGAATTGAAATCATCCTGAGTAGCATTGTTTGGATCTGAGTATTCCAATGATTTGCATCCGTAGTACAGTCCAGTTTCAAAATACAACTTGTCACCAAACTCCATACTTGCACCAATCTGCCAACCGGCCTTCGCACTGGCATCACTAGAATAAGTAGTGAAGTCTGTAAAATTCAGACCTACCCCAGGCTTCAGCACTTGGGCTTGTGCATACATCCCTGCACCACAAACCATCATTAGAATCAATAAAAATTTTCACATTGGATAGGTTTTTAATCTGTACTAAACCTATAAAATCTAATTAAATCCATGTATCATATAACTAATTAAATTTCAACCAACTGCCTAATGAGCAATACCTCCCGCAACTTAGAATTCACTAGTTAGTCCATATATTTACCTCCTAGTATTATGGATTTCTTCCCCTCAACGAAATGGAAAAACAAGCTCCGGAATCTATTCAACCATATCTCTTCCAAAGCAAGCGAATAGGGTTTCGTATGTGGATGAGTTCAGACTTGGAAGCTTTTACCGCAATGAATTCCGATGAAGAAACTATGCATTTCTTTCAGCACCCACTCTCTGCGCAGGAATCACAAGCTATGATGGATAGAATGACAAAACTCTTTACCGAGCGCGGTCATTGTTACTTTGCAGTTGACCTCCTAGATAGTGGTGAATTCTTAGGAATGATAGGTTTGGGAACCAAATCCTTCAAAGCTCCCTTCACGCCTTGCATAGATATTGGCTGGCGGATCAGAAAAAAGTTCTGGAAACAGGGTTTAGCCACAGAAGGTGCAGCAAGATGCCTTGAATTCGCAAAGGAATTAGGAATTAAGAAAGTCTATTCCCTAGCCTCTTCGAAAAATTCAGCCTCCATTAGAGTAATGCAAAAAATCGGTATGAGCTATGAGTATGACTTTGAACACCCTGACTTATTGAAATACCCAAGATTGCAGCCTTGTAGTTTGTATAGGATTGAGCTTTAGCGTCCCTAAATCAATTCCTTATTGGCTTAACGAAAAGTCAAAACACAAACTTATCTCACCGAATTCAAAGAAAATACTCTTGATTAAAACTAAATCCAGCTTCAGGAGAAGCAGGACAACAATAACAGCAAGACTATAATGGCTTGAACTTAGATTTCACCTGGGTACCTAGTGAATGAAAAAAATAATTCTGTGACTTTGCAGGAGCTATCAAGAACGGAAGATAAAAAAAGATGCCACCCCGAAACGGAGGTGACATCTAACCACTTAACCCCAACTAATTATTTTAGGAGGCTAGGAAAAGGGAGGCGATTCCCAACACGGCATCTTTGCCAAGTGGCTCGTCCCATCCCTCGGATACGGCTCCAGCATCTATTCCTGTTAGATCAACGACGTTTACACCCCCATGCGAGACGTTGTTCTCTCCATCGTAGATTGCTTGAGTTGGAGCTGGTAGACTTCCTCTAGAATCGTTAGTTATCCAGCCTTTGACTGTATCCTGACCTTTTTTGGTTCTTAATCTTCTGACCATAGATGCATGTCTTGCCTCTACAGAATGTATAGAAAGTGCCGCTGTCAAGACTACGTCATTTTCCATTACATTACCTGCTTGTCCTTTGTAAGCTCTTACTCCTGTATCTTCAAATGCTTGAGAAAGCGCCAAAAATGTAGGATAATCTGAGAATGGCATGAAATTGCCACCTGCTGTGAAATCAAATCCTGGTTCAGACACAGCCTCCCCTTTTAATACATTTGTGATCACCTCTGTAAGGAAGTTTACGTGAGCCAATTCGTGATCTCTGATTTTGGTGAAAATCGCAAGATCAGCTCCTTCAATTACTCCTGACTCAATACCCATTTGATAATATCTATACTCCAAATGCTCCAAGGTTAAGGCGTAATTCAACACCCCGATCAAACTTGCAGTATCTGCCTTTGCTACCTTTGGCAAAGCGGATAGAATTCCAAGTGGTACAGCAGCCATAGCTACTTTCTTACTCATATCTCCGAACTGGCGGAAAGCATCTCTTCGTGAGAAGAATATTTCTTTTTCTTCCGAATTACTATTCGTATCCGGGCACATTTTATCTAATAAATTCAATAAGTTCATGTCGTTGTTATTTTAAAGTGGTGGATTAGGATGTTGGTAACTGGCTGAAGTCAATCGGAGTAGTCACATAAGTGCTAGCAGCAGTCAAAACTTGCGTGAAGTTCAGTGTACGCTCAAGTCCATTTGCATCGATCAAATCATCTCCTGCAAAATCAGCAGAACCAGGATTAATCAAATCTCTAATAGCAGCAGCATGTCTTGCTTCTACAGATACTATTTTGCCTGCAATCAATAAGTAATCAACATTCTGGATAAACTGTCCAGCACCATTATAAGCTGCAACTCCCAGATCTTCAAAAGTCTTAGCGGCTCCCAAAACGGATGTTCTACTATTGAAATCAATTGAGCTAAAATCAACCTCAAGATCCGCAATCGCAGCATCTCCCAAGGCAGCTTTGAAGAACAGCTTGTGTGCTCTTTCATGCTTCTCTAGATCTCCCATGATAGTCTTCTCCTCTGCACTGGCATTATTGAAATATCCTCCTTGCATTACAGCAGCATAAAATGCCGCTTCCAATTGCTCCAGCGCATAGGCATAATTCAAAATACCAATATCGCCTGAGCCTAGCTTTACTCCGTCTCCCATTGGCATAGGGTCTACATCCCCTACATCATCACAGCCGACCATGATCAAGCCTGCTGCGGCTACTGATAGTGAGCCCGCTTTAAGAAACTGTCGGCGGTTTGCATTTTTGACAAGTCCTTGGGGCTTAATTAATTCATTTTTCATTTCCTGAGTGTTTAGGTTAATAATATGGTTATGGTTTCCTAAAAGATTTAATTTCAACAGATTGAATAAAATCGATTGGTTGTTTGGTGTCAATTACGAAGCCCCAGAACTAATTGGATCACTCAGATTTGAAAGATTTTTGATATTTGTCAAAGATCTCCCTTTAAAAAAAGCTGCTATCTAGCAAAATACAAGACACAACAACCACCCACAATCAACTAGACTTCAACACATTAGCGTCGTTCATCTAGGATTAAAAAAACACAGGAAAAACACTAAAATTTTTTTGAAAAAAAATTAAATCCAGAACAAAATATCTAATCTTTGAATATTTCCCGAAATTTAATTTCGAGTATTTAATTTCCACTTCGAAAAAATATCGGGCAATTAATACCCCACTTAATTCTCCAACTTGTAGGCATACACCACAATTCGCCGAAGGAATTCAAATAAACCAAGCCACAGAACTAGCATGAAAATGGAGCAAATTAGTCTTTTGGCTAACTATTGAGCGAGCGTCCTTTAAGCCTTTGCGATTGGAATAGTTTATGCAAAATGACGTCGCCTCATTCTAATTAAGGATTCTGCAATTAATCCGCAGCAGAATATTTCGAATAAGACATGCAGAAAGTGATGTGTTTGACAATCTTGCTTTAAATTGTACCGGAACAAGTACTTTAATAGCTAATACTTTTTACAATGAAAAATTACCTTTCCACTCTATTATTAACCTTTATCTCAAGTGCACTTTTAGCCCAGAATTCTCCTTCAACTCGTGAAATGGATAGGATCAACTGGATGGAATTTGCAGAGTTTGTTCCTACGAAAATCACCACCGTTCTTCTACCAACTGGAACACTTGAGCCTCATGGTGTGATCAATAACGGAGCAGATAATACAGCTCCCTTTGCGATGGCAATGGACATAGCGGACAACCTCAATGCATTGATCGCACCGACTCTTAATTATGGGATTACTGGTAGCATGGCCGCATTCCCGGGAGCCTTTCAAATCACTGAAGAAGCGTATCGCCCTTTCATTAGAGATATACTAAAAGGTCTTTCCAAAAACGGATTTAAAAACATCATCATTTTGAATGGCCATGGCGGAGGGCAAACCAAGGTTTTGCAAGAGGTAGCCGGAGAACTAGCGAACGAACTCGGAATTAGAACTTTGGTGATCAATTGGTGGTCATTCGCTTCCGATGTTACTATGGAAGTATTCAAAGAAGATGGCGGCCATGCCGGGCTGAACGAGACTGCCTACATTCAGGCAATCGACCCTACCCTAGTTCATAAAGAAAGATACAGAGCCGATTTGGCAACTGCCTATCCTGAAGCGGGAACCTGGTCCGCCACTCCATTCCCATCCTCTATAGGATTATATAAGCCTGGGCAGGGATATCCGAACTTTGATCAGGCTCAGGCAGATGAATACTTCCAAAAAGTAAATGCAAAGGTTTCAGGCTTTATTCAGGAGGTGATCAACAAGTGGGATATGGCTGGTTTGTAGTCTTCAGCATTTATAATTCATCATTCGGAATTCTAGATTGAATGGAATAAATTATAACTGTTTTAATCAGTGTCTTTTTATGAAACAGTTTTTGCATGAAATCAACTCTCTTAGTTTTTTCGGTTCTATTTATCGCCCTTATTAGTTGCAGTGAATCTAGAAAATCGCTCTTTGACGGAGAGACTTTAGCGGGTTGGGAAGGAGATAGGGAGAATACCTGGCGAGTGGAAGATGGAATGATTGTGGGAGGTTCATTGGAAAAAACTGTCCCAAATAATGAGTTCCTGGTAACTGACCGAAACTATGAGAATTTTATTCTGACCCTAAAAATCAAACTGACAGGCACGGAAGGGTTTATCAATTCTGGAGTCCAATTTCACAGCAAGCGACTGAGCAATCCAGCTTATGAAATGGAAGGCTATCAAGCTGATTGGGGAAATGGCTATTGGGCAAGTTTGTATGATGAATCTCGCAGAAATGTAACTCTGATCGCCCCAGATTCAGCCCAGGTACTGTCTTGGATCAACATCAATGATTGGAATGACTATAAAGTCCACGCTGAAAATGGCCGAATCCAGCTATTCATAAATGGTCATCAGACAGTTGATTATACAGAACCAGACCAAACTATTCCACAGTCAGGTTTAATAGGATTACAAATTCATGGGGGCGGAAAAGCTCAAGTAGCATTTAAGGATATTTTTATTGAAGAACTGCCTCAAAAAGAATAGATTATAGGTTGATTCAGTATCTACAGATTACCACTCAACCCAAAAGCCATGATCAAAAACTGGATAGCAGTCGTTTTTTGCCTGACGCTCTGCGCTAATTCTTTTTCTTCCTTCGGCTCAGCCCTAAATCCAAGCGATCTCCCAAATGAAATAGAGTTCAAACTGCAAGCAACCATTCTTGGATATTTTGCTCCTGACGGAACGAGAAACCCTACTCTAAGAGCCAAGAAAGGTGATCAAATCACCATTACCATCACCAATGGCGAGATCATGACGCACGATGTAGCCATGGAAAAGCTCGGGATCAAAAGCCCTACAATTTTGGACAAAGGGGCTACCACAAGCATCACTTTCGTAGCTGTTAGCGATGACACCTATTACTGCTCAATTCCTGGTCATCGCGCGGCGGGAATGGTTGGGAAATTTGAATTACTTGAGGGTGATGAAGTCAAAACCAAAATAACCGGGATTACCCCAAAGAAGGATGGAAAACCGCTGAATCTAAACTTCGAAACCGGCACGCTCAAAGATTGGACAGCTTCTGGCGATGCATTTGCAAATCCAATTTTCAGTGCTGACCCCTCTCCAGTTCATGGTGAGGAAGATAAAATAAACTTCGAGGGGAAAGATTTCCTAAGCAGTGGAGGAACTAAGAACTACAACTTAACAGGAACACTTACCTCAGTTCCATTTGAAGTTACTCAGCCTTTTGCGAGCTTTTTGGTTTCTGGTGGAGCATTGGCAGATACGCGGGTGGAGTTGGTTTTGGCAGAATCTGATCAGGTCATATTTTCATCAACCGGTCAGGGTCGTGCAACCCTACAGCCCGTGGTAGTGGATTTAAGTGAATACTTAGAAAGGCTAATTTTCATTCGCATCTTCGACAACGAAACTGGCATCTCCCAAATCCCTTACATCTCTGATGACAAATGGGCACATATCAATTTCGATGATTTCGAGTTTTATGCTAGTCGTCCCAGCTTTCCAAACGAACTGAAGCAGGAAGATATCATCATCTTGCCTCCACTTGATCCAGTTTTAAATTCAGGACTTTCGGGTATTGATGCGGCCAATGCGATGACTCCCCCTGATGGTTTTACAATTACGCTTGCAGCAGCTGAGCCTGACATTATCCGACCGATTAGTTTTACCCTTGATCCAAAAGGAAGACTTTGGGTTGTGGAAGGCCACACCTACCCTACTCCGGCGCCCGAAGGTGAAGGAAAAGACAGAATTCTAATTTTTGAAGATACGGATGGAGATGGCACGCTGGATTCCAGAAAAGTCTTTACCGAAGGACTCAATTTGGTCAGTGGAATCGAAGTCGGAATGGGTGGAGTTTGGCTGGGAGCGGCTCCTTACCTCCTATTTATCCCTGCAGATTTTGAAAATGATAAACCATCCGGTCCTCCTGTAAAACTCTTGGATGGCTGGGGAACAGATGATACCCACGAAGTGCTGAACAATCTAAGATGGGGCCCGGATGGCTGGCTTTACGGTACGCATGGGGTGTTCACCCATTCCAATGTGGGCAAACCTGGTTCCTCAGACGCGGAACGCACAAAAATCAATGCAGGAGTTTGGCGCTACCATCCTACGAGACATGAGTTTGAAGTTTTTGCCGAAGGCAGCAGCAATCCTTGGGGAATTGATTTCAATAGCTATGGTCATCCATTCATTACGGTTTGTGTCATTCCTCATATGTATCATGTCATTCAAGGCGCGCGCTACCAGAGACAAGCAGGCAACCACTTCAATTCGTATACTTACGATGACATCAAGACCATTGCGGATCATGTGCATTGGGTGGGGAATCGAGGACCGCATGCTGGCAACTTCCGTTCGGCTTCCGCTGGGGGTGGACATGCACATGCAGGGGCGATGATTTATCTGGGTGGAGATACCTGGCCAGAAAACTACCGAAACAACATATTTATGAATAACATCAATGGTTCACGCTTGAATATTGACCAATTGAATAGATCGGGTTCAGGTTATGTTGCAACGCATCAAAATGACTTTATGGCCATGAACGATTCTTGGTCCCAATGGCTCAATTTCAAATATGGACCTGAGGGTTCCGTCTTTGCAATCGACTGGTACGATCAAAACCAATGTCACAGTCCCAATCCAGACGTACATGACAAGTCGCTTGGAAGGATCTTTAAGATTTCCCATGAAAATGATATCTGGGTAAAAGTGGATTTGTCCAAGGAAAGCAGCGTAGCACTTGCCAACTACCAGACGCATAAAAACGAATGGTATGCTCGCCAAGCAAGGACAATCCTACAAGAACGGGGAGCAACGCCAGAAGCCAAACAAGTGCTCAAAGAAATCTTGGCTAATGATTCTGAAACATCGAATAGACTTCGTGCTCTTTGGACATTGCTGGTAACAAATGGATTGAAAGATGCTGATTTAATGAAGTTGTTGTCAGACGAAGATGAATACATCAGAAGTTGGGCGATTCAACTTGCCGCTGAAGGTAAAACTGTGTCTGATGAGATGTTAGCTCAATTTGTTAGAATAGCTGAAAGCGATCCATCCGCATTGGTTAGACTTTATTTAGTGTCGGCCATGCTTCGATTAGAACCGGAAAAAAGTTGGGAGGTCATGGAGGCGTTGGTACAACATACAGAAGATCTGGAGGATCATAATATGCCCCTTATGCTTTGGTATGCTATAGAACCTTTGGCCAGTCTGGATGCTGATAGAGCTTTGACCTTGTCCCAAAAAGCTTCGAATCCGATGATCTTAAAATACACCGTTCAGAAACTTGGAGAGCTAAACACCCCAGAAGCTGTCACAGCTTTACTAAAACTCAAAGACTCTCTTGAAGAATCAAATACTCATAGCAGTCATGAATTGATCATGCAATTGTCTAACTTGAACTTAGAGCCTTAAGAACCATCCTCCTAAAATCAAGAAATATGAAAAATGGATTTTTTAAAAGTATAGTGTTAGGATTCACTGGAATTCTAGCTTTTTCATTAATCACCAGCTCGGCATTTTGCCAAAATTCTGCTGAGCCTGAATTTACCAAAACTGTGATCACGCGTGATTTTCTCTCCGAAGGAGCGGCTGTGGGCGATATGAATAAAGATGGTCAGCTGGATATAATCGCAGGATACTATTGGTTTGAAGCGCCTGAGTGGACCCGACACGAGATTTCACCTTCTAAACTATTTGACCCTAGAAAAGAGTACAGCAATTCCTTCTTGAATCTAGGGATGGATGTAAATCTCGATGGCTGGGATGATGTAGTGATTATTGATTATCCAGGTACTCCTGCATATTGGTTTGAAAACCCAAAAACAGAAAGTAACAATTGGCAAAAGCATATCATCGCTGACTCCGTGGGCATCTCCAATGAATCTCCTGGCTTTATCGATATCGATGGGGATGGGCGACTGGATATCCTTTGTGGTGACTATGCCAAACGACAAATCATCTGGCTACAGGCGCCTACCAAACCCGGAGAAACAGAATGGAAACGGCATAATCTTTCTGCGGAAAATGTCCCAGGAACTGATCGCTTCTCCCATGGGCTGGGTTTTGGGGATATTAATGGGGACAAGATCAAGGATGTACTCATCTCGGAAGGTTGGTTTGAAGGTAAAGCCGATCTGAACTCAGGAGACTGGATTTTCCATCCGGTGCTCATAAGTGATCCAGCTTCCCACATGCAGGTTCTCGATGTCAACGGAGACATGGATAATGACGTGGTCAGTTCCTCTGCGCATTCTATGGGTATATGGTGGCATGAGTATAAGAATGATTCAACTTTCAAAACTCACCTCATGAGTAACATAACTGCCCAAACCCATTCCACACTAATGGCTGATCTGAACGGAGACGGAGAGCTAGAAATGATCACTGGAAAGAGGTACTTGGCACATAATGGAAATGATGCAGGAGACGATGACACCCCCTACTTGCTATATTTCGAATTCACCCCGATGATAGGCCCGTTTTTCCGTGAGCACATCATCGATAATGATTCTGGTGCCGGACTAAATATTGCAGTCGAAGACATGAATAAGGATGGAAAACCCGACATCGTTATTGCAAATAAGAACGGGATTTTTCTGTTTGAAAATCAACTGAAGTAAAACAGGGAATCAGTTTAACCTTCAATTGGTAACCGTAGTGGATTCTTTAACTGTGCCTACAAATACACATTTAACCGCTAAGTATACCTTTTGCGCCAAAATTCACTGGAACTGAGCCTCTATTGATAATAGCTTACCTTTTATCATCGAACCTGATATATTTGAGGGTGCAAATCGCATATTCCGAAATAATAACCCTCTAATAATATTTTTAGCATGTCTAAAATTTCCCTCCCTATAATTGCTATTATAGGCATCTTTCTAGCCTTCGGATGCTCCAAACCCGACACCAGAAAAGCTGACTTAGAAGAACTCACCAATTATTACCCACAGTACCCCCTAGACACAGCCAAGCATGGTGCAGACAGTACCGAGCTGATCATGACCAATTTTGCTGGACCGGATATCGTTCCTTCACCTGCAGCATTGGCAGTATCTCCTGACGGAAAAGTGTTTGTTGGCGTAGATATGATGGGTTCTTTAGGCAAAGAAGCTGGAAAAGGAGCAATCGTTCGCTTGGTGGATAGTAACAATGACGGTGAGCTAGATTCACACACTGAATTTGTCAAAGTGGATAATCCACGTGGAATTATTGCTGTAAGAGATCAAGTATTTGTACTCCATACACAGTTTTCCGAAGAGACTGGAAAAGCTACCGGAATGAACTTGGTCGTTTACGAAGATAAGGATAACGATGGTGTCGCTGACGGTGCAGCTAAAATGCTAATTGAAGGAATCTCTTCTCCTGAATCCATCCGTTCTCGTGGGACTGACCACTCTACAAATGGCATCCGAATGGGTATCGATGGATGGATTTACATCGCCGTTGGTGATTTCGGTTTCCCTGATGCCGTAGATAGAGACGGCACCCATATGACCATGCTTGGTGGAGGGATTGTCCGCGTTCGTCCTGATGGTACCGAAATGGAAGAATATATCCACGGAACAAGAAACATCTACGATGTGGCGATTGATCCATTTATGAATATCTATACCCGTGGCAATACCAATGATGGCGGTGGCTGGAACATTCGTTTCATTCATTACACGCAGTCAGGTGAGTATGGCTACCCTAACTTTTTCAAGAATTTCACTGAAGAAATTATCCCGGCACTAGTTGATCTAGGTGGTGGATCAGGTACCGGAAGTTATTTTATGGATGACGATCGCTGGCCAGCCAAATACAATCATGTCCCTATGATGGCGGATTGGGGTAGAAGCCAATTGTACATTCATCGTGTGACAATGGATGGCCCAGGCTTTACTCAGCAGGCTGAAGAATTCATCAAACTTCCTCAGATTTCAGATCTTGATGTGGATGCTTCTGGACGTATGTTTCTCGCTGCATGGGATGGTGCAGGATATTTTGGAAGCGAAGAAAAAGGATATGTAGTAAGATTGGTACCAAAGGATTGGACCTACGAAGCCTTTCCAGACTTGAAGGCCGCATCACTTGAAGAATTAACTTCTTTACTTAAGGCAAGCAATTCCGTTGCACGTTTTCATGCTCAGCGTGAAATGCTCGCTCGCTTCCCTGAGGAAGCAGGCGCTGCTGCACTTTCTATTGCCACTGACAAAACTTTACCGCTGGAAGCCAGAGTTGCAGGTATTTACACGTATGCCCAGGCTACTTGTGAAAATGGAAATGGGGAATTGGTAAAATTGAGCCAAGAAGAGAAAATTAGAGAATTCGCACTTCGGGCTTTGGCAGATCGAAAAACCTGTCTTCAGGGAGTTCCGCTTGATCCATTTATCGAAGGAGTAACTGATCCAAACGACCGGGTGAAATCTGCAGCGATTGTTGCTTTGGGAAGAATAGGCAATCCAGAAGCTGCTGAGGAATTATTAAAAGTGCAAGTTCCAGATTCTTTCAAGCAGCCTGAAAAAGGAACTGAAGGCCCTCACGCTACTCCTAATTCTGCAATTATCCTTCCACATATTGCAGTAAAATCACTAGTTAAATTGAATGCAGTTGATGCTGCAGTAGATGCTATTGGTACGGAGAATTCAAAAATCGCACTTTGGACTTTGCGCTACATGCATGACCCAAAAGCTGTGGATGGCTTGATCAAAGCCTATGGTGATACAGATGACATGGAGTTGAAAGCAGAGATCTTGGGTACACTTTCTAGATTGTACAAAAAAGAAGCTCCTTATGACGGTTCATGGTGGTGGGGAACGCGTCCGGACACGCATGGTCCGTATTACAAAGCCATCACTTGGGAATCTTCAGACAAAATCAAAGACTTCTTGGTAGGTGAACGCAATGCGCAAGATGACCCAACGAAAAGACAATTCTTCGCTGAGTTAAACGAGCGTAATAGAATGGATATCGAGGAATTTGGAGAAGAGCAATCCAACTTGGTGATCCAGGAAACTGAAGTGGATCTGGAAAAAATAAAAAGTAAAAAAGGTCAGGTAGGTGCCACATCTATCGAAGATGTGATGATCGCTGTGCAAGATCTCAAAGGCGATCCTATCAAAGGAAAAGCGCTTTTCACCAGCCAAGGTTGCGTGGCTTGCCATAGCATTGAGAAAGGGCAGCCGCTGAAAGGTCCATTCATGGGGCAGATCGGCTCGATCATGAACCGCTCTCAGATCACGGAATCTATCCTGAAGCCAAATGCTTCCATCTCCCAAGGTTTTGCCTCCGTGCTGATCGATACCAACGATGACAAATCCTACATGGGTTTTGTGACTGCAGAGACAGCTGACGAGGTGGTAATTCAGGACATTACTGGAACAGCAACCAAACTTGACAAAAGCACTATCAAAACCCGTAAGGTGATGGAAACCTCCATGATGCCTCCAGGGCTTGCTAATTCACTTTCTTATGAGGAATTAGCGTCATTGGTGACTTATTTGCAGCAGCAGAAATAAGTAGTTGCGTGTCAATATGAATATCAAAACACCTTGGGATTTTAAGATTTCAAGGTGTTTTTTTTGATTTAACTGCAGTACCCTGGAATTGCCCATTAAGCAGGCCCTCTGGGTCGTACATTCTTTTGGTTGCTCGTCAAACCATGGGTTCCACCCATGGCTATTGAAAAGTTAGATCTCCCGAAAAAAATCGGGACAGACATTTCAGGATCTTTTCATTATCAAATAGACCTTGACATCGACCACAAAGTGGTCAAACCTTTCAATAACCGCGGGTGCAACCCGTGGTAAAGTGAAATAATAAATTGAAATCGCAACCCTGAAAGGGTTGAACATAAAAGCATCAACCTTCACCCTTTTACCTCGAAGTTTGAATGGCTGAGTATAAACTTTCAACCTAATATCCTCAATGTTCAGGTTCTGAGTATAAACGTTCAACCTATTATCCTCAATCTTCAGGTTCTGAGTATAAAATTTCAACCTATTATCCTGAAATTTTAAGCTATTTACCTGAATGTTCACCCTATTATCCTGAAGTTTCAGGTAATTAACCTAAAACTTCAACCTTTTATACTGAATGTTCAGGCAATTTACCTGAAGCTTGAGGAGTCACTCCTCAAACAAAAAAAGCCAGATCCTCTCGAATCCGGCCTGGAGAAGTGATAAGCAACTTCTCCTCACTAAGTCTTAATCAGGTTCTTCACTCTTTTGGTGGAGATTTTTTTGGTTTACGCTCCCAGCGCACCATCAAATCCGCCACCACAAGCTTGGCACTTAGCACTCCAAGCTTGACCGCCATCTGCGCCGACTTGGAATAGGCGGTTGATGGTATCATGATTTCCGAGCCTGCTTCCATCAGTGTATCATCCAGATTACTACACAGCTGGGATAGGACATTGAAAACCGGCAATAAATCAGATGAATAATCACAGCATTACAGTTGCGTAGGAACGATTAGTAGGTAGAAAAACAGAATGAATTAAAACCCCGAAAATCAACGATTTGGCAAAAGATTAATTTGAATCCATATTATTCTTTTATAAAGAATTTCAGGAATGAAAACTGATTTTCTAACTCATTTTAAGGGGTAAAAGAGAATATAATTTTTTCAATTCAAATTAACTTTTTATTTAAACTGAATCATACATTTGAATCAAAATTCAATCTATCCTATATGAGAAAAGAGCTACTAGTTGCCCTTCTATTTTTATCCCTTGTTTCCTGTGACACAGATGATTCGGATCCAATTATAGAAGAACCTGAAGTTATATCAGAAGGTGTATTTACAGTGGATCTCTTAGAAGGTTACCCGTATGGAATAGATGAAGTTTGGCTAATACTTCATGATCTGGATGGCAAACCTATAGATTACGCTGAAGTTGGCACAGGCGGTAAAGCAGAATTTGATGTGGATAGATCAGGTAGATACCATTTAAGTTTGTACTATCGAAACACATTGCAAGGAATGGATATCAATACGATCCAAACTTATACCAACATAAAAGCTACTCGGAATATAACCTTTGGCTTATCAAGAACAGGGCGAAATATCCCAGAACCAACCGGCAATTTTGAAGCGATAATCAAATTCAATGATTATGGAAATTTCGGCTACACCTCTTCCTCATTTAATACCACTAACTCGGGATCCTATTGGCTTGACTATGACCTACACATGACTACTCCAATATACCCTAATGAAAAAAAATACCTTGTCGCCGGAGTAAATAATGAAGGAAGAATCGGATATACTTACATCTCAAATCCCGAAAATGACAAAACTTACAGCTTTGATTTTGAATCGCTGAAGTCCTATGACAGGTTGGTGAAAATAGAAAACCCTGCTGCCACGAGTATTACCTATTCAGTAAATGCAATGACTGAGCTTAATGGATTTTATCACTATGGGTATGCAGTGAGTCGCAATACCTCAAATAGATCTTCAGTAGAGCTAGGTTACCTTAATGAATATAAAACATACTCCACGTTGGTGTCGGCATCAACACCTCCAGGAGCAAAGACACAATCTTTCTACTACCAGCTTGGTGAAATCCCTGAAAAAATAACTCTGCTTACTATTCCTGAAATAAATGTTCTAAAGAATCAGATCACAGATTTCAATTTCACGCTCTTCCCTGAGGCTACGGAATATGTGGTGACTTTCGATTACCCAAATATTTGGGAATATCCAGACCCTATTAAAAATGTGAGATGGTTCGTATATGGTAATTCACCAACCTTTAGTTTGGAGCTGCCTGAAGAAATAAAAAACACCTATCCTCTTCTTTCTAACCTTGATAAAATGCAGTTGGAATCAATCGCGATAAATAAAAACTCGTATTCATATGATGAGTTTATTTTTGATCAATTTGTAGAGTACCCCAAGCTTAAAACTTATACATCCCAAAGTGTGGTCCAATATTACCCTAAGAATTAAAAAAAGATTGCTTCAAGACTTCCGAAATATTCCACACTAGTTACTTACCCATATGCTAAATAGCCTTTTAAAAGAGCTGGAATATATAGAACTAAATCTGCTCTGCTCTAGCTATGTGATATCCTCCTCGGATAGCGTTTAATGATAAATTTTCAAAGATCAAATTCAACGATAAAGCATTCATAGAATCTGCTGAGACCTTTGTGTTTTTTTTGGAGTCCTGGTGGTCAAAATATACCAGCTGATTAAGTTTTCGTGAATTCTGACAACTGGAACGATTAGTATCACCCGATTTTTTACTTTTGAAGAGTTCGTATTTACTAAAACCTTACACCTATGCGTTTCGCACTTTTCACTCTTCTCACTTTTTTGGCAGCCAGCACAGCTTCTTTTGCCCAGAAATCATTTCACAAAAATATGGTCATCGCTCATCGCGGAGCATGGAAAGCACAATCCCATCCGCAAAACTCAATAGCATCCCTTAAAGAAGCTGTGAAATTGGGTTGCGAAGGTTCTGAGTTTGATGTGTGGATGACTGCAGATGGAGTCTTGGTAGTAAATCACGATGCGGACTTCGAAGGAATGGAAATCGAAACTTCCACCTACAAGGAACTTTTGACCAAAAAGCATGAAAATGGCGAGAAGCTTTCTACAGTAGAAGAATACCTTATAGCTGGCAAAAAACAGAAAGGCACCAAGTTGATTTTTGAAATCAAGCCATCCAAAATCTCTGTAGAACGAAGCGTGGAAGTGGCAGAAAAGTCCGTTCTAGCGGTGAAGAAAATGAACGCTCAAAAATGGGTGGACTACATCACATTCAGCTACGAAGGTGGACTGAAAGCCATCGAAATGGATCCCAATGCAAATGTGGCTTACCTCACGGGAGACAAGACTCCAGCAGAATTGAAAGAGGCTGGATTTTTCGGCTTTGATTACAATATCAATCTGCTGAAAAAGAATCCACAATGGATCAAAGAAGCCCAAGATCTGGGACTTACAGTTAATGCTTGGACAGTGAATTCTGCGGAAGATTTGAACTGGTTTCTTGATCAGAATCCGGATTTCATCACTACCGATGAACCTGAGTTATTATTTAAACTTATTGAGGAAAGGAAGTAATCACAGCGCTTCGACTACTGACTATTTTCAAATAAACCCTTCTATTTAACAAACCAAAAGCATAGGGTCTCGTTTTTGTTCCTTCTACAGGAATAGACCCAATGTTTTATGGACAAGTTTTATCGAAGAATATTTGTACTTCTCAGTGCGGTGGGCAGTTTGTTGTCTTCATCCGCACTTGGCCAATCATCCCAGTACACTTTTCAAATCAACGATCAGCTTGATGAAAGAATCTATGCGATAGACCGACTGACATTCTATGAAGACGAGAGCAACGAGCTTGAGCTGAGCGATATACTTTCCAGTCCAGTTAACGGCAAACTCAAGATCAATCCAGACTTCAACAAGAATAAATTTTTAACAGAAAACACCTATTGGGTGAAGGTGGCTATCAAAAAGACTCCTCAAAGTAATAAGCAGTGGCTGCTGGAGTTTTACGACCAGACAATAGATCAAATAACGGCCTATATACCCTCAGAAAGCGGATACAAAGAATTAAAGCTCGGCGATAAAACAGCTTTTGGAGACAGGATCTTTGCTCACAAAAACTTTCAAATTCCAGTAGCAAATGAATCTCCAGGTATAGCCATCTATTATTTCAAAATCAAATCTTCGCAGAAAGCAGACATCCGAATTGCCTTCAGATCCTACAATCGCTTCATCTATTATGCACTAAATGAGTATTTCCTATATGGCATTTTCTATGGGATGATTCTGATTATATCCCTTTATAACGGCCTGATATATCTAGCGATCAAAGAGGTAAAATACCTGTATTACGTCTTTTATTTGTTGAGTGTAGGCATATTTGCAGCGTGTGTAGATGGGATCGCATTCCAGTATTTATGGCCTAATCATCCCGAATGGAACCAGCCTATATCGGGCCTCTCCAGCTTTTTGATTATAGTTTTTGCGTTGCTTTTCTCCACTCACTTCCTCAATTTGAAGCGAAGATTCCCCAGCATGTATCGATGTTTTCAGGTCATGCTTCTGGCTAAAACAATCCTATTTACTGCTGGAATAGCATTTTTCCCAACACTGCTGGAAATTCAGATTTACGATATCATTCCCTTCTTTCTCATTCTATTTTCCAGTATTTATGTTTTGATTAAAGGCTACAGCGTAGCACGGCTATTTGTGATTGCCTATGGAATTCTATTTCTGGGAGTAGCACTGAAAGCCTTGGTTCATACGGCCATTATTCCACACAGCACCGTGCTCTATTACAGCTTGCATATCGCCTTCCTGCTGGAGATGTTGCTGCTTACACTGGCACTGGGAGATCGTGTAAAAATACTAAAGGATAACCGTGATCGTGCCTTGCTCAGGTCCCTAAGACAAGCAGAGGATAATGCCCAGTTGAAAGAGAAAGTCAATCGCGAACTGGAACAAAGAGTAGTTGAAAGAACACAGGAATTGGCCAAAAAGAACCAACTATTACTGGAATACAATCAGCAGATCTTAGAAAAGGACGAGGAAATCAAGCGTATTAACTCCATTTTGGATAAGGACATCTGGAAACTCAAGTCTCAGATCAAAGAGAACCTACAGGCGAGAATCACCAATAAACGGATGAGCTATGAAGATTTCAACAAAATATTCCCAGATTCTACCGCTTGCCTCCGCTACTTGGAGCAAGTCAAATGGGACAATGGATTCTCATGCAAAGCTTGTGAGCATACTAAATTCTCGAAGAGCTCAAAGGTTTTTCACCGCCGATGCTCACGCTGTGGCCATATAGAATCAGCTACTGCCGGGACTATTTTCCATGGAATCAGACTCCCTATCGAGAAAGCATTTTACCTATCCTATACTGTCATTTCCGAGCATAGCAAACTCACGCTGGAAGAGCTTTCCCAGTTGCTGGATCTCAGAGTAAATGCCATCAGTAGCTTCCGGGTAAAGGTCAAATTACAACTTGAAATGAAGGGAATTCATCAGCCTGAGTGGGAGGACATCGTGCTGGAGAGATCGCATGAACTCAACTGATTTCAAGTATTTTTCATGCTTATTCAAATCCTGATAATAAAGCGTGAATGAATTTCAAAAAAGTACCTTAATTACTTAAATAGACGTTTTTTCAATGAAAACAAAGCAGGAATAGGCATCTAGAAACCGTTAGTTTTTAAACACTTTTTCATTCGATTTTGAAGTTATTTTTCCTTAAAAACTTCCCCTGGTGCTAGTTTCAATTACGACTAGAGCGCCTAACCTCCTCTAGCGATTAACTAAACCAAACCCAATACGCCAAATGGAAAAATTGCTACCTGAGCGGGGAAATACTTGGCAACTGAACAAGTATTTAATTTTAACCCTTCTCCTATTCTCATTCTTTACTGTCCATGATTCGTTTGGACAAAATGTTCCGGTCAGCGGCACTGTAGTCGATGACACTGGATTCCCACTTCCAGGAGTAAATGTGGTCATCAAAGGAACCACCAACGGAACCGTCACAGACCTTGATGGTAACTATTCTTTGGAAGTCCCAGAAGACGCAGTTTTGGTATTCACCTTCGTGGGATTTCAAACGGTAGAGGAGCCTGTAAATGGAAGGTCTACCATAAACGCAACACTTGGAGAAGATCTAGCTGATCTCGATGAATTTGTAGTTGTCGGATATGGTATTCAGCGTAAAAGCGATCTGACAGGTGCGATATCCAGTGTCAAATCTGAAGACATCAGTAGACTTCCTGTTTCCGATGTGACCCAATCCCTTCAAGGTAGAGTCTCTGGTGTTCAGATTACCCAAAATTCCGGTGCTCCAGGAGCGGGCTCTACAGTTAGGATTCGTGGTGTCGGCACATTGAACAATTCAAATCCTCTGTATGTAGTCGATGGGATGTTGCTAGACGATATCAATTTCCTGAACCCAAATGATGTGGAATCCATGGAGGTGTTGAAAGATGCCTCTGCCACGGCTATTTACGGATCGAGAGGTGCAAATGGGGTAATCATCGTCACTACCAAACAAGGTTCATTTGACACAGATACGCGAGTCACTGTGGATGCTTACACAGGTGTGCAGCAAGTAGCTAATAAAATCAACCTAGTAAACGCCCGTGAATTTGCGCAGCTAGCAAATGAACTCGAACAAAATGTAGGGAATCAGCCAATTTATAATGTAAATGATTACCAGGAAGGAACAGATTGGCAAGATTACATCTTCAGAAATGCTCCAATCAATAACATTAGCATTGGCGCAAATGGAGGTTCAGCGAAAACAAACTTCAACCTAAGTGCAAACTACTTCAATCAACAAGGTGTAGTCAAAGAATCAGAATACGAGCGATTAACCATACGGTTGAACAACCAGTACAAAATGAGCGAAGCAGTGACGTTTGGTCACAACCTTTCTTTCATCTATTACAATCAGCAAAATGAGCCTGGAGTAATTGGAAATGCGTATCGTGCCTATCCGATTTTCGATCCTACTCAGCCTGATGGAAGCTATACCAACACAGCTCCAGTAGGAAATCCCGCTGCACAGTTTGAGTACAACTCAAATAACCGCACCAACAACTACCGTGGAGTGGGTAACTTCTTCATGGATGTGAAATTCCTTAAGAACTTCACCTTCCGAAGTAATGTAGGTTTGGACCTAGCTTTTCAGGATTCTAAAAGCTTTACTCCTGTTTACTTTGTCTCTCCTACCCAGCAGAATCCCGAGAATTCTGTTAATGTTTCCAATATGAGAAATACAAATATTCTCTGGGAGAATACGCTGAACTACAGTAAAGAGTGGGAAGACCATCGAATTAACTTACTAGGCGGTATTACAACACAAGATTTCTATACAGAATCCCTAGGTGGAGGAAGAAGAAATCTTCCAGGTGAAGATCCCTCACTTTGGTATTTGAATGCCGGTGAACTGACCTCCCAAACAAATTCAAATACAGGAGAGTCCTGGGCTATGCTTTCCTACCTTTTCAGAGCAAATTATACGTTCAAAAACAAGTTTCTCTTTACAGGTACATTTAGAAGAGATGGATCTAGCCGATTTGGGGAAGAGAGAAGATATGGAAATTTCCCTTCCCTTGCACTTGGGTATAACATCATCGAAGAAGGATTTCTTCAAAACCAAAATTTTCTTTCCAATCTGAAAATACGCGGTAGCTGGGGAAAAATCGGTAACGACAAGATCTATGTATATGAAGGCCGTCCTGTAGTAAATGGAAATCAAAACGCCGTATTCGGTGAAAATGAAGAGCTGGTTTACGGTGCGACAATAACCAGACTTTCTAATCCATTTATTCAATGGGAAGAAACAGTTACCTCAAATATTGGTTTCGAGTTTGGCTTTTTTAATGAGAAACTGACAGGTGAGTTGGACTATTACACTAGGACCACTAACGACATCCTGGTAGCAGTTCCGATTCCATCTTATGTAGGTGCTTCCAACAATCCTGTAGTCAATGCAGCAAATGTGAAGAATTCAGGGATTGACCTTACGTTAAATTGGAGAGATCAAAAAGGTGACTTTTCCTACAATTTTGGAATCGTCGCTTCCACTGTAAATAACGAAGTATTGGATTTGGGAGATGGCAATGAGGCTATTTTCGGCGGAGCCGTAGGAATCTCAGGCTACCTAGGATCCAGAACGATCGTAGGTGAATCAATCGGTCATTACTATGGCTACAAGACAGCAGGAGTTTTCCAAAACGAAGCTGACCTTTCTTCCATTCCAAAGCGAGGACCAGAAGTAGCTGGTGACTTAATCTATGAAGACACCAATGGAGACGGAGTTGTGAACAACAATGACCGTGTAATTCTTGGAAGCCCTATTCCTGACCTGGTTTATGGTTTCAACTTCGGCTTTGACTACAAAGGCTTTGATCTACGTGCAGATTTCAACGGTACACTCGGAAACGAAATCTACAATGCGAAGAAGCAAACCCGCTTCAACACCTACAATTTTGAAACAACTTACCTGGACAGATGGACTGGTGAGGGAACCAGCAACTCTGAACCTAGAGTAACAAATGGCGGACACAACTACGAAGTCTCAGACAGATTTGTAGAAGACGGTTCTTTCTTGAGATTGAGAAACATCCAAGTTGGCTACAACTTCTCTGAGGTTGTTTTAAGTAAGGTAAAGCTTCAAAACTTCCGAGTTTACCTATCCGGTACAAATGTCTTGACATGGACAAAATACTCAGGATACACGCCAGAAATCGGCGGTGGAAATGTACTAGGAACTGGATATGACAGCGGTCTATACCCAGTAGCAAGAACGTTTAACGTAGGTGTTTCAGCCAGCTTCTAAACCCAAAAACAAATGAAAAATAAGATAAATCATAAAATAGGAGTGCTAGGTCTCGGCATTCTGATGAGTGTTGGGATAGTATCCTGCGAAGATTACTTGGAGAAAGCACCATTAGGTCAACTCACTTCCGAGAATTTCTTCAAAGATGCAACTCAGGCAACTCAAGCGGTAAATGCGATTTACTCGCACCTAAGAAGTTTCAATGTGCATGTATTTTCCTATATAGGTGTTACTGACATCGCTTCAGATGATGCAGACAAAGGTTCTGTTCCAGGCGATGCAGGATTCTTGCAGGACATCAATGACTTCACCTTTGACGCAAATAATTCTGCCGTCAACGGAATATGGTCAGGTTATTTTCAGGGCATTTTTAGGGCAAACCAAGTGATTTTGAATGTGCCAGAGATCGAAATGGACGAGGAACTTAAAACTCGCCTCGTGGGTGAAGCTAGGTTCCTAAGAGCCTATTTCTACTTCTTTTTAGTGAGAACTTATGGAGATCTGCCTTTGATCGAAACCCCGTTAAACCCTGATGAGTATCAACAATCACGTGTATCCAAAGAAACGATTTATGCATTCATAGAGGAAGATTTGGCATTTGCGGCAGCAAATCTGCCAGAGAAGTCTGAATATCCAGCATCCGAACTAGGTAGAGCTACAGCTGGAGCAGCCAAGTCATTTCTGGCTAAAGTGCACCTTTTTCAAAATGAATTTCAGGAAGCCTATGATATGGCTCAGGAAGTGATCGCCAGTGGTGAATATGAGCTTTATCCCGATTATGAAGGTATTTTCCGTAGAGAAGGTGAGCATTCTTCAGAAAGTATTTTCGAAGTGTCCACCGTTGCGCTAGAAGCTGGTGGAGGCGGATCTCAGTTTAACGAGGTGCAGGGAATCCGTGGCAATCCAAATAACGGCTGGGGCTTCAATGGACCATCGGATGATTTGATGGCTGCTTATGAAGAGAATGATCCAAGACTTGCAGCGACCATAATTAACGAAGGTGATACTTTGCCTTCAGGCGAGATTGTGATGCCAGATCCAAATATGGGTGCTAATGCCCGTTTTAGTAGAAAAGCTTGGTTGCCGGAAAGACCACCCTCTGGCTTTGGTAACAGTGGGGCAAATATCCGCTTATTCAGATATGCTGATTTGCTTTTGATCGCAGCAGAGGCGGCTAACGAAATCGGAAATCCTAGCCAAGCGCTTGAATATATAAATATGGTAAGAGAGCGTGCCCGTCAAGGCAATGAAGATATTTTGCCGGATGTGACTACTACCGATCAGGCAGATCTGAGAATGGCCATCTATCAAGAACGAAGAGTAGAACTTGCCATGGAACAACATAGATATTTTGATTTGGTGAGACAAGGAAGAGCTCAGGAAGTTTTTGCAGAACTGGGTATCACTTGGACTCCCGGCAAACATGAAGTTTATCCTGTTCCACAATCAGAAATAGACATCAGCGGAGGTTCTATCACCCAAAACCCGGGGTATTAATCCCCTCAGACTCCCGTTTACTTGCTGTGGCGGGAGTCTTCTTTATTTCTATATTCACCCAATTTTTAAGCTATGAAATACTACTCTCTCCAATTTATCGCGATAGCCGCACTCTCTTTTGCCTGCCAAAAAGCAGAAGAAAAAACCAGTACCATCCAGGCCACCCCCTATGACATCCATGTAGAACTTGCGTGGGAAAAGTCCCCTGAAGCAGATTCTTATGGGGTTTGGGTAAGTATGGATGATGATCACTATACCAGACGGGCTGTGCTAGAGGACACGATTTACTTGGATTTCGTGAATGATCTGGGGATGGAACTGGATCTGAACTACGAGGTCAGAGCTTATTCCGGTGAGGATTCTACCATTGTTGGAAGAGCAGCCACCAAAACTCATAAAATGACGGATGAAGAACTTCTGGATATGGTGGAGTTCTACACCTTCCGATACTTCTGGGATGGAGCTGAACCTAATTCCGGTCTCGCTCCAGAGCGAATTCACATTGACGGAGAATATCCTCAAAACGATGCCCACGTCGTAACAACGGGAGGTTCTGGAATGGGCATCTTCGGTCTGATCGCAGGGATGGAAAGAGGCTGGATCAGAAAAGAACAAGGTGTAGCTCGATTTGAAAAAATCGTGGCGTTTCTGGAAAAAGCCGACCGATTCAAGGGAGTTTGGCCGCACTGGATAAATGGACAAACAGGAAAAGTTCAGCCTTTCGGGCAAAAAGACAATGGAGGTGATTTGGTAGAGTCTGCCTTCCTGATGCAAAGCCTTATCGCCGTTCGGGAATATTTCAAAGATGGAGATGAAAGAGAAAAGGCTGTTGCCCAAAGAATAGATACACTTTGGAAAGAAATGGACTGGACTTGGTATACCCGAGACGGGCAGGATGTGTTGTATTGGCACTGGTCACCGGAGTATGCTTGGGACATGAACTTCCCTCTGGAAGGATACAACGAATGTCTTATCACCTATGTACTCGCAGCTTCCTCTCCTACTCACACGATTGATCCAGCGGCTTACCACAAGGGATGGGCAAGAAGCGGAGGAATCAAATCCGATAAGGAAGCTTTTGGCTATGAATTGATTTTAAAGCATAATGGAGCTGAAGAAAAGGGCGGACCCCTTTTCTGGGCCCATTATTCCTATTTGGGCTTAAATCCTATGGGATTGAAAGATAAATATGCAGACTATCAAAAGCTAAATACTAACCATACGCTTATCAACCGAGCGCACGTAGTTGAAAATCCAAATGGATTTGCCGGCTACGGAGAAGATCTCTGGGGACTGACTGCTTCCTACTCTATCAACGGCTATAATGCGCATTTTCCTAGAAATGATACAGGAGTAATTTCGCCAACTGCTGCGATATCTTCTATTCCTTACACTCCGGAAGAGTCCATGAAAGTGATCAAAAACCTCTATTACAATTATGGTAAAAAGGTGCTTGGAAGATATGGTTTCTATGATGCTATGAGTCCTGAGCATGATTATTATCCTGAGCGATACCTTGCGATCGATCAGGGCCCGATGGTCGCTATGATAGAAAACTATAGAACTGGACTAGGCTGGAAATTATTTATGGGAGCACCTGAAGTTCAGGAAGGATTGAAAAAGCTGGGCTTTGAAGGTCCAAACATTGCTAAATAGAAAAGTAGATATACTTTTACGATCAGTTAATCCCCCTATCCATAGTTGGCTAGGGGGATTACTTTTTACAGGCTCACTTCACTTTGATCGAAGATCACAATCCTGTAATTTCCGATCAAAATCCCCTATCATGACATCCTCCAATCTTCTGAAAGTAGCGCTAGCTCAAATTTCACCCGTTTGGCTAGACAAATTTGCCACACTTGAGAAAGTAAAAATTTCTATCAAAGAAGCTGCGGCTCAAGGTTGTGAGTTAGTTGTATTTGGAGAGGGGCTGGTACCTGGTTATCCTTTTTGGCTGTCAATTACCAATGGATCCGCTTGGGATGATAAAGTGCAAAAGGAAATTCATGCACATTATTTAAGAAATTCAGTTCAGATTGAAAAAGGAGATTTGCTGGAGATTCAAGAGCTAGCTAAAAGTTTGAAAATTGCCATTTACTTGGGAATTATCGAAAGACCCATAGATAGAGGTGGCCACAGTATCTATTGCTCGCTGGTGTATATTAACACTGATGGTGATATTAAATCCGTTCATCGCAAACTTCAACCTACCTACGAAGAACGGCTCACTTGGGCTCCTGGCGATGGAAATGGGCTACAAGTTCATACGTTAAAGGAATTTACTGTCGGAGGGCTCAATTGCTGGGAAAACTGGATGCCTTTGGCAAGAACGGCCTTGTATGGTTTGGGAGAAAATCTCCATATCGCAGTTTGGCCAGGAGCTGTCAGAAACACAGAAAATATTACCCGGTTGATTGCTCAGGAAAGTAGATCCTTCGTTATTTCTGTTTCCAGCCTGATGCGGAAAACTGACTTTCCAGCTGATACACCACACCTAGATTTGATTCTTGAAAACGCTCCCGAAATTTTAGCGGATGGCGGGTCCTGCATTGCAGGTCCAGATGGCAAATGGATCTTGGAGCCTGTGGCAAACAAAGAAGGACTTTTGATTGAGACCTTGGATTTTAATCGGGTTCTGGAAGAGCGCCAGAACTTTGATCCCGTTGGACATTACTCTAGACCTGATGTGCTTCAGTTGAGTGTGAATAGAGAGAGGCAGACGAGTGTGAAGTTTGTATAACCGCGGAGGACGCAGAGTTTTCCGCAGAGAACGCAATAGATCAAAAATTCAAATGTTAAAATTAAACAATCAAGACTATGAAGTTTGCCTATTAGACACTTGTATAATTAGTGACTTTTTGGAAAACCCAATAGTATTTCAAAATTTTTTAGCAATACAAATCAAGAGAAATTTTGTGATTGCAATTTCTATCTCAACAATATTAGAATTAAAAATACTTACTGAAAGATATGAATGGTTTAAAAATGAATTCACGAAACTACCTACCTTTTTAATTAAACCAGCCAATTTATTGTTAACGGATGAAGTCAATTCCTATCCGAATTTTAACAAAGAAAAATTCTTGTTCTACTTCCTTTTTAACAACCGCCACCTTCTAGATCACCTAGACAATGCGAAAGGATTTCAAGATGCTGTTAAATACATAGAAAGCGAAAAAGAAAATACTTTGCATTCAATCTTAAATCTTAAGCAAAATTTTCCTCCAAATTCAAATGGTAAATACTCCAATTCTAATATCATTGAGTTTATCGAAAGAGTAATAATCCAGCAACTAGTCTCTTTTAATCCTAAATGGGCAAAAAGAAATATTGAAATAAAAACTTTCGACTTTTCGAAATTTCAATCACTACATTCTCAATTGCTAATTACCTTTTGGAAATTTTATCTATTGATAGATAGGAGACCAAAAAAATCGGATGTTTTTGATATTTCTATAGTATCTGCACTGCCATACGTTGACATCTTTATAACTGAAAAAAATTTGAAAAATGATATTGATCAAATAGGAAAAAAAGGGCTTCTATTTAGCGAATTACAAGCAATTACAATAAATCAAATTGATGAGATTATTAAATAGCAAAATCATATCGCTCAAATAATTCAAATTAACAAAAACCCTCTTCCCCTATTTTATAGCTTTTACTTTTACCAGCCCTTTTAAGTTATTCATCATTACTTCTTATTTGTGCCCTCCGCACAACCTTAGTGTCCTCCGCGGTTAAAAAACCTTTTAATTTCCACATACCGAGACATTTCCCTAGATGTGACGGGAATTGAATCTATTTTTGACGTATGAAATCGAGTATGACTAAAAAAGTCACACACTGGCAAGATCTAACCATGCGAGATTCCATCTGACCATAAAAAAGTAATTATTAACAGATGAATACCATGACTGTAGAAAGAACCATATCCATCCGGGGACTTTTTCGGATCAGCAGACCAATTAATCTGTTGATGGTGGGATTCGCACAGTTCATGACCGCTTATTTTTTGGTAGGCACTACCAATGCCGGCTTGCCTGTTCTTCAGGATTACAAACTGTACTTGATCATTTTCTCCACCTTATTGATCACTGCTGCTGGCTACATGATCAATGACTATTACGATGTCAAAATCGACTACGTCAATAGACCAAATGAGGTTGTAGTGGGGAAAGGAATCAAAAGAAGAGTCATTATTCTGCTTCACTCATTTCTAAATTTCACTGCGATTGGGCTGGGTTATCTCGTCAGTCCAAAAATTGCTTTCATCAATTTTGTAGCGGCATTTTTACTTTGGATTTACAGCAATCAGCTTAAAAGAGAACCTTTTATCGGTAATGTGACCGTTGCATTTCTCACTGGACTTTCTATTTATATCATTGCTATTCATTACCAGAAAGCTGAGTTACTGGTTCTGACCTATGCCATATTCGCTTTCTTCCTTAATCTCATTCGTGAGATTATTAAAGACATAGAAGATAGACAGGGAGATAGAAAACACGGATGCAGAACATTGCCAATTGTACTTGGCTTTCGCAAAACAAAAGCAGTTATTTTCTTGATTGCGGCAGTATTTATCTGTGCGATTTTGATTGTAATGTTCAAACTTGACCGACCCATTATTTTTGCCTATTTCGGTGGTCTGGGCATCTTTTTTATGTATTTCATGTACCGAATCTATGTGGCTGACCGCAAGGACCATTTTACTCAATTAAGTACTATTGCTAAGGTATTGATGCTGATTGGGACGCTGAGTATGAGCTTTTTGTAACATACTTCAATATTCGAAATTCAGCATTCGATATTCATTATTAAAATTAAATTCAGAATGATGAATGCTAAATAATGAATGATGAAGTTTGGATCCTCAACGGTACTTCACAGATTCATTTTAGCTATTCCAGCTCATGTTAGCTATTTTCACCCAAATTTTTCAATCATGCTAGACAGCAAATTATTGGTAATCAAGATCGGGTCGAATGTACTGACTCAGGAAAACGGACTTCCTGATTTAGATCGCATGGAAAAGCTTGTCGCCCAAATCCAAGCGCTAACCTCTCTCGGTAAGAAAGTCGTCTTGGTAAGTTCGGGCGCAGTGGCTTTTGGGAGACAAGCAATTCCTCTTCCCGAGAAACTCAACCCAGTTTTCAAAAAACAAATCTGGGCTTCCACCGGTCAAATTCGCCTGATCAATCAATACCAGAATTTCTTCGAAAAACATAAGCAGCCCGTTGCGCAGATCTTGGTGACCAAGGAGGATTTTCGGGATAGAAAGCATTTCTTGAACATGAAAAACTGTGTGCAAGCCTTGCTCTCACAGGGTATCTTGCCTATTATCAATGAAAATGACACGGTTACCATTACCGAGCTGATGTTCACCGATAACGATGAACTGGCTAGTCTCACCGCTGCGATGATCAATGCAGACACCATGATGCTGCTTACGAATGTGGATGGGATTTTCACTGGAAACCCTTCAGATCCCGATTCTCAACTCATAGAAAAAGTAGCTTCTAAAATGCCTGAAGTTTCTAACTATATCTCAGCTTCCAAGTCATCTTTTGGCCGGGGTGGAATGCTTACCAAGTATGCCATGGCCAAGAAATCTGCAGATCTGGGCATTCAGGTTATAATCGCTAATGGCAAGCGGGAGAATGTATTGGGAGAATTTGCTGACAAAAGCTTGCGATGTACTTGGTTTGAACCTCAAAAAGCAAAACATGGTGCAAAGAAATGGCTGGCCCATGGAGAGCACTATTATGTTGGTGAGATTACCATCAATGAAGGAGCAAAATCCTCACTCACAGCAGAGGTGATCAGAAGTCTCCTGCCAATTGGAATTATTAAACTGGAAGGAGAGTTTTCCAAAGGAGACATCTTATTAATTCGCGATGAAACAGGTCACAAAATAGGCTTGGGGCGCGCAGAATATTCTTCCAAAGTCGCCAATGAACGCATTGGCCAAAAGAATCACAAAGCACTAATACATTACGATTACCTCTATATTTTCGATCATGACTGAGTACCAACATATATTTGAAGGAGTAAAAAAAGGTTCTAGAAAACTGACTGGCCTCAGCAATGAGAAGGTTAACCAAGTTTTACACAACCTGGCAATTTTGGCTGTGGAAAACACTTACTTTCTTCTGGAGGAAAACCAAAAGGATCTGGATCTCATGGATCGGGACAACCCTATGTATGATAGATTGTTGCTTTCTGAAGAGCGAATTCAAAATATAGCTGGGGAGATCATTCAGGTGAGTGCCCTACCAAGTCCTTTACACCATATCTTGGAAAGTAAAACCCTTGAAAATGGACTTTCGCTTGAGAAAACAACCGTTCCGCTTGGTGTGGTTGGGATCATATATGAAGCCAGGCCAAATGTAACTTTTGATGTATTTACGCTAGCCTTAAAATCAGGAAATGGTTTGGTACTGAAAGGTGGTTCTGACGCTGATCACTCCAACCGGGCAATCATGAGTTTGATTCATCAGGTCTTGGAAAATAATGAATTGCCGAAGGAGGCCTTTCAACTTTTACCTGCTGATCGAGCTGCCACAAAAGCGCTTTTGGAAGCTGTTGGTTTTGTGGATGTGATCATTCCACGAGGATCTCAGGGCTTGATCAATTTCGTCAGAGATAATGCAAAAGTGCCTGTGATCGAAACAGGAGCTGGAATCGTGCATACCTATGTGGATGAATCTGCTGATTTAGAAAAAGCGAAAGAAATCGCATTCAACTCCAAAACCCGAAGACCGAGCGTTTGTAATTCTCTGGATTGTCTAATAATTCATGAAGCACACTTGTCCGTTTTAAATGATTTGATTCAGCCGATGTTGGAAAGCAAGGTTCAGGTTTTTGCTGATGAAAAGGCTTATGCAGCTCTGGATTCCCACGAATTGATTTCAAAAGCTACTGAGTCTCACTTTGGAACAGAATTCTTAGGGCTGAAATTAGCCATCAAAACTGTGGCAAATCTGGATGAAGCCTTAGATCATATTGCTATCTATTCTTCAAAGCATTCTGAAGCTATAGTTGCTGAAAACCAGGAGACTCTTGATCGCTTTTTACTGGAAGTGGATGCAGCGGCAGTTTATGCAAATGCCTCCACAGCTTTCACTGATGGAGCTCAATTTGGTTTGGGTGCAGAAATCGGCATAAGTACCCAAAAGCTCCACGCCCGTGGACCTATGGCGCTGAAAGAGCTTTGTAGCTATAAGTGGATCGTGAGAGGAAATGGACAGGTCAGAAAGTAGTTCGCAGTTTTCAGTGGTCAGTTTTGAGTTTATAGCCCTTCCCTTTTCTTTATGGAAAGATTGAAAAATTGGCCGGAAATGACCTTTGAGGTGTAATCCCAAACGCCAGAGGGTTTGGGATCTCCTCGAAGGTCTTCTACTCGAAAACCTTCGAGGTTAGAAAAAAACCTCAAAGGTTACCCTGCGCTACAGTAGATTTCCCTTAATTTCGCATCAACCCATCAAAATCAAATATTCCCTTGAAACGTCTCGCAATCTTAGCTTCAGGATCTGGTAGTAATGCTGAAAAAATCATGGAGCATTTCCAGAATTCAAAAATTGCAGAAATAGCACTGGTTGCTTCAAATAAGTCAGATGCTTTTGTGTTGGAGCGGGCAAAGAAATTCGACGTTCCTACTTTTACTTTTTCCAGAAAAGAAATGGATGCTGGTGTTTTGCTTGAGAAATTACAGGAAGAAAATATTGATTGGGTGATTCTGGCAGGCTTTTTACTGAAAATCCCGGTTGAGTTAACCAGAGCTTTCCCTGATCGAATGGTGAACATTCATCCAGCTCTTTTGCCAAAATACGGCGGAAAAGGCATGTATGGAAGTTTTGTCCACGAAGCTGTAAAAGCTGCTGGAGATACAGAAACAGGCATCACCATTCATCTTGTCAATGAAAACTACGACGAGGGAAGAATCGTGTTTCAGGCTTCTACCCCACTCACTTCAGAGGACACACCAGATTCCATCGCCGAAAAAGTGCATGCATTGGAGCATAAGCACTTCCCTGAGGTGATTGAAGGGTTATTGTGACATATAACAACTTATAAACACATCAAAATCATTAACAAGTGAAGTGAGGTATTAAAGCGAAAATCAAATTTATATTTTCACCTATCACCTGACCTGCATCCACTTTTTACTTTCCCGATCCACAAACGTGATCGGCACAAACTTATCCGTAGGAGCACCGATAAAATAAACGGTCCAGTTTGGATCATGTTTGGTGAGCATTTCGGAGATACAATCTGCTCTGTGAGCAGTAGGATTCAGACAATCATCCCAGTAAAACAATTCTACTTTGTAGTGAAGTGACTTTACCTCATTGTTGATGATTACCTGAATATCAATATTCTGTTTTCCAGGTAGATTCGGGATTGGAATGGCGATGTGACTCATGTGTTTGTGTGTTTTGGGTAAGGATTAATTCATGAATTGGAGATAAAGTGGTAGAAAGTTGTAATGTTGAAAGGTTGAAAATCTCCACTGGGCATCTTGACTCTTGGTTCTAGATTTTTCAAACTTCCAACCTCAATAGACAAATCCCTTCCACTTCCATGCCATCTAGAAAGCATTAATATGGCTCTATTTGGCATTAAGCCACTATATTTAAGCGTAAACACCGAACAATTTTGTCCGCATTTGGGAAAAGTATTTTAAGCACTAGTATATTGTTATTTCATGATCAACTCGAAACAATTATGAGCAGCACCAGTCACCACGATGAGAAAATTGCGAAAATGACTTTCTCTTCGGTCTACCCACATTATGTCACCAAAGTGGAGCGAAAAGGAAGGACCAAAGCCGAATTGCATGAGGTCATAACTTGGCTAACTGGTTTTGATGAACAAGGCATTCAAAACCAAATCGAAGTAAAGTCAACTTTTGAGCAATTCTTTGCGGAAGCAAAACTCAACCCTAATGCCAGCCTAATCACTGGCTCCATCTGTGGCTATAAAGTTCAGGAAATCGAAAATACGCTTACTCAGAAAGTACGCTACCTTGACAAGATCGTAGATGAATTGGCGAAGGGGAGAAAAATGGAAAAGATACTGAGGAAAGCTTAAAATGAAATCTTCACCTTGGTTTGTATCTTCACAAACCGAAGTAATCCTAGGAAAGTTTGCCATTCGTGATGACACGAACGGCGGCTTGAAAGTTAAGCTGCAAGTTTCTATGGTAGCAAAGTCTTAACTCTAATCCTTGGTTTTTAACATCTTGATTCTCGACTCGTGGCTCCACTATCTTGATACATATGTCTAGATACTTGATACTCCAAGCTCACTCACTCTTCAAACTCTTCACTGGATTCATCAAGGCTGCTTTGAACGCCTGGGAACTCACAGTTGCTAAGGCTATTAGTATCGCTACCAAACCTGAAACTGCAAATACCCACCACTCAATATCGATTCTATAGGCAAAATCCTGAATCCACTGATTCACTACATACCAGGAAACCGGAACAGCAAGGACGATAGCAACCAATACCAGTTTGATAAAGTCCTTGGAAAGTATAGCGACCACCGTGGTCACTGATGCCCCCAGCACTTTTCTGATTCCTATTTCCTTAACGCGCTGCTCCAAAGTGAATGAAACTAGTCCAAAAAGCCCCAAACAGGAAATCAGAATGGAAAGCCCCGTCAGCATGCCAACGATGGTATTTACCGTTTGGTCAGCTCTATACAATTCTTTAAAGTGATCGTCCAAAAACTGGTATTCAAATTCCCGCTCAGGAATCTGGTTATTCCAGATGGATTCGATTTGGGCAAGAGCTTCAGGAACATTCTCGCCGCTTATTTTCACAGATAATTCCTCAAAACCCCAATTGCGCTGATTAAAAATGGTCAAGGTTTCTATTTTATGATGGAGAGAATTAAAGTTGAAATCCTTTACCACTCCCACTATCCTACCTGCCGAGTCCATTCCGCTGAATCCAAATTGCGAACCTATCAGTGACTCGATATCCCTACCCTCCCCATCTTTCAGAATAAGCTCTTTGGCGAGGGACTCATTGATCAGATAGGTATTTCCATTGTCTGCTTCACTGTCGTTAAAATTTCTCCCCGCTATCAATTCAATTTCATACACATCCAAAAAATTGGGATCTACTACAACCTGCGACGTAGCCAGGTTTACTGCAGGTCCTGTCCCGTGAAATGTAATTCCTGTCTGGTGAAGATTATTGCCAAGTCGCTGTCCGGAAGCAGTGACATCTTGCACTTGCGAGCTTCCAAGCAAAGCCTGTTTCAATGTCTCATACCGCTCAGTGTATCGCTGACCAAACGGAATTGTTATTACTTGTTCATGTGAAAACCCAAGGTCCTTTTCCTGCATGAACCTTACCTGCCGAGAGGCAAACAAAGTAGAAATAATCAGGAAAATAGCACAGCTAAACTGCACGACTACCAAAACATTTCTGAAATCAGCCTTCCTTTTTCCAGTCACTGGAGAGCCCTTCAATACTTTTACAGGGTTAAAACTGGATAAATAAAGCGCAGGATACAAACCGGAAAGAATTCCTACCAAAACAGCGCCCAGCAGCATAAATCCAAAGAATAAAGGATTAGTAAACAATGGAAATTCAAGTTGGCGCTGACTGAATTGGTTTAATAAGGGTAATGCCAGAAATACGAAAACCGCCGCCAGCACCATCGCCATCAAACTTATCATAATTGATTCTCCAATAAACTGTAAGTACAATTGGGACTTCGATGCGCCTGAAGCTTTCCTCACACCGATCTCCATGGCACGGCTTATTGATTTGGCTGAGGATAAATTGACAAAATTGATCCCCGCAATAAATAGCACGATCAATGCGATGTAGAAAAATATACGGGTATAGGCTCCGTCAAATTTTTGGTAATTGATATAATCATGGGTAATGTCTGTAGATCCAGCATGGACTTCACTTAGAGGCTGAAGGAAAAGTTCGTACCCTCCTGCTCTTTCTTCCCCCATATGGGAAACCAAAAAAGCAGGGAATTTCGATTCCATTCCTTCAATATCCGCTCCTTCACTCAATTCCAAGTAAGTAGTCAACCAATTCCCCCCCCAATTTTCCATGGCCTGAGGACCTACATAACTACTGAAAGAAGTCAACCCTTCAAATTTGAGATGGGAGTTTTCAGGAATATTTTCCAATACAGCCGTCACAGTATATGAGATTGTATCTTGTTCTGATAGTGTGAGGGTTTTACCTACAGGGGACTCTTCGCCAAAAATCTTCTCTGCACTTTTCTCCGTCAGCACTAAGCTGTAAGGCTCGGACAATGCAGTAGCTGGATTTCCTACTTTCAGTTTAAAATCGAAAATCTGAAAGAAGGAAGAATCAGCCCAAAAGGTATCTGAGAGGATGGATTCCTTACCTTGGACCTTAAACCTGAGCTCACCACCCCGTCTGATTCTTGTGAAATTCGTGATTTCTGGAAATTCCTCCAGCAAAGTCGGACCCATGGGATACATGGACAAGGCTACTTTCTGTGGTGCCACCATACCTTCCCAATTCTGCACTTCGTCCAAACGATAGATATTCTTGGTGTGAATGCTATCAAAATTCCGCTCATAATTCACAAAAAGCATGATCAGAATACAAACCGCCATTCCTATGGACAGTCCGGCAATATTCAGAAAGGAAAAAAGCTTGTTCTTCCTGATATTTCTGAAGGCGATTTTAAGGTAGTTTTTCCACATTTTTTTTGAGATTGAAAGATTGGAAGATTGAAATAACTTGTCCGCTGTGGCGGATTGGAAAATTTTCGACTTGGAAAGTTGTAGGGTTATAATGTTGTAAAGTTTTAAGGTTGTAAAGTGGCAAAGTTTGAAGGTGTTACCCTGAGCAGCTTGCATCGCCGTGGCGTGAAGTCGAAGGGTTGCAAAGTCATAGCTGCCTCATCTTGGCTCTAGACTCTTGATTCTAACATCTTGATACTTATGCCTTACTACTAGCTACTTTATTCGCTCTTCAAGCTCTTCACAGGATTCAGCATAGCAGCTTTTACAGCTTGGAAACTTATCGTCACCAAAGCCACAATAACAGCCAGAACCCCAGAAATCAAGAATACCCACCAATGAACCGGCACCTGGTAAGCGAAGCCTTCCAACCACTTGTTCATGGAAAACCAAGCCACTGGAGTAGCGACTACTATCGCGATCAAAACCAGTTTGATAAAGTCTTTGGATAGTAATCCTACTATACTTCCGATGTTAGCACCTAATACCTTTCTGATTCCGATTTCCTTGGTTCGCTGCTCTGCGGTGTAAGTTGCCAAGCCTAACAAGCCCAAACAGGCAATCAGTATCGCCAAAACAGAAAACGTAGTGAAGATCTGTCTGAACCTGAAGTCAGATTCGTATTGTTTATTAAAATCCTCATCGAGAAAGCTGTAAATGAATGGTCTGTGTGGAGCCAATTCTTTCCAAACTCCCTCGATCTGAGCAAGTGTGGCTGGTAAATTTTCACCTTTCACTTTGAGGCTCATATAACGGCTGGCGTAGGCTTCAAAAGGCAAAGTCAAGGGTTCCACAGTATTGTGTAGACTGACGTAATTGAAGTCTTTCACTACGCCAATCACATTTCCTGCTCTGCCCCACTGGTCAAACTTTTTCCCAACTATATCAGCAGGATTTGCATAGCCATATTGCCTGGCTGCAGCCTCGTTGATCACCAATGCCTGAGTCGAATCCGAAGGAAAATCTCTGGAATAGGATCTCCCTGCTATCAGTTCCAATCCGTAATGATCTATAAAATCCAAACCTACTTGAAAGATGGGCTGTGCCTGCCCTACCATTTCACCGTCGGAAGTCTCCAGTGTGGTGTAAGCATTTGGAAAGTGACTTCCCGGGACGCTTCTTGAAAAAGCAACTGATAAAATAGTAGGGTTTTTCTCCAGCTCACTTTCCAAAGATGAGGAGACGAAATTCACCTGTTCATCATAATTATAATCCACCACAACCATCTGCTCCTTATCAAAACCCATGTCCTTATCCAACAAATGACTCATCTGTGAATACACGATGATCGTCCCTGCGATCAGAGCAATGGAAAGGCTGAATTGGAACACAACCAACCCTTTTCTGAGATTGACCCCTCTAGCATCAGATTTATTGATTCCTTTCAGGATCATCACGGGGCGGAAACTTGACAAAACCAACGCTGGATAAGAACCAGCTAAAAGTCCAATTAATAAGATAATTCCCAAAAAGAATGGAATAGTCTGCCAGTTCAGAATTTGGCTGACTTCCAACACTTTTCCTGTTAGGTCATTCATCATTGGCAAAGCCAAGGTGATAAAAATGATAGCGACAACAGCAGCAAGAAGTACAATGATCAGCGATTCTCCTAAAAACTGAAAAACCAAGCTATTCCTATCAGCTCCAATAGATTTTCTAATTCCCACTTCCTTGGCTCGTTCCATAGATCTAGCCGTAGATAGGTTCATAAAGTTGATCATTGCAATAGCCAAGATAAACAGGCCTATGACGGAAAATACGTAGATATTTGAAAGCGACCCCGTATCTCCCGGCTGACGCTGCGCTTCCGTTCTCAGATACACATCCTTCAGCGGTTCTATTGCAATGGTGTAATTTGGACCGTTATTCTCTCCTGCCCTCTCTTTGATAAAATCAGGTATTTTGGCTTCAAAATTTGCCTTATCAAATTCCTCTTTTGCCAGGAAATAGGTATAAGTATCCACATATCCCCAGGCATTGAACACTTCGGGTCTGGATTGCTTAAAAGTGCTAAGCGATAAAAGCGTGTTGAATTTGAAATGAGAATTTGAGGGTAAATCGTGCATGACACCCGTGACTGTATAATCTCCAGGGTTTGATCTTCCGGCAGCCTCACTGCCTTTCATGGTTTTTCCTAGTGCACTTTCGCTACCAAAGTATTTCCTGGCTGTTGACTCGGTAAGAACCACACTGTAGGGAGCGACTAAAGCAGTCTTGGGATTCCCCTCCAGCAATTCCCAGCTGAACACATCAAACACAGTGGAGTCCATAAACAAGACTCCATCCTCCTGCTGCGTCTCATCTCCCACCGTGAAAAGTATATCAGCTCTTCCAGAAAACTGAACCACTTTTTCTATCTCAGGAAAATCAAGTTGGAGTGCTGGTCCTATAGGTGCATTTCCCCAAACCCAATAATCCTCCGTAGAATTTCCATCCTCAACCCCTTCCGTTGAAGTCTCACCATGAAGTACACGGTAGATATGATCTCCCTTCTCATGGTAATTATCATAAGAAAGCTCATCCTGAACAAACATGAAAATGAGCACACAGCAGGCCATGCCAATCCCCAAACCAACAATATTGATAAAGGAATAAACTTTCTTTTTGAGAAGATTCCTATAGGCGATTTTAAAGTAGTTTTTGAGCATGGTTTCCGAATTTTTTGATTGGAAGATTAAAATAACTTGTCCGCCGTGGCGGATTTGAAAATTAGGAGTTCAGGTGTGGAAAGTGATAAAGTTGTAATAGGTGTCAGACTAAGCAGCTTGCATCGCCGTGGCGTGAAGTCGAAGTCTTGATTCCCAGCTCTCGGTTCTAGCCTCTTGACTTCACTATCTTGGTACTATCTACTTGATTCTCATTTCCACTTTTATGCCATTAAAAAGCATCTCATAACACCCAAAAAGGCCTATTCCCTATTTCATAGTTCCAATTCCACGGACGTTTTTGTTCGCTAGTGGGCAATAGAACCCTTTGCAGAAATAATGTCTTACAAATCACTCTTTCATAATACTATCTATAGGATTCGCATATGCGGCGTTAATCGTTTTGTAGATGACTGTGACTAGACTTACAAAAAGGGTAAGCAAAGCCGAAGTAATCAATAAGATGCTTGTATTGTCAATTTTATAGGCAAATCCAGAAAGCCAGGAATCCATGGCGAAATATGCCAAAGGAGCTCCTATCAACACTGAAATTCCGACCAAAACGATAAACTCTTTGGACAGCAACTGTGTCAATTCAGAGACCGAAGCCCCTAGTACCTTGCGTACTCCAATTTCTTTTGTTCGCTGATCCAAACTATAGGAAACCAGACCCCATATCCCCAGGAGACTAATCAAAATTGCAAGGCCTGTAAAAGTGTAGGCTACCTTTTTAAGGCGTACTTCATCTGCATACACTTTGGCCATCTCCTCATCTAAAAAGGAGAATTCAAAAGGTACCCCTGGATTTATAGCCTGCCAGTTTTCTTCAATTGTTGCAAGCAATTCAATAGAATTCTCTGCATTGAAGCTTACCACAGCATTTGAAAGTTGGACGTTATAAAAAGTGGCTACAGGAAGAATCTCACTCTTCAAAGACAAGTAATTGTAATCTTCGATCACCCCCACTATTTCCCAAGGAGTACTGACTTCTCCATTCGAGTTCCATTGGTCAAAAAGAGTTCCTACCGCTTCTTCTTGGGCGATTCCAAAGGTTTTCAAAAAAGTCTCATTCACCACCATTTGATTACTGTCATTTTCAGCAACTGATCTGCCCTCCAGAAGTTCTATTCCCATGGTTTCGAAGAAATTCTCTCTAGCCATATTCAATTGAACTACTTTCCCTTCACTTACCGAAGTGCCTTTTTTGAAGATCTTATTGTCATACCAAATATTTTGAGAGGGATAGAACTCACAAGCGGTAACAGAATTCACCTGAGATAATGCTTCAAACTCAGTTTTAAGAGTTTCATAATTTGCATTGGCTGTAGCGGTCTTCAGCGGAATCACCAATTTCTGATTCTTTGAGAATCCAGTATCTTTTTCACTTAAATGAGTTAACTGTTCAGAAACTACCGAAACGGCATAAATGAGCAGAAATACCATCGCAAACTGGAAAACAACGAGCCCATTCCTAAGAGAAAAGGAAGATCTAGATGACTGACTTTTGACCTTAAAAATTTTATTCACATTGATCATGCCTAGGTAAAATGCCGGATAAGCTCCTGATATAATTCCTGTCATTAAGCCCACCAGAAAGGTCGAAATCAGCATTTTAAATGATAGGACATCCTGGAGAACCAATGAACTATCAAATAATTGATTCAAGTAAGGAAGTGCCAAATTCAAAATCGGAATAGCAAACAGCACTGCAAGCAAAGAAAAGAAGATTGATTCTGTAATGAATTGAAACATTAGGGAGTTGCTCGATGCACCGCTCACCTTCCTAATTCCTATTTCTTTGGCTCTGCGTATGCCTTGAGCAGTCGTCAGATTGATGTAATTAATACAAGCCATCAGCTGGATGAAAAGACCAATTGCAATTAAAATATAGAGGTATTTGATATCTGAGATTTTACCGAGTGCAGGACTAAAATTTGCGGATTTCAGATTTATATCTTTAATGGGAAACAGGCCCAATGTTTTATCCATATTTCCAGCTTTAAGCTGCTCGGCTCCGTGTCTTTGCAAGAAATCAGGAAGCTTTTTCACCAAGTCATCTGGATTAGTTTTCGGTCGAAGTTCAAGGTAAGTATGGACAAAATTATTGCCTGCCCATCCATTATTTGTCAATACAAATGTCCCTAAACCAGTGCTGGACATGCTGAGTAAGAAATTAGGATTCAAATGAGTACTTCCTAGATTTTCATCAAAAACAGCCGTTACTTTCGCTAACAGGTCATCATCTCCACTGGTCAGTTGGATTTGTTTTCCCAAAGCAGAATTGCCTTTTCCAAAAAGCTTTTCGGCAAGTTTCGAAGAAAGCACTAAGCTTCGTGGCTCTTTTAAAGCGGTCTTCAGATTTCCTTCGATTAAAGAGAAATTGAATAATTCGAAAAAAGTTGAATCCACCAGGTAACTATTGGATTCAAAAAAAGACTGGTCAGAACCCTCTGGTTTAAATAGAAATTCGCCTCCCACAGAAACTACCCTTGCCTGGCGTAGGACTTCATCAAAATCCTCAACCAAACCTGGACCAATCGAAGGACTTGCAGAAATCAATTCTGCATCTGGAAACTCTCCGCGGTTATTGATAAAAGTGGTGACCTTATATAGGCTTTCGAAATTCTCAAACTGCTCCTCAAACCCGAATTGAGACTGCACATAAAGAAGAATCGCCAAACTACAGACTGTTCCTGCAGTTAACCCAATCAGATTTATAATCCCAAAGGACTTTAGATTGATGAAGTTTCTCCACGCAATTTTGATATAGTTTTTCAGCATTTTATCGAGATTCAAAAATTGGAAGATTGAAATAACTTGTCCGCCGTGGCGGATTTGAAAATTAGGAGTTCAGGTGTGGAAAGTGATAAAGTTGTGATAGGTGTCAGACTGAGCAGCTTGCATCGCCGTGGCGTGAAGTCGAAGTCTTGGCTCTAGCCTCTTGATTCTAAAATCTTATGTCTTGATGCTTAATACTTGATTCTAACATCTTGCTACTTGATACTCCCCATTACTCGCTCTTCAGCGTCCTTGCTGGATTCGTCAGTGCTGCTTTGATAGACTGAAAACCAACGGTGAGCAATGCGATAAGCATCGTGACCATACCAGTGGCGACAAAAACCCACCATTCTACTCCCACGCTGTATTGATAATCCTGAAGCCATTGATCCATGATATACCAGGCAATAGGAACTGAAAGCAGAAAGGAGATCCCAACTAGCTTTAGGAAGTCCTTAGAAAGCAATAGTGATATACTACCTACACTTGCTCCAAGCACTTTTCTCACTCCTATTTCCTTCAGACGATTGGCAGCCATGTACGTGGAAAGTCCAAATAACCCCAAACATGAAATCACAATAGTCAGAATAGTAAAGACTATGGAAAGCTTTGCCGTTCGAGCTGTATCATCAAATTTCCTGGCATATTGCTCATCGGCAAATTGGTATTCAAAAGGGAAATTTGGGTTAAACTCTTCAAAAACGCTCTGAATTTTAGCGAGATTATCTGCTACAGGTTGATCGGGATTGAGACGGATATGTAGGTAACTGAACCAGGAAGATGGTCCAAATACCATTAAGGGGTTAACTGGATCATAAGGGGATTCGAAAATAAAATCCTCAATGATGCCAACTACCGTATAGTTATCTTCTCCATCAGAAACTATCTGCCCCAAAGGATTTTCCAACCCCATTTTTCTTATCGCTGTTTCATTCAATAAAATCGCTGTAGAATCACTAGCAAATTCATAGATATCTATGTCTCTACCTTCTACCAACTTGGTGCCCATTACTTTCATGAAATCGGCATCTGCACTGAACCGAATGAAATCAAGCTTTTCATCCTCTGGCGTACTACCTTCCCAAGAATACCCCCAGCCATCACTGTAGCGCTGGGTAATCGGACTCATTGATTTTGTGATCGCTAGGCTTGATCCGCTGCTTAGAAGCGCTTGTTTGATCGCACTATAGTGCTTCTCTATATCACCCTGCATGTTGATAAAAATCAGGTTATCCTGATTATAACCCAGCTCACGGTTTTGAGCGTGACTTATTTGACGCTGAATAATGATCGTAGAGACGATTAGAATAATAGCAAAGCTAAACTGTATCACAACCAGTATTTTTCGGGGATTAACCGCCGAAGCAGCTGAACGGAAAGTTCCTTTAAGCACATTCACTGGACTAAACGAGGAGAGGAAAAATGCAGGATAACTTCCTGCTAAAAGGCCAGTAAGCAATATAAAGCTGATCAACTGAAGCCAGAAAATCACTTCCGTGTATGGAAGAAATAGCTGCTTACCAATCAGTGTATTAAAGGAAGGAAGCGCCAGCTCCACCAGAAGGATTGCCAAAACCCCAGCGATCAACGCGATCAGCGTGCTTTCTCCAATAAACTGTGCGATAAGAGAAGTTTTTCTAGCACCTACTACTTTTCTCAAACCTACTTCCTTGGCTCTCTTTTCACTTCGAGCAGTGCTCAGATTCATAAAGTTGATACAGGCAATGACCAGAATAAACAATGCGATAAATCCAAACATTCGGACAGTCACAATCCTTCCTCCTACGAGCTGCCCGTTCTCGCTTTTTCCATAAAGGTGTATCTGTGAAAGCGGATAGCTAAATACATCTGCTGTATTCTCCCCGTTGGTATGTTCCTTGGTAATGTTTATTACTTTCTCGTTGAATGCCTCATGGGAAGCATTTTCTGAGAGCAACACATAGTTCTCGACGGAGTTATTCCCCCACCATTCGTCATCCCAACCCAGTTTTTTCATGTAAGCCCACGATAGAAAGTAATCCGACTGGAAGCGCGTATTATTTGGCAAATTCTCCAGAACTCCCGTCACAGTAAAAATATCTGTACTATCGATCTTGACTGTTTGCCCCACAGCCATCTCAGAACCAAACAATTTTTTGGCAAAATCTTCAGTGACCACCATGTTATACGGATCTTCCAAAGCAGTAGAACTATTGCCTTGCAGCATAGGAAAATCAAACACATCCAAAAAATCCGGATCGATGAAAGAACCTGATTCGTTCATTTTCTTATCTCCAACTGTGAAAAGGAAATTGGCATGATTGATCCGAACCGCTTGCTCTACTTCTGGATAGTCCTTTTCTAGCGTAGGCCCCATTATTTTGGGAGTTGTACCCCATGCCCATAGTTCGCCGCTAAACGTATCTCTGTTATACATTCGATAGATTCGGTCCGACTTGGGATGCTCCCGATCCATACTCACCTCATTCTGTATCCACAGCAAAATCAGAATAGCTGACGCCATCCCAACACCCAATCCTCCGATATTGATGAAAGCGTAACCTTTACTTCTAACGATATTTCTCCAGGCGATTTTAAAGTAATTTTTGAGCATTTTTCAGGATTGAAAGATTGGAATATTTTAAAATTGGAAGATTTCGGGTTCAGAAAGTTGGAAAGAGGTAAGGTGTTAAAGTTGTAAGGTGGTAAGGTTTCATGGTTGTAAGGTTTTATAAATACTCACGTTATCATTATTCTCTTGTCTTATATTAAGTCTCACGTCTTGACTCTTGATACTTGATACGAGCTACCTATTTCCACTTTTATGCCACTAAAAACACTCTTAAATCATACACAAAAGGCATATATGTTAATTTCTAATTCTAAACCTCGGACAGTTTTGTTCGCCTGTGGGCAATTATCAAAAACTCAAGCACTCCTATTCAAGTGACCATCTGGCGTTATACTTATCTTGATTCTTGTCTCTTGTCTCTTGTCTCTTGTCTTTTGGTTCTTGTCTCTTGTCTCTTGTCTCTTGGTTCTTGTCTCTTGGTTCTTGGTTCTAACCTTTGGAATCATATATCTTGATACTGACATCTTAATACGCTCTATTACTCACTTTTCAGACTATCTACCGGATTCATTAGAGCAGCTTTCACACTTCTAAGACAGATGGTCCCAAAAGCAATTACAAGTGTCATTCCAGCAGCCAAGGCATAAATCCACCATGCTATATCAATATGATAAGCGAAATTCTCAAGCCACATATCCATAAAGAAATAACCTGCTGGAAAGGCTATAATCAAGGAAATACTAACCAGTTTAATAAAGTCCTTGGCAAGCATTCCCACAATTTGATTCACACTTGAGCCAAGTACTTTTCGGATTCCGATTTCTTTTATCCGCTGCTCTGCCGTGAAAGTCACCAAACCGAATAATCCGAGACAAGCAACAAAAATTGTCATCAATGAAAGCACTGTTAGGAATGACCCCATCTTCGCTTCCTGTATGTAAGTCTCATTGTATAATTCGTCCAAAAAAGCATAATGAAAAGCCTCGCCTGTGTTAAAGCTATTCCAGCTAGATTCCATATCTGCGAGCAATGGATCCAACTCGGACTTTTCTGCTTTCAAAATCAAACTGTAATACGGATTATAAACCATCATCAGTGGTTTGATAGGCTCTCTTAAGGATCTGGCCACAAAATCCTTTACCACACCTACAACTTTCACATCTTCCCTTCCCCCCTGATTGTCAGTCATTTTTTCAAAGACCTGACCAATAGGATCATCCTCGATCCCCAATGCTCTAGCGGCAGTTTGATTGATGATAATGTTACTCTCTTCTGAGCCGAGATCCAACGAGAAATTTCTGCCTGCTATTAGATCCATTCCCATGGTGGGAATATATTCCTCATCAATTCCAAATTGTATCATCCTCAATGTTCCAGAAGAAGATTCATCCATGACCAGGTTTTGGCTGTTCGTATCCGTAGGCCCTGATGGTATATATGCGGATTTGGTAACATTTTTAATCCGCCGGTCAGCCTTTAATTTATCCCTAAATACATCCAGATGCTCTCCCAAAAGTCCTGCATCACGTAGCACAATCAATTGCTCTTTATCATAACCAAGATCCTTATTCTGGATGTAATTCATCTGCTGGGAAACCACGATCGTCCCGATGATCAAGACCACAGAAACAGCAAATTGGAATACGACCAAACTACTTCTAAATCCGCTTCTATTGCTCCTACTGATCTTTTTCTTTAAGGATTCAATCGGTCTAAATGCAGAAAGGAAAAATGCTGGATAACCTCCCGCCATTAGGGTGACCAAAACAACGAGTGTTAAAAGAGAAATGAGTACTACTGGCTGGATTAAGTATACAAGTGAAAGAGATTTATCCGCAAAATTATTAAAAAATGGAAGCGCTAATTTTGCCATTAGAATACCCAAAACCATTGCAATACAGACTGCTATCAATGATTCTGACAAAAACTGAAATACTAAATCCTGCCTTCCCGAACCCATGACCTTTCTAACTCCTATTTCCTTAGCACGCTGCGAAGCTCCGGCAGTTGAAAGATTCATGAAATTGATGCAGGCAATCAGCAGCATAAAGACTGCTATAGCGCAATAAATCAGCACTGTCTGAAAATCTCCACCGGCTTTAAAATCTCCTTTGCCAGCAAATTGGTTATTCAGATGAATATCTGTAAGTGACTGAAGTTTGAGGAAAACATGGTTTCCTTTTTCAAAAAACTCATCGAAGTCCATGCCCATACCTTGCTTCATCTGATCCTCCATGTACTTTCTGGTTATGGCAGGGAATTTAGCCTCCACTTGATCAGCTGTGGAGCCATCATTCAGCAGCAGATAGGTTATGTAATTTCCTGATAGCCAACTTTGATTTTTGGCATCTGGATTACCCAACATAGAGGCAAGCATAGCAAAATCAAAATGGGAGTTTTCCGGAATATTTTCAATCACGCCCGTTACCGTATAATCACCAGAAAAGTCTATGTATTTACTGGTATAATAGCCTATCCCTTCCAGATTTATAGCCTGATTGATTGGGTTTTCATTACCAAAAACAGCAGTTGCCTGTTCTTGGGTGAGCACAACAGTGTTCGGCTTAGAAAGTGCTGTTGCAGGATCTCCACTGATAAAGGGAAGGTCAAAAACCTCAAAGAAATTAGGATCCACGAAGGCTGTATTTCCTTTCCGAATCACCTTTTCACCTATCCTAACTTTTGTATTGGAATGAATATTCAACACCCGAGTACTAATTTCCACATCTGGGATTTCCTCCTTAAAAGTTTCTGCGACGGGTGCCATCACACTCGCTTCACTAAGTGTCTGCTCTCCAATTTTGGCATCCAAGGTTACTCTGTAGATTCGATCAGAATTAGTAAAAAAACGATCGTAGCTAAACTCCTCGGTCACGTAGAGACTAATCACCACACAAGTTGCAACACCCAACGCTAGCCCCAAAACATTGATAAACGAAACCAACCTATTCTTCTTTAGGCTTCTCCAGGCGATTATAAAGTAGTTTTTGAACATGAAAGTTGAAAGGTTGGAAGGTGTAAAGTTGTAAAGTCTTGACTCTTGATTCTTGGTTCAGTTATCTTGATACTTATAACTTACTACTAAGTACTCTTATTCAATTAAACTCCAGATTGATACTTCCGCCTGAGCTCTGCATAGTCACAGGAACTCCTCCCCCATTTATTTTTCCTAGAATCCTGTCCTTTTTAACCTCTCCACTGAAATTGGAAAGCTTTGAATTCACTCTTCCTCCACTGAGATCAAGGTCTAAACCCAAGCCATTAGGAACTATTGCTGTAATACTCCCACCGCTAGATTTCATCGTCAATTCCTTCTCAACATTTGTAAGCAATGCTTTGATAGAACCTCCACTAGTATTTGCTGAGATACTTCCATTGATTTCTTCCAGATTTACACTACCTCCAGATGTATTTACATTCAGATTACCAGTGAGTTGGTTGACTTTCACAGAACCACCACTACTTTGTACATCTACATTTCCATCGAAATTCTCAACTCTAAGAGAACCTCCAGAGCTATGCGTATTCACATAGCCGGCACTATTTACCACTTGGATACTTCCACCGCTGGTAGCGATTTCCTGATCACCAGTCAATCCATCTACAGAAATTGATCCTCCGCTGGATTGGAATTTAGATGACATTTCTGTCGGTACTTGAACTTTGAATGAGATATTCAATTTGCTTCTACCGCCGTTGTTTCGCTTTTTGACGATCACGGAAATAGTATTTCCACTTTGGCTGATATCCAGATTATAGTTGTCTAGTTCCTTCTCTACTTCAGCGTCTTCCATTTCGACTTCTTTCCCATTCAACTTCACATACATATCCACGATTACCTGGTTTCCACTTGCGCCAGTGACAGCCACAGAAGCCCCGGAAGTTTCTACTTTGAGATTACCAGTACCATTTAAAGTGAATTGTTTGGTGAGATAGGGATCTGCTTTGAAGTCAGATGCAAAAGCAGAGAATTGCAAAGTCACTAGTACTAAAAACAAGAATGCCGGGAAGAATTTTAAGAGTTTCATGGGTATGGGGTTAAGATTCAGTGTTGACTGTAAGTCTCTTATTCCCATTTGTATGCCATGAAAAAAAATAGAGAAACCCCGCTTAAAATGGCGTTTTTAGATTTATAGCAGCTATTTCTCGGACAGTTTTGTTCGCTCGTGGACAAAGTCTAGCTTACTTTTTCAATACTCATTTTCTTCATGCATTAAGCCTTCATTACTTCCAACTCAAGTTTCCTCAAAAAAATCAATTTTGATTATATTATAAAAATTAGAGCATCACCTGTAAAGTCAAGTCCATTTCTTCCTATTCCAAAGAAAAATATCCTAAGGGCACTTCTCTATCCAGAAAATAACATAGTACTCGATTATTCTCATCATCCACTGCAAAATACCGAATCTCAGACCCTGTTTCAATCACTTTCGACAAATTCCCTTCGAGGTCAAATAGCAACAACTTACTTCTTCCTACACTCTTAGGCTGCTGATTTTCTTCCAATTTAAAACCTTCACTCCCTAAATAGGATGTAACTATCCATTCATCTCCTATATGAACTTCGCCAAAGAACTTCAGTTTCCGATTATCATTCTCAAACTCCTTCTCACCCAGAAGGTGAAATTTGATGCTACCATCGGCATTATAAATAGATAATATGTCGTGATTGATGTGCGCGAGCGCCATTAAATTATGTTTGTAAGAGTAATCAAAGAACGCATTGGTTCTTTCATTGATCAACTGCGGATGCTCATCACCAAACTTTTCAATGGTTCCCGCATTAATATTCCATCTTCCCAGGCTAGTCCGAAAGGTACTGGGTGAAAGCACTTCTAATCCTGTACCAAGGGCGACACTGTCTGAGATAAACTTCATTCTTGAAAGAAAGAAATCGTATGCAAATGGCTTTGAAACCGTTGGAAGATAATTTTCATCCTTCAGTACCTTATCAATATCAAACTTAAATAGCTTTAATTTCTCAAAATCAGGCATCCAGAATTCCTTACCATTTGGAGTGACTGCTACCTCACCATATCTTGAAATCTGTCCAGGCCCTTCTCCCATTATTCCTGTACTACCTAAATAAGCCAACGTATTTTTGTCAAACAGGTGAATTCCCTTTTCAAAACTTGCATTGGCATCAGTCACGACCAGGAAATCTCCCGATATGGTTAACAACGGGTTTGCAATTATATTCTCAGTTTCCAGATCAGTTATTTTTGAACTAACATCAATAACCTCTGCACTGCTTACTTTGAAATTTTTAATTGTTTTATCTTGACAGCCAAATAGAATTAATACAAACAAAAAGTATAAAGTGTGCCTCATGTAATTTTTTTATATACTATTCCTTAAGTTCATAAGGTTGGAATAAATTCTGTTGGACACAAAATCGATTAGTTAATGTTTCCTAATTTGGATCACCTAGTTTGATTTTCATATTAAAAACCAATTCCGGTCTAGTTAGATAAGTTAGAGCTTTTGTCCCTTAATGACGAAGTTAACTCTGTACCTGTGTTCCATGCGAAAAAATCTGAGATCAATTCGTTTAAAAAATCACCTTACCTCCTTGACATCTTCCCCTTCCTTACTTCCCTGAAAACTATACAGCAGGTAAAAAAGTGAAGGTAAAATAAACAAGCTCCCGATCAGCAGAGCCCAAGCCAAGGCATCGATTGGTTTTCCAATAGCGGCAGAATTAAACACGGACAAATTCTCTCCTGATTTAGTAATGATGAGGTCTGGGAAATAGTGATAGCCGAAAGCAAGCAAAATTGCTGTCACCACAAACCCACTTAAAAAGCGAACGAGAATTTTATTCCCTTCTCCAAGTTTCACCCAAAGTAAAACTATCGCCAAAGTGGCCAAGACCAACGTACCGGTAGTAATCCATTCTGTAAGAATTAAGCCAACCAAAGGCACATCATCAATAATTGAAGCAACAAAAACCAATCCGCCTGCCAGCACTGTGAATACTATGAATAGTTTTGCTTTTCCGACAACCACAGTCTTTACTTCGGGCTTTTTGGCCTCTCCAACTAAAAAAACAGAAGCTAGAAATCCGCAAATAGTCACGGTAAAAAACCCGACAGCTAGACTGAAGTAATTGAACCAAGGATGAATGTAAGCTTCGTAAAACCCAACAGCTTCGGGATCTATTTGCCCACCGACAGCAGCCCCGAAGATAAGCCCTAGAAAAAGCGGTGTGATAAAGCTCGAATAGGTAAAAATAAGATTATATACCTTCTGCATTTCATCTTGATACGCATCATAATGTCTAAAGACAAAGGCAGTTCCCCGACCAATAATCCCAATTAACATGAGTGCCAGGGGAATATGCAAATGCACCGAAAGCATGGTATAGATGGGTGGAAAACCCACAAAAAGGATCACTATTGCAATAATCAACCACATGTGATTGGCCTCCCAAATCGGCCCTATCGTCTTATATGTCGTATTCCTGAGCTCATCACGCAAGTTTGAAGGAGTGAAAATCTCCAAAATCCCAGCCCCAAAATCCGCTCCACCCAAAATCACATAGAGTAAAATAGACACAAGAAGAAAAATGATAACTACGTAGAGCATAAGTACAGATTAAGAGTCAGCCAGTTTTTCAGTATCATTCTTCAATGTCTCAGGTACCGCTTTGATCTGTCGATAAAGCAAAAATGAAACAATCCCAGCGAGAGAGACATAAATAGCCGTAAATATTAAAAAGGAATACCTAATACCAGGAATTGGCGTCACAGCATCTTTTGTCAGCATAATCTCATAGATAATCCAAGGTTGACGTCCCACTTCGGTAACTGTCCAGCCAGCTTCCAAAGCAATAAATCCCAAAGGAGTTGCTATCACAAAAAGCCATAAAAACCAACGCTGAACCTGCCAGTCCTTCTTTTTCCAAAGGGAAATAAAATAAAGCAAACTGAGGCCAACCAATAGCATTCCTAGTCCCACCATGATTTGAAAAGCATAATGAACCACAGCAACTGGCGGATGATGCTCCTCCGGAAACTGATCCAAACCGATCACTTCCGCATCAAAATCCCCATGGGCCAAGAAACTCAATGCTCCAGGTATTTTAATTGCAAAATTCACCTCCTTTGCCTCTTCATCAGGAATTCCTCCAATGATTAAAGGAGCGGCTTTGCTAGTTTCAAAGTGAGCTTCCATAGCCGCTAATTTCGCTGGCTGCCGAACTGCGATATCCTTAGCAGAAATATCTCCTGAAATAGGCTGAAGCAAAGCCGCAACAGCACCAAAAACTAGAGCGATACTAAAAGCTTTCCGGTGAAACTCCCTATTCTGTCCCTTCAGGATCATATAGGCATGAATTCCGGCAACCGCAAAACCTGTCGCTGTGAAGGCTGCCAAGGTCATGTGTAATGCTTGTGTAAACCAGGCATCATTGAACATAGCAGCGATCGGATCGATATTGAGGAACTTGCCGTCCACGTAATCAAAACCACTTGGGCTATTCATCCAGCCATTCGCAGCCACGACCAATATCCCAGATGCGAGTCCGCTCACTCCCACCACTACTCCTGTAAACCAGTGGAACCAAGGTTTGAATTTATCCCATCCGTAAAGAAAGAATCCTAAGGCAATCGCTTCTATGAAAAACGCCGTTCCTTCCAAAGAAAACGGCATTCCGAAAATCGGTCCTGCATGAAGCATAAACTCTGGCCACAATAACCCCAATTCGAATGAAAGCATGGTGCCTGATACTGCGCCTGTCACAAAGAAAATAGCCACTCCTTTGCTCCAGGCTTTGGTCAAATCCTTGTAAAGTGGATTATTGGTTTTCAAATACTTGTAATGGGACGTCGCCATAAAAAAAGGCATCACCATACCAATACAAGCGAAAATGATATGGAATCCCAGAGAAAGAGCCATCTGAGAACGAGCGGCAAAAAGATCATCCATTGGATAACAAGCGGTTAGTTTTTGAAGGAAATAGCTCCATGAAAAACGAGTAAACTTCTCTACTCATTGACGCAGATACACGCCTTTTAGTTCGTTAAAGTCCCTCTTAATTTTATAAAAAAAGGATACTAGGATGCTAGTAAACTTCTCATATTCATTTACCAGATTTCATAAGATAGCTAAGTCATTGACATAAAATCTCTTGTAGACTTTTGCATACTTTTGAGATCTTTTTGATATTTTAATCCAAATAAAAATTTTTATGTACGTAAAACGGTATTATAGTTTTTGGATGACCATTCGCTGGTCCAAATTTTCTTTGATTTATGGTATCTTATATTCTTTAGTCATCATCGTATTATATGAGCTGACTGCTATACCATTTTCTCTCCCCTGGCAGCCGATATCAGTTATTGGTATCGCAGTAGCTTTTTTCCTAGGCTTCAAAAATAACAGCTCCTATGACCGAACTTGGGAAGCAAGAAAAATCTGGGGTGCTATAGTCAATGAAAGCAGAACTTTTGCCACGGCTATTCTCAGTCTGCCCAATCCTGATTTGCCACAGGAGGAAAAAAAGAAAATTATTTTCAGACATCTGGCATGGCTTCTTGCCCTGAAGCATGTCATGCGTAAGGAAAAAACCTGGGAGCATAATTTACCTGTGGAGAAACTGGTTTTTATACCTGGATTTATCAAAGAATACTACGACGGCATTTTTGCAGAAATAGAAAAATACCTCTCTGAAGAAGAACTAACTAGCGTGAGGAACAATTCAAACATTCCCACACAGTTACTAAAAAACCAAAGCAAGGAAATCGCCAAATTAAAAGAAGGAGGATTTATCTCTGATTATAAACAAGTTTGGATGCATCAGATACTAGCAAATTTCTACACCCATCAGGGCATGTCGGAGCGGATCAAGAACTTTCCTTTCCCCAGACAATATGCTTCCACCGGCCTATGGATTACCTATATTTTTTGCGCATTGATCCCCTTTGGTTTACTGGATATTTTTGCTCAAAGTACTGCCTTACATTATTGGTTGACCATCCCGTTTTCTGCAATTATTATTTGGACATTCTTCGTGGTGGATAGAATTGGTGATTACTCTGAGAATCCATTCGAAGGAGGGTACAATGATGTGCCTATTTCATCCATTTGCCGAGCTATAGAGATCGATCTTTTGGAAATGCTCGAGGAAGAAAATATTCCAACTCCATATCAGACAGAAAATGGGTTTTTGATGTAATAAGGTCACTTCGAAAAATTCTGCGTACCCTGCGGTAAAAATCTACAGCAAAAAAAAATCCCTCAAACTTTCGCCTGAGGGATTGTAATAAGGGCAAGGCCTTATTATCTCTTTGTAATACTGCTTGAACCTGAAGTTCTAATATTTCCCAACTGTGGGGAACCTGTATAAGTCACATCTCCTGAGCCTGAAGAGCTCACTGATAATTTACCCAAGTCACCTACATTGGTGTCTCCTGAGCCCGATTTACCAACGACTAATTCACCAATGGCAAACTTCTCAGCATCAAAATCGCCCGAACCAGATTGCTTAATTTCAGCTTGATCTGCAGAACCATTATTGATTTGTAAATCAGCAGAACCAGAAATGCCAACTGACAATTTCTTGGCTTCCAGACTTTTCATCGTAATATCTCCTGAACCTGAAAGTGCAGCGTAAAATGAATCCGTCATCACAGGCGAATTCACTTCGATATTTCCTGAACCAGAGCATTTAATTCCCTCAAGTTCTTTATAGGTAATGAAGAATTTCAATTTGACGTTGTTATAACTTCCTTTCACCAAGCCTACGTTGAGCACATCGCCGTCTACCTCAGTTTTCACTTTGCTTAAGTCAACACCTTTCGCTTCGATTCTTACTTCTTCAGTATCCCCTTCAGTTAGGATTACCTCCCAGCTACCGCCAGAATGTACTTTAGTGAAGTGTCCTGGAGTTCTTGTTTCTGTAGATTGTGCCTGTACGCAAGATGCCATTACGAATGCAGTGAATGCAAAGGCTAAAATTTTAGAATAGAGTTTCATGGTAATTGTATTGTAAGATTGGAAAATTAAAACATTGGAAAATTTTGTAGTTGAAAAGTAGTTAAGTGGTAAAGTTTTAAATTCTTTTCACATCTATAAGATGCACTAGCTTCAGAAAAGGTTGCACCGGCAGATCTTATTCATTTCTCTAGATCGTAAAATCTTGGCTCTTGACTCTTAATTCTTGGCTCTTGACTCTTGGCTCTAGATTCTTGGCTCTAGATACTTTGTACTTAGTACTCATCATTCACTTTTTATACTTTTCACCGGATCTGCCCAAGCGGCTTTCAAAGACTGTGACATCACTGTAATTGCTGCAATAGCTCCAGCGATCAAGCCAGCCCACAGAAATACCGTCCAGCTAATTCCTATGCTGTAAGCAAAGTCCTCCAGCCAGCTGGACATTCCAAACCAAGAGACCGGAATGGCTATCACAAAACCAATCAAAACCAGTTTGAGAAAGTCTTTGCCAAGTAAGATCAAGATATTTGCCGTCTCTGCCCCCATTACTTTTCGAATTCCTATTTCGCGGGTTCGCTGCTGCGTAGCAAAGGTGGTCAGGCCCAACAGGCCAAGAATAGAAATGATAACAGCCAATCCTGAGAAGAAAGTGAAAATGGTTTTGACCCGCTCCTCTGATTCGTATTGTCTATTGAATCCTTCATCCACATATATTGGTTCGAAAGGGAAATCAGGTCTCAAGGCAGCCCATTCTTCCTTGATGTAAGCCATAGTTTGCTCCTGATTTTCAGCGTCAATTTTCAGACTTACTTGATTATTTCTATCCTGAGAAATCATAAAAACAATCGGTACAATAGGCTGATGCAAGGACTCGAAGTGGAAATTTTTCATGACTCCAGTCACAAATCCACGTCTTCCTCCATATAGGAATTGCTGTCCGATGGCTTCTTCTGGGCTCGACCAACCAATTTCTTTGATCGCAACTTCGTTTAGGATAAATGCTTCAGTAGAATCAGAAGCCAGATTGAAATCAAAATCTCTTCCAGCCACGACTGGAATCCCATAGGTTTCCAGAAAATTATGAGCTACGTGCACATCTGCAATTCGCAGGTTGAGTTGCGTCAATTCCCCGTCAATCTCCGCAGTACTTCCTTGATTATCCAAAAGCCTTCCCGACGGAACACGGCTAGAAATACTTACCGATTTGATTCCCGCATGTCTTTCAAGTCTGTCCTTCAATATCAGGTAATTTTCCTGAATCGCTGGGCTGGAAGGAAGAACTATGATGTCATCTTTTTCAAAACCCAAATCCTTGCTTTGCATATATTCCAACTGGCGAACAACCACCAGTACAGCTACTATCAAAACTACCGAAATTGCGAATTGTCCCACCACTAGAACTGAACGGAATTGCTCATGACCTTTTCCGGCTTTGAAAGCTCCTTTCAAAACTTTCGCTGGAGAAAAACCAGATAGAAATAACGCAGGATAGCTGCCCGAAACTAGACTCACAAGCAATACCAAACCAACCAGCCCCACGATATATTCAGGATTTTTCAGGAAATTCAGTGTCAACACTTTTCCAGTGAAATTAGAAAAAGTCGGTAGAAAGAGATACACTAAAACCAGCGCAACTACCATAGAAACCGTAGTCATCATGAATGATTCTCCCATAAATTGCCTGATCAGACGGCTTTTATCTGCTCCCATCACTTTGCGCAAGCCTACCTCCATAGATCTCATTGATGATCGGGCAGTGGAAAGATTCATGAAATTGATACAGGCGATCAACAAGATAAATAATGCTACCGCCAGGTAAATGTAGACGTAGTCAATATTGCTATTTGGCTCCATCTCAGAGTCGAGATTTGAATATAAATGTACGTCAGTCAGAGGCCACAGGAATAGCTTTGTTCCTTTAGACATCGGCACGCCAGCTTGGGATTCCCCCATGTATTTATCTATCAAGTTGGGAAGTTTTGCCTCAAAAGATTTATAATCTACTCCTTCGTTCAATAGCACATAGGTAGAGAAATTATTCCCGCCGTAGTTGCTCATAAAAGCATCCTGGCCACCGTAGAAATCTACAACAGGAGCCATAGAGGCCAGAAAATCTGCATGGAACTGCGAATTATCAGGCATGTCCTCCATTAGTCCACGAACCTGAAAAGTCGCTTCTTGACCTGCAATATTCATTTCCAATTCCTTGCCGATAGGATTAGCCTCGCCGAAGTACTTTTTAGATATGGATTCTGTAATGATCAATCCGTCAGAATTAGCCAGCGCTTCTTTGGACTGACCTGAAACCATCTTAAAAGAGAAAATATCAAATACCTCAGGATCAACAAAAAAGAAATTCTCCTCTTCAAATGCGTTGTTTCCATATTTCACCAAAGGATCGTATTGGAAGAATCTTCCTACAGCTTCTACCTCATCGTCGTAGTCAGCTTGGATCAAAGGACCAAATGGTGGCGCAGCATGTCCCAAATGCAAACTGATTGCTCCATCTGGATTGAACCATGCTCTGGAAACTCTGTATATCCGGTCTGCATTCGCATGATACTTATCATAACTCAATTCATGCTGTACAAACAAAAAAATCAAAATACTTACAGCCATACCTACCGCAAGCCCAAACACATTGATAAACATGTATAAAGGATTTTTCTTGGTATTACGGATGAGAATTTTCAGATAGTTTTTTAACATGATTATATGGGATTGGAATATTGTAAGATCCGTATCAGGAATAGCAGTGAAATTGAAAAGTCTTTCTTATCTACTCTTGATTCTTGGCTCTAGACTCTTGTTTCTAATTTCTAGATACTTGCGACTTTTTTCTGCTTAATTCTTTATCACCTTTGTAGACCCTAAGTTACCTTTGCTAATATCCGTTGGATTTCCGCGGTAATACACATTTCCTGAACCGATAGAACCTACGGTAAGATCTCCATCTACACCTATATGTACATCTCCAGAACCTGTTTTGCCTATTTTCACATCACCAGCCATCAGGTCAATACCTTTGAAATCTCCAGAACCTACCTGGCCGATATTGACATCACCGGCTCTTCCACTTGAAATGGAAACAGTACCTGATCCGCTCATACATATATTCAAATCGTCGGTTTCAAGAAATTCCAATGATATCGTTCCAGAACCTGCTTGGCCTATTCCGAATTCTTTAGAATACACATCAGATCGAACCATGATATTTCCTGAGCCAGCCAATCCCAAACTTTCTAGTTTCTTGATGGTAACATACACTGTAAAGTCTCTATTGTCATCATCATCGTCTTTGAGCTCAATCTCAAGTTTCCCGTCTTCCACTTCAGTAATTACCTCGCTCAAATCAAACCCTTTTGAAACTAGCTTAACTTGATCAATATCACCAATAGTTATTAGTACATCCCATGATCCTTCGGAACTTACTCCCGTAAATTTCCCAGGGGTTCGGGTTTCTGTTTGGGCTTGAGCGGAGAAGCCTAAGAAAAATAGAAAGAGGACAAGTGAAGTGATTTTTGATAAGTTCATAATGGATGTGGTTTTATTCCTGTACTTACTTTTCAGAGATTGTGCCAAGGGCGAATAATGCCTATAAACACGATTTAACAGTATTTTACAGTTTACTTCTGTCCGTGCCAGTGCTGTTTTGTTCGTAGACGGACGATAAATTCAGGAAATCAAACACTAACCTTTTTTTAGAAATCCCTCAAAACCAATAGAAACAAGTTGAGCTCAAATCGATTTTTCCCGAAAAATTAAAACTATATTATTATTTTAGGCATTTGATTTTCAGGCAAGCAGATGCATATTTACCTAATCATCCTGTTTCCCTTCACGGATAATTCTCGCATCTAAAACCTATTTATGATTCCTCACTTCCTGGTTTGGATTTTGCCATTTTTCCTCCCGATTCAGCAAACTCAAACAGACAGTCTGAAAAAGATTGTAGAAACGACTCAAGACGACTCTGTCAAAGCTTCGAGTTTATTTAATCTAAGCAAACTCTATTACACTTATGATCAGGATTCAGCTATTCTGTATGGTAAGGAAGCTATAGCAATAGCAAACCGAAATGGTCTAAAGAAAATAGAAGCAAATGCACTCAATATTATTGGGGTATCCTATTTGATTCAAGCTGATTATGAAAGCTCCCTAAGCACACATTTGGAAGCGCTTGGTATACGGGAAACTTTGCAGGACACCACAGGTATCATCGAGTCTACCATGAATCTGGGTAACATTTACTACCGTCTTCATGAACCTGAGAAAGCGGTGGTCCAATACCAAAAATCTCTAACACTTGCACAGATGATCAACCATGAGCGGGCTATGAGTTTGCTCTATAATAATATTGGAAGCTTTTATTTGGATAGGTGGCTATCTTTCAAAGAAGCCGAAGACTTCAATAAGACCAAGGAATATCTGGAGAAATCAAAGGCTATCAAGGAAAAGCTAAACGATAAGCGCAGTCTGACAAATACCCTACTTCAGCTGGGAGAATTATATTATGAGTCAGGAGAAAAGCAAAAAGGAATTCGATTACTAATCCAGGCACTTGAGATCGCTGAAGAAATGAATAATACAGAAGGTAGACTTTCGGCACTTGGAACACTTTCTGACTACCATAGAGATAATAACTCATTACCTCAGGCATTGGATTATGCTGCCCAGGCCTATGAATTGGCACAACAAACTAAATCTAACTATCAGATAAGCATAGCTGCTAGTAAAATGGCTCACTTATCTGCCTTGAACAAGGACTTCGAAAAAGCCTACGAATTTCAGCGTATTAATGAAGCCAGCAATGATTCAATATTCAACGATTCCCGACAGAAAATCCGCTCTGAACTTGAAATTCAATATGAGAGTGAGAAAAAAGAGCTGGAGAATCAACGGCTCATAAAAGAGCAGGAACTTTCAGAATTGGCAATTACCAGAAAAAATGAACTACTGATCATCTTTATCATCGTAGCTCTTTTATTAATAGGTCTAGCTTGGTACCAAATGAAAACCAACCAAAAACTACGCGCGGCCCACAAAGAACTCAAGGAAATAAACTCAAAAGTACAAACCCAGTATCAGCAGATTCAACAGCAATCCGAAGAATTGAATAGTACTAACCTTGAACTAAAACAGGCCAATAACTTCCGAGATAAACTTTTCTCAATCATTTCGCACGATTTAAGGACACCATTTTCTTCGCTTAGCACCTCTCTGGAACTTTGGGATTCAGGCGATCTCAGCAAGGAAGAAATGGATTTTGTGCTTTCATCCATTGCCTTAGATGCAAATGCTGCCTCCAATCTCCTTTCGAATCTACTCACCTGGGCGCGTACGCAAATGAGTTCGGATAAAGTAAAAAACACTGCGATTACGCTATCGGAATTAGTCAGTGAAAACAAAAACCTGTTCGCTAAACAGCTTGAGCAGAAAAACCTGCAGCTGAATAATACAATCCCATCTGATTTCAAAATTACTACAGATCGGGATAGGCTGAATTTCATTATTCGAAACATCCTTTTCAATGCAATCAAATTCACACCTGATGGAGGAGAGATTAGTGTAGAAATTGACCCGCTACACCAGTCAACTATTACGATTAGGGACAGTGGTATAGGAATGACCCAAACTCAGCAAGACAGCTTATTCAATAACAAGCTGTCTTCCACCTCAGGAACCAAGGGAGAACAGGGAAATGGAATAGGATTGATGCTATGCAAGGATTTTGCAGACTCTATAAATGCAAAAATCACCGTTAAAAGCGAGCCTGGCAAAAGCACTACGTTCAGTATTGAACTGTGAGGCCTGTACCCCTTTACTAGGTCTTCACAAAAGTTAAAATCCTGTCTGAAAGAATAATTTCAATCTTCAGAACCACTTTGTAAATCTGACGCCTGGATTACAATCCCATTTCAGGCTTTTTTCCTACCTTTGCCCTTTCCCAAAAATCAAACAAATCCATTGCCCAATGGCTACAAAAAAAATTCAATCTGCTCTAATCTCTGTCTTTTACAAAGACAATCTCGAACCTATTATCGCCCTTTTGAAAAAACATGGCGTAACTATCTATTCTACAGGTGGTACTCAGAAATTTATAGAAGAGCAAGGAGCAGAAGTAATTCCTGTTGAAGAGTTGACAAGTTATCCTTCTATCTTCGGAGGAAGAGTGAAAACCCTTCACCCAACAGTTTTTGGAGGAATTCTATATAGAAGAGAAAATGATGGCGATTTAGCACAAGCTGCAGAATATAATATTCCTGCAATAGATTTAGTCATTGTGGATTTGTATCCTTTTGAGGAAACTGTGGCGTCTGGAGCTTCTGAGCAAGATATTATTGAGAAAATCGATATTGGTGGTATTTCTTTGATCCGTGCTGCAGCGAAGAATTTCAAGGACGTAACCATCATTGCGTCCAAAGATCAATACACAGAACTGGAAGGAAGACTAACTACCCAAGACGGGGCAACTACTTTGGCTGACCGTCGTTATTTCGCAGCTCAGGCATTCCAGGTTTCTTCCAACTACGACACCCATATTTTCAATTACTTCAACCAAGCTGAAAACATTCCAGCGTTGAAAGTGTCAGAAACTAAAGCAAAAGCACTTCGTTACGGAGAAAACCCACATCAGAATGCCCATTTCTATGGAGATATGGAAGCACTTTTCGATCAGTTGAACGGAAAAGAGCTTTCTTACAACAACTTGGTAGATGTGGATGCAGCAGTGAATTTGATCGCAGAATTCAAAGGGGAAACAGCTTTTGCAATTTTGAAACATACTAACGCTTGCGGAGTTGCCTTAGCTCCAACTGTAAAAGAAGCGTATCAGAAAGCTTTTGCGGCTGACACAACTTCTGCTTTCGGCGGTGTGTTGATCACAAATCAAACAGTAGATAAGGATGCAGCAGAAGAAATGCATTCCTTATTCTTCGAAGTCTTGATCGCTCCAGATTTCACATACGAAGCGCTGGAAGTATTGACCGGCAAGAAAAATAGAATTTTGCTTAAGCAGAAAATGGATCTTCCTGGTACTAAAATGATCAAAACCCTTCTTAACGGAGTGATCGAGCAGGATAAAGATTTGGCAACTGAAACAAAAGCTGATTTCACAGTGGCTACTAAAAAAGCTCCAACAGAAGCTGAGCAAAATGCCTTAGTATTCGCAGCAAAAATCTGTAAGCACACCAAATCAAATACGATCATCCTTTCTAACAGTGATCAATTGTTCTCAAGCGGTGTGGGTCAAACTTCCAGAGTTGATGCCTTACTTCAGGCAATTGACAAGGCAAAAGCATTCGGCTTTGACCTGAATGGCGCAGTGATGGCATCTGATGCCTTTTTCCCATTCCCAGACTGTGTGGAGATCGCTGGAAAAGCTGGAATCACAGCGGTAGTTCAGCCTGGCGGATCTATCAAAGATCAGTTGAGCATCGATTATTGTGACGAAAATGGCATTGCAATGGTGATGACCGGAGTGAGACACTTTAAGCATTGATTTATTAACCTTTGGGGTTTTTCCAACCCCGAAGGTTTTTCTTTCATATTTAATCCTTCGAGGTTTATAAACCTCAAAGGATGGTTCTCAAGACCTTCTGAGATTAAGTTTTCAGAAGGTCTTTTTGTATTGCTTAAGCCTTAAAATCAAAAACTTAGTGAGTCTTGGTTTTTGTGAGAATTTATAAAACCTCTATGTTTTGATTTAAGTTTAAAATGTAATTTGTACTATCTAATCGAACTACTATGGATGTATCCGAACGAATTAAGAAAAATCTGATTTCCAGAATTAAAGAAACTCAGGACATCGATCTCTTAAAAGACATTGAATCTATTTTTGATTCTAAAAGTGATGAGGTGGTAGATTTAACTGAAGATCAATTGAGAGCTATTGAAACCGGACGTAAACAAATTAATAATGGTCAATTCAAACCTCATCAACAGGTAATATCTGAAATGAAAAAATGGCTAGAAAGCAAATAGTTTGGTCTGACTTAGCTTCAACTGAACTAGCAAGCATTTTAGATTTTTATACTGTTCGTAATGGTAGCAATAGATATAGTTTAAAACTTTTAGATGAGATTGAAAAAGTAGTAAGTGCTTTGATCGATAATGAGCAGCTGGGTAGATTAGCTACAAATAAGTTTACTAGGATTTTACCTTTCAAATATTACTTGATTTTTTTTACGAAGTAAATCACCATCAAATAGAAATCGTTTCGATTTGGGATAATCGTCAAAACCCTGAGAGAAAAAAAGTTTACTGATTTTCTGTACTTAATTTTACAATTCAAGTAAAAAGGTTAAAACCAATAAAATAAACTGAGATTATTTATACATATCTCATTTTTTCACAAACTTTCATTTCCCCATTTGAAACTGCTATTTTGCAGCCTGAATCAATTTTGGGCTTTTCCCGTTCTTGATTCTTGATCCTTGAATCCTGATTCTATAAATGAAATCGCATAATTTAAAGCTATACAACACTCTTTCCCGCAAGAAAGAGAACTTCGAAGCAATCAATCCGCCATTTGTAGGCATGTACGTCTGTGGACCAACAGTTTATGGAGACGCTCACCTTGGACATGGTCGGCCCGCTATCACTTTTGACACAGTCAATCGATACCTGACTCATCTCGGCTTTAGAGTTCGATACGTGCGAAACATCACAGATGTAGGTCACTTACAAGGTGATGCAGATGAAGGTGAGGATAAAATCGCGAAGAAAGCTAAGCTAGAGCAGCTGGAGCCGATGGAGGTTGCCCAGCAATATACGGACAGCTACCATAGAGACATGGCGCTTCTCAATACCTGGAAGCCGAGCATTGAGCCTCGTGCGACAGGACATATTCCTGAGCAAATCGCTTTGGTTGAGGCTATTCTGAAGGAAGGCTTGGCCTATGAAGTCAATGGTTCTGTGTATTTCGATGTGTTGAAATACAACGAAACAAGCAACTACGGCAAACTTTCTGGTCGTGACTTGGAAAACCTGCTAAGCGGAAGTCGTACGCTAGACGGACAGGATGAAAAGCGAAATTCGGTTGATTTTGCATTATGGAAAAATGCTTCCCCTGAGCATCTCATGAAGTGGGATTCTCCTTGGGGTGTTGGTTTTCCTGGTTGGCACTTAGAATGTACTGCGATGAGTTCCAAATATTTAGGAAAGCAATTCGATATACATGGTGGCGGGATGGATCTTCTTTTTCCTCACCATGAATGTGAAATAGCTCAGGGAAACGCATGCAATCATAAAGACCCAGCGAAGTATTGGATGCACAATAACATGATCACTATCAATGGACAAAAGATGGGTAAGTCTTTGGGTAACTTCATCAACCTACAAGAGCTCTTTACCGGAAACCACAAACTTCTGGATCAGCCATATAGCCCAATGACGATCCGATATTTCATACTTACGGCTCACTACCGATCTACCTTGGATTTTTCCAATGAAGCACTTCAAGCTGCGCAAAAAGGCTATAAAAAACTGATCAATGGTCTTAGAATTTCTAAGCTATTGAAATATGAGGCAGGTGAGGCTGAACAAGATGAGGAGCAAATCAAGCAAGTAGAGCAAATCATCTCTAATGCTTACCGGGCGATGGACGATGATTTCAACACTGCACAAGCGATTGGACACTTGTTCAATTTGCTGAAGAAAATTAATTCCATGTACACTGGTCAACTAAATCCAGGGGTATTTGGAGAGGAAGTATTCTATAAATTGATTGAAACCTTCAGCACTTTCGTCTCAGACATTTTGGGACTGATCGAAGAAAAATCAGATAGCCAAAACGAGATGTTGAATTTACTTTTACACTTGTATACTGAGGCAAAAACCGCCAGAGACTATGCAAAAGTAGATGAAATCAGAGCTGGGCTGAAATCCCTGGGATTTGTAGTGAAAGACATGAAAGATAAAATTGACTGGGCATATGAAGAATAGATTTTGGTTAATCAGCCTAATGGCACTTGCTTGGGCATGTTCTAGTCCTGAAAAGAAAGCTGAGACAGCAGTAGAGGTTCCGGCCAAGCCCTACCCTACTTTCTCAGCTGATTCGGCATATGCTTATGTGCAAAAACAAGTGGATTTCGGGCCAAGAGTTCCAGAAACTGAAGCTCATGAAGCAACTAAAAACTGGCTTTTGACCAAGTTTGAAGGTTTTGGCTTTACAGTGGAAACACAGGATTTCGAAGCGAAGACTTACGATTTTCTTACTTGGGGCTTAAGTAATATTATTGCATCGTATAATCCAGAGGCTACCAAAAGGATACTTCTTGCAGCTCACTGGGATACTAGAAGAATCGCAGATAAGGATACCGACAGACTCGATGAGCCTATCGATGGAGCCAATGACGGGGCAAGCGGTGTTGGGTTGTTACTTGAAATCGCCCGTGTGATTGGGACTCAGGAGTTAAAGCCAGATGTAGGAATCGACATTATTTTATTCGACGGTGAGGATGATGGAGAGCCAGAAGGTATAGAACAGAGGAACAATGAGCAGGATTTCTGGTGGTGTCTAGGATCCCAGCACTGGTCCAAAAACAAGCATAAGGCGAATTATTCAGCCTATTATGGGATTTTGGTAGATATGGTCGGAGCAAAAGGTGCTCGATTCTACAGAGAAGGGTATTCCCGTCAATACGCCTCAGGAATTCTTAAAAAAGTATGGGATAATGCAGCAAGAATCGGTCAAGGTGATTTCTTCATCTACAAAGATGCTCCTGAGATTTTGGATGATCATGCTTTTGTAAATCAGTTTGGTAAAATCCCGATGATCGATATCATTGAATTTTCTCCTGACTTTGGCTTTGCCCAATATCACCATAAGCATAGTGATACAATGGAGATCATTGACCGCAGAACCTTACAAGCGGTAGGAGAAACTGTTTTATTTACCGTTTACCAAGAGTAAAAGCTTATCTTTCCATCTTAGAATCGTCCAATTTGGAAGATTTGAAGTGATAGTTAAATGATTTTGCCCCATGAAGAAAGGTCATCAGGTTACGATGAAAGAAATCGCCAAGAAATTAGGCGTTTCTGTATCGACTATTTCCAGAGCATTGAAGGATTCTCCAGAGCTTCATCCTGACACTAAAAAGCGAATAGTGGAAATGGCCAAGGAGATGAATTATCAACCAAATCTCCTGGCGCAAAGCCTAAGAATAAGCCGTACCAATACCTTGGGAGTCATAGTTCCTGAGATCACTTCCCACTTCTTTGCTTCTTGTATTTCAGGGATTCAAGATTATGCCAATAAGCGTGGTTATAATGTGATGATTTGCCAATCCAATGAAATGCTGGAGCTTGAAAAAACAAATATCAGAACCTTGGTTGCCTCTCAGGTGGATGGCTTACTCATTTCCCTTAGCCGTGAGACAAACACGTATGATCACTTGCTTGATTTATACAATAGAGAAATTCCTTTTTTACTTTTTGACCGCGTGAATGAAGACATCCCGGTGTCCAGAGTCACTTTTAATGATGAAGGAGGAGCTTATCAAGTAACCAAGCACTTGCTGGAGACCGGCTGCAAACGTGTGATGTATGTATCTGGTCCAGAAGAATTGTACATCAGCAAAAAGCGGAAAGAAGGATACTTACACGCGTTGAATGAATTTGGGATAAAACCAGAACCAGAATTGATAAAAATCTCTGATCTCACTACTGAGGGAAATATCCAAATAGGAAAGGACATTGCAGAAATGAAAGCACGGCCGGATGGCGTATTCTGCATGATTGATCCTATAGCGTTAGATATTCTAGCGTATTGGAAATCTATCGGAATCAAAATTCCTCAGGATATGGCTTTGGCAGGTTTTACAAACAACCCGTCCTCTGCAGTAGTAGAGCCCCCACTTACTACAGTTGCCCAGCCTGGCTATGAAATGGGCAAATTAGCAGTTACTCATCTTCTCGACCAATTGGATGGTCAAGCGTCAGATGACCCTATTTCCATCGTGCTGGAGACCACCTTACTTCCACGCCAATCGACCAAAGAACTTCAAATTAATGAAAGATAAAATTGCCCAAACCTTTGACAATCTCTTTGGAAGTAGGCCTATTGTGGCATTTGCACCAGGAAGAATCAATTTAATCGGAGAGCACACAGATTATCAGGAAGGATTAGTATTTCCAGCAGCTATAGAGCAAGGGATCTGGGTAGGTATTCAGCAAAACGAACTTTCTTCCTGTCGTTTATACTCAACTGATTTCGAGGAAGAGTTTGTTTTTGACATCAATTCATTCTCTCCCAAAAAAGGCCACTGGGCAAACTATACCATGGGAATGGTTTCACAATTCCAGCAAGCCGGTTACAACCTGAAAAATTTTGATTTGGCTTTTGGTGGAAACATACCTGCATCTGGATTATCCTCATCAGCAGCTCTTTCAGTGGCAATTGGTACTGCTTTGACAGCATTGTTTCAACTCAATATTCCCAAAAAGTCCCTTGTACTCTACGCTCAAAAATCCGAACATTTATTTGCAGGAGTGAAATGCGGCATAATGGATCCTTACGCATCTGCTTTTGGTGTAAAAAACCGTGCCTTGCTCCTTGATTGCCGTTCGAATACACATCTAGAAATAGCCGCAGAGTTTGCAAATCATTCCCTACTTCTAGTCAACTCCAAAGTAAAGCACAATCTTGCCGATTCTGCTTATAACAAACGAAGGGAAGCTTGCGAAGAAAGTGTTAGACTTATTCAGAAAAGTTATCCGAAGGCAATTACACTTAGAGACATCCCAGTAAAAGACCTTGAGAAAGTGAAGCAAATCTTGCCTGAGGATCTTTTCCCAAAAGCTAAACATGTGATCACTGAAATTAACAGAGTGAAATTAGCTTCAAATGTGCTGAAGAATAATGATCTAAATGCCTTTGGAGCCTTGCTCAAAGAATCTCATAGAAGCTTGAGTGAAGACTTCGAAGTAAGCTGTGTTGAGCTAGATTATCTGGCTGAGCAATCGTGGGAAATGCCTGGAGTACTAGGTTCCAGAATGATGGGTGGAGGTTTTGGCGGATGCACTATCAATCTGATTTCCAATGCTCACTTGGATAAATTCCAATCAGAGATTTACACTAAGTTCAAATCTAAATTTCAAATAGAAGCCGATTTCATACCAGTCGCACTTTCCCAAGGTGCCAGAATTTTAGCTTAACAAACCATTTACACTTCCTATTGTTTCATTAAGACAATAGATACTATATTTATCAAAAAAATCCTCATTTTGCACACTCATCTCTTTATTGAGTTCTTTTACCTAAATACCCGAAAATCAGAAAACCTATGAATTTCCTAAAAAACCTAAGAAGCCTTATGCTACTTGGTCTGATTACAAGCATAGCTTTCTGGAGTTGTAATTCCCGCTCTGGAAAACCAAAAGTGCTAGTATTCAGCAAAACAGCAGGGTATCATCATGAATCCATACCTACTGGAATAGCTGCTATTCAAAAGCTAGGATCTGAAAATGGCTTCGATGTAGACACCACTACTCAATCTTCTAAATTCAACGAGGATAATCTTAAACAATATGCTGCAGTAATTTTCCTAAGTACCACTGGAGATGTACTAAATCATATAGAAGAAGCTGATTTTGAGCGATATATTCAATCCGGAGGAGGATTCGTAGGCGTGCACGCAGCGGCAGATACTGAATATCACTGGGGCTGGTATAATAGACTCGTTGGTGGATATTTCATAGATCATCCAGGCATCAATGACCCCAATCCGAATGTACAAGCCGGTCAAGTACATGTGGTAGATAAAGGAAACGCCTCTACTTCATTCCTACCATCTCCATGGGAAAGAACTGACGAATGGTATTCTTACCAAAAGATGAATCCGGATGTTAAGGTATTATTGACGTTAGATGAGGACTCTTACAAAGGTGGATTTGATATGGGTGAGCATCCGATCGCATGGTATCATGACTACGATGGCGGCCGTGCATGGTATACTGGCGGAGGCCATACCAATGAATCCTATTCTGAGGAATTATACCTCAAGCATCTATCCGAAGGGATAAACTATGCAATAGGCGGCAATAAAGAGCTGGATTATTCAAAAGCAAAAAGCAAAAGAGTACCGGAGGAAAACAGGTTTGAAAAGACAATGTTATCCACTGGATATTTTACTGAGCCTACAGAGTTAACTGTGCTTCCTAATCTCGATGTATTGGTTTCACAAAGAAGAGGTGAAATTTTACTTTACAACAGTCAAACTAAAGAGATTGAAGAAGTAGCAAAATTAGATGTGTATTGGAAAACTTCTGTACGTGGTGTGAATGCTGAAGAAGGTGTCCTAGGAATACAGAAAGATCCAAATTACGCTGAAAACAAATGGGTATATGTGTATTATGCACCAACAGAAAAAGAGGTAAATCGTCTTTCTAGGTTTACTTTTAAAGATGGGGTTTGGGATATGGCTTCGGAGCAAATTATCCTTGAGCTTTATTCCCAACGAGATATATGCTGCCACACGGGCGGTTCAATCGCATTTGGACCTGATGGAGACTTATTTCTATCCACAGGTGACAACTCCACACCATTCAATCAATCAAATACATCTTTCGTCAACAGTGGATATGCTCCATTGGATAGTAGGGATGGAAACAAGCAGTTTGATGCGAGAAGAAGTTCTGGAAACGCAAATGACTTAAGAGGTAAAATTCTTAGAATTCAAGTAAAAGATGACGGAACTTACGATGTCCCTCAGGGCAACTTATATGCTGCAGGTACTGAAGGAACTAAACCAGAAATCTATGTTCAGGGACTGAGAAATCCATACAGAATTGCTGTAGATCAGAAAACTGGCTTCTTGTATTGGGGAGAAGTAGGGCCAGATGCAAATAATGACAGCACAGAGACTCGTGGTCCTCGTGGGTATGATGAAATTAACCAAGCTCGTAAAGCAGGTCATTTCGGATGGCCATACGTCATCGGTAATAATTTCCCTTATCGCCAATATGACTACTCCAACGGCTCCTCTGGTGAATTGTACGACATAAACGGTCCAACGAACGATTCTCCAAATAACACTGGAATGAAGCAATTGCCTCCTACCCAACCGGCATTTATCTGGTATCCTTATGCAGAATCTGCAGAGTTCCCAGCTTTAGGCACAGGTGGTCGAAATGCCATGGTGGGTCCTATCTACTATTCTGAAATGTACACGGATGAAAATAAATTACCTGACTACTTTGATGGTAAACTGATCATCTATGACTGGGTAAGAGGATGGATCAAATTAGTGAGCATGACTGATGCGGGCGATTATGACAAGATGGATCCATTTATGCCAAACACTAAATTCAATGCGCTCATCGACATGGAGATGGGACCTGACGGGCATATTTATGGATTGGAATATGGAAATGGTTGGTTTGCCAAAAATCCAGATTCTGGACTTTTCCGCATCGACTACAATGGTGGAAATAGAGCTCCTGTGGTAAGTGAAATCAATGTAGATAAGACTTCTGGTTCAAATCCACTTACTGCCACTTTCACAACTGAAGCATCCGATCCTGAGGGAGATCCAATGACATACACTTGGGATCTTGGAAATGGTGAAACAACAACTACGGAAGAGCCGACTCTTACGCATACATTTAATACTGTCGGTGAATATGCAGTAAATGTCACTGCAAGTGATCCAAGTGGGCTGAAAGGGCAAGGCATACCAGTTTCAGTATATTCAGGTAACGTAGCCCCAGAAGTTTCCATAGCGATAGAAGGCAATAAAGCATTCTATTTCCCAGGAAAGAAAGTAGCCTATAGCGTGGCAGTAGCAGATGAAGATCATCCAAATGCCTCAAGTGACTTAGGTAATGTGATCGTGAGTGCTGACTATTTGGAAGGTTTGGATCAAGCTGAAGCCAATCAAGGTCACAAGATCATGACGGACGCGATGGTAGGCAAATCTTTGGTCGCTTCACTTACTTGTAAAACTTGTCATAAAGAGGCTGAAGCTTCCATAGGTCCTGACTATACTAGTGTAGCCAAAAAGTACAGTGAGAAAGATATCCCTTACTTGAAAAACAAAATCAGAAAAGGCGGAGGAGGCGTATGGGGAGAAACGGCCATGCCTGCGAACCCAGATCTTCCTGAATCAGAATTGAATGCGCTTATTAGTTACATCCTTTCTCTTGACCAAGAAACTCAAGCCAGTCTTCCTAGCGCAGGAACAGTGGATCCAACGATGGGTAAAGCTGCTACACCAGCCGGCATCTTGATGATTAGCGCTTCTTATACAGATCAAGGTGGAGAAAACATTAAGCCACTGACAGGATATGATACCTACTTCTTATCGAGCAATACTGTCGATCTTGGAACAGCCGGCGAACTTGAGGGAGGTTTCAGTAAAATGGCTTATGGAGGCCAGAATCTATTAATGGTTCCTGCTACTCAAGCTTCATTCGCCATCTCCAAAGTTGATTTAACAGGTATTGAATCTGTGACTTTCAACACTGCTGCTATGGCAAAGTTGACGGATGGTTTTGTATTCGAACTCCGACTGGATAGTCCTGATGGCCAAGTAGTAGGTAGCAAAGAATATATCCAAGGAACTAGAACTGGCCCTGACGGAGCTCCAGGGTATGAAGCATTTACTATTCCAGTGACTGGTACAGCTGATGGAAAAATTCACAAGTTATATATCACTTCCAAAACTATTAAAGGAGGCGAACCAGGAACATTTGTCCTTGCTGGCTTAACCTTCAACGCGAAATAGACTACCAAACACTATAAATCAGAAAATCCAACCTCGATTTCGGGGTTGGATTTTTTTTGAATATCTGAAAGAAATAAATCCCAACAATATGGGATATCTTGTAGCACTCAAATTATAATTTCCGTTATGTCTTCGAAACCATACTTTTAAAAAACGATGAGAAACTTCCCACGATTACTGTTACTTAGCCTTTTTGGAGCCTTTTTACTGACCTCCTGCCAAGAAGATGAAAAACCAATAGATAACTCTGATCAAATAGTAGGCTATTGGGAAAAAAGCATCAATTCCGGTGAAAATATGATATTGACCCAATATTTCACCTTTTTCGATAATGGAACATACAATTCATCAAGCGTCTACTTTAACGCAGAAACAGATGAACCATTGGGTTATGCTGGTAGATCAAGTGGGGAATTCACCTTGCTAGACGACCAACTTTCTATTATGCATAATCTGATTTATGGAGTTCCCCAAGATTCTGATGAGATTTATGTGCCAAATAATCAGCTAGTATTAACTAATAATGAATTCACAGAGGAAATGAAATTACAGGAAGTAAAAGTGGAATTCTCTGAAGACAAGATGATCTGGATTTATCCTCCTTGTGGCCCACTTGAAAACTGTATTGGATCTCAGGAATTTGAGCGATATACTCCCATACAATTCTAAGGGCTAAAAACTATGTATAATCTAAAACCCCCATTTTTCAAACTAGAAAAATGGGGGTTTTGATTTACATACACTCTAAAAAGGTTAAGAATTTTCAATACCTATTCTACTACTTCATCGGAGAAAAAGGCAAGGTCTTAAAGAACACCGCATCTACTTTCTCCACGATTTTTCCGTCAGCCTCAGACGCTTCTTTAGCTTTTACCCATGCAGGGTCTTTAGCGAAATTCTGAAAATCCCGTTCAAATGAAGCCTGATCCGAATCTGCTAATAAATACACCAGTTTTGGTTGGCTTCCATCCTTCTCCACCGTCACCCAATATGGGTAATTTCGTAAGCCCTGTTTTGCAAACAAATCCTGTGTGTGATCATTGAATCTCCTGATAAGATTATCTAATCGCCCATCGAAACAGGTATAAATTCTCAACTGAAAAACTCCACTTGCCTGCGATTTTGGAGTATCATTGAGCCCTTGTGCCAATTTCATAAATGTCTGATCCACACTTTTTACCAAAGCGCCATCTACGCGTGATTCCTCGAAGACTTTTTTCCACTCTGGGTCATTCATAAACTTCCCCCACATCACATCTCTTGATTTTTCGTCAGGGTAGCCAAGTATATAAGTCAAGGAATTATCGGTGTTATCTACCGGTAAGAAATAAGCGATATTTTCCATTCCACTCTTTTCAAAAAGTGCCAATGTGTGATCTTCAAACCTCTTGATCAAATCGGGCAATTTTCCTTCATTGGCATAGTACTTTCTGATTTCAAAATACGTCGAACTGCTACCGCTCAGTTGCTGAGCAAAACCAGTGTAGGCAAAAAGTACTGCAAGCATACTTAAGAATAGTTTTTTCATGGATACTGAGTTTATAGAGAAGTGTAATTATCTGATCACAATTGTAGCAAATGGCGGTATAGAAAGCCTATTTCTTCCATGCTTTCCAAAGCGCAGGGAGCATCACCACAAGAATTATGAGTAACCCAAAGGTCTCCCTGGACTCTTCCATGGATTGAGTCTTCATACTAAGATTATGCTGCTGCACTTCCTCAGAAACCCATCCGCCCACATCTCCTTGCCAATAATAAATAGCACCTAACACACAAGCAATAGCAAGTATTGTCAATGGGATTTTTGGAAAAATACCTCGTGTACCAAGAATGCAAAATATGATAGCAACACCATAAATACTTACCCAAACCTCTGGATCTGGATCATTAAACTGCCAAAAGGCAAAAAGGGCAAAGATGAATATCCATAGCCCAAAAAAGATTTTATTAAACTTCATATTAGTTAAGGGTTTATCCAAAACTACAGAAAACAAAGAAAATTACTTACTTTGAGTAGACTTCAATCCTATAAATTATTCTATAGGTATATCTGCTTTTCTGTCAGAAAGATGGCAAAAACAATTTAGGATAGGTTAATCTCAAAAATTGAGGCCATTTCAGCCTGTCCCGCCAGTGCGGGAGTCATCGGTCTTCCGACCAGCTAAGCAAAGGATCTAAGGTGATTGGCATCATTGCGTATAATCATATCCTATATATCTTTGAGTAAGCGTTAAAACGATGGGCACGTATGATTTTTAAATTCTTTCAAATTAGAGCAATTACCTGGAAAGCCCTGCTCCTTCTGAGTTTCTTTTACGCTCTTACCACTACTCTATCGTCAGCGCAAACAGAGCTAGACACTATCCCTAAGGTGGAAGTGGTAGAGAAGAAGTTTCCTGTAGTCTTATTTACAGACACCCTATATTATATCAGCACCAATCTTGGCCCGTATAGTGCTGCCGAAAGAGCTGCTAGTCAAAGCAATAAATTGGCGATGCTGTCAGAGAATGATGAGCTCGACACAACACTATTGAAGTCGTATAATGACACGATCGAAGTTGAGATCATGCATGGAGAGTTAATCATCTCTACCATCACCCAAGCTGATGCTAAACTATCGGGTAAGGACAAGGAAAAGCTAGCCGAAGAGCATATAAAAGCTATCAAAGCAAGTTATCACACCCATCATGGAGAAAAAAGCTTAACTAAAAACCTTATTAGAACGGGGATCCTGATAGGAATTTTTATAGTCCTGTTTTTCTTGGTGAAATTAATCAACAAAGGCTTCAATACCCTCATTGATTTCATCCTTCGGAAATGGCACAACTATTTCAAAGGAGTCAAAATAAAGGATTTTGAAATTCTATCTGCTCATCGAGAAGAGAAGCTGTTCTTTTTGATCATGAGAGGAACTAAGATTCTTTTGATAACCATCCTTCTTTACCTCTCATTACCGATCATCTTCAGTATTTTTCCTGCTACCAAAGGAATAGCCACCACATTACTAGCCTATATCACCTCTCCACTCAAGGCGATATTATTTGGGTTTATTGACTATTTAGATGAGCTTTTCATGATACTGGTGGTGACATTCATTACCTATTATATTGTAAAAGCCATAAACTTAATCTCTGCTGAAGTCGAAAGAGGTACTTTATCTATTCCTGGCTTTTATCCTGAATGGGCAAAACCAACATTTAATCTGGTTAAGATTATTGTTATCGCCTTTTCTTTCATAGTCATTTTCAATTACCTGCCCTTTTCTGACTCTCCAGCCTTCCAAGGAGTAAGTGTGTTTCTTGGATTATTGATTTCTTTGGGCTCATCTTCAGCTATTAGCAATATCATCGCAGGATTAGTCATCATCTACATGAGAGCATTTAAACTCGGTGACAGGGTCAAAATCGGCGATACTACAGGTGATGTGATCGAGAAAACCATGCTTGTCACAAGACTTCGAACCATCAAAAATGAGGAGGTAACCATCCCTAATGCCTCTATCCTCGCTGGCAAAACGATCAACTACTCAGTCGAAGCCAATGGACCTGGTCTGATCCTTCATTCTACTGTCACCATCGGGTATGATGTACCTTGGAGACAAGTTCATGAACTTTTGATAGGTTCCGCGTTGAATACAAACTTGATTTTGAAAGCCCCATCCCCATTTGTACTGCAAACCAGTTTGGATGATTTCTATGTCAGCTATCAAATCAACGCATACACTGTCAATCCTGAAAAAGCAGCTGTCATCTACTCTGACCTCCACGCTTTCATCCAGGATGCGTTCAATGAAGCTGGCGTAGAGATAATGTCTCCCCATTACCGAGCAGCCCGTGACGGCAATCAGATTACTATACCTCCTACTTATTTACCAGAAGGAAAAATTAGCCCATCTAACACTACCGATGATAATTCTGATAAATCCGAAGACCAATTACCCTCCTAGCCACACATGCTAACTCTTACTCAGAGCAAATCATCCGATGATTTGCAAGGGATCATAGCGCTCCAACGTGCAAATTTAAAAGCATTAATTACTGTAGAAGAGAAAGACGCTCAAGGCTTCGTTTTTGTCCAACACTCCTTAGCGGATTTACAGAAACTTGATGCTATAGAAAGCCAAGTAGTAGCCTTAGATGGGGATAAAGTCGTTGCCTATATTTTAGCGATGACGAAAGCCTCCAAATCCGATATCCCGCAGCTAATCCCAATGTTCAATCAATTTGACCAAGTAGTATATAATGGGAAAAAGGTGAGTTCATACAACTACTTGGCAGTAGGGCAAGTGTGCATAGGTAAAGAATATCGTGGCAAAGGACTTTTTGAGAGCTGCTATGGGTATTATCGGGAGGTTTTCTCGGGAAAATATGATTTTGCCATCACCGAGATTTCTACATCTAATCTTCGATCTCTAAGAGCTCATCATCGCGTGGGATTTGAAGGAGTTCATACCTTCCACGATGGTGTGGAGGAATGGAATATTGTGATTTGGGATTGGTGAAAAAGTCTTAAATAAGCAAAAAGGGAAACCCTCTTACGAACGTTTCCCCTTCTCTAATTGATGACCATAGTCATCGAATAGAGCCAAGCTACTGTTTAAGACGTTTCCTCCAGTTACCCGGATTCATAATAATGATTTTCAAACCTAACCCTTCTAAACTTTGAAGGCTTCTATCAACACTTCTGTGGTTTCCCATTTCAGACAAAGTCCCGTAGGACCTTGACCATTCATAGTTCAAGTTGAATTTTCAATCCTTATCCGAGATTGTATTCCCGGTCTTATTATCTCTTACTTGGTTTAATAAATATCTTCTTAAATTCGCCCAAAGACAACTTTTTGCCCTCTTAGTTCCCCACCATCTTTGCACCAAATTATATTCTAAATCAACAGCGTTATCAACCCTAAACACATGGCTGTCAACTTGTTGTTAACATTTCAATAGAATTTTTCATAAAATCAAAAGGCAGGAACTTCTTACTTGAGTTTTATTCGCATCAAGAAGGCATCTGCAGTCATGTACAAATACTTTTCTTCGCTATCGAAAGCACAGTTTGCCGTGCCCTGACCAGTCAGTATAGTCCCCAAATGCTCACCCTCAGGGCTGATAACCAAAATCCCTCCAGGTCCAGACGCGAAGAGTGTTCCCGAACTATGAATAGCCATTCCATCAGGTAATCCAGGTCGCTCAGCCCCAATTGCTGAAGTAGCATCAAATAGAACTTCTCCACTTACAATAGTAGCATCCTCACTGAGCTCATAAGCATAATACCTGGCCTTAAGGGGATCAGATTGAGCAATGTAAAGCGTTTTTTGATCAGGACTAAGACCTATACCATTTGGCCGTGAAAGGGTATCCAAAAGCAAATTCAGTGTCCCATCTTTGTCCAGTCTATACACCCCTTGAAAATCTAACTCTTTGGGATCCCAATCATCCAATCCATAAGGAGGATCCGTGAAAAAAATCTGACCCGTCTGATTTAAAACGAGGTCATTAGGACTATTAAATTTCTTTTTTTCATAATCACCTACCAAATGAATAAACTCCGGAGTAGGTGTAGAAATTGGAGAATTCATCAGCGCAAGCCTTCTTTCACCATGTTGACAGAGAATTAAAGAGCCATTTTGATCCAAAGCTAAACCATTGGCTCCAGGTTCTTTCTTATTAGTCTCAGACCCCAAATACCCTGATGGCTCTAGGAAAAGGCTTAGACTATCTGCCTCCGTCCACTTCCATATTTTATTGGTTGGAACATCGGTGAAGATAAGGGCATGTTGATCTTCTAACCAAAGCGGACCTTCCGACCACTCGAATCCAGAAGCAATTACCTCAATTTCTGCTCCTTCGGGGATCAGCGTGGTTAGCTGGGATTTCAATCTCTCTACAGAACCTACAGTCTTATAAGTCACAGTAACTGCTTCGGTTTCAGAAGCAGTCTTCGGAGCTGAACAGGCTAGCAAAGAGCTAATGAAAACTAATCCTAGTGTATTTCTCATTATGTTATCTTTCATTAAAAAGAACTCAAGTAACTACTAATATGAATCAATTTCACCAAAACAGGATACAAAAGGACACTCTAATCGGTTAGTCTGGCTATTTTTAATATATAGATAGTTATATCAGTAAATAGATTGGGTATTGAGAGGCGGAAATAATTTTCCGCCTTTCTACGTTTTTGCCTCACTTTCTCTCTGCAGGCAGCAAACCAAAAATTGGATTTGAGGAATGAGAAGAATCCATCAATTCTACTAATTCCTTTACTTTTTCAGGATTTTCTGCCGCAACATTATTCTCTTCGCCTATATCAACACTTAGGTCATATAATTCAACGGTAGGATTTTCACTTCCAAAAACCTGAAGTTTCACAGCTTTCCATTTCCCTTGACGTACAGCTTGCTTTCCGCCTTGCTCATGAAACTCCCAATACAAGTATTCATGCTCCTTCTGATTCTTTTGCTCGAGCATCGCAGGTAAAAAGGAGATCCCATCGATGTTTTTAGGAACTTCAGCTCCTGCTACTTCCGAAAAAGTGGGTAGCAAATCCCAGAATGCTGAAATATGATCACTCTGAGAACCCGCCTTGATTTTCCCTGGCCACCATGCAATCATAGGAGTACGAACTCCACCTTCATACAAATCTCTCTTGTGCCCTCTAAATGGCCCATTGCTGTCAAAAAAATCAGGATCAGCTCCACCTTCCTGATGCGCGCCATTGTCCGAAGCAAAAATGATTAGAGTATTTTCAGATAAACCTAACTCCTCCAGTTTGGCTAGCACCTCTCCTACATATACGTCCATTCTCTCTACCATCGCTGCAAAGGCAGCATGTGGAGTAGGATGAGATTGGTAAGCAGAGATGTTCAAATCAGGACCATACTCAGAACCTTCTCTCGTAGGGTAGGCCTTCTCTTTCCCAAACTTAGCTCTGTACTTTTGAATAAGCTCATCTTCAGGCGCGGCCAATTCTGCGTGCGGCATGACAATAGGCATAAACAAGAAGAATGGATTGTCCTTATTGTTTTCGATAAACGTGATGGTCTCTTTTTGAATCACATCTGGTGCGTAGATGGCTTTTTCTACCCAACCATTTCCTTCCAGCACCTTCTTTTCGCTATTGCGCCAAAGGTGTGCAGGATAATATCGATGTGCATAGCGCTGACAGTTGTACCCATAAAACTGCTCGAAACCTTGCTGATTTGGATCTCCAGTGGTCCCCACAAATCCTAACCCCCATTTCCCAAAGGCACCTGTTTTATATCCGGCACTTTCCAGCACTTTAGCAACTGTAGCAACAGAATCCGGCATTGGATATTGCCCCTCAGGCTGGACTTCTCTATTACCTCTAATCGGCGTATGACCAGTATGCAATCCTGTCAGAAAAGACGATCGGGATGGCGCACAAACTGTAGCTCCAGAATAATGATTGGTAAAAAACATCCCTTCCTTTGCTAGGCGATCAATATTTGGCGTTTCTATGTATTCCTGTCCCAGAAATCCCAGATCCCCATATCCTAGATCATCTGCAAGAATAAAAACGATATTAGTCTTCTTTTCTAGTTCTACTTCCTTTTTCTCTTTAGTGCTACAGCTAGAAAGAGCAAAGGAAAAAGCTAGAAAAATCAGCTTCACTGGTACTGCATAGGGTTGTTTCATAGCCGAAGATAATAAGTTTTTCTTCTGGCTAAAAAATGGAAGAATAGGATTTAACCCCTCTTTCCTGAACCAATTTATTGCGAATCATAAGGATTCTATATGCTTCCAATGGTTCGGCAGCACCGCCGGATCGCACCCGAGCTTCACACACCAACGGTCTCACATCTGTTAAATAGGCCATTTGAAGGATTTCTTGGGCCTGGGAACACTCCCCATTTAGCTGGCATTCATTCAGCCTTTCTCGATCCACAAGCATCGCCTTCGCATAGGCAATAGTGATCGTTTCCAAGGCTTGTATTAAATCGACTAAGGGATCTTGCGTATTGTAACTCGCATCTATCATCCATGAAATACTTTCCCAAGCTTGGGCTTTATCCATATCTCCGCTTATCAATTCACAAAAAATCAGGAATAACTGATATGGCTTGATACTACTTGGATTGAGATCATCATCTCCATATTTGCTATCATTGAAGTGAAAGCCAGCAAGTAGATTTTGATGCATTAAGGTTGCTACGATCTGCTCTACATTCGTTTTAGGTAAATGCTGACCAAGATCTACCAAAACCTTGGCTCTTGACCCCAATCTTTTGGCAAGCATAGAAGAGGTACCCCAGTCCGGAACTACTGTATGGTAACAATTGGGCTCGTATGGCTTATATTCTAGCATCAAATCCCAGTCCGATGGCATGAATTCATAGATTTCGCGAAGAGATTCTTCCGTCCATCTGAGTGTGCTCCTGAATTTGGATTGACCCGGAAAATTACTCCCGTCAGCCATCCAAACAGTCAAGCCCTTGCTCCCTAGTTTTTTCCCAATAGAGATTACATCCTCATTATGAGCAATCGCTTCATCTCTAATTGCTTTATTTGAATTACCCAACGAGCCTAATTTGGCATAAGCTTTTTGATTTTCATCTTGGGAACTCGTACTATTCATAGTGTCGAATTTTAGACATAATTCATTGGCCAAATCTTTCACTTCCTGAAAATCATCTGGCAAATCCCAGGGGATATAAACCGACACTGAGTTAGTCTTGCAGGTGAGCTGCTGCAAAAGCCCAATATCCTCCAATTTCTCTGCTAGATTTCGTGGCTCTCCGCCCGTCCTAGATCGCTTGGCATTGGCGCGACCGTTGCCTAGAGCAGCACTTGGAATAGCAATCTGAAATTCTTGAATATTGCGTATGATCTCTTCAAAATCCATTGGCTGCTTAGAGAATCGCTCACGCAAAAGATCTAGAGATCGAACATGAAAGTCAGTTGAAGAAAATGATGCAAGTTGGTCCTCTGAAATTCTCATTCTTAATACGATTGTTGTGTGAATACTCTTTTTGGTCAATTTAGGGGCAATTCAAAAAAGCTCATGATCCCTTTGAACGCCTAAAATTTGCTTTTTAGATTGATTTTTGAACTTTGAAAAGGAGATGTAAACAGCTTGACCACATTACAATTGTTATTACCCTTTACTCTCTAATTTCTAGCCGACTGCTCAGAAAACACCCCTTAAACACATTTCTAAGTCGAATTTCCATGAACAGAAAATTTAATTATCCGACGAAACTCCCTCAATTTAACCTATCAAAAAACAGGACTAATCCAAATTTATGAATCAAGCAGCTTGAGCAGTTCCCTGTACTTTTTCATAATTCTGTACAAAATGGCAACCAACTTAAGCCCTCAATTTTAAAAAATTGGTAAAGCGAATTTTATATTATGTGTATTCACAATGGCGCAAGTCACCATAAATTCTTTGCTTATCAGATAGAAAGACGGATGACTCCCGCACTGGCGGGACAGGCTGAAGTGGCCTCAAATCTTAAGTCTAACAGATCTTACATTGCTTTTGCCACCTTACTGGTAGAAAAGCAGCTAGTTTAATATTATAATAATGGAGTGTCTAAATCAAAACTTCATGCATTACCGACGTCATACTTTGTAAAGACAGTTCCTAACTGATTTTTATGGATAATGCTAATTCCTTTTTAGATTGGGAATCCAAAATTTAATTTGAGTTCCTCTGAAATAGTTCAAGAAATTAACTTGTAAGAGTTTATCTTTTTCAGAAAGCCAAGGTGCTACCTCTAGACAAAATTATATTTTGAATTAAAGATATTAAACTACATAAAAACCCTTATTGTAACCATTTGCAAAATATAAATACTAAAATCAATCGTTAACATTGATGAAAAATCTTTAGTATTCAAGACAGCACAGGATACCTGAGGTAATCTTTTCTCCCATATTCACTATCAGAACAATCTGCTAAACGCAATGAGCATAACAACACAAAACTTTAAGCACGTAAGTTACCTCTGGAATGATGCCGTAGCATCTAAGCTCGAGGGCAAAGAAGTTGATCTTCTTATTTACCGATCTAATATACTCGGAGCAGATCTGAGAATCACCAATTATGGTGGTGGGAATACCAGCTGCAAAACCTATGAAGCCGATCCACTCACTAATGAGCAGGTTGAAGTAATGTGGGTAAAAGGTTCGGGTGGAGACATCGGAACGTTGACTAAAGCTGGTTTAGCTGGTCTGTACGTTGATAAGCTACGTGCCTTAAAAGGAATCTACAGAGGTTTGGAGTTTGAGGACGAAATGGTTGAGCTTTTCAACCACTGCATCTATGACTTAAAGTCCAAAGCTCCTTCTATTGACACGCCTTTACACTCATTTTTACCCTTTAAGCACATAGATCACTTACATCCGGATGCTGCGATTGCTATTGCTGCCGCAAAAGACGGAGAGCAAATCACTCAGGACCTTTGGAATGGTCAAATCGCGTGGGTGCCATGGCAAAAACCAGGTTTCGATCTTGGTCTTCAACTGAAGCAAGCGCTGGACGATAACCCGGGAATCCGCGGCATTATGCTCGGTGGACATGGGCTTTTCACTTGGGGTGATACCGCTTACGAATGCTATATCAATAGCCTGGAAGTGATTGAAACAGCTTCTGAATACTTAGCTCAGAATTACGGTAAGAAACGACCAGTATTCGGAGGTGAGAAAGTACAGTCTCTTGCTCCTGAGCAGAGAAAAAGCCAAGCAGCAAAACTTGCTCCTCTATTGAGAGGTCTTGCATCCTCTGAGAATCTGATGGTTGGAACCTTTACCGATGCTCCTGAAGTACTTCAGTTCATCAACAGCCATGATTTGAGTAAGCTAGCTCCTATGGGAACCAGCTGTCCAGATCACTTCTTAAGAACAAAGATTTCTCCCTTAGTAATGGATATCCCTGCAGATGCAGATCTATCTGATCTTGCGGCGATTAAAGAGCAATTGGAAGCAGCTTTTCAAGCTTACCGCGAAATGTATGCTGATTATTACGAAAACCACAAACATCCAAATAGCCCAGCTATGCGTGACCCTAACCCGGTAATACTTATCTGGCCAGGTGTGGGAATGTTCAGCTACGCAAAAAATAAGCAAACCAGCCGTGTAGCTAGCGAATTCTATATCAATGCTATCAATGTAATGCGTGGTGCTGAGGCCGTATCCGAATACGTTTCATTGCCACTACAAGAAGCATTCAATATTGAATACTGGTTGCTAGAAGAAGCAAAACTTCAAAGAATGCCAAAAGAACAACCACTATCTAGAAAAGTGGCTTTGGTCACAGGTAGTGCAGGAGGAATTGGCTTGGCAATCGCAGAGAAATATATCCAAGAAGGCGCCTGTGTAGTAGTGACTGACATCGATGGAGACAGACTTCAAACCACTGGTGAAGCCCTATTGAAAAAATACGGGAGAGATGCGTTTTTAACTGTAAAGTTGGATGTGACTAATGGTGAAAGCTTGGAGGCTGCGATAGAAGCGACTTGTCTTCAGTTTGGAGGAGTGGATATCATGGTGAATAATGCTGGAATTTCTATAAGCAAGTCTTTTGAAGATCACACAGATCAAGACTGGGACAGACTGAATGACATCTTGGTGATGGGTCAATATCATATCTCCAAAGCTGGAGTGAAAATCATGAAGCTTCAAGGTCATGGTGGAGACATTGTAAACATTGCAAGTAAAAATGGCTTGGTAGCCGGTGCAAAAAATGTGGCGTACGGCACTGCCAAAGCAGCACAATTACATATGTCAAGATTGATGGCGGCGGAATTGGCGGAAGACAAAATCAAAGTCAATGTAGTGAATCCAGATGCAGTGATCGAAAACTCAAACATCTGGGAAGGTGGATGGGGTGAAAACCGCGCGAAGGCCTACGGAATTGAAGTAAAAGACTTGCCACAATTCTATGCAAATCGTACCCTATTGAAAGAAAGTGTTAAAACAAGTGACATTGCAGATGCAGCATTTGTCTTCGTAAGTGGTCAGCTTGGCAAAACAACAGGTAATATGCTGAATGTAGATGGTGGATTGGCCGCTGCATTCCCAAGATAGCCTATGTATTAATAAACCTCGATTCCCTCTAGTTCCCCCACAATAACCCAGAATGCTATGTTAGTTGACAAATCTGAAAGAATCCACACGGATTCTAGAACTCCTAAGTATATGCAAGTAGTCAATCTTATTCTTGACGATCTTGACAGTGGCAAGCTCAAAATCGGAGATAGAATACCTTCTATCAACGAAACCAGCTTTGACTTTCTCCTATCGCGTGACACGGTAGAAAAAGCCTACAATGAGCTTCGCGATCGTGGAATCATCACTTCAGTGAGAGGCAAGGGATTCTATGTAAGTTCTACTAACATGGCTAACAAATTAAAGGTGTTATTGATATTCAATAAGCTGAGCTCCTACAAGAAGATTATCTATTATTCAATAGTGGAGACATTAGGAGACCAAGCGACGGTGGATCTGCAGATTCACCATTACAATCGCACGATTTTCGAAAACCTGCTGGAGCGCAACTTGGGGAACTACAATTACTACGTCTTGGCACCACATTTCTTTGATGAGCAGAATCATCCGGAAACGTGCTACGACCTCATCCAGCAAATTCCTAAAGATAAACTCCTGATCATGGATCGTGATGTAAAAGGTCATGAAAATGAATTCCCAGGAGTTTATCAGGATTTTGCAAGAGACATTCTCGAAGCATTGGAGTCAGGTATTACACATTTGAGAAAATACTCCAGATTGATTCTTGTTTTCCCAAAAGGAGACATGTATCCTGTTGAGATCATTGATGGCTTTAAGCGTTTTTGCTTCTTCCACAATTTCAATAACCTTATCCTTGATGGTATTGATGATGAGCCACTTTACGAAGGAGATTCCTTCATCGTATTGGCAGAAACAGATCTCGCAAATATTGTAAAAAAGTCCCGTGAGCAAGCCTTCCAACTAGGAAAAGACATAGGAATCATCTCGTATAACGAGACTCCATTGAAGGAAATTCTGGCAGAAGGTATCACGACTATTTCAACTGACTTCGTCGAAATGGGAACTACCATTGCAAATCAAATCTTGGGAGAAGAGGACAAGATGCCTCTAAAGAGTCCATTCAAAATGATCATTCGAAAATCGCTTTGATAGCGTAGCTATGAGTAAAATTCCAGTAACGGCTGTTTTTGACATCGGCAGGACGAACAAGAAATTCTTTCTATTTGACGAAAATTTAACCGAAGTACACAGTTCCTACATACGTCTAGATGCTATTCCTGATGAAGATAATTTCCCAAGTGAACCGCTGGCACCACTGGAAGATTGGATGCTGAAGACCTTTAAGGAAGCATTGAAATCACCGGACTATCAGATCAAGCGCTTGAATTTCTCTTGTCATGGTGCATCATTCGTGCATACAGATGAAAATGGCCTTCCTGCTACACCACTTTACGATTACCTGAAACCATTTCCGGAAGATCTATTAAAAAGATTTTATGCTGAAAATGGTGGTAAAATGACCTTCTGCAGAGCGACTTCCTCGCCTCCTTTGGCGATGCTGAACTCAGGTCTGCAGTTATACTTTATCAAATACGCCAAGCCGGATTTCTTCAGGAAAATCTCTCATTCCTTCCATTTCCCACAATACCTAAGTTTCCTCTTTACTGGAGAGATGGTGTCGGATTACACGAGTATAGGCTGTCACACAGGACTTTGGGACTACGAAGCAAATGATTACCATGAGTGGGTAGACAAGGAAGAAATCAGGAAGCTACTTCCTCCAATAGTACCTGGAAACACGCTTCTGAAGACGAAACCAGAACTCGGAAATATCCCTTGTGGCATCGGTGTCCATGATTCTTCATCGGCCCTACTTCCTTACATCAAGCAGGAAGAGAAACCTTTTGCTTTACTTTCGACTGGTACTTGGTCGATTTGCATCAATCCATTTAACAAAACTACCCTCACCAAAAAAGAGCTTAAGAGTGACTGCTTGCAGTTTTTGAGTATCAAAGGGGAGCCAATTAAAATCTCGCGATTGTTCATAGGAGAAGAGCACAAATACCAAATAGAAAAGCTCTATGAATATTTTCAGATGCCTCAGGGCACGTATAAGAAACTGAAATTCAACGCAATGCTTTTTGAAAAAGTTAGAGATTTTACTGAAAAGCGTATACATTTTCAATACCTCAAGCCGGAAGACTATGGCTTAGATCAAGCCAACGAAAGTAATTTTGCAGCTTTTCAGGAGTTCAATGAAGCGTATTACACCTTTATCCATGAGCTCACAGAGCTGCAAACAGCCGCAATAAAACTAGTCATCGACAATGCCCAAGTAGGCCGACTTTTCATCGACGGCGGCTTCAATGCCAACGATATCTTTGTGGAGATGCTTCGCAAAAAACTACCGGAATTGACCATCATCCCAAGTGATTTCCCGAATGGGTCCGCATTAGGGGCTGCTATGTTGGTATCAATGGAATAGATGGCTTAATTTACATCCCCCATGAAAAAAGACGCACCACATATTGGCCTGTTTATCCCCTGCTATATCGACCAGTTTTATCCCAATGTAGCAATTGCGACTTTAGAATTGCTCGAAAAACTAGGCTGCAAAGTCACGTATCCACTAGCCCAGACCTGCTGTGGACAACCCATGTCTAATGCAGGTTTCGAAGCAAACACAACTGATACTACATCAAAGTTCATTCGTGATTTCGCACAATTCGACTACATCGTAGCCCCCTCAGGAAGCTGTGTCCTTCACGTAAAGGAGCACTCTCCGAAAATAGATAAACTTCAAAAAAACCAACAACACGTACAGTCGAATATCTACGAACTCAGCGAATTTATCACTGACGTGCTAAAAGTAGATTCGATCAAGGGAAGTTTCCCTCATAAAATTGGCTTTCATGCTTCCTGTCACGGGCTTCGTGGTCTTCGACTAGCAAGTGATTCGGAGCGAAACGAACCTAAATTCAACAAAACCCTTCAATTGATGAAGGATTTGGAAGGATTGGAGGTAGTGGAGTTAACCAGAAAAGATGAATGCTGTGGATTCGGTGGGACTTTCGCTGTAAGTGAAGAAGCCATCTCAGTCCAAATGGGAAAAGACCGAATCGCAGACCATGTGGACAAAGGCGTGGAAATCATCGTCGGTGGAGACATGTCCTGCATCATGCATATGCAGGGAATCGTCTCCCGGGACAAAGACACTATTAAATTAATGCACTTTGCAGAAGTCTTAAACCAAGTCATCTCATGAGTCATCCGGAGAACGCCACGGTATTTCTGAAAGATAAAGCACGTGCCAAATGGCATGATGATACGCTGTGGATTGTACGTCAAAAGCGTGATGCTACGATCCATCAAATCCCGGAGTGGGAAAAACTCAGAGAACTCGCATCACAAATTAAGGATCACACACTTTCCAAACTCGACTACTATCTAAAGGAATTGGAAAAAAATGCTACCGCAAATGGCATAAAGGTTCACTGGGCTGAGAATGCTGATGAGCATAATCAGATCATTGGAAAAATCCTGGAGGAAAAAAACTGCAAAGCTATCGTCAAGAGTAAATCTATTCTGACGGAGGAATGCCATCTTAATCCTTACCTGGAAGAAAGAGGAGTGGAAGTAGTAGATACAGACTTGGGAGAGCGGATTATTCAGTTTCTCAAGCAGCCACCAAGTCACATCGTGATGCCAGCTATTCATTTGAAAAAGTCCGATATTTCGGATATTTTCCACGAAAAGCTACAAACAGAAAAAGGAAATATAGATCCTGTATACCTCACGCATGCTGCAAGATTACATCTCAGAGAGAAATTTCTTCAGGCAAAAGTCGCAATAACAGGAGTCAATTTTGCCGTTGCAGAAACAGGCGAATTCGTAGTCTGCACAAATGAAGGGAATGCAGACATGGGTGTTCATTTGGCAGATACGCATATCGCCTGCATGGGCATAGAGAAGCTAATCCCCCGCAGAAAAGACCTTGGGGTTTTCCTTAGACTCTTGGCAAGATCTGCCACCGGTCAGTCTATCACCAATTACAACTCGCATTTTAGAAGCCCTTCTCCTGGAAAGGAACTCCATTTGATCTTGGTGAACAATGGCAGAACAAAGCAACTTGGAAGAGAAAAATTTAGAAATTCGTTGAAATGCATACGCTGTGGCGCGTGCATGAATACCTGTCCCATCTATCGCCGTAGTGGTGGCTTTAGCTATGGAAGTACCGTTCCTGGACCAATAGGTTCTATCCTTTCACCAGGAATCGACCTAAAGAAATACAGTACCTTACCTTTTGCTTCCACACTTTGCGGAAGCTGCTCAGATGTGTGCCCTGTGAAAATCAACATTCACGAGCAACTTTACGAATGGCGGCAAGAGATCACTAAGGCTCAGGGATCATCTCTCAAAGGACTCTCCATGAAATTGGCTAATGGTATTTTCAAAAGCCCGCTAGCCTATAAAATCTCCGGCAAAATGATGCGAGCTTCCCTGAAGACCTTACCTGATAGCGTAATTTACAATCCGCTGAATGCTTGGGGAAAAGGGAGAAACCTACCAGGTTTACCTGAGGAATCTTTCAAGGATTGGTACAAAAAGAATAGATAATGAGCAGTAAAGCATCCATATTAGCATCGATCAAAGGATTGAACATGGAAGAAAAGCCACTTCCGGAAATCCCTGATTTCGATGTAGCAGACGACCTAGTAGCAACCTATACGGAGTCTTTAAGTGGCAATAAAGGAACTGTGGTAACTAAGGAAGAGCTGAAGCAGTTACTTGCAGAAACTAGCTTCCCGAAAATCTACAGCGCCTCACCCACCTTTGCATCTTATTCCAATTGTGACTTACCTAATCACCCCTCAAAGTTCGCTGATTTGGATTTGGCAATTATTGAAGGACAATTTGCTTCTGCCGAGAATGCCGCAATTTGGCTGGATGAAAGTAACCTAGACCTCAGAGCACTCCCATTCATCACCGCGCATCTGGTGATCGTGGTCAGGAAGGAAAATATAGTGGGAAATATGCACCAAGCCTATGAACTCATTGGTTCCACCAATTCTGGCTTCGGAGTATTTATTGCCGGCCCATCGAAAACAGCAGACATTGAGCAGTCACTGGTGGTAGGCGCACATGGAGCCATGAGCCTCAGAGTTGTGATACTCTAGCCCAGCTTTTTGGAGAGAGCAAAGCAATTGTGTCCCTCTCTAGAACTGTTATATTTCAACTCAAAATTGATTTTATCAGCAATTCTTTTGCAGAGAGGTAAGCCTACACCTGTTCCTTTTTCTTTTTTGGTACCGTAGGAAGTTCTAGCGCGAAAGTCAAAAAGTTCCATTTGATCAGCTTGAGAAATAGTAGCTCCTGGATTACATACTTTCCATACTAACTTTTCTTGGCTGATCTTCAAGTCTAGATTAATAGTGGTGTTCAAGGGAGCAAACTTGATTGCATTATCGAGAAGATTTTTAAGAATTATCTTTATTTCATTGATTTCCAAAGAAATATACTGATCCTCTCCCTCTATAGACACTTCAATAAGTTGATTTTTCTCCTGAGCCTGCACTAGCATCATCTCTCTCATTTCCTGTGTCAGTTCCAGCAAACTAATCCGATGTAGCTCAATTGGCTTGTCCTCCAGCTCTGTCATCACCCAACCCAGCGTATTATTTAGCACTTTATTCAGATGAAAGCTCTGTCCTTTCAGATTTTTGAGAATTTGCTCCATTTCCCCAGGTTCAAAAAGCCCTTTTTCTACCATGTCCAGCGTCATATGTAGCATTCCTATGGGGTTTTTCAGATCATGGGATAATATCGCTATTAGCCTGTTCTTTTGGTCATTTAGCATGCTTACTTCATCGAGCGTTTGATCCTGTCTTAGCTTAATTGAATGAAGCAATTGAGATTGGTTTCTATAACTCTTGGTAAAAAAGTGTAAAACGGTAAATACAAAAGCACTGATCCAAAGCAAGGTGATTGTGTGGTCGACAAACTGATTTTGCACACCTTCGTAGAAATGCTCAACCTGAATAAAGCCTTCCGACTCCCCGTAGAACAATACGAAGAACATAGCAAGAGACCCCAGAAACCAAGCAATTTTGCCCCATCCCTGAATCAAGAGAGAGGAAACAACAAGCATCAGGAAAAAAGCATAGATCGTGGGACCGTCATTTCCGTCATTATAAAGAAAATTAAAACAGATGACCACATGCGCAAGGAAAAGCAAAACATTCAGCGCTAGTTTTATTTTCCCATATTTAGAAATGATAAAATACGCAGCCAAAAAAGGAAGCGCTAGTCCGATTTTAACCCAAACTATCACTGGAGACATTCCCAGAAACATATCAGTAACACCCAGCAAAAGAAGTAGGGCAAATGCCAAAAGCGCAAAGATTTTTGCTATTTCGCGTTGGATGTACTCTAGATCTGTAACATTCTCCTCAGAAAGCACTAAGCCTTTGGTAAGCAGCATAAAAATAAACTAAACTAATTTGAACTATAAAATTTAAACTCGAACCTGCTACTAGACTAATCTAAACTAGTGGCAAAAGTCCAAAGGTGTTTTTCTCGAATTAACTCATTGAATGCAGGGCTATTCTATTTCCTTCAGAATCTAGAAAAACACCCATATATCCATAATCAGGTGATATCATTCTTTTTGGAATTTGGACAGTTCCTCCAGCCAGCTCTACTTTTGCAAGCTCAATAGATACGTCATCGGAAGAAAAATAGATTAGAGCCCCAGCCAACTTACTTGTCTCATAGAATTCCTTGTGCATGACCAAGCTTCCCTCAGCACCTTTGCCCCCACCTTCACCGGGGAACATTGCCATCTGGAAGTCTCCCATTTCCACTTTTTGTAAGGAGCAGTCAAAAACTTTCTGGTAAAAATCAATTGCACGATCCATGTCCTTCACTGGTATTTCAAACCAGCCAACAGTTACTTTATTCATGATTCAGAAAATTAAAATTTAAAGATGAAAGCAATCCAAAGATTTATAAAGCAGCTGTAAGTTACTTCAATAATTTAAATTCGTGAAAGCTTGATCGGATAGGTTTTGCCAGCATTCCACTGACATACGTAGATATTTTCATCTTGATCTATACACACATCGTGACAATGCTTGAAAATAGCCTCAGACTGAACCATCAGCTGAAGCTCTCCATTTCGGTACTCAGGGGCAGTTCCGCCAGGATTTGACACCACTTTATTGTCCTTATCCAGAATAGTCACAAAACCAGAATCTGGCGTTTGTTCCAAATATCTTAATCTAGACCAACAAACTCCAGCATAGAGATTTTCCCCATGAATCACAGGTCTGCAAACAAAAGCACCCGGCAAGAAAATCGTTTCCATATACTTTCCATCCATGGTGAATCGTTTAAAGGAATTATGCCCACGGGAAGTACAAATTAAGGTTGGTGCCTTGCCCCCACGCTGATCTACGGTAATTCCATGTGCCGTACTAAACTGGGCATCACCGGAACCACTTCCTCCGAATTTGCGGATGAACTTTCCGTTTTTATCGTAGTGTAGAAAAAACTGAGAACCATAGCCATCTGCTACATACAGATCGCCGTTCGGAGCAACTGTAGTCTCTGTGGGTACAAAAGACATTTTCTCAGTATAAATCCCTTCGCTTACAGGTGCTGCTATTTCTGCTACTATGGTACCATCGAGCGTAGTTTTCACTACTCTTCCTGCGTTATCAGATATCCAGAGGTATTCCGCATCGCCTTCATCGACCAAAGTCAAGCCATGTGCCCGATCCATTCCAAGTGTCCAATCTTTAATAAATTTACCAGATTGATCGTAAATAATGACGTTATTTTTAGGCTCATCAGTGACCATAATCATCCGTCCTTTACGGTCCATCACCATTTCATGACAATTGTTTACTGGAACTTTTGCAGGATCCAAAAGGCCCCATTTGGTGTCAACTTGGTATTTAAAATCGCCATGACCGATTACCAAATCACGGTTTTGAGCAAAGGAAAAAGAGGGTGAAATAGACATAGCAATTCCCATCAGGGAGGTATTTTGGATAAACTTTCTTCGATCTGAATTCATACGTAAGGGTTATGACTGGAATTTAACGATTACTTACGAAAAGTGAATAATATTCTATAGTTTAGGTCAAACCCTAACCAAAAACAAGATGAAAACATACTATAGACAATTAATTCTCTTTCTAATTGCTTTATTTCCTCTAGTTCAAATTCAAGCTCAGGAGGTTGCCCTTCAGCTCTATTCGCTGAGGAATGAGATGAAAATTGACCCTGTAAAGTATCATGAACTAATTTCTGAATGGGGAATCTCAGCACTGGAAGGTGGTGGCGGCTACGGGATGTCTGATGAGGAATATGGCAAACTTCTCGCTGACAACGATCTCCGCATCATCAATGTGGGGGCTGAATACCTTCAACTCACCAAAAACATACAGCCTATTATAGATCAGGCAAAAAAGTATGGAGCAAAATACGCTACCTGCTACTGGATCCCTCATGCTGAAGGACCTATATCCATGGAAGAACTTAAAATTGCAACTGCCCTTTTCAATGCCGTAGGTGCAGAATTGAAAAAAGAAGGAATCACTTTCCTATACCACCCACATGGATATGAATTTGCTAAAGATCGCAACAAAGTAAGATTCAATTACATGCTAGATAATGCTAAAAACTTCGGCTTCAATATGGACGTGTTTTGGGTGAAAATGGGCGGTGGGGATCCTCTGAAAATCATGAAAAAGTATCCAGGTAAATTCCCAATCCTACATCTGAAAGATCGCAAAAAAGGAACTCCTGGCTCCAAAAATGGGCAGGGTGATGTAGAAACCAATGTGATTTTGGGCACCGGAGATATCGATATTGCCGGAATCATCAAGGAAGCTAAAAAACAAGGTACCGAATACTTAACGATCGAAGATGAAAGCTCCAGATCAGTCACTCAAATACCTTTAAGTGTAGCCTTTATCAAAAGAGAACTGGAGAAAAGCAACTAGCGCTGGGAGAGCGGATACATCAACTAGTCAGAATGTGATTAACTCGTAAAATGTGGCAAGTTTTGTAAGAAGTAAAAGGTGAAAAGTGTGCGAGCCTAGACTAACGCAAAAAAAACAGCGGTTTCTTTTCATTTTCTGTTTTCTTTACGCTGAAAATTTACTTTGATTTCAATTGCACACATGAATGATTATCAGGTTGCGGTCATAGGCAGTGGGCCTTCGGGAGCTATGGCAGCCTATTATTTAGCAGAAAAAGGTATTTCCACAGTTATCATAGAGAAAGAAACCTTACCCAGGTATAAGACCTGTGGTGGAGGATTGGTTTTCAGAGGTAGACGCAAATTACCCTTTGATATTTCATCTGTGGTGGACCGAGAATATGACCGAATGAAGGTCTACATGGCAGGTGAATCAAAAGTACTTAGCACAGTGCGGGACGTTCCTGTGATCAGCATGGTGATGCGGGACAATTTTGATAATTTCCTGATCGAAAAAGCGAAAGAAGCCGGGGCAACACTCAAGCAAGATCATAAGCTAACTTCTATCACTTTTGGTGAAAACCCCATCCTTCACACCAGTCAAGGTGATATTCAGGTTAGGCTGATTATTGGGGCAGATGGAGCGCTCAGTCCTACTGCGAAACTCGCCGGCTGGGAAGAAACCCGTAAACTTATCCCTGCGCTAGAATATGAAGTTGAAGTAAGTCCTGCAGATTTCGAGCGGCTCTCCAAAGAAGTGCGCTTTGATATGGATAGCGTTCCTCATGGATACGCATGGAGCTTTCCGAAGGAAAATCATCTTTCACTGGGAATCGCTTCCACTAGAAGAAAGAGAATTGATCTCAAAGCGTATTATAAGAAATACCTGGAACTGTTGGAGATCAAGGAAGTCATCAGCGAAAAAGCACATGGGTTTCAGATCCCAATTACTCCCAGAACAGATGGTTTTTACAGAAAAAATATCTTGCTGATTGGAGATGCTGCAGGTTTCGCAGATCCAGTGACCGCAGAAGGAATCTCGAATGCGCTTTGGAGTGGGGAATTGGCTGCTGAAGCAATTATAGAATCTGAGCTAAATCCAGAAAGAGCAGGCACGATATACGAGCAAAAACTGGAAAAAGAGATGCTTCCTGAGATCAGAACATCCCAAACAGCAGCCAAATGGTTCTATAGCTACCGGATCATCCGAAATATGCTCTTGAGAAAATATGGAGATTACGCCATCAACTTCATGACTGACATCTACATCGGTAACAGAACTTATCCAAAAGATCTGATGAAGACTATCAAAAATAAAATTCTAGAGATCAGAAACCCATTAGCGCAAAGAGGCCTTTTTAAGTGAAGTAGAAAAGTTAAAATCCCGACCTTACTATTTGCCTTCAAGCCAAGAATTTAGAATAGAACTCTGCAGGGAATCAAGGTTATTCATTCTGGAAATAGTGAATTTAGCTGCTACGGTTCCTTTCTTATTTGCCTTAATTTCTAGGCCAGCATATCCTAAAAAAGTATCGTAATCCAGCTCCTTCGTGGTGTACACATATTCAAAAATCTCAGTCAAGGGAATTCCAGCCATTTCTTCACAGGTTTGCTGAAACTCTGCATCTGTAAATCCCCTGCCTAGATTTTGATAATAATGGGTGTAAAGTCTTCGCATGACATCATCCAAAGAAAGCTTATTTTCAGAGGCATTTCTGATTGCGAAATCAAGCAGCATACCCACCACAGGTCCTTTCGCATAATAAGAAATAGAACGGTCTGGACCCTTAGCCATCGTGCCAAAAGGTCCATCGCCCCAAGTAGCAAAACTTGCTTCCACTAATGATTGATGAACTTTTCCGGGATCATTTTCAAATTCATTGATATTACTTTCCAGGTTTTCGAAAAGCTCTTTTTCACTCATCAATCCACCTCTAAGTGTCACCAAATACTCATAGTAAACAGATAGCCCTTCGCTCACCCACAGCAAGTTTGTCTTAGTGCCTTTGTCATAGTCAAATGGTCCCAATTCAAAAGGACGGATACGCTTAACATTGTAATGATGAAAATACTCGTGTGCGAGAAAATTCATCATTCTGAGCACACCTTCCTTATCCTCCATCTGCTTGCCATCGAAGCTGACTGTAGTATTATTTAGATGCTCAATACCTCCTCTTCCTGGACCTATTGCTATAAACGTATATTCCTCAAAAGGTATGTCACGCATAATCTCCACGGATGATTCTACCACCTTTTTGAGATTTTGCATACACGCCACTCGATCAAATTCACCCATTTCATAGCCAATAAACCTATGTTCCACTCCTTTAACTTCGAATGATGGCAACTCTTCCAACTCCCCGATCAAGAATGGACTGTCATATAAAACATCAAAATCCTCAGCGAAATAGGTCCTTTTATCATCAGAAATTTGCTTGAGTCCAGTGGCTACATCGGTCCATCGATCTACATCAACAGTAACGCTTACTGGTCTATTGATTTCTCCTTCCAAATACATAAACAAACCTGCCGGTATTAAATACGCATGGGTTGAATCAACCAAACTATTGGCAACAAACTTCTTATCCGCTTTCACTTCATAGCTCAGCATAATCTCAGAATTTTTGCCTGACTTCAATTGCCAAGTATTGGAATTGAGTTCGGTAATCGGGATTTCAGTACCATCTTCCCCTTTTGCAATGACATTGGAAACCTGCTCAGAATAATTCATCAATTGATAATAGCCTGGCATCCAATTAGGCATTTTGAGTGTTACTGTGTCATTCTCTCCCACCCATACATTCAGATTTACCTGAACTTTCTGATTCTGCGGATCATCTATTGATACTCGGTAGTGAAAATTAGTAGCTACTTGCTGTGAAAAAAGTAAATCCCCGCTTCTTGCAAATAAAATCAAAACAAGAAGTAGAATACACTTAGGACTAGAACACGTCATAAAAGATCAAAATTTAATGAATGGTCAAAGATAAAATAAATGACTGTTTAGAGATGGGAAATACTTCTTAGATTGCTCTATAATCAATACCAATTATCTCACTTATGAAAAACAACAAATTCTTTTTATCGGCATTTGCCTTGATTCTCTTTTTCTCAGTTTCAACTACCTCTTTTGCGCAGCTACAAGCACCAGCACCTAGTCCAGCTGCTTATGTGTCTGCAAATGTTGGTTTCACCAAAATCAGCATTGACTACTCCTCTCCTGCTGTGAAAGGCAGAAAAGTTTTTGGTGAGCTTGAAAAATATGGCGTTACCTGGAGAGCTGGCGCAAATGGCCCAACAATCATTGAATTCAGTACCGGAGTAAACATTGCAGGTAAAAACCTAGCTGCAGGCAAATATTCGCTATTCATCACACCACAAGCTTCTGGTGACTGGACCGTCCACTTGAATGGAAAAGCCAATGCAGTTTTTGCCTACATGAAAGATGGTAAAATCGACGAGGAAGCCGTGGCAAAAGACGATGCGGTTGCGATCAAGGTGACGCCGATTATAGCTCCTGAAACCTTCGAAAGACTGGCATACTTTATCTCTGCTGAAGACAATAAAGTTGCAACGGTAACCTTTATGTGGGCAGATGTAATGTTATGGTTTGAAGTAGATACCCAAGTGGATCAGAAGCTAGAGCAATTCAAAGGTGTTTTCTAACTTTCAACAAACTTCAAATTTTATAAGGCCCGGATCAACTCCGGGCTTTTTTTGATTAAGACAATTCTACTTAAGTTGCATGTAGGATTTTATTAGAGTCAGCCCACTTAACCTTCGTAGATCCATGGTACTTAATCCAAAACTTATTTTTCATCTGGTCCTTGGATTTGGACTTCTGTTTTTACAATCCTGCAAGCCAGAAACCAAAGAAATCACCAAGCCAAATATCGTCCTCATCGTGTCAGATGACCAAGGTTGGGGTGACTTGGGAATCAATGGAAATCCATACGTACATACGCCCAATATTGACAAGCTAGCTGAAAATGGCGTGCAATTCAGTAGATTCTACGTAAACCCAGTTTGCTCCCCTACCCGAGCTGAGATTTTGACCGGCAGATATCATCCTCGTGGCGGAGTTTATTCTACCTCCAGAGGTGGTGAGCGATTGGATTTGGATGAAAAAACCATTGCGGATATCTTCCAATCGAATGGGTATAATACAGCTGTATTTGGCAAATGGCACAATGGCTCCCAACCTCCTTATCACCCAAATAACAGAGGCTTTGAAGAGTACTATGGATTTGCCTCCGGGCATTGGGGCAACTATTTCAGCCCTATGCTTGAGAACAATGGTGAGGTAACCCAAGGTAATGGCTTTATTATCGATGATCTCACGGATCATGCGATGGACTACATTGGGAAAAATTCTGATCAACCTTTCTTTGTTTACTTGGCATACAATACTCCACATAGTCCTATGCAGGTTCCTGATGTCTGGTGGGACAAATACAAGGATGCAGCTATAGATACTACTCATCGCTATGCCGATAAAGAAAAGATGGATAAAACACGAGCTGCTTATGCTTTATGTGAAAATCTTGATTGGAATGTTGGCAGAGTTGTAGACAAACTCGATAGTCTGAAGCTTTTGGAAAACACGATCGTGATCTATATGTCTGACAATGGACCAAATGGCTGGAGATGGAATGATGGACTAAAAGGCATCAAAGGAAGCACTGACGAAGGAGGGGTTCGTTCTCCATTTATCATGTATTGGAAGGAAACTCTAAAACCACAAATCATCTCCCAGATTGCCAGCACGATTGATATTTTGCCTTCACTGATGGACATGGCAGGAATCACAAATCCCTTCGATAAGCCTCTTGATGGCGTAAGTTTGAAGCCTTTACTAACGGGGTCTCAGGAAGAATGGAAGGCCCGAAATGTGTATAGCCATTGGAATGGAAGAGTCAGTGTCCGAAACCAAAACTTTATCTTGGATAGCGATAATCAGTTGTATGACTTAAAAGCAGATCCAGAACAGAATCAGCCTATTGCTCAGGCTACATCTGCTGCTTTTACAGAATTATCCAAGGCAAAAGAAGAGTGGATCAATTCTGTATTATCAGAGCTTGATCGCGACAGGCAGGAGATATTTCCAGTTGGATACAAAGACAGCAAGTACACACTTCTACCAGCCCGAGATGGGATGCCCCATGGAGGCATCGAACGGTCCAGCATTCATCCCAATTCCTCCTTTTTCACCAATTGGACATCCAGTACCGATAGCCTCACTTGGGATACTGAGATTCTGACCACAGGGAAGTACAAAGCAACTGTTTATTATACCTGTAAGCCTTCAGCAGTAGGTGCTACGCTAAAACTGAAACAGGGAGCAAATGAAGTCAGCACTCCCATCAATGAAGCCCATGACTCAGACTATTTAGCCGTGGAATATGATCGCTCTCCTCGGGATGAATCCTATGAGAAGGATTACAAACCTTTGGAAATCGGAGTAATTCAATTGGATAAAGGCCATCATCCTATTACCATGAAAGCTTCAGAAATAAAAGGCCCGGAATTTATTGAGGTTAGGTTGTTGGTTTTGGAGAGAATTGATTAAATCCAAACTCCCTTCATTAAGTTTTTCAGTCTCTAATTCCTATCTAAATCACGAGAGGTCAAAGATTCTTCTAACTCACCATTAAAACCTAAATGGAACTTTTAGATTCGTTGCAATCGGCTGATTGTCGTCAACTTGGGCAGGGATAAACTTCGGCAAGGAACATATCACCCGTATGGCTTCTGCTTCCAGCGCTTCGCCATTTTCAACCGTTTCCAAAACCTCCACATTACTCACATCTCCATTTTCATCTATACGCACATTCAGAAGTATCCGGCCTTTTACCTCCGACTTCGGAGCTTTGAGGTTTTCACTGATATGCTGTGAAATTTTAGCGTAGGTGCATTTTTCAATCTCCTGAGACGTACCCGAATCCTCACAGCCAAATGCTATGAATCCTCGTTCATTCGGCTTTCGGTCAGGTTTGATGTAAGAAAAAGGCTGACCATTCACATTCAGCCCAATCATTCCTACACCTCTTTTGTAAAACAAATTATAGACTGTTCCTTCCCGTTCTGAACTTTCCGTTTTCACTTCCAAGAGGTCTGAAAATTCACAAAATGGAGTCGAATACGTGCTAGTTAAACTCACCACTTCATAGCCCCAGACCTGATCGCTGCTTTTCCATTTTGTACCAACTTCCGGATTAGAAGGCAACTCCATGGATTGCCTGTTTTTCTCCTGATTCAAACTAAAAACGGCCTCATCCTCAGTACGCCAGTACTTAGTTTTCACATCACCATTTGAATAGGATTGAGTTTCCACTAAAAAATATTTGCCCTCAAACTCTACGCTATCCCCAGCGAAAGTCGAAACATAGGAATTGTTTCCATAGCTAAGGTTTTTCTTCAAACCGACACTAACCGGCCAATAGGCACCAGAGGCATTTTCAAAGCAGTTACTTTCCTGACCAAAAAGATGAATAATAGACAGGAAAAAGACTGTAATAAACAGTGGAAACTTAATTGCTTTGATGCGCATAGGTTGGGAGATTGACGTCTTAAAAATACATCTATTTGTGTATTAAAAAGAAACTAGGTAAATCTCCCTTTTGAAATATTATAAAGAGATGAATTCGGAGTTCTCAATCCTAAATCATACATCCGAAATCTAAAATCGAATCACTCACTCTTTAAACTATCCACCGGATTCATCAATGCTGCTTTAAAGGATTCTATACCTACTGTCAGCATAGCAATGCTAATTCCCATCACACCAGCAAGCGCAAAGAACCACCATTGGAGCTGAATTTGATAGGCAAATTCCTCCAGCCAAATTTGTGATCCGTAGTAGGCAATAGGAAAAGCAATTACTATGGCAATCAGGATGAGTTTCACAAAGTCAGAGGATAGCAAAGCAACTATGCTCCCAACAGAAGCTCCCATCACTTTTCTAACCCCAACCTCTTTGACTCTGGATTCGGCATTGAATGCTGCCAAGCCAAACAATCCTATGCAGGACACGAAAATGGAGAGCATGGCCGCAATAGTAGTGATCTGCTTCCACTTAAGCTCCCGCTCGTAGCGATTGAGATTATTCAGATCTTCAAAGCTGTAACTGAAGGGCATGTAAGGAACAAATTTTTTGAATATCTCCTCAATCGATTTGATCGTCTGCACCGTCATAGTTGGATTCAGTTTGATGAAAAGGGATTGAAGACCATATTGGGGGTCCTGTGTCATTACCAGCGGTGCAATTTTTTCTTTCAGCGAAGCATAATGGTAATTCTCTACCACGCCGATGATGTTCATCTTTTTGTTTTTCCATTCAAACTCCACTTCCTTACCCACTCCTGAAGTCCACCCCAGTTCCCTTAGAAATGCCTCATTCACCAAAATGGCATCCGTGGGATCTGTACTATGCTCCACAGAGAAATTCCGTCCTTCTACTAACCCAACCTCTATCGTACTGAGGAAATCATCGTCCACGCCTATATAACCAAAACCTATACTCACATCCTCGACTTTTGCTCTGGTTCCATTATAATTCCCATTAAATGCGCCCACAGATTCTACTCCTGGAAGCGCAAGAATTTCTTGTTTGATTCCGCTAACCCCACCTTCTATTCCCCTGAAACCACCAAGTTTCATCAGATTATCATCATTATATCCCAGATCTACTTTCGTCAGATAATTGAATTGGCTGAAGATTACGATGGTCCCAACGACCAAGCAAATAGAAAGTGTAAACTGAAATACTACCAAAGCTTTGGTCAGGTAATTCTGCTGCAAAAGCTTCGCCCGCTTATACAAGCTCTTCGTAGGACTGAAGCCGGAAAGCACCAAAGCCGGATAAAATCCAGCCACCAAACCTGTCACAAGTAGCAAGGCGATAAATACGGATACTAATTGAAAATCCAGCAAATAGGAAAGAGCCAACTGCTTATCTGACAACTCATTGAATCCAGAAAGACATAACTGAGTAAGGATAAGGGCCAGCAAAAAGGCGATGAAAGTCATTAGATAAGACTCTGTTAGAAATTGGGATATCAATTGCTTTCTATGTCCCCCTATTACTTTTCTGATACCGATTTCCTTTGCCCGCTTCAGTGACCTTGCTACCGCCAGGTTAACAAAATTGATACAGGCTATAATCAGCAAAAACAGTCCAATACCGGATAGAATGTATGAATAAACAGGGCTGCTTGCCTTATCTATCCCATTTCTGCCACTACCGATTTCGGTATCCAGATGTATCTCCATAAAGGGTTGTAGACCAAAAGAAATCTTATTGTTAAAGCCTTGAGAGTTTTCCAATTCCTTTGCTGCATTGCTAGCAAAGATCATATCCATTTTACCAGCAACCTCCTCAATATTTGCCTGCTCATCCAGTTGCACGAATGTGTTCATGTAAAATCCCAGCCACTCGTTATCTGTCCATCCATTTACTTCCTGAAAAGCAAAAGAGATAACTGAATCGAATTGTAGGGAAGAATTTTGAGGAATGGATTTCGCCACACCAGAGACAGTGAAAGGTAAAAATTCATTATTTACCTTTAGTTCAATTACTTTTCCAACCGCATCAGTGGTATTGAAATAATTTCTTGCTACTTCCTCAGTAATTACGATAGATCCAATATCAGCAAGCAAACTAGTGGGTTCCCCTGACAGCAGAGGAAGTGTGAAAACCTCAAAAAACTCGGGATCAGCGAATAAAACATCTGTATTTAGAAGTTTATCACCCTTTCTCATCACAAAGGGCTGACTTTGGGTTCGGATGACCTTGGTGATTTCAGGAATTTCCTCCTGAAACGTAGGTCCATGGATAGCGTTGGTGCTCGCTATGGTATTGGAACCTTCGGCATTGCTCATGGTAACTTTTATCCGGTAAAGATTATCCCCGTTTTCATGAAATCTATCAAAGCTCGCTTCATCTTTCACATATAATAAAATCATCATACAGCAAGCCAGACCCAGCGCCAGTCCACCAATATTGATAAATGAAAAAACCTTGCTTCTTTGAATATTACGCCAAGCGATTATTATATAGTTTTTCCACATAAGGTTGTAAAGTTTATTGGTTGGAAGGTTGTAAAGTTTCCTTGTCTACTTGAATTCAATAGTTAATCTTTATCATTCGCTCCTCTTCTCATTGGCTTAAATCCGAAATCATACATCCGAAATCCGCAATTAAATCACTCGCTCTTCAGCGATTTCACCGGATTCGCACGGATACTCTTATAGGTTTGGAAGTAGATCGTCACTAAAGCAAGTCCAAAGCATGCCAGTATAGCCACTCCGATCACCCAAATCTCTATTCCTGTTTTATAGGCAAATTCTTCCAGCCACTTATTCATAAACATCATGGCCAGCGGCACCGCAATCAGCATGGAAATCAGGATTAATTTTAGGTAAGAGAGAGAAAGCATCAGGAATATTTCTGACATAGTCGCTCCAAAGACTTTGCGTATTCCTATCTCTTTAAATCGCCGCTCCGTAGTATATGCAGTCAGACCAAACAGACCTAGACAGGCTATCAAAATAGAAATGCCCGTCAATACCTGAAGTAGATTCGCCATCTTCAATTCGGATCTATAAACCCTGTTGAAATCCTCATCCAGGAAACTGTAATTCATAGGAACTCTTGGCTCATACTTCTTCCAAGCAGTTTCCAATTCTGCGATTCCTGCAGTGATATTTCCACCTTGGACTTTCACCGAAATGTAATCCCGCAGGTAATAATCGTGCATGTATTCGATCACCAGCGGTTTGATTTCATTTCGAAAAGATTCGAAATTAAAGTCCTCCACCATTCCGATCACCTCCTGTGTAGCCTCGTCATTTTCTCCTTCATTCTTTACTATCAATTGACCGATCGCATCACCTTCAATTCCCAATTGCTTGGCTGCCGTCTGATTGATGATGATTTTGTTAATATCAGCTCCCGCAGTCTCTGCAAAATTCCTCCCCTCGATCAGCTTAAACTGATAAGTATCCAGATAGGACGCATCAGCTTCGTACCAATTCATACCCTGCTCCTGATCACTGGTTGGAAGCGAAAATGAACGCATCTGAAACTGACCGGACATGGGAATTCCTGTGGAGAAACTCAGTGATTGCACATTCGTACTTGATGCAAAATTCCCTTTGAAATCCTCCCGCTGGGAGTTTTGAATTTCTCCGTCATTATGAATGATCACCAGCTGATCCCGCTCAAATCCCGGATCAGAATTCTGGATAAAACTCATCTGCCGCTGCACCAACAGTGTGCAAATGATCAGGGTTAGTGAAGTAGCAAACTGAAATACTACCAGCCCATGTCTTAGACTGTTGCTGTTTTTCCCAAAAGACAATTGCCGCTTAATAATCTGAAGTGGCTTAAAAGAGGAAAGATAAAATGCAGGATAAAAGCCCGAAAGAAGCGTGAGGATAATTACCAGAGATGGTATCATCCACAGGATCATCGGATTCTTCCAAAGCTCAAATTGAAGTTCCTTACCGGTAAGTTGATTGAAAACCCCATTACAAAGGGTCACTGTAACTAGGGAAATGACCACACTAATCAGCACAAGAATCCATGCTTCGGTGAGAAATTGGTAAATCAATTGGGATTTCTGTGAGCCCATCACCTTTCTCACACCCACTTCCATGGATCTTAGTCCAGCTTTGGCAGTAGCCAGATTCATAAAATTGATACAGGCCAAAAGCAGCACAAATGCAGCTACAAAAGAGAAAATGTAAATGTAGCTCTGGTACCCATTTGCCTCATGCTCCCTTAGCAAATGGGAGTTCAGATGAATATCCTGTACGGGCATAACTTTCAGATTGTAATCCGAATTCTCATCGCCAGCCTCCAGCATGGGAATGGCATAATCGGCAACGATCTTATCAAGCTTTGTTGCCACCACATCCTGCTTTTCCTGTGGAAATTTCGCATAGGTATAAAGTATAGGCCATGACCAGCTTTCCATATCAAAAATCTCCGCGTTCATCCATGGCTCATACACCAGCATGTCAAACTGAAAATGCGTTTGGGAAGGCAGATCTTCGACTACCCCTGCGATTTGCCTCGGATTGGGATCGTTGCTTCCTATCATCACAGTCTTGCCAACCATCTCATTTGGGGAAAGGTCTCCGAAGTATTTATGCCCCAAACTCTCGGTAATCACCACGTTTTTGGAATCCGTAAGTGCCGTTTCCTTAATTCCAGCCAGCATATTCAGGTCAAAAACCTTAAAGAAATTTGGCTCAACATAAAAGATATTTTCTTCCCGGAATACCTGATCCTTATTTTGTCCGGAGCCTGGCTGTATGGTGAAATCATTCCATTTCAGTAAGCGAGTGACCGCCTCCACTTCTGGAATATCCGACTGTATCCTTGGTCCAAGGGAAGGAGGCGCAGTGGCATAACTGGAGGTGCTATAATCTCCCCAGTGGGAAGTGATTCTGAAAACTGACTCGGAATCAGGATAAAAGCGATCGTAATTCACCTCATCCTGAATGAAAAGCATGATCATCAAAAATCCGGAAATACCCATAGTCAGTCCGACTACGTTGAGTATGGTGTAAAGCCTGTTTTTCTTCAGTACTCTCCAGCCGATTTTAAGGTAGTTTTTCCACATGGTTTGAAAGGATTGAAATATTTAAAAATTGGAAGATTGGAAGATTAATTCCCTAGCCTAACTCCACTTTTATGCCATCCAAAAACCTTCAAACCAACGCGCTACGATGGGAAAAGTAATTATTCTTAAAAATCAATCGAACATTTTTGTTCGGAATCGGTCAAAAAATACTAATAAAAGAACGAATAATCATTCGCTCTTCCTTCCGTGGTCTGTGTCCCACAGACCACTTTACCACTTTACCACTTTACTTTTAATTCATTTCGGTCTGTGAGACACAGACCGAGGCGATGGTTCTCACTTATAAAGCAAATACTTCTCTCGCATTTTCTTGTAGGCAGAAAGCTCGGGCTCCCAACCTGCTCTAATCTCTTCCATAGGAACACCATCAATGATTTGCTGTCTGAAATCCCCCCTACCTATCTGCATTTCGATGGTATTCATCTGGTTGCTGAGCTTAGAATCAAAAAACTTCTCTTTCTCAGGGCTGGCTTTGTAAAGTTCACGGATCCAGTCAAAATTGATTTGTCCACTAGCTCTTAATTTTTCTGTATCGTATTCCCGAAGGTCAATTCCATAGCAAACCTGATCCATAAAAAGTGGCGTTTCTGCCATTCCTTTGATTCCTGTTGGAGTGAAACTGAACTCGTAGATTCCTTTGTAAGCAGGACTTCCCAACACTGTAAATGGAAAATAAGTACCGCGTCCAAGATTGATGTACGTCCCCTCAAACATGCAAAGACTAGGATAAAGCAAGACCGACTGCGGAGTATTCAAGTTTGGCGAAGGAGAAACCGGCAAAACGTAGGGCATATCATGCGCATAATTTGCAACAGGAATCACTTCTATGTCAGCTTTTACCTTGTTTGCCAACCAACCTTCCCCATTGGCCATCATCGCAAACTCCCCTACAGTAAGGCCGTGAGCCATAGGAATAGGAAACATCCCGATTCCTGATTTATACTTCATATCCAGCACCGGACCATCGATCAAATACCCATTTGGATTTGGCCTGTCCAGGATAATCAGGCGTTTGCCATTTTCTTCACAAGCCTCCATCAGACGAGCCAAGGCATTGATATTGGTATAAAATCGAACCCCTACATCCTGCAGATCATAGATCAGTATATCCACATCTGCCAAGTCCTCCTTGCTAGGTTTGCTCTTTCTACCATATAGGGAAATTATAGGAATCCCTGTTCGCTCATCTTTCTCATCACTCACTTTTGCGCCAGCACTGGCATTTCCTCTGAATCCATGCTCCGGACCAAAAACTTTCACAATGTTAATCCCCAAAGTTTGCAGACTATCCACCAAATGGGTTTTGCCGATGATGGAGGTTTGGTTGGCCAGTACAGCTACCCGTTTGCCTTTCAAAAGCGGCAGGTACAATTCCGTTTGATCCGCTCCGGTTTTGATTTCTTGATCGGTTCCTTTGGCTTGCTCTGCAGGAAGTTTTGTGGTGCAAAAACAAAGGAGTATGCTCAGCGCAAAAAGTGAGATCGATTTCATGGGTTGGTTAAGTTTATTTCAGGATTTTTAAAAATACGTCATTGAGATGAACTAGGCAATTCAGATTATATAATGTGTCAGGCAGAGTGAAGTCAAAGGCGGGTTCAGCCCTCCACTTTCATATTATTGATAAAAACATATGTGTATCTACTTAACTGTACATATGTGCTATGAATTAATGCTAGAGGTTCAAATTTGGCAATTCCCCCTTTCCAAAAGGGGGCAAGGGGGATTTTTAGGCTAGAACAAGATAAAATTCCTCCGCCATGATCTGTGTCCCACAGACCACTTTGTATTTCGGACTTTAAGAACCCCAGTTGGCGCAAAGTCTCATGACTTGTGCTTTTATAATGCAGTCTTCAGACTGCTCTGCATTTTAATTTCTCATAGAAATATAAGGTATGCAAAACTTGACTTTAAATTTTATGTAGCTGTTATTGAAAATGGCTATCAGGATTATTAGCAGACAAGAGACTGCAATATTTTGGGTCCAAGCCTGCCTGCTTCAGGTAGATCTGAAAACTTGAACCAAAGGAGCTTTATAGGTCTAAATACCTACTATTGTGCCAACGGCACGTCCAGTAAAAGCCCTGAATACAGCGAAGCGAAATTCAGGGTAGGTGAAATTATAGTTGAAACCAAGAGTGGCAACGGCACGATCTGTAGCAAATATGCAGGATTATCTACAATCAAATCTATTTAAGCTTAACTGAACTCATTCCACAAAGAAAAAAATCTAACTTTTCGAAGACAGCTCCAAATCATAAATCTGAATCCCAACTCGTTCGATATGTTTTTTTAATTCGGGTTCCTTAATTTTTTCAAAATGAACCAGATCAATAGCTTGAAGTAACTCTATTTCATCCATTGCAATAGAAATATTCAACATTTTTTCAAAATCCAGCTTTTCGCCAAAAACAGCAATATCTATATCAGAACCTTCATAAAAGTTGCCTTTTGCCCTAGAACCAAAAAGAACTGCCTTTTCAACTTCTGGGAAATTGGAGAAAACAGAGGTTATTTCTGATAGGATACTTTCACTTATTCCAGTCTGCTTCATGTGTTTATTTTATTATAGTTTGTCACATGGAATCTCGCATCAAATACATCCCTCTTTTGGTTATTCCTCGATATACTAGATTTCATAAGTCTAATAATTCTTGATTTCCTGATCTTTCGGATTCAAGTTTGATTTGGAGGTCAATAAAAGGCTTAAAGAAGAGGTTTAAAATCAACTCTTTAATTTCCTCAGCAGTCTCAGGATCATAGGTATGGGAAGTTTTCTCTCTACTTTTTTTCAATTGGCTCCAACCTGATGAGTCAGTAATCAACTTCATTTTGAGGGCTTCCTGCAAAACTTTGGACGGACCATTGATGTCGGGTATTCCTATATCCTTGATGTAGTCCTGTAGTGTTTTCCAAGCAAGCTCATAGGTGTATTCAAATCGCTGAATCAAGCCTTCCGTCTCAAGCTCTGACAGTTTTTTCTCTTTTGCCTGAGCCACAGCTTGGGACAATTTCAAAAAGGCCTTATTGAAATTGGAAAAACGCTGCTGCCATCTGATATCTTCCTCCATATCAATACAAGTTATGTTTTTCTAAATTTTAAATTCAGAAATATACAATTTTCTTCAAATCCCCAACCTCCTGGTTACCACTTTATCAATTGCTTCAAAAAGTTGCTTGGGGTGGCGGGTTCGCCAACTCACATCGTTTAACTTCCCACCCATGACCAGGTATCGGTCTATACCAAACCTGCTCATTTCAGACAAGACATGATCTTGCAAGTTTAGCATGACTATCCAACCGTCCTCTAATTCATCCTGCCATTCGTCGTAGTAATCATCAGCCTCCAAATCACCGTGGAAGTTGAGTACATTCTCACAAATCAGTATGTATTTGTTGATGCCCTCTGCGATCATCAATTCGATGATATTCCGCTTCAAGGTCATAATATCATTGTTCAGCAGGTCATTCCACTCACCAATAAATTCAATCACAGCAAAACCAAGGTGATAGTCTGCATAGATTACTTTAAGGAAAAGCGTTTCAGATTCCATGCTATCCCACTGTGGGTGAATCAGAAAATTATAGATCTGATCGGTAAAGTGAATCTCGCTGTTTTGATATTCAAAGAAGGGAGATAGTGGATCCTCCGCAGCGATGTAAAGATGTCTCCAGTTAAAATATGGCTCAAGCGTATGCATGGTAGGTAAACAGAACTGAATACGGCAAAGTTGCAGTTAATCCCTCCATTTACACTTCGCCTGTGTCCCAAAAGCCATTTTTTTGTCCCCGTGGTCTGTGTCCCTAAGACCACTTTAATTCTCGTTTCGGTCTGTGGGACACAGACCGAGGTGGAGGGCACATACGGAGGTGAAAGGAAAAGAGATAGCCACTCCAGTATTAACTACCGAATAAATTACCCTCAATTTTTATAACTTTAGAAGACAGCAAAATTTTTGAACTATGAACCTCCTTATTCTCCCATGGCTTGCACTTTTATTTTCCCAAGGCAGCCCAAACTTTGAATCCCAACTTATTGACGACAATGTCTCCATAGGATATGGCATCGTCGTAGGTGATGTGGATGGAGACGGAAAGCCAGATTTGATTTTGGCAGACAAAAAACAATTTGTGTGGTACCGAAACGGCGATTGGAAGCGCTTTGTACTTACAGAAAACCTGACTGAGCGGGATAATGTCTGCATAGCGGCGCGGGATATCGATGGAGATGGAATGGTGGAGATAGCCGTCGGAGCGCAGTGGAATCCAGGTGAAACAAGCGATGAAGCCCAGTCCGGTTCTGTACATTACCTGATCCGGCCAGACGATCCAACTCAGCTTTGGACCCCGGTGCAACTTCCCCATGAGCCAACAGTGCATCGCATGTATTGGGTGAAAACAGGGAGAGCTTCCTATCAACTCATCGTTCTTCCTCTTCACGGACGTGGAAATAAAGCAGGTGAAGGTGCGGGAGTAAAGGTAATTGCCTATGAAAAACCCGTCAACCCAAAAGATCCTTGGAAAACAACCTTGATCGATGAATCCATGCATCTGACGCATAATATGACCTCCAAAGACCTAGGTGTGGGCGGAGGTGAGACGATTTTTATAGGGGGAAAAGAAGGAGTAAAAAGCTTTTCAATTCAGGATAACAACTGGTTTGCAGGACCAACCCAGGAATCACCTCCTGGCCATCAATCCTTTGGAGAATTAGCACTGGCAATGATCCCCGGCCGAGGAATGCTGCTGGCTGGAGTGGAGCCCATGCATGGCAATCAAGTGGCAGCATACGTAGCTACACAGGAATCTAACCAGACGCAGCGGGTCGTCTTGGATAAAAGCCTGAAGGAAGGTCATGGGATTATAACGGGGGATTTCTTGGGAAATGGCACCGTGCAAATCGTGGCTGGATGGCGTACACCAAATGAAGCTGGAGATATAGGAATCAAACTATACGAGCCAGTAAACGAGAACTACACCGAATTCAAAGCCCATTGGATCGATCAAAACGGCATGGCAACCGAGAGTCTGACTGCCGCTGATCTTAATGGAGATGGAAAATTGGATATAATCGCTTCTGGCCGAGCCACCAACAATTTGAAGATTTATTGGAATCGAAGGGAGTAAGGTGGTGTAGGTCATTTCCTGCTCTCCGGGAGGCAGACGATCCCGAGAATCGAGAGAAGCAATCTCTTTTCATATTTCAGAGGTTGCACATCTGATTTAAGGTTTGATTCTTAAGGGTTGAAACTATTATTCTCCACTTGACCTAATTCACTTGCATAACTAAAATTACTAATGTAATTTAAAGAGCTTTTTAGAGGGGATCAAAGGCGATTTTTGAATGCCAACAACCTGTAAGGCATATCTATTTGATTGAACAAAGGAGATTTTAACTCTGAGAGTGCTGCATTACACAGATTGACAATTATTTTAAAACCAATAAAAACTAAAAATCATGAGCGGATCTGGAGGAGGTGGCTATGTACCACCACAACGAAATAACTTTGATTGTGAAACAGGTATTATAATCACCAATGTTTCATCTATTAATCTAACTGTTTTACTAAAACATACTGTCGGAGTTTTTTTGAATGTGACAATTGGGCCAAATGAGCAAATACTCTTAGAAGATGGTGATGGTGAAATATTAGGTGCAGTATTGCATTCTAATATTTCTGATTTAATTGAGTGCATTAAAAATGGTGCACAATATGAAGCTGAAATACAAAGAATAAATACACCAACATGTGTAGTTAAAATTACTCGAAAATAAATATGATAAATGTTATTGGAGGCACTTATCGAGAAATTGATTTTGATAGTGTTACAATGGAGATTTTTGGATCAGGCTTTAGATGCGCCAAATTCTTATTAGAAAACAAAAGTCAAGTAAACCTTATAACAAGTGGAAATAAGGAGGCAAGTAATTTCCTTAAAGAAAACCAGAAAGTATACCCAAATTTAAGTTTTGAGGTTAATTCATATGACGAAATAATAACATTTCAATATAGTTTTGCATTAGATGAACCTTCAATATATCCAAGTCCTCTAAATATTTCAAAAACAAAAAATTGGGAATTTAAGGGTGAAGATTTGATTGCTTTCGGAATGCTAGAATCCGAATATAAAATAGAATGTAAAAGAGCAGTCTATGATCCTCAAACATCTGTAAAACCAACAAGATTTTGTGAAATAGGTAAAGCGGAAGAACTGGTCTACATTGTAAATCGAATTGAAGCTCATTCTATATCTTCAAGTGAGGATATTGAAAAGATAAAAAATTATTTTTTTAATGATGAAAATGTAACAGCTTTTATTATTAAAAACGGTCCATACGGAGCTACTTTATACACTAAATCTGAAGAACTAAACATACCTTGTTATATAACTCAAAATGTATATAAAATTGGCTCTGGTGATATATTTACAGCAAGTTTTGGATATTATTGGATGAGCAAAAATCTATCACTTAAAGAATCAGCATTATTAGCATCAAAATCTACCGCAATTTACTGTGATAAAAAAGCTTACGTTGATTTCACTACTAGTTTTACATTTACATATAAAGAATTTAAATTAAACGATTTATCGAAAAAACAAGTGTACATAGCCTCACCATTTTTTGCCTTGTCCGAATTAATTCTAGTCGATAAAATTCGCAAGGCATTACTTTCATTTGGGGTAAAAGTTTTTTCACCATTCCACGATATTGGTTTAGGAGAACAAATTGCAATTGCAAAAAAAGATATTGAAGGTATTAATAATTCTGATGTGATCTTTGCAGTTCTCGACAATCTTGATTCTGGAACCCTAGTAGAATCTGGCTTTTCAATGGCTAGCGGCAAAGCAATAATTGGATACCATCGCACTTGCGACGAAAAAAACTTATTAATGCTTAAACCAGGTGATTTCACTTCATATAATAATTTGACAACTGCTTTATATCAAACTATTTGGAGTTTATGAAAAAAGCAATTTTGTTATCTGGAGGTGTAGATTCGATTTGTCTGGCATATGGTATTAAGCCTGAAATTGCTTATACGATAGATTACGGCCAAACTGTAGCTGAGCGAGAAATATATGTATCAAAATATATTTGCAGTATTTTAAATATAGAGCATAAGGTAATAAAAGTTGATTGTAAGCATCTAGGTTCTGGCTCATTGGCAGATGCAAAAAGCTCAAATATTTCTCCATCTAAAGAATGGTGGCCATTTCGAAATCAACTTTTAGTAACTCTTGCTTCAATGCAGTCTTTAAAAGACTCCGTAAATGAGATATATTTAGCTTCAGTCAAATCGGACAACTTCCATAAAGATGGGACTGAAAGATTTTATAACTTACTTAATAATTTATTATTCTATCAAGAAGGGGAAATCAAAGTAATTTGCCCAACACTAGAAAATTACAGTCACGAGTTAGTAACTAAATATAATGTCCCTATAACATTAATTACTATGGCACATTCTTGTCATATTTCCAATCTAGCATGTGGAATTTGTTCAGGTTGTATCAAACAACTAAAAGTTAGATATGAGTTAGGGATAGAATAAAAAAAATAATTATAATTATAAAAATAAAAAAGGTTATTAATTACTAAAAACTAGAAATAAAAACACTTACTAATACAACTTTGATAGAATTATAATTATAACTTAAAATTTATACTAAAATAAAAAAGGTAATTCAGAGTAATCAGAGAATAAAAAAAAGTGAGTATAACTATTACCAAACCTTTTGTTTAAACCCTCCTAGCAAAATTTCTAAAAACAATATTCTCTAAGATCTTTGATTTGAGAATTAATAATTGTTAAGTGATAACGAAATTATGAAGTTAAAACGGAATACAAGCCCATATTTACTAAATTTGAATAGAATCAACTTTAAAACCAACTCAAAATAGAATTATTCGAGATAATTAACACTTAAACAAACAGACATGAGCCATAAAGAAAAATGGAAATTATTATTAGGGGAAATGAGGTTCAGAGAGAAAACACCTTCAATACCTTCTGACGGAAGAAATCCATTTGAAAATGATTATGGAAGGTTAATTTCTAGTGCACCTATCAGGCGGCTTCAAGACAAAACACAAGTTTTCCCATTAGAACAGAGTGATTTTATTAGAACACGGTTAACTCATTCATTAGAAGTCTCCTATATCGCTAGTACAATTGGTCAAAGTATTGAGAAATCATTATTGGAAAAAGGTGAACTTAACATTGAACAAAAAGGGCTCCTAAGTTCATTACTAAGAGTTTCTGGACTAGTACATGACTTAGGTAATCCTCCATTTGGTCATTTTGGTGAAGAAGCTGTCAAACACTTTTTCAACGAATATTTTGAAGGATACAATCGAAATGATCTAAGTAAAATTGAAATAGAGGATTTCAAAAATTTCGATGGTAACGTTCAAACCTTAAGAATACTATCGAAACTATACTTTTTCGGAGATAAATTTGGCTATAATCTTACCTACTCAAGTTTAGCATCAATAATTAAATACCCTTCAAATTCGATAGAAGGAAACAAAGGTAAACTAAGTAAAGAAATAAGAAATAAGAAATTTGGGTATTTTGTTACCGAAAAAGATAAATACGAAGAGATAAACAAATATTTAGAATTAAATAGAAGAAGAAGTCCTGTTGTTTATTTACTTGAAGCCGCAGATGACATAGCATATAGTGCAGCTGACATTGAAGACGGCGTAAAGCTTGGTATAATTAATATAAATGATGTTAAGAAAATTTTTGAATCAAACCTTGACAAGAATAAAAAAATCGTACTTGACGAACTAAACGATTTAAAAGAAAAATATCTCGACAAAGGAATTGATGAATCTGTTATTATTCAAAAATTTAGAATTTTTACGCAAAGGATTATGATTCAAGGAATAATGGAATCATTTAGTGAGAGATATGATGACATAATGAATGGAACTTTAGAGAGTGAGATTATAGATATCTCTAGCGCTTCAGACATTAGAAAAGCATACAAAAATTTGCAACACATGGTTTTTGATGAAAAAAACATCGTCAAAAAGGAGATCGCAGGGTGGGAAGCAATATATGGATTATTGAAAATTTTTGTTACTGCTTCAGAAAGTGTAAATTTTAAGCCAGAGGGAAACACATACCAATCGAGAATTTTTAAAATAATATCTTCAAGTTACAGAACTGTATATAATACTATTGAAAACTATGAAAATGACAGATATAAAAAACTACAACTTATAGTTGATTTTATTAGTGGCATGACAGATACCTATGCAATTAATTTATACCAAGAGCTTAAAGGGATTAAACTATAGTAAAATTGGAGAAAATTGATATAAAAAAATCATTCCACCATCACTTTAATCAAATGATAAAAAGCGATATAAAATTAAAGATTTTATTTTATGAAATTTTTGTTTTCGGATCTGCATATATCGTTGGAGGTTTTTTTCGTGATTTTCTTAATAATAGAAAAAGCAGAGACGTTGATGTAATTGTCGATATATCAAGTTCAAAATTATTAAATATAGTAGCCGAATGTGGAAACCCTTATTCAATAAATAGACATGGAGGAATTAAAATTCAGTTTGCTTCAATACAAATTGATATTTGGAGCATTCAAGATAACTGGGCATTTAAAAATAATTTAGTTAAATTAAATGAAGAAGATAAATTAAACAGTATTGCAAAAGGATGTTTTTACAACTTTGACTCATTAGTTATTAATTTACACAACTTCTCATATAACCTCAGACATTATAATGAATTTATAAATTCACAAAAATTAGACATCCTTCAGAATAGCCCTACATATAAAAACTTAAACCCCACAACTGAAGCAAACATACTTAGAGCTTTTTATATAAAAAATAGGTATAATTGCAAATACACTATCAATACATACAAATATTTATTAAAGAAAGTTGGATCCTTAGATGATAAAAAGAGTGATAATGCTTTTGATAGGTTAATAGTAACCAGAGGGAAATATATCAAATACCAAGAATTAAATGACAATTTAATTATTAAATATTTAAAAGAATTAAAAAGCAAAGACAATCCTAGCAATCAAATTCCGCTTGATTTATAAACTATTTAATATAAAGTTAGTCTGTTTCAATATTAGGTAAATGAATGAAGAAGTCAATGCTTAATAGCACATACTGAAACTAAGTTGCCCTAATACAAATACTTCAAAATATGCCCCCCTCTTTGAGTAGTCAGACCGTTCAGCTAGGGGAGTTTGACCCTCTCTTTGTAGTTAAACAATAACACTTGATTGGTTGGGATTTCTAATTCCACCCATCTAATTCCACCCATATATCACAAACAATTTATAATTGGTAAATAACCTCACCAAAATTTTCTAAACCTTTTCTAACCAGTCCAGTAAAAACTAACATGAAGATCTTGATAATCCTATTTTTCGCGATGTTGAGTTCTGGATTGTATGCTCAGTCGGTAATCGTAAATCCAGATGGAACACATTCGGTGGTTATTGATCATGGTGTCCATAAAGTAATAGTCAATCCTGACGGAACCCACTCCGTTGCCGTGGGTTTGGGCACCAGCAATATCTTGATAAATCCAAATGGTACTCATTCACAGATTATTGGGAATAGAAACTCGAAAATCATTGTAAATCCAAACGGAACACATTCCATCCTTTTCTCACAGAATAATTCCAAGCAAGCAGCTGCAAATCCAAATTCAGCAAACCAACCGATTATCATTAAAAAGCGCGGAGGCAAACTAGTGATCCTGTCAGATGGCTCTGTAATTCATTTTGAGAAGGTAAAAAGAAAGAGGAAGTAAAAGAATGGAGTTAACGAAAATCGGCCATGCCTACGGCATTTTGAAAATTCCTCACTCATTTTTACCAGCCATTTCAATGGCTGCCTATAGTATGAAGCATGCCTACGGCATTACATACTACCAATGCAACTTCTCACGAGTCCCGTAGGGACGATAGATTTTATTGCCAGAGGTTTTAACCCCTGGATATATTATGGAAATATGAGCTAGCAAAGTCCCATAGGGACGGGCAATTTTTATAGTGACTCATCAAAAAAGACATTCTGTGGAGCTAATCACTTTTCAATTTTTAACTTGATACTTGTGTCTTCCTACTTGCTGCTTTGAAAACCCTTGCCTCTTTAGTCCATTTTAAAACTTCCTGACATAGCTTGTCCCTGTTTTAAGTAAAAGGAATAGATTATCCCTGCCAAATACCTATTTTACCTTAGAATTAGCCTTGCATTTCCTGCACCAAATGCGGAAAAGGCTTAAATTTGATCTACTACAGAAATAAGTCTTATACCACTGCCCCGGTTTGTACCTGTCCGCTATGGCGGGTCTTCACAAACCGGAAAACTACCTTAAACCATGAACGAATCTCCATCCAAACAAATCCACCAAGGCAGAAACGTAAAACGCTTCAGGGAAATGCTAGGTATCAAGCAGGAAGCCCTGGCTTATGAGTTGGGAGAGGACTGGAACCAGAAAAAGATTTCCTTGCTGGAGCAGAAGGAAGAAATCGAAGCTAGCCTTCTTTTCCAGATCGCAGAGGCACTCAAGCTACCGGTTGAAGTCTTCCGGAATTTTGACGAAGAGCAGGCAGTAAATATTATTTCGAATACTTTTAATATTGAAAAGGATGCCTATGTTGGGAATTCAAAACCAATTTTTAACATCAATCCCTTAGAAGAAATCAAGAAACTTCACGAAGAGAAAATCGCCCTATACGAGCGTATGCTGAAGAAGAAAGATGAGATGATGGCGAGATTGGAGCAATTGATTAAAGGGAAGTGATTCTTCACTTCTAAAATATCCCTTTATCCTGAATTGCAACAGCCTATCAAACCAAATTCAGAAAGCTCTAAATACAAATAATACTACATGAAGGAAGGTCTAATCAAGGATGCCTACGAAGCTCTGATCAAAGAATTACAGACTATCTTGACCATTGCCTACATTTTTTCTGTGGCCATAGGGATGCTCTTCACCTATCATAAGTATAAAGAATTCAATATCAATATTTTTGACTATGCTGATATCCTCGATTTTCTTATTGCCCCCTTCTCTGATTTTGCTATTCTTTACTTTATCATAGGTTCTTCTGTCCTACTGGGTTTGTTGATACTTGGAGATACTTATTCCAAAAGGAATTATCCCCGCGCCTATTCCCGCTTTAATTTTGGCATTGATAAGAAAACTTGGTTTAACAAGTACAGATTCATCTCCTTTGTGTGCTTATTTGCTCTCTATCTGGTTCTTTCTGCCCAGGCTTATGGAAGATACTATAAAAAGCAGGTGTTAGAAAGCAATCCTATATTACTCAGATTTGCGGATAACGAAACCAAAACTGGCTTGCTTGTAGGCAAGACCAAGGATGTCATATTTTTGCTTAATGGAAAGAAAATATCAGCTATTCCTATCACTTCATTTTTAAAGGAATTTGAGTTGGAAACCGAGTAGCAGGATCACTATATGGTAGACCTAGTTTGTAAGCAAACCTCTATTCTTAGGTAAAATCACTATTTCTCCTTCTAAAATACCCCTCACTAGAATACCATATCCCTTATCTCTTCTGCAACTTCATAGCAACACTAACCAAGTTTGTTATGAACAAGAAGAAAGCTAAAACTATCCCCGTAGATCCCTATAAACATTACGCCGAAATTGGTTCTATGTACAGTTCCAAATGGCGCAAGCTGGATCTATTGATCCCAAGTAATTTCCGTATGCTGTGCGCTATTCTGAATATAAAACCAGAACGAGTGCTGATGGATTTTATGTGGAAGCTGAGCTATTCAGTGATTGAAGGAGCCACAGAAAAGCAGCGGAAAGCCGGTAAAAAGTTCTTTATAGCTAGCGGATTTGGACAGCCTGCATTTGCTAAAGAAGACATTAAGAAGATGTTTAGCGAGTTGAAATCCCTCCGAAAACTCAGTGATACCACCGAGGCTATGGAGGATGGAAACAAGGAGCAATTCTGGAAAAACAATCACATGTTCGTGGAATACTGGTACAAGCGCTGGTTTGAAAAGAATATTCGACCAGATGATCTGTCGGTGCTTGAAGAATATTAATGATCTGATCATTCCTTTACGCTACTTGCACTTGGCAAGCCATATCCCCCATTGATCTTACACACTATTAATCAGGACTATAATATTATCAGTTATAGGAAATCCATACCATGACCAATACAAAAACAATATAGAATCAATTATTGAACATTATATGATTGCTCTTTTAATAATCTTAAACTACTTTTTATAAATTTTTACTACAATTTATTAGGTAGTTCTCCTGCGCTTAATCTATATTCATCTGTAAATCAAACAGTAAGGACATGGCAAGGATCACTAACTCAATATTAGAGGGGCTATCTGGAAGCGTGGGAGAATTGGTTTTCTACAAAGTGGGTGGGAAAACTTATTCACGCAGGAAACCCGGTAAACAAAGTAAAACTACCAAGTCGAAAACATCTGAAAGAAAGCGCAACTCCCAATCGGTCAGCACCCAGACGCAAAAATTCCTAAAGAATATCACACATATATTACGTTTCGGCTATCAGAACTTCGAAAATGGAGCTAGCAGGCCGTATCATGCGGCAGTTTCTTATACGATGAAAAACTCCTTCAAATTTGAAGGAACGTCAGCATCAAAAGTGCTGGATATCAGTTTGGTTAAAGTCAGTCGGGGAAGTCTTCTGGGACCTCAAGACCCTACAGTAGAGCGGGTTCCCGAGGGGATAAAATTCACTTGGACAGACAATTCCTGGCAAGCAGCAGCAAAGCCCACAGACAATGTGTTCGTTTTCCTACTTTCTGCAGAAGAAAATGGTACCGGTTCAGAATGGGAATTTCTAGGGAACACAAGGGAAAAAGAAACTCATACCCTCCTACCCCCAAATAATTCCACTCAATGGCATGCCTGGATAGCTTTCAGTCAGGAAAACCCATGGACAAAAAAGCGGGATTTATCGGATTCTGTTTATTTGGGGGTTGTTTAGGGAACAGGCTGGTTTGCGGAGAGTTCTCTTCCCCGGTCTCGGCGTTGACTCATCATTCTAGGGATTAGGGCTTTTGTTAGCCCCCTTAACAAAAATAAACAAGAGTTAGGCCTATTATAATCCAAAATGCCAAAAAATACCCAATAAGGGGTATTGTGTTAAATGAATTTTTCGTTTTTCTTTAGCAAAAGGAATATGAAAAATAATCCTTTAGTCTACTTTCTCCCCTATGCACAACCTAAGATGAATATCGCTAAATTATTACTTAGTATTTCTCTGATTTTTATCCTCAATTCCACTTTTGCACAAAATCAAAAAGTCCAAAAACTCATTTTGCAAGGCATAGAGTTTCATGACTATGGAGAATACAAAAAGGCTATTGAAACTTATAAGAAGGCCTTGAAGATTGATGAAAATTCCAGCTTAGCCAATTATGAAATCGCTTTGTCTTACATTGCCGCAAACGATTATGAGAATTCAATTTCTCATTCCAGAAAAGTAATTGAGCTTAATGAAGACCATTTAATGGAAGCATACGTCCTTTGGGGAAATGCTCTTGACATGGATGGCAAACCTCAAAAAGCAATAAAGGTCTATGAAATAGCCATGCAAGAATTTGACAATCATCTATTAAACTACAATTATGCAGTAACCTGCATGAACGTTGATGAAATTAATAAAGCTTATGATGCTCTTCTTGCAGGAATCTCCATCTTCCCTTCACATGGGAGTAGTCATCTGCTTTTAAGTCAAATTATGGCCATGAAGGAATCTAGAATCCAAGCCATTATTCCATTGTATTTTTTCTTACTACTAGAACCTAATTCAAACAGATCAGTCAAGGAATACCAAAAATTAAGGGAATTTCTAAGTCAAGGAATTTCCAAAAGTTCCTCTAATGATTTTGATATCAATATTGCCATTTCTGAAGGAGGTGATTCTGATTTTGATGCAGCAGAACTTATGGTCAGTCTTTCAGCTGTTTCAGGCTCACTTGAGGGAAACGAAGAAAAATCAGAGTTGGAATTATTTAGTGAACAAAATGAATTGATTTTCAAGATTCTCGGCGAGCTGAAAGAAGAAAACACTGGATTATGGTGGGACTTTTATGTTACTTTTTTCAGTGATTTGGCAAATTCCGGTCTTACCAAACCTTTTAGTTATTACATTTCACAATCTAGCAGTCCGGAAGTAGAAGATTGGCTAAACAACCATGAGGAGGAATTTAAAAAATTCATGGATTGGGTAAATAATTAATGTCTGCTTAATCAGTCGCTTTTGGAATTAGATGAGATTTATAAAACCTACTTCTAGAAACAAATTCATTGGCATCTAACAGAAAAAGTAAATTACCAAATAGGTCGTCAGGGGAAAATTTGACCACTTTTGCAATTGTTCTGGGAGTCATTGGACTTCTGTTTACAATATACATTGGTTATAGAGCCTCATTAAGTGACAGGAAATTGTTCTCAATTAGTCTCGTAGCATTATTTGGAGGCTTACTATTCGAAAGTTATAGGGTTAGTCGAAACTTGAAAAAGCTGTTCTTAGTCTTTACAGGATCATATTTTTTAAGTTTATTTAATTTTTTACCTGGCAAGAATGAACAGATTTATATTTTTGAAAACCACATAGAGACTTGGCCTTACTCTTTCTTGTTCCTTTTCACAATGGGCTTTGCAATTTTTTTCAAGGATAAAGTAACTACAAAACTAACTGAAGGAATTACCCTCCTTCTCTCAATTTCATTAATCTATTGGACTATTGATTATGGATTTACAAACATTCGTCATTGGTTTGTATTAACACTTTTGACAATGTTATTTCTTCTTACTGCATTTTCGATAGTTAATGCCTTAACACATATTCATTTGTCAAGATCTATTCGATTAACCTTAAGCATATGGAGCACCTTAATCCTATTCGCATTTGCCATAGATAACATTATTAGAGTCTTTTCCAACCCAGGAATTGAAAGTTCAAAATACCTTTCTAATGGGCTTTATATCGGACTCCAGTTTTTTTTGCTAGGTGTCTCGGCAATCTATATTATGTATAATTATATCCTCCTTTCATCATTTCTACCAAGTAAAGGAGGAAATTATCGCCGCGAATTAATGGAGGCTAAAAAAGAACATATTGATCGATATTCACCCGACCAAATTCACATTGGTCATGCTTTGCTTTGTATTTTATTCTCAACAACTATTTATGGATTAAATTCTAAGTTTCAAGTTCTTCCAAGGCATACCATGATCTGGTTTGTATTCTTAACATTTCCTTTTTTTCTTCAACTTTATGACTCTCTCATCTTAGGCAGAAAAATATTCTGAGAGTATTGCCTATAATAGATCTAGTCAAATAGTGAATTTGGGTTCGGGCAGCAGCAATATCTTAGTAAATCCCGATGGTACTCATTCACAGATTATTGGGAATGGAAACTCAAAAATCATTGTAAATCCAAACGGAACCCATTCCATCCTATTCTCTCAGGATAATTCCCAGCAAAAGGTTGCTAATCCATATTCAGGATACCAACCCTTTTTCCTTAAAAAACGGGGGACCAAAACAATCATCCTTTCAGATGGTTCCGTGCTTCATTTCAAGAAAGTAAAGAAGAAAAAGTCAAAGTCTAACACTTAAAAACCTTCCTTTCACGGTATCTTAGCAGACTTGTCAATCTGCTTTTTTGTAATTCTAACAACCCACCATGGAACCTAACTTCGAAGCTGGAATCAACATTGCAATCAAAATTCCAAAGAGTAAATACGAAAAGACTGTTGCCTTTTATCGGGATATCTTGCGATTAAAAGTTGAGGAAATAGACATAAAAAATCCAACCATATCCAGAACACACCAAGTATCATTCGGAAATAATGTCCTCTGGCTGGATTGCGTGGATAATTACACCCACTCGGAAACCTGGCTGCAGTTAACCGTACCTGATGTACCCGAAGCCACCAACTACCTACTTGCCAAAGGAGTGGAAACCTGTGATGAGATAGAAGAAATTCCCGAAAATATGCATTGGATACAAGATCCTGCAGGAACAGTTTTTAACCTGCAAGAGCGAAAGGTTAAATAGTTGGTCGATCTAAGATGCCGTATTCAAGTATCTGCCTTTTGCTGGGTGGAATCTGAATAACTGTCTGTGGTAACTCCATTATTCAATCACATTTATGATATGTAAAAACAAGGAAACCTACGAGGTTTTAAAAACCTCAAAGGTTAATAATGCTTTTTAAGCATTTAGATTTGAGATTGCCGCGCTTCGCTCGCAATGACGTACCCTACCTTTTCAGCCTTCTGAATTTAGCTTTCTGATTTGGCTCTTGAATCTTATGTCTTGAATCTTATGTCTTGCTACTAGCTACTCTGACAAATTACTCGCTCTTCAACGAATTCACTGGATTCGCTGTTGCCGCTTTAATCGACTGGTAGCTGGTGGTAAGTAAGGCAATAACAATCGCAAAAACCCCTGCTCCCAGAAATACCTGCCAGCTTAGCTCCTGCTTGTACTGATAGTCTTCCAGCCACTTTTGCATGGCATACCAAGCAATAGGAGAAGCAATTAAAAATGCAATTACTACTAGCTTCGCAAATTCTTTTGAGAGTAATACCACGATGCTTCCTATGCTGGAGCCCAATACTTTTCGGATACCGATTTCCTTGGTTCTTTGCTCCGCTGTAAATGCCGTCAAGGCAAATAAGCCTAAGCAAGCAATCACTATCGCAAAGCTTGCAAAGATGCCAAATACTTTACCTAGACGGGTTTCGGAAGCATACATCTGACCAAATCTATCATCCAAAAATGAATAGGTGAAAGGTTGCCCCGGAGCCATTTCATTCCATTTTGCTTCTATGAAACTCACTACTTCATCGGTGTTTTCTGAGTTGAACCTGAACGAAGCAATTCCCTGAGGACTTTCGCTTAAGAAAATCATTACCGATCCTATATTCTCTTTCAAGGATTCAAAATTGAAGTTTTTCACCACTCCTACTACCGTCTTACTCCTTAGGTTATCCAAGTTTGCAGTCTCATTATCGCCAGCCATGCTATTGATTTTTTGACCTATTGGATCGCCTATAAAGTTAAATTGCTTAGCGGCCGTTTCATTGATGATCACCGCAGAAGAATCAGAAGGAAAATCCATCGAGAAATCCCTTCCTTCAGCGATTTCCATACCCATGGTCTTCACATAATCGTAGTCCACCTCCCAGTTTTGAATGCTGACCATATTCTCGGTTTGCTTGGGATCCTTCCCTTCCACCCACCAGGGCGTATCAGATCTCCAGGTTCCTGACACTGGTAAATAACCCGTAATCGTCCCGGACTCCATCATGGAATTTGACAAAATCTCCCGCTTGAAGGTCTCAGCCTGATCACCCAGCGCATAGACGTCTTCCACCGTAATTATCTGCTCTTTATTGAAACCGATCTTCTTATTCTGAATGTAATTCAGCTGATTGAAAACAGCTATCGTAGCAATAACCAAAATGATTGATATCGCAAATTGGAACACCACCAAGGAACTTCGAATCATGCCAGATTTCATTCCCATAGATACACTTCCTTTCAGAATGCTGATTGGCTTAAAGCCTGACAGAAAAAATGCTGGATAAACTCCTGCCAAAAGACCTGTTCCGATCGCTCCAATCAGTAGTATTCCATAGAAGTTGAAATAGGAAAATGGCATGACAAGTTCTCTTCCTGCCAGGTCATTGAAAAATGGTAGTAACAGAGCAACCAGTGGCACTGCGATCACAAAGGAAATACAACTGAGCAAAATGGACTCCATGAGAAACTGGCGAATTAAATGCGTCCGAAATGAACCCATCACCTTTCTGATGCCTACTTCCTTGGCACGATTGGCAGATCTGGCCGTGGACAAATTCATAAAATTGATACAGGCAATGACCAGAATAAACAGTGCCACTGCTACAAATAGATAGATATAAGTGATGTTGAAATTAGGCTCAAACTCTCCCATCAGGTCACTCTTCAGGTGAATGTCCAGCAGCGGCTGAAGATCGTATTCCATTTTGGCTCCATCAGCCATCATGGCATCCAAAGTCGCTCCCTCACCAAATAATCGCCCCAATTCCGGCTCTACATTCTTTTCGATAAGAGACATCAATTTTTGATTTAAGGCCTCAGGATCCGCATCCTCCCGGATTTTCAAATAGGTCTGGAAATTATTGCTAAGCCAGGAAGTTGATTTTGCCTCCGGCAAGCCTTCCATGGAAAGTAAAAAGTCAAAGTGAAAATGGCTGTTTTGGGGAATATCCTCGTAGACACCCGTAATCCTAAAATTCATTCTATTATCCAAAATCAGAGTTTTGCCGATGGCACTTTCTCCCGGAAAATATTTTTCAGCTATGCTTTTGCTTATAGCCATGGTATTGGGTTCAGCCAAAACTCCATCCTGATTTCCTTCTAAAATCGGTGTTCCAAAAACATGAAAGAAGTCTTTGCTAGCCCAGACTACACCATCTTCCTTAATGTTTTCATCTACTTCTTTTACCAAGTAAGATCCTCGTGTTCTAAAGTTGACAGCATACTCTACTTCCGGAAATTCCGCAGGAAGTGCCTCAGCCATTGGGGCCGGAGCTTGGATCATATCCCAGTGATTCCCTCCAAAAATGATATCTGCATGGATTCTATAGATCTGATCGGCATCTTTGAAGTGCTTGTCGTATGAAAGCTCATTGATGACAAAAAGTGAGATAATCATGCAGACCGCCACTCCCACCGACAGCCCAAGGATGTTGATGAAGGTGTAGAACTTATGCTTCTTCAAGTTTCTAAGGGCGATTTTGAGGTAATTCTTAAGCATGGTTTGATAATTAAAAATTGGAAGATTCTAAAATTGAAAGATTCATTGTATTTCGTCATCCGATAGCTATCGGATGCGAATGAGGAACGAGTGAAGCAATCCCGACTCTATACAATTAGATTGAGATTGCTTTGTCGTTGTACCTCCTCCTCGCAATGACGCGTTCTTCCCTGTTTTTCACTGCCGTGGTTTGTGCATATCTTGCCGTTAGGCAGGTCTTCACTAACCATCCAATTTCATTCCGTGTAGACACGTATAGAGGCGAAGAGTTGTATAAAAGCTATTCAGGATTTATGCCATTTAAAAAAAGCCTTCCTGAATACCAGAAAGCTCATTTTCAATTTATTATCGATCTATGTTCGTACAGTAGCGTTCGCTTTCGGGCAAATCTACTGGCGATTTGTGACATGATTAAACTAACCTCAGTCCGAGAGACCCGCATAGCCATCGGGATCGAGGACGCTTCTCTGCCCTGGCCCATAAAGACACGGCCTGAGGCGAAGGAAGAAATTCTGCACTTTTAAAACGAGATTGCTTCGTCGTCGTACCTCCTTCTCGCAATGACGTACTCTTCACGTGGTATCGACCAAAATCCGAAATCAAACCTCCGAAATCCGAATTCGAGCTACTCTGAACGAAGAGACTCAACCGGATTAGCCGAAGCTGCTTTAAATGCCTGGTACCCTACAGTAATCAATGAAATCACAATCAATAGCACTCCTGAGCCGGCAAATATCCACCAGCTCAAATCTGTTTGGAATGCGTAGGATTGCAGCCAGCTATTTGCGAAATACCAGGCTATCGGTACCGCGATCAGAATAGCCACCAAAATCAAGGCAATAAAATCTTTGGAAACTAAGCTCAGAATACTGACTAAAGAGGCACCCATCACCTTCCTTACCCCGATTTCTTTCTTGCGCTTCTCGGCAGTAAATGCCGCCAATCCGAATAACCCCAGGCAGGAAAGGAATATAGCAGTGGTACCAAAGTATTTAGCCAAATCAGATGCTCTCTGCTCGGAAGTATACAGCGACTGATAATCCTCATCCATAAATGAATAGCTTAATGGCTGACCTGTAAATTGTTCAAACACATCTGAAATTCCGGCAATACTGGCTTGTTGATCAGTTGATTCTAATCTCACCATTATCTTCTGGGCAAATCCAGGGCTATATTTTAGGAATGCAGGCTTAACTGTTTCTTTCAAAGATTCAAAATGAAAATCTTTTACCACTCCGATTACCTCTCGGTCTTCTCCCCAAAGGTTGACAATCTGTCCTACAGCATCTTGGAAACCGATGGTTTGCACAGCTGCTTCATTCAGTATTATTTTAGTCTCTTCCTCTCCAAACTCAGGGGAGAAAGCTCTTCCGCCAACCATTTCAAAACCCATAGTTTCGATCAATCCCATATTGACAGAAATGTTCTCAAACTTCACTTCTTCCTCAGGATTTTTTCCCTCCCATTCCAGGCCTATCGTGGAACTCGCCAATCCTACCAAGGGGTGGGACAAGCTGGAAGCATTCGAAACACCCGGAACCTTTTTGGTCTGATCCAGAAATGCATCCATTTGAGTTGGCTGTATGCCGGAAGCACTCAATTCCAGTAATTGGGATTGATTATATCCAAGATTTTGGCTTTGGATATAGTTCATCTGCTTGCTCAAAACCGTGATACCAATAATCAATAAAAGCGAAATAGAAAACTGAAATACCACCAGACCTTTTCTCGCCAAAAGCTCTCCGAAACTCCCTTTTAGATTGGATTTCATGACTTCCACTGGCTTAAACTTGGACAGGTAGATTGCTGGGTAAATTCCAGCGAATAGGCCTGTGAAAAACCAAATGCCGAATAAAACCAATGCGATATCGGGCTGCAAACTAAGCGATAAGCTCTTGGATGTAACCTGATTAAAAAAGGATTGCAGCAGGAATGTAACCAAGATTGCCAGCGCCATTGCAAAAAAGGTCAGCACCAGAGATTCGGTAATAAACTGCGTGAAAAGCCTACCACGACTTGCTCCCATGGTTTTCTTTACACCGATTTCTTTCAGCCTGCTCATGGATTTGGCCGTGGTCAAATTCATGAAATTGATACAGGCGATAATCAGGATGAAGACCGCAATTGCAGAAAATATTTTCACATAGCTGATCCTTCCACCCGCTACCTTTCCATCTTCATAAGTACCGTACAAATAGGTATCTCCAAAAGGCTGAACAAAAACCGAAACGTTCGAGAACTCCTCCTTTTTCTTAATAAAATCTGAAATCTGTGAATTAAAGGCAGCTACGTCAGTTCCTTCTTTCAGGAGGACAGTTGCCATAGCATTGTAATTATCCCAATGGGCTCCATCGCCTAGCATTTGTTTAAAAAATGGAAATGAAAGGAGGAAATCAGGTTTCACCACATCGAGATTCCCAAAATCCTTGTAAACTCCCGTCACTTCCACTTGATTCTGAAAATCAAAAACTTGCCAGTCCAAAGATTTTCCTAATGCCAATTGAGGGCTTCCAAAAAGTTTGGTAGCTAACGTCTCTGAAATGGTTATTGCATTGATATCATTCAGGGCATTTTCCGAATTCCCCGCAATGAAATCCACATCGAATATCTGAAAATACTCCTGACCGACGAAGTAGCCATCTCCGTTCATTTTAGTATCTCCCTGCTCAAAGGATACTCCTTCCACCAATGGTGAGAAGGCCGTTGCAGCTTCCACTTGAGAGAGCTCAGCACTCATCGCTTCCGCCATTTCGGCTGGTGTATAAGCAATCGTAACTATTCCAGTGGAATTATCATGATTCGTCATCACCTGATAAATCTGATCTACCTTCGTATGATAGCGATTGATGCTTAGCTCATCCTTCACCCAAAGCATGATCAGGATCACAGTGCACAGTCCAATAGTCAACCCAAATAGATTGATCGCAAAAATATGCTTGGACTTCATGAAACTTCGGAAAGCGAGGATTAAGTGATGGCGGAGCATAGGGAGGGGGAGTTTTAATTTAAGTTAAACGAGCTTAAATTTGCTTGATGTCCGATGTCCGGTGCCCGATGTAAACACCCGACACCAGTCATCTAACATCGGGCAATATCAAACATGAAACTGCTCCCTGATATTCTCAGTCACCACTTTACCATCGAATAGGTTAATGGTTCGGTGTGCGTAGTTTGCATCATGCGGAGAGTGAGTTACCATGACAATGGTCGTTCCCTCGTTATTCAATTCTTCCAAAAGACGCATTACTTCTTCACCATTGGTAGAGTCCAAGTTACCTGTAGGTTCATCGGCAAGGATCACTGAAGGCTTAGCTACAATTGCTCTGGCAATAGCCACACGCTGCTGCTGACCACCAGAAAGCTGCTGAGGGAAGTGATTCCTTCTGTGCATGATATTCATGCGGGTAAGCACTTCTTCAACCCTTTTTTTGCGTTCATCGGCTGCGATTTTAAGGTAAAGCAATGGTAGCTCTACGTTTTCGAATACAGTCAGTTCATCGATCAGGTTGAAGCTCTGGAAGACAAATCCAATGTTTCCTTTTCTCAATGAAGAGCGCTGTCTTTCAGAGAATTTCGCCACTTCATGTTCAAGAAAGTGATACTCTCCATCATCAGGATTGTCCAGCAAACCAAGGATGTTCAGGAGTGTGGATTTACCACAACCTGAAGGGCCCATGATAGCCACAAATTCCCCTTTTTTGATTTCGATCTGGATGCTATCCAAAGCAGTTGTCTCTACCTCCTCGGTAGCATACATTTTTCTGAGATTGACGGTTTTGATTACGTTCATGTTTATTATTGTTAGATGTCCGATGTCGGATGCCCGATGTTTTGGGAACCTTAATCATTGTTTATGATTTTTTTTAAGATATCTATTAACCTCTGTGTTTCAAGGCAATTCATTTCTATCTAATTAATCTTTGACTTGAAGGATTGCATCATGTTCATTAGATGAAAAGACTCCGCATATAGTTTAGTAAACTGTTCTTTATCAATATATTTTCTTCTTTCAGCTTTATGTATGCAAGTGACAACTTCAGCTAAAGATCGAATTGCATAGCCTAAGAACTTCTTGTATTCAGGGTTAGATTGAGAAATCGATCCTTCAGCAATATTTAAAGCAATGGAATCCGCCGCACGCCATATTTGTGAAATCAAGTTATATATCTCGTCCTTATGAAAGTCTTTGGACACAAGGAATATATCTTCTCCAAAATCCATGGCCTTTTGCCATATTTGAAGCTTTTCGAATTTAAAGTGAGGCACATATTCTTCCATAGTTCTATATTTTAAAACAAGAAATCACTAGTCATTCCACCCTCAATACCTGTCATCGGACACCAAGCATTGGTCATCAAGCACCCCACATCGGTCATCCGGCATCGGTCATCCAACACCCGACATCGGTCATCCGACACCCAACATCACTTTAGGTCCAGTATCTCATTCTTGCCAAAATTCTCATACCCAGAAATAATCACTTTCTCTCCTTCTACTAATCCTTCCAGTACCTCGTAATATTCAGGATTCTTGTTTCCAAGTCTGATATTTCGCTTTTCGGCATTTCCATCTGAATTGATCACAAACACCCAGTTCCCTCCAGTATCCTTGAAGAATCCGCCTGTAGGTAGCAATAAACTTTGCTCGCTGTCGCTTAGCTGCAATCGGATTCTTACACTCTGCCCTCTTCGGATTCCTTGTGGGCTTTCCCCGGTAAATCTCATATCGACTTCAAATCGCCCGTTTGTAATTGTAGGGTAGATCTTCGTGATCTCCAATTCGTGATCTACACCACTGAGAGTGAACTTTCCTCTCAGTCCACGACCGATTCTTGGTAGGTACAATTCATCGATCGGCACCCGAACTTTGAATTCATCCTGCACATCGATTTGACCATATCGCTCACCTGAGTTGATCGCCTGACCTACTTCGATTTGCTCCATAGCCAGCTGACCTGCAATCGGTGCTTTAATCACCAAGCCGTCTAAGATCTGGCCTACTCCATTCAGAGAAGCATTCATCCTACTCTCAGACTGACGAAGTTGCGCCAACTGATAGGATCTGGCGATGGAGTCACTCTTATATGATTTATAAGTCAATTCCTTTCTTTTCAGATTATACTCATATTGCTCGGCTACCTCTTCAAATTCCCGGTCAGAAACCAGTTTCTTCTCATGAAGCTCCTTGAATCTTTTGTACTGAGGCTCCAGCAAGCTGATCTGATAATCTATCTCTGCTAATTGACCTTGCTGACTCAAATCGTTTTGATCGAGAAAAAGACGGGTTTGACGTAAGTTGTTGATTTGCTCATAAAGCATGGTCTCACGCTGCATCACATCCAATTGCAAATTGGAATTAGCCATAATCAAAATCGTATCCCCCACTTCCACTACCGCTCCTGATTCACGAACGATCTGTGCTACCATCCCTCCTTCGACCGCATCTAGGAAAAATGTCTGTGCTGGCTCGATCTGTCCAGATACTAATATATAATCGGTAAACTCACCTTTCGAAACTGTCGCAATACTTAATCGATCCTTCTCCACATTCATAGTGGATCTATGATCTGCAAATCCGATTTGATAAACAATTCCGGCGACTAAAACGACTCCACCTACTATCCAGGCGATTCTTCTAGGGGTCCAGGTTTTCTTAGCTATTTTTCTATCCATTGTGTGTAAATGCTATTTTCGGGCTATCCCCAGTATGCCAAATGGTATGCCATGCAATAAATCGCCCTTACAAGCTTGTTTCGTTGATTTGAAGAAAATACAGAGCGAGACTCGCGAACATTTTCGTCCGCGAGCGAACAAAAGAATTCAAAGTCGACTATTTTTTTCCTAACTTATAATCCTGTCCCATTTACCAAAAACAGGCTCAAATTGTCCGAAACCAAACGTTTTGCGGCAATTTTATCCCGACTGGTTTTTCGGTATGCTTTTGGAACAAGTGGGTGCAACACGACGGAGATTTTTCCGCCTCTGAACAAATTCTTTAAACCATGAGCGAGCAACGAACAGGCAAAATTCTAATTGTAGATGATAACGAGGACTTATTAAAGGCAGCAAAGATTTTTCTAAAGCGGCATTTTTCTCAGGTGGATACAGAGACCAATCCTGACCTACTTCCCATCCTCACGCACAACGAATCTTACGACGTCATTCTTCTCGACATGAACTTCACCAAAGATGTGAGTTCGGGTCAGGAAGGATTCTATTGGCTGGACCGTATTCTCGAGCTTGACCCATCCGCGGTGGTAGTTTTGATCACTGCTTATGGAGATGTAAATCTTGCGGTGAAAGCAATAAAAGAAGGTGCAACAGATTTTGTGCTGAAGCCTTGGGAAAATGAGCGATTGCTGGCTACGCTGAATTCTGCTTTGCAACTGCGCAAAAAGAAGATGGAAGTGGATCTTCTTCGGGATCAGAAGCAGACCATGCAGCAGGACATAGACAATAAGTTCAAGGATATCATCGGGCAAAGTGATTCCATGCAAAAGGTTTTTGAGACTATAGAGCGCGTGGCTGTCACCGATGCGAATGTTTTGATTTTAGGAGAAAATGGAACTGGGAAAGAATTGATAGCCCGTGCGATTCACCGACATTCCCGTAGAAATAGAGAAGCTTTTGTAGGAGTAGATTTGGGTTCTATTACACAGACTCTATTTGAATCAGAGCTTTTTGGACATAAAAAAGGATCTTTTACCGATGCCAAGGAAGACCGGGCAGGTAGATTTGAGCAGGCTCACAAGGGCACGCTTTTCCTGGATGAAATAGGAAATCTTCCCCTTGCACTTCAGTCCAAGCTTTTGGCAGCACTTCAAAACCGTCAAGTAACACGCGTCGGCGCAAATCGTCCCGTGGATGTGAATATTCGCTTGATTTCCGCTACCAATATGCCGATCCATAATATGGTTTATGAAAATGGCTTCCGCCAAGATTTGCTTTATAGGATCAATACCATAGAAATCCAGCTTCCTCCACTTCGTGAGCGTGTGGAAGACATTCCACTTTTGGCAGATCACTTCATTACTTTTTATTCTAAAAAGTACAACAAAGACATCCGCAAAGCTTCCGAACCGCTCGTGAAGCGCATGACCAAGTACCACTGGCCGGGTAATATCCGTGAGCTTCAGCACAGCATTGAGCGTGCAGTGATCATGTCAAATCATAATGTATTGCAGCCAGAGGATTTGTTTTTGCAGAAAATGGCTCAACCCGAGCGACAGGACGAATCCGTGAGTTTGGAGCATTTGAACATCGAGGATGTTGAGCGAATTTTGATCAGAAAGGCCCTGCAAAAGCACAATGGACATATCACCAGAGCAGCAGAGGAACTTGGACTGACCCGCTCATCACTCTATCGAAGACTGGAGAAATATGGTTTATAAGCGGTTTTCCTTTGGAGTTGGACTTCGGATAACCGGCATCATCCTGAATATCTACCTCGCACTATGGCTATACTACAGCCAGGATCTATGGCTTGCTCCGGCAATTCTTGGACTTATCGCGGTACTTCAGATCGGTGAGCTGATTTATTATGTCAATTCCATCAACCATAAGCTCGCTAGATTTCTCGATTCCATACGATATGCCGATTTTTCGAGTTCCTTCACTTCGGACAGCAAAATGGGCAATTCCTTCAGGGAGGTAAACACCTCTTTCAATGAGGTAATGGAGGTTTTTAAACAAACCCGAGCTGAAAAGGAAGAACAGATGTTGTTTCTACAGGTCATCATTCAGCACATCAATACAGGAATTATTTCCTTCAATGATGCTGGAAAAATTGGCGTGATCAATAACGCTGCAAAGCATTTACTACAGATCCCGCAGTTTCGGGATATCACAGATTTGGGCAAACTCTCTCCAAAACTTCTGGAAGATGTAATGGAAATGAAGCCAGGTCAGCGTATTTCAAAGAAAGTGAATCTTTCACTCCACCTTATTATTCAATCAACTTCCCTGAAGATGGGCGGCCAAAGCTGGACTTTGCTTTCCCTGCAAAATATCAACGCAGAACTTCAGTCCAATGAGCTGGAAGCCTGGCAAAACTTAACTAAGGTACTCCGACATGAAATCATGAATTCCATTACCCCGATTTCAAGTTTGGTAGAGTCGCTTCGTACCATTCTCGATGAGGACAGCTACGTGCAGCAAGAAGGTTTTCTGATCAAAAGGGATGGCTTTATGGACATGCAGGAAGGGCTGGATACCATTGCCAACCGTAGCCGAGGGCTGGTGACTTTTGTGAATGCCTACCGTGATTACACCAATATACCAACTCCGAAAAAAGTTACCATGCCCGTTAGCGAACTATTCGAAAATGTGCATAATCTGATGCGGGAAGAGCTAAAATCTGCTCATGTAAAAATAGAAACAAAGATCCACCCGGTTGATCTGGAGATTCATTGTGATCCCGATCAGATTACCATGATCTTGATAAATTTACTAAAAAACGCATCTGAATCCCTTCAGAATCAAGCAGACCGTACGATATGGCTATCTTCTATTGGACAGGGAGATTTAGGATTGATGATTCAGGTTGAAGACTCCGGACCTGGAATTATCCCTGAGGCCTTGGAGCGAATTTTTGTTCCCTTCTACACCACCAAAAAAACAGGAAGTGGTATTGGCCTGGCTATTTCAAGGCAAATTATGAACCTGCACAAGGGCAGTTTGGAGGTAACCTCCATCCCAAATGAGCGGACCGTATTCACGATGAATTTCAGGTAACATATAACCTTTGAGGTCTTCAAGACCTCGAAGGTTTTTACCTCAAAATTTTACAGAATCTTCGAGGTCAAAAAAAAGACCTCGAAGGTTTAATAAATTTGCAGTACCATAATTTTTAACCGCAGAGCACACGGAGAACACGCAGAGGCCACAGTTTAGTGTTCGTCAATTAATCCAGAAGTATGCTTGGTTCTCATGACATGGACCAATTCACATATGGTGCAAGTCTTCAGGCTTGTACTTAAATTATTGCAAAATCGACCTACACCCCACCTCTTTTACTTTCTTCAAGAATAGTTTTCATAAGTTACTTTGTCTTTCTATGAGACTATATGATTTTTTAATACAAAAAGCCTCTGAGATCAAATGATTTCAGAGGCTTCTATTTTCAATTCAAGTCAAACTTCTGGAAAAGTATGACACCTGAAAATTCAAACTACTCAAAACTTATACATCGCTGTAACCCCAAAGGTCGCTGGATTGCCCAAATGCGAAGGACCAAAGTTGTAAGCATAGTCAATATAGGTTTCATCAAAGATATTTTTAGCCCAAAAGGTCAGTTCCATCATGTCGGAAACCACCCCGAACTTTGCATTGGCGATCTGATATGCATCTTGGCTGATGGTATTTTCCAGATTGAAGAACTGCTCGCCGAAATACAACCACTCCCCTCTCACCATCCAATCCAATGTGCTGGAATTGAAAAACTGAGGTGTCCACTGCACGGCAACCATAGATGTGAAATCCGGGGTGAAAATCTGCCTGTTTCCAGCGTAATCCACTTCTCCCAATTCTCCCGGAAGCATCAGATTATCAAATGTCGCATGGGTATATCCGAAGCTCCAATCAATGCTCAAGTCTTTGGTAGGAATGGTGTTGATCTCCCACTCTATTCCCTTGCTGGTCAGATCACCGGCATTTTGGGTCACCACGATCGCATCCGGCAATACTAGACCTGGAATTTGTACATCAGAAATTGTGGTATAGAATAGCGCGACATTTGCCCGAACTCTTCTATTGAAAAAGTAATTCTTACTTCCAATTTCGAAATTGTTTGAGAATTCAGGATCATAGGCAAATAACGGGGGATTGCTAGGATCAGAACCTATCTGTGTCAAGCCGCCCGGCCTGAAGCCACGGCTGTAACTTCCATATACCTCGTTTGTATTAGCCAGCTGATATGCCAAAGCAACTTTAGGAGAAATAGCATTGTAGTCCACCTTTCCAGTGGTATCAGGTTGCGTGACCATAGGATCATCTTGTCCAAAGTCCAACTCCTGAGAAACTGTCAACTCTTTCTTTTCATAATCAGAACGTAATCCTGCGGTCAGTTTCAATTTATCAGTTAAGCTGTAGGTCGCCTGACCGAAAAATGCGTAACCGTAACCCGTAGCAATGTTGGTATTGATGGTAGTGAAATTGGAAATAGGAGAACCTACCAGCGCTGCATCATCACCAAAATAAGTCCCCTGCTTGGTAGGAGCATCAGAGGTGAATCCAAAAAACCCAACTTGCCAATTCAATTTCTGACCTGCATTCACGGAAGCCAACCTGAATTCCTGAGTCCAAACGGAAACAGTATTCCAATCTTTTCCATAATCATTCACAATGGATACTCCATCAATAGGTGAAAAATCCCCATCAATCGGAGTCTTGTAGTAGCGGTAGTTCTTTTGGAAGGAAGTCTGGGAAGAGAAGTTGAACTTCGGTCCGGTATTTTTGATCACCAAGGAAACATTTTGGCTGTCATCCACCATTTCAGTGGTTGCATTTTGATTGACCTCAAAAGGATTCTCTACAGCAGAATCAGGATCTGGAGCTAAAGAGAACGGACCATTATTTCTTCCTGAATTACTCTTGAAATTCACTATAGCTTCCCAGTTTTTTGCAAAGAGGTAATTCAAATTCCCCGCAAACAGCAAATTCTTTTGCTTGTCAAAATGGCTGTCGTTATACAAGTTAGTGTAGTACCCATCTATTTTATCAGACAAAATAGAAAAGCCAGCATACAATTTTTGCGGAAGCACCATGGCCTTCACACCGGCAGCAATCCTAGAAAAACCATAATTGCCTACATCTGCACGAATAAATCCGGAGAGCTCGTCAGACTTGGGTTTGGTGATAATATTCATCACCCCACCCATAGCATTTCTGCCATAAAGCGTTCCCTGCGGACCACGAAGCACCTCAATTCTCTCCACGTCATTGAGTAAGAAAAAATAGGTATCTAACCCGAATTGATTCACTCCATCCACATAAGTTGCCACTGCTGGCTCGTAGGAAGTAGTGGTGATACCACGAATGGAAATCACGTTTCTGTTGTCTCCCGGATTGGAGGAATACAAGTTTGGAATATATCCACGGAGATCCTTCGTCTGCCAAAGGTTCATTTCCTCCACTTTCCGATCATCCACTACCGACACAGATATGGGAACCTTCTGGAGGTTTTCAGTTTCTTTCTGCGCAGTTACCATCACTTCACCAAGTTGAGTCACGGGAATAGTATCGTAGCTTTGGGCAAAAGAAATTTGGGAAACTAGGCTGAGTCCTGTGGCAAAGCACAGCTTCGTCACAAATTGGGTATTAAAAATTGACATAAACGAATAGGTAGGTTTAGTCTTCAAATTTAGGACTGGAAGATTGAAAACCCGATTTTTCAATAACTAATTACTCCCCAAAACACATGGGAATAAATTTGATTTGCTTATGCTATTGTTTGGAAAACGTATTTTTCTCCCAGAAAAGTCAGCCACTTTTACCTGTGATGATTCTGTGACTTACCCTTTGATAATTTACACTTCATTGGAAGACCAACAAAAATTCGTCAATTTCATAGCTTTCAAACCTATTTCGATACTTAGAAATTAATTTAGGAACAGTTTCTTGTGTCTAACCTAGCTTTCTAAATGCTCACTATAGAATACCTACCCCTCATCTTTTTCATCATCGCCTTATTTTACAGTTCAGTCGGCTTCGGAGGCGGATCTAGTTATTTGGCTATCATGAGTTTATTTCTTACCGATTTCTATGAAATACGCTCCACCGCCCTGATCCTGAATATCTGCGTCGTTACGATCGGGACGATAATCTTCATGCGCAACAAAGTGTTTGACTTTAAGCTCTTTTGGCCATTTCTGATTTCCAGCATTCCATTGGCCTATTTGGGAGCGCAGCTGAAGCTTTCACAGCAGGCATTTTTTCTAATTCTAGGGGCTGCCCTGATTCTTTCGGGTGTGGCAATGATGCTTCGCTACCTTCAAGCTAAACTAGAATCACATGAATTTAGCCTGATCAAAAAATTGAGTTTGGGTGGTAGTGTAGGGTTACTGGCCGGAGTTTCCGGAATTGGAGGAGGAATTTTTCTTAGTCCTACGCTCAATCTATTGAACTGGGCAAACCCAAGGATTGTAGCTGCACTTGCTTCCGTATTCATACTTGTGAATTCCATTTCCGGACTAATAGGGTTAACCGTTGCAGGCACTTTTCAACTTGATCCAGATTTGATCTGGAAACTTGTACTCGCGGTCGTGCTGGGAGGAAGCCTAGGTTCCTATCTATCTAGCAAAAAATTTAATCTGAGAATCCTTGGTGGACTGACTGCTGTTTTGGTCATTTATGTCGGTCTAAGACTTGTATTGATGCATGGATTTGGGATAAATATTTAAGATTGTTTTCCAGGAAAAACAATGTTCGATTATGTTTTCTCCAGAAGATATAAACACTCAATAGATTTCAATTCGTCTCACAGCAACTTCATCCCATCCAATTTTCTGAAAAAATCCTCCCGATAATTCCTGCTGATAGGATAAAGCTCCTTTCCTATCAAAACCTCATTAGCCTGCACTTCATCGATATGCCGCATATTGATGATAAAAGATCGATGGATACGCACAAATTCTCCGGGCAAAGCATTTGCAATCCCGGTCAGGGAAACCAGGGACATTACTTTTCGGCTTGGTGTTATAAATTTCACATATTCTCTTTGGGCTTCAATCGCCTGGATTTCTGAAAAAAGAAACTTCACGATGCGGGTATCGGTCTTGATAAAAAAATAATCAGGTTTCTCAGCGTTTTCTTCTGTAGTCACCTGCGCCGAAAGGTATTCTGTTGCCTTTTCGATTGCCTTTGTAAACCGCTCAAAGGAAACCGGCTTCATCAGGTAATCAATCACATCCAGCTCATAGCCTTTGACTGCATATTCCTCATAGGCAGTCACAAAAATAGTGAGTGGCTTTTCCTCCAATTCATTCAGCAAATCCATACCCGTCATCAGCGGCATGCGAATGTCGAGCAATAGGATATCAACCTGATTTTCTTTCAAAAATCCCAAGGCTTCCTCCCCGTTTTTGCACACCCCAGCGAGTTCCAAATTCGCCATTTTAGATACATAGTCGGAAAGCAACTTCCTTGCTGGCGGCTCGTCGTCTACAATTAAAACATGGTAGCTCATCCTAATTCAATGGTTAACTTCACTTCAAAGTACGTCGCATGCTGATCCAAGGTCAACTCATGCTTTCCAGGATAGATCAGATTCAATCTCTTTCTCACATTAGAAAGCCCCACTCCACTTTCTTCCTCTGCTGTCTTTCGCGCATCGATCACATCATTTCTACTGTAGAAATGTAACCTATCATCTGCATCAATAGTCAGTTTGATATCAATCGTACCATCAATTGTATTTCCATGTTTAAAGGCATTTTCCAGAAAAACCAGAAATATCAGATGGGCAATCCTGTGCCGATCTTTCACACCTTCATACGTGAAAAATATCTTAGGCTTCTCATCCAATTTCAATCGCCACAGCTCAATAAAATTCTCCATAAAGGTGATTTCCCTGGAAAGGGATACAAACTTTCCCTGATCTTCATAGAGCATATGCCGCATCATTTCGGAGAGTTTCATGATCGCCGGAGCGGTATTATTCTCTTTGAAATAAGCCATGGAATAAATGTTATTCAGGGTATTAAAGAGGAAATGTGGGCTGAGCTGTAGCTTCAGAAACTTCAGTTCGGAGGCCAATTGACTATTGCGAAGTTCAATTTCATTTCGCTGAGCTTTGATCAGATTGGCAAAGAACCAGACAACCGTCGTGACCAAATAGAAACCAATGGCCGGAACTGATCTGATGAAATAAGTATAAGCTACAGATTGATGTGACATGCCAAGAATATTGACCCTCAGAAGCACAATGACAATCACCAAAGCAAGTGAAGCGATAACGTAGGAAAGATGCTTGCCTTTAGCATACAGCCTGGGCAGGAGCAAATAGTAATTCAGATACGTGATGGCGGAGGAAGTCAACACATCCGAAATGACGATTTTCCAGATTTCCAACGGAGAATCAATCCAGCTGCTAAGTGAAGCAAATAATATGGCTCCATAGCAAAACCAGAAAAGTACATGCAGCGCATAGAATGCCGGACGCGATATGACAGTATTCTTCATTTTCGAAATTTAGAATTTTAAATAACACCAAATCTCAGCGATCATCCAACTGACTGTTGCGCTCTACAGAAGACAGAATTTCTCCAACCAATGGCAAAAGCTGTCTTTTGAGGCAATTTTTAGAATGGCACTTTTTTCATTCGTAGATCAAATCAGTTGACTGGGTGAGAGAACCTTGCTGTCTATTGATTCCCCCCAAACCCTAGGATTTTTTTTCGTCTATTAGTACTGATGAATTGGGTTAATCCAATTTACAACCCATTGAAAACTAGCACTTCAAAAGCAAAATGACCATGAAAAAACACTTCTTTATTTTTACCCTCTTATTATTCAGCGTTTCCTTCACTTTTGCCCAATCTTCCACGGAGCAGGAAATCGAAAAGCTTTCCATGGACAAATGGCAATGGATGGCAGATAAGGACGTAGCCAAACTGGAAAAGTTATTCGATGATAAAGCAAAGTTTGTTCACATGAGTGGAAGCTGGAAAAAAGACCGGGAACTGGAAATCATCGAATCCGGAAGCATTTGGTACAAGAATGCGGATGTACACGATACGGCGATTGAGATCTCTGGAAACACTGCGTTGGTTTGGAATAGAATCACCTTGACTGCTCACGTGAGAGGAAATGATGTGGAAAATGAATTTACCGTGACAGAGGTATATCAAAAGCAGGGCGAAGAATGGAAAATGCTCGCGCTGACCTTCAGTAGTGTGCGTGATACACATGAGATAGAACATTAATCCCAAAACCAAGCAACCATGAAAAAGACAATCCTAGGAGTATTAATTCTTCTTTTTGCAATCCAGTTCACCTACGCGCAGGAGGAAGCTACCAAACAGGAAATCATTGAGCTCTCCAAGACCAAGTGGCAATGGATGGCAGAAAAGGATGCTGATAAACTTGCGGAGCTATTTGATGACAAATCGGTTTTCGTACACATGGGCGGTGCCTGGGGCAAAGACCGGGAAGTTGACATCATTCGGAGCGGTGGTATCTGGTATAAAAAAACCGATGTCCATGAGGTTTCTGTAGAGATCATCGACAATACCGCCATCCTACTCAACCGCATTACACTGATCGCCGAAGTCGGTGGTAATGAAGTCACCAATCCATTTGAAGTCACGGAAGTATACATTAAAAAGGCTGAGGGATGGAAACTCGGCTCGCTCTCATTTACCAAACTAATGGGGCCTGGGGATCGGTAAGTTAAAGTGAGTGCGACACTCACTTTGGCTCGACAGCCCATTTAGTGTCGCACTAGCCACAACTATTCAAACTAACCATGAAATATTTCTTCCTGTTCATCTTACTCATTAGTTCGCTGAGCTGCAGCAGTCAAACCCAGCCTGAAGTGCAGCTGGGTGAAGTAGCATCGGAAAAAATCCTTATTGTTTACCTCACACGCACCAAAAACACGAAATCTGTGGCGGAAATGATTCACGAAAAGGTCGGTGGAAAGTTGGTTAGTCTGGAATTAGAAACTCCCTATCCGGAAGATTATGCAGCAATAGTCGCACAGGTAGCTCAGGAAAATGAAACTGGGATTCTGCCTCCCTTAAAGACTAAAATTAATCTTACTCAGTATGAAGTGGTCTTTTTAGGTTTTCCTACATGGGGAATGCAACTGCCACCACCTATGAAAACCTTCCTAAGTGAAAATTACCTGAGTGGAAAGACTGTCATTCCATTTAATACCAATGCAGGTTATGGACTAGGTAGCAGCTTTGATAAAGTAGAAGAGCTCTGCCCTGATAGTAAGGTTCTGGAAGGTTATTCCACAAAAGGAGGCATAGAGCGGGATGGTACCCTGTTCGTCATGGAGGGTACCAAAGAAGTTGAAGTAAAAAAGGAAGTCAATGACTGGCTGAGCAGCTTGGGTTTTTAAAACCTCAAATTGATGCCAGAAAAAATTAATCAGAACTAAAAACAGGATGATTCGGACAGCAAGTAAATCACCAATAAGAATAAAAACTGATATGTCAGGAAATACTGCCGCAAACAGGATCAGTGCAGATTTTATGGAACTGTTGGAAAGTCAATTTCCTGTGACAGACCTGCGAAATACAATTAAACTAAGATCAGCTTCGGACTTTGCCCAAAAGCTCAATATCCATGTTAATCATCTTAACAGGAGTGTCAAATCGATTTTCCATAAGGCAACATCGGTGATTATCAGGGAAAGAATTCTGGCAGAATCCAAGCGTCTTCTAAAGCAAAGCGACTGGAATGTATCAGAAATAGCCTATGCCTTGGGTTTTACAGAAGTGACACATTTCAACAACTTCTTTAAAAAGGAAATGGACATGAATCCCTCACAATTTCGAAGATCGACGATTGAAAATATAGATTGATTGGGTTACAAGAGAAAGTCCAGGTCCATGTGGGTCTGGCTTTTCTGGCTTTAGAATAAGGTCTAAACGACCTATTCTATTCAAAAAACCTTTGTTGTAAACCTCAATTAAAGTAAATTTTAAAGGCCTAAGTAGTTGTTATCAGACTCTTTGAACGCAATTCATGAAAACTACAAGCACCAAAATCAACCGTCGATCATTTCTAAAAGTCTCTGCACTTTCCGGAGGCGGAATGCTGCTTAGTCTCAATTGGCTGGCAGCATGCTATCCCAAGCAGGCAGAAACTCTAGCGATGCCAAAGGAGTGGTTTCAGTTCAATGGATTCATTAAAATCGGTGAAAATGGATTGGTCACCATTAAGTCCCCCAATCCAGAAGGCGGGCAAAATGTGAAGACTTCCATGCCTATGATTGTTGCCGAGGAACTCGATGTGGCTTGGGAAAATGTCATCGTAGAGCAAGCTGATTTGGATACTAAATATTTCACCAGACAATTCATTGGTGGAAGTCAGGCGATACGCTCAGGATATACTAATCTTAGAACCGCAGGAGCTACTGCCCGTGCTATGCTGGCCGCAGCAGCAGCCCAAAGTTGGAATGTACCCGCATCGGAGATCACGATAAAAGCGGGAACAATTACTCATAAGCAATCTGGAAAATCAGCACATTTTGGAGAGTTTGCCTCCTTGGCTGCTACGATGCCGGTACCGGAAGAGGTGCAACTGAAAGACAGCAAGGATTTCGGCATTATCGGAAATTCCAAAAAAAACGTAGAAGCCAAAAATATTGTGACTGGCAAACCACTTTTTGGAATAGATACAAAGCGGGAAGGAATGCTTATCGCCATGCTCGTCCATCCACCGGCAATCGGTAAAAAACTGAAATCTCTCGATGGCTCAAAAGCCAAAAACATGCCTGGCATCAGGGATGTTTTTAAGATCAAATCCTTGCAGGATGATTACAAAAGGACATTTTTCGACACCGCTCAATTCACTGATTTAATAGCAATAGTGGGTGAAAGTACCTGGCAGGTTTTGCAGGCAAAGAAAACTATAGAGGCAGAATGGGAAATAGAGGAAGGCTATGAGGAAAAGCGTGATATGTTTGGCAGAGAGGGAATCAGAGTAGTTCCCAAAGGATTGGAAAGTTCCGCCACACAGGAGCAGGTGATGTTAGAAGCTGCAAAAAACCCGCAAACTCAACGGAAAGATGGAAACCCGGAAGCTGCTTTTGCCAAAGCCGCAAAAATCATAGAAAGAAGTTATACAGGGCCATTTTTAGCCCACAACTGTATGGAGCCAATGAACTTTTTTGCCCATGTACAAGGGGAAAAAGTGGAATGTGCCGGCCCCTTGCAGAAACCGGAGTTGACTGAGCAGGCACTTTCTTCCCGATTGGAAATTCCTTTAGAAAACATCGAGATCAAAATGACGCGTTTGGGAGGAGGTTATGGGCGAAGATCTTATGCGCATTGGCTGATAGAAGCAGCAGTAATTTCCCAAAAAATGAATGCGCCAATCAAGCTGATTTATACCCGGGAAGATGAGATGACCGGTGGAATTTACCGCTCGAGATATCAGGCGACCTATAGAGCAGCTTTGGATGAAAACAATGAATTGACTGCTTTTCATGTCAACGCTGGTGGACTTCCTGAGAACCCTCTTTATGCAGATCGTTTTCCTGCAGGTGCAGTAACTAATTATCTGGCAGAAGGCTGGGAAGTTCCTTCCAATATCACTACGGGGTCATTCCGTGCACCGAGATCTAATTTTATGGCTTGCGTGGAGCAGTCTTTTTTGGATGAAGTAGCAGAGGCAGCTGGAAAAGACCCTATTGATTTCCGTCTGGAATTACTGGCAAAAGCCAAAGCTAATCCAGTAGGAGAAGGGAATGATTATGACCCGGATCGATTTGCGGAAGTAATTAAACTCGCCAAAGAAAAATCCAATTGGGGTCAAAATACGGAAGGAATTTCAAGGGGATTTTCTGCTTACTTCTGTCACAACAGTTACGCGGCTCAGGTCCTGGATTTGAAAATCGTGGATGGCCAGGTTAAAATCGACAAGGTGATTAATGCGATAGATTGCGGATTGGTCGTGAATCCGGATGCAGCCAAAAACCTCTGCGAAGGTGCAGTCATTGACGGAATAGGAACCGCCATGTTTGGGGAGCTGACATTTGAAGAAGGTGTGGCGAGCAAATCCAATTTCGATACCTATAGAATGATAAGAATGCAGGAAGCTCCAAATTCTATAGAAACCTATTTTGTGGAAAATGGGGAAGATCCATCTGGGCTCGGCGAACCTGCCTACCCTCCTGTCTTTGCAGCTTTGGCAAATGCCTTATATAGAGGAAGTGGAAAAAGGTTCTATGATCAGCCTTTTATCAATCAGTTAAATAGTTAGAAAAATTTAGATCCTTTTTAAATAACTCAAATCAGTGGCAGAATATGCGTTTCGTTTGAATTTCGTAAGCATCACTCCTTGTAAATAATTAATTTAGAGATAAATACAACACTTATGGCACAGTACAACTTAACTATCAATGGTAAATCTCTCAACGTAGACGTAGATCCTAGCACTCCTATGCTTTGGGTTTTGAGAGATCATCTGGATCTGGTCGGTACCAAATTTGGCTGTGGCATCGCACAATGCGGAGCCTGTACCATTCACCTGGATGGCAATGCGGTGAGATCTTGCCAATTGCCAGTTTCGGCAGCAGAAAACGCTGAAATAACTACCATAGAAGGTATCTCCGAAAAAGGTGATCATCCTGTACAGAAAGCCTGGCTGGAGCATGATGTTCCTCAATGTGGCTACTGCCAAGCAGGTCAGATTATGTCAGCCACTGCACTTTTGAAAAGTAATCCCAGTCCTAGCGATGAGGACATCGATAATGCGATGAACGGTAATATCTGCCGCTGTGGAACCTACACTAGAATCAAAGCAGCTATCAAAACTGCCGCTAAATCAGCTTAAATCCCTAGATCATGACATTACTAGATAAAAAGTTAAATAGAAGGTCCTTTCTGAAAGTCTCCACACTTGCTGGAGGCGGAATGATGCTGAGCTTTAGTTGGCTGGCAGGATGCAAGCCTACTCCTGAGCAGGTTCTCACCATGCCTAAAGAATGGTTTGAAATAAACAGCTACATCAAAATCGGTGAAAATGGGGCAGTTACGCTTTTTAACCCAAATCCTGAATTTGGTTCAAATGTAAAGACTTCCCTTCCTATGCTTCTAGCAGAAGAACTGGATGTGGATTGGAAAAATGTATTTGTAGAGCAGGCAGATTTTTATCCAGAGCGCTACGACCGTCAGTTTACAGGAGGGAGCCAGGGAATCCGTTCTGGTTGGACTCCTTTGCGTACAGCAGGCGCGACAGCGCGTCAACTAATTGTGAACGCAGCAGCCCAAACCTGGAATGTGCCTGCAGGAGAAATCACCACCTATGCTGGAATGGTAGAACATAAAGGATCCGGCAAAAAAGCTGGGTACGGTGAGCTGGCTTCTTTGGCGGGAACCTTAGAAGCTCCAGATCCTGAGACAGTCAAATTGAAGGATATTTCTGACTTCAAAATCATTGGCAATTCCAAAAAGAATGTAGATGGATCCAAAATCGTAACAGGCAAACCTATGTTTGCTATGGATCATAAGGTGGAAGGGATGAAGTATGCGGCTATCGTTCATCCGCCGGCATTTGGAATGAAAATCAAATCTTTTGATAAAAGTTCTGTGACTTCTATGCCTGGAATTCAGGATGCATTTGAAGTAAAGATTTTCAAAGATGATTATGGCCGTAATTTCTTTGACACCACGACATTCCCGGAGATCATTGCCATAGTCGGCAATTCCACCTGGGAAGTATTACAGGCCAAGAAAAGCATCAAAGCAGAATGGGAGAAAGCACCGGAAAGCAATTTCAAAATGGCTGGATGGGGTGGAAATATATCTGACGTCAAAGTTCCTAGTGGGCTGGAGAACTCCAATACGCATAAGGAAAAGATGGCCGAGTATATCACTAAACCTGGAAATGTGCTTAGAAAAGACGGTGATCCTAAAGCTGCTTTCAAGAAAGCTGCAAGAGTTCTCGAGAGAACCTATACAGCTCCTTTTTTGGCACATAATACCATGGAGCCTATGAATGCATTTGCGGATGTGAAAGGAGACAAAGCAGTCATTTATGGACCAACCCAAGCTCCTGAACAGATCAGTCAAACGCTTTCAAGCAGTCTGGGAATACCTAAAGAAAATATTCAAATCAACCTTGCCCGTATGGGCGGTGGATTTGGGCGAAGGGCTTATAGCCATCATTTGACTGAGGCCGCCTTGATTTCACAGAAAATTCAGGCTCCAGTGAAAATGGTCTATACCCGGGAGGATGATATGAGCGCCGGTGTTTACAGACCTACCTATTCAGCCACTTACCGCGCTGCCTTGGATGAAAACAACAATTTACTCGCGCTGCATGTCAAAGCAGGTGGGATTCCGGAATCTCCTATTCATGCGAATAGATTCCCTGCTGGAGCAATTGATAATTACCTGGCAGAAGGCTGGCAAATTGAATCCAATATTACTATTGGTGCTTTCAGAGCGCCTAGATCCAACTTTATCGCCGGAGCAGAGCAAAGCTTCCTGGACGAATTGGCAGAGGAAATGGGCAAAGACCCAATTGAATTCCGACTGGAATTGCTGAAAAGAGCGGAAACAAATCCCGTGGGCAAAGACAATGACTATGATCCTAAGCGATATGCTGGAGTGCTGGAATTAGTGAGGGATAAGTCCAACTGGTCCAATGTTCCAAATGGAATTTCCCGAGGCGTATCGGCCTATTTCTGTCATAACTCCTATGTAGCCGAAGTGGTGGATGTGAGTATCAAGGACAATCAACCCGTGGTAGAAAATGTCTATGCAGCGGTGGATTGCGGAATCGTAGTAAATCCAGACGCAGCGGCCAACATGGGTGAAGGAGCGATAATTGATGGGATAGGCAATGCATTCTATGGTGAAATGGCATTTGAAAATGGAGCTCCTACCAAAAGAAACTTCGACACCTATAGAATGATCCGCCACTCAGAAGCTCCTAAAAAAATTGAGGTTCACTTCGTAGATAATAAGGAAGAACCAACCGGATTGGGCGAACCACTCTTCCCTCCTGTTTTTGCAGCGTTAGGAAATTCACTTTACAAGGCAACTGGCAAAAGGCTTTATGAGCAACCATTCCAGCCGCAAATACTAAAAATGAAAAATTTAAGAATGTAATTTCTTATCCAAAAGAATCGACTTTGGCTATGTCAATGAAGGCTTGATTTCAAGCTATTGACATAGTCAAGTGTTGATTTGGTTACTCCAAATTTTTAGAATGTTAACTGCAAATAAGCGGGCTATTGGAATAACAAATGGAGCAAAAAAGACTAGATCACTATTCTCACGATCCAAAGAGTACGCTACGAACTCTTAATTGAGAACCTTAGGCTCAAGCCAAATCAAAGTCAAAACCAATAAAAACATCCCAAACCAAAGCCAATCAGAAATTTTCTCCTTCGAATTAGCAATTGTCGAAGAAGTATCCTTCTTCGATTGCATAGTTAAGAAATCAGCCCTCAGTTTAGCTGATTGCAAACTTGGCCACTCTTCTGACAGATAACTATAATATTCTAAACTATCGCCCAGAGAAACCCAACCGGAGTCCAAGCTGACGAAGCGCCCAGTCTTGCTAAAAGGATTTACCAGAGATGGTTGTAAAAAAACTGAATCGGATTCAATAGTAATATAATCTACTTGAAACTTTTCTCTATTCAACTGAATTTCAGACTCCAAACCATTAAAAACGGGCTGAGTTAGTTCAATTGCTTCAGTTTCTGAAGGAATCATCACTCCAAGTATTTCTTTCCAAACAGCCTGATATCTCAGACTATCTCCAGCCAGTTTAATAGGGAAAGTCTTACCCAGCAAACTCACGCCTACTTTAGCATTTCCGATTTGCTCCATTGCAACTGCGTGATCAAAAAGAAACTTTTGCGCCACGGCAGGTTCAAACTCGTACGGTTCAGCATCCAAATCATTGGCTATTTCCCTCCGCTCTTCGCTCGTAGCTCTCTTCGCCTTAAAATTGGTTTCAAATGTCTTGTTTATCGCAGCAATATCACTTGCTACCTCATACAGGTTTATCACCAGAACCGAAGCTCCGCTTTCAATTGCTTCCAGCGTTGATTTCTTAGACAGCTGTGCAGGATCTATGATTAGAAACTCAAGGGAATCCGATCCTGTATTTCCGGAACTAAGGATAGAATTTCTCGAAATATCTATCTGCTCAGTCACCTGTTTGCCCGAATTGATCAAAAACTGAGTCAAGGTCCTGATTTCTGCATCCGGAAACCCAAATTGCAAGTGGTATTTAATTGGTCTCCCTTTTCGGGTAAAGAAATTTACATAGCCAAGCAAACTATCATTAGCTATCAATTTAAGCTCATTTCTGCCTACTACAGTTGCAGGAAATTCAAGCTTAAAAGTTCCCGAAAGAGAATCAGTGACAGTTTCTGCTAACGTTTCTCCCTGATTGGAAATTGATATCTTCATCGATTCCTGAGTCACTATTTTGCCCTTCACAGCCTGCATTTCACTTTCCCTAAGGAACCCTTTCCATTCGAGAAACGAAATTGACCCGTCTTCAAAATCAGGAATCCAAAGGATATCCTTGGCTGCAATTTTCAATAACTCTGCCTCTGAGAAATCAGATCCAAGCAGATAAACTGGATTCCCTTCTGCTTTGTAGTTATTGATAGCGACCGATTTTTTGACTCTCAGGCTATCCTTCCAATAGCGTATTTTATCCTTAGCGCTTTCAGCCGAATGCAATAAAATCGCTTCTTCTGCTCGATGTGAGGACCAAAGCGGTTGAAATACATATGCAATCAGTACAAGACAAAACAACCCGTTCAGAGCTATTTTAATTGCCTTTCTGGAGGCATTCAGATCTGATTTAGATATCCAGAAAAGCTGAACGCCCAAAATAAGGATAATCGCAGAAGCGAATAGCCAAGCCCAAGTCCAGGAAATCAGAGGTTCAAATTGAATCATTGTAACTTACTCCAAAAGGCTTTTTCTAATTCTTTTTGTTTGAGAAAAGATGCATTCACACCTTCTCTGCGGGCGATCAAAGGATATAATTTTTGAAACAGTTCCTTCTTTCCTTCCTCGTTTATTTTGCCGGAATTCAATTCCTGAAGCTGCAATAACACCGACCAATCTTGCAAACCGGAATAGTTCATACGGGCTGTCCAGAGTTCTCCGAATTTCTGCACCAAAGCCTTATCGACGGCAGAAAGCTGCTGCTTTGGCAACAAGCCTAGAACCTTAGACGCCAAAGGTGCTAGTCGGCTTTCCATAGCAATTTGCTCTATTTCAATTTGATCCTTCAAATCCTCCAATTCACCTGTCAGTCGCTTTTCCTCTTCCTTGATTGGAGGCGGATCAAAACCCGTTCTCTTCACATAAGCTCGTGATTTTTGCTGTACGCTTTTCAGGTATTCCAGTGCTTTTTGTTGAAATGGCAGGGCTTTTTCCGGTTCAAATAGGCGAAGATGCAGCTCAGACTCCCACATCTCCTCTAAAGCCATTTTCAAAAGGCTCATCGAAGAATTTTCATCCAAGTTAGCCTGTGTAGAGGACTGTGTTTTATTCAGAAATGCACTCATAAGCCCTCCCATTCCATCTTCAAGGTCGTTTGCCTCTACTTCCTTAGGTTCGCTACCCGATTTTTCTTTTTCATGCTCAGCTACCAAATTGACAACTCCAGCTTCGTGAGGATGATCATGGTCATGGCCAGCGAGGAAATCCACAGGCTCAGAGCCATTATTAGTTTCTGAATTTTCCTCACCTAGGTACTGACCGTAGCGCATTCTAAGAAGCTTTTGATCGCTACCAATTAGGTTCGAGGCTGAATTAAATTCTTTCTCAGACATACTTTTCTGAGTCGCTATTAGATTTTCAGTATCAATAATAATTTGCCGCTGGCTACGGAAATACTCAGGCATCACATGGATCGCCATGCCTATCAGGTCCTGTTCTTCCACCCCTGTGGAATCTACATAATTGAGGAAGTAGGTGTCAGAGCAGGAAAAATTAGACTCGGGCAATCTATTATCCATAGCGGCCCAATAGTAATACAATTCATCCCCGGGCTGAAAATCAAATGATTTCAAATCCAGGGTGACTGCTAGCTCTTCAGATTTGAAATTCTGTTTCGGTATGGAAATTCGATTTTCTCTGAACTTCACATTCTCGCCAGAACCTCTTGCTAATGTTGCTACCAGATAAACTTCCTTTATTTTGAAATCATCAGACACTTTGGCTTTCACTTGCATGACCTGTGGATCCTTGGTGAAGTGGTACTTGTAAAGCTCCTTTTCACTAGGCTGAATCACAGGCGCAAAATCGTCAATTGCCTCCAATGGAAAATAATCAGATTCGTATACCACCTTTTCATCTCTCCTTGCCTGAAGGGCATAAATCCCAGATCCAATCATTTTATCCTGAAGAATAAATTTTTCTTCTGATTGGGTAAAAGGCAGGCTTTTCCCATTCGAATTGATCAATTCTAAAGATATATCCTTGGTATTCACCATTTCCACAACCCACTTAATATCAGAGTTTATAATTGTCTTTACCGAAAGTTCTGATTGAATAGTATTTGGCAAGCCGGTATAGGCTGGCGGGACGATAGAAATTTCCACAGAACTCATTTCCACTGGCAAATTTGCCACTGAATTCACCTCCAGTTTATCTTCCGACTTAACCTGAGTTTTGGATGAATTTTCCGTCGGTAAGCTCAAAAGCAATAGACCATAGACTGCGAAAATTAGAAGTACCGCACTCAGGAAGGGCCAGGTATTCTTATACCAAATCTCAATTGCTCCACCTTGAAAAGTAGCATTCACCCGCTCCCACTGAAGTTGCTCAGCGATGTTTTTTGATGGTTTGGAAAGGAGTTCCAGACTGAACTCCAAGTCAGGAAAACTATCATGAAGTAGCCGTAAAGCCTGTGTTCGCTTAGGTTGGAACAAACCCAAAAAATACCCGAAAACCAAGAATCCACTCAACCCTATTACGCTAATCGCAAAGATAGAAGAAGTGAAAATAATGGAAAATACAGCCAGAGCAAACCCTGAGAGCAATGCTTTCAACCCAACTTGAAGATAGAGTTGACGCTCAATATTGGCGATATAGCGTTCGATTTTGCTCATATCCCTTGCTGGTTTGCAAAGTATCGCTCGGCTGCAAAACAAAGCAGCAATAGCCCTAAAAGGAGCAAATCGAGGTTGGCTTTCTTTTCCTGGGTATTTCTCCCTCCAACAATAAACCTGCGCTCAAACTGAGACTGACTCAACTTTATGTCTTGCCGCTCAATTCCAGAAAATGAGAGAAATGCCTCCAAAATCACTTCCGGAAGCTTTCCTGTCTGAACCAACTCAGATTCCTCAAAATCCAACTGATCCGGGAAAGTAAGCAAGTTTGATTGCTCTGAATAGGAATAATTATCCGAGACAAAGTAAAGCTTATCACTCTTCCTTTCTGCAGGCAGCTTGCTATCGAAAATCAACTTTGCCTCTTCCAACTGCTGCATTTCTTCAAACTCAAACCCGTAAACATCATTGATTGCCTCTAGAGCGGCTTGGATAAATGTCCGCTCTGAAGAAGACACTTCATTTAACAAGTATCCAAATCGTTCCTTCTCAAATACTCTTTCCCCTTCGGCTTGTTGCCCTTTTGGAAGAGAATCCAATAACCCTTGCTCGTTTACTACCAGTGTTTTTTCTCCACCTAAAGTAACGGTCTGAGGCTTAGGCGTAGTAATATCTGCACTTCCTAAGTACAGGTTTGGTTCGATATTGCTTAAAAAGAACGATGAACCAAACGTGTTTTCCGAATTGCTCAAATACAGATTCAGGTCAGTAGCTTCAGAAGGAAGCTTATTCAGAGCTGCCTGTAGATTTAAAGTCATATCCTCAAAAAGCAAATCTTCTATGGATTCAATTGGGGTCAAAGCTTCATCTGCCCAATAGACTTCTTCACCTTTTTCCAGCGCCTGCTGAAGCTCAAATTTATATTCCTCAGTGATCTGTTCACTAGGTTGCACCAGGTGAATAATCCGCTCTTCAGAGACTTTACTAAGCTTTGGAACAAATAGCTTACTGAGCAATAACACCAATATCACAAGCATCAGAATCCGCAGCAAAAGCACCAAAATATTTTCTAATCGTATGCCTTTTGCAACAGAACTTTCTTGAGTTGGGAGCCAATGCATCGCTGCCCAAGACATTACCTTTCCCTTTCTTCCACGCCACAGGTGGATAAGAAAAGGTATGCTAATTCCGAGCAAACCCCAAAGCAATATGGGCTGTAGCAACTGCATCAGAATAGGGATCTTTGTGATAAAAATTCACTGATCACACCGGCGATAGAATCCGTCAATCGCACCTGAAACAAATGAACTTGAGGTATAAGTAAAGATTGTTTAAATTCTGATAAATAGTTATTTATAGAATCGTTATAGGTTTTTTCTATCGCCTTTCCATCTAGAATAATTGATCGATCTGACTCCAAATCCTGAAGTGTGAAATTGCCCTTTAAATCAAACGCCATTTCCTGATTTCCTAAAATCTGGAATAGCACAATCTCTTTTTTGGGGTGGCGCATTTGCTCCACTATGTCCAGCCACTCATTATCCTTTTGCAAAAAATCAGAAACCAGAATGATCAATTCCTTCTGCCTGCTTTTCAAGACTGGGAACACCTGCTTTGACACTGGCCAAGAACCAGCTGCTGTCTCTTCTTCCAAAAAGTACAGCATGCGTTGGAACGCTTTGGGAGAGGCAGAGACCTTCTGCTCCACTCTACCATCCTGACAGGTAAAGTAACTCAATGAATCGCCTTGCTGATGTGCTAGGTATGCTAGGGAAGCAAGGAGGTTTTTAGCGTAGTCTAAGCGCTTAATCCCATTTTCCTCGTATTTCATCGATCCGGACAAATCAAGCATCATACGGATCTGTAAATGGCTCTCTGTTTGGGATTCCTTGATCATATGCTTGCCAGACCTGGAAAAGTACTTCCAATCGATCCTCTTAGGGTCGTCACCTGGTTCGTAATACCTGTACTGCTCAAACTCAGAACCCACACCAACCCTCTTACCGAGATGTACGCCATGTTTCAGCTGCTCGCTGATGATCTTAGCGGCGAGCTTAAGGTTATTTAGTTTGATGATTTCCAGATTACTTGCCTGCATGTATCGGGAGCGCTTCGAGGATTTTGGAGATAACCGCATCTGGCTGGATATTCTCAGCTTCTGCCCGGAAATGAAGGGAAAGCCTATGCCTCAAGACAGGATATGCGAGTGTTTTGATATCCTCAGGAGTGACTGAATAGCGACCTTTCACCAAGGCTCTAGCTTTGGCACAAAGGATCAAAGCCTGTCCGGCACGGGTGCCTGCACCCCACTCTACATAATCTATAACTGACTGTATTTGTGAATTATCAGGCCTTGTAGCTCGAATTAACTTATTGATGTAAATCAACAGCTGAGAATCTATATGAACCTCTCTTGTCAGCTTCTGTAAGTTTTGAATATCGCTACCGGTGAAGACTACTTCAGGTTTGCCTTTGTAAGTCCCAGTAGTCTTTTCCAGTACATCCAGCTCCTCCTGCTCGGAAGGATAACCTAATTTGATGTATAAAAGAAAGCGATCTAGCTGCGCTTCTGGTAACGGATAGGTTCCGGCTTGCTCAATCGGGTTTTGCGTCGCTATGATCAAAAAAGGAGCCGGTAGCGGATGATGCTGCCCTCCGTAGGTCACCACCTTTTCCTGCATGGCTTCCAATAGCGCTGCCTGAGTTTTAGGAGGAGTTCTATTGATTTCATCAGCCAGCACCATATTGGCGAAGATCGGACCTCTATTGAACTGAAAGAACTTCTTCCCTGTCTCATGGTCTTCTTCCAAGATCTCAGTTCCAAGAATATCCCCTGGCATCAAATCGGGTGTAAATTGAATTCTTTTGAAGTTCAGCTCCATCCCTTGCGAAAGAGAATTCACCATCAATGTCTTTGCTAGGCCAGGCACTCCTTCCAGCAAACAATGCCCCCCTGCTAACAGGGTAATGATAATCTCTTCGATCACAGATTCCTGACCGACGATGACTTTAGCTATTTCTTTTTTGAGCTGGGGAATCTTAGCCACCAACTCTTTATATGCTGTTAATTCTGTGTTTTCCAAACTCATTGTGTTAATGCATAAACCACTATGTTGACACCAAATTTAGTGTTATCGACTTTCAGGAATCGCTTGTTTCTAAAGTCATAATCCCATTCGCAGCCATAATCTTTGTTACTATAAAGGACTCCTATTCTGCCATTTATAACAATTGCCTTCAAGTAATCATGAATTAGGTCATCTCCCCATCCATTGAGTTCAAATGAAGTAGCCGGAGGGCCATCTTCGAATTCAAAGAAGGAGGAATAAATTGGGTGGTTATTGGGGATTTTCTGGAGCGCATCTTCTCCAAAGGTTTTAGCCATTTCGGCTTCGAAGGATTTTGCGAAAAGCCCATCGATGTCGTGATTGCAATCATCGGCAAAGACAAAGCCTCCATTTTCTACATAAGTCTTGAAGTTCTGCCGCTCTGCCGAGGAGAACTCCACCAACTTATGTCCACTGATATAGCAGAAGGGACTTTTGAAAATCTCCTTACTGCTCAGCTCAACAACTTTCTCTTTCTCATCCACCGGAATAGTGGTGTATTCTACCAGAGAGTTGAGCAGGTTGATCGGCATGCGCTGATCTGTATCCCAATTGCCGGAATTGTATTTTATTCTAGTGAAGAAGAAAGGTTGCATTTCAGTGAATAGTATTCAGTATCATCGCAGCTACGATTAACAGTAGTCAGTCGCTGTTTCAGTTTATAGAAAACAAGTTTCAATAAATAATTAGTGATCAGTAAGCAGCCGAACTGAGACTGCAAACTGATCACTGTAAACTGATTTAAACTGCGTCTGACAAACTAGTGAACGTAAAGTCACGAATCTTCATGGCTGGAATCAAGCTTCCTCCTACTCGCTGAGGTACACCCATAGATTCAATATTATTCAACATGATAATCGGGCTCTCATTGAAACGGAAGTTTTTCACAGGGAATTTGATCTGACCGTTTTCGATGTAGAAAGTACCATCTCTGGTCAAGCCAGTGAAAAGTAAGGTCTGAGGATCTACAGCTCTGATGTACCAGAATCTAGTCACGAGAACACCTCTTTCAGTACTTTTGATCATATCAGCAATGGATTCATTTCCGCCAGCGAAAATAAACCCACCTCCTCCAAATCCTCTTCCAGGACTTGAAAGAGGCTTCACTCCCTGCTTTTCTGCCCAAAAGCGAGAATAAGCAAGGTTTTTTACCACTCCGTTTTCCACCCAGGTAGTTTTTTGCATAGGCAATCCATCGCCATCCCAGGGAGCCATAGGGATTTCGGTATTGGTAGGATCAGAAGTGATGGTCACGCGCTCGTCAAATAACTTTTCTCCAAGTCGGGTTCCACCTCCTTTTTTGCTCATAAAGCTTCGTCCCTCGTCAGCGCTTCTGGCATCAAAACCTCGTGTGAGTAGTCCCATCAAATCTCCGGCTGCTGTAGGCTCTAAAATCACTGTGTATTTGCCTGGCTCAATAGCTTGTGCATTTGCAGATGCTTGTGCCTTTTGCATAGCAATGCTTGTTACCTCTTTTGAATTCAGAAGGTTTACATCATTAAAATCACGTGTAGCATATCCAGACCCTGTTCCATCTGTTGTTCTAACAGTAATGGAGAAATCAACTGAGGTGCTGGTATTATAACCGAATAGACCTTTGCTGTTTCCACTAGCTACGAATCCTGAGAAGTCTTCCAAGTAACCTGCAGCCGTCAGATCTCCTCCACTACTCACCTCTATACTATCTCCTGCAAGTTTAGCACGAAACTCAGGATCAATTTTATCAGTAGCCGAACTGAAGGTAGCAGCTTCTGGATAAGTTTGTGGTCCGAGCATAGGCATATACTCCGGGTTTTCTGGAGCTAACTTTGCGATTTCCTCTGCACGCGCTACTACTTTTTTGAGCGATGCATCATCCAGCTCGTTGGTAGAAGATGACCCTACTTTTTTGCCAAATACCGAATTGACACTTAGTCTAATTTCATTGGTCTCACCACTGGTGTTAACAGTGTTTCTGGCATATCTAATATTGCCTGTTCTTCCCCCGAAAATGGAAACTTCCATCTCGTCTGCTGTGGAATAGGAAAGTACTTTATCTATAATTTGCTTTGCTTGTTCTTTAGTTAATATGGCCATAATTTCCGCGTTGAGGTTAAATATTTCTTCCCGTATTGATCACGTTCACACCGTCAAAACGGGTAGTTGAACTGCCATGAGAAACTGCTGATGATTGTGAAGGTTGACCTTTGCCGTCATTGAATGACCCAAAGAACCTGTAATCATCTTCATCACATATCTGGGAGCAAGAATTCCAAAACTCCTGCGTGTTGGACTGATAAGCTACATCTTCTAGCATTCCTGCGATTTTTCCATCCTTGATTTCGTAGAACAACTGACCTCCAAACTGGAAGTTGTAACGCTGCTGATCGATGGAATATGAACCTCGTCCAAGGATGTAAATCCCTTTTTCGACATTCTTAATCATATCAGCTGGACTCAACTTTTCTTTACCAGGACGCAAAGAAACATTTGGCATACGCTGGAACTGAACTGAACTCCAATTATCTGCAAAAGCACAACCGTTGGATTCCTTTTCTCCTAATATTTGAACTTGATCACGGATAGCCTGATAATTCACAAGAATTCCATCCTTGATCAAATCCCACTCCTTACACTTTACGCCTTCATCGTCATAGCCTGTATTTCCCAGGGAATAAGGCTGAATCTTATCTGCAACAATATTTACTTTATCAGAACCATACTTAAAGTCACCAGATTTCCATTTGTCCAGTGTAGCAAAGCTAGTACCGGCATAATTTGCCTCATAGCCCAGTACACGGTCCAACTCAAGCGGGTGTCCTACAGATTCGTGAATCGTCAGTCCTAAGTGATCAGGGTCGAGTACTAGGTCATATTTGCCCGGAATCACAGATTTTGCGGAGATTTTCTCGGTGGCATGTTTCGCAGCGTTGACTGCATCTTCCACCATGTCATACGAATTTTTATAGCTATTAAAGCCAGCAGGATTCATGACTTTATCCTTAGCTAGGCCATCCATGTATTCATAGCCCATTCCCATAGGAGCACTTAGTGCTTGCCTGCTTCGGAATCCCCCGGCTCCTTTGTTCACAGCGGTGACTGAAAACGTAGGCCAGATCCTATGGATATCCTGATCAATATAAGAACCATCGGTAGAAGCAAAATATTTCTGCTCATTGATTACAAATAGAGCGGAGTTGACAAAAGCAGCGCCGTTGTCCATCGCAGAATTATTCACGTTTAGAAGTAGGTCAATTTTATCCTTAACAGGGATTTCCATCGCATTCTTCTGAATAGGGGTATTCCAAGTCACTTCCCCATGACCACTTACTGGAGCAAGCACTACAGGTTCCTTTTGCAATTTGGAATTCGCTTTTGCGATAGCCACGGCGGTTTCTGCACAGCTCTTAATGCCATCTGGTGTCACATCTGAAGTAGCAGAAAAACCCCAAGTACCGTTTGCTATCACTCGAATGCCAACCCCAAACGTCTCAGAGTTTGAGATATTTTGAACGTTTTTTTCTCTTGTGCTTACATTTTGACGCAAGTATCTTCCGATACGAACATCAGTGTAAGTAGCGCCTTTGGTTCTGGCGGCATTCAATGCTATGTCTGCAAGTACTTTCTTAGCCGCTGGATCCATACCTGGCTCAAGCAATTGCTCAGCCGATACAGGATTTCCCATCATGACTAACCCGGAAGTGGCGAGGGCTCCTAGCCCCATCCCGGAAAGGTGGATAAAATCTCTTCTTTTCATGGTTTAAATTTGACAAGTAGTAGGTCACATTGAATCTCCTATGCAACATATTCTACGATTGGTAGGATATTTTCATATTGGATTTCAATTTGATCTACTGGTTAAAGTGTTTGGTTTATATTCTTAGGGTTAAAACAATGGTTAATACTTCTATCAAAGTACTGTTATACTTGGATTAAGAAAAATAAAAATACAGACTCGGTAAAAATTCAGGGTGCAAATTGAAAAATCCCTGTTGGGAATTCCAAAATCTGGATTTTTTCACCCTTTGATTGAAAAAACTCTAAAAATTGAAGAAAGGAAATTGGGTGACTTTATTGAAATATAGCCAATACTGAAAACCCTGCTATCATTAACACCTCACTATCGTCCGGAAGGTCAAATTGACTCGAGGTTTAGAAACCAGCTTAGTTGGCGGTAGTCTATGAACCCAATGCGTCTGAGTAGTTCCTTTCATCACCAGTAAACTCCCATTTTCTAAAATCTGCGAAACAGTCTCTTTGGTTGCCTTATGCTTGAAAGCAAATTTTCGTTCGGCTCCAAAACTTACCGAAGCAATGGCACCATCCTTTTTCAAGTCCGTTTCCCCATCACTATGCCATGCCATTCCCTCACTCCCATTATGATACAAATTCAGCAAGCAGGAATTGAAAGTTTCCCCAGATTTCTTTTCTACAATCTCCTTTAACTCCAACAATTCCTTGGTCCATGGCAATGCCGTTTTTGTGTTGTTAGAATAAGTGTATTCAAAAGGCTTTTCGGCATACCAAGCCACTTTACGCTTGGTTTCTATTCGCTTTCCAAAAATCACTGCTACATCATTCTTCCATTGAATCCCGTTCAACAGGTAATCCATATAGTCCAAAGCACTGGCTGTGGGCATAATCTTTCCAAAGTAATTTACTACTCCGTCTTTGGGTAGAAGATTTACATTTTCTAGTGAATCCTGATTGAATAAATCCATTTGAGCTTTTTAAACTTCTCCATTTAGCTGGGCTGCTTCCCAACCAATAATTGCTGACTTTCTTGTATTCCCCCACATATAACCTCCGATTTTGCCGCTGGATTGAATCACACGATGGCAAGGGATCAGGAAAGCAACAGGATTACTCCCAATTGCAGTTCCAATAGCGCGGGAAGCTTTTGGTTTTTCTATTTCTTCAGCTATGCTACCGTAAGTAGTCAGATTTCCCATTGGAATCTTCAGCAACGCATCCCAAACCTTTAATTGAAAAGGAGTACCATGCAAATGCAACTTGATCTGATTGAGTTTGTTCCAGTCATGCTGAAAAATATACAAAGCTTCTTGCTGAATTTTATCCACCAACTGATGATAATTCGCATTGGGAAAGCGGGCTTTCATCGTAGATTCTCCTTCTTCCTGATCTGAGAAAAAGGCCAAGTGACAAATGCCTTTGGAAGTGGAAGCCACAATGATTTCTCCAAAAGGACTTTCTGCAAAGCTATAATTGATCTGAAGATTTTCTCCTCCATTCTTGAATTCACCCGGAGTCATCCCCTCAATTTTGACAAATAAATCATGTAATCTGCCTGTGCTTGAAAGCCCAGTTTCCTGAGCAGCTTCAAAAAGCGTGGCTTCTTTGCCTTTCAAAAGCTGCTTGGCATATTCCACGCTCAGGAATTGCATAAATTTCTTTGGGCTCACTCCTGCCCATTCACTAAACATGCGCTGGAAGTGAAACGGACTCAGATGAACTTGCTCTGCAATTTCCTCCAAAGAAGGTTGGCTTTTGAAATTAGCCTGTATATAAGCAATCGCTTCGGCGATACGATGGAAATTGATGGATTGACTTTCGTTCATATTCTGAATACTAGGTTATTCAAAAGTACCCTGAATAAGGAAATTGCAAAACCCGATTCTTGCGGAGTTTAAAAACAAACTACTTTCTACTCCTTTTTCCCTTTAAGTAAGGCATAAATTGCCATGGCGTGACCATGTCCCAAATCAAAATCCTCCTTCAACCAATTTGTAATTTCGGTTGCTTTGATCCCTGGAGCGATTTTTCCATCAAGATAAAAGCCCTTTGAAGAGGCTAGTTCTTTAAAGTCTGTGGGAGTTTTTCCTGTCTTTGTTTGAATATTGTCCAAGTAAGCTTGAAATGACATAATCAGGAGGTTTTGAGTTCAGGGTTCAATTTGTGAAAATAAACATAAGAGACCATTAAAATTGCTAAAATGATAAGTGGGAATATGGCATTAAACCCAAATCCATCTACCGCATAGTGGCTAATACAAGCAAAAATAAAGTCGAATGTAAATCCCGCATAAGCCCATTCTTTCACTCGTTTTGGAAACTTAGGGATCATCAAAATGAGCGTGCCACATACTTTAAAAACAACCAAAGTATTCCCGAAATACATGGGGTAGCCTAAATGTTGAACACCTTGTTTCGCTAGATCTGTCTGAGAAGTGAGGGCAGGCATCACGCCTTCAAAAAGAAAGATAAAGCTCGTTGCTGTCCAGAAAATGATTTTATCTCTTTTAGTAGAATCCATCTTATTACGTTTTAAATGACAGTCAAAGATCTAAGGAATTTCGCAGTTAGGTGAGGTGGAATAGTGACAAAGAGGAGGTGATTTGCGAAGGAGAAAAATTGATGGGGCTTTTCAATACTGATCGTGCCGTTGGCACTCAATTTAAAAAATCGAATTCCATATGACCCAGAATTGGATTCTGGGCTTTTACAGGCCTTGCCGTTGGCAAGGATTCTTTTTTAGACATTACGATTTACAAGGTTCAGGAATTAAATAAACACAATAAAAAGAAAGTATTCGGTTATTGTTTAGCTTGAATTAACCATTGTGCCAACGGCACAACCCGTATCAGCCCCGAATACAGCGCAGCGAAATTCGGGGTTCAAATGCAAAATGGAAAAATCTAAGAGTGCCAACGGCACGATCGGTAATATCATGAATTTGATTCTCTGAGAAAACCTCCGCGGAGCTTGCGATTAAAAAACAAAAAGCCGTTCGCTAAAAACGAACGGCTTCGGTATTACTATTCTTATTCTTTAAATCTTCTCCAATGCATTGGCCAAATCATTCTTCAAATCTTCGGCATCTTCCACGCCTACACTCAATCGAATCAGGGATTCAACCAACCCTACTTTTTCCCGCTCTTCTTTTGGGATACTCGCATGAGTCATAGAAGCTGGGTGTCCACAAAGCGATTCTACTCCACCGAGAGATTCTGCCAAGGCAAATAAATGAAAGCTCTCCATTACTTTTCTTGCATCAGCTTCTTTATTTCCAACCAAAGTGAACGAAATCATTCCACCGTAATCACGCATTTGCTTTTTGGCAATTGCATGGTTTGGATGATCTTCGAAGCCCGGCCAATAAACCTTATCTACTTTTGGATGATTCTTAAGATAGGCAGCGATTGTTTTCCCGTTTTGAGAGTGGCGCTCCATTCTTAGGTGAAGTGTTTTGATTCCTCTAATTACCAAGAAACAGTCCTGTGGACCTGGAGTTGCGCCAGATGCATTTTGGATGAAAACCAGTTTTTCCGCTAACTCATCATCATTCACAACTAAAGCTCCCATTACCACATCGGAGTGCCCGCCTAGGTATTTGGTCACAGAGTGCATCACAATATCTGCCCCGAGATCCAGTGGATTTTGAAGGTAGGGAGATGCAAATGTATTATCTACCGCCACTATGATTTTATTGCCTTTACCCAACTTTGCTACTGCAGCAATATCGATGATATTCATCATCGGATTAGTAGGCGTTTCTACCCAGATCATCCTGGTCTTTTCAGTAATATGATCAGCTATTGAAGTAGGATCTGACATAGGCACAAACTTGAATTTGATGCCATATCGCTCATAGACCTTGGTGAATAGACGATAAGTTCCACCATATAAATCATTGGTGCTGATTATTTCATCACCTGGATTAAATAACTTGATTACCGCATCGATAGCTCCTAAGCCAGAGGAAAAACAAATTCCATGTTTTCCATTTTCCAGCGCTGCAAGGTTATTTTGCAAAGCAGTTCGAGTTGGATTATGTGTTCGGGAATACTCATAACCTTTGTGATCCCCAGGCGACGATTGCACATAAGTGGAAGTCTGGTAAATGGGAGTCATGATCGCTCCAGTAGCAGGATCTGGCTCTATTCCGGCATGTATGGCTTTTGTTCCAAATTTCATTCGTAATTGGTTTAGGTTGTTTTGGATCGTTGGAAAATTAAAATCAGTTAAGATTTTCAGGGTTATTTTAAACAGGGCATGTTAAACTTGCAGACATTCCCAGTAGATCCACTAGTTAAGAGACCAAATATGACAAAAAAGGGCAGGATATTCAAAACTATCCGAAGGTACTTCGGCAGTCACCCTGCAGGAATTTTTGCCTGGCTTTGGGTCACTGCAATGCCCTTCATAGGAAGTGTGATTTTTGCCACAAAGTATAATCTCCTAGAAGCATACCATCTTGAAAGTGGTTTGGATTTCTTCGTATATACAGCAATTGGAGCGCTTCTGATGGGCTTGGCTCTGCTGCCAACTACGCTCATCGCGCTAGCGTCTGGATTCTACTTCGGTTGGGCTTCCTTACCCTTCTTGATTTTGGGGTATTCTCTGGCCTCGGTTTTGGGATATGGGTTAGGCAAAATCACCAACATGGGTTTTACCGAATTACTTTTTAAGAAAAACCCGAAATTCCGGAAAGAAGTAGAATCCCGAAAAGAAAAGGAAGGATCCCTGGTCTTTTTCGTAAGAATCTCTCCGATTGTACCCTTTGCAGTATCCAATTTTCTCTTTGCCTCGTTGAATATCAAGATTTGGAAAGTATTGGTTTATGGTATTCCTGGTATGCTCACTAGAACCGTCATCGCTTTCGCCGCCGGAGTCATTGCCAATTCCTATATAGCTGCCAAAGAATCTATGAATAGTCCTTTACAGTGGGGAATTGGACTTGCTCTATTGGTAATCGGCGTTGCAGGGATTTATAATTACCTGAGAAAAAAGAAAAAATGAAGTATGTGCACTAGTCAATGATCAAGGTTAGACCCCAACTCTTAATTCTCGTAGTTGCTTGATGATTTCATCAAAGTCTTTCTGCTCTATTCCTCCTACATCTTTCACTGCAATACTTCACCTCTTCCCAGTTCTTTTCCCATTTTTTTCGCCAAGCAAAAGGTCTTTTACACACTAGGCAATTTTTTGCTGGCAGGTCTGATTTCTTCACTTGAATTCAGGAATTTCATTTTCCCGTACATAGGGAAAAGAGTCCAGTTTAGTTAAGCCATAATAGGTATTCAAACCTGAAATCCCGATACCAGCATAACTTTCTAAATTCATTTGCCCTAGGTCATTGATGATATCATCCGGACAGATGATCATCTCCACCGAACCAATTACGAAAATACATCCATTAGGCAAGGGAATACTTTCCGAATGCTTCATCCCTATTTTAACAGGACTTTCCTTCACAAAAGGCGCATGGAAGTCTCCAATATACTCTGGCTTCAACTTCATCCTTTCAAATTCACAGTCCCCTTTTTCCAATTTAGCTGAGGTATAATGCGCTTTTTCTATAAATGCCTCTGAAACATGATTGATAGTGTAAAATCCCGTTTCCATAATATTGGGATATGTATCCCGAGGAATCTCAGTTTGCGGGCGCATAATGAAAGCCAGTTGAGCAGGGCTTGACCCCAAATGCACCACAGAAGAGAAAATTGCGACATTATCCTTGCCATCTAATGACCTAGTCCCAATCAGATTTGCAGGTTTAATCCCGGAAATCGAGTTGATTAAATTCAATTTATAGCTTCGCTCAAGTCCTTCTATTTCTTCTTTATTTAGATGCATAGTGGTATTTATTGTTTTTCCTGCTCCTTGTCCGATTCGTATCGAATTTCCTTTTTACACTTTTTCCAAAAGGCGAAAAAAGATGGATAGTAACCTTTTACAGTACTCATCCATTCCCGAGGCTCTTCTTTGCCTTTATAATGAGTATTCTTTGGATGCTCTTTGAAAATAAAATGTTCAGAGTTGACTAGCTCTTCCAAATCAGAAAGCTCACCCACGAAAAGCTGGACACCCTTAATATTAGTTGCCAGATCCAATGCAAAGTCAATACATTTTTGGCTCACTGGGTTTTCCATAAAAAAGGATGGCTCCAGCAATAAAACCCGTTGCACATTTTCTCCTTGATGCCAGTAAGGATCGAGATTGTAGTAATTGTAAATGAGTGTGGTTTTATTCTTGACAAGCTCTGGTTGTAAATGACTTGGAAGTAATGTCTCCAAATCGAAAGGAACAGTATCAAGTAATTTGCCCGGTATCTCTAAATGCTCAAACTCCTCGTATTGCAAATCAAGAAAAGTGTCTTTTTGATCACTCTTAAAGTAGGTATTGATGTTCCATTGGTTCGCATAATATTTCTTACTGGAAAAAGCTCCGGCCACCCACTGCCAACTTAGGTGATTGCTCGCTAAATCTCCATCCAGTAAGTGCCCATACAACCATTTTGCAGGCTGAAGCCAATGGGAATTGGCAATATTGCAGCAGATAGATGCCACGTACATACGCATATGATTATGCATATAACCAGTCTCGTAAAGCTCAATGATCGCCTTATCCACTTCCTCAATTCCTGTCTCAGCATTAACTATTGCAGACGGAATCTGATGATTTGAAATTGGGGTTTGATCCTGTTTGAGATCTCGCTCAATCCCCTCTCCTTTCGCAATCCATACCTGCTGCCAGTAATCTCTCCAGGCCAGTTCCTGAACGAGTTTCTCAACTTTATACCAAGGCAAACCCAAGGTTTTGATGTGTTCAAAAACTTGCTTGGTAGAAATCACACCTCTGGAAATATATGGGCTCAGATGGGTTACTGCCCCGTCTTTGTAATTCCGGGTCGCTGCATAGCTTACAGGATCAATGGCTCGAACCCGACTTTCTATCGAAGGTAAATCCGTTGGAAAAGTATGCACTAGGTTATCTTATTATTGGAGATACTTCTTTGCCTGCTGCATTTGAATCGCTCGATATCAGAACTCCTCTTTTTCAGGTGTTTCTGGCTTACTCCAGAGTTTACGCGCTTTCTCCACATTTTGAAAGAACTCTCTTTCAACTCCCTCCGCATCAATTTGATCACTTCTACCTCAGCAACTCCAAATTGCGTTTCTATCGCTTCAAAAGGAGTTCTATCTTCCCAAGCCATTTCTATAATTCTATCAATTTCCCGCTCTGTCATTAGTATAATTCTTTTGCTAAAACCCATTTTTCCTAAGAAATGGATTGTCAATCTATACTACTTGTAAAGCTGTTTGGAGGTGGAAATGTTTTGACTAATCTGGATTTCTCCTAAAGCCAAATTCTTCTTTGGAGTGTGGATTAAAAAAAACTGCCAATTGTAAAAAATGTGCATAGGGCTAAAGCCAAAAGGCTAAAAATCATCAAAGGACGTTTTTCGTTTTGGAAGACAAATTTTATCCCGAGGAATAAAAAAACAAGTTGGGCAAGCAAAAATGGAATGGTGAGTAGCTCAACAAAAACTCCAATTAGCACAAATTCTAATTCAAAGTAATTGACAACCCAAATCAGAATGAAATAAGCCACAATTATAAAATTAATAATTATCAAACTTCTGTCGTTTATTCCTCTATTCATTTGATTGGTGTGTTTTACTTTTTGTAGCAATTCCTAATTTGCTAATTCTGATCAACTAATTTTTAGAATATAATCAAATTACAATCTCTAATTGATAGAAAGGTATAGTTGCAAACTCACATATCTACTGCAACTCCTAGACTGCGCTCAGCAGGGTATGAAATACTGCTAGCCTCAATGCGCAGAATAGAGGGAGGCTATCTGATCAATTTCTTTTACAAGCTCCTCATAAATTTTTTGCACTTCAAAACTTGACAATTTTAGATGAGTTGGATCACCAACAAAACTTAATTTATCTAGTCTTTTCAAGTCCCTTATAGCTTGAAAATTATTATGAGTAACACTTTGTCTTATTAATCGCAATTCGGCAAAAAAATCACTTTTGATATCATCCTTTTTTACACCAACTTTTTCAGCAATTATCTTCCGGTATTTATCTTCCCAAATATTAAAAAACATGGCAATAGTACTCCCGGCAATTATTCTTTGGTATGAACCTCCCTCAGAGTTTTTATTTATTTCCTTTTCATTAAATCGAACAAGATTATTAAAATCTTCATCTTCCAAAACAAAATTTTCTATTTCAGGATTACTAATCTTGAAATTGTAATATGTGCTTTTCATGTTATACAATGAGAAATGCGCCATTCTATAGGCTTTAAACAACTCTTCAATTTCATCTTTGAAACTCTGTAGAATATTTTCCATTTTTCGGGATTTTGAATTATACCTACTAAACATTTTCTAACTCTTTCACAACTAATGAAAGAACCAGTCTCCACTAAAATCGAAACATTCTTTTTCCCACTCTACCTCACTACCTCAACAAATACATCTTCCCATATCCCTTTTTAAATGCCTTGTCTCCGGCAGTAGGTCTATGCTCCATAAACTGCCCGTTTTTGCGGACCAGCACGCGGTAGATATAGACACCATTGGCAAGCTGATCTCCAAACTCATCCTTGCCGTCCCAAGCGTACTCGGTCAGGTTGTTCCCGATTCGGATTGGACCCAATTCATTCTGCAAGATCTCCCTGACTACCTTTCCGGTCACAGTCATAATCTGAATCTTGATTTCATCGGGCACTTCCATGCCCGTCACCGTAAAGACAAAGCGAACCGAGGTACTGAATGGATTTGGATACGGATAAAAGTTCGTGATCTGGGATTCATTGATCACTTCAAACGTAATCTCATAAGGTTCGCTGGAATCCTCATTGACCACCCGAAGGGTATAAATTCCATCTTCCAGAGGTCCAGGAATCAGGGAAACTTTGAAGTCCTCATCTTCGGAAGCCGGTGTCCAAGTTAGGTTTGGATTGGAGAAACTTACCCGTTTGAAGTCACAGGATTCGCAGTTTTGCTTGAGGTACAGATCCAGACCGACGGTGTCCTTTTTATAAATCAAGGTCTGGTCATTTTTCAGAAGAGCCGTGATTAGCACATTTGGCGAGACGATATCCCCATCCATAATGTAGATTCCATCAAAGTTCACATCCAGCAAAGCAGTGGAATTATCTCCCTCAACGATGAAGTACGGCCCCATATCCACCTGATTGTTACGGAAAGTTTGTTCCCGTTGAATTCTAGGATTGGCAAAAATCTCCAGCCTATTCTCCCCTGTTTTCCCGATGGAATTAAACTCAATCGTAAAGTCAAAAGCCTCTCCAGCCTTCAACGCAGGGAATTTCTTCGAAAACTCCTCTACTTTCTTGCTCGATAGATTGGTCATTTTCCAATCCACCTGAATAGAATCCAGGAAGTTGTACTTCGAGATATTCTTGAATTGCAGTTCGAGCAAGCCCGTCTCCCCTTCCCGAAGATTGACTTGCTCTTTGGCGGATTTTAGAATCAACACACCTTCTGGCACTCCGGTATAATTTACCTGCCACTTATCCAACTGAGCCGGAGCGGTGGACTCCTCATCGTTCATGCTATATCGAAGTTTCAAGTAAGGATAAGTCTCCGAATTGATAAAGGAAAGATCCATTTCCTGATCGAACGTATTCCCAATCAGCAAGTCTTCCTCCCCATTTTCCTTCACTCCGATGATGTCAAAGTAAGTTTTCTCCTCCTCATTGATCCAGTTTCTCGCATTCACGTGTTGGAAGAAACGCTCCCAAGTGGACGCGGGACCAACTCTAGGGGTCAAAATCATCCCAGAAGTCATGTAACCCGAAAGCTCAGTATCAAAGGAAAGTGTCTGCTGGGAAGCCGGAACTTCCATGGTTTTGTCACCCACAATCTCAATCGCCTCGCCCGGACGCATGCCTTTTCTCCCGTAAAGAATATAAGGCTCACCGGTTTTCAAGGCTCTCAGTGTAGCCTCGCTTGCTCCGAATTCCTTCAGTTTTTCAAAAGCAATATCTGGCCAAGCCTCAAAAGTCACATTGCCCACAGTGAAGACCACCACATAATCCCCGACCTTGACGTTGTTCACATAATCAATCAACATTCGCTGACCTGGTGTGGTAATCCAGGAATTCTGGATACTTTGGATCATTTGCGGCACGCGACCACAAGCCCGAGAATCCAAAATATCAAAGCCCGGAACAGGAATTGCGAGGTATGGCATCAGACTTTTTTGCTCAAAAGCCACCAAACCGAGGGAGCCGTTTGGACAGAGACGACTATTGGCATTGTTCACATTATCGATGATCTGCGGGATCTGATCCAGATAGAATTGGGTGTTTCTGAATGAAAGGGTATCCACTCCAGCTCCAACAGTGAACACTTCGATTTTCTCCTGAATCTCCTTGTACTTCCAGGTTCTATCCGTCTCCTTGATCTCCAGATTGGTCAATTGATCCTCATCGAGCTGATAGCTTGTTCGCTGAGTCCAGCCTTCCGGGCCAGCTGGAATTAAGGAGAAACTGGAACTCGTCCAGGCGTCTGTCTCTCCAGGGTTGACTTCCTGAAATTTTGATCTCCAATAGAAAGTCGTGCTATCCGAAAAAGCAGTCAGCGGCAGAGGCATTTCTGCCAAACCTCTCGTGGTCACTCGAACTTCTTTGCGGTACGCAGAATTAAAGGAAGCTGCGGTATCCAGTTGAATGATAATGGTACGATCAGTCGTAACCTTCCCAGGTGCCTGAGCTACCAGCGTAGTCGTGGTACTAGTGACAATGCCATAATCCAGTGGGTAAATATTCAGTGTGCCACTGAGTGAAATAAATTTCGTGTAGTTGACCGTATTATTCACAAAAGTCATTTCATCCACATCTCTGGCGGAATTCACTTCAATGGTAAAGGTGTTCTCTCCAGCTGAATTTCGGCCGGTATTTGGTATGGTAAAAAAGAGTGAGTCAACACGGGGGATATACGGGATTTTCACCGGATCAAAAGTCTCCATAGATCCATCTGGTAGCCTTCTAGTCACTTTGTATTCGATAGAATCTGTATCAACTCTACCAATATTTCTCAACACAAAACTTAATTTCAAACTATCTGAAAGCACAGATACGGGAATCTCATCAAAACTATCTATTGATACTTCTTCCACCTTCACAGCATAATCAGCTTTGTCCGCAGGGAAAATTCTGAGTCCCGGATCACCATAATTAATCATCTGCTCCATGTGCGAGTAGGACAGTGGACTTGTGCCATAGCTATCAATGTATGCCTCCTCAGCCTCCCGCTTCACCTCTCCCATCGTGCGATAGATCAAGGTGCTATCCGCAAAAGCTTTCCTGTAAAACATATCTGAATAGCGACGCAGGTACACATCCACCCCAATAGCCGAGTTCGCCAATACGGAAACGGCGCCTTTGTCCGGCGTGATCACCCAGTCCTCACCTTGCGTATAGCTGTTGCCGTAAGCAGCTCCGTAATCGCAGCCATTAAAAAGCATAATTGGATACTTGCCTTTGTTCTGATAATTCAAGGTAGGATCCGAGGCAAACCCGATTTCAATGTCAATCACTGTAGGGGCGCCATGCCCAAAAAAGGTAAGCATGGAACGACCTTCATTCAGATCCCCCGTGATGTCGATCACTTCGATGGTAGAGTTGGATCGTTTTCGATACGTAGTCACATTTCCACCTAGATAAGGCCCTTCGGCAATGGTTTTAAAACCATTCATAAAGTTGTAATACCTCTCCAACTCAAATTCTGATTCACCTCCACTGAGATGCACCAACTCCTTTTGCCAGGCCTCAGAAATCCCTACAGCATCTTTTTCAATAACTTTGCCTAGGTAATCAGCTAGGTTTTGGGCATTTCTGGCAGGAATTCTCCCTACAGCTAATGCTGGAGCATCGGGTTTAGAAGGATCAAGTCCCAACGTGTAGACATTGTCTGAAAAAGGAAACCCACCTGCAGGAACAAGATCCCGAAAGCTAAACGCGGCTGGGTTGTTTCGGTAGAAATAAGTTACTCCTCCAGCTCTGGCTGTAGAATAAATCGCCAAAGCCCTTCCCGCTAGCAGCATATGTGTAGGTTTATGCACTGGAAAATACGCTCTCAAAAACTCATAAATCGCTGCGGGAGTATATTCTCCGTAGGAAAATTGATTATACAAATCCTCCATTTTTAGGGTCAACGTATCGAAGCCACCTCCAGCTGGCGAAGCTCTGTGTTCAGCATAGGATTTTAAGGGATTGTCAAATTGGGTGGTGGGCTGCTCCAAAGCTGAATGTCCTACCAAAATATAATTTGCGGCCTGAGCTAGGTAGTTCCTGAATTTGACCGGCTCTAGCGTAGCAATCGGGATGATATTCTCCTCGTTTTGAATCCAAACTCTGCTGGAATCACTTGAGACAGAAGACCTGAAAGACAAGGTTTGCCCAGATTTACTAAGCTGAACTTTCTGAGGATTAGTCCGATCGGAGATTTCTAGTGCAGAATAATTACCTGAAATCCCTGAGAGTTGGATTCTCTGATTTCCAGAAGGAGAAATGAACAACTTCGAAGCAAAATCACCAGAACTGACACTATTTCTATAAGTGATTTTGGCGTAAGCCACAGATATATTATCGGTAGCTTCCGACCCAGCTGAATTCACCCCAATGACTATACTTCCGTCCGAATTGAAGTCACTCATAGCTAGGTCTAAGGTGACCTGAGGATACTCGTATTGAAGACTCGAAATAGTGCCTATAAGCCGCTGATTTGCTGCAGTAGGTCCAGCCAAAATTCTTGTGGTGTGAGGATTATACGACCTACCTACCAATCCGATTTCGAGCTTGGCGGTGCCTGTCCCCATTACTCCGAGTTGATTCAAGGTTAGCTGTCGGGTATTTCCTTTTGTGATGACGGCTGACATCCACCCTTGCCCCTGATCAAATTTGGATAATCTAAAGTCAAATGCATAACCCACACCCAGTGAATATTGCTCACCAAGAGCCAATAATTTCTCTGATGCATAACTTGTCGCTACTGGCAAGGATCCCTCTGGGGCAGATCGGAGATTCATCCGCTTTCCATTCTGCCCAGTGGTGACTGTGAGGAAAAAAGCAGTGGTATCAGAATTGGTGTTGAAATATGGATTTGGGATCTTTTCAAAGTCCGTGTAAAGCAACTTATCCACCGTCCCGTCGTTTCGTTGCCCAAAGAAATCTATGTAATCGCCCGCATCAAACTTCCCGTCATTTTCTCCTTCTACATGAATCGCAACTTCCTTTCCTCTATGATAAATGCGGATAGTTCTAGGGTCCAAGCCTGTCAGGTTTATCCCTGAGTTGTTTAGTGAAGTGGCGGAAATTCGATGAATTCCATCCGAACCAGTTGGGATTTTATAGTAAGTTTGGTCATAATTATACCAGACGGCCTGCTGAGCTAGAGCTAGGTTGGAAAGCATTAGCAATGCCAGAAAAACAAGGGTGAGTTTTTTCATCATTTGTCTGTCCAGCTTTTATATTTCCTGAAATCAGGATCCAATTTCTCCAAACTCACTTTTACACTAAACACATGGGAATAGGGTGTCTCCGACACATTTCCAATATCAGAAAGCGCATAATCAATCTGAAATCGCTCACTGATAAAAACCCCAATGCCCATACTCGGCTGCATATTCAAGCTTTCCGATCCGTCAAAATCCTTGATGTACTGGAAATTCCCAACACCTGCACGTAGGAAAGCAATATTCTGAAAACCTGCTTCCAGCCCAAACCTTGGGTCTATACTTAGCAAAGGCGTGCTAATCACGGTATTTCTTTCCCCATCAAAGGTCATATCCAAGTCCAGGGTCGTAAGCAAACTGAACTGCTTTCCAATCTGAAAAGTGTAAGCCACAGAGGAAATCGCTCTTGGCAAGGTTAGCTCTACCGAATTAACAGGAATCTCATTGTCTGTTTGGGAATAGATCTCCCGCACCAATTCTGCATTGTGCGACCAGGCATTGAAAGTGGTCGTGATATCACGAACCATCAATCCCAGAGTCAGCTTCTCTTTCACATAGATTCCGCCCACATCCAATCCAAATCCCCAAGCTTGGGCGAATTTGCCTACATTTCTATGGATAATTTTGGCGTTCATTCCCACTTTGAATTTGTCTGATAGATCCCGTGCATAGGAGAGTAGCATGGCATAATCTGCCGCATTGAAAAACTGGATATTATTGTAATTCAAAGCGCCATTCGCATCATAGAGAAATCGGGTATCGGGAATATCGTCCACTCCAAAGCGAATCAGCGAAACTGCCACTTGGCTTTGATCTTTGATCGGCGTAGTGAAACTTAGGTAATCGTATTGGGCTACTCCGGCAAAGTATTCCGAGTGCATCAGACTGAACTCATATTTATGCTGGACTCCCATCAGGGCCGCGGGATTCCAATAGGCTGCCGTCACATCACGAACGGCTGAGACCTGTGCTCCACCCATCCCAAGTGCTCTGGCTCCTACTCCTATGCTGAGAAATTCATTGGAATATTTGGGAGCTAAATCCTGGGAAAAAACATGCGTACTCCCTCCCACTAAGAGGATTAAGAGAAAGGAATAAAAAACTGTAGTTGCTCTGCTAAAATTCACCTTTCAAAATAAACCAAATAATCAGTCCAATTGTAACTGGTGCGGAAAATAATGAAATAATGCCGCTTTTATTATCTCTTGTAATGCCAGAAACCTTACTTACTTTCTTTTCCTGCTTTGCAGGAAGACCGGTGAGCGAAATTACCGCAATGCGAGTTTTCACCTATAGATAAGTCGATTTTAATCATTTACTGATACAATTGCGGAAATACACCTAAAACATGGAAACTGGATTTGGCTTTGATTGACGGAAAACAGAAATAAGCATTAATTCGGATCGTGCCGTTGGCACTCTTAGTATCCTCAATGAACCTCATTACCCTGAATCTCGCTTCGCTGTATTCTTAGCTATTACCATTTGTGCCTTGGGCACAAAAAGTAGATTGAATAAACAGTTTGCCAAAGGCAATACCTGTAAAAGCCCAGAATGCAATTCTGGGTTAATGCAGCATATTAAAATAGCGAAGAGTGCCAAAGGCACGATCAGTAATCAATTTACTTCTCCCATATCCCAGCTCACCTGTCCGCCCCCGTACATAAATATGTTCAGAAATTTAACATTTTATTAAAGTTGGAAAGCCAATATTTTTTTTGAAAACTTTTTTTCCTCCACGTTCAAAAAACCTAAAACATCGATCTGAGTGAATTAAGAGTGGTTTTTTGACTATATCACTATACCTACTACCTGTTTATCACAAGGAAATAGGTTATACAAGGTAGCTTGGGAAAGATTGGTATAATTTTTCTTTACCAAGAAGGGACGGAAATAGGTATTTCCCGAAACATTGACACATAATCACCTTACAAATGAATGTCGCCAACACACAGATTCAAATGCGCAAAGGACTCTTGGAGTTTTGCGTGTTGCATATCATCTCTCGAGGCGAGGTTTATACTTCAGATTTGATCGAAGAGCTGACCCAAGCTCAAATGATCGTAGTGGAAGGCACGCTGTACCCGCTGCTCAATCGTCTGAAGTCAGCCTCATTGGTCGAATATCGCTGGGTAGAGTCTGAATCCGGTCCGCCGAGGAAATACTACTCCATCACGGAAGAAGGAAAATCCTTTCTGGGCACACTCTCCAACACCTGGGATTCACTAGTCAATTCCACCCTTCTTATCACCTCAAAGAATTGATCATGAAAGCTATCCCTACATCAACTATCTCAAAGTGGAGCAACTCTCTAACAGGCGAGATTCCATCTGACCGTAAAAATTTAATGACAAACAGATGAAAAAGACTATAAGTATAAACATCAGTGGGATTCTTTTCCACATCGAGGAAGACGGCTACGACACGCTCCGAAAATACCTGGATGCGATCAATCAGCACTTTTCTTCCTATAAAGACAATCACGAGATCATCTCTGATATTGAAAACCGAATTGCCGAGATCTTTCTCAGTAACCTGAAAAACAATAAGCAGGTAATCTCTGCGGAAAACGTTGACAAACTCATCGAGAAGATGGGTACTATAGCGGATTTTGCCTCTGTAGATGAGGAAAAAGCAGAAGCTGATCAAGAAGAGGAAAATGCTTCCAAAGACCAGGATTTCTATAAGTATGTCACTCCTCCGGATTCTGAGAGAAAAGGGTATAAAAAATTAATGCGCCTTGAAAACCGTAAAATCCTTGGAGGTGTATGCGCCGGAGTGGCTCATTACTTTACCATAGATCCACTTTGGACGAGACTGATCGCTATCCTTTTGCTTTTCTCTGGAAATCTGCGTTTCAACTTTGGATTCTTAGACATCTGGCCATTTGATGACTTCAGATTGAACCTAAGTTTTGGAATCTTTGCAGCCATCGCCTACATCGTACTTTGGATTATCCTGCCAGTTTCCTATGAAATAGAAGAGGATAAAAACATCAAGAAACTTTACCGAAATCCTGACGATAAGGTAATCGGTGGTGTGGCAAGTGGATTGGCAGCTTACTTCGGTGTGGAAGTGGTCTATACAAGATTGGCATTGGCCTTTTTGATTTTGGCAGGCGGATCAGGATTCCTGATCTATCTGATTCTATGGATTATCACACCAGTGGCCAGTTCGATCACTGAGCGTATTCGTATGAAGGGTGGTGAAATCACGTTGGATAATATTGATTCGACCTTGAAGGAAAACATCAACCCTATCCCAAAAGCACCAGAGTCAAGAACGAGACAAATCCTCCTTACTCCATTTAGAATAATAGGACAGGTCATCGAAGCTATTGGATCAGCTTTGGGACCATTAGGAAGATTCTTCCTGAATGTGATCCGGGTGATCTTCGGTTTGTTTGTATTCTTTATCGGATTAGGATTGACCATCGCACCTATATTTAGCTTGGCAGTTTACTTGGGCATATTTACCAACGACGACTACCGAGTACTAATGGATAATTTCCCAGTGGAGCTATTTTCCAATCTGATTCCAATTTGGTTAGTGGTAGGAGCATCGTTCCTGTTGATCATCCCAGGTATCATCATCATTCTGCTAGGACTTAGCGTTTTGATGCAAAAGAATCTAATTGGCTCACGATTTGGCTTTGTAGCACTTGGCTTATGGTTGCTTTGTGTAGGAATCTGTGCTTTCCAAATCCCATTGATCGTAGCACAATTCAAAGAAGAGAACTGGCATAAAATCGAAAACACAGTGCCTGTCACTGAAGGAATCATGATTCTGCGACTAAACCCAATCGGTGAAGAGTCTACATTCAATAACGTAAACCTGAAAATCGAAGGGACTTCTGATAGCACAGTCACACTTCGCGAGGATTTCTTTGCCAGAGGCAAAACCAAAGCTGAGGCAATGAACAATGCCAAAATGATCACTTACCATTATGATGTATTGGATTCTATGATCACTTTCGATGAAGGTTACGATGTTTCCAACTTGGATAAGTTCAGAGATCAAAAACTGAATCTCTTTCTGGAGATACCTTATGATAAACCATTTATCATGGAACGCTCGCTTCTCGAAATCCTAAGAAACACCATTTATAGAAATGGCTACAGTTCAAACGATCTTTCCCAAAATGCAATCTGGACATTTAATGAGCAGGGATTAGTATGCTTGACTTGCAAAGAGGAAGTTGAGCTGGAGGAGGATACTGAAGATGTAAACTTTGAGGTAGAAGAACCTGATACTGGAGAATACGACAGAGCACAACTCGACAGTATCAGCAGGGCAAAATTTAATCAGTCCCAAGCTCCCGTAGATACCGCAGACGTACTTGACTAATAATAAAGAGGCTGTCTCAAAAATAGATAGTTTAAAAGGCTAGTCGATTACTCGGCTAG